>JAHBXT010000001.1:0-1200000 GCA_019636385.1 Pirellulaceae bacterium | reverse complement strand
ATGGATGAAGTCGAAGAGGTGATGCAAGAGGTTGCTCTGGCTGCCGCCAATCAAGTTACCCGAAATCAGCCGGTCGAGCGTATCGGGCCCTGGCTGTATCGAGTCGCGTTGCGGCAGGTCATGCTGTTTCGTAGAAAAGCTGGTCGGCGGCGCAAGTTGTTGCGGTCGTTTCAAGATCGCTCGGTCGGCCGAGAGTCAGCGAGTCCGATGCAGTTTCTGTTGAGCCAAGAGCGACAGGAAATGGTACGTGCCGCCATGGGGCAACTAGGTGAATTGGAACGCCAACTGTTGGTGTTGAAATATGTCGAAGGACTTTCATACACGGAAATTGCCGACCGCGTCGGTGCCACCGCCAGCTCGGTGCAAAGTCGCTTGCATCGAGCGCGAGGCCAATTGCGCCGCGCGCTGGCCTTGGATTAGATGAGTTGAAGCTATGAGATCTGATGAATACTATCAACAACTAATGCAACAACTGGTCAGTGGCGAGCTGAGTGGTCCAGAGTATCGTCGCGCGTTAGCCGAATTGGATGCTCAACCCGACCGGTGGCGTGACTGCGCGCTGGCGTTCCTGCAAGAGCAGGCAGTGACTCAGGAATTACAGGCTTTGGCAGGCCAAAGCGTGGACTGGCAACAGGGCTGTGCCTCACGCGGTTCGAGTGCATGGCAAGTTGATTTGCAATCGAAGGACATAACCGCGCCGGCCGGCAGCAGCCTGATACACGTGAAGAGCTATATTGAGTCGTCGCATCAGTGGGCTGCGGTGGCGGCGTTGGTGCTACTGGGGATTGGCGTGGGCTGGCTAGCTTCCTCGATCCGCGACGGGGCACAGCAGGGCAGTCGCTTCGGAAGTCAAATGGCGGTTATTCAACAGCCAGATTCCCAAAACACTGACTTGGCGCGGGTGGATGCAGTGGTGCCTTCCAATTCGCAGTTGGAAGCGTTGAATCAATCGACTGGCTCAGTCAATCGCTGGGTCATTGATGAAAATCTTAGCAACAATCCGGCAGATATCGGCAACTCATGGTCCCAGTGGCTGCAGGTAGACAGCCAGATTCCGGATCGGCTCAAAGAGCTTGAAAGAACAGGTAAGATTCGCGTCAGTAGTTCCAGTGCGCTCATTCCCATCAACTATGACAATGGCACATCGGTTCTGGTTCCAGTTCAGCAATTGCACATCGAGCCCACCGTATTTTCATACTAACGCCAGAGCGTGGACGAGGAAAATTGCCTAGCGATGCAGGCACACACGCGGCTGGCGCATCAATCACACTCAAATTCAGACAAAAGGAAAGCGATTATGTGGCGACCATTGGTGCTTGCTTGGTTAGTGACCGGCTGTATGACGATCAGTTCCCTTAGTTCAAGTTGGGCTCAGCAGGGTGCCGCAGAAGCCGTTAGTTCCGCGCCGGCACCTGAATCGACTAACAACTCTGAAAGCGTCGTAAGCCAAGAAACAGCTTCTGCGGAACAACGATTGTGGTTAGGCATCGCTCTCAAAAGTGTGGGCGATGATCTGGCAGCCTTTTTGGGCAGCGATCATGGTGTGTTAGTAGATCAAGTTCATCCCGATAGCCCCGCAGCCAGTGCGGGACTGAAAAAGGGCGACGTGATCTTGGCTGTTGACGGACAATTGCTGCACAATCCATCCGAGCTGGTGCGGATTATGGCGACGGCCAAAGCCGATCGGCCACTCGCGCTGCGCATCCAACGTCAGGCAGGTGAAGTAGAAATCGCCGTAGTACCTCAATTGCGTTCTCAGGACATTCTCCAGCACCCCGATTGGACCAAAGAATTGGGGGACGTGTCGGTGCGCATAGCTCCGCACGGCAAAGAGTTAAAGGTACTGCGTTTTGGCGATCCGTCGATGATTCGCATTTCACCCAAACTGTGCGAGGCCATCTGTGGCGATGTGAATATTCAACTCAAGCGAAATCTGAATGGCCAGGAAGTCGAAGTTAGCGTATTGCGAAAAGAAGGGCAGCCTGCCGAGATTACCTTGCGGCGCGGCGACGAGACGAAAACCTTGACTCAAGACCAATTGGATCAGATTCCCGAAGATATTGGCAATTGGTTGCGTTCAGCACTCAACTTAGGCGCGACTGACAAGTCTGCTGAATCGAACCAAATATCGCAATTGGCTGAGGTCATCCAGTTGCTGGGGGGGGAAGGTGCTGCAGAAGGCAAGAGACAATTGGGACAATGGCTGGACCAGATTAAGCGTGAATACGCGGGGCCGATTGAAGAAGCAATCAGCAACAGCCTTGCGGGGGCAGAGTCTGGCGCCGAATTGGCAAAACAGTGGGCAACTAGTGAAGAGGCTAAAGCACAGATCGATCAAATCCGTCAGCGGCTGATAGAGCAGGCCAAACTGGCTGCTGAGCAAACGCGGGCACACGCCCAACAGGCTCGCCAGACGGCTGAACAAGCCACAGAAATAGCCAAACAGCGAGTAGAAAGCGAAGAGATCACGCAGCTGAAGAATGTGGTCGAGCAGCTTCGGCACGAGATCGATCAATTGCGCAAAAAGCTCACTTCAGCGGAAAGACCTGAGTAGTCTTGGCGGGTTGCCATGCTTCCAAGGGTGGCCGTGGTCTTGACCGCAGTTTACGGGCTGCATAGTCTGTACAGCACTGCGGTGGCCCTTGGTGTAACGGTAGCACGACTGACTCTGAATCAGTTAGTCAAGGTTCGAATCCTTGAGGGCCAGTTGTCGCTGGTGTCACGGTGGGAGGGGATAGCCACCGCAAGGCGGGGACAGTCAGCGGTAGTCTGGCCGCTGAAGGGTACTATGCGAGGCATCGCTCCTTGAAAATTCTGTTCCTGCATGGTTGGCAAAGTGTCGTAGGTGGACTCAAGCCATCGTATCTACGCGAGCAAGGCCACGAAGTCATCAATCCAGCCTTGAACGACGACGATTTTGCACTGGCCGTCCAGACCGCTCAAAATGCATTGGACACCCATGTTCCACAAGTCGTTGTCGGATCGTCGCGCGGCGGGGCAGTGGCGATGAATATTAACAGCGGGCCAATTCCTTTGGTCTTGTTGTGTCCAGCCTGGAAACATTGGGGCAGTGCCGATCGCATTAAGCCGCAGTCGATTGTGATTCACAGTCCGGGCGACGAAACGATTCCGTTTGCTGATTCTCACGAACTGATTGTTCGCAGTGCACTGCCGCCCGAAACGCTGTTGGCTGTGGGCACTGATCATCGTCTGGCAGATGCTCATTCGCTGGCAGCCATGCTGCGCGCCTGTGAGCAATTGGTCTGGCAAACCGGGAAAGTTTAGTTGTACCGCTAGGTTGCCATGAGCTGCTTTAGCGCTTGTTCAACGCTGGCCGCTCCCAGATCGGCTGTCGCCTGTTGGCGAACAAATTCGCGACAACCGTCGCTCATCGCGCGCAAGGCACCAACATCACCCAGCATCTGTTGCAGGTTATCAGCTAAATCCGAAACGGAATCGGGCTGGTGCAATTTCCCCATTCCAGCGCGAGCATGCAGTTCCGGGAAGGCACCGTGAGCCGGCAGTAAATAGGGGACTCCGGCCGCCAGCGCTTCTAATACAAACAGACCTTTGGGCTCAGGGTGGGTCGTCGGAACAGACAACAGGTCAATGTTCGACAAAAACTCGATCTTGGATTGCCGATCGATAATTCCCCAGTAGCGATAGTCATCCCGCAGCCCAGCGCGCTCCAGTTTTTCTTGCTGTTGTTGCCAATAGTCACGCTGCTGCGCTCCCAGCCAACCGGCGATCTCCAGGCGAATCTTAGGAGCAAGCGACTGGCCCTGCTTAAGCTGTATAAAAGCGTCCACCAGTTGATGCAGCCCCTTTTCAGGTGCTAGCCGGGCCAAGAAACCGACGGCCGGTGGACGAGTTGGATTGGCGCTTCGCTGGATAGCCAGTAAATCCTCCGAGTCGACCGACAGCGGACACACCACCATGCGAGATTCGGGGACTTGCAAGAGCTGGCTCATGCGCTGCTGGTACTGGCGGCTATGCAGCAGCATCAAGTCAACCTGCCTAGCCAGTCGCCGCAACTCGGTGAGCGCTTGTGAGCGGTATGGTTCGATCAGTCCATTGTAAAAAATGTCATCGCCTTGCAGCATGACCACCAATCGGCTATCGGGCAATTGATCGCGCAGCCAAGGGGCGCTGCCGGCTATTAGCAAATTAGAAAAAATAATCGCATCCGGTGCCAACGATTTCAGCCACTGACCCATGCGGACCACTTCTTTCCGCTGCCGGCCCTCAGCTCCGCGCAACATCGACACCGTCAACGCGCCCAAATTTGCCGCCGATGTCCCCATCGCTCGCGAGGCGATCCAACCGACCAGCTTGGGAGAATTCAAGAAGGCGTCGCTCCAAGCTGGCAACCAGCGAAACAGCGGCGATAATTGTTGTAAGTACACATTCAGCCCACCGTAGAACAGTCGTGGTTGGCTAACGTCGGTTTGGTCGGTCGTGATGGGCGTGTAAACGGGGACCAACAACGCATCATGTCCGCGCTGGATCAAGGCTTTGGCCAGACCGTTATCATGCAAACAGCTGCCGCAATACATGCCGGCTGCGCCAGCCGTCAGATAGACAATCCGCATACTCCAAACCGCCAATCCGTACCAAACTTCATCCCAGGGTCGGTCTCATTGCAGATTCAGTATACAGACTGTTAATTCGATCAGACATACTATCCTTTGGTTCCCTGGGTTGTATCGTAGCGGCCAACGGCAACTTTTGGTTGCCGTTGCGTTGAATCTGGAATGGCTAAATTCCCGCAGTCTCTAGTACCATGGCGCACTGTGTGTCGTCCGTGCACAATCCATCGGTGAAGATTAGCGACAATTGCGAGGCCATCTCCTCATGAATTGAAGCGTCGGAACGAAGTGGTAAGCTGAAGACGACACTTCGCCGAAAATATGCCGAAAATATGACTGTCATTCACGTTGGTGTGATCCTTATTTTCAGTTCGACCGTGAGGGTTTAGCGTGAACGGGGTGCTGCGGAGCTCATGGCAGCCGCTGGGAATGGGGCCAGCTGTTCGCTTCATCAGTTCGTTCTGTTGGCAGGGCTGGTGGTTCTTAGCGGCTCATGTGGCCCTGTTTGAGTTGGCACCTGCGCACGCAGACTCGCCACTGCTGCAAATTCTGCGAGCAAATCCCGATCCCTATGGCTATCCGCGTCCGTTCCCAAATGCGGAACATGTTCCGGTACGAACCAGTTTTTTTATTCAATTGGGGTTTGTCGAGCCAACCGAGGATTGGTTGCTGGAAGAGTCGCTCGAAGTGATTCTTGCCGATCCACAAGGAGACCGAATTGCGTTGGTCGCGCCGGGCCTGCGGTTCGCTCCGGGATATTCTGGAAGTTTGCAACCGGTCCGCGCCGGCTCTCCCGCTTGGGCCCTGAACATCGACTCTGAGGCCATGACCTCTAACGGCTTCGATTCGGCGGTAAAGCTTCGCCCGGCCACACGCTATCGGCTGACCGTCTCAGCTCGGACGAACAGTGGCTCTGAACTGCAGGCGGCTGGGCAAAGCTGGTACTTCACCACGGAAGCACAGCCTGGCGCGGTACACTCCCTCAACTTCCGTCTAGATTTGTCCCAATTCGGCGTTTGCTGGCAAGGAGGTTTCTTCCGCGGCTTTTGCAAACCCAGCTTTGCGACCAGTGGTTCGAACATGGTGCCCACCTACGAGCTGATGGCCGAGGTTCGAAGGAATTCGCCCAACGCGTGGATTTGGCAGCGGGATTTCTGGCTGACCGGCATGGAGCACCAGCCGCAGTTTATTTCTCCTCGACTGCCCAATCTCGTGCGCGAGCGAGAAACCCGCCGAGTGGTGCGCATTGAGGAGGCGGAATCTGGCAAGCTGGTGCACTTGGAAGACTTCTTTGGACACCAGCAATATGGGATTCCGCCGGATCGACCGCTGAGTGGCGATTACTCCACGGGAGAGGAAGTGCTGATCGCAGACGGAGTCCATCACGCCAGGGGGATCGTCCAGGAGATCGTGCGTGATGACCTCCAGGCAAGAATTCTTCGCGTCATTGGATTGAAGGAACCCCAGGGAGGATGGAAGCTGGGCTACGCGGCTCCGCTGCCGGAAGAAGAACTTTCCTTCGCGCCCGGTCTGTTTCCTCATGGGGGTTGTTACCTCATAAAGTATCGTCCGGTGGGAACGCCTTGCTACTATTGGGGACGCGTTGACCAGGAATGGGACCTCGTATATGGTCGCTATGGGCATCGCCTCATAGTCAACTTTGCCGATGCACCTGGCGACCTGTCTGTCGATGGTCAAAACTGGACCTATCCGAAGGATTATGCCCAGCATCATCAGGTTGTGCACGCCATCACGACTCGGCTGATCGAGCGCTATGGTGATGCTTGCCTGGACTTCTTGTGGAGCGTCTTCAATGAACCAGATCTGGCTCGCGTTTTCTGGCGGAGCGGTGACTGGGAAGAGCTGCAGAAGTTTTATGACTACACCGTAGATGCAGTGCTCAGGGCCTTCGAGGATCGCGGATACGATTCCACGCTAGTTCAGGTCGGTGGGCTGGAGATCGGAGCGATCTTCGGCGTTCATATTGAGCAACCCGTGCTGGAGCGATTCCTCGCGCACTGTTCGCCCAGCGCCCAGCGCGAGGGGGCACTCCAGTACAACGCCGCCTTGCAAGATTCTCGGCTTGAAGGAAAGCGATCCCAGCGGGTAACAGAATTGTGTCGGGCCACAGGTCGCGGTAGCCCCTGCGACTTCATCTCGGTCCATGCCTACAACAGCTCAGCCACGATGGCTGCCAAGTTGATTCGCGCCAAGGAGTTGGCACTCGAGATTGATCAGGACTTTTTCTCAGGCCTCGCCGTGCATTCGCTGGAATCCTGCCCGGGCTGGAATCCGCCACCAGACAGAGCGGCCGCCGATAGTTACCTCGGGAACGGCTATTTTTCCACGTGGTGTGCCGATGTGGCCCGGCGACTGCTGCGGAAAGCGACCGAGGACCAGCGCTTTGACCGAGGTGATTCGATACTCACGTTTTGGCCCTGGCCAAATCGCAACTTTGGTGGACACAACGCCGCGACTCGGGTGATTGCGATCGACCAGACGGGTAATGGCCAAGTGGATCAGGAACAGACGATCGCCATGCCGATCCTGCATTTCCTTGGCCTGCTGGCGCGCATGGAATCACCCTTTTGGGTGCTGGATGAGCAGTTGGTCGCGGGACATGTCGTGTCGGGTTTCGCTTCGCGTTCCGGAAACGCGATCCGCTTGCTAACCTACGCGCACCAGGCGGCTGATACCCAGTCCCGCTCGGACGATCGTTTTCAAGTTCGGCTGGAATTGGCCGGGCTGACTAGTTCGTCCGTGCGAGTTCGTCAGTATCAATTTAGCAAGCAACACAACAGCTACTTCGACGCGGCGCTCACTTTGCGTGATCGCCCTGATGTGCACCAGGAAAGTCAGCTCGCCGAGATAGAGAAAGCAGCTAGGTTATTAGGCGATCGCGGCACGGTCTATCGACCGGAGGAGATCGCCGACATCGTTGAGCGATCTCAATTGAAGATGACGCATGAGGACAACTTGGTCATCGGTTCTGAACACACGTTGACTCTGCAACTCTCTGTGCTGGCCAACGGTGCTAACTACTGCGAAATTGAACCACTGTCGGATTGAAAGGCGACTGTATTATTCCGGGCTATTCAGGAGCAATTCAGTGAGCTTCCCGCGAGTGAAGTCTTATGACATTCGCTCAAGACGTAGATCATCCTGACTGTTTCAGTCGATACGCGCTCATAATCGTCTGGCCACGCACAGACAAGACTGGAAGACTCTTTCGGATTCAAGCAGTCGATGTAACTTAGTGCTATCGAGCGCGCGTGGAGACTAGTCCGACGTAACTACTGGCATGGGCCTCTTGCAGGGCGATGCGCAGAGCTTTATCGGTTTGGGGATTAGCTCGGCCAGTAACAGGCTTAGCGGTCACGTAGTCTCGGGACTCGCCATCCACGGCGATTGTCGGTGACACACCCAATTCGCTGATTGCTTGGCCACTAGGCGAATAGAATTTGGAAACCGTCAATCGAATTCCGCAATTGAGGCTCTTGGTATGAAACAGACCCTGAACACTGCCTTTGCCGTAAGTTGTACAGCCAACCAGTGCGCCGCGCTGATTGTCGCGAATGGCACCGGCTAAAATCTCGCTGGCACTTGCGGATTGATCGTCGATCAACATGACCAATGGAACTTGCCAAGTACCCGAACGATGTGCCGCATAGTTTTGATTTTCAATGCCGTTCTTACCACGCGTACTAACGATTGCTCCCTCATTCAGAAAGCGATCAGCCACAGCCACTGCAGCGTCCAGCCATCCGCCGGGATTGCCGCGCAGGTCGATCACTAAGCTCTGCATTCCCTGGTGGTGTAGCTTCCACAGTGCTTCGTCAAGTTCTTGTGCGGTGGTCTTCTGGAAGCTGCTGATTTTCAAGTACGCCACCTTGCGTTCTGTGTCTAGCAGTCCAACGTCTTCCACGCTCGGCACTTCAACGCGTCGTCGAGCGATGATTTTGTCAACCAATTGTCCGTTGCGTTGCTGGACTAACAACCGCACTTGACTGCCCTCTGGGCCACGTAATAAGTCCGCAGCTCGTTCGGCTCCGACGTCAATGCAGCGAATGGAACCAATTTCCAGAATGCGATCGTCGGGTTGCAGGCCGGCTTCGCGGGCCGGTCCACCTTGAATGACATTCAGGATACGTAGCGGTGCAACATGCGGCTCAAGGGCGATTCCCAAGCCCACAAAATTGCCTTCGATTTGAGATTCAACTTCGTTCAGTTCAGCAGGCGATAAGAATGCTGAGTATGGGTCCAGCAAGCCAATCGCTCCCAAAGCGAATTGCAGGATGGTCGCGGTGGGCTTGATACCTAGTTCTGTGTGGGCAACTTCTGCAGCTTGGGCTACCAACTGCCGTGCGTCGCTGCGAGCGTGGACGGGTCGGGCCAGCGTCAGCCGATGGATTTGCAAGCGAAACGGTTCGACACGTTCTCGCCGTCCGGCGTGAACTTGAGCATCAATAAAGGCTGGTTCCGTGAGCGCCACTTCGAAATAGGCGGTCCCTCCGCGAATCAACTCAGTTAACTGAACCGAATCGACGTAACTCATCTCCAGCCTGGCCAGCACTTCCGAATACAGGTCCAATGCGGCAGCCGGACTGACGGTGGAGATCAATTGATCGATGGCCGAGTCCGAGCAGCGGCGCACGACATCGTGATGCAAACGCGAGATTTGAAGTCGTCTTCGGACTTGTGCATTATCGGGAGTTTGCCGCAATACGGATTCATAGTAATGAATGGCGTCAATCCAGTTTCGCTGGTGCTCCAGATCTAAGCCTTGGGCCAACGGATCTTGTACAGAACTGGCGGCACTAATACTCCCAGCTTGTGCGGTCTGGGGCTCAGCAGCCTGAATCCATGTGATGGGCTGAAATGCTGCGGATAAAAGAATCGCGGCAAACGGCCTCAGGTAAGCAAGACGGAGACGGCTGGCACTCACGGATATCGGCATCTGGGCTCTTCCGAGGAAGTTGACTTCTTGGCAACATGGAATATCGAATCCTCAGCAGATGTGCCCCGATGCTTGAGTTGCATCAAAAACTCATCTGCGATTCGCTGCTAGGCCAGCAACCTCGAAGCGGTGGCATCGGTTTCGCCTGTAACAAGCCCTCCGTTGACCGATTATGCCACCAGCTACCATCCATGCGCGAAGTAGGCCCGTTGAAATATAGGTCGCGGCAAGCCGCTAGTCAAAAAAACCAGATGAACTTTAGGCCCCGATAATCGCTCTGTTCGTTAGACATTAACGGGCTGCGGACGGTCCTGAGCGTTTTGCTGAATATCTGGTTGCCCACTAGACCGCCTGCCATTTTCCGGCGATGCTGGTACACCCAATTCAATCCACGTAACTGACGAAGGAGCACTTGCTAGTCGCCATGTTCGATACAGTTTCACTCGCGCCACCCGATCCCATCTTGGGTTTGTCTGATGCCTTTGCCAGCGACAGTCGAGCCAATAAAATCAATCTGACCATTGGAGTTTACCAAGACGATCAGGGGCGAACTCCGGTTCTACAGTGTGTCAAGCAAGCTGAAAAAGTACTGCTGGATACCGAGCAGACCAAAGGCTACTTGGGCATTGACGGCTTAAACGCCTTTCGCAATCAAGCAGTCAAGCTGGCATTGGATGGTATTGTTCCTGGCGATCGAGTCACGTCGGTGCAAACGCCCGGCGGCACGGGAGCTTTGAAAGTAGCGGCGGATCTACTGCGCAAAAACTTCGGCCCGATTCGGGTCTGGGTCAGCCATCCAACGTGGCCTAATCATGTGGGGCTGTTTGAATCAGCAGGATTGGTCGTCGAAAGTTATCCCTACCTGACTGCTGACAAGAAGTCGCTCGATTTTTCAGCCATGCTTGATACGCTCCGCAGCCAGGGCCGGCCGGGGGATGTTATTTGCCTGCATGGATGCTGTCACAATCCATCGGGTATTGATCCAGATGCTGGACAATGGAAGCTGATTTCTGAGTTGGCTGCTGAAACGAAAATGCTGCCACTGATAGACTTTGCCTACCATGGATTCGGCGACGGCCTGGAAGAGGATCGCATTGGTCTGAAAGCAATTGGCGCACAACATTCGGAATTCTTGGTGTGCAGCTCATTCTCGAAGAATTTTGGACTCTACAGCGAGCGGGTCGGTGCGCTGTTGGCCGTGTGTGCGTCGCCTGCGCATGTTGTGAACGTTGGTAGCAGCGCCAAGCAGGTGGTCCGTACCAATTACTCGAATCCTCCGCGGCATGGCGGTGCGCTGATTGCGACGATCTTGGAGGACGAAGCGTTAAAGCAGTTGTGGATGACCGAGCTGACTGCAATGCGCAGCAGAATTCACGACATGCGACAGCAATTGGTGGCCGCTATGGCGGTTCGCCAGAGCGAGATTGACTTTTCGTTCCTGCTCAAGCAGCGCGGAATGTTTTCGTTCAGTGGCCTGTCTCAAATGCAGGTTGACTGGCTGCGGCGCGAACGTGGCGTCTACATCGTTGGCAGCGGGCGGATCAATGTGGCTGGTATCACTTCGGCCAATTTACCAGCGCTAGCCGATGCCATCGCGGCTGCACTGCAGGGCTAAAAGGTTTCAGGGGCCACCCTGTGGCGTGTGTAGCCACCGGTAGTTGCCAGCCTCGCGACAGCCAGCGTAGTTGCAGCTTAGTCGCTTTCACGGCGCATGGTGGTCGAGGCTTGAAGGTTCGAACTGAATTGGAGCATCGGAGTCGCTAGCCAGCTCACCGACGATGAAGGTACAGACAGCGATACCGTTACCGGTGTTCCGGCCGCAGCGACGGCCAAGCCAATTGGATTGACGTTCACCTGCACTCCCGAGACGTTCGACCCCGCCAACTCTTGTTGAACTCGAGCCACCACTTCGGAATTCGAGACGCCTGGCAATGCTCCCAGTCGTGCGCCTTCTCGGCTGGCGTTGACCATAATTTGCTTGACCATCACCATGCGGCCCACTTCGATCATGCCCATGGTCAACACCATCATCAGTGGAGCGATCACGGCAAATTCAACTGTGGCAGCACCCCTGCGGCGTTGCGTTTTACGTCGGCTTAACCTGGGCTCGCAAATTCTATTCTTGTTCATGGCATTGATGTCCAGGATGTTGGGCAAATCAAATTCTGAATGCAAGCGCTAAACTATTCAGCCAGTGTCACCGGCTTCATCACGTAGTTGCTTGATTGGCTGTTTGTTGATCTGGTTCCATACGTAGCGATCACTGGAGCTGGCTGTACGATTACCTGTTTGGAACTCATGCTGCCAGTCAATTTCACGAACATGATCCGTACCCCCACCCAGCGCGTGATCGTATACATGGCGTTATTGCCGTTCCCACTCACCTGAGAAAATAGCGGTATGATTCTCTTTTGCCCGATGATCTGGTCAAATTGGTCCTTGACGGCTGCACTGATACCTGTGTCGCCATTTAATGTCATGGTGCCGGTGAAGCTATCCAAGGCCAGAGGTTTGCCCAGGGCGATCAGGTCTTGATGAGATATGCCGTGCAGGATTTGTCGCTTGATATCGTTGGTAGAATTGTTGGCGCTGCCGATATCTACCGTGCCTCGATTTCCAGGCGACCCGGTGCCTTGTGGGAATAAATTGACTTCCAGGATGCCATCGCTGCCTGGAGAAACCGTGTTTGTCAGGGCGTTGAATCTATAGTTGTCCGAACCACTGCCGCCGGCAGCGGTCAACATGTTGTCCCATGTTTGTTGGTCGAGCGCAAAGGGCAAGACGTTCAGGGTGTCCGTCGACCCAGCCGGCAGATTGAATCCGGAAACCGAGCGGGCCATTACGGCGGTAGATTCTACAACTAGATTCTTATTGGTATTGCCAAAGATTCTGCCGAAGAAGAAGGGCACGCTGCCGTTGAGATCCTCGTTTTTATGCAGCTTGACACGAACCGCATAGTACGGTTTGCTGGCGTCATTGGAAATCACATCCCCGCGCATTTGGCCGACATAGCCGACCTGTACCTCGCCTGGATTCAGACTAGGATTGCTCTGACAGATAGGATTCAATTGCGCAAAGTTGTTGGCTGAGTTCTTAGCTAGTTCCGAAATGTCAGCCATCGACAGATCGGGGTCGCTCTGCAGCTGCTGATAAACTTCCCAACAGCCAGCTAACGCAGCGCTATCGGCACTGCGAATGGCTTCTGATCGAGCCTGGGCCAGATAGCCAGTATCGATGGCGAAGGCCAGCATACTGAACAATACGAACATCAGCACTGCGGCCAAGACTAGAGCCGCTCCGCGTCGCGTTTGGCGGTGCTGTCCACGTGTTGAGCGGACTAGGTGACGATAATGGATCATGATGTTAGCTCCTTGAATCACTCGACCGATACTGGGGCCTATTGGGCTGGTTGGTCAACACCAAGTTCTAGCACTTGACCATTGAGGTCAATGATGCGCAGCGTCTTCAATCGCAAGGAACTTACTCGATTGCCACCGAAAGTGGCTCCGGAATTGGCCAACGAGTGCTGGTAGTTGTAGCCGGTCAGGCCGCCGGGAGCGAAGGCAGCCGGAATGTGCAAGAAATATCCATTGCCACCGAAGTTGCCCCAACTTGCGCTACTGCCCGACTGTACACCAAAGGCAAATCCAGCTTCAACTTTTTGCAACACTGCGGTCCATGTTATGACCTCTGATTCGTGTGTCAGTTGAATCAGCGGCAGACAATGAATATGCCCCAAAATCTCATCATCGTGAGTCACTCGGACCTGTACTCCGCCCGGACGAAAATCGGGCTTCAACGCGTAGTTCAAGTTGACTTCCAAATGCAAGTCCGGTGCCTGAGCAAACGGCATCATGGCAATGGTAACCTGCGGTGCGTCAATCGCCGCGTTAGGATGGTGGATGGTCAGTTCCCAATCTTCTTCGATTCTGACGATTTCGTTTTGAGCTGTCACCGTTCCGCCAGTTACAGCCAGTCCGACGAGCATTGCCGCAGTCCACAGTGGTTTGTGCATAATTCGCGTTCTCCGCTACCGTTTTCGAGGATGTGTTCGGGCATCTTCGCGGCTCTGGCCGATGTTGGTATTGTCGCAGAGTGAATCAACCAGAAATCTGGTTCAAGCAGATGCGACTCAGCCATTGCTCCGTCTCATCTCTGAATCGAGAGCCAACTGAAACGTAAGTTACGAATCGACGTCAGGCAAGCAAAAATTGTTGAATTCCTCTGAGTGTGGTCGCCAGGCAACATTCCATGTCTGGCAGTGTCTCAGAAGTGCCACACTACGTGGAAAAGTACCTGCTAAGAAGATGATTTCCATAAACGGAAGCTACTTGAGCAGTAATTCAAGTTGTCGCAAGTCTTGAGGGCGATGGGCTGGATCAAAGTCCAGAGACTGCTCGTCGTGTATCAATTGGCTATACCGCTTGACCATCTGCTGTCGTAGATTGACGTCGGCTGTGGCGATGTAAATGCCCACGACGCGAACGGTATCTGACACGAACGCGTAACCATTTTCAATTCGCTGCGGTATATCCCGTATACCTTCGGAATCTGCAGCAAACACTTGGACATCAGCTCCCAGCCATTCAGGTAGTCGAAATCGCAATTCAGCGGCGCGTGGTTGGTAGCGGAACTCGCGCGCCTGCATGTCAGGTTGATAGGTCAAGTCGTGTGCGGTCAACAGAACTGCGTTTGGGGTGGCGATGCTGCACAAATCCCACGCTGGTCGATCCTCATGCAGTTCGCGGCGGTACTCGAAGGCATCCCCGCGCAAGAAGATTTCATCCAGCAAGCGAATCTCGCGGCCGACGCGCGTCATAGGCTCGATCAAATCCGGGTATTTCAGCAGCGATTTGAGGCTCAGGTTGAACCAATACAACGACGTGATGCGGTTGCCCAGCGCATGCCAAGCTTGACTGCGCAGCTCATCGGCTGTCGGCGAACCCCGTCGAGGCACCAGAGCGTTACCCCAGCCGTGGTGAGCTCCTTGCGACCAGTATGCGATAGGCATTGGTCGGCTATGTTCGCGTAGGCTGCGCGTCATATCACCGATGGTCTCCAGCGGTGCCCCCCAAGCGATCTTCGCATCTCCCCACTCATAGCCACGCCACCAATCGGCAGCCGGAGCAATCACGCGATAGGCATCGTAGTGCGGATAGTCCGATAGCCCGGCGTAGTAACGCCAAGAGCGTTCCTCGCTCAGCGTCACTGACGTTGGCAAGCGGCTGGAGCGGTAAGGCTCCAGCATTTGCCAAACTTCCTGAGGAGGTATCGGGCGTCCACCACCAAACTGCGGTTCGCCGATGAATTCGACAGCGTGAATGGTAGGTAGGGCTTGATCGTTGTCGTAACGAGACAGGTCGGCCAAGCGGTTAAACCGCTTCAGCGGGTAGCGGGCATACAGCTCCGGATTGTCGGTATATCCTGGCACCTCCTCGAAATGCCCAGTATTGATGTGCATCCTGGCCAAAGTTTTCAGATATTCTTCGCACGCTAAGCTGTGGCGGTTGCCAACTTGTGATGCGATCCATCCACCGCTGATGTCAAACTGTTCGGCTTTGACTTTCAGCGTCGACCACAGCGATTCTTCAGTTCCGCCAGTGCGAGATTGGAATCGTACTTCGACCACAACCTGCTCGCGAGGTACCTGGATGTCGTCGACGACGATAATGGCCTTTCCAGGACCGGCCAGTCGACCGTCGGTCGGATAGTACCGAGGCTGCTGGAATTCTGTTGTGGGTAGGAAGACGCGCCCCTGCGATCTAGGAATTGCGGTCCACAACCGCACTGACCGCAGCAACATTTCCGGCAAGTGCTGGTTGTGAACGTGAATCACAAGCTGGTTCGGATAGGGATTATCTGATAATTGGCCGTCCGCGCTGGTGCTTAAGAAAGTAACCGCCGATTGCCAGGCCTTGGGCGAGCTAACGACAAAACTCAGCTGGCGACCATTAGGTAAATCGATGTCGTGGCGTGTATCGACGCCCCAACTGGCTGACCAGCCGTTGATTTTCCAAGCCAGTAGTCCTTGTGGAGGCAGCGCTAGAGTTTCCTGGCCCCACACTGCGGGCGTATCGTGCCAGGCCCATTTCGTAGCTGCCAGTAGCTGTTGGGGGGATTGGCCATCAAACCGAATCTGTGAAACATCGCTCAGGACAAGCGGTTGATCTGTCGTGTTCTGGATAAACAGCTCTACGCGAGCTGCCAGCTCAGCATCGGATGGCCGCCGCCAGCGAAGCACCGCAGATTGGCTGTGGGGAACCGTATTCATGCCCACGATCTCCTGGGCGGCGACAGGTGCACCGTGAAACCACCAAACGGCAGATGCGATCAGTACGATTCCAGCAAGGTGTTGCTTAGTCATAGAATTCCAGCCCACTGTTCCCTGCGTGTAACGGAAAGAGTTGTCGGAGTTAGATTTTAGGCGATGATATGCTGCGGTAGCAATCATGAACAGCGGCTTCGTCAGCATACGGGAATAGGTTCGATGAATCGATCTAAATTGGTGAAGATTTGTGCACTATTGGCAGGATCATGGCTAGTGGTTATCGGCGGCGACGCACGAGCGGTGCAGCGGTCAGTGAACCGCCTGATTGTGGAGGGCCCAGAGCTGCGCCCCTGCGAAATCACCGTACGATACTTTCGTGCCCGCCAATTGACGAAATCGCTGACAACCCGAATTGCATTGCAAAATGGTCAATTTGTCGAGGAATTAGAGACGGGCTTTGATGGCATCGAGGTCTACGTCCAGACACCCGCCTTTCCGCTCAAGGGAAGCTTGGTTATCCAGGATAAGGTGGTTGACGATACGGATCTGCAGCAACCCGGTTTGATCAAACTCAGTAGCGGTAAGGTGGGTCGGGCTGAGTATCAACCGGGTTCCATTGACTTGAACAAGAATGACATCAAGCTGGTCGAAGCCTTCCACCAAGCACGGGAGCGACAATCGACCACCGAAGCCTTGATTTCCAGCTTGCCCTCAGCGGAAGTAGACGCTCCTTGCCTGGACGTGTTCTTGCGAGAGCTCACAGGGTTCATTGGGCCTTCGCTAGCCGATAAACAGCTAACTGCCGGTTGGATGGCCTGGAGCGAGGCTGCCGGAACGCGAATTTTGGCCGGGGCACTGCAGGGTCAATCCGGAGTCTGCGGGTTGCGACTGACGGCGGTCGGCGGCAAGATTTCTCGCGTCGAGATGAACTGCCCGGTTCTACCTGACAACTATTTTCGTGAGCCGCTGGATACAACTTCCTATGTCCAGCAGGCTGAAACGCTGACTCGGGCGCTGTTCGCTGGCAAGGCCGAACAAGCTCATAAAATGTACGCACCAGCCTATCAAGAGCAGGTGAAAGTTGAGCAACTGGCACAGTTGTGCGAGCAACTCCGCCAGCGATACGGGCAAACGATAGAAAGCTGCGAACTGAAGCGTCATTACCTGTTAGCGTACAATTTTCAACAGCGAAGCCAGGTATTGCACATCGATCTAATTGTCCGACTGGACAACGGGGTCCGCTGCACAAGCCGTGTCGTCTTCAATATTCCGAGCTCGCGCAATCAAGTTGGTCGCGCACAGTTAGGGGCGATCAATGTGGTTCAAGCGTTCCAGAGTTCACATTCGTCGTTAGCTAAAGCCACGCAAAAGTTGCTTCAGGACCTAGGTCGGGGAATGGAGTCGCAGGCTCTGGTAAACAACTATCCTGAGAGGCTTCAGGCGATGGTCAACCAGCCTCAGACGCAAGCTCTCCTGGACCGCTTGTCGAAACGATTGGGCGATAGCCAGCCGGAAATCGACTTTGATTTATGGAGCGTCAACGGTTTTCAGGATTGGCTGCAGGCTTCTGGTCCCGTTCGCTGGAATCACGAGGACTATTACGCAGAAATCCAGTTCGTGGGCGACGATCGTTGGTTGGGGATGTCGATTTACGGTCCCGCTGTTGCCGAATCGACATTGGACCTCTTCGATTTTGCCCCTCAGATACCTGAAGCTGCCAGAATGTTTTGGCAGCAACTGCTAGGCAATCAGGTTCAAGCCGCACACGGTATGCTGGACCAAGAATTCCAGCAGCAACTACCGCTGGCCGACTTGCAGAAGCAATTAGACGAAGACCAACGACTAGGCTCGCCAGTCAAAAGTGTGGTAGTTGATCGAGTTCGACTATCCAACAACGTTTTTCGGCCCCAGGCTGTGGTGGCATCGGTGTTTCTGACCGCAGTCTTTGATAGTGGCAATTCCTTGCCCTTGACTTGCGACTTGTCTTGGCCGACCGATACGGCAGAAACGGCTACGCTGTTGGTCACGGATTTTTCCAGCGAGTTCGCCAATGATTTTCCGGTCAGCTCAATTCCACTGGCCGAAGGCGAGCGTGAGGGAGCACAAGCGGCGATCGACGCGTTCATGCAGACGAGTGTCGAACCATTGCTAGCCCTGGTAGATCCTCAACAGCGGCAACACGTGGATCGAGCCGCGCTAACCGCATACTTGCAGCAACTGAAATTGGAGGCGGGCAACATGCAGTCGCCGGTGTCCATCGCCCGCACCGTTGAGTACGAACCAGGTAGTCAGCGGTATCGATGCAACGCAATTCTGGTCGGCGAAAAGAACTTGTTGCCAATCGAAGTTTGGTTCCATGCCGGCTATCTGGAACGATTCACGATTGCGCATCCACCCATGGACCAGTTTCCAATGCATCTGACGGACACCTCCGAAATCGAGCGCCGTATCGAAACCTTCATCAAACACTGGTTTGACGACCTGAACAGCGCGCGGCAACTCATGGTGCCCTCGCTGTATTCCGAGGCGTTTGCACAAGCACTGTTAGATTTTCGTCAGCAATTTGTCAGTCAGTGCGGTGCACTCGAAGATTTTGATATCAATAAAATCGGTCCTGTTGGGGGGGGTGGTGGACTGGAATATGAGGTCACCCTGAAGGGTGCCAACAATCATAAAGTTGTAGATTTGATCGTTGAAGTTGGAGCGTTCGGCGGTCTAGTTTCTAGTGTTAGTTTCTAGCCAATTGAAGTTTGAATTGGGTCAATTATTTGACTCACAACTAGCTTAAAAGTTAGATATTGCGAATGATATGCACTGTATTCAGATTAGCGCAATCCGATGCGGAAGCTACGTGGTTAATGCTTCGTAAGTGCTTGTGTTTTGTGCACTTATGGAATTTATTGGGTGGTGGATCCAGCAGCACTTTTGGTGGTGTGTACTAAGAAATAGGGGCTAACATACATATCGAATTTCCCCGCGACGATACACCCATTTGTCCGGTGAGAGCGGTTGTCAACAACGTCCCGAACCGCTTGCCGTCAGCGACGACTCGCCAGCCGGAGTTTGGGACGATTGAGCTAAGAGTTGGGGAGTGTCCAATACGAAATTACAGGCAGCGACTACCGGGACATTGGACATGAGAAAACAAAAAACCGCACTCGGCCTTCGGGTCGAGTGCGGATTGGATCGCTTTCGTTCAGAAAGCGTGTTCGGTGAGTAAGTAGTCGAAACTACTTCTTCTTGGCAGCCTTCTTCTTAGGAGCTGCCTTCTTAGCTGCCTTCTTAGGAGCTGCCTTCTTAGCTGCTGCTTTCTTCTTAGCCACGTTTTCTTCCTCCGATAACGGAAAACCAGGAGCAGGAGAACTATTTGCAACTGCAGCCACACGCTGCAGCCGCCCCCTGCTCTGAACCTCAAGAAAATCGCCGCTTCCCAGAATCTAGTGGTGGCCACCACCCTGTCGACCCCGGCAAACTGCAATTACCTACGTCCTTGAAAAACATTTATACAAATTACTTCGGTAATTGCAATACGTGTTCAACACGGAATACACAGAATTCTGACATTTTTTCCACGGGCGAAACCTTTGAAAGCGAAAGCTATGGAATTGAACTGTATGAAGGTCCGATTTCGCATTCAATACAGTCCACCACCCTGCTGCAGAGATTGCCAGTTGGAAACGGCTAACATCAAAAACATCAGTCCAACCATCGGTTGACCGTAGGTCAGCATTAGCAAACCCAGCAAGCCACCAATAATCACCGATGCCCAGCACGCGGTCTCTCGAGGTCGATTGACGTTGGCCATGACCAAAGCATTCAACAAAATCTGTCCTCCGTCGAGCGGAAATATTGGGGCTAGATTCAGGATCGCCCAAGCTACGCTCGTCCATATCAGCGCATCGAACAGACCGTAGAGAGCAATGGTGCTTGGTGCTGAGCCCAGTGGCAGATTCAAACCGAGCGAATTCAACCAGACAGTTAACTGCATCGGCATTTCAATCGCCAAACCTATTGCGAAAAGCAGCCCGGCCAGTCCCAGTTGTGCCGCAGGTCCCATCGCCGAAACCAACAGTTGCTCGCCGGCCGAAGTGCGGCGCCTTCGGGCCCCGTCCCAACTGGTGAACGAATCGTTTACCGCCATGCCACCAAAGTGATACAGCACGATATGTGACTCTTGACCATAACGTCGCCAAGTCACAGCGTGACCTAATTCATGGACCAAGATCGTTAAGAACACGGCAGCCATCCAAATGACCAGCATCATTCCTGCGCCCGGAGAATCCGCTTGCCAAATCATGGCAAGCTGGTCCAACGACTGGCTCCAGCCCCAGCCGAGGACGGCCGCCATCAGCCAAAACGACCAGCTAACCCGTACTGGAAACCCGAAAGTGGAAAAGTTTAGATCGTACGGGCTCGGGGCAGGAAGACCAAACATCAAACTTGACTCTCTAAAGACGTGCTTGTCGATTTCGTTCTGAAAATGCCGGTGCAATCATCTAATTCATGGCATATGCCAGTTCGACTCAGCTACACTCCGTAGGTGATCAGGCTAGGAGTAGCTAATGCTGCATTCGTATTTGGCCGCTCTCCTTAAGCCGTCTCGCGTGCCAGAGCTATCAATTCACCTGCACCGCGCTCCAGCAGTCTTTGTGACAATCGTTTTCCGATCGTAGCGGCCTCATGCAACGGGCCGCTGGCGCACTCGTTCAATTGTCGATGTCCGTGGATGTCCAGGACGCGGCCGTGCAGCAGCAATTGGCCATTGTGCATCATCGCCAGCCCCGCAACCGGTGCCAGGCAGCCCGCCCCAAGCCCGCGCAGCAACTCCCTTTCAGCCACGACGGCTCCGTAACTGGTAGCATCATTTAATTGGCTCAAGACTTCGCGAGTTCGAGTATCATTCGCTCGGCACTCCAAGCCCAGGGCGCCTTGACCAATCGCCGGCAGCATCTTGTCTTGCGGCAAGGTCTCAGTCACGCGGTGGATTAACTCCAGGCGGCTGAGTCCGGCCGCAGCTAGCACAATCGCATCATAATGCCCTTCATCCAATTTGCGTAACCTCGAATCGACGTTCCCTCGAATATCAGCAATCGTAATGTCTGGTCTCCAGGCTCGCAATTGAGCGGCGCGGCGCGAGCTGCCGGTGCCGACGCGTGCACCTGTCGGAAGCTGTTCGAACAGCAGTCCGCCAGTGCTAATCAGGCAATCAGAGGTTGTCTCACGCGTGGGTACGGCTGCCAGGACCAGTTCCGGTATCGACATGGTGGGCAAGTCCTTCAAGGAATGGACGGCCACGTCGACTTTGCCTTGCAGCAATTCTCGCTGAATCTCTTTCGTGAAAAGCCCCTGGCCGCCTACCTGGCCTAAAGAGGCCGTCGAGATATCGCCACTGGTGGAAATGATGGTCAGTTCGCATCCCCAGCCCAGTCGCTGCAACCCATCGGCAACCCATCGGGCCTGCCATAGAGCCAGCTTACTCCCACGAGTACCAATCCGAATTGATCGCAACGATGATGTCCTGTGAATTATTGGGGGTAAATCGAGTCTCGGGCCTGCGTCTCACATGACACAGCCTTCCATGAGATCGTCTACTTGCCGGTTCGCTACCACCTTGCCGCTGCCGAGAAGCTGTCATCGAGTGGTACTCGCCAGACTTTCAAAAATCTACCACAATTGTGCCTGGTCGATCGAGAGCACCCCGGCTGAAGACCGCAATCCGAACGGAGTTTTTTCTTGAACAAGCACAACCAAACTAGCCGACCGACGGGCAGCTTGACCTACGACAATCGCGGACGCGTGGTCATCGTCAGTGGCGGTTCTAGTGGAATTGGCCAGGCGGTGTGCAGTGCGTTTTATGACTCTGGTGCTGCCGTTGCCTGCATTGATGTGGCTCGACCAGACCGGCCCGACGATGAACGCTATTTGTACCTGCCAGCGGATGTATCCAGCGAGCGGCAGTGTGCAGACGCTGTTCTGAAAGCCACTGAGCGTTTTGGGGGACTGGACGTTCTGGTGAACAATGCCGCTATTCAGCCTCCTGATTCCTATGTGCCCTTAGATCGGCTGGAAAACGCCGCGTGGCAGAGGATGCTGTCCGTCAACCTGAGCGGTTACACCTTTTTAGCCAAACATGCGGTGCGGCAGATGCTGCGGCAAGGCTCCGGCGTAATTGTCAACATGAGCAGTGGCCAGGGACATCGAACGGCGCGGCAAGTCCCCTGCTATGGACCAATCAAAGCCGCAAATCTGCTGCAAACGCAGCAGTGGGGCGTCGAATACGCTCGATTAGGTATTCGCGTGGTTTCGGTGTCCCCCGGAGCGACCGATACTCCGCTAGTCCGCGCCAGTTTGCAGGCTCAGGGCGGCCGGGCGGCCCTGGCCAATCGGCACCCCATGGGGCGGCTGGCCCAGCCACTTGAGATTGCCGAGGCTGTGTTGTGGCTGTCCAGCTCTGCCGCGTCGTTTGTCACGGCCACCGACTTGGAGGTTGACGGCGGGCTAGGAGCGCTGGGTGCCTTTGCAGATCCCTATCCCGAATTGCAATAAGGCGAGCGGCAGTTGACAATGTGCCGTAGCTACATTTCAGCCGCTCGTTTTAACTCCTCAGACAGCACAGGCACCCTTAGACAGATTAACGATGGACACAATCATCAATTATTTTTCAACCATACCTCCATCCCACCGGACGCTGATCTTGGTTGGGGGCATCGCGCTGTTTTGGATCATCGAAAGCGCCGCGCCGCTGTATAAAATGAAATACAGCAAATGGCGACACGCCGGCGTGAACATCTTCTTTACGATCACTACCATCCTAGTGAATTTTTGTCTCGCGTTTGTGATGGTGACGATCTCGGATTGGGCACAGGGTTCAAGATTCGGACTGCTGCACTGGCTACCAGCCATGCCCACTGTTGTTTTCATGGTTCTGGGATTGCTGTGGCTGGACTTGGTAGGGGCCTATTTGCCCCATTTTGTGGAACATAAAGTCAAATGGATGTGGCGATTTCATCTAATCCATCACACGGACACGAATGTGGATACCACCACGGCCAATCGCCACCATCCAGGAGAGAGTGTTATCCGCTTTGTGTTTACCACCTTGGCGGTCACGACCGCCGGGGCACCGATGTGGATGGTGATGCTCTATCAGTCGATGTCCGTGGTGTTGTCGCAATTTAATCACGCCAACATCGGCTTGCCGCAGTGGATAGATCGAGCGCTCAGTTGGGTAATCGTTACACCCGATATGCACCACGTGCACCACCACTTCACGCAACCACAGACCGATAGCAATTACGGCAATATTTTTTCGATCTGGGATCGGCTATTTCGTACCTTCACGACGATGGATCGCAGTCTCTTGGTGTACGGCATTGACACCTACCCAGATCCCCAGGAGAACTCGTACGTCACCCCGCTGCTGAAGATTCCGTTCATGAAGTACCGCGATCCACCGGGCAGCAAATTCTCCTCTTAGTCTCGCTGGCTATCCAGTTGAGAGCTACAAGTCGTTATCAAGCATTGATTTTCGCTGCTGACGGATGATTTCGCGAATTTCCTCAGTCGCATCGCGAATCTCGGCGCGCACGTCATCCTTAACCGAATAATCTGGGTGGCCCGCGCGTTTTAGTTTTTTGAGTTTTTCTAGCTTGACCGGTGGAACCAATCTGGAGGAATGATTCATTGGTCTGTCGCTAATTCCAGCAACATGAAAGGTTCCAATCAACAAGCTCAGCACGACGCCTGCCGCCAAGACTCGCCCGAATCTTCGACGGCAAGGTGCGGTGACTGGCGCTGGTTGGACTGCCACCAACAGATTGGGCGATTGAGATTGATGCTGAGTGCGACGGCGCAACCACAGATGCGATAGACCCAAAAGGCTCAACAGCCCGCCGACTGCCAGTCCCAAACGCCAGATGCGCTCGCCCTGGCGCTGTTGATTCAGCCACAGGGCTAGTTGCCGACGTTGCTCGGGCGTCACGTCGACCATGACCCACTTCTGGAACAGTGGGCCGGAACTAGTCTGAATTTGAGCTACATATTCATGACCATCTCTCAGCAAATTCTTGCGTATGAAGTCTGCTGATAGGTGACTGCTGAGTATCTGTGCTGCCTGTGAATTGGATGTGAGTTGCACAACATACTCGCGCATTGCCGCTTCAAGTGCCGCATTAAGGCTGGCATCCAGTTCGTCTTCAAGCGTAGTTGGAATGGACTGGACGACGAAATGATGAATTTCCGATTGATAATCTGCGGCAGCGTTGGTCCAATCCGGCCGATCTTTGGGCAGGAGCGCACTTCCCGGCTCGACAGACAGTGGATGCGCTGGCCCCGCTGGGGAGGCTTCGGCAGCGATGGTTGAGGGTTGGCTGTTGGCCGCAGACTCCCTCTCCAGCGTAGCAGATTCCTCCAGGATCGCCGGTTGAGCAGCGTCAGTATCGACATCGCTGGACTGGTCCGCCGACTTTGCTTCTTGGAGCGCTTCCGGTTTCTTTGAATCTGACGTGGCCGATATTTCTTGGCCTGCATGATCGGCAGCGCGCTCGGTGATTTCGACGGAAACATCCACCGACGACTGTCCTACGGCAACACGGACTGAAATCGGCGAGAGAACCAGCATTAAGAATGCAACGATCCACACCGGCGACTCGCCCCAGACGCAACAGCGGTCATCGCTGTACAGACGCTGACACATGGCATACTTTCTTATCGGTTAAGGTGCTGCGGAGCTGGGATGGCCAAACGCTCGTCCGAGCTGATCCAGGGGCTAGCCAATTGGACAGCTATGCTGGTACCTCCGGCCAACAGGGCACACCAGGGCTGTGGAAACGGTACTAATTGCTGTATCAGGCTGGCTACCAATACGCTCCAGGTTACCGCCCAAATGCTAAATCGGACTCGCCGCAAGGGATCGACTTGCTTCCACCAACCGACCAGACCCATCAGCAGTGGAAAGTAGGCCATGTAGCCGAGCAGCAAGACCTGATTGTCGTTGGCAAAATTGGCCCATTGCGGACGGTCAGCGCCCGGCCACTGGACCTGAAATGCGTTGGTCAAGCTTGCCGGACCGCTGGTATCGCCAGGGTTCATCAACAGGTAGCCGGCTAACACATAAGCTATGCCGCCAACAGCAAAGCCACTCAACAGTTGAATAAAACTCCGCAAGGGCCAATCGCCCTCGCGACTCTGCCAGTATTTGCCCAGGCAGATAATAATCAGCGCGGCAACCAACGAAACGACCGCTGTCCAAATGATATTCATAGCCACTGGTTGCAGCGGTTGTGAGCCGCTGACCATGAACAGGCCCACTGCATAGCTGAATACGGCAATAACCAGGGCTGCATTCAGCCAGCTGGCAGTAATTTGGGCCCATAAACCCGAGCTTGATAGTTGCGCCAAGTGATGACGCTGGGCCAGCCGCCATTGCCGGGCACTCATCGGTTTGAAGCGTTGCATCTTGCTGGCGGGCTGCGCGGGTGCCTGTTGCGCAGCCCGCTGAGCAACCGCGTGGCCCGACGTCAACTTGTGCCACCTGCGCTGCGCCACCCCTGGATGCTCCGGACGCGGCGAAGCATAGATGATCCGCCACAGTACATAATACGGCAAGTAGAACAGCAGCCCCAACACGACAGCGGCAATCACGAAGCCTGAATTCAAAATCAGCATCACAATTCCGACTGCCAATACGATATTTCGCGTACCCACAGACAAATCGTTCCGATACCAGGCACTAATGCTGCTGATCCACATGCTGAGCGTACGCGCGATGGGCTCTTGAAATGTCGAGGTATATGCTGGGGAAGCTGCGGGGGGATAGTTTCCTCCCATGCCCAACTGATGTACGGCCGAATTGGGTTCGGCACCGGCAGCAGCTGCAACCGGCGGCGGCGCTTGAGCCGTCTGAAACCAAGCTTGGGACGGACCAGGCGCAGGAGTCGCTGGGGGCTGGCTGGGCGACAGTCCCTGCACCAACAATCCACGATCGTCGATGTCCATGCCTAAGGGGCGCAGCATCTGCCGCACGTCGCTAAATCGAGACGCTGGATTCTTGGCCAGCGCACAGGCGATGACTTCGCGAAGCGGCGACGGCACAGCCGACAAGTCGGGGGTGGCTGTTAAATGCTTCATGATGATTTCTTGGCTACTTTCGCCGTCAAACGGCACAGTGCCCGTCGCCATCTCATACAGAATCACTCCCAATGCATAGATGTCGACCTCTTTGCCATATTCACCTTTACCAATTTCCGGGGCCATGTAGTGAAACGTGCCGACGCTCTCAGTCTGCCCACCGCGGCGCGAGCTAGAAATGTACTTGGACAATCCGTAATCGCCAATTTTGACCAAGCCTTCGTCTTCGAAGATATTGGCTGGCTTCAAATCGCGATGAACGATGCCATGGTCATGCAAATAGGCGACTCCGGAAGCAATTTGGCCAAACCAACGCATCATTTCTGGGCCAGGTACGCCACGTGGATGCGCGTCGACCAAATCGCGCAGGCTGAGACCAGAAACATATTCCATCACGATCCAGCCCTGTTCGTTCTGATCGAAGCGAACGTCAAACAGCGAGATCAGATTGGGATGCTTCAGGTTCATGCACTGTCGCACCCCGCGAACTTCGACGTCCAAATTGCGCTGAATCTGCTTGAGTGCCACCTCTTTGCCCGCATCGTTCAAGGCAAAATAGACCTCGCCAAAGCCCCCAACACCGACTCCACGCTTGATCGTAAAGCCATTCAATGGCTGGTCACCGTTGGCGTATCGGAACTTCATTTTTGCCTCGCGAACGAGTTGCCCGTTTGGGGGAAGCACTTTGGTTTCGGCGTGAGAATTCTTCTTCTTCGGTAGGCACAACATCCCGAACATGGCTTCAACTCCTGCAACATCTGCTTGGCAAACGTCGGCATCTTCAATGGCACAATGGTTACCGGGTTATTCGCAGATGTTGCGGGATTCTTGGCAAAATCCCGCTGTTGTTTTAGGATCATTTTCGAGCTTACTCCCAACTACCGCTCAACGCTGCGTACGCCTGGCATCGCTCCGCTAATTGGAGGGGTCTGGTTGATCGTTATACCTTCAATTATTCGATGGACAATGAACAATCGTCCCAGCGAAGTCTCAGTCCACTGCTGATCAGAATTTGACCTTTGACCGCACGACCGTTGGCATCGACTTCGTTGACGGTTCGAAAGTACCAGTCGCTGCCTTGGCGGTACATCAGCAAATCCTGCGTCCAATCTGGACAGCGGACATGACAGCTTGCACTGGGACCTAGTATGCACGAATCAGCTAATAGCAGCACGCCGTCGACACGCGGTTGGAACCGGTGCAGACTGACAACATCTAGCCTGGCGGTCGCGCTCAGCGGGTGAGGTTTCGTGAAGCGAATCTTTACGCGAGCCGACCATTGCAACTCGTCGCCGGTGCTCAGCAACTGGGGGCTGTGGATGCTGTTCCCATTGAGTCGTGTATCTTGAAGCGGCTGCAGCAGGTAGTCGGTATCGCGCCGCCGCACGATGGCTGCTTGGCGGCTCAAGTCGCCCACAACTCCTACATCGACGCTGCTGCCAGCGGTAGCTTGGCCAATTAAGACGTCGTCTTTGTCCAGCATCAGGTAGCCGCCAACGCCATCAATCCACAATATCCGTCTGGTGCCGGTTCCGGCGGAGCTGATCGACGGTGAACCTATGTCAGCCAAGGCTTGGTACTCCTGGGTTTTGGACAACGGCCCGTGAGGACGGTTCATTATACGTTCCTTGCAAAACACATCGGGCACCGAAGCTCTGCGATTCACAGTGCATCGGTGCCCTTAACATTCTAACCTCGGATTGTAATACCGATGGATTGCCGGCCCAACCGCGACAGTAATTCCGCAACCTACTTGGTCTTGTTGCTGACCAGCGCCTCGACCTCCGACCGGCCATCACCGAAATAGTCAGCGATTTCTTGGATCACGTCGTTGTTAGCCACTTCGTCTAGCGGGATGGCACCTTCCAGGATGCCTTCGCTGGCCGACATGCGTTCGGCAACATCAATCCGGGTGCGAATTTCGTCCAGCAGGCGCCGAGTACCACTCAGATGGCTATCGTCCAAGGAAATTGGGTTGCTGGTCTGAGCCACTTGGACCATGGTCAGTCGGGCTTGCAGGTTTTCGATTTCGACTTCCAGCTCACGCTTGGCAGACAGCATTTCGTCCAATTTGCGACGAGCGGCGTCGAGGTTTTTTTCGCGGGCAGCCAGGATTTGGTTCAGCTTCTGAGCGGTTTGCTCGTGAACCTGAAACTGCTTGAAGCGGTTACCCAAGTCGTCCCGAACCTGTTGCTGCGAGTACTGGCGACCAGCATACACGAAGCGAACCGCGCCACTCTTGAGGTCATCTTTGAGCCGCAGGATGTCTTCGCGACCCTTGCTCAACACCGCTTGCTTGTCGCTGATCTCCTGGCTCAGTCGCTGCACGCTGACCTCTTCTCGAGCCACTAACTGCAAGTTCTTGGCGATCTCAGGCTTCAAGTCTTCGATCATTTGCCTGGCGCGTTTTATTTCCCAATCGATGGGAACGTTATCTCGTACCGATTGTCCAGCTACGCGAACTCCCGTGCGCACGTAACTCCATACACCCGTGGCTACTAATCCTCCAGCCACGACACCAGCAATTAAGCTGCCCATCATCAGTTTTCGTAACATTTGCTTTCTCCGAACCAAAAAGGGGTTCCACAGGGGGTCCAGGAGTTCCAACTCGGCTGGCTACAACAGGAATTTCGCCAGGCCGCTCGCCATCTTGGAGACTTTAGGAGAAAATCCGTTAAATTCCGTGTGCCCATTCACCCGCTTCCCGACGTGGACGGTTGAAAGCTGTTTTGCAAGACCTAGCGCAGTAGTCGGTGTCAAAGCTTGCTCAACTGCAACAAGAACTTGGCCCCGCGCCGGCGCCCACGTTACCACGTGCACATCGAAAGTTTTCGAAATCCCTGGCCCCAATCGTCGATCCCAGCTGCTCCAGCGTGCCGGTCCGGCCCCCCAAAGAGAAGTGAGCCTTTATCCTGAGTCAACCCACCTCGCCCCCGCCAGCTGTCCAAGCCGAGCGTTTAGTTTCACTGGATCAATTCCGAGGATACACCGTGGCTGGTATGTTTCTCGTGAATTTTGTTGGTTCATTTGCGGCTGTAGGAGCGCTGTTGCCCACGCTCAAGCATTGGAATAATCACTGCAGCTACGCCGACACGATCATGCCGCAGTTCCTGTTTGCCGTCGGGATCGGGTTTCGCATGTCGTTCGTCGCTCGGCGTCAGCGGTCGGGTGGTTCAGTCGACTATGGCCGCATCGTGCGCCGAATATTGGGGCTGTTGCTCGTGGCGCTAGTCATTCATCAGCTGGACGGTCATTATGGTTCGTGGGAACAAATGACCGAACTTGGGCTGTGGGGTATTCTTAAGAATAGCTTTCAGCAGAATTACTTTCAAACGTTAGCACATATCGGTTTGGCATCGCTGTGGGTTGTGCCTGTGATCGGTGCCGGTGGCTGGGCCAGACTGATCTATCTGGTTTTGTCAGCCGCCGCGTTTTCGTATCTGTCCAGTTGGTGGTACTATGACTGGGTGCTGACTCGACCCGGTATCGACGGGGGGCCGCTGGGATTCATGACCTGGTCCACGCCGCTGCTGCTGGGCACACTGGCTTACGACTGGTGGCAGCATCGTCAGCGCACCGCACCAGCCATCATGCTGGTAGCCGGAGGCTTGAGCATGATTTTAGGTTACGGCGTGTCCTGCTTGAGCACCGTCACCTATCCGAACAGTCTGCCGACAGGCTCCGGGTGGGCCGACTGCCTGGCGGACTATCCGTGGGTGCGACCCGCAGAAACTGCCTCTGTGGCAAGCGATGCTCAGGCAGCACCCGCAAGTCATGATCGGACCTGGTGGAATTTGCTAACGATTCCAGCCAAGGAAATACCGGTTGCATCCGTGCGCTACCGAGAACATTGGGTACACGCCCGAAACGCCGTCTGGAATGAGGCCAAACGAGCTGGAGGAATGCCACAAACGTCAGTGCCAGCGGATGTGCCTATGGAGAAGTGGCATCAAGCGGGGCGCCGCTATTTGAATATGTGGACGATGAACCAGCGCGCGGGCTCCTGGTCCTATATGTTATTCGGTGGCGGATTGAGTCTCGTCTTGCTGGCCGCTTGCATTGTGATCTGTGACCAGTGGGGTTGGCAACTGGGAATGTTTCGCACTTTGGGGGTCAACGCGTTATTCGCCTACATTCTGCATGGCATGGTCAATTCCGCGGTCCGTCCGTTTGTGCCTAACGATGCGCCGCTGTGGTATGTGTTTGCAGGTTTTGGCGTGTCTCTGGGGATTTGCTATCTCGTGTTGCGGACGCTCGAAAAGCGCAACATCATTTTTCGTCTGTAATTAAGGCTCTAAACCGGTTAAGTGCATTTGGCTGGGGGTCTACGCTCTAGCGAACCTTGCTAGCTGCTGGTCGAGTGACAATGAACCCTGGACCAGCAGAATTCAGCGATAAGTTCGCTGGGTTCGATTGGTTGCGGTCGGTCTATCAGTCCCAAGCTATATGCCAGTTTGCCAATCACAGTTTGTGACGATATCCCCTGCTGCCGAATAGCTGCGAGTGAGTCGCCTCGGCGCTTGGCCAGGCGGTGCCCTTCGGCATCCAGCAGCAGCGGGACGTGATAATACATTGGCTCGGCCCATCCTAAGTGCCGCAAGATCGCCAGTTGGCGATAGGTGCTCAATTTCAAATCGTCGCCCCGAACTACCTCGGTAACACCCTGATCGTGATCGTCTACGACAACCGCCAATTGATAAGCAGGCAATCCTGACCCACGACCAATCACGAAGTCGCCTAACTCCGTCTGTGGGCAGGCTGACTGCGGTCCTAACAGTCCATCGTGCCACTGGTAGGTTCCAGCAGCAAATGCCCAGCGAAGAGCCACCGACGGAGGCAAGGCCAGTAGGTCAGTGATCTGTGAGGAATCTCCAATGGAGCGACAGGTTCCAGGATAGACTGGGCCTTCTCGTTGCGCCAGGCTAGATTCGTGCGGTGCGCTGGCGGCGGCTTGAGCAATCTGACTACGGGTGCAATGGCAGGGGTAGACTTGATGATCGTTTAATAACTGTTGCAGAACCTGACGGTAGCGGTCTAGACGGTGGGTTTGCAGTAGAGGAATTCCACAGCATGTGCCGTCGCCGATATTCGGCCCGTAGTCCCAATCCAGCCCCAGCCAGTGCAAATCATCGATCACTGCCTGTGAGGCGCCAGGCTTATTCCGCTGAAGGTCAATATCCTCAAGACGTAGCAACAAAGTTCCCTGTTGCTGACGGACCGACAGCCAGGCTAGAAGAAAGGTGCGAGCATTTCCCAGATGTAGCTGTCCGGTAGGCGAAGGTGCCAATCGACCGACCCGCGGCCCGGTACCTCCGGCTGCGTTATGAATTGGAGTTACAGTGTGCCCGGTGTTATGCGTTGCCATTGCTGAAACTCGGTGGGCCATTGGTCGGCCGGACCTGCTGGCAAGAACTGGCTGGATACGAGTTGCCACTGGGTCCAGTCGATGTTTGGAAAATAGGTGTCGCCGCCTACCTCAGCCAACACGCGCGTCATCCACAGCTGTTGACAGCGCGACAACGCAGCGCGATAGACTTCGGCCCCGCCAACGACCATGACTCGTCGGCCAGGCTGGACCAGTGCATCCACCTGAGCCAGATCGGTGGCTAAGCATACTTGCGGGTACGGGTTGCTCCAGCCGCTGCGTGAAAGCACGATGGTTTGACGACCAGGCAGGGGGCGACCAATGGACTGAAACGTCTTGCGGCCCATGAGCAAGCACTGCCCCATGGTCAGCGACTTAAACCGCCGTAGGTCGCTGCTCAGTTTCCATGGCAAGTGCTCGTCTTGGCCGATGACACCCTTCTCGGACATGGCCACGACCATAGTCCAGTCTCGACGGGCCGTGTCCACCAGTGCACTGTCGTGAATGTTCATACGGCGACGGGCGCAGCAATATGAGGGTGGGGATCGTAATTCAGCAACTCGAAGTCTTCTAATCGAAAATCGAGTACGCTCGATTGCTGGCCATGGATCATCATCGTCGGCAGCGAGCGCGGCTGGCGCGACAGTTGTAGCTCGGCTTGCTGGACATGGTTGGTGTAGATATGCACATCGCCCAAGGTGTGGATGAACTGGCCGGGTTCCAGTCCGGTAGCGCGCGCCATCATCATCGTCAGCAGAGCATAGGACGCGATATTAAACGGTACTCCCAAAAAAAGATCCGCGCTGCGTTGATATAGTTGGCAGCTCAGTCTACCTTCGGCTACATAGAACTGGAATAACAAGTGGCAAGGAGGCAGTGCCATGCGCGGTACGTCGGCCACATTCCACGCGCTGACGATCAACCGCCGCGAGTCAGGTGAATTGCGAATTTGATCTTGAACTTGGCTAATCTGATCAATGGTTTGGCCGTCGGCGGTTGGCCAGCAGCGCCATTGTTTGCCGTAGACTGGTCCGAGCTGGCCCTGTTCGTCGGCCCACTCGTCCCAAATGGACACGCGGTGCTGATGAAGGAAATCTACGTTGGTATCGCCGCGTAAAAACCATAGCAGTTCGACAATGATGCTTCGTAAATGCAATTTCTTGGTGGTTACGAGCGGGAAACCCTGTGCCAAATCGAACCGCATTTGATGTCCAAACAGACTGCGCGTACCGACGCCAGTGCGGTCTTGCTTGACCGTGCCGGTATTTAAGACGAGTCGCATGAGATCGAGATACTGTCGCATAATTATGGCGGCTATTGTGTCCCAAGCCAATGAATTATCAACGGGAGGTCGCGTGCGTGGGCGGTTCGTAGCTACGCTCGCCAAGAGCCTGGGATGGATCGCAGCGATGCATCCACCGTCTGGCGATGGTGGCTACTTTTGGAGGCGGCCTGATGTGCTAAAGTCAACAGACTAACTTCAGTGGGACATCGCCAGCGAACGGTATGTGTTCCTGCGACACCGCGCGACACGTGCATGAGTGTAGGTGGTAAATGAAAGACACCTGAGGCGAACTGGCTGCCATGCAGGCTGGGCGCTACCAATGGTCCGATCAGCGGTAGTCGAGCTTGCCCGCCGTGGGTATGTCCGGCCAGTAGTAAGTCTAACTGCTTGCGTCGCGCCCAGTGGATGCGATCAGGAGTATGTGCAACACCGATACGCAAGCCATGAAATTGAGTTGAGTCGATTTCTGGCACGGCGGCTGTCGCTGATGGGTGGTTTCCGCCACGACGTTTGAGCCACGGTGCTTCGTCGCCCGTGAGCAGAATCTTTCGATCAGGTTGATCAATCACGCGATCGGCTACACCTAAATCATGAAATCCCAATCCGCTCAAGGTCTCTATCAGACGCCGCAAATCTTTAAGTCGCCGATCGTGATTGCCAAGAACGAAATGAACACCCAGCGGCGCTGCCAGTTGTCCCAACACTCCCTCTACGAGAGGTAAGCAGTGTTGGAAGTCGATAATATCGCCGCTGATGACCAACAGATCAGCCTCCAGTTCCATGGTGCGCTCGATCACGAATTGATAATGCTCAGCGCGATATTGACCTGTAAAGTGCAGGTCGGACAGGTGGCCAATCTTCAAGCCGGCAGCCGTTGGCGGCTGGCGCTCAAGCTTGAGTGTCTTGCGAGTTACTTCCAAATGCGCCCAGTCGTTCATGGGCAAGCGAGCCCACAGTCGCGTCGACCAATTCCCGGCTGAACCACCTGGAATTTGTCGGTGGACGTGAAACTGGACGCCTTGTTGGTCGATCAATTGTGCTGGTCGAATGAGCCATCTTCGCGAATTCAGCCACATCGGCCCCAATATCGCCAAACTCCATAGATTCCAGCTCAGCCAACAGTTCAACTCAAGCGAGGTTTGCCCTGGCCAAGGGCTCGGATGTTGCAGCCAATCTTGAATGATCGGCCAGTTACGCCAAGCCACCATGGCGGGGATGGCAAAGCACAAACCGATGCAAGTTTTTTCGAGTAGCTTGGCCAGCGCTCGCGGGTAACCAAATGCGTTGACTCGATTAAAGCAAAACAGCCACCAGCCACAATTGCCAATGCTTGCCAGCAATAACACCAACCAGGGCCAAATCCAGTGCATTGTGGCGAGCCTAGTTGGCCTTAGTGTAATCCAACACGGCTTCAATCGCAGACAGAATCTGCACCAGCTTGAAGGGCTTGTACAGAAAGGCCTTGGGTGGCAACCCCGCTTCGCGCGCCTTGACGATGGTATGACCCGGATCCCAGCCAAAGCCGGTCATCAGAGCCAGTGGAACTGGGTTGACCAGTTTTTGCAGTCGCAACATCAACTGGTAGCCGCTGTAATCCGGAAGAGAGATCGCCGCGATGACCACATCATATGAGCGATCTAAACCACTATTGCGGAACATGCTAACCGCTTCATCCCCGTTATGCGCTGATTCGACAACACAGCCGAAGCGCTCCAATTGCGCATGTGCATCGCAGACCGTTTGGATGTCCGGATCAACAATCAATATGCGCTTGCCGACTAACCGATCATGCAGTTGCTGGGTGCAACCAGCGGGCAACGCTTCCAGCGGTGCCATGCGCTGGCCAACGTTTTGAATCACCCGACGAATATTGCGAGCGTTGGTGAGGATGTTCTGCAGGCGTTGAACAATTTCGGGATCCGAGGCACCCAAGTGTCTTTCGATAACATTCACGGCGTCGTTCAGAATCTGATCGACCGGCAAGGCGACCGCACTATGAATGGCCTCACAGCTTTGCTGCGCCGCATTGTTCTTCTGGGCTACAAGCAGTTCCAATGTGTTCAAGGCAACGGCGACATGCCGCGCAAATATCTGCAAGAACTGGAGGTCTGACTTATTGAAGGCGCGTTTTACGTTACTTTCGACATTGATCGTGCCGATGACCGTATCGTGCAACATGATAGCCACGGTCATCGAACTGGCACCGCCCTCAAAGGCTTGTAAATAGAGTTCGTCTTGGCTGGCATCTTCGCACAGGTAACTCTTGCCTGTCGCCGCTACGTAACCCGTCACACCGTATCCCTGAGGTTTGGCCAACAGCTTGCGATCGGCGGCTGCCTGATCAATACCGACACTCAATAGAGGCACAAGATTGCCGCTGCTCTGCTCCAGCAACCGAATCTCAATCACTTCGACGTTCAGTAAATTGGCTGTACAGCGGCGAATGTCGTCTTTCAACAAATTGATTCTCGCCTGCGTGTCCATGGCGAAAATTTCGTCGGGTTTTAGATCGGTAAGCTCCTGTCCGGCTTGATGGATAGCGGCCAGCTTTTGCTGCTGGACGATCTCGGCCGTGATATCACTCACGGTAGCTACCAAGGCAGCGTCTTCGGTGGAGGCATCCACCAGTGGGGCTACGTGCACTTGGTAGTACTTGTTGTCTTCAGTTCGCAACGTACAGGAGCTGGATTTGCCGGTTACCAGCGCCGTGTTGAACGGACAAAAATCTGGCCCCAGAATATGGGAGTTGCCAAAGATTGAAAAGAAATTTTGACCGACGATTTCACTCAGCGGCGACCAGTTGCGGAGACATGAATTGGTCCAAGTGACTAATGTGTTCTCGTTGACCAGGGCGACGCCTTCGGGCATCCCATTGAGGATGCGATCCGACTGCAGCAGTCGCATGATGCTACTGTTGGCTTCAGCATCGGCACCGTCTAGATAGACGCCCATATAACCACCTTGAGCAAGGCGACTTACGGCTGCTACCTGTGAACCGACAGAATCCACGGCTACCGAATTGCGATTAAACAGATTGTTGTCCGAGCTAGGCAATTTAGATTGCCCCAATCTCAGCATCAGTACTTTGCGCGACATCTGAGTTACACTGCTAAGTGTGGGCTGATCGATGGCGGCGTTAGGTGCCGTAGCGGGATCGACGGGTAGGTGTGTCTGAGACATGGCCATATGGCTCCAAGGTGACTAGGCTAATCATAGGAGTGTCACCGGGCCACAGCAACATCAAAGGATGTGTGGCAATTGTGCGGATGTCGGTTTCCCCTGCCTTGTTTGGTGGCGACAGGTGTTCCTTAACCACTAACGATTCGGTTCTTGGGTTACTGTCAATCCTAAAAAAGGTAGGCCGCTTGGCGGTAGCACGGCTACCAGGCGAGCGGACAAACGCCTGCAGATGTAATAAGCGATTAAACGGGGCGATACCGGAAGATCGGCCCAATTTGGGCGGTCCAGTTAGGTGGTGGAGGTATCTCTAAAACCCTCCGAAGTGGTGGTTTTTTGAGGCAACGTCCCGCTCGTCTATTTTTGCCTGGTAGTCTGGAAAAAATGCGGGAAATATAACGCCACCCCCTCGAAAATCGTTGCCTGTACGCTAGACTCTGGCTCAGACCAAAATTTATGAGCCCACTTTATCTCGCAGGAAGTGCATTTGCCTGCCCCCAACGCGCTCGCGGGCGATGGCTTTTCCCAGGTGAAGTAATCAATACAACGTTGTTTCCCTAAAGCACGTTGCTTTAGGGAGTTCCCGGGCTGGCCACTTCGGCCACAGTTAATTCCTCGAGAGGAGATCCTCATGAAGTTTCGCCCATTTTTTTATTTGATGGGATTAGTGGCTACCCTAGCCGCTAGTTCTGTCCAGGCCCAATGCAGTAGTTGCAGCGGGTCGGCACCAGCAGCAGGTGGCTGCGGTGCAGTTGTGTCCGATGGTGGCTGTGGATGTGGCCCGACGTATACCACACGCACGGTGATGGTACCTCAGTACGTTACAGAAACCCAAATGGTTACAGTAACGCAAATGCAGCAGGAAACTCGTCAGCGCACCTGCACGGTGATGAAGAGCGTTCCGCGCGAAGAGACTCGTACACGGACGGTAACCAAGTGCGTACCTCGTCAAGTGACGAAGACCCAAACCTACACGGAGATGGTCGCTACGACTCAGACCCAGGACTACACTGTGCGGGTACCTGTTATGACTCAGGTCGAACAGTCTTACACGGTTTGCGTTCCCTATCAAGAAACGCAAACTCGCACTTATACTGTGAACGTGCCTTACACCGAAATGGTTGAGCAAAGTTGCACAGTAAACGTGCCGTACACTGAAACGGTGGAGCAACAGTACACCGTGTGTGTGCCTGTGACAGAGCAAGTGGAGCAGAGCTATCAGGTCCAAGTGCCTTATACCGAGACTGTCAATGCGACTCGCATTGAATGCCAGCGAGTGCCTGTGACTCAACATCGCACCGTTTGCCGTGACATGGGCAGCTATCAGTGCCAGACCGTTGAAGTGCCTGCAGCTAGCAGTTGCAGTGTCAGCACTTGCGATAGTGGCCGTGGCTGCGGTCGTCGCGTTGGTTGCCGCAAGGCATGCGGGGGCTGCGCCAGCTCTTGCGGTTGTGCAGCTCCAGCTAGCTCATGCGGTGGCTGTGGCGTGGCTGCTGCCGGTTGTGGTGCTCCATGCACAACTACCGTTACCCGTCGCGTCTGGGTGCCTAACATCGTTACCGAACAGGTTCCCTATACGACTTATACCACTCAGCGAGTCGAAGTTCCTTATACCTACAACGTTACCAAGTGCCGTACCGAAACGCGCACGCGCACGGTGCCAGTAACGCGCTACACCACTGAGACCCGTACTCGCCAAGTACAGGTTCAGAAGTGCCGTCAAGAAACTCAGACTCGTCAAGTGGCGGTACAGAAGTGCCGTCAAGAAGAACGGACTCAAGAGTGTCAAGTAACCAAGTATCGCACTGAGACTCGTACGCGAATGGTTTCTCAATGCAGCCTGCAAACCGAAACCCGTCAACGACAGGTAACCGTGTGTGTCCCTCAGGAAAAGACTCGCGAGTACACGGTAACTGAATACGACCAAGTTCAAGAAGAGCAGTCGTACACGGTAACCGTTTGCGACCAAGTTCCCGAAACCAAGACCGAAGACTACACCGTCTGCGTTCCGGTTCAAGTTCAAAAGGAAGTCCAGGTTCGCAAGTGCGTCATGGTTCCTCAAGAAATTACGGTTCCTTGCAGCTCTGGCTGCGGCGGTGCCGTTAGCGCTTGCTGTGGCTGCGGTGCTAAGGTTGATACTTGCTGTGGTTGCAGCAAGGGTTGTGGCCGTAAGCATGGTTGCCGCGCTCGCAAGAGCTGCGGTGGCTGCTAGTCGCCACGTGACCTGCGGAACATGCACGTAAGTTGCGTCTTCAAATCGAAGCCAGCGTTCACCAGAACGCTGGCTTCATGTTTTTGAGGCAAGGCGGCAGCTACCGCCTGACGGCGGTGGATGCAACAGAACTTAACTGGCACTCGTCGTAATGTCGATAATTTCTTCCACTGTCTGGCTAAACCTGGTCTTTGTAAGATGCTGGATTATGTGCAGCGTCGGCCTGTTCTGGCAATAACGTGCCCAGCGAAACCAATAGTTGCATCGCTTGGCTGGCGGTCATTGGGCAATCCTGTACTTTATCGGGTTCCAGATAAACCAGGCGACCGCTGGTGGGGGTTGGTGCTGTGGGCACATATACCACCAGCCGCTGTTGGCTGGCCGCACAGGCCTCCATGGTCACCAGGCCGATTTCAAATCGACCAGGCTGGATGGCGGGCACCCACACAACTCTTTGAAATAATCCACCTGGACCTTCTGCATACCCCACTATCTGTTTTACAGTTTGATACAAGCTGCCAAGTATCGGCAGATGAACCAGGAGGCGATCCACCCGGCGCCACAGCCACTGGCCGACGAAGGTGGATACTGTGAGGCCCACCCCATACACCAATACCAACAAGATCACCAAGCCTAAACCAAAGAAATAGAAGCCCTGTTGCTTGAGCCAACCACCTGCCACCTGATTCTCGAAATAGACCACCGTCACAATCAACCCGGCGATTGGCAGTAGGGCAACGATGCCAGCTACAAACGAGCGTATTAAGTGATTGCGCCACCGGTGAACTAGGCTTTCCATCGTCGAATCCAATTCGGGTTATGCGACAGTTACTTGTCAAGTTCGCGCTAAATAGGACCTGACGACTCTGTCTCGGTCCAGTGTAACAGACAGCATTATAGATTTTTTTCCGATGACCATACGACGGCGGGTCAATGCTCGACAACAGCGGGACTCGCGAGCATAATGCCTGAGAGAAGCCGCAGCCAAAAAACGCGCTCGAATGTGACGTATTTCGGAGACCTGTCGATGTTTTCCAAAATGATCTTTCAGCCCGCTGTGCCGGCCGTCGGCAACCAGCGGATGCCCTTGTGTTTATCAGTCCTGTTGTTGGCATCCAGTTCAGGCTGCGGCAGCGGTGATGGCGCGGATAATACACAGGCTGTGGCACCGCCACCGCCTGTAGTCAACGCCCCGCCCCCACCGCTACCGGACGCCTTTGCTGCATTGGCAGCCCAGCAGAATTTAGAAGCACAAGCATCAGCGCCCCCCGCGCAGCCAACTTACAGCGAGGACGGCAATGCAGCTGGCATGTCTTTGGATGGAATGAGCAACCTCAATCAATCCAGCGGATTCTTTGATCAAGGTCTCGGCACTGGCACTGTCCAACAGTCCGGTTTGCCTAGTGGTTTTAGCGGCGGATTATCGTTAGATGGCACGCCATTTGGCGTTGGTAGCGTTGCTGCATCAGGTGATCTTAGCAGTGCAGTTAGCTTCGTGCAGCAAAACTGTGTCAGCTGTCATGGTAGCGCTCAGGCCAAAGGTGAACTACGACTCGATGGAATCACCGCTGATATGCAGCTCTCGGCACCGCTCTGGAAAATGGTCGTATCAGCGTTGGAAGATGGCAGCATGCCGCCTCCGAGTTCAATTCAACCGGATGCCAACCTCAAAGCGCAAGTGATCGACTTAGTGCGCGGTTCCTTGGGGTCAGAGCCACAGGACAGCTACTTGGCCCGCGCCGTGGCGGCCTACAAGGAAGCTGATCGGCAACAGGCTGACAGATTTTATTTTGCACACGTGTTGACAACCGATGACGCTGAAGCCAACGAGCACTTAAAACATATTCGATTGTATCGTCCGCACACTTCTAAACCCGAAGACTTGGTGGCCGCCAATGCGTTTGCTGTTAATGTCAAGCCGCGGCTGACGACTGAGCTTCGATTGGCCGTAGGCGTGGTTTTGGCCGCCGATGATCAAGTTACCGATGTGCGGCCGATCGGCATCAATCAATTTACCGGCGCTGGGCTAGCAAGCGATTCAGGTTTTGGGCAGGGTGGCCCGACGTCAAAATTAGAGACCTTTGAAGACCTGACCGGCGACTTTGGCAAAGCGCTACTGGCGGCGTTCAGCAAACGCCGTAGCGCCGGGAATTTCGGTACATTGTTCTGTGAAGTACAGCTAAAGCGCCAGAGTATCAACCCGCCGGGTGGAGAGATACCTGGTGGACTGGGTATGGGGTTTGGCCAGGCGCAACCCGCTGGTATGGCATTCGGAGCCAACACCGGTCAGTTTGGTGGCATGGAAGTGCCCAAGACTAAAGCCGGCCAAACGCTTGTCGCCGGACTCGTCTACCTGGGTACAGGCAAGGCCAATGAGCTGCTGTCCCGAGCCGTTCAGGCACAAGTTGATGGCTTGTTTCTATTCGATGTGTCGGCCTCGCGCAATAACCGTACCGGCCTGGTAACCAATGAAACCAAGTTACGATTCATGCTACCCAGCGGCAAGGTCGTCGCCGCGTCTTCCAGGGCGCTCAAAAATACCGACGTCGAGCGCGCCATTCAGCTCAAGAAAGAGAACGAGATGGAGAGCGTCAAAGCTTCTGTGGAACCTATCTTTGCCAGGCTGGATCAAATTCTGGTGTTGGAGGATCTGCCCAAAATGACAGACAAAGCAGCACTCAAGCAGATTCACACTCAAATCCATTCTGACGTGGATCGTTTGCAAATCATGGCACACGCCAAGCTCTTCGCTTCTAAGGGGATCCTGACAGCTGAGCAATTGGCGACGATCTACCAGATCATTCTCCAGGGCAACGAGGGTATAACGCTAGCATCGGGAACAACCGCTGATCGGGCGATGGTTATCGGCCAAGTATGGGAGAGCCTTTAACTAGGCACACGTTTAACCCGGTGTGCAAGTCGTCGAAGAAATCGCAGTTGGCCGCGCGTGGACTCCAAGGAGAGGGCAGCCTCACCTGTCCAGCAGGATACGCCCGAGTCCCATACTGGGGGTGAGGCTGACCCGTTCCAATTAGATTGGCCAACGAGTGTCAAGCACTCCCGGTTGACGTACGATAGCTTCCATTACAGTCTATCGGTTTCCCATAATCTTAGTCGGAACCATTTCTAAAAAAAGTTGCTCCGCGCTAGGTTCTAGACTCATCGTCTGCAAGATTACTCTCAATTACTGTGGGCAACCCCACAGTCTGGCCCACTGAGCTGCAGTGACTTTTTCGATCAGCCAGAATGCGACGGTTTCAGCAGTCGGATTGGTTATGCGTTTAGCGGCTGACGATAAACAATGTAGCGAGCAGCGTCAGCGTTGGGGAGCAGGACTCTGGATATTATGCAGTCAAAGCCGGACCAATCTGTAGACCAGCCGCCGGTGCCTGCGCGCCAGTCGACCAAGCGCAGTCGAGTAGGAAACGAGATTCAGAGGCGCGGATTTGTGACCTTGTTGGCAGGTGCGCTTGGCACCCTGGCCAAACCCACTGCGCAGGCGGCAAATCCATTCGGCAAACTAACAGGTCGGCAACGTTCGGGGGGATCGGTTTACAAATCACGGGCCATGGAGGACTACCAGCGTAGCCTCAGTCAATTCGGCGGTCGCTTGGCCTCGCCACTGTCGGAACTGACACACTCCTGTGCTCGCCAAGTTCCTTGGCAATTTGACGTGCTGATAGTCGGCTCGGGATACGGTGCGTCTACGGTGGCCGCGCGACTGGCCCAACGCCGCCTGCCTGGAACGCGAATCGCCATTCTGGAACGAGGCCGTGAGTGGGTGCCGGGCACGTTTCCGGATCGAGTTTCAGGATTGCTCGACGAATCTCGACTAAACCTGTTTGGCCCGCGCCGTGGAACAGTAGATAAGGCTACGGGTCTGTTTGATGTGCGACAGTGTGATGAAATCACGGTGCTCAGCGGAAGTGGACTGGGAGGTACATCACTCATCAACGCCAATGTAGCTATCCGGCCTGACGCGGAAGTTTTTCTTCCGCAGGCTTGGCCCATGGCTTTGCGGCACCGCGAAATATTGGATCCCTACTACAGCCGAGCCGAGTATGAGTTGGGCGTGAGCCAAGAACCGTACGATCATTCGCCCAAAATGATCGCCTCGCGAGTGGCCGGTCAACACCTCAGCCGCTGTGGCGCACAGTGGCAACCAGCTTCGATTACTGTCACCAGGACCGGCAGTTGTCCGGCCAATGCACTACCAATCGTCAATCGGCAAGGAATGCTCCAACGCGGTTGCATCGATTGCGGTGACTGTTTGATGGGATGCAACGTGGGCGCCAAGAACAGTTTAGTAATGAACTATTTGCCGTTGGCTAAACGGTCTGGAGCTGAACTGTACACGGGAGTTGAGGTGCAGTTTGTGCGCAAAGTTCAGTTTGGCTACGAGGTCCATTGCCTATTTCACACTCAATTGCCTGATGGGCAAATTCAATCGCAGGCCGGTTGTCTGACATCGCGAATGGTTGTACTGGGTGCGGGAAGTTTGGGAAGTACGGAAATCCTGATGCGTTCTGGCTGTCATGGGTTGAGCCTCTCGCCACGCCTGGGATGTAACTGGACGGGTAACGGCGATGCGCTGGGTTTTGTACGCAAGTCTCAAATTCCAACCGGTATTGCCGGGCATAGCGCCTACCCCGCTGAGCGATATCCGGTCGGCCCAACGATTCAAACAAATCTGACTTTTCCAAATCGTCCGCCAGCCGAGCGATTGTTAATTCAGGAGGGTGCTGCTCCGCGAGCCTACACCGCAGCGCTGGGAGTATTGATGCGCAATCCCCGGTTAGATCAGACGTTGGTCTTGTTGGGTATGGGCCACGATGGTGCGGAAGGTCGCATTGAGCTGAATGAACATGGAAATGCGGAGGTATTGTGGCCAGGACTGTTGGACAGTCCTTACCGGCAAATGATTCGTGCGGAATTTAGCCGCGTTGCTCAAGCACTGGGCGGCCAATACGAGTTCTTACGTGTGTTCGGTGATCGGATGGTCTCCGTGCATCCCTTAGGAGGCTGCGGAATGGCCGACGATGTCGCCCGCGGTGTCGTCAACGACGGCGGACAGGTATTTGACCCAATTACCGGTGGCTTGCATGCTGGCCTGTACGTGATTGACGGTGCCATATTGCCAACCTCATTGGCTTGCAATCCGCTGCTGACAATCACAGCGCTGGCCGAGCGCTCGAGCGACAAGATCGTCAACGATCCACAGCTATCTGACCTGTTCTTCGCGGCGCAGTCTAGCTGACATCCCGGGTGCCCAGTTTCTGAATGACCATCCACGAGTCTTGTAGAGTGATGGTCAAACACTTCAGGGGCCAGTGATAAGGCCCCGCGCTGGACCATCACTGGTGTGAAGGGGTTATGATGATGAAGAGCAGCCTGCGGCGCTGATTGTTTACGCCTGTGCGGAGAACCATTCGACCAGCGTCACCGAGGCTGGCGGTAACTTCATAAGCGGCGCGAAGTCAGCAAACGTCTCGTCACTGTCCTTCAGTAATGCACAAATTCCATCATTGTTTGTCGATGCAAGTTGCTGGACGGCAGCAATGAATTGGCTGCGATCCGACCATTGCGTGTCCTGACAGGCAGGAAGTAGTGCAGCGATGGCCACACAAGCAGCATCTAACAGTGGAGGCTTCGCCGACAACAAGCCGTCTAAATCCGGATGGCGTTCGATCAATACGGCAAATTCTTCCGGCAATCGCCAATTGCGAACCAGCGCTGCAGCGGCCTGAGCGTGATCCCAACCAAACAGATCGCGCTCCAGGTGAGACAATCGCAACTGCTCCTTGCCACGGCGTTCGATGAGCTGTTCATACTGTTCGGGTAATTCTTTCAGCAACAACGGAATTGCCATATCCTGCAGAAGAGCGGCAGCGAACAGGTCTTCGGCATTAGCTAACTTGAGCTTCCGTCCCAACAGCCGAGCAAAAACGGCGCGGCGCAGCGAATCCTGCCACAGTTTCTTGAGGTCGAATGGTCCAAACTTTGGGTCGGGGACTAAGCTAAAGACTGCGCTCCACAGCGCAAAATTCTTGATGGTTCGTACACCTACCAGCGCCAAGCCTTGTTGCACCGAAGCAATCTCGCGCGAAAAACCAAAGTAGCTTGAATTCACAAAACGCAGCACCTGTCCCATCAAGCCTGGATCGGCCTCGATGGGTCTGGCGAACTGTGCTGGCCCATTGTTGGCGTCCTGAGACAGCTCCAGCAGCTTAACCGCCGTTTGGGGAAGCGCCGGCAACTGAGCTGAATCCAGAACTTCCTGTAACGAAATTTTGTGGTCGGTGGTGGCTATGGCTGACATTCTAAAACCCTTGGTGGCTCAGGCGCAGGGATGCTGTCCGGCTGACAGCCGCCCCATATTTTCAAAGCGAATAGGCAGTTTTTACTCACAGATCAGCAGAATCTTTGGCTTGATCATCGCTAAAAACTTAGGTCAATTCTCGTCCATGAGCAATTCTTGACGGCTCGCTCCGACAGACTTCAGCATGGTCAGCCGATAGTCACAGCCCTATCCCCGGAAATGTCGGTGTATTCGTCAATTTAGGACGCTGCAATGTCCACCGGTAACTGACGGGCCACAGGCGAGCGGCGAATTGGTCGTTACCGTCACTGTGGTGGTGGGCTAACAGGGTTTTCACTGTCTGATGACCGCGGCTTGTGGCAGGTTTTTTTCGCCGCTCGCCTTATGCCGATGTTTGCGTGCCACGTTCGGCATCGTCCATATCGGAGGCGACCTCGCTATCCGCCGATTTGTCGGTGATGGTCACGGTAAAGCTGAGCGATTCACCGATGGCATCTGCCAAAGCTCCCAACTGTTGGAAGGTGAAGAAGTACAGTATCGGCAGCAGGAATCCGCCCACGGCGGCAGCGATTGGCGATTTGCCCTCACCCAGCAACAGAAACCATAAGACCATGACCCCGGAGAAAGCGATCATGATCTTCAGGTAGAATCCAGCCCAGGCTTCTGCGGCCTTGCCGATCGATCGCAGAACGTCGGTGGATATCAGTTGCATCAGACCGCCATTGTCCAAGGTCGACAGCAAAAACACCGGAAACAACAGCCAGCAACTAAACATCGCTCCGCTAATCTGAATTCGACCGCTACCGGGCAGGTCGCCGCCCAGCCACATGCCAATCAAGTAACCTGGCAACGCGGCGGCTAATAGGGCGCTGCCTACGCTCAGTACATCGCCGAAGTTTTCAAGCACATTCAAACTCGGCCACTGCGTTACACGATGTTGCCGATTGGCCACCGCCTCCAACAAAGCAATTGCCGCGCTGGTCATGGGCATGCCCACAACTCCGCAGATCATCGCGCCAACAACGATCCCAAACAGGGTTTTCCCCATACCCTGGCCGCCGTCGTTGCTATTGATCCCATACTGAATTAATCCATACGCAAACGCAAAGGTCAACGCATAGGCTAGCATGTAGCCGACGGCCACCGGATCGGCCAAATAGCCAAAAGTCCGTTGCACAAATGCGCGCGTATCGAAGTCGTTATCGCTGAACTGTGTTGGGTCGGATTCTGAGGCTAATTCTTGCTCGGCCTTTTCAAGAATGCTGAGCGTATGTTGTTGGCGCGCGCGGTCGGCCTCGCGAATCGGAGCGTCGTCGGCTAGTGGCGATGCCATGTCCAACTGATTGTGCCGCGCTAGTATCTTGCTGGGCTTCCAATTGGCCGGGGGCGCAGCGATGGTAAAAATGCTGGTGCAATCTGGGCATTTTGTCTGGCCGCCCTGTCTGCCCACAGCCACATATTGCAGTGTGCCGCAAACCGGACAAGCGATTCGATACGTGTCTTCTATCAATTCAACTGGGCTGGAATCGGCGGCTGATGTTGACGACGTACGATAGTTGCCCATGGCCGGCAGCAGCCCGCTTAGATCGCCAATTTCAGGAACATCCAGCGATTGCCAAGACTCCTCGACGGCTGCCTCAAAGTCTTTGCCATGCTGAGAGTTGTTTTGGGGAGTCACCGACGGCTTGTGTGCAGACAGCCACGGATCGCGCGCTGGCACGTCATAATTTTTTCGCTGTTGCTGTGCTGCGGTGCGCTGACGCCGCTGAGCGTCCTTGTCGTCCCGGATTTCCTTGGATGTCTGCTGCCGATGCTTCAAATCGTCGATCGGTAGCTGTTCCAAGACTAAATCGTCGTCATCAAAAACGCTTCGTCGAGGTGCTGCGGGCGTGGGCTGACCCTGTGAAATGGCCGCATCCTCGGTCCGTGAATCGTCCGATAGCAATTCGGCTAACAGCGGTTCTGCAGAACTAGAATCGGAAGCCATCGCGTCGATAGGATGCAGGTCAGTTTCAACCTCAGCTAAGTTGCCTTCGATGCCTGCAGGTACCTGACCAAGGGGCCAATCGTCAGTCGTCGTCGGTACGATCACCTGAGCGCCGCAACCAGGGCAAGCTAAACTGCGGCCAGTGGCTTTCGACTTGGCTTTCAGCCGCTTGCCACATTGGGGACAGCGGAATTCAATTTTTTGCTGACTCGAATCAGACAAATCAAAAACCTCACGTGACTCCGCGCATTGCAGCAACCGATGCCTTCGAGTAGCCTGACTACGACGATGCTGTAAGCCGTCGATAGCCGTTCATCATACCACCATTGTTCACAAGTGCCATCAATTCCACGATTTGTCGGTAGCTACCGGCGCCCGGCGGCGGATAGTTGGCTACTGCTGCCGGTCAGTGTAACAGCCCTAATTCCTCATTCCTCAGCAATTCTGCCAGCCAACCATGTCCGAGTCGCACGAGCCTGTCACTTTGATTCCCAGCCAGGGTAAATTGGCTGGGATTGACTACGGCAGCGTCCGCATCGGAGTTTCAATCTGTGACGCTACGCAGTGCTTTGTATCGCCACTGCACACCTACAATCGTCGCAATGAGAGGCTCGACGCAAGACACTTTTTGGAATTGGCCCACACCGAGAAACTTGTGGGTTGGATCATTGGCTTGCCTATTCACTGTGATGGTCAGGAGAGCCAAAAGTCTCAGGAAGTTCGACAGTTTGCGGGTTGGCTACAAGAAATCAGCTCCCTTCCCTACGCTTTTTGTGATGAGCGGTTCAGCTCGCGGGAAGCACGAACTCTCATGCACGATACCGGTTGGAGCCCGCAAAAAAAGAAGAAGCGTCTGGATGGTTTGGCAGCATATTTGATACTTACGCACTTCCTGGAGTCGCGTCATGCCCTCCTACCCCGCTCGCTGGAAGATCGTCCGAAGTGGAAAGAGGGGAGCTAAATCGGTCTCTGAAATACTTATTTTGGGTGGGGCGTTGGTTCGTTGGGTTGTTGCGTTACAGTATCGAGAATGCCCGGCAGACTGTTGTTTTCCGCCGTCGGGTGGCTGTAAACGCGGACGGAGATTTGCTTAGCAAGTCAAAAACTCAGCTCGCTTGGAACTTTCCTGATCGCTACAACATCCCAAACATAGATTGGACCGACAGGTTGAAGCAGCCAGGGACATTCCAGGTTTACATTAAGAAAGCAAGGCTTTTGGCCCAATGGGCGTGGTCTTAGCAGCCGTCACCCGAGTTTGGGTGGACGGCAGTGGGTGGGGATTTAGGGGTTTTGGGAAATGCCAGTAGGCGATTGGGTGGACGAGCTGTTGACCGGCCTCATCGACGGCCAGTTGACGGACGACGAAAAGCGTCAGATTGATGCCGCCCTGAAACAACCAGAAGTACAGCAGCGACTCCAAGAATTGCAGCGTATCAGGTCGGAGCTCCGCGAGTTATCGCGGCTGCCCAGTCCTGGTTTGCCGAGCGATTTTTCGTCCAAGGTTATTGCGGCCTGCGCCACCCTCACTCGTGGTGCCGCCAGCAGCGACGCTGCGACAGGTCGCCGACTGCGTCGAGGCGTAATGGTCCTGGCCGCGTTAGCTGCGGCAATTGCCTTGGCGGTCTGGATACCGCAGCGTCAACAGCAAGACCATCGGCATCTAGATCAGACACCATCTCTGGCGCGTCAAGCCGACCGAGACGCAAGTGCTGACGCGACCGCTTCGCCGACCGATATGGCGCTGACGCCAGAGTTACCGCTGCAACCATCGCGCGCGTCTGAAACCATCAGCGCTGGTCGCATGGCGTCGGGCGCAAATCGGGATCTGCGACTGTCGCTAACCATGGTGTTGGACGTATCGATTTCACAATTTGCCGCTCAAGACGATACGATTCGCAAGCTACTGAGTCGCTTCAAGATCGACATCGCGCAGGGGGTTCAGGCCAATGCCGAAGTCGAAACCGCGATCAACAAACTGCGGTACACGGTGCCCGACGAAATTCCAGTGCCCGCCGCTCAACTATATCTGATCAGCGCACCCTCATCCGTGTTGGATGCGGCGCTGGCCGAGATCGAAAAGGATATTCAGTCATTTCCCAACTACCGATTTGATCTGGCATTTGAAACACCGACGGCATCGCTCATTCAAGCCCTGGCCAACGCTTCCAGCCAGCAGCTTGCCGCCGGCCAATCGGTGGCGGTACCTATTGTTGATAACAGTCGCGAAAGCGGCGCGGCACCTGAATTCCAATCTGTTCCCTACCAAGGGACTTTGGTCAGTGCGAACAATCGCCAGCGACCTGCCGAGCTGGAGCTTGAGCCGTTGCCGGACGATGAAGCCTGTTTCTTGCTGCTCATCATTCGCCGGCCTTAAATAGCGTTTTTAAGTTTCATGGGGCGGACTGCGTCAGCGGCTGCTGGAACGTAAGCCACCAGCTACGCTGGAATGTTGATAGAGCGGCAAGTAGCGATAGTAGACCTCCAAACACAGACAGCTCATGGCCGTCGAGTACACGCGTCCGCCATACCCGCCCCACATGCCGTCGGGGTTCCAACTGCCTGGTTGGCTGGCGTAGGCGGGCTGCTGAGTCTCTAGCAGTCGCGCTTTGAGTGCTGCATTCCACGACCACCAGTGCTCATCTTGCAGTTGAAATAGAGCCAGCGTGGCGTAGTACCAAAAGTAGACGTTATCAGGCTGTGAGCCCGGTAGGGTGCGGGTGATGAAATCAACAGCTTCGCGGCGAGCTTCGGTCGCAATCGGATAATTCAACAAAAATCGACATGCCAAGGCTTCTGCGGTCATCGTCTCCGAAGGAGCGCCTTCACCCGGTCGATATCTGGCTAGTCCTCCTCGTCCGGCCGCGCACGAGTCCAGAAATCGCCGCATGCGGTACTGGACTTCTTGTGGAATCTGAATTCCGGAGCGTTGCAAGCTGCTAAGCGCCATTGCTTGCCATCCAAACAGGCTCAGGTCACCGGGATCCCCCGGCTGGTAGCGCCAGCCACCACCGCGCGAATCTTGGGCTTTGATCGAATACTCTGTCGCCTTGAGCAACGTGCCGCGCAGAGCCGGTTCCCCGGTCATCGCGTAAGCTTCGGCCAGGGCCAACATGGCGATGCTGTGACAATACATGCGTGCATTGACAACGCTGATGTCGTTACCAATCTGCTTTGGACCTGACAGATCACCAGACGGCATTTGTGCTTGCATCAAATAGGTCAGCCCGCGCTCGACAACCTGGCGGTACGGTCCGTCGCGGTGCGTATGACCAGCCGACAACATAGCCAACAGCGCTAGTCCGCTGACACCCGTATCGGCTCGCCCACCTGTCCCCGAACGATTTTCACCCAAGACTCGAGTTTCTGTGCCGCCACCAAACCGGGCTGCATTCCAGCTTCCATCTTCTGACTGAGCCCCAGCCAGCCAAACCAACGCGGCATCCACTGCCGCTTCGGTATCCGCGTCCGCACCATAGGCGCTGGCAATTTGTAGTCGATTGGGTGCCTGCCGCAGTCGATATTGGCTTGATAGCGAAGTAATCTCTACTTGGGGAAGCACATTTGTCACCGTTTGCGCATCGGCGACAGGTGCTGCAGCTCCATGGGCAGCAGTTGAATCGACAGATGATATCGGTGTGGTGGGCGCTGGCACATCAGCATCAGGCTCGATGCGCGTCGCGTCAACCAATTCGGTCATCTCCGGTACTGGCTGCTCCTCAGTTGAGGCAATCTCCGGTTGGCTGGGCTTAGTGGGTGCGTCCAACAACTCCATCGTCTTCAACAAATCTGCAAATGTAAGCTCATCAGCAGCCGGAAGACTTGCCGTCGGCGTGTGAGCAGCGGTCGATTCGGGCGCTGGCGGATTTTCCACCTCGGATTCATCTGCTGAAACAGGTACCATCTCTTCGATCGGTTCTTCATACACCAGCATGATCGCTGGCTGGCTACCGCTGGGATTGCCTTGCGGTAACAGCGGACGGTGTCCCACGGCATACATCAGCAGCCACACATGCGCCAGCACGCTAAGCACGATGCACTTGGTCAATGGCTTGGATTGTCCCCAGCGAGTCCGCGAAGCCAGCAGAAAGAATATCGCCAGCAGCGCAAAACCGATGCCGCTGGCGATGGCCAGCCCGCGCGGCGTTGTCAGATAAGCCCACGCCTGCCAAGTTCGTTCGAAGATCGGGTCCACCCAAGACATAGTCGTTTACCGCAGCCGATCATTCTGCAGTCCCAGCATCGCCATATTGGTGACTCCCGCCTTGTTGATGGCCCCCAAGACCGGTACCACGTCTAACTGGCGTGCCTGAGCATCGGCCCGCACAGCCACTGATAGATCGGGGGAGCGTCGCTTAATATCCGTCAGTCGCCGTGTCAGCTCCAGCAACGTAACTGGCTGACCTTCTAAATAGACCATGCCATTGGCAGCGATTTGCACTTCGCGTCTTTGCGGAGCAGCATTGGCGGCATTTGTTCCAGAGATGCCTGGCAAGCGGATATCAACCTGACGCTCTTGCTTGCTAAATTGCGTTCCTACCATGAAGAAGATAATCAATAGAAAAACCACATCGATCATCGGCGTCAGATTCACCGATGGCAACTCTTCCAGCGAACTGGTTTTCAGTGGCATAGTTGGCTTCTCAACAACGGTTGGATGGCAGCGTCCGCCCGCCACTGAGGCGAGCGCATCTTCCTATTGGCGCGCACCTCAGTGTACGAAAAGTGGTGCTTCGTTCCTCTTCTATTTCAGGCGGCCTTACGCGACCTGCTGCGTGACCGAGCGCTTTGCTGAGCTTCGGCACTCGTCAGCTCGACCACGTTGGCAACCAGTGCATCCATTTCCAAAATGAGTTTGTCGGTTCGTCCCAAAAAGTAGACGTACGCGGTGTATGCCGGGATCGCTACGCACAGGCCAAAGGCTGTTGTCAGCAGGGCCGCCCCGATACCGCTGGCCAACAGTTCAGGCCGCCCCATGGCGTCGGCTTGAGCGATTGAATTGAAGGCGTCGATCATCCCCAGTACAGTGCCCAGTAGTCCGAGCAGTGGCGTTAAATTGCTGATGGCGTTGAATAGCCGCAGGTATTTTTTGAGTTGGCTGGTGATGTGCGCCCCCGCATCCATCACCGCCTGCTCCATTTCGACTGCCGGTCTGCCCCAGCGTTTGAGTGCCGCCGTGAACAATTCCGCAGTCGGGCTGCCGTTGTCTTCGCATAGGGCCAGCGCCTCTTCTTGATCGAGTTGTTGTTGTTCGAGTTGTTCGATCACCCCGCGCACAAAAGGTTTAGGGATGATCCTGCCGCGTCGCAGGAACAGCAGGCGCTCCAATATGAACACGACTAACACGAACGAGCACAAGAGAATTGGAAACATTAAGCTGCCGCCTGCACGCAGGATGCTTAGCAGACCGCTGGTATCTATCTTGTCTGACTCAGACTCTACGGAGGTCAGGCTGGGCGCGCCGCCGGAAGGCTGTGGATTGGTTGTGGGCTGTCCGGGCATGGCCGCCACCCGCATCGCAGGTTGATTCTGCAAATTCCCACCTCCGTAGTTGCCAGCATTAACCGGCGCCTGATAATTCTGGGGTTGACCATAGCCCATTGGAGGCGGTGCTCCTCGATTGCCCAAGTACTGCTGCCCCTGGGCCAGTCCCTGAGTTACGATGAGCCACAGCGAAATCGCCAGAATCAGCCAGGTTCTGGTAGCTACGCTCGTCCGTCCGGTAGCTACGCTGGCCCGAGCATGGCGGAACCCACGCACCTGCGCCACTGGCAACACCGCATCAGGCGTTCCCGAAATTCGCACAGATTTCATAGCGCAACTTCCCATTTCCACTCAACTTAGCGACGAAAGCTGTCCTGTCCCAAACCGCAACTACCTCTAACCAAATATCGGCCATCGTCTGGTCTGCCAGTACAAAACACCGCCCTGCCACCGTCGAAAACTCGGATCGGCTACCGTCTGCACTGGCGGTACCAACCAGCGCACGTCGTTTGTAGACTCCCTGGCGAACTCAACGCAAGGCAAGCTTGGCTTGAAAGGCTATCAAAATACAACCCTCTGAAGCGACTTCTCGCTATTCAGGCTGCGTGAGGGCGGAGGCGGTCGAGCATGAAGACGATGCCAAATAGCAGGGTGCAGGCCAACACGATGGCGCCACCGCTGGAGACGGACCAGTAGTACGAGGCGTACAGTCCTCCGATGCTGCTCAGACAGGCGACCACGACCGACCACACAAACATCCAACGCAGTTGTCGAGTCGCAATCGAGGCGGTGGCGGCGGGCGTGACCATCAGCGCGGTGGTGAGGACGACGCCGACGGCTTGAATGGCGGTGACGACAGCCAGCGCTAGCAAAATCAGCAGTATGTAACGCAAGCGCTGGGCGCTGAGCCCGATCGTCTGGCCGTGCAGCGGATCGACCGTGGTGAGCATCAGTTCTTTGCTGATCAGCCACAAACTGATGCAGACGACGCCACAGACGATGGCAATGCCCCACAGGTCCGACGGAGTGACTCCCAGGACATTGCCAAACAGCATGTGCGAAAAATCACGATAGCTCTTGGTGCGAGTGATCAGCACAATACCCAGTGCGAACATGCCGGTAAAGACGACTCCGATGGCGGTGTCTTCGCGCATGCGCTGTCCACGACTCAGCCATCCGATCCCCAGCGCGGCCAGTACGGCGGCCAGGATGGCTCCGACCAACAAATTCCAGCGATTTAGATAGGCGATGACTAACCCAGGCATCGTGGTATGTGCAATGGCCTCTCCAAAAAATGCCATCCGTCGCAGCACGATGTACACGCCCAGCAGCGAGCACGTGATGCTCACCAGCAGACTGGCCAACAGCGCTTGGCGCATGAAAGCGTGCTCAAGTGGTTCCAGCAGCAGGTTCATTCGTTTCAGTCCTGAACCGACCGCGGTTGCCGTTGGCCGGATGGGAACTTCTGTCCTGCGCAGCGACCACCGGGCAGTGCTTGCACACTGTCGATGCGTCCCCCTTGCAAGTAGATGGCCACATCAAACGATTCGGACAACCGTCCCAAGTCGTGCGTAGCCACCAAAACGCTACCACCGCGACTGGCGTGGTCCGACAATACTTGATCGACGATGTCGCGCGTTGCTTCGTCAACCGCGTTGAGCGGCTCGTCGAGCAGAAACAGACTAGCTCCCTGCACCAGAGCGCGGGCGATTAACACCCGTTGCTGCTGTCCACCTGAGAGTCGCGAGATTTGGCGCTGGGCAAGGTCTGCGATTCCCAGCCGCTGCAAGGCAACCGCTACGTGCTGTCGATCTTGTCTGCCGGGCCGTCGAAACCAGCCCAGGTGCACATAGCGCCCGGTCATCACCAAATCGGCCACGGTGATGGGAAATTGCCAGTCGATATCGCTGCGCTGCGGCAAGTAGGCGGTGCGATGGTGGCAGGCACCTACAGCGTTCCCGTAAACTCGGACAGTGCCTGATTGAGGGCGAACCAAACCGGCGGCCGCCTTGAGCAACGTGCTCTTGCCCGCTCCGTTGTAGCCGATCAAAGCAATGCGCTGACCGCTTTGAACATCCAGCGAGATACCGGCCACTGCGGGCTGCTGAGTCAATTCGTAGCTGACAAATAGATCCTCGACCTGCAGCGCGGGATATCCGTCTACGGGATCGCGATGCCCGCGACCACCATAGGGCCACCCAGGCTCTTGCCCTGGACAGCGAATGGGCCCAGTCAGCAGTGAATCAGAGTCCCCTTGGCAGCAATGGTTCATCAGCGCAGCGATTCCGCAATGGTCTTGGCGTTGTGGCGCATCATACTCACATACGTTGCGGCTGGCGAATCGGCTGGTCCCAGCGCGTCCGTATACAGCGCTGCAACCACGCCGACTCCCGCCTCGCGAGCGACTTGCTCGGTCAGTTTGGCATCCAGCGTGTTCTCGGCAAATATAGACGGCAACTCCAGCTCGCGAATGCGACGAATCAGCGACCCTAACTTCATCGCCGATGGGTCGGTAGCCTCGCTGGAAAATGAATCCAACAGGCTGAGCACTTGAAATCCATAGTCGTCAGCAAAATAGCCAAACGAATTGTGACCAACAACCAGCGTTCGATTTTGCTGAGGAATCGAATCAACGTACTGGCGAATTTCAGAATCTAGTTCTTTCAGTTCAAGCGTGTACTCTTGGGCGCGGCGACGGTAGTCCGCTGCGTGGTCTGGGTCGGCCTGGGACAGTTCGTCGGCGATAACACCTACCATGCTAATGGCGTTGCCAATGGAATGCCACACGTGCGGGTCACACTCCGAATCGTGACATTGACAGCGCTGCCTGCGCGGCGAAATATCGCGGGTAACGGCCACGCGCCGAGCCTGGCTGCGACTGCTTTGGAACAGATCATCCAACCAGCCTTCATACTCAAGCCCATTTTCAAATACAATAGCTGCTTTGGTCAGCGCGACACTGTCTTGCGGAGTTGGCTCGTAGGTGTGGGTGTCACCACCGACGCCAACCAACGTCGTTACCCGCACGCGATCCCCGCCCACTCGATGAACCCAATCGGCCAAGATGCTATAGGTGGCAACGACGGGGACCGTATCGGATGGCCCTACTCCGTAGCCGACCGAGCCTGATGGACGGCAGCCCAGGACGGCTGTAAGCGCTACATAAATAAGCAGACTACATACCCTGGCACTCTTCACGAGCATTGCTCTTCCCATCGTCGTTTGTGAACAGTCAACGGCCAAATTCTCCGCCCCTACAAGCGGACTGTTGATGTAATGCCTGGACCAACTGGCACCCCGAAAATTCGTAGCCCGAAAGGCGGCTCAGGGGCGGTTGCTCCCTGGATAACACTGCGGGTTGTGATTCAATCAACCGCTCACCAGCCTGTCCGAACTTGGCTTGGCCCGACAAACAGGGTCGGAAAGTCAGAATCAGCGACCTCCCGATCCACCCTCCAATAAGAGTATATACAATCCTATTGCATTTGCAATTGCAGTTGTGGCTGAAGGAATGGTGCCGATAGCTCCAGTATATTGTCTAAAGACGCTGGCTGCATGAGGTGATTGAGGTCTGCGCTTTCCCAACGGCCTTCGACCATTTACATTACTGCCTGCACCCAGGCCGCACCGATCAAACCAGGATTTTAGAGTATGGAAATTCGCTTTTACAATTCACTGACCCGTTCGGCGGACCTATTCGAGCCGGTCGATGGCCACATTGTCAAAATGTACAGTTGCGGGCCAACGGTCTACGATTTCGCGCACATCGGCAATTTTCGTTCCTTTTTAGCCGCTGACCTGGTGCGGCGTTTTCTAGAGGCGGTGGGCTATGAAGTTCGGCATGTGATGAACATCACCGATGTTGGCCATATGACCGACGACGCCACAGCCGACGGTTCTGGTGAGGACAAGATGCAAGTCGCCGCTAGGCGACTCAGGGAAGACAAGAAGAGCGGTCGAGCGCCGCAAGGCTGTGTTGCCGATCCCGACAATCCTTTTGAAGTTGCTGCTTATTACCGCGACGCGTTCCTGGAGGACGGCAAGCAGCTGGGGTTGAAAGTTGCATCTGAGTATCCGCAGCGCGTGCTGTGCGCAACGCAATACATTTCGCGGATGATCGACACGATCCAGCAACTGATTCAGCGCGGTCATGCGTATGTGGGTGGTGATGGCGTGGTGTACTACGATGTGAAATCGTTTCCCGACTACGGACGACTCAGCGGCAACACGCTAGACAAAATGGACAATCTGCAAGAGGGTGCCAGCGGACGGTTGGATGCCAAGGATCAAGCCAACAAGCGCAACCCAGCCGACTTTATGTTATGGAAGGCCGATCCGCATCACGTGATGAAGTGGGATTCGCCGTGGGGTGCTGGATATCCTGGTTGGCACATCGAGTGTTCGTCGATGGCCATGCACATTTTTGAAAGCCCAACCATTGACATCCACACCGGTGGTGAAGATTTAATATTCCCGCATCATGAATGCGAGATCGCTCAATCGCGCGGTGCCTCGGGCAGCGACTGTTTTGCTCGCTTCTGGCTGCATACGCGATTCTTGATGGTCGAAGGCCGCAAGATGTCGAAGCGCGATGGCAACTTCTACACCGTACGCGACATTTTGAGCGGCAAGGCGACCGGTGGCGAGGTTCATCCAGCGGCGCTGCGATACGAATTGATTCGCACCCAGTATTCGGCTCAGTGCAATTTCACCAAGAAGGGCTTGGTCGATTCGGCCAATGCGGTGAGACGTCTGAGCGAGTTTGCTGAGCGCGTTGAGTCACAGGCCAAGGGGCGGATCGCTGAAGTTGACTTGAGTCATCCGGTCATTGCGCAATTTTTAGGTGCGCTGGCCGACAATTTGAACATTAGCGCGGCGCTGGCCGTAGTGCATCAGTGGTTGGCTGCGCCAGTAACTGACGCTGCACAGGCTGCGGCGGTATTGCGAGTCATCGACAGCGTGCTTGGCATCGTCGAGTTGACGCGCCAGTCCCGTCCCACAGGTGACGAGGATGAGGTGGCCGTACTGTGCCGCGAGATCGACGAGGCACGCCGTCGAAAAGACTTCACGGCCGCTGATGTTCATCGCAAAACCCTGGTCGAGCGTGGCTACGAAGTGCGGTCGACGGCTGAAGGTACCGTAGCGAAGCGAAAAATGGCCTAGCTGAGATGATCTGTGTCCAGCATTTGTCGAAAAGCTACGGAACTGACGTCCAGGCGCTGGACGATGTTTCGTTTAGTGTGCCTCCCGGTGTGACCTACGGCTTGCTGGGTCCCAACGGAGCCGGAAAAACTACTACGCTACGCATTTTGATGGGGTTGTTGTCGCCCACGACTGGTCAAGCCAGCATCGCCGGCTGTCCAGTCTCCGCTCAAATTCTGCAGACCAAAAGTCTAATTGGTTTGATGTCCGCCAGCGCCGGATTGTACCAATGGTTAACGCCACGAGAGGTGTTGCGTTACTTTGCGGTGGGCTATGGATTATCTGCTCAACAGGCCGCACAAAGAATTGAGTTGCTTGCCCAGATGATGGAAATTCAACCATTCATGGACCGCCGCTGTGCCACGCTCAGCACCGGCCAAGCGCAGCGCGTCCAGCTTGCGCGAGCGCTAGTGCACGACCCGCCCGTCGTACTGCTGGATGAACCCACGCGCGGCTTGGATGTCGTGGGGGCCAAGACGGTCTTCGATTACGTTCTACGCCTCAAGCAAATGAACAAGGCGATCATCGTTAGTACGCATCAGTTGGATGAAGCCGAGCGATTATGTGATCGCTATGGACTGTTGCATCGTGGGCGGTTGAAATGTGAAGGCACTTTGGCCGAACTGCAACAGCAAACGGGCCAGGCGACGCTCGTCGATATGTTTCTAAATTTCCTGTCGCAAGACACTGCTGACCCGAGCGGCTTACGAAATTCCTGAATCGAGGCTCGTGGATGAACTCTGATCGGTCACTTGCCGATGGCTCCAGCCCACGATTGCCCGGGACTGTCGATGTTCCGCTGGCCATGCCTCCCAAGTTCTCGTGGCTACAGCAGAACGAGCTGATTTCCAAGGAGTTGCGAGAGACGTTGCGCGACCGCCGGACGCTGGTCACTCTCCTGGTCATGCCGCTGCTGCTGTACCCGTTGTTGGGACTGGGATTTCGGTTTCTTGCTTGGCAGCAGTGGTCGGTGACTCGGCCCGAATATATTGTGGCTCTCCAGTCCGATCCGCAGGCCCAATGGCTGGCTAATGAACTGAGCGTTGGCCAGCGATTGATCCAAGAGTCTTCAGCTGACACACGCGACAACCTTTCGACCGAGACTGTTGGAGATGCAATACCCGAACACGCCACCGAACCTTCACGTGCCAGCGAGCCAAGGGCGGAAGTCAAAATCCGCGTGCCTCGTGGCGCAGAGGAAGTTCATCTTCCGCAGTTGGTTCGCGAAGGGGTAGTAGATTTAGGAGTTCGTATCGAGGGCAGCATGGTCGAATTATCACAGGAATTGGCGGGCGATCGCTCGGTGACTGTCGAAATGCTGGAGAATAGTCAATCGTTGACTAGTCGCCGCGCCGCCGAATATGTTTCCAGATGCTTGGAGATCAGTTCCCGGGAACGAGTCAGACGTTGGGCAGTTCAGCGACAAGCCGATTTTCAATTACCGATCCGACAGCTCAGGACAAATGTAGCTGTCGGCCAGCAGACGTCAGCGATCCTGGGCTTGTTGCCGCTGGTCTTGCTGCTGATGACTGTCACCGGTGGCGTTTACCCGGCAATCGACTTGACGGCCGGCGAACGCGAGCGACATACCTTGGAAATGCTCGTGACGCTTCCCATCCCCACCTGGAGGTTGCTGTTGGCCAAGTATGTGGCGGTGGTCACGGTCACGCTGCTGACAGGTTGCGCGAATCTAATGGCCATGTCGTTGACATTGTATGCGCTGGGCTTAGACCGAGAGCTGCTGGGGCCAGGTGGGATGACATGGCTCTTAACGGCAAAATTATTTCTGGCCTTGTCTGCATTGGCATTTTTTTACGCCGCCGTGTTGCTGAGTCTGACCAGTTCGGCTCGCAGTTTCAAGGAAGCTCAGGCCTACCTGATTCCGCTGTTGCTGCTGTCGATTGTGCCCGGCATGGTAATCTTACTGCCCGGCTGGAATCTGAACTATGTTACGGCGGGATTGCCCTTGGTGAATATACTGCTGTTGGTTCGAGAAACGTTAGAGGGTGGAGCCCTACCCGGTCCGGCCGCGTTGGCGTTGGTTCTAACTGTGCTGTATGCAGTTTTGGCGCTGAGTTTAGCTGCGCGCTGGTTTGCGGCAGATGCCGTCGCTGTTGGTAGTCGAGGAAGTTGGAAGGACCTGCTGCGCTCGCCGCCGGAAGTGAGAAGGTTTCCGTCCACCTCGCTAGCCCTCGTTGGCCTGGCCATGTTGTTGCCGGCTTACTTTTTGGCATCTGGGATGTTGTCGCGAGACGTGAGCGCGTCAGCGATGAACCGCTTGATGATGTCAGCCGGATTGACGGTCGCGCTGTTCCTGGGCTTACCGGTGCTGTTGTTGCGCTGGCAACGGGTTGCGTTGTGCGGCGGACTGGGTCTGACAAAGGCCAGTTCAATGCAATTGCTCGGCGGTCTGATGTTGGGAATCGCGGCTTGGCCGTGGGTGTTTGAGTTGACCGTTGCCAGTCAGTGGCTAGCCCGGGGGCTGGGATGGCCTGCGCTGGATCAGTCCAGTCTAGAAATGGTCAACCGGCTGTTAGCGAGTTGGCAGCAACTGCCACTGGCGGCGCTGATGATAGCACTAGGCATGATCCCCGGAGTTTGTGAAGAAATCTTCTTTCGAGGCTTTCTATTTGCCGGGCTCCGCCGCAGCCTCAATCCGTTGCCTACCGTGCTGATAACGGCCGTAATCTTCGGACTGTTCCACCTGGTATTGGCCGGAGCAGTTGCGCCTGAACGCTTAATTCCAAGTACCCTGTTGGGATTGGTGTTGGGCTGGGTTCGCTGGCGAAGCGGTAGTCTACTGCCTGGAATGGTGATGCACGCCGTGAACAACTCATGTGTGCTGGCGCTGGCTCGATTTCAAGACAAACTGCAGGGCTGGGGGCTGGAGAGCAATGCAGTTGATGCCCATCTGCCCACATTGTGGCTGGGAATTGCAGCGGTCCTGTTTATACTTGGGATTCTAATGGTCCGGTCGATGGAACCAGCATGGGCTGGAAAAGAGGACAACTAAGTATATGGCCAACAAACATCAAACCGATCAATCCTGCGAACAGCCCTCCGCCGGCGGCGGAAACGCCAGCGATGCGACGCTTCATGCGCGGCAGTCGATAGAGCAGGTGGAAGAAGGCAACCAGCTTGCGCCCAAATTCGATAGCCAGGGCCTGATTCCTTGCGTGACGACCGACTACGACAGCGGTGAATTGCTGATGCACGGCTACATGAATGCAGAAGCCTTGCAGCAGACGATTCGCCTGGGGCAAGCCGTTTATTACAGCCGATCGCGCAAGGCACTGTGGCACAAAGGCGCAACCAGCGGGCTCGTGCAACACGTTTGTGAAATGCGCATCGACGACGACCAGGACTGTGTTTGGTTGCGAGTTCAGGTTCAGGGCAGTGGCGCCAGTTGCCACGTCGGCTATCGTTCCTGTTTCTATCGCCGCGTGCCGGTGGGTAACCAGCGCGGTCAAGGAGAGGCACTGGTTTTTACTGAATCTGAGAAGGTTTTTGATCCTCAGCAAGTCTACGGTGATGCCCCCAATCCCACGCAGCTTTAATGGTGCCAACTGCCTGAATAGCAGTACCAGTAAGCTTGGGCCGAGCGATCGCTATAGCAACACACTTGCGGTTGGAATAACAAACCAACGTCGAACTAGCGTTTATGCAGGACGCAGCAAAGCGATCGCGTAACGCGCCGTCGCCCCTGCAAGAGGTGTGTTACGCGGTTGGACCAAATGTAGTGAAGTGTAGTTCCGTTATGTTACAGTATTCTGGGTGCCACGACTACGCTCAGCTGACGACCGCGTCCACAGCCTACGGCTTATGCTCACAACTGCGCACGCCCCCTACGACTACTTTCCTGGCTGGCATCGTGGGGTGTCTGTTGGCGTGCTCAGCGCTAGTGGCACAAGATCGTGCTGCGGAGGCTGCACTGCGCCGTATGGAAACCGTGCCAGAGCTGCAGGTATCGTTGGTGGCCAGCGAACCACTGGTAAGACAACCGGTGGCCATCGAGTTTGATGATCGCGGGCGACTGTGGGTCATTCAATACCTGCAATACCCTAATCCCGAGGGACTTCAGCGCATCGAAGTCGACCGCTATTCGCGCACCAAGTACGACCGGGTGCCCGAGCCCCCGCCGCATGGTCCACGCGGTGCGGATCGGATCACGATCCTGGAGGACAGGGACGGAGATGGCGTGATGGATCAGGGACGCGACTTTGTGTCTGGTCTGAATTTGGCCAGCGGATTGGCCTTTGGGCACGGCGGCCTGTTTGTGCTCAACGTGCCCTATCTGCTGTTCTATCCTGATCAAGATCGCGATGATCAACCCGACAGCGACCCCCAAGTATTGCTGGCCGGTTTCGGCATGCAGGACGCCCACAGCGTTGCCAATTCATTGTGTTTTGGTCCTGACGGCTGGCTGTACGGCTGCCAGGGCAGCACGGTCACTGCCAACATTCGCGGCATCGAGTTCCAGCAAGGCGTGTGGCGCTATCATCCGCCGACAGATCGTTTCGAATTGTTCTGCGAAGGCGGCGGAAATTCCTGGGGCTTGGATTTTGATGCTATCGGCGAACTGTTCTACAGCACCAACTACGGCGGCTACGTCATGCTGCATGGTGTCCAAGGCGGCTACTTTGTCAAATCGTTTGCCAAGCACGGCCCATTGCATAATCCGTTTGCGTATGGCTATTTCGAGCACGTGGCACATGATAATCCTCAGGGAGGGCATGTTACCTCTGGCGGCATTGTCTACCAGGCCGATGCATTGCCCGCGCGATTTCGGGATCAATACATTGCCGCTGATTTGCTGGGGCACACTATCCGCTGGCACAACATCACAGCCCAGGCATCGACTGTGCGGACTCGGGATGCCGGTGCTTTACTTGTTAGCAACGATTCTTGGTTTGCACCCTGCGACGTAACCGTTGGCCCTGACGGAGCCGTCTATGTCGCTGATTGGCATGACGCGCGCACCGCCCATCCAGACCCGGATGCACAATGGGATCGCTCCAATGGTCGCATCTATCGGATCGCGCCCCCCAAGTGTGCACAACATGAATTCGACCTGGCAGACATGACCAGCGACGAACTGATCCAACTGCATGACCACGCCAATCAATTCTTCGTGCGCCGCGCCAGGCAGGAAATGGTTCGGCGCGGTGACCGATCGGCCAGCGACCAGTTCCGTCTTCGTTGCCTGACCAGCGCTTCGCAGTCGGTGGCGCTGGAGTCATTGTGGACCTTGAATTCGCTGGGCGGCTTTGACGAAGCGCTGGCCGCGCAGCTATTGGACAGCCCCCACCAAGCGGTCCGCAAATGGGCCGTGCGCCTGCTGGGCGATTGGGTGTTTCACGAACAATTAGAATTGTCCAGCGAGTTGGCTCATCGGCTGGATCATTTCGCCGAGGTTGAGCAGTCGATTATGGTTCGCCAACAACTGGCCTGTACCGCTGCGCGCTTGCCGGCGCATCAAGCCTTGCCCGTAATCAACGCCAACATCAATCGCGATATCGACTTTGACGACCAGCGGCTGCCGTTGCTGTGGTGGTGGGCCATCGAACATCATTGCAACACTGGCCGCGAAGAAGTCATGCGGCGATTTGTTCGGCCTACATTGTGGAATTCGCGACTGGGCAGCCAATTTCTGTTGCCTCGACTGGTTCGACGATATATGGCCGAAGGCACGCAGGCAGGACTGGATGCCGTGGTGCGTTTACTGCAGGCCGCTCCCGCTGCCCAGCTTCGTACCGAGCTGTGGCCGTCGGTGTTGGCCGGCTGGCAAGAGCAGTCCAGCCAGCAGCGCGATGCATTGCGTCACGCGGTCGTAGCGACGCATCCGCTGGGTCAGCTGGTGGAGAAGGCCTGGCATTCCCAGCCTAACGATGTGACGTTAACTAGATTGGCCATCGAGTTGGGAAATGCCACGGCGCTGGAGGCCATTCGCTCGTCAGCGTTTGATTCAGATGTTGCCGAACCGCGCCGCATCGAGCTGCTGAGACTGCTCGGACAACTGAAAGATCAAACTCAACTATTTGAGGCGCTGGCTCTATTGCGGTCAGCCATTTCCGAGGCATTGCAACTGGCGGTTCTGGAAATAGTCGCCCACAGTGAAGATCCTCAGGTCGCGCCGCAGTTGATAGATGTGTTGAAGAATTCCAGATACGCGGCGATTTCCCTGCGAATCGTCGAGCTTTTATTCAGTCGCCGTGAATCTGCTAAGCAACTGTTGGCTGAGGTTCAGGCCGGAGAGATTCCAGCGGACAGGATTCCGCTAGATCAGGCGCGGCGAGTCGCTTTGTTGGGCGATCCGGAGCTGCCAGCGATCGTAGTACGATACTGGGGCCAGTTGCAGGCGCAGTCGGCTGGTGAAATTCTGGCTGAGATTCGGCGATTGAACAATGATTTGCGGGCCGGCACGGGTCACGCAAGCGCCGGTCAGGTCGTCTTTAGGAAGCATTGTGCAAGTTGTCATCAGTTGTTTGGCCAAGGAACAAAACTCGGCCCAGACCTGACCACCGCCAATCGCCAAGACCACGACTTCTTGTTGACCAGTCTGGTGGACCCAAATTACGTGATTCGCACCGAGTACGTTAACCTGATCGTACATACCGTGGATGGTCGAGTGCTCAGCGGCTTGCCCGTAGCCCGTGATGGCACCGTCATCACCTTAGCCGATGCGCAGAATCAACACATCCACGTGAATCTGACCGAAGTCGAGCAGATGCAGGCTTCCCCCGTATCCATGATGCCAGCCGACTTGTACAAGCAGCTGTCACCTCAGGAGCTACGCGACCTGTTTGCTTACCTTCAGAGCACAGGGCCGTAGTGGTTGGTCGGCGACGGAGCATAGGTGCATGGATCGACCTCGTACGGCGATTCCTAATTCAGTAGTCGTCGTTCACGTCAGTGCTATGTTCCGGCAGTTGGTGGGCCAGTGCGGGGCCGAGCCAATTACGGTGGGCTGACTTTGCTGCCTTCCGCCTACTGGACGTTTCGGCATCCATTTGCATCGGCCTGGCTTGTCCCCCCGTCCCACCCTACAGACCGCGCAAGTGGTTACAATTATCGAATTCTTGACAGAGGTGCGCGATGTTGCGAATAGCGATAGTTCTTGAGTTGAGTCTGGTGCTGACGTGCTGCGTCTCGATGGTGCAGGCGCAACCGGCCAGTACTGACAAGCCGCGCGTCTATCATAATCGGTTACAGCGCATCGAGAATCCTCAGCCGTTGCTGGCTGACTATCCGGAATTTTTCGAGCCCGTGAAGGAACTAGTGCATTACGAAGCACCGGCCATCGTCGTCGATAAAGATGCTGACTTGCAGGTTCGGGCCTGGCGGTTTTCGTATAACGCTCGAGGCATTATCGAAATGCCCAATCATCTGCAGGCTTCCAAGACGGCTGTGATTATGGTGCATCCCTGGGGAATCGATGATGGCCAGGGGTGGAATACGCCCGAGCCAGCGGGCGTGGCTGACTTTTGCACTCCGGACAAGAACCATCTGGCGGCGGAGCATACCCGACGAGTCATCCGACCGTTCATTAATCGTTTGCGGCCCAACGTAGGGCTGGTGTTGTACAGTTTGCGCGGCGACAAAGATCCGATTCGTGCCAAGCTGTATCGATCGCTGTCACATACGCCCAGCCCGCAGGAGCGCCAGGCTGGCGCGCGGGAGTTAACCGAAAAACTGAGCAGTTTTCAGTATCGCGGTCAGCCGCTGATCGACCAAATGGAACTATCCAGCACTCAGCCGGTGATCGACTACTTTCGTCAATTTCCCGGACTGGACGCGGGAGCGCGCTACAACAACGCTGGCTTTTGGGATCTGCCGACGCCCGTCACGAGCGACGTCGATGTGCACGAGAACGATGTCGTGCTATATGACGCCGAGGGCTATCCCGCGCTGCGAGACTTTCTGAAGCAGCAGGGCATTCGGCATGTCTTGTTGACCGGTTATGCCACGGACATGTGTTTTTGCCGCACCACGGCCGGCTACGAAAATCTGTCCACCGACTTTAACGTGTTCTTGGTAGGTGACGCTTCTCTAGCCACCTTCCCCGCTAACGCCTCACCGCGCTTTGCGGTTAATGCCGCCATTTCCTATGCGGCCTTGAATCAATTGGTCACCCAGGTTTCGTGGGTAAAGCTGACCAACGAGGTGCCCCATGAATAGTCAGCAGACTTGCGATCGTGATCGGTCAGTGCCCGAAGAAAGTCACACCCAGATATCGCGCCGCCGATGGTTTGGTCAAAGTGCAGTAGCGGTCGCTGGGGGTGTGATGTGGAGACACTCGGCGCTGCTAGCTGACGTGCTGCCAGCCAAAGCACGCATCGCCATCACTTTGGACTTGGAGATGGCTCGCAACTTTCCCACTTGGGAAGACAAGCATTGGGATTACGAAAAGGGAAACTTGAATCGAGCCGCCAAGGAGTATTCCGTCAAGGCTGGTCAACTGGTCAGGCAGCGAGGCGGACGGATTCATTATTTTTGTGTTGGTAGTACTCTGGAGCAGGAGGATGTCCGTTGGCTGGCTGGGCTAGCCGCCGATGGGCATCCGCTGGGCAATCACACTTACGATCACGTCAATCTTCTGGCGACGCGGCCGGCTGACCTGCAGTTTCGATTTCAGCGTTCCCCGTGGCTGATTGCTGGGCGTCAGCCGCTGGACGTCATTCGACACAATATCCGTCTGACGACCGAGGCGCTCAAGCACCGACTGGGCGTGGATAATCGCGGTTTTCGCACGCCCGGTGGGTTTTACAAAGGATTGTCCGAGCGCGAAGACTTGCAACACATGCTGTTGGAGTTGGGGTTTACTTGGGTCAGCAGCAAATACCCGCCGCACCTCTACACCGAACCACAAGTGGAACCCACCGAGGAGATTTTCGATAGCATCGTTGCGGCGCAGGCCGAGGCTCAACCATTCGTCTATCCGTCGGGGCTGATCGAAATACCGATGAGTCCCATCAGCGACATCGGTGGCTTCCGGACTGGCCGTTGGCGGTTGGAGTGGTTTCTGGAAGCTGTTGGTCGCGCGGTGCAGTGGACCATTGATAATCGCGCCGTCTTTGATTTCTTGGCGCACCCCTCCTGTTTGGGCGTGGTTGATCCTGAATGTCAAACGCTGAAGTTGATCTGCGACTTGGTCGAGCGGGCAGGTGATCGCGCGCAATTGGTGGATCTGGATCAAATCGCCGCTGAGCACCAGGGTTTGACAAGCCCATGAAGGATGCGGGAACTAAGTTTGAGCACCGGCACTGGTACCAAAGGATTGGTCCAGGGCTGATTACGGCTTGCGTTGTCATCGGACCGGGCAGCGTGATGACCAGCTCAACGGTTGGTGCCAAATATGGCATGCAGATGTTGTGGGTTGTCGTGGCTGCGGCGGGGCTGATGATGTTGTTTATGTCGTTGGGAGCCAAGTTAGGTGCAGTAGCTCAGGCGACACCGGCTGAACTAATCCGCAGGCAGGCGGGTCGACCGCTGGCGGTCTTCGTGGGTTTGGCCGTATTGCTGACGGCGGCGTTGTTCCAGTCAGGAAATAACATCGGAGTCGCAGCGGCCTTCGAGGGGTTTGTTCAGTCCAAGACGATCGTGGCTGGTTTGTTGGTCGTGTTTAACGCTCTGGCCATCGCCTTCTTGTTTGCGTTTAAGCATATGTACCGCATGTTGGAACGCGTCATGACCACCTTTGTTGCACTCATGCTCGTGTCCTTCGCCATTAATTTGATTTGGCTCCGGCCCGATCCCTGGGCGATGGCTAGTGGTCTAGTGCCTTCGCTGGCCCACATCGACTTTGCCAGTAATTTATTGCCTCTGTTGGGCCTAGTGGGCACGACCTTTGTTGTCACAGCAGCTTACTATCAAGCGTACCTCGTGCGGCAAAAAGGCTGGCAAGTGCAGGATCTTTCCAGCGGACTTCTGGATGCCAGGATAAGCGCTCTCGTGTTGTCGCTGATCACGATCATGCTGATGACCACGGCAGCAGTTGCCTTTCACCAGCAGTCTCAGAGCGACCCGACATTCAAATTGACAAGTCCAGCGGCCATTGGTTTGGGGCTGCAAGCTACGTTCGGCGAGGCCTCGCGGGTGATCTTCTGCGTCGGACTTTTCTCAGCCGCCTATTCGTCGTTCCTCATCAATTCGATGATTGGTGGCTTTATGGCTGCAGATGGTTTGGGCTGGGATATCGCGGACAATGCACGTGGCGCTAAGCTGCTGACGACAGCGGTCTTGTTAATGGGACTAGTGGTGGGTATGGCCGTAGTTCTGCTGAGATTTGATCGCACGCCAATGATCATTGTGGCTCAGGCGGTCACCGTCGTAATCGCTCCACTGGTGGCCATCATCTTAGTGTGGCTGACCGCCTCGCGGACAGTCATGGGGCGTTACGCCAACGGCTGGGCCACGAACGTCGTGTCAGTATTCGGCTGTATCGTTCTGCTGGCAATGGCCTACAAGACTGCGGCCATCGATCTGCCGGCCTTGATTTTTCGGGCGCAATAGCCGGTCGACATCCCGCGCATGCCGGCACGATCGGAATGGGCTGTGGTATGATAGTTACGTAGGCGATAACGCCGACCACCGGACTGGGGTTTGTGGAGAGTTTGAATGTATCGTATTTCGATTCTGGCGACGGGAATGCTGTGGCTGGTGGCTCATGTTGGTGATCCAGGGCGAGTGTGTGCCGAGGACTGGCCAACCTATCGTCACGATCAACGGCGCAGCGGTGCGACCGTCGAGCAGGTGGATGCTTCGCGGTTGACGGTCGCCTGGCAATGGCAGTCGCCTCTGCCACCGGCCCCCGCCTGGCCCGATGCGGCACGTTGGGATGCCTACGCACTGGTCGACGGCATGAAGTCTATGCGCAATTATGATCCGGTGTTTCATCCAGTAGTCGTCGGTCGTCGCGTTTATCTGCCCAGCAACACCGACGATACGCTGCGCTGCTTGAATTTAGATAGTGGCCAAGAATTATGGCAGTATACGGTGGATGCTCCCATTCGCATTGCGCCGACAGTGTATCAAAGTAGCGTCTATTTTGGGGCCGACGATGGCTGTGTCTATGCGCTGGAGGCTGAAACCGGTCGGTTGCGCTGGCAAGCGCACGCCGGCCAAACACAGCAATGCTTTTTGAACGATGGTCGCGTGTGTTCCTTTGAACCGGTTCGCAGCGGAGTCCTGATCGACTCCCAGGCAGGGTGTGGAATCGTATCAGCAGGCATGTTTCCTTGGGAAGTCACGCGCATTGTCGCGCTGAATCTGTCGGACGGTTCAATCGTCTGGCAACGCGACTTGGGTACAGGCTGGAGTCTGGAAGGTGCGATGCTGCTGAGTAACGATCACATCATCGCGCCGCAAGGTCGCTCGGCTCCGCAGTTGCTAACTCGCACGGCTGGCGAGTCACTTGGGCCTCTGGAAGGCGGCGGGGGTTCGTTCGTCTTGCTGACAGATGACGATGCGGTGTTGCATGGTCCGGGCAACAAAGAAGGCTGGATCACGCAGTCGCAAGTTGGGAATCGTCAACGCATCGCGACATTTGAGCGGGGGACCGCGATGGTCGTCGATCAAAACAGATCGTATCTCTTGGATGATCTACGACTTTCAGCCATGGAACGTCACACCAATACAGTGCTCTGGTCGGCGGAGTGCCCGCAGTCGAGTGAACTGGTGCGCGCCGGACAGACGCTGTTCGTGGGAGGTGTGGATGTGGTGCGAGCGTTCGACGCAACAACTGGGGCCTTGTTGTGGAGGCACAGCGTCCAGGGGCGCGCTTTGGGTCTGATCGTCGCCAACGGCTACCTGTTGGCTAGTACCGACGCGGGCATCATCTACGCCTTTGCACCCACAGGCTCGCCTCAACAACATGATCTGCCGGGCAACGTACCAGAGAATCAACAGGCGTTCAGCTTTCTTCAACCAGCGCCCTTGCCGGTTGTAGACCAAGATGCTGGTCTATTGAGCCGTTGGGTGTTCCACGCGAATCGGTTGATCAGCTACGGCAAGGACAACAAGCGTCGCGCCGTGAAATCCTTATTGCAAGGTGCGACCCAATCCCAGGAGTCAGCGCCGTCTGAGAAGTACATTGCCCCGCTACCAGAAAAGTTCCGTTTTGCGCAAGCCGGCAGGGAGCAGGCTCTCTTGCTTGATGGTCGGACAGACAGCGTGATTGCTACCAGCCATCGGCGAATTGCGCATCCCACCCAGGCGGTGACGGCTGCCGCTTGGGTGCGCATTGACCGGCCAGCCGAAATCGGCGGCATCGTGTCGATGTTGGATCAAGAAGGTCAGTACCCTCAAGGCTGGCTGTTGGGCTTTCGCAATCAACAGTTTTGCTTTGCGCTGTCCACAAAAGACGGAGCGGAACCGCTGACGTGGGTCCAGTCGGATGCCGATAAAATGACGATTGGTGGGTGGTCTCTGGTAGTTGGCACGTACGATGGCCAGACAGCCAGACTGTATGTTGACCAACGTCTCGTGGCCAGTTCGACCCAACAGCGTGGGCCGATAGTCTATCCAACCCGAGCGGCCTACCGCATTGGTGCCTATGGCACACGGCAAGATTTACAACGCATGGAGGGGATGATCAATGAAGTGCGAGTGTACGATCGAGCCGTCAGTCAAGCGGAGATCGCCACCCTGTATGCTGAAAAAGCGGAACGCTTTCCACAGCCAGCTTCTGAGGCGGAGTTAACAGAACGTTCCAAGTACGTTGGCGAAGTAGCCTCCGGACTTGCGGCTGGCCCGATCCTGGAATTTACCGCGCCACAGACCGCGACAGTGCGCTGGTGGACCCATCACAGCCAGCCCAGTGTGATTCAGTTGCAAGAGCATCCCTATGCGAAGACAACGGTCCGTGTCACCAGCGCACAGCAGCCTACCAACGAGCACACGGCTGAAATCCAAAACGTTCGGCACCATGAATTGATCAAATATCGCATTGGGCAAAATGCGCTCGAGCAGGCGACAGATGATCGGCCTCACCTGACCGGCTACTACGAGTGCGATGGGCATTTCGATTTCCAGCGTGCGACTCTTCCCGATTCGGATTTGGGCTTGAATCTGTTACAGGCTGCCAGGAGCGCTATTGCCATGACCGGCCACACAGAGCCGCGCGGGTTGGCGATTGTGGTTGGAGCGCACGACGAAGCGCGGTTTGCTGAAGCGGTATGCCGACAATCGGGCCTGGATGTAATTGTATTGGACGCCGACCAGCAGCGCGTCGCAGCGGCTAGGAGTCGATTGCTGCGGGTAGGTGTCTACGGTCGGCCAGTCAGCGTGCGACATGTGTCCGACTTTGCCAGTTTGGCCTTGCCTAATCGCACCGCCGACTTCTTAATGGTCGCCCCGGTCGGCAGTGATCTTGCGGCACCTAACGAATTGTCCAGCCAGCTCGGCTCCGTTAGTCTCAGTCAGTTGGCGCTGAAGGTCCAGCCGCGGGGTAGCCTGGTCCTTCCCGCTGCACTGGTAACTGCAGAATTGCTGTTAGCAGACGATTCAGGTCGTTCGCTGGAGCGAAAAGACGCAAAGCCTTCTGATAAATCGTTAGCGCACCCTTGGACGACGTTGTTGGTACCGCAGCGTAGTGGGGCGGCCGATTGGTCGCACATGTACGGTAGCCCTGACAATTCCGCCTTTGCTGGCGAAATGCTGGCCGGTGCCAGCCGTCAAGCGGATTTGAAATTGGTGTGGGCTGGCCGTCCAGGACCGCGTTATCAGTCGGATCGCGGCAACCGCAAACCATCACCACTGGCTGCCGGCGGACGGTTGTTCTTGCAAGGGTTGCGGCGCGTCATCGCCGTGGACGCCTTCAATGGAACTATTCAGTGGGGACTCGAATTGCCTGAGGTCATACGCTTTAACGTACCTCGCGACTGCGGTAACTGGTGCGCTGATAGTCAGCACCTGTATATTGCGGCACGAAGTCGGTGCATGGTTGTCGATGCGGCCAGCGGGGCGATCGCTACGCAATTGAATGTCTACGATCCAAGACAGCAGCAATTGCAATGGGGTTTCATCGCGCGCCACGAGCGGTTTCTTATCGGCAGTTCCGTCGTTCCAGGCGCTGCCTTCACCGAGTTTTGGGGCGGCGAGAATTGGTATGACGAGAAATTTGGCGAGCATACCAAGAAAGTTTGCTCAGACGCTTTGTTCGCCATGGAACCGGAATCGGGTCAGTTGATTTGGACCTACGACGACGGGTTGATTGTGAATCCCACAATTACAATTGCTGACGGTTGCATCTATTTCTTAACCTGCCGAGATCAGCAGCTCAAGCAACGATCCGATCGTCGCTTGAATGACGATGCCTTTTGGGCAAACTTGCATTTAGTTGCACTCGACGCGCAGTCGGGCTCGACTCTGTGGGACGTACCTGCCCAGCCCATCGATGGCAGAATCGCAGTCTATCTGGCCAGTTCGGCAGGCAAGCTGGTTCTGGTCACCAGCAAAGATGGAGCGTTTTCGGCCTACGCGCTGGATGCGGCCAGTGGCAAACAGTTGTGGCGCGGACAGTACACCTGGGAAGCTGACCATCATGGCAAGCACCTGTCGCGACCGGCTATTGTCGACGGACAGATTTATCTGCGCCCGCTGACGTTGGATTTGCATACCGGTAAGGTGCTATCCGAGGCGTTCCCCAAAGGACACCAGTGCGGTTCGTACTCTGCTAGTCGCTATGCTATGTTCCTGCGGGCTGGTGAGTTAGCCATTTGGGATCGCACGACAGGGCAATCGGATCGTTGGCAGCGAGTCCGCCCGGATTGTTGGATTTCCACCATACCGGCTCAAGGTATGTTGTTGTCTCCGGAAGGCGGTGGCGGCTGCTCGTGCGGTGGCTGGATCGAAACTTCCATGGCCTTCGGACCGACGATCGAACAAGAGCTTGGCTGGCCGCCACCGCGAGAAGACACGGCTAAACCATAGCGTGGCCCACCGTCAGTGCAGACAGCGATTTGGCTGAGTAGTTAGCGCGCTTTTTAGATTGCATTGCAGCTACAGCGAGAATGCTCTGTGATTTCAAAGTTCCATATTTCCGTGCTACGGACAGTTACAATCAGCCTACTGCTGTTGGCTGGATTGGGCTGGCCTTCACAACTGCTGGCCTGCCGCTATACCGTGCGAGATATCGGTTTCGCACCGCTACACGACCCTGAATTCTCGCTGGTCATTACATGGTCGCATCCTAATTGGTCACCTGAGTTGTCCAGTCCAGTTCGACCGGCGCAGTGGCTGCAGCCCCTGAAGACGCTCTTGGCAGACTCGAACGTGGCTGTGGTCAGTCGCTACGCAGAGGCAGGCGGAAGCGCCAAGGAAACGGATGTTGTGCAGGAAACCAGTACGGCCGTCGTGACCAGCGTTAGCCTCCAGGATCGGTATGGCCGACGGTACGATCTGAGCCAGTCATTTCAGAAGCTGACGGCGCCGAGTCAATTAACCGAGTGGCTTAACGCCCACATTTTTACCGCTTTGCTGAGCACCATAAGTAGGCAAGCTACGCATTCGTTTGCGCTGATCGTTGTTGTCCAGGGCGGCGATCCTGCCGAAAATGAGCGGGCTATTCTTGTGGCGGATCAGGCTGGTGAAGCGCTAAAAAAAGTTGAGCGACTGTTGCCGCGTCCCATCGGCTTTCCCGTTGGCAAAGTCATCGTTCACCCCGCTCAGCGTGGCCAGCAGCCTATGCTGCTGTGGGCATTGGGTGATGACCGACAGTATTTGCCAGGCTCGGCCAAACTAGCAGTTGTTTATGGCCGAGGACGCCTGGCTGGTCCGGTGCTGCACGGTCAGGAAATCGACCTACGGAGTGTTCTTGCCCAACTGGCTTTGGTAGGGCAGTCTTGCGAATGCCAAGGCGATCATGCCTGGACGGAACTATCCTCGCTGCCTGTTCGTTGGTCGGCTACTGAGCGCGAGGAATTGGCCGACCAGTTGGGGTTTAATCCTGCCAGCCCGTTGGTACAGGCCGAAATGCTGCGGATTGTTTCCCAGAGCAGAAAGACGTCCAGCAATTCTGGGACTTCATCGGCAGCCAGCCGTGATGCCATCGAGCGACTGTTGATCGGATACAGCGAGACGGATTTGACAAGAGTGGGGACGCAACGTCCATCCGATGATGCCAACACAGCATTAGAATTCAATCCCGCAGCCCAAGCAGATACTTCGCCTGCCAATGCATCCAAGGCTACTGGCAGTGATTCAGCATCTCTCGGCACGGGCCTAAAGGCACAGATTATCACCGGTGACGGCTGGGGATTTGAGACGGTCCCGTCAACCACGGAGCCAAAGCATGCGCTCGATTCTAATCGGTCTTCAGACCAGGAAGCAGACGCTATGCACCGACCAGTCATCGTCGGTCGCCAGGAGGCTGATCAAATCGGTGCCCCCACTACCTTGCGATTTATTCTGCTGTCGGCAGTCTTGATCGTGGGGCTAACCATCGTTGCGGTAATCTGCTGGATCAGCCGCAGCGGTTTCCGCAGCTGACAACTCTGAACGAAACGTCGTGAACTCATAGCCGCGTTGGAGTAGCTCGGCTGTGACGACACGATACCAGTGCTCCATGGGGGGCCAGCCGTCAGAAAAATAAAGATCGTGAAAGTTGATGACGAAGTACGGCAATCCACGCTGCTGCGCTTTTTCGATGCGTGTCCACGTTTCTTGACAGTAGCTGCCTACATCCTGACTCGCTAGACGCCGTAGCTCAACGTCCATAAGCGAAATGGGGAACTCGATCAAGCTGCCAATTCGAACCGGTGGCCGGAGGGCTAACTGCGTCGAGTCGTATCGAAAGCCCGCGTCTTGCATGTAGTCCATGGTACGTTCGGACATTCGTAGGTAATGGTTACGGATACCAAGTACCTCCTGTCCCAGAACGTCTTCTAATCGCCGCTTCTCTTCACGCAGCTGGTCGCGGTCATCGAATGCCATGCCATGCAAGCCAATATCGACGCCGGCGGCATGCAACCGGCGAATCAGCACCGCGGCCCGCCGCCAGGAATAGGATAGATTGAGTCCCGGTCGCATCCCGAAAAAGTAGGTTGCCGGGATTCCCATTGATTGATTGTAGCTGTGGAGAGGCCCGATCCGATTCAATTGCCAGCCAAAGCGTTTGGCAGCGGCCAGCGGTGAGATACGTCTGCCGGCCAAGTCGCGTAGGGTCCTTAGGACAACACCGGGCAAGTACGTGTCCGCCCAGTGTTCGCCCAGATACAGGTGGTCAACATCGTGCGACACTATGATTTTCATGGGTGAAATTCTTGGTGGCAAACTTCCCTGGCAGCACCCAGCAGCGACGGCTCCCACAACCTACCAAAGGTATTTATACTAGACAAGATTCTGCACTCCTTTCCCCCGGTCGAGTTTCATGAGTATCCAAGTTTATCTTAGTGGTCGCCTGGTTCCCAAAGAGCAAGCCATGATCAGCGTTTTCGATCACGGTCTATTGTACGGTGACGGCGTGTTCGAGGGCCTTCGAATTTACTCGGGCAAAGTTTTTCGACTTAAAGAGCATTTAGATCGCCTGTGGAATTCGGCTCGGGCGATTCGCTTGGAGATTCCAATCACCAAGGAACAAATGTCGGTTGCCGTGCAGCAAACGGTCGCTGCCAACAAGTTGACGGACGGCTATGTGCGACTGGTGGTTACCCGCGGGTCGGGCACCTTGGGGCTGGACCCCAATCGCTGTGCCAATCCAGAAATCATCATCATCGCCGATCAGATTGCACTCTATCCTAAGGAAGATTACGAACAAGGACTGCGCATCGTCACGGCAGCCACTATTCGCAACCACCCGGCGGCGCTGAATCCGCGTATTAAGTCGTTGAACTATCTGAACAATATTTTGGCCAAAGTCGAAGGCCTGCAGGCCGGTTGCAAGGAAGCGCTGATGTTGAATCACAAAGGCGAAGTTGCCGAATGCACCGGTGACAATATCTTTATCGTTCGTGGCGGTCATGTGTTCACTCCGCCCAACGACGCCGGGATATTGGAAGGCATCACCCGCGGCGTGGTGTTGGAACTGGCCGCTAAGCTAAACATTCGAGCGTCGGAAGCGCCTCTCACGCGACACGATATTTTCCTGGCCGATGAATGTTTTCTAACCGGCAGTGCCGCCGAAGTGATTCCGGTGATCGAGTTGGATGGCAGAAAGATTGGCACGGGCCTGCCAGGTCCAATCACGGTGCGACTGCTGGCCGCGTTTCACGAGGAAGTTCGCAATTAGTCGGTCCTGTCGAGCTGGCTCTACCGAGTGCTGCCGAGTATCCAACCATGAACGATCTGGCTACTGCGACCAAGCTCGCCGAATATAAACCAAAATGCAAAGTGCGCTTCGTGACGGCGGCCAGCCTGTTCGATGGACACGACGCCAGCATCAATATCATTCGGCGCATCCTTCAGAGCATGGGGGCCGAAGTGATTCACTTGGGCCACAATCGCTCAGTCGAAGAAATCGTTACTGCTGCGCTGGATGAAGACGTTCATGGAATCGCCGTCTCCAGCTATCAAGGCGGGCACATCGAATTCTTCCAGTACATGATCGACTTGCTTCGGCAGCGTGATGCAGCAGAGATCAAGGTCTTTGGAGGCGGTGGTGGTGTGATCGTGCCTGACGAGATCGCTCAATTGCATCGCTACGGTGTGTCACGCATTTTTTCGCCGGAAGATGGCCATCAACTGGGCCTGCAAGGTATGATCGGCTGGATGTTGGCAGCTTGTGACGAAGACTTGTCACCGCGAGCGCCCGGCCACGTCACCGCCCTGCAAAACGACGATCCAACCGCCCGCTGGCGCAGCTTGGCCCGGGCAATTACCGCCATCGAATTGGGAACTTACGAAGATCGGCTGTTGCAGTCGATACGAAGCACGGCAGCAGGGCAGTCGGTTCCCGTGATTGGCATTACCGGTACCGGTGGAGCGGGCAAGAGCTCGCTGACCGACGAAATCGTGCGCCGTTTTCGGTTGGATCAGAATGACCGGCTGCAAATCGCGGTGATCTCCATTGACCCATCGCGACGGCGCAGCGGCGGCGCGCTGTTGGGTGATCGCATTCGTATGAACGCCATCGGAGCATGGCGAAGTTCTGCCGATCACAGCCCGATGCAGGCAGCATCTGCCCTATCGCGTGTCTACATGCGCTCGCTGGCTACGCGCGCCGTTGGCGGCGAGATCAGCCCTGCCCTGCCCGATGTGATTGCCGCCTGTAAGTGCGCGGGCTTTGACCTGATCATCGTCGAAACATCAGGCATCGGTCAAGGTGACGCAGCCATCGTGCCGTTGGTCGACGTGAGTCTGTACGTTATGACGCCTGAATACGGTGCAGCCAGTCAGCTCGAAAAGATTGAGATGCTGGACTTCGCCGACTTCGTGGCTATCAACAAATTCGATCGCCGCGGCGCCGCCGACGCTCTGCGCGATGTCAGCAAGCAAATGCAGCGCAATCGCGGCAATTTTGATGTCAGCCTGGAACAGATGCCGGTCTTTGGCACAACGGCCTCGCGATTCAACGACGACGGTGTCACTGCCCTGTACCAATCGCTGTTATCACGGCTCGGTAGTTTGGGTCTGAAGCTTGGCGACTCAAAACTGCCGCCAGTAGCGACGCGCTTTTCAACGCAGCAAGTGCCCATCGTGCCGCCAGAGCGCAGCCGCTATCTGGCTGATATCGCTGATGCGGTGCGGGGTTATAAGCGATATGCTCTGCAGCAAGCCAAAGTAGCCCGACAGCGACAGCAGCTGGACCAGGCTGCGCACATGCTGAAGCGCGAATGCGGAGAAGAAAATGAGAATTTGCAGGCACTGATCCGGCAACGTGATAGTTTATTAGATGACGCAAGTCGCCGATTACTCGCAGGCTGGCAGGCGTTACAGGAGCGTTATGCTGGTGACCAGCAGGTAGTGACGGTTCGCGATCAGGAATTTGTAACACAGCTAACCCATACCACCTTGTCTGGCAACAAGATTCGTCGAGTCGCACTGCCGCAGTATCAGGACGATGGCGAGCGGCTACGCTGGTTGATGCTTGAAAATGTGCCTGGTTCGTTTCCCTTTACGGCCGGTGTGTTCGCTTTCAAGCGTGATAACGAAGATCCGACGCGCATGTTCGCTGGCGAGGGCGATGCCTTTCGCACCAATCGGCGCTTCAAGATGTTGTCGGCTGGCATGCCGGCCATTCGCCTGTCCACAGCGTTTGACAGCGTGACGCTATATGGCAATGATCCGCACCAGCGGCCCGATATCTACGGCAAGGTCGGCAACAGCGGCGTGTCGATAGCCACGCTGGAGGATATGAAGGTGCTGTACTCCGGCTTTGATCTGACGGCTGCCAACACCAGCGTCAGTATGACCATCAATGGTCCCGCGCCAACCATCTTGGCGATGTTTATGAACGCCGCCATCGATCAGCGCATCGATAAATTCACGGCCGAACATGGTCGCGAGCCAACGTCCACGGAGCAAGCCGAGATTCGCGCCTGGACGCTCCAAAATGTGCGCGGCACGGTACAGGCGGATATTCTCAAGGAGGATCAAGGGCAAAATACCTGCATTTTTTCCACGGAATTCTCGCTTAAGGTGATGGGCGATATCCAGCAGTACTTTGTGCAGCACCGAGTGCGCAATTTCTACTCGGTCAGCATCAGCGGTTATCATATTGCTGAGGCCGGTGCCAATCCGATCAGCCAGTTGGCCTTTACGCTGGCCAATGGCTTTACGTTTGTGGAAGCCTATTTGGCGCGTGGCATGGCGATCGACGATTTCGCACCCAATCTGAGTTTCTTCTTCAGCAACGGCATGGATCCGGAGTACACAGTGATGGGTCGGGTGGCTCGCCGCATCTGGGCAGTGGCCCTGCGCGAGCGTTATGGAGCCAACCAGCGCAGTCAGAAGTTGAAATATCACTGTCAGACCAGTGGCCGTAGCTTGCACGCTCAAGAGATCGACTTCAACGACATTCGCACGACGCTACAAGCGCTCATCGGTACCTACGATAACGCCAATAGCCTGCACACTAACGCTTTTGATGAAGCCATCACCACTCCCACCGAAGACAGTGTGCGGCGAGCGATGGCCATCCAATTAATCATTAATCGTGAGTGGGGCTTGGCCAAGAACGAAAACCCCAATCAAGGCAGCTTCATCATCGATGAATTGACCGAGCTGGTCGAAGAAGCGGTGCTCCGCGAGTTTGAGGCCATCAGCGGACGCGGCGGAGTGCTCGGCGCTATGGAGCTGGGATATCAGCGCGGTAAGATTCAGGAGGAGTCGTTGCATTATGAACAGTTAAAACATTCCGGCGAATTCCCCATCATCGGCGTCAACACCTTCCGCAATCCGCAGGCTGATCCAGTGCCCCCAACCATTCAGTTGGCGCGCTCATCGGATCAAGAGAAGGACAGTCAATTACAAAGGTTGCGCCAGTTCCAAGATCGCCATGCACACAGCGCGCCCGCCATGCTCCAACGTTTACAACGCGCGGTCATCGACAACGACAACGTGTTTGCAGTGCTGATGGAAGCCGTGCGCTGTTGTTCGCTGGGGCAAATCACGCAAGCGCTGTTTGAGGTCGGTGGCCAATACCGCCGCAGTATGTAAATAGCGGTAGCTCAATGTGAATCAAGTTGGTAGTTGCGGTCGGCATGGCCCTGACGGCTAACATGGCAGTGTTCACAGAAAGTGACTATCCGACAGCCATGGAGATGATCATGGTGTATTCTCGGATGTTCCAATGCGCGGCAGGTGGGAGTATGCCGCTGGCACGGCGGGAGTTTGGGTTCCGCTGAGGGGCTGAGGTGGTGGCGCGTTTTGGCGACACGTGGCGCATAAGTCCTCGACAACCCACTTATAGCTGGGAACGCTCTTGTTGATGGTCTGTTTCATCAGTTTTTTCTTGGTGTACAGCTGTGCGCCGTTAGGTATCCATTCGGTCCACGTGAATTTTTTAGGTTTGGCGCTGACCGGTTTTGCTTTGCCGCCACTCTCGGTGGGGATGAGCTGCTGGCAGTGATCACAGTCGGGCAGGCTGTGGTTCGGAACGCAGAAATCTTCACACTGGCAGCCCCAACAAATCACCTCGACTTTCTTCTCTTCGCAAACCAAGCGACAGACCTTGGTGCAGGCTGCATGGCAGCCACAGCATTGACATTCATGCGCTTCAACTACACAGGCTGTGCATAGTACAAGCCAGCCGACGACCGCGCCCCAAGCAGACGGCCAGCCAGGCAAAGCGAACTTTTGGACTTGTAGCGATGTCATGTACACACTCCGTGTGATGAGGCGGCCTGTAGATTAAGGTGGACAAAATGTGACGTAAACAGTCTCACGGGGTATTACCAATTCACGTCGAACCGCATGGCGAACAAGTCTGAATCGGTGGCTCCAAATACTGTATCGCGGCTGGTGATGGGGTGAATCCAGTCGAACATAATGCGGGTGCGATCGGACCAGTACCAGTTGAATCCAACCGTCAGGTCGTTGTATTGTCCACGATCAACGTCGGTCAAATTGAGATGCGACCAGCGCGCCTTGGCTTCCCAGGCCCCCCAGCCGCAACCGCCGCGAGTTGCAAAAAAATTGGTGAACGGCCGATTGCGACCAAACTGGGCGCCATGCTGTCCAAACCGCTCGTAGGTTCGACTTTCGCCTGTCAAGAAATAGCTCAGGTGCGAGTAAGCTCCACCGACATACACCGCATCGCCGGAAAGCAGATTGACTTTGGACAGAAAGGCCTCGTTTTGGATGGTTATGGCCCCCCACACCACGGCCAACTCCAAGTTGCCGGTACTGTACGACCCAGCAGGCAGGCTACCGCTGTCAATCAGAATGGGCCCACGTTGGATTTGTGGGCGAGCCCGAAACCGCGCGATGTTGTTGTACGGGTTAGTGTGCATGACGCCGACGCCGGTGTGCAGCAGATATCTACCGCCAGAAGGTTCGTCAAAGAAGGGCAGCCAATTCAATCGGCCACTTACGCGATTCCCTTGCCGATCGCCAAAACGCGTCTTCACTGTGTCGTTAATCTCGTCAAAGAAAACGCCGCTAGCCCAACTCAAATTCTGATCGGCCGAACAGTTGTAGCAAGCTAGGCCCACTTCACGATCGGCAGCAAAGATGCCCTGCGACGGAATGGACCTTTCGTTGAAGATGTTCATTGTGTCGTTTGTAACTTGCTCCAAACTGAACGGCACAAAAAAGTTTCCGATGCGCAGGCGACCCAGCAGCGGAATCTCGTTCATAGAGACATAGGCATCTTTGACATCCGGCGAGGCAAACTGGTTATCGTGCGATCCCTGCCCGGGTTCCAGTGTCACCTGCAATCGGAAATCGAAGACGCCGTAGCCAGTGCCATCGGCCACCAACCGCAGACGACGATAGCTGAAGTAGTTTTCCGCGTCCACGATGGCCGGATCAGCATCGGCCCAGGTGATGTAGTCCATTTGAATATGTCCACCCAGTTTGACATTCCATTTGTCATTGGACATATCCACCCAATTGTCTTGGACCTTTTCGGATGGTCGTTTGTCGTCAGCAGCTTTGTCTGAAACAGTTTTCCGACTAGCGGACTGTTCTTCGGCGAATTGATCTTGGGCAACTTGAAGGGCTTTCTCTAACGCTTCGACTCGTTGAGCTAGATTTTGATTGACGTCCAACGGGTGTCCTGCCTGCGTCGAATCCGCACGATTCACTTGCATCGGCACGTCTTCGCCATTTGACGGCGAGGTAAGCACCATTGCGGCAGACTCAGATACCAACGGAACGGCTGGCAAGTCGATGTACTGATACGGGCTGGGCGGTGGCGCAGGGGGACTTTGGGCCGGCGCGGTTTGATTGAGGAACAGCGCAATCCCGAGAAACGTTACCGGGCATAGAGTTCCCGCGCACCTAACGAACTTCCAGCGCGTGGGCTGACCAAAACTGCCGGGCCAAGGCATAGCCACTTTTTCCAATCTACGCGCATAGAGCTACCGTGATTTCGGTATGCTGATGTGCATTGACCTCAATGTGTCGCAGCCTCTCGGAGGTGGAGTCAGCTGGGGTGGCACGCTGGTTATTGCAACGATGCAATCGACTCATGTAATAATGTCACCCTCATGAGAGTGATCGTCAGAATCGGCAAGTTTCTTTATAGAAATGCAGTTTTTGAAATGCTGGCAAACGGCCTGTAAGCGACAGAGAGAGTCGAAGTTTTGCCGTATTTACCGTCGCCGAACCGTGCAAGTTAGCCTGCTACCGCCGGGTGACAGTCGCATGCGTTCATGCTCGCCTTATAGGTCCAATGGGGGTTGTTGCTGGTCAAAGCTGAGCAGCCATTCAAGGTACAGTGGGTGGCCAAGTCGCACTCGCAGAATTAGCCAGGGACCAGCAAATTCCAGTACTAACTTTACGGGTTCTGAAAACCCCACAGACAAAAAAACTGGGGAGGGCCCCGCATGAGACTTGTCGGGGAGCTTGATTTTTGGAACCCAGTGAGTGAAACTGGGATCTCGGTTCGGGCTATCGATTTTAGTCCTGGTCCGTTCCCGCCCCAGTGATCGCGATCGTCAGCAGTTACATTCCAGCGCTGGCGATCTGATTGCTCCCACCTATTTACCGACCCTCCATTGCTATCCCGCAGGAGCAGCTATGGTAGCCACTGGGTCCAAGTGCCCGACCTGGATTCTGACCGCGATGCTTGCATTAGCATCCCCGGGCCTATTGACGGCGCAGTCAACCGACGTAACCCCACAATCCGGTCCGGTCACCTTGTCGGATGTCGGTATGCAGCCGGACCCAGTGACTGTCGCTGATTCAGAGAAGACCCTGGCCATTGCAAAACGGATCGACCAGTGGGTGTGGTCGAGTCCGTGGGCATTATCCGTTGCTGCCCAGGAAGATGCATTATTACCGCGGCGCCTATATTTGACTCTGGTTGGTCTGCCTCCGACGGTGGACCAGCAGAGTCGCTATATTGCAGACGAATCACCGGATCGTTTTGCCAGCGAGGTCGATCGACTGATGAATCGCCCCGAGTTTGTGGAGCACTGGGCGGAAAAGCTTGATGTGATGTTGATGGAGCGCCGACCCAACACGAACATTCCGCAAGACGAGTGGACTCAGTGGTTGCGAGATCGACTGTCGGCCAATCAGCCTCTGCATGAATTGATGGCGGACTTGCTGGTGGCCGACGCCATACCAGGTCCCGATCGTCCAGCAGCTCGTTTCTTGCTCGATCGAGGTGCCGACCCGCATTTGATTATGCGAGACGTGGGTCGAATCTACTTTGGACGTGACCTACAGTGTGCGCAGTGTCACGATCATCCGGCTGTAGAGGATTACTTGCAGACCGACTACCACGGTTTACTTGGGTTCGTTGCATCACTGAAATCGGTGGAGGTAACCGAAGGCGAAAAGACGTTGCAGGTCATTAGCGAGAAGTCTTCCAGCGAATCACCGTTCGAATCGGTCTTTCGCCGTGGTACCATGCATCGCGTCCTACCGCATCTGTTTGGCGGCGATGAGTTCGAGCAGGTCTGGTCGGTGCCTGGCCAGGACTATCACCCCGCCCAGCGCGCTGGCTACCCGGCTCAACCCAGACATAGCCGTCGCAGTCAGTTGGCTCAGGCAATTCGCAGCGGTAGCGTCGATGCCTTTACGCAGAATATGGCCAATCGACTGTGGGCAATGGTGTTTGGTCGGGGCATTGTCGAACCGCTGGATCTGCATCATGCAGCAAATCCACCGCTCAACGGCCAGTTGCTGCAAGGCGTCGCCGATCAGCTGAGAGCACTGAATTACGATTTGCGCGGATTTGTGCGTGGATTGGTGTCTTCGGAAACGTTTCGCCGTGGTTGGATTGGCCAAGCGGGGCAGTCCGAAAATGATCAACAAGCTCTGGCAACTCTTCAACCACAGGCGCAGCAGCAATTAAGTGAGATCGAACCAGCGCTCTCAGTGCTTCGAGAAAAGCGGACATTGCTGGAGGCAGAATATAAGTCGAAGTTATCCGGTATAGCCACGATTCAGGCCGAACGCTTGGCAGCCTTGGGTAATGTTGATACTGCGACCACAAATGCGACACAAGCTGTCGATGCCTTGAATAAGGCTGCCAGCGAACAGCTAGCCGCTCAGCAGGTGGTTGATAAGGCTCATGATAGTCTGGCTAAATTGAATACGGCTTTGGCCAGTACATCTGAAGCGCTCCAAGCGATCGGCAGTGATGCCGAGCTGACGGGAGTCGTTGAGCTGTTGAAAAGTCGAGTAGCCGCTGCCGAGGCTGCGTTGCCGCCGCTGGAGCAAGCGCTGACCGACAAGTCAGCCCCCGTGCCACCGTTGGCTGCGGCTGTAGAAGCCACCCAAGCCGCCTTGCAAGAAGCACAAGCTGCGGCGGATCAATGCATTGCGCGCTATCAGCCAGCTGCGCACGCCGTCCAGGAGGCCAGATTGGCATGGGCCGCAGCGCAGGCCGAAGTATCGCGCGCCGAGCGTATCCAACAGCAAGTTCAGTCAGTGACTCACTGGGCTGACCTCAAGCAGCAAATCAACCGGGCCAGCAGTCAACGTGATGAGCTGAATGTGGTTCAACAACACCTCAACGAACAGTGGGCCGACTTGCAGCAGCGGAGTGAAACCGCTCAGCAGGCACTAACCGAAAGCCAGCGGGCGGTGGATGCTGCAATTGCACAGCAACAAACCACGCGCGATACACTGGCGGCAACCTCAGATCGCATCAAACAAATCGCTATGGCCAGGCAAACCTTGCAATCGATAGGAGATCTGGTTGCATCGACGGACAAGATAGATCCAGCGATTGGCGAGTTGGATGCAGCGTTAGCTGTGTTGTCTGCAAGTTGTGCGATGTCTGAAAAAACGCTGGCAACTCAGTCGGCCGAACTTGAAACTCTACAGGGCACGCTAGCCAGCCATCAGTCGGTTGTGTCCGAATTGTTGCAACAAGTCGCTTCGGCCGACCAGCAGATTGCCGCTATGGCTACTCAGCGCCAAGATTTGGAACGCCAGATTGTGGACTGGGAGGCGCAGCTCGTAAGTACCAGCAGTGATATTAAAAACTGGTTGGCCTCAGAATTCTTGACGGCTGGATTGCAGCCGCTGATGCCTGAACAGTTGGGCTGGTCTTTTCTGGCCGTCAATCAGGTGTATCGAAACTATGTGGATAAGCATCGCGGGCAATTAGAAACAGAGTCGCCGTCTACTCCCGAGCAGCAGCAAGACCCCGCATTCATTGCGGCGCGAGAAGCGATGGCGGTGCGTCGAGCGCGAGCTGAGTTGCAGGGCAATATCAACCATTTTGTAACCCTGTATGGAGCTGGTGCCGGACAGCCACAGACCGATTTTTTTGCCACCCCCGATCAAGCTCTTTATGCCAGCAACGGTGGAGCCCTATTTTCATGGGCGGCTGCTTCGGGAGATAACGTCACCGCCCGCGTGGTGGGCAGCAGTGATGCCGCGATGGCTGCAGAGGCTCTGTATCGCGGAGTGCTTTGTCGCCAGCCGACGGACAGCGAGGTAACGGCCGTGGAACAATTCCTAAGTCACTCACCCGATCAGCGCTCGAGGTTGGCTCAAGAAATGGTGTGGAGTCTAATGGCCGGTGCCGAGTTTCGCTTTTTACGGTAACTAAGTTCTGCGAAGGAGTTTCTCATGCGAGTCAACTATGCTTGCGGATCAGCCGATCATCGGATTGCTCGACGTCGTTTCTTGCAGAACGCCGCTACCGGTGGAGTTGCCGTTGTAGGCGGGCTGGGTGCCTTGGTGTATGGTCAAGCTGCAGAAGCTGTTGCAAAACGTCAGAAGAAGATTCTGCTGTTCAACATGCACGGAGGCTTGAGTCAGTTGGAAAGTTGGGATCCCAAACCGGGAACCGAGACTGGCGGGCCATTTCGAGCCATTCCGACCAGCGTGCCTGGAGTGCATCTGTCTGAGCTGATGCCGCATACAGCGCAGCAGATGCATCATCTTTGTGTGCTGCGTGGCGTCAACACCAGCGAAGACGATCATGGTAAAGGTGCCTACATGATGATGACGGGCCGCCGTCAGACGCCGGCTGCAAACTATCCCGAACTGGGGGCTGTTGCCGCGCGGACTCTAGCGCCTCCATCCAGCGCGCTACCCGGCCACATTCGCATTGTGCCTTGGGGTGGCGGGGGGCGTGGCAACGATGCGGCCTATTTGGGACCGCGTTATTCCAGTATTGCGTTGGGCAATGGGAAACCACCTCAATATAGCCAATTGCCCGAAGGCTTAGATGAAGCCAGTGACGCGCGTCGTCATGCATTTCGCCAGCAAGCCGACGCTTCGTTTCTGAATCAACATCGCACGGCCATGACCGATGCGTTTCTCAGTAGCTATGACTCAGCCGAACAGCTCATGCGCCGGCGCGATGTATTTGACGTTGAACAAGAGTCCGCCCAGGATCAAGACCGTTATGGTCGCGACGATTTCGGTCGGCACTGTCTGTTGGCGCGTCGTCTGCTTCAGTACGATATTCCGTTTGTGCAAGTGTCGCATTCCAACTACGACACGCACAACGAGAATTTTGATTTTCATCACGAATTGGTGCCACAATTCGATCGCCCCTTTGCCACCTTGATTGCCGATCTCCACACGCTGGGATTACTAGACGAGACGCTGGTGGTCGTGCTGTCAGAATTTGGTCGGACGCCCAATATCAATCTGTATATGGGCCGCGATCACTGGTCGAAGGCTTGGAGCGTGGTTTTGGCCGGTTGCGGCGTGGCCCGCGGTGCCGTGCATGGAGCTACCAATCACAACGGTACGGAGGTCGTGGATGGCCAGGTCGATCACGGCCAGTTGTTCCACACCTACTTGCAGGCTGTGGGTGTGGAATCCACGGATTCCGTCGTGGTCGATGGCCGTGATATGCCGCTGGCCGACCCCGCCGCGGAACCGATTTGGTCGGTACTCGTTTAGGCCACCAAACATGCTAGATATTACCAAAGCGCATGTTGTTCACAGTTGGCAGTACGAGCGGCCCTTGTTGGCCTGCCGTTTCGATCCACAAGGTCGCTATGTGCTTACCTCGGCTGAGAACAGTCTGTTGCAAAAGTTTGCGCTTGCCGATGGCACCGTGACTTCGCTGCCTGTAGCCCATGAGAGTTGGATTCAGGCGTTGGCCATTACGCCTGATGGCAATCTGGCCGTCAGCGGTGGCGGCGATGGCAGACTGGTGTGGTGGGACATGAGCAGTGCGGAAATTTCCTGCATTCGTAGCGTGCGAGCTCACAGCGATTACATTCGCGGCATCGCGCTCAATCCAGCTGGCAGTCGATTACTCAGCGGCAGCTACGATCGCAGCCTGCATCTGTGGGACGTAGCTACCGGCCAGAAGTTGCGATCTTGGAACAAGCATGAGATGAACGTGTACTCGGTGGAGTTTCTGCCTGACGGCAATCGGTTTCTCTCGGGTGATTTGAAAGGCGTCATTTATCTGTGGGACATTCAGGCCGACGAACCGCTGTGCAAGTTCGATGCGGCGCCGCTACATTCGTACAATCAAGGTCAGCGAGTCAATTTTGGCGGCGTTCGCAGCTTGGCGATTAGCGCCGACATGTCGCAGGTGGCAGCCGGTGGCTTGCATAAGTCCAGCAATCCTTTGGGCGCGATACACGAACCGCTGGCACTACGATTTTTAGCTGCCGATCAGACCCTGCAATTCAGTCACACAACAGAGGGAATCACCGGTGGAGGGCTTTGGCGAGTCCGTTTTCTACAGGACGGTACACTGTGCGGCATGAGTGGCGGTGGCACCGGTGGCTGGCTATTGTTTTGGAACAGCCAACAGGAGCTGACGGTTCATAAATTCCAGTTGCCATCGTTGGCACGCGACATGGACCTGTCGGCCGATGGACTGCTGGTGGCCACAACTCACTATGACCGCCATCTGAGGATCACGCGATTGGCCGATTAGCCGCGCAAGATGTCATGGACCACGTGGCCGTGAACATCGGTCAGGCGATAGTCGCGACCACCCCAGCGATAGGTCAGGCGCTGATGGTCCAACCCCATGGCGTGCAAAATCGTAGCGTGCAGGTCGTGTACGTGGACTTTTTTCGCGGTGGCATACCACCCCAGTTCGTCGGTCTCGCCGTAGGTCAGACCGCCGCGTATGCCTCCTCCGGCTAGCCACATCGTAAAGCCAAACGGATGGTGTTCGCGACCGTCTGCGTTCTGCGCCGTCGGTGTTCTGCCAAATTCTCCGCCCCAGACAACAAGCGTCTCCTCCAAAAGTCCACGAGCTTTCAGATCGGCTAACAGCCCAGCAATGGGGCGATCCACGCCGGCACAACACTTGGGCAAGTCCTGTGCGATCTTCGAATGGTGATCCCACTGTGGAGCTGGGATGCTGCTGTCGTAGACCTGCACAAATCGCACTCCGCGCTCGACCAATCGCCGCGCCAGCAGACATTGGCGGCCCATGATATCAGTGGGCTGTTGGTCGATACCGTACAGCGCATGAGTGTCGGCAGATTCGGCGTTTAGGTCAAAGGCTGCTGGCGCCTGGCACTGCATACGAAAAGCCAGCTCAAAGGAGGCGATGCGCGCATCCAATGCATCGTTGTCAGGATGTTGCTGGCGATGCAGCCGATTGAGTGTATGCAGAGCGTCCAGCCGTCGCCGCTGCTGCGGAGGACTGTATGTTGATTTTAGTCCATCCATGGGCTGGTCCAAATTCTGAATCCATGTGGCTTGAAATGTACTCGGCAAGAAACTATGGCCCCACAGCGGAGCACCTTGGAATACCGACTTAGGACTAATCACCACGAATCCCGGTAAATCCTCCGCTTCAGTGCCCAGGCCATAGCTCAACCAAGATCCCAAGCTGGGGCGCGGAAAACGCTCGTCGCCCGTATTCATCTGCAATGATGCCCCCGTGTGATTGATGTTATCGGCAACCATGGACCGCACGATACACATATCGTCCACATGCTTGGTCAAACAGGGCAACAGTTCGCTGACTTGCGCGCCCGATTGGCCGTGTTTAGAAAACTTCCATGGCGATCCAAACAGATTGCCCGGTGCTGTGAGTTCAAGCTGCGGTTTGGGAATCGGCAGCGGTTGGCCATGCAATTGGACGACTTTGGGTTTGGGGTCAAACAAGTCGATTTGTGAAGGACCGCCTGGCATGAATAAAAAGATGCAGCGTTTGGCGGTCGGCAGGTGATGCGGTACTCGGGGGCTGAGCGGATTACCAGTGCCCATCGAAGCGGTATCAGCCACAGCCGTAGTTTCACTCAGACCATATTGAGCCATCAGACCCGCCAAGGCTAGAGCGCCAAATCCGCCTCCGGCAGCCCGCAAGGCTGTGCGTCGATCGACTGTTCTGTTGGAATGCGCCATGATTGCAGGGGCCTTAGTCCACGTAGATCAATTCGTTGGTGCATAACACGATGTTGCACAGCTCCACAAGTCGAACATCCTGTTGGCTCACGTCTTCCGTCAGCCAGTCACCTGCCATTTCGCGCTCGACCGACGTTGGAGATCGTCCCAGCACAATACGAAAGAGCTGCTCGATTCGCTGAGAACGATCGCTGGTCGTTTCATATAGGCGTGTCGCCAACCGATGGGACGCCTGAGTCAAAAAAGGATGATTGAGAAAGAACAGCGATTGCGGAGCACCTGTCGAAGCGTTTCGCATTTCCACCGGCTGCTCGTTGTCGGCCGCATCAAACAGCGTTCCAAAGTATTCCCGATGATAGCGTGTAGACTGAACGTAGAGACTTCTGCGCGGGGAGAAGAAACTGTCTGCCGCTGGACCGCCCAGTGCTTCGTCCAACTGTCCGCTAACAAGCAGCAGCGTATCGCGAATCTCCTCGGCCTCCAGTCGCCGAGATGAAAAACGTGCCAGGAGTCGATTGTCAGCATCCAGTTCCAACATTCGCTGACCTACATCCGTACTAACTGTGGTATCGTCCAGGGTAGCTCGTTGATATGCAGCCGACAGCATGATGTCCCGATGCAGCGACTTAAGTGACCAACCCGACTGAATTAATCGTACTGCCAGGTAGTCTAGCAATTCGGGATGTGTCGGCGGTTGCCCTAGCTTTCCAAAGTTGTTAGGCGTGGCTACCAGCCCACGACCAAAGTGCCACTGCCAAACGCGATTGGCCACAACACGAGCGGTCAGCGGATTGTCCAGGGCTACTAACCAATCAGCCAGTTCGGCTCGTCCACTGCCAGATTGAATCGCCGCAGACCTGCCTGCCGCCAAGAATCGGGGCAGCCCGCGCGGGACGGTTTCAGCCGCTAGCTCGTAATATTTTCCACGACGATGCACGGGAACATCTTGAATGCCGGGAAACAGTCCTCCGGGCGTCCCGCCCTCACGGACGGCCAACGCCATAGGCGGTTCAGGTAGCAATTCCGCTCGCGCTTGTTCTAGTTCAACGGTCAATCGTTGCTGGTCGGCTGGCTGTTGAGCTTGAGCCGATTCGTTGGCCTGTGTGGCGTCGAATGTAACGTCTGTCGTGGTTTTCGAATTTGGAGCTGCCTCCAGTTGCTTGAGGCGCTTTTCCATAGCGGCTATTGCGGCCAATTGCGCCTGCCGGCGCTCAACCAATTCTGGTGGAGCAATCGGAATTCGCAAGGCTTCCGTATGTGCCCCTTTGGCTCCCAGGGAATGTAGGACACAACTCGAATAGAAAATTCCTGCCAGTCCGTAGTAGTCCTCGATGGTAATAGGATCAAATTTATGATCATGGCAGCGGGCACAGGCTATGGTCATTCCCAGTAGAGACTGACCCACAGTATTGATTTGATCGTCGACGATGTCTGACACGATTTTGTGTTTGTCGGCATCGCCATTGTCCCAAGGACCTAGTGCCATCCATGTTGTGGCAATCAACGCATCGTGATCGGGTGTGCCATCAGTCTGCCGTGGATAAGTGTCGCCGGCAACCTGCGCGTGTATGAATTTGTTATAGGGTAGGTCAGCGTTCAATGCGGCTACCACCCAGTCGCGATACTTCCACGCCTCGTAGTACTCCACGACCGAGCCCTGGCGATGGTCGCCCGTCTGTAAATTCAAATAGTCGGCATAACGCATAACGTCCAACCAGTGACGCGCCCAGCGCTGACCGTATCGCGGAGAGGCCAGCAACCGATCAATCAGTTGCGCATAGGCTGGTGGGGAATGGTCCGCCACAAAGGCGTCAACTTCTTCGGGCGTTGGAGGCAGTCCGGTCAGATCGTAGGTGACGCGGCGAATCAAGCTGCGTGGATCGGCTTGGCCCACAGCCCCCAAACCGGCATTTTCCAACGCAGCTTCGACAAAGAGGTCAATGCTGTTGGCGTTGGATGTGCGGTTGTTAGATTTCGGCAACGAACTCAGGAGCTGGTCGGCCAGGGGCAGTGGTTGTAAGGACCACCACCCATCGGCTTCATCTCGCGTCATTCCGGCGATACGTGGACTACCTTGGCGAGGATCGTGTGCCCCATGCTTGATCCACTGGGTCAATAGATCGACTTCTGCTTGACTCAGCTTGCCATCGGGCGGCATTTGCAGTTCGGGATCGCCGTATTCGACGGCAATCAGGAACAAGCTAGCTGCGGGCTGATGAGGTATGATCGCCGGGCCGCGCCCGCCACCCCGCTGCCATCCCTCGGCCGTGTCCAACGCTAAACCGCCCTCAGTCTGATTGTCAGCCTGCGAGTGACATTCCAGGCAGCGCTGTGCCAATAGCGGTCGAATGTGTGTTTCAAACCATTCGTCGGCTTGCGGAGCCGGTTGAGCAACTGCAACTTGGGCGCACAATACTATGAGCGCGCAAGCCAAACGCTTGGGATTCATAGCCAGGAAGATAACTCACAGATCACTTGAATTCAACCAGCGCCTGCAAAATCAGACCAGCAGTGGCTGATCTGGGCCGTCAGCATCGTCGTGGCGCTCCCATTGGCGGCGTATCTCGCGCAGGCCATAGGCACAAAGCTCAAATTGTTCACTCAACCGCAGCAGCAACTGGCTGGAAGGTGGCTTTTCGCCGGATTGGATGCCACCGGCGATTCGATAAGACCGCTTGCCGTGCGTACAGTAAGTGACAAACTGGTCGCAGCGCTGATCGGTCTCGACTCCGCGCAGGGCTTCCGGATAAAGGCCAGACCAAAACAGTGTGTAGTCGCCGATGTGTCGATGGACTTCGCGCTTGGCTTCGCCCAGTCGCTGATCGGCTTCCGAGAGCATCGCCACAATCTGAGTGGCTGGCTGACCATGAGGCGTTCGCACGCCTTGAGCGCTCTCGGTTCGAGTAAATCGGATCAGCAGCCTGCTCACATAGTCAATCAACTCGGTATCGGCCACGCCGAGTTGCGTCTGAAAAACGTACTCGCTGATTCCGCTAAAGTAGCGATCCAATGTTCCGCTCGAATCGTCTGAAGTCATATCGGCACTCCAGTAATTTCGTAGTCGTTCACATCTCTGTAGGGCAGGACAAGCAAGCCCGTGTGAACGGAAAGCATTGTCCAAAACATACGAATGTTACGGAGCACTTCGTCTACTTCAAGTGCGGCCTGCTACGGCCCACTGAGCACGCAAACGACTACGCATTTTCACCCCAGCGACTGTAGCGATTTGCCCCGCTAATCACCAGATCAATTTTACTTTATCCATCGGCTGGGGGCCAACAAAAAAATTGACAATTCTCGGTGACTACGGGGCCCCCGCCTTCCGTCAAAATCTTCTTGGTGACGGCAGGGCCGAATGCAAGCTGCTAACAACCGCTCAGCTGGTCCAGGTGAGCCAAAGCAACAACCCTGGCTGTCCACCGTTCAGCAAACCGCTACGTCAGCGAGGGCCGTCGATGTTCCCTTGTATGAACATTTTAGGCGGTGCACGTCAAATTGAACGCTCCCGAAACATTGTTTGGTCTGGAATTTCACGCTAGAAAATCGACACAATCCCAAGCTTGCCAGCTCTCCTAATCTCCCGCTGATCGGGATTTCGACGGGCCTGCGTCCGTCAAGGAAGTTGTCGAATATCAGCTCCCGGCTGCGTTGCTGACCGGTGAGGATTTGGTAAGTTAGTACCATGTTTAAAGGAATTGCGGTTTCGCCAGGAGTTTCGATCGGCACGGCCTACTGTATCCACGAGGTGTTCGTGGATCCGGGGCGGCAACTGCTGGAACAAGCGGAAATACCGACGGAGCTGGCACGCTTCGAAAACGCCCGAAAGAAGTCGATTGCCGATATTCGCGGGCTGCAAAAGAAGGTTGAATCGCAAGTGGGCCACGATGCGGCCGCAATTTTCGCCGTTCATGAGTCGATTCTGCTTGACCCGGCCCTGGTCGGCAAAGTGCGCGGCTGGATACAAGGCGAACGACTGACCGCCCCAGCTGCCTTGGCACGTCTGATTGAGTTCTACCGCGCGCTGTTGGATAAGTCTGGAGACGACTATCTGCGCGAGAGAATTGCCGACATCCGTGACGTGGTTGAGAGACTGACCAGCTATCTAAGCGCCGCGTTGGAGAAAGATTCGGGGGCGCTCAGCGGACCGGTAATCGTGGTGGCCGACGAGTTGTTGCCCAGCCAAGTCTTGATGCTTGGCGACAAACTGGTCAATGGCATCGTGACTCAGGCTGGCAGTCAAACCAGCCACGCCGCCATCGTGGCCCGCAGCCGCGGGATTCCAGCGGTCAGTGGTGTCAGCAGAATATTGGAACAGACCAAGACAGGTGACACGATCGTGGTGGATGGTCGCGAGGGCCATGTTGTCATCAACCCCGACGCCGAAATGTTGGCCGCCTTTCGCAAGCTGGAACGCGAATTCGTTAACCTGCGCGATCAGCTGGCACATAATCACGATCTTTCGGCCATCACCGCCGACGGTGTGACTTTGGAGCTATTGGCGAATATCAATGGTGTGTCCGATGCGCGGGCTGCCGGTGCAATGGGAGCCACCGGAGTCGGTTTGTATCGCACTGAGTACTTGTATATGGCGCACCCATCGGTCCCCAACGAGGAGGAACAACTGGCCAACTATCGCGACGTGATCCATGACAGCCCCAATCACAATGTCACTATTCGCACGCTGGATATTGGCGGCGATAAGACCGTACCATTCCTGGGACGCGGTCACCACGAGGCCAATCCGTTTATGGGCTGGCGGAGCATTCGCTTGTCGTTTGAATACCCTAAGTTTTTTCTGTCACAGATTCGCGCTATCCTCCGCGCAGCGGCACCTGATTCACAGCCTGCCCCAAGCGGTGCCAGCTATGTACCGGTCGTCAAGCTGATGTTTCCCATGGTCACGACTCTGGAAGAACTCAGACGGCTGCGAGCCATGGTGCATCGCGCGGAACGGCAACTGACCACTGAAGGAATTCCTTACGGTAAAGTTGCATTTGGGATGATGCTGGAAGTGCCCGCTGCGGCCATCATGATTGAACAGCTCCTGCCAGCCGTCGAATTCGTCTCGATTGGTACCAACGATCTGGTGCAGTACTTGATGGCTGCTGATCGCGATAATCCCAAAGTGAGCCACCTGTGCGAACCGCTATCACCGGCGGTATTGCAGGTTCTGTACCAAGTTGTTCAAGCTTGTAATCGACATAAAAAGCCAGTAACTCTATGCGGAGAAATGGCCGGTATGCCACAAGCCTTAGTGGTCCTGTTGGGCATGGGGCTGCGACGTTTTAGCGTCAGTCCGGCTGTGGTCCCTACGATCAAGGAGGTGGCGCATCACCTGACCATACCCATGGCCGAGGAGATGTTGACGCGAGCCATGCGACTGAAAACGACCAACAAAATCCGCAGTATGTTAAGCGACGAATTGCTGCGGCTCGCGCCAAACCTTAGCCCGATCGTGATGCAGTAAGCTGGAAAGTTGCCACCTGCTGCGTCAAGTTTGCTAGTCGGTTACCAATCGCGTCCACTGGCGCGCGGTCAGGCCTTGCAGCGCAGCGCTTGAGATCTGACCATTCTCTTTGAGTGTCAACGACTGTAGTTGTGTCATCTTCAGCAGCTTGTCGATGGCAGCATCAGTAATCGATGTTGATCGAATCGACAGCTCTTTGAGATTTGGCAAGTCTGCAATTGCGTCCAGCGTTCGATCGGACATTTGCGGTACGCTCCAAATATCCAACAACTCCAGGGACTTCAGGGCAGCAATCTGTAGCAAGCCTTCGTCCGTTACGCCCTCCAGTTCGTGAAGATAAAGGCGGCGCAGATTCGGCAAATCGCTGAAGGCTTGCAGGCCTTGATCGTCAATGGCTGGCAGGTCTCGCAGTGTTAACCGCTCAAGCCGCAATCCTTGCAAGGCTGCCGCACCGACTGAGCCAAAGCTCTGACAGCGAAAGATCTCCAGTTGCCGCAAATTCTTGAGGCCAGCCAGATGTTGCCCCGAAGCGTCAGTGATCAAGAAGTCTTGCAGCAGTAGGTTCTGCAGCCCCACGTTCTGGGACAATTGCTCCAGTCCCTCATCGGTTACTGCTGTACTGCGATGTTTGAATGTAGTTAGCTTGGGCAATTGTCCAACGACCCCCAGTGTCATATTGCCGGCTTCCATATTGCCGCGCAAGTCGAGTGAAGTCAGTTCTGTCAGTGATTTGAGCCGTCGCGTCGATAGGTCGTTGAAGCGAGTTTGCACCAAGGTTAATGATTTTAAGTGCGTGAGCTCGGCGATCGACTTCATCGCCTCATGAGTCATATTGGTATTGGAGGACAAGTCGAGCTGCGTCAACTGGGGAAATGAGGCAGCAATCATTCGCACGGTTGCATCACCAATTACTGAGTTGGTTAGTGCCAGCGAGGTCAACTGAGTTAACCCCGACAAATCAGCGGCCAGGGCGTCATTGAGCGATCGGCAATTGAAGATTTGCAAAGTTTTTAAATCGGATAGCTTGCCGAATAGGCGCATGTCATCTGCTGTTAGGGATGAGCCGTCCTGGATGATAATCTCGGTTAATTTGCCGGACTTGAGTACGTATTTGGCGACATCGCTCATTTGGTCCAGCCGTTGCCGAGCCAATTCGGCTTCTGGTGACAGAATCTGGCCGGTCGAATCGGCCGATTTGACCGCCGCCGCAGTAGCTGTTGTGGGCGCGGCGGAGTTGTCGACGGATTGGCGGCAGCCCGTGACGAGCCAGAGTACAGCGCAGCTGATAGCTACCATTGAACGAATCAAATTGGTTGACATTGACGGTGTTCACCTTGTTCAAAGAAACTGGGGTACGGTTAGCCGTACCCCAGCAGATTTTACAACTTCGCAATTAGATCGCGAGATCGTTTGTTGAGCAGTTAGTCTAAACGATATCCTTCGCGGTAAACTGGCTTGATCAGATCGGCGACCTTGGGGGTTTTTAACGAAGCCAAGTTAGTGACCTTCAGATTCTTAGCATCCCATTCGACCTTTTCGCCCCACTCACCCATTTCGCCGTCGGCTCCACCCTCGGATGCGGCCCAGACCGCTAAGTTGCCCAGCAGAATCATCTCGGTTAGTGGGCCAGCGCGATCGATGAAGTTCGAGTGGCAAATCTTGGGATCACCAGCCATCTTGGCGCGGAACAATTCGTACATGTTGTTGACGTCGTTGCTGCCCTTGTTGACAGCGGGTTCGTAGTCGACCTTGACCTTGTCGACACCCTTGAGCACATACACTCCGCAATAATCGTCGGAGCTGTAGAACGCGCCCTTTTCGCCTACGATCATCACACCACTATCGGAGACTTTGGTAATACCCTGCTTTTCAAAGACTTCCATCGGCGGCTTGTTACCTTTGCGGTCGTACCACCAAAATGGAATTGCCGGTCGCTCGCTGGTCTCAGGAAACTCGAATTTAATGACCGAGCTAGCCGGGAAACTGTCAAAATCATGACCGGTGGACTTGGCAACCACCGAGATCGGATCGCGCAGTCCGCAGGACGCGAAGGGAACCGTCAGTTGATGGCAAGCCATATCGCCTAACGCTCCAGTACCGAAATCCCACCAGCCGCGATGCTGGAAGCTGTGGTACAGACCTGGCCAGAATTCGCGATACGGGGAAACGCCAATCCAGCTTTCCCAATCAAGTCGTTCCAGAGCGCTGGCGATCTCCGCTTTCTTGGCTGCGATCAATTCGTCGGCCGCAGCCGCATCTTCCGCCTTGGCCTGTTGAGCAAATTTTTCCATGGTCATGCGACGGCCAGGGCCTTGAGCCCACACAGGGCGATTCGACCAAGCATAGACCTCTTTCAACGTTCCCAAGACACCAGAGCGCACCTGAGCAATGGCCTCGCGTGACGTGTTGAGCGCCGTGCCTTGATTGCCCATTTGCGTGCAGACACCCGTCTCCTGAGCGACCTGAGCTAACAGCCGTGCTTCATAAATCGTTCGCGTCAACGGTTTCTGCGTATAGCAACTTGCGCCCAATCGCATGGCTTCCAAGGTGATTGGCCCGTGCATGTGATCGGGAGTGCTGACGGTGACAATATCCAGGTTCTTGCCATGCTTGGCCAGTAGCTCGCGGTAATCGGTAAAACGCTCGGCTTGAGTGAATCCAGATGCAGCACCCTTGCTTTCCAAGGTTTTGCGATCAACATCGCAAATGGCAACCACGTTTCCAAACTGAGCTGCGTTGGACGAATCGCTGCCACCCTTGCCACCGACGCCGATGCAGGCCACGTTCAGTTTTTCGTTGGCAGAGTTGCTGAGTGCCTGCCGAGTACCAGCAGTTGCGAAATAGCCCGCACCGATAACAGCCGAGGTGGTCTGAATAAACTGACGACGGTTTTTACTGTTCATGATTTGTTCCTGGAACATTCCTTAAGGTGAGAGCCTGCGCCGGGTAGACCAAGGCAGGTCCGATGGATTTAGGTCGGGGAAAAATGGGGCCAGTACGACTGTGCACTACGCAAGTCGCCGAATCCCATTTCGAATCGTCGCGGGGCGGACACGGACTGGGACCAATAAGTATAGTAACGCTGCATTAGGCAATCAACGCTCCCCAACCAGGCCGGCGGTACTCAAGGCTCGGATTGCCTACGATTGGAGGCCAGAACAACCAAAAATCGGCAGTTTATTGTGGGGCACAAAGCTGAATTGTCCACAGTCAACCTGCGAAACCTGGCAACATTGTCGGACTGTCGTTTGACGCCATAATAGACCCGTTGGAGTGCAAGAGAATCATCGACATCGAGTGAATTGTGGAGGTGACCGTGTCTGAACCCAGTCAAGCCGATAGTCCAGGCCTGAAGTCGTTGATTCCTGGATACATGGCCTATCATGCTCTTGAACGACGTCGCGACGATGATCGGCTGACACGTCAATTCATCGTCAAGCGGATCGAAGAGTGCAAGTCAAAACTGGATGCATTGGGGTTGTCGGCGGCCATGCGCGGTGATTTAGATCTGCCTCTGCAATTGGAGCGTTTACGCACCGAACTGGATCGTGCACGGTCTCGGATATCCGCTGCCGTCGAAGGGTACTCGCATTGGTTCGGGGGTAGTCAGACCGATCCGCAGAAGCTGAAGCAACTTACCCAGCAAGATCAGAGCTTAGTGTCAGTTGTAGATTTAATTGACCAGGCCATTGGCCAATCGCCTTTGCCCGTCGAGCAGCTTGACCAGCACCTTCAAATGCTGCATCAACGCATCGACCGGCGTGGGTTGTTATTGAGTCAAGGATAGCATCTCAGCTTCGTACTGGGGTAGGAACTCGAGCGTAGCAATTTTACCCTGAGCAATGTTGCCCTGGCTGCGCAGCCAAGTTTCATAGGAGACGGCAGTCTTGGGGCCTGGCAGTTGCTTAGTCCACAGCAGTCCATCGCCTTGAATGTTGCACGCTGCCTTGCCGTTCTGGAAATTGCCACGAACTGTGAACTTGGCGGTTCCCTTAGCGAAGTCGGCGTAGCAAAACTCCTGTTCCACCATGGATCGTTCTTGCTTAGTCCATCCCAGTGAATTTAGCTGTTCTTCGTAAAACTGGATCAAGTCGGCCAACGGCAGGCCAGGCACCTTGAACGATACTATTTTTTCTTGCGGTTGATACTGGATTTCCTGTGCCGTCGGAATCATCGGAAGATCGGCTGCCTCCAACCCCGCACGATCTTCATTGGGGTCGGCCTGTTGTGGAGCGGCCGCCAGTTGGAACGAACCACTTGATTTCAGATTGCCGACAGTAATTCGTTGCCAACCGTCTGTCAGGTTTTTTAAGCCGATCATGACGTCTTTTTGATCACGAAAGTATGGTAGCCAACAGTGATCCTTGTCGATGATGCGACCGTGTTGCTGCACGACCCATCCCTGAGCTGCCAGAGCCGCGTCAAAAAATTGAGTCAGCTCAGCAGCCGATAGGCGCGAGCTGGCCACCAACTGTAACTCGGGTGAACCGTTGAATTCGATGTACGTGCAATCCTTCGGCAATGGAATCGAATTGCTAACGGGAAAGGAGCTGTACTGAATCGTGTACTTCGAGGCATCCGAGAAGTCTTTGGCGATCGAAACTCGCAGTTCAATCGAATTGTTTAAAAAGCTGATCGTTCGCTCGTCGGCTTTCTCAGAGTGGCTAGCTGAAAGTCGCGAGTAAGGTATCCAGCCCTGAGCCACCATCGACTTCAGTAAAGCAGTCTCCAGAGTCAGTAGATTGGATGGCGATCGATAGATGCCAGTACCGATCGACTCATAGGTCACTTCGATTGGTGGCGGAGGTTTAGGAAGCTGGCGTACATCACAGTTACCTAAAGACGTCAGGGATACGGTTGTTCCTGTTCCTGGAACCTCAGTTACCGAACATTCCAGACGAAAACCGTGCTTGATAAAACCCATCGATCCTGGGCTGGCGGATTCCGACGCGACTTCCGTCCATCCCGCTTGATGCAAGGCATATCGACAAAACAAAGCCGCCTCTTCGAGGCTGACTTGTGTTGAATAGTTGGTCATGTAATCCATTTCCAGCACCGGTACCGCGTCGGGCAATCGCGGAAAGCTGCGGAGATCGATGATCTGCGAAAACTGCAACGTGCTAGCCGGAGTGGATGCAGACTGGTTCGGGGGAGCGATTTCAGGTTGGATGGGCCTGAGGTTTAGCGCTGCCGCGTCCGTAGCCGTAGCCCAAAAGCGTGTATGTCGCAGCAGTGATGCCAATGCTAGAACTTTAGATTCTGCAAGCCAGCAGGCACTGGCAAGTTCTGACCCTCGATTGTCGATTGCTTGAGACACGCTGCGCGTTGGTATGTTCCAGATACGAATCAAATTTCCACTAACCGATGCCAGGGTCTGCTGGTCCTTCCATACGACCAATTCATCCTGTCCAGTTTGGCCCAGCAATCTGGCTACCGTTGCAAAATCGGACGTTTGGCGGACTTGAAATCCCTTTGAGTCTGCGTGTGTAAACCACTGGCCGTCGGGTGAGAGGCTCAGCGAACTGAGGTAGCGGTCGGACGAAAGGCTCTGCAGTTTTGTCCCAGTTGCTGCGTCCCATACGTCTAAAGCTTCCGCTGCTGTGACCAATTTGTCTGGCGAAATGAACAGAAGTTGTTTTAGCCCACGACTGTCCAGCTTGAAACTGTTCTTTTCCGTCAGTCCCTCGACGTTCCACACCGATACCTCGCTGTTGTAGTTGGCGGTGGCGATGCTTGTTCCATCGGTAGAGATCGATATCGAGGGCATTAAAGTCGACGAGACTTTCTTGGAAGCCAGTTCGCGACGGTTCGGAATGTCAAACACGTACAGCATTCCAGTTGAATTGGTGGCTGCAAACCATGAGCCATCCGGTGAAACGCTGAGATCGCGAAGTTGCGTTTTCTCGTCTTGTCGCCAATCAACGAATTGGTGCTCGGGCCGTTCAGTGCCCAGCGTCCACAGTGTAATCGTGCTGCCAGCTAGTAGATATTGTCGACTGTTTGGCAGCGGGACGATCCGCTGAGTGAATCCCATCTCAGCGTATACGACAGAATCCACCAATTGCAGCGGTTCGATGGCTTGTAGATTCCACTGGGCTATCTGCTGTTGCGTCGGATTGGGTATGGGGCGCTGCTGGGCAGCAGGCGCTGTGGGCTGCTTATCAGGCAAGGTGTTCTTGCCGCCCACAGTCGCGTCCACAACTGAAGAAACCGTCGAATTGTCACCGCTAATCTCAGTTGTTCCGGCGAATTGAGTAGTACTTTGGCTATCGTCGCCGGACAGGCTGCCGCTCTGATCTGGGCGATTCGTTACATCAACAGCAACATCTGCAGGTGCATCCGCAGACGAAGCCGGAGCGCTGTTCTGCGGCTGACTGCAGCCTGTCAAGAGAGTTGTCATTAACATTACAACGCACGCCGCAGCGCCTGGGCGAATTGATTTCATGAGGTTACTCGAAAAATACCATTAGAGTTGCTGATTTCCAACTACCGGCTGAACCCGCAATTGTAGCAAAAAGTTGGCCACCCATGCCGCGTCTGTCTACGGTGATTCCTTGTACACCAGTAGCTGCGTTTGCCAGAATAAGAATCCGAATTCAATTCTTCCACGCTCCAGCGAATATGGCGGCAGCTTTGAGCTAACGTACGTCTGAGGGTCATACTACAATGCATGTCGGCGGGGTGGCTGGTGTGTCGTAGCAGGGTCGAAATTCATGAGGTTGTTCTGCGCAGGGTTTGAGAGGATCGCCAGATATTCTCGTCACGCGTAGCTCACCTGTCCCGCCCTACAGGCCCCAGAACGGTCGCGTTTTTAACATAGGAAACGACAATGTTTCGCGTCGAGGTGATCGACTTTGTAGACCCTACAGGCACCACCGTGGCGGCCCGAGTTCCAGCTGCGGGTACCGGTTCGATAACCGTGGGTGCGCAGTTGATTGTCCATCAGAATCAACAGGCGGTCTTCTTTCGCGAAGGTCGCGCTATGGATGTGTTTGGTCCTGGACGGCATACATTGAATCAGTCCTCGATGCCGGTTCTGTCGCGCTGGCTAAGCATCCCCTGGGATCGCGCGCCGCTGCAAGCTTGCGTCTACTTCGTCAGCCAGCAACGTTTCGTCGATCAAGGCTGGGGCACACGCCAACCAATCACCATTCGCGATCCAGATTTCGGAATATTGCGTCTCCGCGGCTTCGGAAAATTTTCGTTTCGTGTTGTGGATTCGACTGTGTTTGTCAACGAGATTGTGGGTACTCAAGGTAACGTTACCGCTCAGCAAATCACGGACTTTCTGCGAGATACCGTCGTATCCGGATTGAGTGACCTACTGGCCACGGCCAACATTGGATTGGCGCACATGACGTCGAAATTTGATGAACTGGCTGCCGCAGCGCGACTGAGAATCGGCGAACAGTTCAAGAAGTTTGGTCTGGAGCTGACCGATCTGATCATCAACAGTATTTCACCACCACCTGAGGTCCAGCAGGCCATTGACGCCCGTTCGACAATCCCCACGCCGCAAGACTTGCATTCGTACACTCAGCAACACGCCTCTGAGCACAGGCTGGGCGGAGCATCGCGACTAGCTGCCAAGAGCCGTTCAGACGGGCCAGTAGATTCCAGCCAATTAACCAAATCTACTGTGCCAGCGGATGCACTTAGCGACGTGACCGCAGTGCAACAGTCTCTGCGCGCAATTTGCCAACAATCGGGGTGGACCCTTATCGAATCGGGGCAGCAATGGATGTTGACAGTGCCCCTGGGGCCGCTCCGCAAACAAGATGTGCATGTCGATTTCAGCGGCGTGGATGAAGCAGGGCATCGCTTGGTGAGCATTTGGTCAACCTGTGGTGAAGCGCGAAACGACAATGCACTGGCACTACTGCGTTACAACGCCCAATTGATTCACGGTGCCTTGGCAGTGATTCGCGATGACGGTGTGGATGTGTTGGTGATTCGCGGCAACTTATTGGCAGAAACTGCCGATGACCTTGAGCTAGTTCGAACCGTCACTGCAGTGGCATGGCAGGCCAATCAGGCTCAACAGCAATTTTCAGGTCAGACGTAGCCGAGCCATCCATGATTCTGCCAGCAGCACACGCGGACGCAGGCATGTCCTTCTAAGCTATCAGTACGACGAGGCACATCACTTGGTCTGGTCAAAGAGTCAGTACCAGCTTTTGGACTTTGGCAATGGTCGCAAGCTGGAGCGTTTTGGAACTCTGACGCTCGACCGCCCTTGCCCCGCTGCAGTCGCTGCGCCGCGCATGCCGATAGAAAGCTGGGGTGCCGACTTCGGGTGGTTTGAAGGTTGGTCCGGCGACGCGTCGACAGATTGGTCTATCGAATTCGATCTAAGTGACACAGCCCCGGCAAGGCCATTAACCTTTCGACTGAGACGAACTCCATTTGGGCACGTCGGTATCTTCCCTGAACAGGCCGACAATTGGCGCTGGTTGTACCAGCAGATACAAGCCAGCCCATGTGCCATAATGCAATGCTTGAACCTATTTGCTTACACCGGCGGTTCAACGTTGGCAATGGCCGCTGCCGGAGCTCATGTAGTTCACGTGGACGCCTCCAAGCCAAGCATCGCCTGGGCGCGGGAAAACGTCCAGCTGTCGGGCTTGTCGGATCGTCCCATTCGTTGGATTGTGGACGACGCCCTAAAGTTTGTGCAGCGCGAGATTCGGCGAGGCCGCAGGTATGACTTGATTGTGCTCGATCCACCCGCCTATGGCCACGGCCCGGGCGGCCAGCCATGGATTCTAGAAAATCGTTGGCAGGAATTGTTGTCCAACTGTCTGCAGGTGTTGCGCCTCGATCGTCCATGCAGCTTATTGTGGACTGGACACAGTCCTTGCCCTGGGCCAAACGACATAGCGCGCCAACTCGCCCAACACGGCAATTGGATGGTTCAGAGTCAGCGTAGCGGCTTGCTGGATGTCTCCGGTCGAGCGCTAGACAGCGGCTATTGTGTGCGGGCACAACGGCCGAGTGCCGGAATGAAGCCCTGAAAGATTGTTGCCCGCTCCAGCATAGAAAATGCACCCTATGAGCAGTCCGGTCAGTCGTCTGCAAAATTCGGGTATGCTCGCCCAGTAGAAACAATTCTTTCGCGAATGTAGCTTGCAGACATGTTCAGTCTCAAGCGACTGGTTCTGTAAACCGGATTAACGATCGTGTTCCGATAGATAGTGCCGTCCGATAGCCACTCGACTGGTTCCCTTATGTGTCGGTCACCGTCGATTCAAGCTCCCAGTCAGACCAAAACGGAACCACTGGTGATCCACTTCAAAACGTCCACAGAAAACCAAACAGATCGGATCTTTGCTACGCTTCAGCGGTTGTACACAGGCAAGGCAATTGGTTCCGTTGCGATCGGCGAGGTGTGCAAAATGGAACACGCCCAAGTGCTCAAGTACCTACATCGAGCGAAGGACGGGCGTCACCGGTTATGTCGGGTCCCGATGGGATTATTCGAGGTTCGGTGCCAGCCAGCGCCGCACCGAGCGAATCGATTATCGAACAGAACGCCCGTCGGGCTACGGAAGTCGTCAAGCGACTATCTACGGACGGCGAATTGACGACCGCCCAGCGATCGGGCAAGCGTGCCGGTGAATTTGCTCCGATCATTGTGCGTGACAACCACAAAGCATTGATCGACAAAAGTACGTTCGACGCCGTGCAGGCGAAATTGAAAGAGCGATCCAAGGTAGGTGGTGGACCAGCGCGAAAGCACCTGCTGTCGGGCATTCTCCGCTGTGGACATTGTGGAGGCATACTAACAGGCAGTTCTGGTAATCAGGGAAGATCGAAAAAGAGGCCACGCTACACCTATTACAAGTGCAAGCGAGCTCGCGTGTCGGGCACCTGTGAGAACTATGCCGTGCGAGCCGATGTCATCGAGCCAGCCATGATCGAGTACTTTCGCTCGGTTTGGCAGACGCCTGCTGGACGCAAGTCGCTACGCACGGCATTAGCGTCATTGACTGATGAAACGCTACGAATGCGAACAGAGTGTCGTGAATCGTTGTTGGCACAGATGATTAAGTTGGACCAGCAAATCACTAAAAGGACGGAGAACCTGCTGCTTCTGGCAGCTGTGGATATTCCAGCCGCCAGTGCGCTGCTGGCCCAGTAGCGAAAACAACGCGATGAACTTCAGGCCCAGCTCGATAGCAATGATGAATCGGTGCCCATGAGTTTTGACGCCGACGCCATCATAGACGAGCTGGACGAGCTTGAAGAGCATCTGACAGGCCACTCCAGATCTCTGGCGAAAGCCGCTTTTCAGCGAGTTTTCGAGAGCATCACACTCTACTGGGAAAAGGTTAGTCCGCGACGCCGCGAGTTGGTGCGTGCGGAGATCGTTCCTCGCTTTCCTTTCTGTCTAACCGTGAACACGTTGAGGCAATCGTCGGCTGTGGCATCTGGGTCGGTCATGGTGCACAACTTTCAGGGGGTGTGGTGTGAGCCGTCCACCAGAATCACAAAGTCTGCAGACGGCATGTCATTTGCGTGCGGCTGCTGGTTGCGTTGGAAGGCCTGTAAGTCAGAATCGCCAATTTTTTTTGCGTTCTGAACGCGTCGATGTCCCAGATGGCGGGTTTAAATACGAAGTAGAGGCTGTGTCGCCGCTTGCGGTTCGCGGCCAGCCCTCCTTTTTTTCGGGCGTCGCCAATGTCAGCAGATTGGTATTTTCTGAAAAGCGGGCTATTCTATCGCCACAAGAAGATTGGGCCGATGGGCGAATTTGAGCTGTTGAAGCGAATCGAAAAAGGCGAAGTCAACCCGGATACCCCTCTGTTTAGCGATAGCAAGACGCGCGGACATTGGGTAGCCATGCGAGATGTCAAGCCTGCCTACCGCCATTGGTTACAGAGTCATCCAGACGCCATCACCTAATCTCTGTGTCTCAAGGGATTTTTGATTTAGGTAGCTCGCATGGTCGTACTCAATTTACGGCCAAGTGGGCATAGAGATGGTGTCATGATACGAAGACTCTTGAAGTTTGCTCTGATTGGCTGCCTGCTGATGGCTCTGTTGTTGGCCGGTGGTAGCTGGTGGGCCTATCGTCAGTTGGCCGGCAGTTTGCCACAACTGGACGGCGAAATGGCTGTCTCAGGACTTACCGCGCCGGTGACCATCGAGCGTGACTCGCTGGGAATTCCTACGTTGCGTGCTGCCAACCGAGCCGACTTGGCGTTCGCAACCGGTTTGGTACACGGCCAGGATCGGTTTTTTCAAATGGACTTGTTGCGTCGCAATTCGGCCGGAGAGCTGGCCGAGCTGATCGGCCAACCGTTGGTCGATCAAGACAAGCGCATTCGATTGAACCGATTTCGAGATGTTGCGCGGCGTCGATTGGCGGTGGAGAGCAAAGAATCGCTGGAGGTCTTGGAGTCGTATGCGGCCGGAGTAAACGCGGGATTGAAGTCGCTGAAGGCACTCCCCTTTGAATATTTGTTGCTTGGCAGTCAGCCACAACCTTGGAAGCCTGAAGATTCGATGCTGGTCATCTTCTCCATGTTTCTCGACCTGCAGGATGATGCTTTCGACTTTGAATTCGATCGAGGGCTACTGCATGACTCAGTTCCCCAGGAGTTGTACGATTTCCTGATGGCTCGTGGCAGCCAGTGGGATGCTCCTATTCATGGTAGTGCCTTGGAGGTCCCCGACATCCCTGGCCCAGACGTATTTCACGCGCGTCGCGCATCGGATGTGGCTGTGGACCTGCTACAGCCGCTGGATCAATTGACCATTCGTGAGCGCTTTAGCCTGGGAAGCAACAATTGGGCTGTGTCGGGTAAACACACCGCCGACGGTCGGGCCCTCGTTGCAGACGACATGCACTTGGGCATTCAGGTTCCGCACATTTGGTACCGCGCTTCATTTGTGTGGCCGGATGAAACCGATCCGGCGCGCCAGCAGCGTATGACCGGCGTGTCGTTGCCTGGAACACCCGCCATGATCGTCGGTTCCAATGGACACATCGCTTGGGGCTTCACGAATACCGAGGGTGATTGGGTGGACGCAGTGATTGTAGAAGTGGACCCGTCTGACCCCGACAGCTACCAGACACCAGAGGGGCCTCGCAAGTTCGAGCGTCATACCGAAGTAATCCAAGTTAAAGACGCTGCGGCCCAAGAGTTAGAAATCGTGTCCACCATCTGGGGGCCGATCGTCAAACGCGATCATCAGAATCGGCCGCTAGCGATTCGTTGGGTTGCCCACGATACCGAGGGAGTCAACTTTGGACTGCTGCACATGGAGCGTGTCAAGACGCTGGACGATGCACTCCATCAAGCCAACAGCAGCGGTGCTCCGCATCAGAATTTCGTCGTTGCCGACAGTTCCGGCCGCATTGCTTGGACCGTGCTCGGCCGCATTCCCCGCAGAATCGGGCATGATGGCTGGTTGCCTCAGTCGTGGGCCGACGGCCAGGTGCGCTGGGATGGATATCTGAATCCCGATGAGTACCCGCGAGTCGTCGATCCGGAAATCGGGCGACTGTGGTCCGCCAACGCCCGAGTTGTCAGCGATGAACTGTACCGCGTCGTAGGCGACAGCGCCTACGATCTGGGGGCTCGCCAACAACAAATACGGGATGGATTATTGTCCCTGGATCAGGCCACCGAAGCCGACATGCTTAAGATTCAATTGGATGATCGGGCTTTGTTTCTTCAGCGTTGGCAGCAGCTGCTGCTGGATGTGCTCAGCAGCCCCGCAGCGGCCGGCGATCCGCGACGACAGCAGCTTGGACAGCACGTTGCCCAGTGGGGTGAGCGCGCTGACGCCAACTCGGTTGGCTATCGCGCTGTCTGGCTGTTTCGCGGTCGCGTCATCGCTCAACTGAGCGATCTGCTGGGGCAGCGGTGCACTCAAATCGACAAGGAATTCTCGCTATCTAAATTTCGTCGAATCGAAGGGCCTTTTTGGAAGATCGTTTCGGAGCAGCCCGATCACCTGCTTGATCCGCGCTTTGAAAGTTGGGATGCGTGGCTGCTAGCCGCTGCCGATCGCGTGATCGAAGCGGCAACCGTCAATGGAGCTTCGATGGATCAATTTACGTGGGGAGCGATCAACACCACTCGCATCCAACACCCCATCAGCTTGGCGATCCCAGCTCTGGCACCATGGCTTGATATGCCGTCGCGACCATTGGATGGAGCTTGGGCCGATTTGCCGCGCATCCAGGGTCCTAAGATGGGCGCCTCGCAGCGCATGGCGGTCTCACCTGGGCGTGAGCAAGATGGGTATATGCACATGCCCTGCGGCCAGTCGGGACATCCGCTTTCGCCCCACTATGCCGATTCACACCCAGCCTGGGAGCAAGGGCAACCCAGTCCCTTCCTCCCCGGCGATCCCATTCATACGCTCACCCTCAAACCTTCCACAGCCCCTTAATCACAAATTGTCAGGATTCATCATGACGCTCGCCAACCTGCGGATTCAATTCCGCTTCCCACGCCACCTATTCGTTCTCGGTGGCGCTATTGCTACAGTTTTCTTGGCACTGGGCGCACCTGCCGCGTGCAGGGCTGAAGAGCCGGCTAAACGCAAGCTGATTGTCCATGTGGACGACGCCGGTATGTGCCATTCGGCTAATGTGGCGACTATCAAAGGCTTGGAAAGCGGCGTGGTGACATCCACATCGATCATGATGCCTTGCAGTTGGGTTGGTGAATTCGCCGAGTATGCTCGCAAACATCCGCAGTATTGCTACGGCGTCCATTTCACGCTCAATTGCGAATGGGATGCGTATCGTTGGGGACCAGTCGCTGGACGCAAGGAGGTTCCCAGTTTGGTCGACCAGCACGGGTTCTTGTGGGGCTCGGTAGGCGACGTGGCCAAACATGCCAAGGCCGAAGAAGTTGAGATTGAGCTGCGCGCACAGATTGAACTTGCCAAGCAGCTTGGCATTCCACTGAGCCACTTGGACACTCACATGGGAGCCGTTATGGCCAGACCAGACATCGTTCAGGTCTACGTCAAATTGGGAATAGAGTATGACCTGCCCTTCTTGTGGAAGCGTCAAGCCAACGCCCTGGAAAAGACGGCTTATCCGCACTTGGCTGCAGCATTAGACGAAGTCGTTACACAGCTCGACCAGCGCAAGTTACCGGTCCTAGATCATCTACTGCAGTTCTACGGTGGAGACGATTTGGCCAAGCGCGAGCAGACTTACAAAGACGCTATTGAAAAGTTATCACCCGGAATCAGCCAGCTCATTATTCATTCATCGGTCGATGGCGAAGAGTTGCAAGCTATCACCACCAGCCACCTGCGTCGTCATCAAGATTTTGAACTCTTCAGTAGCCCAGCGATGATGAAATTCATCCAGGATCAAGGCATTGAACTCACCAGCTGGAAGCAACTAACCCAAGCAGCTCGCCGCTAAAATTGCAATTCACAAAGTCCTTGTGCATAAACAGGAGGGCCAACCGCGCGCGTTTCGAAAGCACCAGAAGTGCGGCCATAAATCCGAACCCCAAAGTATGGAGTGACAAATGCGAGCACCCCAGAGCGGCAAAAAAAGAGCTGGTAACCGTCAATTGACCATTCCGCTGCAGCCTGGGCTGCTTTGTTGCGGCATCGTGGCGCTGCAACGCTATTGAGGCCCAGCAGCTTATCGAGGCATGTTTACGCAACGCTCAAGCGCTCCACTTTCTCAGGGGCGCTTCAGCCCGTTCGTCAGACAACGCGCTAGGTCCCATTTTAAGGCTAGCAACCTCAGGCCAACGCTTCGTGTAACGTCTTGTACGTGCCAAGCGTATTAAACGATTGGGAATGGTAGTTACGTAGTTCCGGCTAATCGACTGTGGGTTCGACTGGAACTGCCCCGCGGCGGTTGAAACTCGATAAGCCATCACCGCGATGTGAATGACGTCAACTGCGATCCTCTCATTGGGGGGGCGGTTCAAGGGTATTCTTGGGTTTGGTGGTTGCCGAAATAATTCGTTCAGCTCTGCCCGAAACAGTCAGCGATTTGCCGTGTTTACTTACACCGAGAATCGAGATTTGCTGAATTTCACGGGTTTTGTGACTCGCGAAACGAGATGTGCTTGTGTTACATTTGCTGCTGATGTGGACCGTGGTCCATGGCATCGACGCCTCGATTGCGGTTTTCAGTTAGTTACCACGAAAGGGTATTCGGTATGAGTTTGCTTCGATCTCCGGTCAGCTTTGGGATGATTGCTATCGCCATGGCAGTAGCCGGTTCAGTAGCAGATGTCGGGGCTGCCACGACTGAATCGGAAAGCAGGGCGTCGACGGGAAAGGGAGTTGTCGATGCTAAGGTGCCTATCGGCACGCAGGTGACCGGGTTTGAACTGAAGGACTTTCGCGGTCGGACTTGGAGCAGCCAAGAGTTTTCGCCAGCCCCGGCGGTAGCCGTTGTTTTCTTGGGGACGGAATGTCCACTGGCCAAGTTGTATGCATTGCGCATCTCGCAGCTTGAAAAAGAATACGCCAAGTCGGGTGTGGTGTTTGTAGCTGTTAATCCCAACGTCCAGGATAGCCTGGAGATGATGGCTTCATTTGCGCGCAAGCATGATTTGGAGATGCCCTTTCTAAAAGACCCGGCTCAGGAGTTGGCCAATGCCGTGGGAGCGTCGCGGACCCCTGAAGTCTGCCTGTTGGATGGCCAGCGTCACCTAGTCTACCGGGGGCGAATCGACGACCAGTGGGGTATTGGCTATCAGAAGGACAGGCCGGAGACCACAGAATTGAAGAATGCCATTGATGCTGTGCTGGCGAACAAGCCCGTTCATGCACCGGAGGTTGCCGCGCCAGGCTGCCTGATTGGCCGTCGCCGTCCGACAGAATCTGACGGCGAAGTCACGTATGCCAATCAAATCTCGCGCATCGTTCAAAAGCGCTGCTTAGAATGCCATCGCGATGGCGAAATTGGCCCGATGGATTTTACGTCTTATGAGGATGTCGTGGCCTGGAGCGACATGATGTACGAAGTCATCAGTGACCGGCGGATGCCGCCATGGCATGCCAATCCACAGTACGGTCACTTCGTCAATGATCGCAGCCTTTCGGCCGAAGAGATTCAGCTATTTGAAAAATGGGTCGATAGCGGCACGCCGCTGGGCAATGTAGAGCAATTGCCCGAGCCAATCGCCTATGTGGATGGCTGGCAATTGCCACGCGAGCCAGACTTGGTGATTCCGGTCAGTTCCAAGCCATTCAAAGTTCCAGCCAAGGGGGCCATACAATATCAGCATTTTTCCTACAAGACGGACTTGAAAGAGGATAAGTGGATCAAAGCTGCTGAGGTTCGCCCTGGAAATCGCGCTGTGGTGCATCACGTGTTGGTGTTTGATCGTCCGGCTGGGTCGGAGGGGGGTATCATGCCGCACCGCTCGTTCTTGGTGGGGTATGTTCCAGGTGGCCGCGTGGCTCCGTTTCCGGATGGTATGGCCAAGAGGTTACCAGCCGGCAGCGAGCTAATATTCCAAGTGCACTATACTTCGATCGGTACCGAGCAATTAGACCAAAGCCATATGGGGCTGGTATTCGAGGATGATCCCAGCAAGTTGACGCACGAAGTTCAGACGACCAGCGTCGTAGACCTTCTATTGCAGATTCCCCCCGGTGACGGGAATTATACGTCATCAGCAGCTCTGCCAACCCCATTGCCTGACTGCGAGCTGTTGGCGCTCAATCCCCACATGCATCTGCGTGGCAAATCGTATCGGTACACAGCGACCTTCCCCGACGGGCGCAAAGAAATCTTGTTAGATGTCCCCAACTACGATTTCAACTGGCAGACGGATTACCAGTTCACAGAACGAATTAAAGTTCCTGCGGGCACCAAGATTTTGGGTGAGGCTGCGTTTGATAATTCTGACAAGAATCTCAACAACCCTGACTCCTCAAAATGGGTCATGTTCGGCGATCAGACTTGGGACGAAATGATGATTGGCTACATGCATGTGGCGATACCCATCGATCCGGCGACTGGGCGAGCCAAGTCGAGTGTTCTGCCGCGCGACTTGAATGAGGGGTTTATTGATATCGAAGAGATATTTGCCAGGCTTGACCGAAATCAGGACGGAAAAGTTAGCCCTGCTGAGCTACCAGAGCGAATTCGGCCTTTCTCGGTATTGGTAGATGCTGACCGCGATGGCTCCATTTCGCTGGATGAATTCCGAAAAATCGAAGAGCGGATTGGTGGCGGTCGTGGTGGTTCTCGCGGTGGTGCTCGTGGTGGTAATGCTCGTCGCGGGGCCGGATTCCGCTCCGGTGGCCGCCCTGGGGAAGCTACCAAGAATGCATCCAGTCAAAATAATGGTGATTCGGCCAGTGATTCTGAGGATTCGTCGGCAGATTAGCTCTCCCAGGGGCGCAGGTTTAAGTACAATTTTCGTTTTCCGTAACGCGCGGTCGTCATTTGGCGTAAAATGATGCGTTCCCCGAAAGCCAACGAGGCGAGGGGCGATTTCTGCGAAGTTGCATAAGTATGAAGGTACAGAGGTAGGTTTATGTTCAAGAGAGCGTGGGCGCTAAGCGCCACCATGACGGCGGTTGTAGTTATCTCGGGCGCTGCGGCGTTGGCTCAGCAAGCCGGAGCCCTTAGTTTGCCTGCGGACACAAAGACCGTAGTTCAAGTCGACGTCCAAGCGATGCAGAATTCCGGATTCGGCAAGCGATTGATTGAGATGATCGTTGATCGTGCCATGGAGCAAGTCGCCGATCGGTTTGGCATCGACGTGCCATCGGCTGAGGATGCTGTGGGATTCATCGGCTTCGATCCACTCGAAGAGGCTCGCACGATCACGTTGGCCGTCAATAGCTTTGACCAGCCAGAGCAAGGGCTGGTGGCAATCATCGAGATGAAGAAGAATATTGGCAGCCTTGAAGCGCTGTTGCCTAGCATTCCCGGTTATAGTGTGAAGAGCGTGGGTAGTCATCGCATCCATTCGGCCAGCCCAGATGGAAATACATCAATCCATTTGGCGATTCACACCTGCGGCGAAGGAAATAAGACGCTTGTAGCTGGCGCCAACCAAGATGCAGTCAAGGGGCAACTCGAGCGCATGGACAGCAAGGAAGCTGCTGACCAGAAGTGCCTGAGCTTTCAGCCCGTAGGCGGCGCCATGTTGAATGTTCAAGTTCTGGAGCTGCCGCCAGCCGACAAGTTAGGTGATGGCCCTCAAGCGATCTTGGTCACCATGGTCAAGCAGCTCGCGGTTCAGTTGAGCGAAAAGGATGGCAAGTTGAATTTGGCAGTGAATCTAACGGGCGTCAGTGACGAGACTGCCGAGCAGTTGGATCAAATGCTTCAAGGCGTTGTGCCCATGGTTCAGGATCAAATTGGCGGTTTCGCTCAAGACCTGAAGGTTACTCGCACAGGTGCTGTAGTGACGCTGGCTGCTCAAATGGAACCGAAGGAAGTTGCCAACATGCTGGAAGATCAGTTTGACAGCGTTGTCGGCATGGTCGAGGGAGCATTGGGCAATCGCTAAAACGTCCTTCGGAGCTGCTGCCACCGACGATTTGTTCGGTGGCAGCAGTGTAACTGGGGATATTGACGGCAAGCTTGATTTCCAAACGCTCGCGCGGCTTGCCGTGGGTGGCTGCGAAGAATCTTTTGCGCAGCTTGCAGAGCGTTTTCGTCCCCGCTTGGTACACGTCCTCCAGCGTCGACTGGGTAGCGGCCATGCCCAGGTTGACGCCGAGGACGTAGTCCAGGAGGCGTTGCTGAAGGCCTATCGTAATCTGGCACAGTACGATTCGCGGTACCGCTTTTCGACTTGGTTGTACACCATCGCCTTTCGCGTGGCTCAAGACCGTTTGCGTCAACAGCGACGCTGGTTGAATTTTGTTACGGAGTGGTCGCAGCTGAATCGACAGGCTCAGCCGCAGTCTGTCGAGCGAGCTGTGGAACTGGAAGATCAGGTCGAGGGGCTATGGTCTTCGGCCCGACGACTACTGACAGCCGACCAATACGCTGCCCTTTGGCTGCGGTATGGTGAAGATTTAGAAATCAGTGAAGTATCGCAAATACTCGGCAAGAAACCAGGCAACGTGCGCGTGCTATTGCATCGAGCCCGACTGGTGCTAATCGAGCATACAACCAAACGGACCGACAATACCACCGACAAAACCATTGTCAGGGATGACGCTTGATCCGATTCGGAGCATGATTCATGATACGATCCCAAGCCAATCTGAAGCAGTTGATCAGTCAAGCCATAGACAACCGGCAGGCGCTGCCCGACTGGTTGCAAGCTAAATTGCACGACGATCCTGCACTGCGCGAGTATTATGACCAAGCTATGCGACTGAGCGCTCGCTTGCGCGACGACGCGCAGCGTTGGTTAGGCTCTCCAGAATCAATCAAGGTTAGTCCCGAACGAACTGCAGTCGCAAGGCCAACTCGCATTGCCTACTGGTCGGTATCTGTAGCAGCCGCATGGTTGTTATGCGTAGCCAGCTATGCATGGCTGCGTTCCACCGATAGCGACGTCACAAATAATGTTGTGGCAAGTAGCTCGGCGCCATCCAGTAGCTCGGCGCCATCCGATCAGTACAGCAGCCTCGCCGATCAAGGGCCTGGAAGTGCGCCAGGCGACTCGCGACCCACCGTTGGCGAGCAGCTGGCAGACTCAGCGGATTCACCACTGGGCCAGCGGCTCAACGATGCCCAAAAGCAAGCGGTAGCCCGGGCGCTCATCGAATCCACCGTGGATAGCCTCGAGTTGGTTGGGCAGACCTTGTCGCGAAGTGTGGTGGGCGATCTTGGGAGCTTTCCAAAGTTAGCGGGCGGTGAAGATAGTGTTTCGACGCCTGATGGCAGCGACCGTTCTGCGTTGGATTCGGTCGCCGTGCAATCCGCTGCGACCGATGGTGCCATCGCTCCCGAGCAACTGCTGGAGGAAGTGCGTCGTACCACGCATTACTTTGTCCACACCCTGCCCCGCCGCGCGCTGCAGCTGGATCTGGCCAGCCGGGCGAACTAGCCAGCCAGAATCAAACCATGCCTTATGCACCTTCTTCTGTGGTGCCCTCACCCCTTCTTGCAAACGCTGGGTAGTCGCGCGCACGAAAAAAGTGCGTTGATAGGCTTGTCCTCAAAGGCGTTTGCCGACAAGTGCATTCTCGATCGAATCTACCGTGGTGGAATTGAACGAGACCATGCGGCAGGTTAGGTCGCTTACCGAAGAAATTATTGTCAGAGCGTTGGGCACATCGCTTGCGCGCTTTGAGCCACAAACCTGGAGTTCACCCTGTCGAGTGTGAGTTTTATGCACACAGATTTCGGTCTAACATACGGTAGTTGATGGCCTCTTGAAGGTGGTGCATCTGGATATCTGGACTATCTTCCATATCGGCGATGGTGCGGCTGACGCGGAGGATTTTGTCATGAGCCCGAGCGGATAGGCCAAATTCGTTGCAGCCGTCACGCAACAAAGTTCGGCTGGTGGAATCCAACGGACAGTACTCCCGCAACTGGCGACTGGACATTTGAGCGTTGTAGATCTTCGTCGAGCCTTCAAAACGCTGCTTTTGATGCGACCGCGCAAGTTCAACCGCCTTCCGGATGTCACTGCTGCTAATGCCCTCTTTTGAGGAACTCAACTCTTCAAAGGGAACGGCTGGAACTTCGATGTGAATGTCAATGCGGTCCAACAGCGGGCCAGAAATGCGCGACATATACCGCTCGATCTGCGTCGAATTGCAGGTACAGTTGCGCCTGGTATCGGTGCGAAATCCACAGGGACAAGGGTTCAGTGCTGCCACCAGCATGAAATTGGCGGGAAATGTCGTGCTGCGCAGAGCTCGCGAGATAGTCACCACGCGATCCTCCAGCGGCTGCCGCATGACCTCCAGCGTTCGCCGGTCAAATTCCGGTAGCTCGTCCAGGAACAGCACTCCATTGTGCGCCAAGGAGATTTCTCCTGGCGCTGGCGGACTGCCGCCGCCAACCAGCCCAGCGTTGCTAATTGTATGATGCGGCGACCGAAAGGGACGCGTGGCCAGCAACGGTTGTCCGGATTTCAATTGCCCCAACGAACTGTAAATCCGCGTCGTTTCAATCGACTCGTCGGCGGTCAACTTGGGCAGAATCGTCGGCAGTCGCTTGGCTAGCATTGTCTTGCCAGAACCTGGCGGTCCGAGCATCAACAAGTTGTGCGCTCCAGCAGCGGCGATTGCCAGAGCCCGCTTGGCCATCTCTTGACCGCGCACATCGGCAAAATCTAATGAATACGAGCTATACTCGTCGAACAGTTGTTCAAGCTGACAGGGGTGAGGAGCGATTTCGAGGCTCCCGATCAAAAACCCGGCCGCTTGCGTCAGCGAGTCGACGGGGATGACTTCGATTTCGCGAACCACCGCTGCCTCGCCGGCGTTTTCTCGCGGTAAGATGATGCCCTTTAGACCTTGATCGCGGGCTGCCATGGCCATCGACAGTGCGCCTTTGATCGGACGCGTGTGTCCCTCCAGAGCCAATTCTCCAACCACAGCATAGTGTGCAAACAGGTCAGATGAAAACTGGCCGCTGGCAGCTAACAAGCCCAACGAAATGGGCAGGTCAAACGAGGCTGCTTGCTTCGGCAGCTCGGCGGGCGCCAAATTAATCACTACGCGATCGATGGGCCTCTGAAAGCCGCTGTTGACAATAGCCCGCTCGACCCTGTGAATACTCTCCTTGACCGCAGCCTCCGGCAGTCCAACCAGCATCGTCTTGGGCAACGGCGTACTGGAGACATCCACCTCGACCTCAACCGGTACCGCCTGGATGCCAAGTAACGACAGTGTGTTGAGCTGGGCCAACATAAATTGCGCTCATCTCAGGAAAAACGGCGGGCTCCCCAGTGTTAGTCGCAAAAGCGAGCCATTCCATGCAGCTCGCATATAGTTTTTACCCGATTTTTTCGGGTCAGTGGTCAGGCTCGGCCAGCCAACGCACAAAATTGACCAGATGCCAAACATCTTGCCCGGAAATCACGCCCTCCACGGAGGGCATTGGCGTACCTTCGATACCATAAGCGATTCTCAAATACAGCTTTTCAGGTGCCGAACCGCCGCGATAGATTCCTTCGCGCAAATCTCGCGGCTGAATATTTCGCGGCGGCAGGGCTCCGCGAGCCATCAAACCCACCAGTCGTTGGTCAGACACCGGATTGAGGTTGATGCGTGCCATCCAATCTTTCGTCCAGTCATCATAATCCTGATTCTGGCCATCACCGTGTCCCTGGGGCCCATGACACTTGCTGCACGTCTGGGCAAATAGCTCGCGGCCACGCTCAATGGAAGCTGCCAGCGGTGTATCTTGCTCGCTCTGGGTGGCACGATGCAGCTGGTCGAGGCTTGCTGAGATCGGAATTTCTCCAGGATCAGACACCGTCAGAACCTGGTCAGTGGCCGATAGCCACTTGTCTGCGACGCTCGTAATAATCTGGCGGACACGCGGTAGTTGTTCGCTTTCAAAACCATTGGAACCCGGAGCATACAGATTGCATACGGTATCGGCATCTTGTGATTCAAATTCGATCTCCTCGGCGGCCGTCAGGAGCGCACGTTCCACTTCGCCGCGCCATGACAGGTAGATCACATAATCGGCCAGCATCTCGATGTCATTATCTGTCAGCTCCTTGATGGGCACCATCGTAGTGCCTGCGATACCATGACTAATGGTGTATATCAAATCACTGCGCAGTGGCTTAACTCCGACCGGCGTACTCTTGAATTTGAACTTGCCCAGCCGAAAATCACGCGGATAGGGATTGGATATCGCCGCATTTGGTCCACGTCCGTTACCGGTTACTCCATGGCATGATGCACAATGCCGTCGAAATAATCCGCGCCCTGGCTGCTCAAGCACAACTGGACCTGCAGCGACTTGCAGGCGTTGCAGATTCACTAACTGAGCGGCTGGACCCTCCAAAAAATCGGGCAGCTTGGGTTCGTCGGGGGTGCCGAAAAATTCACTCAGCGCCACCTGAGCTTCGTCTAATGCTTGCTGCATTGAGTACTCAATGGCCAATTCGCTCACGTATGCATGGACCAGATTCGGCTCAAATTCGAGAGGTTTATCCTGCTTTGCGCATCCCAGCCAACTCACCGAAGCAATAGCCATCAGCGCCATTCTTCTTGTGTAATTCAAGGTGATCATCGAATTGCGTTTATGTGTTAGAGTGTTTTGGAATTGTGAGCGGGGGAGTTACTTGGAGGCGGAGAGTCATCAATCAACATGCGCAGCGGCGGAGTGTCTAGGTCATCATATTGTCCTTGCCGAATGCAGTAAATGCAGGCCACCAAGGCAGAGCCGCCCAAAAGCAAAGCTACGGGCAACGCGACATACAAGACGCTCATTGGCCTCTCCAATTATCGAGACTGTGTTTCGGTGCGGTCACTGAAAAGCTCGGTATGGCAAAGGTTAGTCCCAGTACGGTTGCCGAGCTGGCTGGCATGACAATCGCCGCGATCAGGGGACTAATTTGGCCAGCGATTGTCAGGCCTACAGCCAATAGATTGTATGCGAGCGACACCGCAAAGCAGAAATAGATAATTCTTTTTGTGGCCACGCTTCCGCGTAGTAAATGCGCTAGATTCTGCCAGCCATCAACGGCCATGTACACCGGTGCAGCTTGCAGGCTGACCTCTGCCCCACCGCGCACGGCAATACCTACGTCGGCAGCAGCCAAGGCTGCCGCATCGTTGGCACCGTCACCGATCATGACTACTGTCGCGAAATCTCCTCGCGATTGCTTGATAATTGCCAGCTTCTGCTCGGGGGACACGCCTCCCAGGCATCGCGGCGGGTCGATGCCGACTTGCTGTGCGACTTGTCGAGCGATATCCGGGTGATCGCCAGACAATAATCCGATTGACCAACCCAAATAACGAGCATCGGCCACCGCTTGGCTAGCTTGTCTGCGAACAGGATCCGACAATCCAACCAATGCGGCTAAATGTCCGTCTACGGCTATGAATACAGGACTGTGTCCTTGTTGAAGCAACGCTTCGGCCTTGTTAATGACGCTTTCAGGAAACGGGATTCCCTGAAGCTCGAAGGCCCTACGATGACCAATCACCACGATCCGCTGATCGACGACTCCGCGTATGCCTCCACCAAAAGTTTCAACACTGCTTACCACCCGCTCTCGGGTAGCGACGCCTACTAGCGCGTGAGAAGAATCGGTAGGGCCTTCATCGGCGCGGCAGAGATTCTCAGCCAGTCGAACAATGGCCGCAGCAATGGGGTGATGGCAATGCGCTTCCACCGCTGCCGCCAGTTGGATCGCTGATGGCGACCCCCAAGTCAACTGCGCATGTTGGCGGCCTTCGGTCAACGTGCCAGTCTTGTCAAACCAGATGATGCCGGGCTGGGATAATCGCTGCAGCGCCGTGCCATCGCGAATTAAAATGCCGGCTCGGGCTGCGCGACCAATGCCGACAGCGATGGCTGCCGGCGTAGCCAAGGCTAACGCACAGGGACAAGCCACGATCAGCATCGCGGTGCCAAAATTCAGTGCCTTATCAAAGGATATCGGCAGCCAAATTAAGAATGTGGCGACCGCCAATACCAGCACGGCCATTACAAAAAATCCGCCGATGCGATCGGCCAATTGAACAAGCGGCGTCTTCTGGGCGGCAGCTGACTCGACGGCTTGCATCACCCGTCCAATGCGACTTTTCTTACCTACGGCTGATACACGAACGACGATTGGTCCGCCAACGTTGATCGTTCCCGCCTCAACCTGGTCACCCTGATGAATCGCGATCGGTTGACTCTCGCCGGTTAGCAGCGAACGGTCCAAGCGGCTGCTGCCAGATATGAGCGTGCCGTCAGCAGGTAAGCTCTCGCCAGCAGCGACTTGAATACAATCTCCGCCCGTCAATCGATCTACCAATACCATGGTCGAGCCGCCATCGTCCCCAAGCAATGTCGCATGACGGGGAGTGATGCGCATCATCAATTCCACCGCGCGGGCTGCTTGATGCTGCTGACGGAACTGCAACCACCGTCCGATCAGTAATAGGAACACCAGCATCGACAAGCCATCAAAGTAGACTTGTCCTTGGCCACGAACGGCATTCCACAGACCCACCCCAGTTCCAACTCCCAATGCCAGCGCAATAGGCAAATCCATATGGGGTGTACGAGCTTTGATAGCCGACCAAGCGCCGGTCAGAAACGTGCGTCCTGGCCCAAGCACAGCGGCGGCGCCCAACAGCATTCCCCACAGCTCAAAGAAGTATTTGTGCTCAGCGGCAACTCCAGAAAATTGTCCTGCGTACAGTGCCACGGCGATCCACATCGCGTTAGCAGCCAGAAATCCCGCAATTGCAATCTGGACCAAGCGCTGTCGATTCTCCAATCGCAAATGGTTTTCGCGACTGTGATCCAGAGGTTGTAGTGGGTAGCCCAAGCGATCCAAAAACCTCGCAATGCCACTTAGCTTAGCTTGCTCGGGGTCATAAATTACTTGCACCGTATGATCGCTCAATTTGACGCGGACCGCGCATAGTCCGGGCTGGCGCATCAGCGCTCGTTCGATCAACCAGCTACAAGCCGCACAGTGAAGTCCCTGCACTCCCAATTCGGCTGTCATCTTCCCATCACTACCGGCTACCGGAGCCGACTGGCCGAGGAATTCGGTTGTGTCAAAATGCTGATAGTTATCAGCGCCCCCCGCGGCGCGCGCTGAACCAGTGGTGGTCATTTGATCACGCAACGCGTAAAAATCGGATAACCCCCAACCTTGAATCAATTGATAGGCACCTCGACAGCCTGTGCAACAGAATATCGGCTCAGCCAGCGATGTCGGGCCGGATGTCGACGTGGCCAAACCACAGTGTGCGCACGGTCGAGTTGGTGTCACCTGTTGAGAGGCTTCAGCAGAGGAAGCGCCAAACACTTCGACGTTGCCGTCGAGGCGATTATCACTGACTGCAACGCTCCGCTGCATGCTGGCCACCGATGCTGGACTCATGGTCTTGGCTCCAGGTCAGTGGAAGACACCTCATGAGACGTTGTAATCCTCGTTTCTTGGGGCTGTGGCTGACAACATGGCAGTGGCGCAGAAACCATTTCTTGCATTCCAACACGAATCGTCTGCGCATCGAGGGTATCAATGGCTCGCCCCGATCGTAAATCGTTAACTAAAGAACTGGAGACCGACAGCGGATGCTTCATGGCTGCAAATCCCTGACCCGCTACGGTATAAGCTCCGGCGACGATCATCAATACTCCCGTCAGCACCGGCATCACCGGCCGTATGGGGCCAACCAACAAACGGCTGCCGGCAATCAATCCAACCAGTGCGGGAACACTACCGAGCCAGAAAGCAGACATCACCACGGCCGCCAACCACCACGAACCGGTACTGGCAGCCAGCAGGGCAAACAGGTACAGCCATCCGCAGGGAAGCAATGCGGTTAATAGTCCAACCACGAATCCGCGCAGCGGTAAGGGAAGCTGAAAGATGATGGGTCTTAATCGCAACAGCCCGGCGGTAAAGCGTGAGGGCTGCGGCGCCGCGTAGCTAAACTGGTTGCCGTCGCCCAGGCGGTGTGTCGCCGTGTTCGGCGAAGATAGCCTGGGCGCGTCAATAGCCGCAGAGGCTTGGCTGGTTCGCTGCGCGCCGATCCAAGTCATCCACCAGTTTCTTAGGTAAGGCATGAGAAAGCGAACTAGCGCCACCAGCCCGGCCAGGATCATCAGCCCACCAGCGATGCGCGCCGCTAGCGGTCCCAGGCCTCGACTATCACCACTCCAATCCAATAATTGTCCAACTCCGCCAACTACAACTCCGACGCCTGCATAACTGGCCCAGCGCCCCACATGATACAAACCGGTTGGCCACCAACTGACTAAGCCTGACGGACGATTGCGGTCACCACCTGATACCCACAATGCCAGCGGTCCACACATGCCAACACAGTGCAGACTGCCCATCACGCTGGCGGTCACCACGGCGGTAACTAATATCCACATAGTCTAGAGTTCTAAACGTTATTACAGGTTGTTGCTTTGGGTCCGTTTACGCTAACAATCATTCACAGCGAAGATGGGCCGGCGCGTGGCCGAACCAGTCCCCGGCGCTGTTCCAAAGGTAATTCCCAATATGTTGATGAAGGTCGTAAAGATTGCGATTTCCCCGCTCGTACCCGCTACAAAACCTCTCAGCAACTTGCTCATTCTTGCTGCTCCACTCCATCGGACTGAACCATGACCGTCCAGCGTTGGGCGGCGATGCCCTGGTCGCCTTCTATTGCCACATCAAATTGCCATAAACCGTTGTGGGTCAATGGGACCATGGCGACATAATCGCCAGCATCGGCTTGATCAAACGTCAGCCAATAGACCTGGTTTCCACGAGCGTGATGAAAGACCTGGCCAGTGATGCGTTGGTCCGAGACAGGTTGCCCATGGCCATCGCGAACGCGAAGCGTTATCACGCGCCGCGGGAGTTGCGTATCATGTGCCGACACAACTGTATCAATACTCCATGCCAAATCCTCGAACCTCTGCCAGTGCTGTCGAGTCGTGTCCCACTGCAGACCAGCCTGATAATAATTGGGAATGATGGCCACCGTTGAGTCGCTCAGTGCCAGGTAGATCGCTATTCCAGCTCCAAAAACTTGGAGGCTCAACAGGCCCACGATTACCGAGACCCAAAAGCGGCGAGCGCGCCGTTCCTGCTGCCGTCCGTCCGTGTCGGGCAGCGAAATAGATTGGGCCGGTGCTGAAATGCTGGTTGAGTTCATGTGCTACGTTATCTTCTGGGGCCTAGAAGTTTGAAAGTTACTTCGCGTCGAGTTCCCGAAGCGTCTTCGATGCGCACGACCGCCGGAACATTACCGCGACCCAGAGTCAGTCCACTGGGGAACGTAATGCGCAGGTCGATGGTTCCAAGCTTACGCGCTGCAATCGTCAACTGGTCGTCGTCGACGGTCCCCACGACCATTTCAGCGGGAGAAACGGGAATGACCGAATATTGCTGATCAAGTTGAGTACGGTTGGTCAGTCTCAGACTAAAGCGGTTCATGATCATGCCATCCTGGGTCAGGCTAAATGGATTACCTTTACCTCGCAGGACATTGGCGGTAAATCCGCTTGTCATGCCAAGTGCTACCACAAACCCGGCGATTACTGCAACCAACAAAACAGGATAGATAATGGTGCGTGCTCGAACCACGCGCCTCTTTTTATTCTCCAGAGCAGCCTGAGATGTAAAGCGAATCAGTCCAGTGGGCAAATGGACCTTAGTCATTACGGCATCACATGCGTCAATACACTGAGTGCAATTGACACATTCCATCTGCAAGCCGTTGCGGATGTCAATGCCGGTGGGGCACACGGCAACACATTGATGGCAGTCGACGCAATGCCCTTTGCCGTCGCCAACCCGCCGCTTACCTTTTTCGCGCGGCTCGCCGCGATTGTAATCGTAGGCCACGATCAACGACTGACGATCGAGCATGACCGACTGGAATCGACCATAGGGGCAGGCGATCAGGCATGTCTGCTCACGAAAGTAGTAGAAGTCAAAGGTCATCAATGCAGTGGTCAAGGCCATCACGGCAAACGCCGTGGGATGCTCTAGCGGCGAGCTGTGCAGAATCCAATGTGATAATTTCTCCGGTCCAACGAAATACGCCAGAAAGGTGTGAGCCAGAAACATGCTCAGCAGCACGTAGACGCCCAATCGGGCAACGGCCAGCAGAAACGAGAGCTTCCGCTTGGCAGGTCCACCTTTACCTCGCGTCCCTTCAAACAAACGATCGATGGGGCGAAACAAAAACTCCATATAGACAGTTTGCGGACATGCCCAGCCACACCAGGCGCGCCCGGTGACTGCCGTAATAAAAACGATCGACAGGAAAACGGCCAACAACATCAACGCCAATAGCAGCGTATCGGTGGGATAGAAAGTCTGGCCGAAAAAGGTGAACTCTCGGCTGACGATATCCAAACGCAACAGTGGCCGTTCAGCAATCTGCAAGTGTGGAATCAGCACAAACACCAGCATCAGCACATAGGCTACGATTCTCCGCCGTCGCCACCAAGTTCCAGTGGCCAGCTTAGGGAAAATCCATCGACGCGATCCGTCATGCTCCAAAGTTGACAGCACATGCTCTGGCGCTGCTAACAGCGCTTCGTGCATCCACTCAGCCTGGGTAGACTGGTCCAGGGCGGATTGAGTATGGTGCACGTGAGGATGATCGGCCTCACGGCCTGAGCGGTTCATCGAAATTGTCTCAAGTACTATGGTCCAACTATGAAATGGGACAAATTATTGTTCAGCTTCGGGCTCCTCAGGCGGCGGGGCGGGCCAGGCGGGTATGGGATTACCATCAGCGGCTTTGCCGGGCAGGTTCTGGCCACGTAGCGAAATAACGTAACTCGACACCAACACGACTTCATTCGGATGCAAACGGTTGCCCCAAGCGGGCATCGCCCCCTTGCCAGCTCCTTCGGAGACAACCTTGTACACATCCTCTGGCTTGCGAATGTACTTAAAAGCTTCGTCCGTTAAATTGGGGCCAACATTGCCCTCGCCGTCGCGGCCATGGCAGGAAATACAGTTGGCTTTGAAAACAGAGGCCCCCACTTTCAGCCAATCTTCACGATGAGCAAACTTCATCAATGTGTCTTGGTCGCCAGTCAAATCACCGATGGCCCCGAATTGCAGTCGCGTGTTGTCCGCATCAGCCACTTCATACAGAGTCACCAAATCGCGTCCCGGCGCTCCGGTATGGTACCACATCACATAGCCAATACTGAAGACAATGGTGGCTACAAACGTGTAGGTCCACCAGCCCGGTAGTGGATTGTCGTACTCTTGAATGCCGTCGTAGGCATGATCGGTCAAGGCATTATTTTCCATAGCGGGGATCCTTCACAGCATCGTCGTCCAGCGGTATTGAGGCAAAGCGATCGACGGCGGTGCGACTGAGTCGCAAGGTGCTATACACGATCATCGCAAATGTAACCACAAACATCAGCAAGGCCGCTTGAGCCAAGTCGGAGTAGTCCAGCCAACTAACGACGTCTTTCACCATTTATGGATCCAATCTGAAATGTTTCACCACTGTCGTCACGGCAATTGGGCGACTTCAGAGGCCGAGTTGTCTACGGGTGCGGCTGGAACCGCAGGTTCTGGGGCGCGATGCAGGTCGGTCCCCAACCGTTGCAAATAAGCGATTACAGCAATTGCCTGTTTGTCATAGACGCTGGCGGGGCCGCCTTGGGCGACAATGTCCGCATTGATTTGCAGGGCTTGCTGTCGCGCTAACTGTTCACAATCTTCCAGGACCTCGTCAGGATAGTTGGCTCCCAACAAGTGCGCTGTACGCACGATGGCGGGCAGACTCCTGTAATTGATATCATCCTCTGTCAAGTGTAGATACTTAGGCATGACCGAGCCGCGCGATACCTGATCGGGATCCTCGAAGTGCGTCCAGTGCCAGAAACTACTCTGGCGTCCGCCTTCACGGGCCAGATCCGGCCCGATGCGCCGACTGCCCCACTGGAACGGATGATCGTAAATGAATTCTCCAGCCTTGCTGTACTCGCCGCTGCGCTTGGTCTCTGCGACCATCGGGCGAATCTGTTGCGAATGGCAGTTGTAGCAACCCTCCGAAATATAGATCTCGCGCCCCGCCAATTCCAACGGCGTATAGGGTTTGACGGTTGCGATCGTGGGAACATTGCTGCGGATCAGGAACGTGGGAATCATTTCAAAGGCAGTAGCAGCCACTACCGCCAAGGTGGTCATGACGGTGAACTTGACCGGCAACCGTTCCCAAGTACGGTGCCAAACGAGTTTACTCCAGGCATCCAGCGCAATACCCCAGTTGACGACTGGAGCCCCGACCAAATCGCTGGTCGGCGGTGGAGGGTCTTGATATTCGGCAGTAAGCGCCGGAGCTGTGTGGACGGGCTGTTCGTATTTCGCCGGACGGGCCAGCCAAGTCATCAAGGCGTTGTAGGCCAACATCAGCGCGCCTAACACATACAAGCTTCCGCCGATCACTCGAATCCACCACAACGGCACAATGCGCTGTGTAGTTTCCACGAAATCCGGGTACATCAATTGGCCGGTCTCGGGATCCAGAGCACGCCACATCAGACCCTGCATCAGACCAGCAGCGTAAATGGGAATGACGTACAACAGAATACCGATCGTTCCGATCCAGAAATGTAGTTCCATCAGTTTTTGGCTGTGCAGTTTGGTTTGAAATATCCGTGGCAGCAGCCAGTACACCATGCCGAAGGTCATAAAACCGTTCCACCCCAAGGCCCCCGAGTGGACATGCGCGATCGTCCAATCGGTGTAGTGGCTGAGCGCATTGACACTCTTGATGGACAGCAGCGGTCCCTCGAAAGTTGCCATACCGTAGAAGGTAATGCCCACCACGTAGAACTTCAGAATCGGATCGGCGGCTACCTTGTGCCACGCTCCGCGCAGAGTCAACAAGCCGTTGATCATGCCGCCCCAACTAGGCATCCACAGCATCAAGCTGAACAACATGCCCAACGTACTGGCCCACTCAGGCAGCGCCGTATAGTGCAGATGGTGAGGGCCAGCCCAAATATAAATGAAGACCAGCGACCAAAAGTGAATGATGCTTAGTTTGTAACTAAAAACTGGCCGCTCGGCGGCTTTGGGCAGAAAGTAGTACATCAAACCCAGAAACGGTGTGGTCAAAAAGAAGGCCACTGCGTTGTGACCATACCACCACTGCATGAAGGCATCCTGCACACCGGCATACACCGAATAGCTGTCCCAGAGGCTCCAGGGTAGAACCAAGCTATTGAAGACATGCAGCAACGCTACCGTCACAATGGTGGCGATGTAAAACCACAGAGCGACATACATGTGACGTTCACGACGATGGATGAGCGTCATCAAAAAGTTGCCGCCGAAGATCAGTAACCATACCACGGCTATGGCGATGTCGATGGGCCACTCCAGTTCGGCGTATTCCTTGCCTTGCGTAATCCCTAACGGCAACGTGACTGCGGCAGCCACAATGATGGATTGCCATCCCCAAAAGTGCAGGCGGCTCAACAGGTCGCTCCACATTCGCGCTTTGCACAACCGTTGTGTGCTGTAATACACGGCGGCAAAGATGGCATTACCCCCGAAAGCAAAGATGGCTGCGTTCGTGTGCAGCGGACGCAGACGCCCGAAACTGATCCAGGGCAGTCCTTCGGACAGCCAGGGCAGTACTAAAAGTAACGCGACGATCAGCCCTGCCAGCGTGGCCACGACGCTCCACAGAATCGTGGCTGCCACAAACATCCGAACGATGCCGTCATCGTACGTAAAACTCTCCAGAGTAGCCGGTGCCGGCGCCGCGATTGATTGGCGTTTGTCCATGGATCTCTAACTAACTTTAGGTAACAGACGAATGGCATTCAGGCAGCGCAAAAATCCTACAGCGACTAGCCGACGCCGGAATGACCAGATCAGAAGAAATCTAGAGCACTTAACGGTGCCGCCCAACTACAAATTTAACTCTATTGCCCCTGAGCGGCAACTCACCGCACCGCCGCCCCGGATTTTAGAAAGCGCCAGATGACACAATTCCGATTTTAATAATCAGATGCTGTGTTAATGGCTCAGTGTGTTAACCTGCGCATACTGTGACTCACCATCGTCTGTCGAGTCGTCGACCGCCGAAAGTTTGATTTTCGGCATCCTCTTTCACGGGCTCGACGCCCGCCAGCGTGGCTATCAATGCTCGTCCAATGAGCGGCTTCGTGGGCCGATAAGCGAAACGCGTCGCGGTACGCCCGCTCAGCATCGTGCGGCTCGCGCGTCTACGGCCAAGTTGGTCCGTCTTCATAGAACCGGCCAAGGTCTTCGGGTAGGTTTCTCATTCGATGGTCTCAGGATTGCACTGGGAACCAGCCGCCTATGATTCCATTGGGACCGGAGAGAACCGGCGGCGCTGGGCCAGTGTCGTTGGCTCGATGCAGCTACTTGAGCGCTTGGGCGGGTTGCATTTCGCCTGCTTTGCCAATCGCCACCGAGCCGACTGGTTTGCCAACGTAGAGTCGTTCGAGCGCCGATACGATGCGATCGGTCTGGTCGTCTTTGGAGGTTTCGAAGTGGATCAACACTGTTTCTCGTTTCGTTTGAACGGGAGCACGTATCCTCGGAACCTTGGATGGTGGAGACAGGCTGCCTGACGGGGGTTAGGCCGCCTCAGGTACGGTGCCGTCATTCCCGTGTGACCAGTACTCTAGCGGCCGATTGGGGTTTGGCCGCATTGAGCTGTCGTTGGCTTGAGCTTCCAGATGGTACGTCTACTTGTAACGACCTGACCGGCCATTGTTCTCAAGGCAATTGCTTAAGTAGTCCCGCTAGTTCTTCCGGCGCACCGCCTGCTCGATAAACAAGAAGTTTCGTCCTTGAAACTCGGTGATGAAGCCGCTGATCGCCCAGTGCTGGTCATTGGGGTCTTCTAGAATCGCTGACAAGATCCGCTGCGCGGCCAGGTTTTCTAGCACCAAAAGATTGTGCTGCCGGTCAGCCACTTTAACCGATAAGCGTCCACCCGTGGCAAAACAGATCACGCCTGAATTCTTCAAGCGTGAGCCCTCACGAGCAAGTTCCCCCGCGCCGGCGGGCGTCGCGAGAACTTCTTTGGATGGTTGTGCAGAGGAACTGTCGCTGGCAGACAAGTAATAAGAAGCGCTCAGTGACACGCCAAAGGCTAGGAGCAGTTTGCCAGACATATGCCGGCTTCGTAGGCTTGATAAATGTTTCATGCCAGGGCTGGCTGCGTTGTATGACATGATATTTTCCGCTGCTGCAAGGCACCAAGTATTCTATGGCGTCTCAATGCCTTGCCTTGGGAAGAACCATCGCGTGCAGGCATATTACTCCGCCAACCGTCAGCATCGCCCAGCCTAACCAGGCAGGTGGTTTAACGGTCTTCATTGGTGATGGATGCATGTTCATATACATCTGAGTGCCATAGCCGGTATTGGCCAGTTGAGTGTCCTTGGCGATTCTAGCCAACGCTCGTGTGCTGGTTTCGTTGAGAACAAAAGATTCCACCATGCGGAATTGCATTCCCAACAGGAATACCAAGATGCCGACCATGAAGTAACGGTTGCGATCAAAGTCCATTGTCGGAATTCCTGCCTCGAAATAATTCCACCGCAGTTTTCGCCAGCGCCCTGCGCGGCATACCACTCTGCCCTAGTATCGAACGGAACTGGTTTGCTAGCTTAAGAAGTTCTTGACAGTTCGGTTAGCAGAAGTTGCAGCGATCGTAGGGCCGCTACAATCAATCCCTATGAGCTATTTCGTCCGTGGGGTCACTCGCCAGGATCTACTGCGAACGATTGATATCCACCAACTGTCGGTCAAACCAAGCAGCCAGGGTGTGTGTGACAAAAGCCAGGTCGGCCGGTTGACGAGTCAATAAATGATCAGCTCCAGCTAGGCAGATTAAACTGGTGGGACACGGCGGAGCATCGTCCGCGCTACGGATCGTCAGCATCCGAAAAATCCGCAGGACATGCTCGTATCCCAGAGTTTCATCGTCAGGGCTGTGCAGCAGCATCACCGGCTTGCTCAACCGACGTAGCAAGTCGGGCAGCGTGATCGCTCGAAAATTCTCCAGCATCTGTTGGTCGATCATGTGCTCAGTTCCGCCAATTGTTACCGGGGCACGACCCAAGCGCATAATGTCCGGGCAGTTGCGTTCCAACCACTGCGCCAAGTGAGGCGTCTCGCTGGGAGCAGCTATTGCAGCCACAGCGCAAACGCTGGAGGCTTCTTGAGCCACCGCCAGGCAGGCTGCGCCGCCGAAACTGTGGCCTATCAAGAATTGAGGTGCCGCAAAATGGTGTTTCAAATGCTCGATGGCGGCCAGCAAGTCCAGGCAGTTGGTAGAGAAATTCGTCTGCGAAAAATCGCCAGCACTGTTTCCCAGTCCTGTGGCATCGTAACGCAACACGCCAAAGCCCAGTTCAGCCAATCCTCGACTCAGTCGCACAATCAGCTTGATATCTTTCGTACACGTAAAACAATGCGCGAAGACAGCAAACGCTTTCGGATCTTCAGTCGGCTGATCGACGATTCCCGCTAATTCGAATCCCAGCCCTCCCGCAAAGCTTACTCGCTGGCTGCGCCTCAGATGGCTCATAGTCGTCTACACAAACTATCTGGGAGAGGAAGCTAATTGCTGTGTGTGCCTAGGTTGCCCTTCTGAAACGCCACCGCCATGGCTCGCGGCACCTCGGCTTCTGCCAACACCAGATTGGCTCGATTTTCAGCAACTGAGGCGCGATTCTCTTGTTCGGTAGCGATAGCTTCGGCCCGGCGTTGCTCAGCCATCGCCCGTGCCACTCGGACGTCTGCCTCAGCTTGGTCGGCGCGCAATCGAGCACCGATGTTATCTCCGACGTCGATATCTGCGATATCGATCGACACAATCTGAAAAGCGGTCTGCGCATCCAAGCCGCGCTGTAAGACGGTGCGCGAGATCACATCCGGATTCTCCAAAACGCGCTGGTGTGATTCAGCCGAGCCAATCGAACTAATGATGCTCTCGCCAACACGGGCGATGATCGTCTCTTCCGTCGCACCACCAATCAACTGTTGCAAATTGGTGCGCACCGTCACGCGGGCGCGGACTCGCAATTCAACGCCATCTCGGGAAATCGCGCTTAACGTGTTCTTGCCGCTACGCTTGGGGTCGGGGCAGTCGATTACTTTGGGATGCACGCTGGTCTTGACGGCATCCAGCACATCGCGACCAGCCAAGTCGATGGCTGCGGCCCGGTCAAAGTCTAAGTCGATGCTGGCTCGTTGCGCCGCAATGATCGCTTGAATAATGTTCATCACATTGCCACCGGCCAGAAAGTGAGCTTCCAGTCGCTGGGTCGTGATACCGGTTCGCGACGAGATGTCCAGTCCCGCTTGAGCCGCCATGATCTTGGCGTTGACGATGATCGGTGCTCGCACCTGTCGAAAGTACATGCCCACCAGACTGCGCATGCTGACCTTCGCACCAGCAGCGAAAGCCTGCACCCACATCGCGCCAAATGCCAAGAACGAAATAATCGTCGCCAGCGCAAACAATGCAACCAGCGCCAGCACAAAGAACATGGCGATCGTGCCTGGGGTCAGGTTCGATTGTCCAACAAACAGTGACATGATGTGCAACTCCTATGTAACGGAATGAATTCCGGACTAAGTAGTCGATCCGTTGGTTCAATTTCGCCTCGCCCCACCAAGATCGCCCAAATTCCCGTTCCGCGTATCATAACATATCCACCTTTCTCCGTAGAGCGGTACCGTCAAAGGCCGGTGACCGTGAACGAGAATTCCCTGTTCATTGCTTGCTCCGGTATAGATTTCCCCTTCTGTCGCATGATTCGCACGGAGCCCAATACCCCGCTGGACAAGCCATGCGGGATTGAAGCACTGGGAAGCTCAGCTCGCATTTTCAATCCAGCCACCGCCTAGAACACGGTTGGCTTGATAAATGACGCAGAGCTGTCCTGGGGCAATTCCGCTAGCGGGCTGAGCGAACTGGACTTGGAATTGTTCAGCATTCAGAGGAATAACTCGCGCGGGTACAGACGAGCTGTTGTAGCGGATTTGAACTTGCGCATCGAAGGGTTGCTGCGGGAGATCGATTAGCCAATTGGCTCCGCTGGCCGAGAGCGTCGTGCGCTCCAATTCCGGCTTGCGACCCAAGATGACAGCGTTGGTAGTCGAGTCGATGTTGACCACAAACATTGGCTCACCCAGCGCGATGCCTAGTCCCTTGCGCTGCCCAATCGTATAGGATTCGATGCCCTCATGGCGGCCAACGATGCGGCCATCGGTAGTTACAAAATTACCGCTGCGATTTCCAGCGGCTCGGGCGCGAACGAACTGGCCATGATGACCGCTGGTTACAAAGCAAATCTCTTGACTATCGCGTTTGTCAGCGACGCGCAGTCCAGCCGCCGCAGCCAAGCGCCGGATTTCCGGCTTGTGGAAGCTGCCAATGGGCAACATCATCCGCTGCAAGTAATGTCGATCAATGCCGGCCAGGACATAACTTTGATCCTTGTTCTCGTCTACACCGCGCAGCAAAGCGGGTTCACCGTCGAAATCGCCAAGCTGCGCATAATGTCCGGTGGCAACAAACTGAGCATCGATGCTGTCGGCATAGTCAAACAGCCGACCGAACTTGATCCAGTTGTTACACTGAACGCAAGGGTTCGGCGTGCGGCCTTGGATATATTGATCAACAAAGTAATCTACGATTCGCGAGAATTCGGCCTGCAAATCGAGCGCGTAAAACGGGATGCCCAGAGCATCCGCCACGCGGCGTGCGTCCATGGCATCCGATGCGCTGCAACAGCCCTGCTTGTGGTCCATGCGCTGTTGCAATATGGGAAGTAACGGATTGGGCGCGTTGTCGACCTGGCAGGCCTGCGCGGATTGCTCGCCGTGACGCATGAACACTCCGACGACGTCGTATCCCTGCTGCAACAACAGATAGGCAGCCGCCGAACTGTCTACTCCGCCGCTCATGGCTAGTACGACTCGAGTGGACATGCTGTTGTTAGCTCCAAACTCCAAGTGCTTGCAACTGTTTGGTTGCGGTCCCAGGCCAATCGCGACTGGACAATGGCGAGGCTGGGCTGGGATGCAGTATGCGCCCCACCTGTATCTTACTCAGTCCGTACTCCGCGATCACTCGCCGCCCGCAGCTTTCTGCCCATGCGCCAACTCCGATCAGCCACTGGGGTTGCAGAACATCCAGCAGCCTAGCCAAATGGCGATCGCAGACGGCTTGCAGCGCCACCTGGGAAGTGGCAGGCAGTTTGTCCGGAGTCAGATTACGTGCCGACTGTTCCATGAACGCTAGTGGGCAATAGTTGGCTACAAAGTGCTGTTGAAAAAATTCATCGGCACAGTCAAATCGCTGTGAGAACAGCCCCCAAAAGCGTTTGCCGGATACTTCGCTGCGAGGACACTTCAGTCCCAGCACCGGGCGCTTGGGATGTTGCGAATCCGGTGCGGAAATGGGGGCGTCGATTTTCAGCCAGTGGGTCACGGCGGCAACTTCGCCAAACGGAACGCCAGTTTGTGCCATGCCCCAGGGACCAGGATTCATCCCTAAAAAGACAACTTGGCAGCTTCGTCGAGCATACTTCAGGATGTACTGCTGGTGTGCCTGCCAAGCGTATTGCAACGGATTGTAGACCCAGGCCGCACAGCCTGAAAAATCTAGGGCCTGACAGGCTTGGCTGAGCTCCCCGGCCGCCAGCAATACTTGCTCGCCAATGCGATTGGATTTTGTCTTAATCATAAGCGTTTTGACCATGGGGAACACCCAAAGACACATATTCTAATGGAACTGCCTCAGGTCGGCAGCTAGCTGATTCCATCCCTAGCGGCCTATAATGTCTCCGGTAGCCACTGCCACCAGACGGTAGGCGCTGGTCATACTGTAAGCTAGCCCTCACCGGGGAAGTCAAAACATTAGCGAGGACTTCATGTTTCATAAACCACTCCGAGCCGCCTTGCTAGGCGTCTGCCTCAGCCCGATGACTGCGGTGGCCCAGCCGGCCGCACCTGCGGTACAGTTCGACCAGGCCCTTAGCCAATATCGGCAAATGATCGATCGCAGCATCCAGTACCTACGGGTCCGTGGTCAGGCGCGCGATGGTTCGTTCTCTGGTCAGGCCGGTGTTGGCCCAACCGCGCTGGTGGTTAGCGGTTTATTGGCAGTCGGCGTGGCACCGGAGGATCCGATGATCAAGCAGGCTTTTGAATTTCTGGATGCGAATATTCAGCCCGATGGCGGGATTTATGCGCCGCAATCCCGACACCGCAACTACGAAACCTGCATCGCCATCATGGCCTATCATCAGGCCAACCGCGATGGGCGACTGGATTCCGTGCTGGCCGGAGCGGAAAAATTCGTGCGCGGCATACAGTGGGATGAAGACGAAGGAATTCAGCCCAGCAACATGGCTTACGGTGGTGGCGGATACGATTCCCAGTCGCGTCCCGATCTCAGTAACACCAGCTTTCTGATCGAATCGCTGACGTCGCTGGGACGCGGGCCTGATGATGAAGCCATCCAGAAGGCGCTGATTTTCGTGTCACGCTGCCAAAATCTGGAATCGCAGTACAACGACTCGCCGCATGCAGCCAAGGTGAACGACGGTGGCTTTTTTTATACAGTGGCCGGTGGCGGCGAATCCAAAGCCGAGCCGCTGCCTGACGGTGGCCTGCGCTCGTATGGATCCATGTCCTACGCAGGACTCAAGAGCATGATCTACGCCGGTCTGACCGCCGATGATCCTCGAGTCCGCGCAGCCACCGAGTTCTTGCGCAAAAACTATGATGTGGACAGCAATCCCGGCATGGGGCAGCAAGGTCTGTTCTACTACTATCAAACCATGGCTAAGGCGCTGGCTGCCGTTGGACAAGATGTCCTAACCGACGACCGAGGCCACCAGCACGACTGGAAGTCGCAGTTGCGAAGCAAGCTGTATAGCTTGCAGGCCAAAGATGGTAGCTGGGTCAATCCGACGTCGCGCTGGATGGAAGGCGATCCCAATCTAGTCACCGCCTACGCCCTGCTGACCTTGGCCCAATGTCCACCGGCTGGCAAGTAATCGAAGCTTATCTGTTGCCGGTGCTGGCTAGCATAGTTCGGTCCACGTTCTGGCCAACGTAGCTACATCTGGCTAGCCTCGCCGCAGCCAAGCAGGCGGCTACTGCATGGGATTGGCCGGAATGTCCGGTGCGACGACGACCTGTTCAATCACGTCGTTATACGCCCCGGCATCCATGAGGGTGAAACCTAAGAACAGAGCCACGAAGATGAATGATCCAATGAACAAGATCGCATTGAGTGGCTTGTCGTGGATCATGTGCATAAAGAACAGGATGACCAAACTGGCTTTGATGGTAGCGATGATCAACGAGGCAATCAGTTCAATATTGCCCAGTTCAAGCGTTGCCTGAAACACAGTTAGGAACGTCAGCACAATCAGGGCCAAAAAGACCGCGATCAGCTGCCACACGGGCATAGGATGCGAAAAGCCGTGATGCTGGCCGTGAGAAGGTGAGGCGTGATCTGACATCGCAATGATTTCTTAGTAAAAATGATTTCTTAGTAATGTTGTTGCGTTATAAGGATGATCGCTTCAACTGCCGTTCGCCTAGCGGATCAGATACAGCAGCGGGAACAGGTAAATCCAAATCAAGTCCACCAAGTGCCAGTATAAGCCCACGTAATCTACCGGACCGAAGTACTGTTCGTGGAAGACATCTTTGGTGGCTCTTACCAGCAGCCATGTCAACACGATCATACCGCCGATGATGTGGATCGCGTGAACCCCTGTCATGCAGTAATAGATACTGAAGAACAGTCCGGCTCCACCCTTCTGATCCACCATTTCAATGGTCGCATCGCCAAGGTTGGTCTTGGCCGGCGAACTACTAGTAGCCACCAAGTGACCGGTAGTGATCGGTGCAATTGCGGAATGGCCGTCTTGCGAATCATGCTGAGGCGCAGCATGTTCGACGTGCGCAGCTTCATCAGCATGCGAGTGTTCTGCCGCGTGGGCCTCGGCCTCTTCAAATCCTTTGCCAATGGCCACACCGCCAAAAAAGGCCACGCCGGTAAGCAACAACGACCCGGAGATCTCGATCAAGCGCCGGTCTTGTTTCAGAAAACACCGCATTGCCCAGACCGCTATGCCCAGTGTGATCAGTCCGGGCAGGACACACAACGTCGTCAACCAATCCATGGGAACCTGTCCCGTGACGGCGGCAATCGGCTGCCACGATCCGTGATCTGCGTGAGGCTGGGCATATTGCGAGTGGTACATGCTGGCCGGTAGCAAGCCCAGGTCCCATTTGTGAGTGTATTCGACCGCTTTGACGCCCAAGAAAATCGAAGCACACCACAGCGTGATCGCCAAGCACAGCACCAGTCCACCGCGCTGGCGCAGTTGGGAACAGCGTACCCCCCAGGCCATCGTCAAGCTACTAAACAGCAGCACCCCAGTGTTGAAAGCACCCAGTTTGGTATTCAGGAATTGGCTGGCAAAGCTGAATACCTCTGGATTGCGCGAACGGTACAGAGCATACGCGCAAAACATCCCGCTGAAGAATAGGACTTCTGTTACCAAGAACAGCCAGATTCCCAACTTGCCAGAATCGTACTGCTGCTCCGGATCGTCAAAATGGTGAGCCAGAAACGAAGGGTGTTCGTGTCCTTGGCCGGCATGATCGTGTGACATGGGAATTGCGTTTTCTAAGTGTGAACTTTCTCGGTGTCGCTCTGCGGAACAGTTGGGCTTTGCGGATGCACATATTCCCAGCCTGCTTCGCCGTGGTACACCAACGGCTTGTAGTTGTAAGGATCGTTGACGGTGGGAGCGCTATGGAAGTTATAGAACGGCGGTGGCGATGAGCACTGCCATTCTAAGGTCGCACCACCCCATGGATTTTCAGGTGCCTGCTTGCCTCGTAGCAACGAATGAATCAGCACTCCCAGCGCGATGAACAGACCACAACCCAGCAGGAATGCACCATACGTCGACCATTCATGGAATGCCTGGAATTCGTCCAGATACTTGGCATAGCGGCGTGGCATGCCCCGACTGCCCATGACAAATTGCGGTAGGAAGGTCATGTTAAAGCCAACGAACACAATCAGACATGAGACGCGTCCCCAAAATTCGTTAAACATCTTGCCGGTCATTTTGGGCCACCAGTGGAAGACACCACCTAAAAAGCCGACCATCGTGCCGCCCATCATTACATAGTGAAAGTGGGCTACCACGAAGTAGGTGTCGTGCAGCGGTCGGTCGGTTGACAGAGCACCCAGCCACAGACCGGTAAGACCACCAATGGTGAACAAGAAGATAAAGTTCAGCGCATAGCACATGGGCGTGTTTAACTGCACGGTCCCCTTGTACATCGTAGCCAGCCAGTTGAAGACCTTGATGGCCGATGGAATAGAGACCGTAAATGTCAACGCGCTGAAGATGATCGTGGTCACGGAGGCCATGCCTGATGTGAACATGTGATGGCCCCATACCAAGAATCCGAATAGGGCAATGGCCACCGAGCTATACGCGATAAAGCGATAGCCGAAGATGCCTTTGTGACTGTGCACGCTCATCAGCTCGGAAATAATTCCCATGCCCGGCAGAATCATGATGTATACCGCCGGGTGTGAATAGAACCAGAAGAAGTGCTGAAACGTGACCGGATCGCCATTCAGCTTGGGATCGAAAATGCCAATGCCCAGCACGCGCTCGGCGGCCAGCAACAGCACGGTAATTCCGATCACCGGCGTCGCTAGCACTTGGATAATCGATGTCGAATAGGTAGCCCACAGAAACAGCGGCATGCGGAACCAGGTCATTCCAGGTGGTCGCATGGTATTGATGGTCACAATGAAGTTCAGCCCGGTAAAAATCGAGCTAAATCCCAGAATAAACACGCCCATCGTGGCTGCGACGACCGGCCCTTTGGACTCGTTGCTGTAGGGCGTATAAAAGGTCCAGCCGGTGTCCAATCCGGTCGAGCACAGAGCGACCAAGAAGAAAATCGCACCCGTGACCCACAGGTAAAAGCTGCACAAATTTAGTCGCGGAAAAGCCACATCCTTGGCACCCAACATGACGGGCACTAAGAAGTTGCCCAGAGCCGCCGGAACGCTGGGAATGATAAACAGGAACACCATGATCGCGCCGTGCAGCGTGAACACTTGGTTGTACTGCTGGTTGGTTAAGAACGACATGTTTGGCGAAGTCAAATGGGCTCGCAAAATCAGAGCCAAAAACCCGCCCAACATGAACGCAGACATAACGCCGACCAAGTACATCAACCCGATGCGCTTGTGATCCAGCGTTAAGGCCCAGCTCAAAAAGCCTCGGGTGTTATACAAATAATTATCGCTTGCACTTTGAGTTTGCGCGGTTGCACTTGCACTCATGGCCTGGTCCTCGTTTGTCGTTATTCGATACTCCCCGATTCCAATGTTCACTTCAGTCAGGGTTCGACCATGCGAACCGCCAAAAGTCCAGTGTCAGTTGAATCCGGGGTTTAATTTTTCAGGTTTTAGTGTTGAACAATCTACTTGGTTGCGGTTGCTTGGGCAGCACCATCTTGGGGAACTTCTTCTGGCGGTGGTAGGGCATTGCGTTCTTCGTCTGTAATCTGTCCATCCTCCAGAGCTCGAATCATAGCTATAAGAGCGTCGATCTCCTTGGGCTTGAGTCGTCCCTTGTAGGACGGCATCTGCGATGCCTTCGCAAACTCCGGCTTCATCTTGGCTTGCGGCGATTCGACCGACTCGATGAAGTACTGTTCGTCGAACGTCACGCTCTGACCGTCAATATTGTTGAACTGCTTGTTCCATGATCCAGCAAAGCTAGGGCCGATGACGACCTTACCGGGCTCAAGGGAATGGCAGCCTTTGCAGCCCCGGCGCTCATACAGCCACTCGCCGTGAGCCACGGGCGCTTCGGGATGCTTGTTCAGTTCAGCTAGCTTCTTTTCGTAGTCTTCCTGTGAATGAACCTGAACATCCGCCAGCATCTCGCTGTGGTTGTCTCCGCAGTATTCAGCGCAGAATAGTTTGAATTTACCTTCCAGTATCGTGTGGAACCACAGCACATTCAAACGTCCGGGCACGACGTCTTGCTTGGTGCGAAACGCGGGCACGTAGAAGCAGTGCAGTACGTCGTTGGATCGCATTCGCAAGCGAATAGATTTGTCAACCGGCAAGTGTAGCTCGTTGCTCTCCGCACCATTGGGATAGGTAAACGACCAGTTCCATTTGCTGGCGGTCACATTAATGTCAACAGTTTCTGGAGGTGGGTTCGTCATGTCCATGTAACCCTGTACCCCTCGGTAGAATATCCAGCACACGATAATGGTTGGAACGATAGTCCAAAAAATCTCCAGCGCATTGTTGTGCAGCGCGGTGGAGTCGCCTTGATAACCCGCGCGTCGTCGAAACTTGATGGCGAACCATACCATGGCTCCAACAACCAACACGAAGAAGAAGCCCGAAATGTACAGCAGAACCATGAAGAGCCAGTCGGTTTCTTCCGCAAAAGTTGACCCCGCAGGAGCAAACCAAAAACTGCCCTGATGCTCAGCAAACAGAGTAGGTAGTAAATTAAGATTCATGGGAAGGTGCTCAAAAATCATCAAATTGTTAGCGTGTTCACATGCGATCAGCCGCCGGCTGCCGCTCCGCAATCCGGATTCGCGCCTTTAGGTCGGTTGATTGGTGGGGTCGGTGGCACCGACCTGCGAGACGTGTTGTGGGGTCGAAGTCGGTTCTTTTTTCGAACTAAACCAAAACGGGGCCGTGCAGCCTAGCAGCAGTACTGCGAAGGCGGCTCCGCCCAAGGCCATCACGCGACGGGCGTCGGCCGAATAACGATTGGCTTGTGGATCATAGTAGTAGCAAAATTGCACAAAAACGTCAGCTAAGCTACGGGTCAACTTGCCTTCGGCGGCTTCGCCCACAGCTAGGCGAAACTGATCGGGCTCGATGCCCAAGTCCACCAAATAGCGGCAGATTCTGCCTTGCGAACTGACAAAATAGGTGACTGCTGGGTGGTTAAAGCGATCGTTGGCGGCATCGTAGGTGTAATAATATCCCAGCGCTTTGGCCAAGCTAGTGATTTCCGGTTGATTGCCAACCAAGAAATGCCAGCCTGCGTCCGCCCGAGTTCCAGGCAACAGTCCAGTGTATTTGGCTTTGGTACGGGCCGCCTTGTGATAGTCCTCACGGGGATCGATGCTCACGCTGATCATCTGATAATCGGTTCCCAGTCCGGCAGCATCGCTGGTGCGCAGGGTCTCGACCATGTTTTCCAGTTGTGCCATGCACAAGCCTGGACAATCGCTATAGTTCAATGTTAGCACGACGGGCTTGCCGTTGTCGAAGAAATGGCTCAAGCGAACTGCGCGCCCCTGATCATCACGGAAGCTCAGCTCCAGGGGCAGAAAATCGCCCACGCGATCTTCCACTTTGATATTGGCCGCGTTGGCCGGCAAATCATCTCCAAGCGGTGATTGATCCTGCATCGACTGTCCAAAGGCGATCCCGCACCAGGCATTAACCTGAAGAGCGACCACCACGCCGACAGCTCGGCCGAGGCAGCGCACGGTTGTGGTACGAATCGTGGGGGACATTGGATGTTGACTCAACATTAGTTCGCTTAAACGGTTCCTACAGTGGCCGCCACAGTTTAGGTACTAGGCTTGGACCCAAATTCGGTACGTAGCAATTGGTAGGCGCGATCGACGGGGACAACCTGCCGGGTCGTGGGTGGCTGGCCCTCTTCTCCTGCAACTTGCACCTGGCCAGTTTCGTTCAGCTTCGACTTTTGGGCGGCGATCTCATTTTCAGCGGCGGTGTATCGCGCGCCGGCAGACACCTGCTCTTCGTACGAATGCTGCCAGGCATACGATAGTGCTCGTCCAGCCAACAACAAAATCACGAGTATCACGGAACTCAATACCGCGCTCATGGCGATCGTCTTGGTATCTAAATCGTCGTATCGTGCCATTGTCTATTCTTTGCGTGATAGCGTCTCTAAGCCAATTTTTCTGCCTGCCCAAAAGTTACGGCAAATTCTGGTACGCCAGCGAATCGGGTAGCCACGGGTCATTGACAGCCACAACCGGCGTGTCACCGACTCGCCATAAAAACAAGCCTACGAAAATCAAAACCATACCGGCCCAACCTGCCAGGTGCGCAATCATCATGCTCAGCGACGGCGCGCCAACGTTGGGCATAATCAAAAATGTCATATCCAACCAATGCACCACCAGCAACAGGCAAGCCCAGCCGGCCAACCAAGCTGGCCAGCGGCGATGACGTCGCCGCAGGAACGCCAGGAAGGGGACGATGAAGTGGAACGCCAGCAGCAACAGCCCGACATACTCCCACCCCCCGGACATGCGGTGGCTGTACCACAAAGTCTCTTCCGGAATATTGCCGTACCAGTACAGCATGAACTGTGAAAAAGCGATGTACGACCAAAAGACGATGAAGCCAAACTGGAACTTAGCCAGATCATGATAGTGCTCAATGCGAATGATCCGCTCGGCACGACCCCGCTGCTGCAACAGATAACAGGTCAAAATCATCACAGCAAAGAAGCTGAACATGCCGGCCGCAAAAATGTAGACACCATAGATCGTGCTGAACCAGGCTGGATCGGTAGACATCATCCAGTCGAAGGCCGCAAAATTCAGTGACAGTGAAAACAGCATGATGCCTGGAGCCGCCAGCTTCTGAAGCCTTAACGTGATCCCTGCATCGCCGGTCTCATCTTGACGACGACTGGAACCAAAAAACAGCCGGGCCGCAGCGATAAAGACTAGGAAGTACACCAGCGTCCGCACCGCAAAAAACTTGGAATTGAGGAACGCCAACTTGTTCTCAACAATCTCAGGCAGCCCCTGGCCCGCACCTCTATTCCAGGAATACAGCGATTCACTACCCATGAGCACCGTCGCCAGAATGGGGATGAACAGCAGTGCCCACAACGGAATGGTAGCTGCGTATAGCTCCGCAATGCGGCGGACCGCTGCGCTCCATCCGGCGCGAACCAAATGTTGAACCATCACAAAGAACAGAGCTGCCAGGCAAAACGTCAGGCAATACATGTAATTGGTCAGGTAAGAATGGAAAAATCCCTTCAATCCCCCGTCGGAGATCGTCACGAACAGAAACACGCTCAGCAACACCAGCACTGCGCCCACAGCACTCAGGGCCGGTGCCTTGCTACGCCAATCGGCTGGCAGAGTCAGGTTATCGTTAGGAATCGAATGTGATGCCATCTTGCGACCTAGTCATCTACGGTTAATTGCTTGGACTGTGTTTCTAATACACGCTTTGGGCTATCCCATCGTTACTGACCAGCAGTGTCTGGGGGGACATCGCCGGATTGCGCGTTCTGGCTACGCTGCAGCGACTTGACATATACGGCCACCGCCCAGCGCTCTTGAACATTCAGCGACGAGCTATATCCGGCCATCTTGCCTTTACCGTGCGTGATCGTGTAGTAAACGCGGCCCAGCGGTTGTTGCTGAACTCGCGGGTCATGTACGCTGGTGGGTTGCAACCAATAGGTAGCGCCAATCGACTCGGCGCGCTGCGTGACCAAGCCATTGCCATAGCCGGCATAGCCATGACAGACGGCACACACTTGATTGAACTTGCGCTGACCTAATTCAAATAACCGGTCGTCAGCCTGAACCTGCTCAGGCAAGCTGCTCAACCATGCGTAATCCGGTTCGGCACCAGTCGCCACCGTTCCACCAGCCGCTTGCTGGCTAGCCTCGGATTTACCGGCTGATGGATCCTCAGCCACTAGCTCTCCAGTAGATTGGTCTGTTGAAGGTGGTTGGGCGGTGGACTGGGCAGGTTCTGGTGCCGCTGCAGATGACGATTCAGCAGCGGGTTGACCATCGGAGTCTGCCGGTTCCGCGTCTGTGTTAGCAGGAGCACTGTCTGCCGCCGGCGACTCCTCTTGCGCACTTACCAACCGAATACCGCTCACCGAAGGCATAATAGCTGCCGTGTCATTGGCCGGGGTATATCCTAGAAAATAGGGATCATCCCCTGACTGAGTACCACGCGCCACTGTTCCTGGAACCGGCGGTCGCTCGGTACGACCGTCAGCGAACTGAGTCGTTTCCTTTTGAGCCTTGCGAAAGGGCTGAAAATCCATGTCGAAAAAGACGTGCCAGCGGGGGCTGCCGCTACGGACCGAACGAATGTTCCACACCACAGTCAACGGAATGATCGTCAACAGGATCAGCGTACCGATGATACCGTACAGGCCTTTGGGTATCTCGGTGGAACTGTCGTCTTCGCGGACTTCTTCCACGCCCAGTGGCCCAGTGGCCTGCAACAGCGATTTGACGCTGTCGCTGTTAAAATACTTATCGCGAGCATCAACCCACAAGAAAAAGCGATCGTCCGTTGCGCGGTCAAACTTGGGATTGGTAAACACCGGATTGGATAATCGCGGCAAGCCATTGAGCGCCAGCATTGCAAAGACGGTGGTGAACGCCGCAAATAGCACGGTCAACTCAAAGGTCACCGGTATGAAGGCGGGCAGGCTGATAAATGGCTTACCGGAAATAATGTAGGGATAATCCACTGCGTTCATCCAGCACTGCATCAGCAGCGCCACTCCGGTACCCGTGGCACCGGCAATCAGACTGAACCACGGCAGAATGGTCGGCTTGATGCCTAACGCTTCGTCGATACCGTGAACCGGAAATGGTGCAAATACGTCGGTTCGTGTATAGCCAGCATCCCGCACCTTGCGAGCCGCCTCCAGCATCTTATTTTCGTCGTCATACTCGGCCATCCACCCGAAGGCTCGTGGCGGTTTGACAGTTTTTTGTGGCTTATGATCGCTCATATTTGGCAACCTGGGATCTTGTAAACTTCAGTGTTTGTTGATCGGCGTACTATGGAATGCAATGAATGAACAACTTGACCACGTACTAGTGGTGATCGTGCCCGCCGGCCAAGTGATGCTCGGCGTGTGCATGTTGGCTGATCACGCCTTTGACTTCGCTAATGGCCACCACCGGCAAAAATCTGCAAAACAGCAGGAACAGCGTAAAGAACAAGCCAAAACTACCCACCAACATACCGATATCGACCCACGTCGGAGAGAAATAACCCCAACTGGAAGGCAGGAAGTCGCGGCTGAGCGACGTTACCACAATCACAAATCGCTCGAACCACATGCCGATGTTCACAAAGATTGTCACAATCCACATCAATAGCGTGTTGGTGCGGAAGGCTCGGAACCAGAACAACTGAGGTGAAATCACGTTGCACAGGAACATGGTCCAATAAGCCCAGGCATACGGTCCAAACGCGCGATTGACGAACGTGAACAATTCGTACTTGTTCTGACCATACCAGGCAATAAAGAACTCGGTGGTATACGCCAAGCCGACCATCGAACCGGTCGCTAAAATGATCTTGCACATGTTCTCCAAGTGACGCGGGGTGATCACATCCTTCAGTCCGTAGATCGAACGCATCGGAATCAACAGCGTCAGCACCATGCCGAAACCGCTGAAAATAGCCCCGGCCACGAAGTAGGGTGGGAAAATCGTAGTGTGCCAACCAGGCAGTTGTGAAACGGCAAAGTCAAAGCTCACCACCGAGTGAACCGACAATACCAGCGGCGTGGCCAACGCGGCCAAGATGGCGTAAGCCTTTTCGTACCGGAGCCAGTGACGCGACGAACCGCTCCATCCTAGACTGAGAATGCCGTAGATCATCCTGCGCCACTTGTTCCGCGAGCGATCGCGGAAGGTTGCCAAGTCGGGAATCATCCCCATGTACCAGAAGACCAACGATACCGAGGCATACGTGCCCACCGCAAATACGTCCCACAATAACGGGCTGCGGAATTGAGGCCACATCCACAAATTCAAACTGGGATAGGGCGTCAGCCAAAAGGCCAACCAGGCTCGACCGACGTGAATACCCGGAAACGTTCCGGCGCAAATCACCGCAAAGATCGTCATGGCTTCCGCCGAGCGGTTGATGCTGGTTCGCCAATTTTGACGAAACAGAAACAAAATGGCGGAAATCAACGTTCCGGCGTGTCCAATACCCACCCAGAATACGAAGTTGATAATGGGCCAGCCCCAAAACACGGGAGACATGTTGCCCCACACGCCGACACCGGTCAACAGCAGGTGACCAATCAACGCTACGAATAGCAGCATCAGCGGAAAGGAAACCGCCATGCACAGCCACCACAGGATCGGCTGCGGCTCTTCGCTAATCCGCGAAATCATCCGCGTAATGGCAGCGTAATTGTGTCCGCCGGTAATCAGCGGTGTCCGCCGGCCCGGTGTGTCAATCGTATTGTCGATATTCGCAGTGGTTATGCTGGCCATGAGCTGTATCGGTTCAGTTCAAATTGGGAACTTGTTAGTTAACACTTGCTAGTTAACGTTAACACTGTGCTGATTGCTAATGATCGTGGTCCTGCTGATGATCGCCGTGATCTCCAGCATGGTCGTGAGCGCCATGGCCATGATCGCCATGGTGTGCTTCTTTGAGTTGGTACGAGGCCTTTAGTCGCGGATGCGTATTGCGGACACGCGCCATGTACTGCGTTCGTGGCTTGATGTTCAGCTCGGACAACATGGCGTACGTTCGCGGGTCGTTGTAATTCTTGGAAACCTGACTGTCGGCGTCCTTGATGTTGCCAAACACAATGGCCTGGGTCGGGCAGGCCGTCTGGCAAGCGGTTTGCAATTCGCCGTCTTCGATGGAGCGGCCTTCGGTGCGTGCCTGAATCTTGACGTTTTGCACGCGCTGGATGCAGTAGGTGCATTTTTCCATAACCCCGCGACCGCGCACGCTGACTTCTGGATTCAACACAAGCTGCTGGAGCTTGCGACTAGCCTCTTCCAGCTTGCCCTGCTGCTGCCAGCCATAAAAATAACCGTATTCGGTCTGATAGTTGAAGTAGTTGAAGCGTCGCACTTTGTATGGGCAATTGTTGGCACAGTAACGTGTGCCAACGCAACGATTATAGGCCATCGCGTTGATGCCCTCTTCGGTGTGTACGGTAGCCGCTACCGGACAGACCTGCTCGCATGGAGCCGTTTCGCAGTGCGCACATGCCACAGGCTGTTGGATCATCTGCGGCGAAGTTTCAGTGCCTCGGAAGTATCGGTCGATGCGCAACCAGTGCATCTCGCGGCCACGCAGCACCTGTTCCTTGCCCACAACAGGGACGTTGTTTTCTGCCTGGCAGGCGATAACACACGAACTGCAACCGGTACACTTGTTTAAGTCGATCGTCATGCCCCATTGATAAGGCACCGTCGGGTCTTGACTGTACTTCTCCATGGGCTCTTGTTCCCACAGAGATTTCAGCGGTGGATGATGCACGCCTTCGTGCTCGACAAAATCCTTACCGCCTTCGGTAATCTGCTCCAACGTTCCTTCGCGTACTAACCAACCAATTCGCTCGGCGATGCCGTCCCGACCAATTGAGTCGATCGCGAAGTGATCCTGAGTCGTCGCCAGCTTGTACGGCTTGGACGTGTCGCTGACTTCAACGCCGGTGACGATGTGCATCTTGTCCAGACGCCGCACCTTGCTGACATCTTGACCAATCTGGACCTGTCGATCGCTGCTGACCGCCTCGTCGCGACAAACGCGACCGTAACCCAACTGAGTCACAATCACACCGTCGGCCAATCCAGGCATGATGAACACTGGCAACTCAAGCTGTTGACCGTCGACTTTAATACGCACGATCTCGGTCGGTGTCTTGTCGCTTTGATCGAGCCCAAACTTCTTGGCCATTTTGGGACTGACTAGCGCCGCATTGTCCCAGACCAGTTTTGTGATTGCCTGCGGCAGCTCCTGGAGCCAAACATTTTTCGCAAAGCGACCGTCATACAGCGAGTCACTTTCACAGAGAATCAATTCCAAGCTGCCATTTTCGATCTTCTCCAGATCCAGCTCGCCGGTGGGCAGCGGGCCGCCAAAGCTGTCGCCGCTCAGCTCCAGAGCTGAACCCTTCAGATAGCCATCATGCAATACGCTGTGCCAAGCCGAGGCGGATAGCGGCGAACCAGCAAATTGATCTGCCGTCGCCCGCACTAGACCGTTGCCTTCAGCCGGCTGGCCCATCAGCAACGACAGCAACTCAACGGTGCTCTTGCCTTCCATTAATGGAAGAATCTGAGGCTGGCAGACGCCGTACGCACCATCGACGCTCAGCACGTCCCCCCAGCTCTCCAGCGGATGTGCCAACGGCAGAGACCAGCTGGAAACCTTGGCTGTTTCATCTTCATAGTCTGCCAGGTAAACCACATGCTCCATTTCGGCCAGTGCCTTATCCAGCCCCACATGAGCCGGAGCCGTGTAGACCGGGTTGTCTCCGAGAATCCAAACCGAGCTTACCGAACGCCCCAGCTTCTCGACCAAGTCGTCTAGGCCAATGGGTGTTACACCGACGATTGCACTGCGATCAGCAATAAACTTGACGGTCTTGCCGATGTTTCCAAGCTTTTGATTCAGGCGCAGTGCCAATAACTGAACATCCAGCGGCTGATACGCTCCGACATACACTACGCCTGCACCCTGATGCTTGACCAAGTCCTCTGCCATGGCGGCAATCATGCGCTGAAGCTGCTCAGTGATCGGTACCTGGTCTAACGGCTGCTCGCTGGCCGGTGCAGCCGGAGCCTGACCACTCAGCTGTGCATCCACAGCCTTATCCAGTTCGACCAAGAATGCACCAATCTGCGAGCTGCGAATCGGCAACCGAGAATCCGCCGACGAACCGGTCACCGTGTAGCGTGCTTCGACGCTGTACAAGCGATTCATCGTGGCAGGATCCGGTGTGCGACCCAACGAATATTGCCGCGAATAGACCAGCATATTCGGATCGTTGCCCAACGGATCGCTATCCAGGCAGCAAATCACGCGCGCCCCAGACAAATCCAACAACAGCTCCGATGGCTTGCCGGTGGCCTGACTGGCCGCTGCCCGCTGGGCTGAATCGTCGATCGACTTGTACTGGGCAATGGTTGCCTTGGGCAGCGCTTGCGCGATTTGTCCGACCAAGCGATTGACGCTGGGTGACAGAGAAGGCGACATCAATATCGCCAAGGACTGACCCTGCGATGCCTTGTGAGATTCCCACTGGCTGCGAGCGTAGTCGGTGAACTCTTGCCAACTAGCATCGACCAATTCACCTGCCGAGCGCCGGGCGACTCGATGAGCCCGATCGTCGTCGTACAAGCTCAGCACACAGGCTTGAGAAAACACATCGGTGCCAGCGCTCTTGAAACGCGGCTTACCCTCAATCGGATTCGGCTCGGTGGCCCGCATCAGCGGATGCTCTGGATTGCCCTCAACCTTGATTGGTCGACCATCGCGATTGGTGACCAACAAGTTTACTGCGCGACCGGCCAGCTCAAAGCTGGTAGCGTACAGCTTAGGCACACCGGCCAACGTGTTGTCAGGGCGAATCACAAACGGTGCGATACGCTCTGGTCCATAGCGACAGCCGGCAGCGCCGCTCAGCGCGATCGATGCACTCATCAATTGCAACCACCGCCGGCGCGAAACACCCGATGGGAACTCGGAAGCGGCCTGCGGAAATTCACGCTCCAGGTACTGACGGAATTCCGGCGTTTGATCCAGCTCGTTCATGCTTCGCCAGTAGCCCTGCGAGCGCTGCTGGCGAGCCGTCAGGGGTTGGCTCGGCGGCAAACAGGTCGAAACCGGAGAGTCCGAGGCGTGGTCGGCCGTGGTAATAGGAAGCTTGGACTGCATGGTTGAATTTGCTCGAATCACAGCGGGCCAATATCACTTGGCCGGTTCAGATTGAAAATTAACTTGCGACTTGCGGTTACTGAAAAACTAACGGTGGCAGACAGCACAGTTGGTTTTGGGGTGAACTCCGTTGCCTGCTTGTTCAAATTGAGCCAACATTTCGCTGCCAACTTCCTCGCGAGTCTTCCCCTCGGGCGGCTCCCAACTCAAATTGGTAATTTGATCCAGCGGTCGCAAACGAGGAGCCGGATTGTTGTGGCACTCGATGCACCAAGCCATCGATAGCTCCTTGGCTTGATAGACCTTGTCCATCGTGTCAATGCGACCGTGGCATTCGACGCAACTTACTCCACGATTGACGTGAGCCGCGTGATTGAAGAACACAAAATCAGGCAGACGGTGAATGCGCACCCACGGCACGGATGCATCACCTGATTTCCAACTTTCATGGACCGCGCGCAACTTGGCGCTGTCTTGGCGAACCGATGAATACTTCGGCGGCTGGCCATCGATCTCAGGGCTGTGACAATTGATGCAAGTGGCTGTCGGCGGAATCGACGCTGCCGCAGCCTTGTCGACACCGATGTGACAGTAGCGACAGTCCATCTTCAAATCGCCAGCGTGTATTTTGTGGCTAAATGGCACCGGCTGAGTCGGCTGGTATCCTGGATTCAGCGTAGTGTCATCCGTCGCAGCCAGGAACAGCGTACCGGCATAGCCACCGCCAGCTAACAGCAGCAGTCCAAGTACTGGCAAAAATCTATTAGTCCAGCGTGGAAACAAAAATCGAGTCATAATCCTGTCGATCTAGCACAGAATGATAAGCACATTGGACAAGCCATTTTCGCGCGCCAAACTCTTCGAAGATTCTGGTTTTAGCATGACCCAACGCATTGCCAAGTGCATCGAAACGAACACCCTCCCCGGGCCACATTCGATACAATGGGCTCAGCGCAGTCCGCGCGAGCCGGTAAATATGCCGATACATCGACGTTTTGTTAATAGCAGCCCCACGAACTCGGGACGCGACATAAGGTCGCATACGAACCGTTGGCTTTTGAGCCGCAAAAATTTCGCGATACGCCCCGTGCCGCGAACTTGCGATGACTAGGTAGTCTGTGAGCGATCTCGTAGACTGTCGTTTAAATCACTGACTGCCATAGCTACGGATTCTGCGGTGTTGGCCGAGCTGGTGGCGGCCGCTGGCCAGCCCAATTTGTTTAGGGTCTCGCCCACAGCCCCACCCAGAGCTATCGGCAGGACTCTCTGGGTCCGCTCCCCCAGTAGGTTATAAGCAAGCTGGGCGATTAGACTGCTGGTAATTACCGCATACTGAACCTGCCTTGCCGCCAGGCCTGCGGCCAGCTCAGCACTGGGCTGATCTATGCTCTGGCTGCAATACGTCAAGCACTCGGTTACCTGAGCGCCCGCCCGCTGCAAGCCCTGAGGCAGTGTTTCGCGGCTATTGTTGGTTGTCGTGACTAACCAACGCTGGCCTGCCACCGAGCCCCCTAGAGTTTCGACCAACCCCTGAGCGTTAAAATCGCTGACGGGAACCACATCAGCCCGCAGTCCATACTTTTCCAACCGCTGTGCCGTGGCCGGACCAACCGCCGCCAATCGAACCTGCGCCAACAGCCGCGCATCCAGCCCTTGCGAGAGGATAAACTGCATCAGGCCGTCAACGCCGTTGCTACTGGAAAACGTAATTCCGCCGATCGCCTGCTGCTTCAACAACCCAACGGCTCGGGAAAGCTCAGACAGATCATCCGGCCGGACAATGCGCAGTACCGGGCTGCAAATCACGCGGGCTCCCAGATCGGTCAGTGACTGAGCCAGTTGGTCCGATTGATGCGCGGCTCGTGGCAACCAGACGCCGCAACCGGACAGCGGGCGATTGGCAAACCAATTCCACTGGCTGCCCAGTTGGGCAACCGTGCCCACAATCACTAGCACCGGCGGTCGCAGGCGACTGGCCGGAGTCAACTGCTTGGCTACCTCATCCAGGCGGCAGCGAATAATCCGTTGATCGCTCCACGAGCAGCGTCTAACAATGGCCGCTGGAGTATCGGGCGGCTTGCCCGCAGCCAGCAACTCTTCGGTCCACTGGCTAGCCGTGGTGACTCCCATATAGATGGCCAGTGTCCCCGGGAATTTAGCCAGCGCCTGCCAGTCCAGCGACTCATCGGCACCAGCCTGTTGTTGGCCGGTTACTAGCGCCAAGGCCGATGCATGGTCGCGGTGAGTCAGCGGGATACCGGCAAAGCTAGCTACGGCCAGGGCTGCGGTGATTCCTGGAACGACTTCAAATTCGATGCCGTGCTGGACTAACGCCTCCAGCTCTTCTGCCGTTCGAGCAAATACGCCTGGATCGCCACCCTTGAGTCTGACGACGGTTTTTCCCTGCTCAGCCAGCTCGACCATCCGCCCGTTGATCGTAGTCTGTTCCCAGATCGCCTGTTGACCATGCTTGCCGACACACACCAGCTGAGCTTGGGCGGCACAGTCCAGCAGCGCCGGATTGGCCAATCCGTCGTACAGAACCACGTCGGCCCTGCGCAGGCACTCCAAACCCCGTACCGTCAGCAGGCCCGGATCGCCTGGGCCAGCCCCAACCAGGTACACTCGCCCCCGGCCAACCGCTGCTTGCGGCTGGGCATGAGTCGGCTCTTCGAGCTGGTTGGGAGCGAATTCCCCTGAATCGTCTGGTAAATAAGGCTGGACAGAATCGTTGGGCTGCGGCATCATAGTGACATTCTAACGCTTTCTGCGAGCCATTGACGTACCCATGGGGGACTTGCTTGCGGAATGCATGCCGACGAGAAACAGACGATGCCAAATACCGAGAGTGCCAAGAAACGACTGCGACAGAGCTTAGTAAATCGTGATCGCAATCGCGCCGTCAAATCCAGCTTAAGAACTGCATTGCGCAAGTTGCGTGAAGACGTAGCCAATAATCAATTGGAGCAAGCCCAACAGCGTCGTCAGCAAACCGCGCGGCTGCTAGACAAGGCTGCCGCCAAAGGCGTCATCCACGCCAACAAAGCCAGCCGCCTCAAGAGCCGCATCTCGCACCTCGTGCGCAACGCACAACAGGCATCCTAGGGCGCACAACAGGCATCCTAGGGCCGACGGCGTTTTCTCTGCAGTCATCGTAGGCATCTCCAACTTAGCCGCAGCTACCTGTCTATGACTCGTTGGCCGTTGCGAAACGTTGAGCCAACTGCACCCGGAACGTGCGGGTGAGTGTTCCGCTTCTGATTACCACTGCGCCATTCCCGTCATGCCTGTCCACCGGCGATTTCGATGGCTTGCCCGTTGACGCTCTCGGAGCCGGGTAGGCAGAGCCACATGGCGGCGGCAGCGACTTCTTCTACCGAGATCAAACGCTGGTGGCGATTGGTCTTGACCATCAGGTCGCGGGCTTGCTGCTCGGAAATGCCGGCGCGCTGCGCGATGCTTACCTGATTTCTGGCCACAATGTCGGTATCAACGTAAGCGGGGCAGATGGCGTTGAAGGTAATGCCGGTTCCCAGAAAATCTTCCGATAGCGCCCGCATCAATCCGATCATCCCGTGTTTGGAAGCGGTGTAAGCCGGAGCGCCCTTGAGTCCCCGCAGGCCAGCGATCGACGCGACCAGCACGCCGCGTCCCCAACCAGCATCGCGCATGCCCGGTGTGCATTCGCGCAGCGTCACAAAGGCTCCATCTAAATTAGTGGACATAATCTTGCGCCAAAAGGCCATGTCCGTTTTGTGCAGTGCACGACCTTCGGCAATTCCAGCGTTGGGTACACAGATGGTGACCGGCCCGCGCTGGGCAATGGCCGAAGCGATGCCGTCGACGATGCTTTGCTCTTGAGTGACATCCATCACCAGTGGAAACAGGCCTTCCTGACTGGCTGCCGCCGATTCCAGTACATCCTTACGGCGACCGGTGATGGTTACCTTCGCGCCGGCTCGAGCCAGCTCTCTTGCAATTCCCAACCCAATTCCCGTTCCGCCGCCGGTTACCAGTGCGTGTCGTCCGTCTAGTGGTTGTGATGTCATCGTTGGCTTTCTAGTTGTTGTTGGGCCTGACAGAGTTCAAGTCGTATGCGCGAATCGCGTCCATTGAGCCGCTCGCCTTATCGCCGCAGGGGTGCCATTGTAAACTACAGTGGGTATCCGGCACAACTTCCGGCATGATCCTGGCCCATGGTCCGGTGCCAAGGCAAGCAAGTTGTGGTTGCTATTGTTGCTCCCACAAAGTCTGAAATGTATTTTCACTGCGGGATGATGGCGCTGGTGGTACATGCGGGCTGGCCACTTGCCCAGCCTGGATCGCGGAAGGGGTTCACCACCGATCGCGGGCATGCATCGAATTCATTTTCCGTTTAAGGTTTCTTGTCCAGTGACTTCTGCCCCTAACCGCTTGCCCGCCTTGCGTCCGATGATCGTGGGTGAAGTGCTATTCGATTGTTTTGACGACGTGCAAGTCTTAGGCGGTGCTCCGTTCAACGTGGCATGGAATTTGACCGGACTGGGGCTTCAGCCGCTGATGGTCACGGCGGTTGGCGATGACGCGCTGGGCAGCGAGGTGGTCCGGCGCATGCAGCAATGGGGCATGGATCGCAGCGGTTTGCAGGTCTTGGCCGACAAAGCCACAGGACGTGTCGACATTCGCGTGACCAATGGACAACCCAGCTATCAGTTCTGGGACGACGTGGCCTACGACCATATTCGGTCGCTGGACTCGTTGGTCGATTGGAACTCGATTGGACTGATCTACCATGGGTCGCTGGCGCTACGCGGTGCCACTTCGCGAGAAACGATCCGGCACCTGCGGCGCCAAGCCTCGTGTCCCGTTTTTGTGGACGTCAACATTCGGATGCCGCACTTTGATCGCTCATGGATTGATCCCCTACTGGTGGGTGCCGATCATGTCAAGCTGAACAATGACGAACTGCACTGGTTGGTCAGTTCACTGGGCAGCGGCTCTGGGCACATGGCAGAGCTTGACAACGCCGGACAAACGGACCGGGTGGACGAGCGTGGCGGCCGGTGTTGGAACAAGTTTATTGATCAGGCGGGTGTGTTGCAGCGGCAGTTTGGTATCAGCAATCTGTGGATTACGGCAGGCGAGCTTGGTGCCGCCTGGTTAGGCAACGATGGTCAGTACTGTGTGCAGGCTGCCAGCCCAGTTGCCGACCTAGTTGACACGGTTGGTGCCGGCGATGCGTTGTCAGCGGTGATCATTCGCGGGATTATGACACGGCAATCGCCGCAAATCTCGCTGGCTCAGGCGGTCCGATTCGCCTCGCGCGTCTGTGCCTTACGCGGCGCGATCAGCACCGATCCGGCCGTCTATAATATGGATCTAACGGTTCACGCCAGTGATGGGCCGGTGCGGGACTAGGCTCCTGGCAAGGATACCCATGTCGACACACAGGATAGTTTTAGTTGGACTGCCAAGCTGTACTGGCCCGGCTTGTCCCGCCCTTAGAATCGCGTAGACAGATGCATCTGGATTGATTGAACGTCCTCAGAGATATTGTTTGGCTCATGGCGCACGACTGGTTTCATCAACGACAACAAGAACTGTTTGGCACGCCACATCCCGTGGCGTTAGTGACCGGCAGCGCTGCCCCGCGTGTTGGTCGCAGCGTGGCTGAACTGTTACTGGAGCGCGGTTTTCGCGTCGCCTTGCATGGCCATCAGGACGAGCCCGAGGATTCACGGTTGATACACGGTTATGCTCAGCGAGGACATTCAGTGCAACTGGTCGTTGGTGCCATTCAGGAAGCGGCCAATGTCCACACTTGGCTGGACCAAATTTTGCAGTCGTGGGGGCGCGTTGATTTGTTGGTCAATTCAGCGGCCATTTGGCAGCCCAAGAACTTGGAACAGACTCAAGTCGACGACTTGCAGCGGCATTTCGAAGTCAATTGCTTAGGCAGCTTTGTGACGTCCCAAATCTTCGGCTTGCAGATGGTGGCTCAGTCCTGTGGCGGTGCCATCGTGCAGATTGGCGACTGGGCGGTCGCGCGGCCTTACACCGGTTTTTCGGCTTACTTTGTCAGTAAAGGCAGTATCGAGACGATGACGCGTAGCTTGGCGGTCGAGCTGGCGGGGCGCAATAATCGCGTTCGCGTCAATGCTATCCTGCCTGGGCCGGTAATGATTGCTGAAGGCGTGTCGGAGCGGCGCCAGCAACAGATCGTCAGCGATAGTCTATTGCAACGCGCGGGACGCCCCGAAGACGTTGCCGAGGCGGTCTACTTCTTGGCGACCAGCCCGTTTATTACCGGCGTATGCCTGCCCGTGGACGGGGGCCGCAGCATCTATTCTGGACCCACGGCCGATCCGGCAGCTCATCCGGATACGTAAAATATAGCCCTGCACACTGTTGGTACCGTGTGACCTCGGACCACTGGCAACCAGCGACTAGCGTCTTAAGACCCGGATACTCCGCAGTCCGAGACTAATTCATTCACGTGAGCTGTTGTTTGATATACTGTCGGGGCCTAGTAGACTGAAGCTTCCAACAGATGGCGAATCGTTTCGCATTTTTTTGGCAATGCTGTAAGGTTGAAGACCAACCGAGAAGCCGAAATGGACAAGGGTTCGACCTGTCTCTCGATCAACAGAATGCGGTGAATGAACAAGCCAACCGAAAGTCCTACGCAACTGAGCGGTCCTAGGTCGCCACGTTACCTGATCGACTTTTCTCCGAAACGTAGCGCCCACTACTTCTCCGATGTGCTAATCATCGGAGGCGGCTTGGCTGGGCTGCGCGCCGCGCTGGCGGTTGATCCCCGTTTGGACACCTTGGTCGTTACCAAAGGGCAATTGCAGGAGAGCAACAGCAGTTATGCTCAGGGTGGCATCGCCAGCGTGTGGGATCCCGAAGACCGTTTCGAAGACCACGTGCAGGATACATTGGCGGCTGGTGGCAATTTTTGCGACAGTTCGGTTGTCGAAATGGTCGTCCGCGAAGCGCCTCGACACATTCATCAACTGATCCAATGGGGAACCCATTTCGACAATCAGGATGGTCAACTAATGCTCGGCCAAGAGGGAGGCCACAGCCGTCAACGCATTCTGCATGCCCTGGGCGATGCGACTGGTAAAGAGATCATGCGCGCGGTTATCAATCGAGCGCAGCAAGCACCCAACATTCGCATGTGGGAGGAGACCTTTACTATCGATCTGCTGGACGACGGCCGAAGTTGTTGTGGGGCAGTGGTTGCACGCGACGGCGGCAAACCAGCATTGGTGTGGGCGCGACAGGTCATCTTATGCACGGGCGGTTGCGGACAGGTCTATCGCGAAACGACCAATCCGCGCGTGGCAACAGGCGACGGACATGCGCTGGCGTATCGAGCCGGCGCACGCATACGAGACATGGAGTTTATGCAGTTTCATCCCACCGTGTTGTATATCGCTGGCAGCTCACGGACGCTGGTGACCGAGGCCATTCGCGGTGCTGGAGCACATTTGGTCGATTGCAATGAATTCCGCTTCATGCCTGATTACGATCCGCGGCTTGAATTGGCGCCGCGCGATGTCGTTAGCCAGGCCATCGTGTCTCAAATGGGTCTGACGCAACATCCCTGCGTGTACTTGTCACTGCGCCATTTGGACGCTGCCAAAATTCATCATGAATTCCCAGGCTTCACTGCGGTTTGCAAAAAATTCGGTCTAGAACCATGTCGCGATTTAATTCCAGTGCGCCCGGGAGCGCATTACATGGTGGGAGGTGTGCAGATCGACGAAGATGGCCGTAGTTCTCTACCCGGCCTTTGGGCCGCCGGAGAAGTGACCAGCTCAGGGCTTCACGGAGCCAATCGTCTGGCATCCAACAGTCTATTGGAGGGCTTGGTATTCGGAGCGCGGGCCGGCGAAGCGGCTAGCCAACTTGCGCTCAGTCAAGTCGACCAGCCGTTGATGCCCAAACTGCTGGCGGATCAACCTCAGCGGTCCCCAACCACACCGCAACTAGACACCACCGACATTCGAAATTCAGTACAGAGTCTGATGTGGCGCTGGGTTGGGGTGCAGCGGACCGAAAAGCGATTATGCGAAGCGCTGGACGAACTGCGCGGCTATTCGCGCTATGTCTTGCCACACCAGTTTGACAACACCGCCGGCTGGGAATTGCAGAATCTGCTGACCGTTGCCCTGCTGATGACCGAGGCGGCACTGGCTCGTCAAGAGTCGCGCGGCGTTCATTTCCGGACGGACTATCCTGAGATGGACACTCGGTGGCGGCGGCATTTGGTGTTTCAGAATCCAGGCGCGTAGCGGGGATTCGGCAGAGATTTTGAGGGGCATGCCCGAGACGTTGTCCGCGCAGCCAAAGGTGCGCGCCTGTTATTGTGTCCGCATAGGTTGAGAGGGTAGTTTCTTGGAAAGCATTGATCGCGTTCTGATTGTTGGTTGTGGTTGGGTCGGCCGACAAGTCGGCGCGCGTTTGGCTATGCACGGTCTGCACGTGGCGTTGACCGACAAGTCAGCTCAGGCTATCGCGGCAGCTCGACAATGGATGAGCCAATGCGACTTGAACCAGCAGCAGCCACTCAGGGCCATGGATGCTCATGCCAGCCGTGATGAAGCGCTCAGCGTGTCACGATCCTCGAGTGATCCGTTGCGCAGTTGGCTGCAGCGGATTACGCTCTTGCCAACCTTAACAGAATTGACTCAGCAGGAGCTGGCCGACTGGCAACCCGACTTGGCGCTAGAGTGCGTTCCCGAGCAGCTTTCGCTGAAGAAGCGAGTTCTGCGACAGCTGAGCCAGTTGTTGCCCGAGCGGTGCATCATCGCATCAAATACTTCGTACTTCGTCCCGTCAGTGTTGTCACAGTTTGTCAGCCAGCCAGCGCGTTACGCGCAACTCCATTTCCATGTGCCTGTCCTGCGACAGTCGGTAGCGGATATCGTCGGCTGTGATCAAACGCATCCACAAGTATTGCAGCGCATAGCAGAACTGGCTGGGCGCATCGATCAATACCCGCTGATCCTGCGCCGCGAGCATCCCGGCTACGTCTTCAACTGGCTGTTGCAGGCTGTGTTGAAGGCGTCGTTAGAGCTTGTGGCGCTGGATGTGGTCGATCCCGAAGATGTGGATCGCTCGTGGACGGCGGTCACCGGCATGTCGGTCGGGCCCTTTGGGATGATGGATCAGATCGGACTGGACGTTATCGACCAAGTGCTTAGCAACGCCCGCTGGGCCACGCCCCCCAGCGTAACCGATCAGCAATTGTTGCAGGTCTTGCGCCCGCTGCTGGAACAAGGCAAACTTGGTGCCAAATCCGGCGCCGGTTTTTATGATTACAAGGCGCGTGGCAAATGAAAATATGACTCGCCGACCTCTGCCTCGGTATCCAGAGTCTGGCTCGACATCCACCGACTGGCGACGATAGCTACATTGATGCCGCTCACCTGGGTAGCCTTTTGGGTGAGCTCTAGTTGCGATGCTTGAGAAATTCAATCAATTGCCCCATTTGTTCAATGGTGATCTGTTCTTCCAGTCCGTTGGGCATCAGCGATTGACCGCTGCTTTGAATCTGTTCGATTGACTGGCGATCGAGCGTGGTTTGTTTGCCGCCGGCTTCGGCAATGACGATTTGACTGCCCGTCTCCTGCACAATTAAGCCGGTGATAACGACGCCGTCGTCAGTCAAGATGTTGTAGGCAGCATATTTGGGATCTACCTCCTGACTGGGGTCCAAGATGGCTACTAACAATTGGTCAGGACTCTTGTCGCTGAGTTGTCTCAGTGGCGGCCCCACATCGTTGCCGATTTCTCCCAAGCGATGGCACTGCGCGCAGGCTCGTTGAAAGATGGCTTGCCCAGCCTCCAACCGCTCAGCTTGAGTTTGCCCACTGGCCGACTCCAGGCTGGCCAGCGCCGACTGGTAATGCTGGATCGTTCCGGCTCGATCGGTCACAACTTGAGTGAGAACTTTCGTCAGCCGCGCGACCAACACTTGGTCACGCTGCGCTAACAATTGCTGTCGCAGTTCGGGTGGAATTTGCGAGCGGGCGATCTGCTGTGATTCCAAAGCAGCGGCCAACACGGCCAATCGTTCGGGCCGCGCGCTCAGGGCACGCAGTGCAACCGACTGCAGCGCGGGTGTGAAGCTGCGAAACTGTTGTACCAGCTTCTCGCTTAGCTGAGGGTGATTGGCCCAACTGAGCGACTGAATCGTCATCGTCTGTTGGGCCTCGGTTGACGATTTCCGCAATAAAGCATCGAGCCACTTGGTTTGAACGGCCGTCGAGGTCAATCCCAGCAGCTCGATTGCATTGCCACTGGGTGAGCGTTGCAATGCCTGGTCGACGTGATCATCGATGGCGATTTGTGTTCCTGTCAAATCAAGTACCTGAGCAGCGCTAGCATGAGACGGTAATTCGGCCAGCGCTGACAACCATAGTCGGTGGCGGGGTGTATCGGCAGTCAACGAATGTTTGATGAAATCCAGCAAGTGCGGATTCTTCGGTACGCTGGCCACCCAGCCAGGTAGCAACAATCTTAGCCAATTGCGATACGTCGGATCGGGCATGTCCGCAGCTTTAGCCGACTGTAATAATTGCCACGAGTCCGGTCCAGCCGCCATTGCCAATGAGGCTTGAACCAGCGGTTGGGTGACGTGAGGCATGACAGCAGCCAAAATATCTTGACGGCCGCCAGAATCCAATTCTGTAGCCAGCTTGACCAGCGCCAATTGCACACGCGCATCGCTGCAGCGCTCAGCGATTTGCTGCGCGGACCGTGACACGGCTGCGGCATTGCCGGTTAATGCAATCATTTCGATCGCCTGTGCTTGCACTCGCGGATGAGGCTGCTGGATAGCTTGCCCAGCAAGGTCTGAGCCCCATTTTCCAAGACGCTCCAGCAACCACAGCGCGAGTAAGCGTGATTCGGCGCGCGGCGAATCGGCTGCACAGTCTCCTAGCCACCGACCAATACGTTCGTCCAAACGTTGCAGTTTGTGACGCTCGACGATTAACTGACTGGCCATCAGCCGTTGCCAAGCGATCTCCGACTGCAACCGCTCGACTAACCCTTGATCATTCAGGGCGGTCAAGTTTGGGTAAGGGGTGTGTGGAGTGGCCGCGTTGGTGATCCGCCAAATCCGCCCACGATCGCGACCGCTGGTCAGGTCCAAATGTTTCTTGATTACAGGCGGCAGGCTTTGGGGATGTTCGATTACCTCGCGGTACATGTCGGCGATGTACAAGGCTCCGTCGGGACCATCGCCTAATTGAACGGGCCGAAACCAGATGTCGCGCGAACGCAACAGTTCCGTTTGCTGGTCGATGCGCTGTGCGGTCCAGAATAAACCCTGATCTATCAGACGTTTGCGATGAACTAGGTTGCTGCCAACATCGCAAACCAGTGCGGTATCCATGCTGGCATCGATTCCGAAGCCGCGCTCGTGGTCCATGATCCAGGTTCCCGTCGCGCCGGTAAAATATCCTGCGGCTCGGCCTCCGCCTTCAACGATGCCTGGCACTTCACCGCTCATGCGCAGTCGCGTGCGGACGATTCGCCACGGCTCGACCGGACTGGCGCGATACACCTCAGCTTGTGGACCATCTTCGGCGATACTGCGTCGCACCGCCGGCATCGGTACCGTCATGCTGCGTCCCGTTAACCAGCTTTCCAAATCGATGATCTGTTGTAGGTGATCAGAATTGCTGGTTACAAACTTGTCTCCCCAACGATTGAAACTCATTCCGTGTTGTCCGCCACCCGATTCAGCTCGCAGCCTCTTGCTCAGCGGATCCAGAGCAAAGTCGCGGCGCCCCAGATCGACACGCTGGCCGCCGACAGGCGATTCCAGTTGAGCACCGGTGCTACTGGTAGCTCCGTGAATCCAGCCGTCTACGCCCCAGCGCAGACTATTGACCAGGCCCTGTACATTACTGCGGCCAAAGCCGGAGTACCAGACTTCGCTGTGGTCGGAAACGCCATTGCCATCGGTGTCGCGAAACCAAGTGATATTCGGCGGCTCGGCGACCAACACGCCATCCAGCCACGGCCAAATGGCTGTCGGCCAGCTCAAATTCTCCACAAACGTCGTACGCTGGTCCATGCGCCCGTCGCCGTCGCGATCGACCAACAGCGCGACGCGCCCCAGTCGCTCGCGTTCCTGTTCGCTGTAGTCGCGCATTTCGACAACCCACAACTGGCCGCGCCCGTCAAATGCAAACGCCACGGGATCGGTCACAAGCGGTTCGGCTGCCACCAGTTGTATTGAGAAGCCATCTGCCAGCTCGAATTGACCGATGGCCTCTGCGGGTGTCAGCGGTGCAATGCGCGGTAACTCTGACGAATAGTCAGGTTCAGGCGGTGGTTCATCTGCCCGGAGCAAACCCGGAGCCAACCACAGAATTGCCGTCAACAATGTTGCGACGTAGGATGGCAAGTTTGCAGAGTCAGAATTCATGAGGCGTACAACTGGCGGTTATAGCGTGAAAGGGACTAAGTTTATTGAGTGAGCGATCTCGCACCATCAATCACCTGTGGGATACTGGAACAATGCTGCGTTCTTCTAGCTCAGCGCAGTCCGTAGTATAACTAGTGGGACGTCGGTTCATATACACCGTAAGGCCAGCGGCATAATAGTGCCTACCGAGCCTCAAGCGCTGGGTGCATTGAGTTTCCGCCGTCTGGTGACGCTGGCTACCGTTATGTTCTTATTGGCAGTTCGCCTCAGAACTCTTATCCGCTGATGTTTCCTATATTTAGAGAGGCCCATTCGGTGCCCGCGACTGCATCCGTAATTCTGACATTGTTAAGCGGACTGGCTGGAGTTGGCTTGCTGTTGGCGCTACTACTGCATGTGCTGTGGTGGCGCAAATCGCAGCGACAGCTACGTCGAACGATCAACACGCTCAGTCATCGCGTGGCCGGCTTAGAGCAGTTCCTGGAACTGCAAGCGATTATCCCGCCAATGCGCATCTACCTGGAGACCAGTGACCAGCCTTGGCGGACCGCCGAAGAATTGTGTCAAGCCGTGGATGGTTGGCTGTTGCAACATGAATTCCAACCTGCCGGTAGGTTTGTGATCGAGGAACTGGGCAATGAACAGTTGAGCGCCTATCTGTCCTGCGACAAATTACTGGTGGCCGCTGTGCGATTGCCGCCTGATGCTATCCTGCCCTATGTCGAGTTTTGTTTCGACACTGGAGCGGGCGGACAGCGAGGTGGTGTTGGAAATCCACCCAGCGGTACCGTTGGACTGCCTATTGGCGCGATCGGTCAATTCTTTGAAGCAACCTTGGCCGGTGATTTGCGGTTGTTGGAGCAGATGTATGAAGCTGCTCGCCAATTGCTGCAGCAACATCAACCGCGCCCCGTCGAGCCTGAAAACATCGCTCACTTTTTCGAGGAAGCTCACGAACTGGAAATGTCCTGGCGCGTTACATCGGGTGGGCTGACGCGACAGGAAATCGACGATGTACTGCGGCGCCAGGGAGTTCAGGCAACGCCTGGGCAAGTGGCTCTGCTGCAGCGCCAATGGCAAGTGGCCATTGAGGACTATCTATTGGAATTCTCGGCGCGCGGCAGAGATCGCCAGGCAACGGGAGGCCAGATGATGGTGGTGCACGACGGCAGCCTGGCCGGGTATCTCAAGAGTCGCTTGCGACAGATGCTCGTTCAAGTTTCCGCCGATAGTCGCGAAGTTGAACTGTTGTGCACCGAATTGGATCAGATTCTCAGTCGCTTCAGCCCGCGTGATGCCGTGGCTCGCTTTCGACCCTTGCTGCCTACAGCACTACGGTTTGACCTGGTAGACCATATCAATCATCCGGTTCGAGCCGACGTGTACGCGCTGCGAGGCTAGTCCGCTGGCTTGAAAACGTGCGTGGCGTGGGTTTGCGAGTTGCCACGGCCCGATTACAGTGGACGGATTCCACTGGCCGCGTTTGTCCACAGAAAGTCGAGCTACATGGCAAGTTTGAAGGAAATGTCAGAGTCGATCTTGGCTCAGCAACAGGTTCTGTTGCAGGGAGGCGGCCCAGCCGGCCAACAGCGACAGCGCAAGTTGGGCCGCTTGCCGGTCCGCGAGCGCTTGGAAGTCTTGCTAGATGCCGATCGACCGTTCCTGGAACTGGGCCTGTGGGCCGCTTATCAGATGTATCCCGAATGGGGTGATGTGCCGGCGGCGGGCATCATCAGCGGTATCGGCTGGATCAGCGGTCAGGCATGCTTGATCGCTGCCAACGATGCTTCGGTCAAAGCCGGCGCGATGTTTCCTCAATCGGTCAAGAAGATGATCCGCGCCCAGAAGGTCGCGCATCGCCTGCGACTGCCGGCCATCTACCTGATGGATTCGGCCGGTGCTTTCCTGCCTCTGCAGGATGAAGTGTTTCCGGACGAAGACGATTTCGGCAGAATCTTCCGGCACAATTCGGTGCTGTCGGCCGAAGGTATCCCGCAGATTGCGGCGGTCATGGGGAATTGCATTGCCGGAGGTGCCTATCTGCCGGTGCTGTGCGACAAGATCGTGATGACCGAGGGTAGCCAACTGTGCTTGGCCGGTGCGGCACTGGTCAAGGCGGCCATCGGTCAGACGGCCGACCCCGAAGAACTAGGCGGCGCTGCCATGCACTCGCACATCAGCGGAACCGTCGATTTTCATGAGCCCGACGATAAGGCTTGTCTGCGCCGCATCCGCGAATTGGTGGCCCTGCTGCCGGCACGCGCCGCTGGAAGCGCTGGGCCAGCACCGGCGCGACCGGAAAGCGATCTCTATAAAATCGTGCCCGGCGACGGTGTTGGTGAGTACGATGTGCGGGATCTGTTGCAGTGTGTGATCGATGCCGATAGTCTGGCCGAATTTCGTCCAGACTATGGTGCCAGCCTGGTTACCGCCTATGCACGCATCAACGGACATCCCGTCGGTATCGTCGCCAATCAACGACAGCGTACCAAATCCGCCAAGGGAGAAATTCAAATCGGTGGCGTGATGTACGCTGATGCTTCGGAAAAAGGTGCGCGCTTCGTTTTCGATTGCGATCAAAACCGTGTGCCACTGATTTTCATTCAAGACGTACAAGGTTTTATGGTCGGTAAACAATCCGAGCAATCCGGTATCATTCGTTCGGGAGCCTTGTTGGTGCGGGCGATGAGTATTGCCAGCGTGCCCAAGTTTACCGTGGTTGTGGGCAGTTCGTATGGTGCTGGCAATTATGCGATGTGTGGTCGCGCTTACGATCCGGCCGTGATCCTGGCTTGGCCCAACGCGCGCATGGCCGTCATGGGCGGTAATCAAGCTGCCGACACGCTGCTGACACTCAAGATTCGCGACGCCGAAAAGAATGGTCAGCCGCTTTCCCCGGAACAGATCAACGACATGCGCGACAATGTGCGACAAATGTATCAATCGAAAACCGAGATTCGCTACGGTGCCGCGCGCGGTTGGGTCGATGCCATTATCCAGCCCGATCAGACACGTATGTGGTTAGGTTCACTACTGTCGGTCGTCACGCCTGAATTACTTCAACGAGCCCGCACACAAGCGAGGGAAGTGTGAATCAAGTAGTGCGGATTGGAAACGCGCAAGCCTTTTGGGGTGATTCGTCGTCTGCGGCAGCACAGTTGCTATCGCAGTGTCCGGACCTGGACTATCTGACGATGGACTATCTGGCCGAAGTGTCGATGTCGATCTTGGCGGTGCAGCGCGACAGACGCCCCGAGCTGGGCTATCCCCTTGATTTTGTCAAAGTTGTCCAGTCGTTGGCCGACTATTGGGCCAGCGGAGGACGCTGCCGGTTGATCGCAAATTCCGGCGGACTCAACCCGCTGGCCTGTGCCCTAGCCTGCCAGCAGGCACTTGAGCAGCGTGGATGCCGTGAGCTGAAGATAGCAGTGGTCTCTGGAGACGATGTACTCATGACGCTGAAGGCTGATCCTGGAACTTCAATTCACCTCAAAAACTTGGATGACGGTCGTCCTCTGTCAGAAGTTCAGCCACAATTGGTCACGGCCAACGCCTATGTGGGTTGCGAAGGTATGGTACGGGCACTGCAAGCCGGCGCGGACATTGTGATCACCGGGCGCGTGGCTGATCCATCAATGGTTTTGGCGGCTTGCGTTCATGCCTTTAATTGGTCGCTGGATGATTGGCCGCGACTGGCGCAAGGCACCGTGGCTGGACATCTGCTGGAGTGTGGTACCCACGTTACCGGAGGAATTTCTACCGATTGGCTACAGATGCCGGACCTGGCGCATATTGGCTTTCCCATCGTCGAAATCGACGCCAGCGGTCGGATCGTGGTCACGAAACCCACTGGCACAGGTGGGCGCGTAACCCCGCAGACCGTCAAGGAACAACTGGTCTATGAAATTGGCGACCCAGCCGAGTATCTCAGCCCTGACGTTCGAGTCTCGTTCACCGACCTGCAGGTTAGACAGATTGCCCAGGACCGTGTCGAAGTGATCGGTGCCATTGGCTCGCCGCGCCCAGAAACGCTCAAAGTCAGTGCGACCTATCGCGACGGATATCGCGCGGCCGGGATGCTGACGATCTACGGGCATCGCTCGCAAGAAAAGGCGCGACTCAGCGGCCAAATCGTGTTGCAGCGTCTGGCCGATGCCGGCTGGCAATATCGAGATACGATGATTGAGTGCTTGGGACACGCTGCCAGCGTTCCGGTCCCCGATGCACGTTTGAACTCACAGTCGGAATACGAAACCGTGATGCGCGTCGCCGTGCAGTCCGATTCGCAAGCGGCTGTCGAGGCGTTTTCTCAAGAGCTGATGCCGCTGGTGACTGCCGGGGCACAAGGCACAACGGGTTACGCAGAAGGTCGTCCGCGGGTGCATCCCATCTTCCGCTACTGGCCCTGCTTGATTCGAGCCCAGGAGGTTCCGGTCGAGGTCCAATATCTCACGACCAGCGATACGCTGGCCAATCGTCAATCCGAATGTCATTGGCCGCCTGTCGCGCCAGTATCCCCACCTATTACCAGCTCGATATCACCTGCGGCTGTCGGTGCTTCGACTGGCCCCACCGTCCGCCGGCTGATCGACATCGCCTATGGCCGTAGCGGTGACAAGGGCACGTCAGCCAATATTGGTATCTTAGTGCGCGATCCAGGCGATTATCCCTGGCTGTGCCAACAACTAACGGTGGAGCGCGTTGGTAATTATTTCCGCGAGCTGACTGTTGAAAACGTAACTCGCTACGAACTGCCGAACTTGGGCGGACTGAATTTTCTACTTAGTGGCGTCTTGCGTCGCGGGCTGCGCAATGATGCTCAAGGCAAGGCCCTGGCTCAAGCCCTGCTGGCCATGCCGCTTGAATTGTTGGAACAGGGCGGCGCCCAGCCACCATCGCAGACTACTTAACGGCAGGCGCTGCGGCCAGCTGGTAATAACCACAATCCACAAGTCGCTGTCGCCAGACGGTGAAAATCCGGTTCGCGAAATGGCCAGAGTGACGGTGGCTGTAACTATGCCGCTCGTTAACTAAGATTCCCTCATGCGATTCACAATGATTCATCGCCGCAATTTTCTAGCAGGTGCCACATGGGCGGGGTCGGCGTTTTGTCTGGCCGGGCGCGGTTGCGGCGAGGATGTGAGAGATATGTACGCCTCGGCGCGCAAGGTCGCTTCGGGTGCGCGAGGCTGTGTGGCTACGTCGCATCCGTTGGCCACGCGGGCCGCTATGGAGCGACTCCAGCAAGGCGGTAATGCCATCGACGCAGCCGTAGCAGCTTCACTGATGTTGTCGGTTGTCGATGGACATAACTCTGGAATTGGTGGCGGCGGACTAGCCCTGCTTCGCTTGGCGGATGGCCAAGTTTTGGCACTGGACGGCCGTGAAACGGCACCCCGGCGCAGTCTGCCGGATCACTATCGAGGCTCGGACGGTAAACCCGACTCGCAGCTCAGTCAGCATGGTCCGTTAGCGGTGGCTGTTCCCGGATTGTTGGCGTTGCTTGAACAGATCAGTCGACAGCACGGTGTCCAAGGCTGGCAAGACAGTTTGCTGTCGGCCGCTCAGGTGGCTGAGAGTGGCTACCTGATTTCCGATTATTTCGCCAACGTCTTGAAAACTTCGGCTCCAGCGCTGCGCAGGTTTCCGGCATCGGCTGGCGTGCTGCTGGACCCTGGCGGTCAGCCGTGGCGTGCTGGCGACGTTCTGCGACAACCCGACCTGGCGCGATCGCTGCGCAAGATCGCCGATGAAGGGGGCGAGTGGTTTTATCGGGGAGAATTTGCCGATCGGCTCCAGGCGTACATGATCGCCCACAACGGCTGGATGCGCGCGGACGATCTGGCGGAGTACCGAGTGCTGCACCGCGCGCCGATTCGCAGCGGATATCGAGGTCGGCAAGTGGTTGGTTTTCCGCCGCCCAGCTCAGGTGGAATTCATATTGCTCAAATGCTGGGCATGTTGGAACCGCTAGATGTAGCCGCAGCCTTCGGGCAATCGGAAGCGGCAGGCTTGCATCTGCTGTTAGAAGTCATGAAGCGCGCGCTGGCCGATCGCGCTTACTGGTTGGGCGATGCCGATTTCACCAAAGTGCCAACGGGGCTGCTGGACGTGGATTATCTACGGCAGCGAGCAGCCGATATTGACCCTGAGCGGGCGACCGTAGTCACCAGCCACGGCCAACCGCCTCGCGCCGACCAAGATGTATTGGGTCGTGGCGGACATACGACACATTTAACGGTTGCAGATGCTCAAGGCAACGCGGTAGCGCTGACGCAAACGGTCAACACCAGTTTCGGTTCGAAGATCATTCTGCCAGGAACCGGCATTGTGCTGAACAATCAGATGGACGATTTCAGCTTAGCCGCAGGGGTTCGAAACGCTTTTGGTTTGTTGGGGTCCAAAGCCAACGAGATTGTGGCTGGCAAACGCCCGCTGTCGAGCATGAGTCCGACCATCGTATTGGATCAGCACGACAGATTGTTGTTCACGGGTGGTGCAGCCGGTGGTCCGAGAATCATCACGGCGGTGCTGCAGGCTCTGGTGCGGACAATCGACTTGGGCAACAGTGTTGATCAGGCGCTCGGTTCAGCCCGCGTGCATCACCAGTGGTCGCCCGATCAAGCGTGGGTCGAGCAGGCGATGCCCGCCAGCGTCGTTAGCCAGTTGCAACAGTTTGGCCATGAAATTCAGCGTACCGACACTCTGGCAGTCGCTCAAGCAATTCAGTTTGAACAGTCACAGATGCGGGCCGCTTCCGATCCTCGCGTCCCCAGCGCCGCCGATGCTTGGTAGCGGAAACCAGACCGGGCTACATGCATCATAGCGATCCAAGCAACTACCACAGCCACCAATGGCCGGTCTGGAGCACGTACATCGCCAACAAAAAATTGCTGACGCTGTGGGCCACGATGCACTGCCACAAGTCACGCTTCCAATACAACAAGCCGTTGATCAGCAGACAATAGCTAGCGGCTGCAAACCATTCTGGGTGCGCCAGAGTGAACAATGCCGTGACAATACCGCAACTGGCCCAGGTGAACGTGCCTAACGGCACGTCCTGCCATTCCGGATCAATCGTCCAGCGCAATAAAAACCCGCGCCAAAACAGCTCTTCCACAAGCGGGACGATTACGGCAATTCCCAGCAGTCGGACCGCTAAGAATCCGGCACGCGCCCAGGGATCAGCAATTTTTTCCAGCGGATTAAAACTTACTCGCTCACCCACTTGCAACCACTCGGGAAAGCCGGCCGTCAATTGTTTTTCCAAGTGTAAGTGGCTAAGTAGAATCCACCAAGCAATTCCCAGTGTGCCGACCAGCACTCCCCAAAAAATGCGCGGGTGGATCGTAAAAAGTGTGCTTCGAGCCGGACGAGGCAACAACCACCACAGCGTCAGAGCTGAGGCGGCCGCGACTACAGCGTAACCGAACGGGTACGACTGCGTACTTAATTTGCTTAACATCGCGCTGCCCACCAGGTAGACCACGAACGGGAGCGTACAAGCCTGAGTAAGGCCAGCGAATCGGTTGTGCATCAAGAGTTCCAGCTACGAGATCGATGATGGGTGCAGGCAGAGATTCAATTGCAGAGCTACCCGTGATGCACAACGAACCTCAGCGCGATTGTTCGGTGGGGTTCACAGGCGACGGTTGGCGATTAGCCACCAGTCGCTCGATAACCACGCCCAACAACACGGCCAGAAGGAACATAACCAACAGTCCCGCAATCCACAAGGCTTTACGAGTCGGCTCGACGGGCAACGGTCCGGCAGGGGCTGAGTTGGCTGTGGTTGATGCGGGTCGCGATGGCGCATGGGCGGTAGACCGAGCGGGTGCTGCCGTCCGCGATTTCTGGACGGGTTGGCTGGCTGGCGATCGCCCCGGAGATGCTGAGCCGGCGCCGCCCGGCTTGGGTCCACGCGGCTTCATCTCGGCTTGCAAGTCAATGCGGCTACTACTGCCGCTGGATGAAGCACTGGCCAGACGTACGAGCACCCCGCTGTCGCTGGCCGAAAGATTGGTGATCCCACTGCCTGAACGACCAGGCAAGGTTTCTGCGCCACGATTGTTCATCGTGTCTGACAAGCTGGAGCCCAAGCCGCTACTTGAGGACCCCAGACCACTACGGCTGGTACTTGAGTCGCCGGTGCGCGATCCCAAATCGCTGATTCGCGCCCCCAGTTGGCTCAGCCCAGAAGTGTTGCGCGAGGCGCTGTCGCCAGCCACCGTAGCGGTTCGAGCGCTGTTCGGAACGCTAGAAGCGCGATAACTGGCCAGCCAAGCTTCCAGAACCTCAGCCGTCTGCTGCGCGGTGGTGTAGCGAAACATTGGGTCTTTTTGCAGCAGTTTCCAGCAAATGCCTTCCAATTCACCGGGACATTCCGGTCGCAGTTTGCGAATCTCTTTAGGCATTTCCCGTTGATGTTTGGCGATTCGCTGAGCGATCGATCCAGATGGAAATGGGGGGCTGCCGGTTAGTAGATAGTACATAGTGCAGCCCAACGCGTACAAATCGGCGCGATGATCGACACCGTGGCTGTTGAGCGCTTGTTCCGGAGCCAGATAGTCAGCAGTCCCCAAGACTTTATCGCTGTGGTCGATGGTCAGCGATGCCTGTGACTCGTCCGCAAACAAAGCCAATCCCAAATCCAGTAGCTTGATGCGACCATCTTTCCGCAGCAGTAGGTTGGCGGGTTTGACGTCGCGGTGAATCAGTCCTACTTCGTGAGCATGCTGCAGGCCGTGAGCCGCCTGGGCCACATAGTCGGCCACTTGGTCAAAAGGCAGTGGTCCCTTCTTCTTGACCAGATTCTGTAGGTCGATACCGTCCACATATTCCATGACGATGAAGTGAATATCGCCATCGTTGTCGATGTCGAAAGCCCGAACAATGTTGGGGTGATTCAGCGAAGCGATGGCTTTAGCCTCTTGTTGAAAGCGCGCCAGATATGAAGACTTTCCCATCTTGCTGGGTGGCAGCACTTTGATGGCCCGCAAGTCATTCATCTTGGTGTGTTCGGCCAGATACACACTGCTCATCCCACCACTGCCGATGTGGCCCAGCAGCTTGTACTTGCCCAAAAAGAAGCCTTTGTACTTGCCGACGATCAACTTCTCGGCGTGCCAGCGCGTGATCACCTTTTCGCGCTGCAAGGCTTTCGCTAATTCAATGACATCGGTGGGCAACTGTCCATCATGCGCGCTACGGATGCGCTCCAGTGCCGCCTCCAGTCGGGCGGGCTCGGCCAACTGGCTCTTAGTCACCAACTCGATCAGTCTGTCCGCACTGACGGTTGCCATGCTCATGTCCTGCGGCTACCGTAAACGGGAAATGTCCATAAAGAATTGTCGCTACCGATTGCCAGAAAGGAAATTGCAGATACGACAGTGTAGCGAAAATTCCGGCGACTGCCGCCCACCGATCACGCACGTTTATTGTAATCGACTATGCTGCCCACCGCTGCCTAATTTCACGGAAACCGCCTGTCCCATTGAAAGGCGACCATCTAGCCTGGATGCTGTCGCTGTGGTCGGCACAAATCGACGTCTTTCAGTAGCCGTTTTCCCAGGCATTGTACACTTTTGATGACTGTTGTGATGACTTCAATGAACCGCGCTGAAGCACTGATCGTAGGAGGCGGCGCGATCGGCTTGTCGCTGGCATGGGAATTGGCACGGCGGCTGCGCCCGGTCAGTGTGATCCAGCCGGAGCAGGAGCGACCAGCAGCTTCCTGGGCCGGAGCGGGCATTCTGCCCCCAGCGGCCAACTGTGCCGTAGTGGACCCCTACGAGCAGCTGAAGTCACTCAGCCACCGGTTACATGGCCAGTGGGCCCAGCGCCTGCTTGAAGAGACTGGCGTCGATACCGGTTTCCGTCGTTGCGGCGGAGTTTACTTGGCAACCAGCCGCGCGGAAGTAGCCACCCTCACAGCCCAGGAGTATTGGTGGGAGCAATACAGTATTGAGTATCAACGCCTGACAACAGCGGAGCTATTGAAGCTCGAACCGCAGTTGTCATCCTATGGCCGCTCTCCCATCTTTCAAAGCTGGTTGTTGCCAGGGGAATGCCAGTTGCGCAACCCGCGGCATTTGAAGGCACTGCGAATCGCCTGCCAGAATCTAGGCGTTAACTTCCTGTCAGCCAATATTGCGGAGATTCGAGTGGACGCGGCAGGGCAAGCTGAGCTGAAAAGTACGCAGGGTGACAAGTTCACTGCCGATCGCATCTGCCTGTGCACGGGAGCATGGGCGCGGCAGATGCTCGAACAGTTGAATTTGCCCAACGGCATTCTGCCCGTCCGTGGACAGATGGTGTTGTACAACTCGCAGCGTCCTATCTTAAGCCGAATTGTCAACGAGGGACATCGTTACTTGGTTCCCCGCGACGACGGGCACTTGTTGGCCGGCAGCGTTGAAGAGGAAGTGGGCTATGTGATTGAAACAACTCCCGAAGCGCTTGAACAGATTCAGAATTGGGCATGCTCGGTATTACCTCAGCTCAACCATGCCCAAGTCGTCTCAACATGGGCGGGGCTGCGTCCGGGATCATTCGATGGATTGCCTTACTTGGGTGCCGTTCCTGGTACCAGGAATCTGTACTGTGCCGCCGGCCACTTTCGCAGCGGATTGCATCTGGCCTGTGGCACAGCCCAGGTTATGGCCAACCTGATGCTGGGCACCGGCAACCAAATCGACTTGTCGCCATTCAGGGTTGGCCGCGGTTAGTCTTTACGGCATCCATAACCCGCTTAGCCACCTGGCCCAAGAAGCCCCGCCAATTACAGAAACCGCGCGATGCGAAACCCGCGCGGTTCCACGAAAATCCCAATTAGACAGGCGCTTAAAACGATGCAGTTTCAAGAATAATGCCAAATCTGACGGTTATAACGAGATAGACCGGCAGAGCCTTGCCAATGGACGATCGCCTGTTGGACCTGGGGGCGTAACGGCAGCCTGCCATAAGCTACGTTACTGCGTTCAGTCTGGAACACAGAGCCCAATTCTTTAGACCCTTCCATGTCTTCCACCAGCAGAGAATCCGAGCCGCAGCAGCGGTCTACCCACCATCATCGGGCTGGCGATGCGTTCCTGGCTGGACTGTTGTCGATGTTGGTGATCAACGTTGGTCAGCGCGTCATTGGGCTGGTACGCAATCTTGGGTTCTGCCAGTTCCTACCCGAAGCCGATTTAGGGCTGTGGGCGCTGGCAAACAGCTTCTTCGTGATTGGCGCACCGCTGGCTGTCCTGGGATTGCCTGGCTCACTGGGTAAGTTTGTGGAACACTATCGACTACAGGGCTGCCTGCGACCCTATCTACTACGCCTGACTTTGGTCAGCGCGTGTGGCGTGTTGTTGTTGTGTGGACTGATGTTGGCCTTCCCAACGCATTCTGGCCAGGTGCTCTACGGTACTGAAGTGGGGTATCAGGTAATCGGTTGGACGGTGTTGGCACTGGTTCACCTGATTCTGTTCAATACCGTTGTCGAATTAGTTACATCGTTGCGATTGGTTCGTCTGGCATCCATGATGCACTTAATCCAGACGGCGGTGTTCACCATCTTGGGAATCGCCGTGATTTGGTGGACGGGCAATTGGGTGGCACTGCTGCCCGCTTACTCCAGTGCCAGTCTAGCGGCAATTGTTCCTGGATTGTGGGGTGCCTGGCGTAGTGCCAGCCATGAACTCAAAGCAGCAACCGATTTGCCGCCCGCAGTTATGTGGGGTCGCATAGTTCCCTTCGCAGTCGCATTATGGTGTTCCAATTTGGTCAGCAATTTATTTGATCTCAGCGATCGGTACATGCTGCTCCATCTGTGTCCTACCGATGCTCAGGCCGGCCAAGCCTTGGTCGGTCAGTTTTACTGCGCACGCATACTTCCCAATCTGCTGATGAGCCTGGGCATGATGCTCAGCGGGATTCTACTGCCCTACTTGAGCGCGAATTGGGAGCGCAAGCAGTTCGATCAAATCTCCAGCAAGATGAACAATCTGGTGATCGTTATCAGTTTGGGATTCACAACTTTATCATGTCTAACATTGGCCGCTGCGCCACTGTTGTTTGAGTGGATCTTCTCCAACCGCTTCCAGCCCGCGCTGTCGATTCTGCCGTTGGGAATGGCGCTGGCTGCGTGGTCCGGTATGTCCACTGTGGCCGCTGCCTATCTGTTGTGTGCCGAAAAGGCCAAGCAGAATGCGGTTCTAATGTCGGTCGCCTTGCTGTTGAACATTGCGTTGAACTGGCCGCTAATATTGTCGATGGGTTTGTACGGTGCCGCCTTAGCAACGGCGATCACCAATGGCTTATTGGTGTTGATGATCCTGTGGCGAGTTCACCGGGAAGGCTGTAGTATCTCTCGTAAGACGATCATCTTCAGCTTGGTACCAGCCAGTTTGATTTTCGGCGCTCATGTCTCCGCCGTGACGCTACTGCTGCTGACTGTGGCTTGTGTGCGTACCAACTGGCTGCTCGATCAACGCGATCGCGAGTCCCTGGATCAATTGGTCTTGCCTTGTCTCCGTCGTGTGCGGTTGCCCATCAGATCGTTGTGGCTACCGCAGAGTCGCTAGGCGTTGGTGCCATCGGCCAGCATGCATCTGGTGTTTGGGCTGGTTTGCCATGCATATCATCAGGCTGTTAATACGTTTAGAATACATCCCGTACGCCTGCTGATCTCGGTAGGTATATGCAAAGCGCATGACAAGCCCAGTGTGGTTGCCAACGGGAGAACTGAAAATGAATCAGCGGCCAGCCGACATCTATATTCATCACCCAGCCATTGGCATTGTGGGTCGAGTCATGTTTGTGCTGATCTTCTTTCTATCGGGAGTCACGCATTTCACCGATCCGGCCGGGTATGTCGCTTTAATGCCAGAGATCATTCCGTTTCGTGAGTTCTGGGTAATCCTTTCGGGGATGGTCGAGTTAGCCGGAGCCTTTTTCATATTAACCAACCGCGCACCGCGACTTGGTGGCTGGCTAATTGTGCTGTTCTTGATTCCTGTCACCGTCGTCGTGCACGGCCATGGCATCCTAGCTGCTCCCGACGCCGTGATGGCCAGAATACAGACCTCTTTCTTTTTAAAAGGCATCACCATGATCGGGGCGGCCCTGTTGATTACTCAATTCGGTGTGCGCTGCCAGGACGCCAGCAAATTCAATGCTCGCGGCAATCCATAGGGGAGGACCAAAGTTCGAGGTTGCCACCAAATGAAGGAGCTTTAGCCACCAGTCTCGAAGCTGTCACAAGATTCGAAGGGACCGCCTGTCCCGCCATCGCTGTCCCACTACCGACTGCTCGCCTCCCACTATTGGTCCTGGTCCTGGGTGCAATATTTACCCAGGCGTTGCAGTTTGCTTGTTCGCACTATCGTGAAGGGCCGCTCATCCGAAACGCAATTACTCGATGGCTGTGTCAACAATCTGGTACTTTGGCTGCCGATACCCAAGCTTGCATAGCCAAGCAAATTGGACACTGTGGGGGAATGGCTTGGGATTGTAATGAACGTAGTGCGTTTTGACGCAGGCTGACTCTCAGCAGCTCGTCTCCGTGCCCGTGAGACTGTTCACTGCGCTGTCAGAACTGCGGCCGGCATGGTAGCCAGGCTCGCACTACCCCATTTCCACGGAAGGAAAATGACAATAATGAGATGTTGTTTCCAGCGCATGTTAGCGGTTCTAGGTGTTGCCGCTGTCATCGCACCTCATACTCACGCCAGATGGTTGGACCACAGCAGTCCATCGGACAATATAGTGCAGGGCAGCCTTTTGGATGACCAGGCGGCATCTAACGATCAAGTCATCGCCCCCACAACGACCTCATACAGCGGACAAACAAGTTGTTCAGCTCTTAATTGCTGCGATACCTGCAAGGCAGGTTGCTATGGTGGTGGCGATGGGCTGGGGTACCGACCAGGGTTACTCGGGTACGGAATTATCAAGCCTAGCGAACGCTGCTTTGACGATTTCATCAGCCCAGTCTCCAATCCCGTGTTCTTTGAAGATCCGCGCACGTTGACCGAAGTGCGCTTTTTGTTCTTGCACCATGACGTTCCTGCTGCGCTTACTGGGAATTCCGTACAGGTTTACGCAGCTCAGGTTCGTTTAGCGCTGTCGCAGCGACTGAGCTTTATCGCCACCAAAGATGGTCTGATCTATTCGCAGCACCCGCTCATCGACTCGGGTTTTGCCGATATCGCCGCCGGATTCAAGTACAACCTGTATCGCGACCCGGCCGCCGGTAGAATCCTCAGCTTAGGCACCACATTGGAGATACCGACAGGTTCCGAAAAATCGCTCCAAGGCAATGGCGAAGGCGAATGGAATTTCTTTGCCACCGCTGGTACGCGACTCATGGGTAGCACGCGAGCTCACTGGCTCAGTGCCGGCGGCTTGCGCCAGCCGAACGATACGACCGAAGAAAACCGCTTGATGTATTGGAGCAACCACTTCAACTATCGGTTGCACACATCTATGCCACTTTACGTGCTCACTGAATTCAACTGGTGGAATTATTTGAACAACGGTACCGCATTCGGATTGCCGGTTCATGGCGGCGACTTGTTCAATTTGGGTTCAGTCGGAGTGTCCGGTGACAATCTGGTGACACAGGCGGTTGGCATGCGCTACAAGCCCAAGCGAAACGTTGAGCTAGGATCAGCCTTCGAGTTCCCCTTGACTAAGCAGCAAGGATTGATGAAGAACCGTTGGAACTTCGACTTGATTGTTCGCTACTAATCCACACGACCCACACGCCCTTTTACATCATCTCTCGGGATCACCACGACAGTGGTGCGCTGGGGCGATTCTTCATGGTTTGTGGATTACCACACTTGCTGGCTGTTTTAACGACTCAGCTCAACGTCGCAGCCTAATCGGACTCAGAGAGCGGACTCTTTTGATTGCTGTCGAAGGGACACCGACTGCCGGTGGCGATTGACTTGCTCAATCAGCCTATTCACGCAAATTAGCTGCCAAGTTTGCGCGGTTTGACTGCAACATCAAATGGCCGAGTGACCTTGGGTTGCCTCATGAATGTCAGTGCACATCCTTGAATTGAATCTTTCGCATATCGCGGTGTGTTCGCGTGAACTCTCGGGGTAAGCAGCCGGCTATTTTGAGTGCAGTATTCAGTTTTGAACAATGGATTGAACTGGTTTATACTGTCCTGTCTAATCGACTCGGTTGTCACAATCTCGATACGGCCCTGGCGTAATAGACGGGGCTTGGCTGACGGAGTGCTGGTATGGTAACGACCGCCATAAGCGCAACAAATCCTGGTGTGCGTCAACAAGTATTGGAAGCTGTCGAATCCCCGATCGAACCTGTGCCGACGACACTATCGTACCGGCTGGCACTGTTGGCTGTAGCGATGGTCATGCTGCTCTTGCCAGTGCTATACATCGGCCTGATTGGGCTGACTGCCTGGGGGACGGTCGAGTATACCAGGTTCGCGATTTCAATAGCGCAGGGATCTGAGGTTCGTGCGCGAGGTAAGAGTTGGCTGTTCTTGCCAACGATTGCCATGGCGGTTGCGATATTCTTTATGATCAAGCCGCTGTTTGCCAAGAAGGCTCGCGCCGCTGCGCCACGTTCGCTGAATCCTCAGGACGAACCGCTGCTCTTTGAGTACATAGCCATCCTGTGCAAATCGGTACATGCGCCCGCGCCCAAACGCATTTGCGTAAGCACCGATGTCAATGCATTTGCTGCCTTCCAGAGAGGCTGGAGTAGCCTCTTTCGACGAAGCGATTTGGTATTAACGCTCGGTTTGCCTCTGGTGCGCGGCCTGACTCTGCGCGAACTATCGGGAGTACTGGCGCATGAATTTGGGCATTTCTCACAGGGTGCCAGCATGCGGCTTAACTTTTTGATACGGGCAATCAATTTATGGTTTGCGCGTGTTGTGTACGAGCGCGATGCGTGGGACGAGCGACTCGCGAATTGGACCAAGGGTATCGACCATCGCTTCAGTATATTGCTGTATGTAACCGGATTCTTCGTATGGCTCACGCGGAGAATTCTGTGGGTATTCATGATGGTTGGGCACGCGGTGTCCTGTTTGTTGATGAGGCAAATGGAATACAACGCGGATTTGCACGAAATTCGACTCGCTGGCTCCGACGCATTCGCAGCGACATCGCAACAGTTGCGGCGGCTGAGTTTGGCACGAGAACTGTGTTCCCCTCAACTTCAAGAGTTCTATACCGACGGAAAGTTAGTCGATGATCTGCCTCACTGGTTCAAGTTGTGTCGCGACAACCAGCCGGCTGAACTGATCGAGGGCATCCAACAGCTCTCCGCCGCCGAAAAAACTGGCTGGCTGGATACTCACCCCTCGGATCGCGATCGGATTGCCTTTGCAACCAAGCAAGCTTGCCTCAGTAGGATTCGTAGCGAATTGCCGGCCAGCGCCTTGTTTCAGGACATTGACAGTTGCAGTCGAGCAGCCACTCGAGATTTCTATCAAATCCAATTTGGTGAGCAGTTCCAGGATCAAATGCTGACCAGTGTAGACCACTTAACGGATGCACAGACGCAAGCACAACAGATTGGTCAGGCCTATCATTTTGTATTTGGCACCGAAAGTGGCCTACCACAGAGCCTGGACTTTCAATCAGCGAAGATGCCGCCGCTGGATCAGAAAGATGCAGCAAGGCAGCTTGCAGAGTTGCGGGATTCGATGGAGGCAGGGCGAAATGCCTACTACCAGCATCGTCAGCAATATCAGAACTTCGAACAAAGTTTTATCGAGGCTCGCAAGGTGCTGTCGCTCCGTCAGGCGGGTTTCGCGCTGGATTCTATGGCCTGGCCAGGCTTAGACGTGTCTAGCCCCGATACACTAAAAATGGAAGTGCGAAGCCGCTACAAACGCGTGGCAGGATTGGCCGGGCAAATGGCATCCTATGAAGTGGCCTTTGTGAATCGCGTGAACGCATCCATGTGTTGGCTGCGAGGTCAGCCCCATACGGAAGAATCTCAGATTCAAGGATTGCTGGCAGGAGCAGAACCTGCGTTGGCCGCTGCGCAATCATTGGCACTTTGCCTGCCGGTGGTCAACGAATTGCGCATCGACTTTGTGTCGTTCCTTTCCGTGGCCCAATTGGCCGGCGAGGTAGAGCGTACCAATTCTCAGATCGAAGTCTATGAACGACTGGGATATCGCATCGTGGAATCTTTGTGTTCTTTGCAAGAGTTGTTGCAAGGCGTGAGATATCCGTTCGATCATTCCAGCGGCCACATCGACTTGAAAACATATTTGTTGCCTAAATTGCCTGCTGACAAGGACCCCGCGCCGCTCTTGGCTATCACCGACGGGTTCATGACACTCTTTGCGCATACCTATTTTCGTACGCTTGGCTCTTTGGCATGGATGGTTCAACAAGTGGAGCAACTGACTGACGCTCGGTCGCATCATGCTGCGGTGATTCATGTTGAATCTCCACCGTCTGTCGTCACGGCTGCAGCGGTCACTGCAAGCTCTCCAGCCGCAGTAATCGGTCCTTCCGCTACCAGTATGGGATTGCCAACACGAGTCATGCATTCCACACTGCAAACGGTTGTTACAGATTCAGGCACGCTCCGCCGCAGCTTGAAACGGGACTACCGTACTTTGATCTGGTTGTCGGTCGCTTCAGGCGTCGTACTGGCCTGCGTGGGCGTGCTAGTGCTTTTCGTAAAATTGGCCGACTATTTTACGAACTCAATCGGCGACAGTTCAATTGCCTCACAACCTGCATCCGCGATTCTGGCAACGCAAGATGCGATACATCAGCAGACGCCACAGGCAGGTCCGATTCATACGCTGCTCACTCGCCCCCTATTGTTTGAACTGCCCGCCGGTCAAGACTTTCAATACGCTGTCAAGATTCAGCCCGCAGCCCAGAGGGCTCAACAGGCCTGGTGGGAAGGTCATTGCACACTGAACGCATCTGGGGAAATTACCACCAACAATGAGATCAAGAGTAGTGGCACTGGATTTGTCATCGGCCGGGATGGCTGGATCGCCACTTGCGCTCACATAGTGCATACGTCCAACGAACCGGAAGTGTCGATCGCCGGGCGAAAGTACAAGGCAAGTGTCAAGGCGGTTGATACGGAAAGCGACCTAGCGATCTTGAAAGTGGAGGCTGGGTTGCTGACACCGCTCACGCTTGCAGAAGTTACCGAAGTAGCACTAGCGCAGTCCATAATGATCGTCGGATTTCCGTTTACAAATTCGTTGGGGCCTGACGTGAAGGTCAGCCGAGGCAGCGTATCGGGAATGGTTAACAGCCCAGAACGCGGAAGTCTCATAGGCCTAGATAGGGCGCTCAATCCCGGACAAAGTGGCGGCCCGGTTGTAGATGAGTTCGGGTTGGTCGTCGGGGTTGCCACCGCTAAGTTGACCGGAATCGAAGCCGACAGCGTTGGCTTTGCCACGCCTATCAGTCGTCTGAAACAGCTTATTCAGCAGGCCAATTTGAATATCCAATTGGTGAATGCTCGCAGTACGAATGCTTTGTCCAGTCAGCAGATCGCTGCAGCTACAACTCCCAGTGTTTGTGCGATTACAGCTCACGGAAAGCGACAAGGGATTGTCGCGACGCTGAATTATCAGGCTGTGACCAAGGCCATGGCCAATGTGACCTTTGACCGATCCCCACGACAGGAGGGCCAGTTTCGGATATCTCGCTTGGGATCATTGCTGAGTGATACTGACAAGACTGGCGCTTTACCGATGATGGTGGGTGGCCTTTCGGAGTTGCTATTTGAGCCACTAGATCCTGTGCATCAGTTGAATTGGTCGCACAAGAGATTGATATCCTTGCGACTTCAACAATCAGATGCGGGCCCCTCGAGTAATTTGTTTGCAGGTGGTGGATCGCGATTTCCAATGGACCCCAGAGGTCGAGCGACTCAGTCCGTCCAATCGCTGCCGGCGGCTGAAGCGTACCAATTCAAGTTGAAAGAACAACGAGGTAAGCTGCTGGTTTATGACAAGACTTACAAGCTGCGAACGTTGGACGACGAAAACGACCCCATGCTGGAGATTACCGGCACGGGTATATGGACGTTCGATCTTGGTAACCATGTTTCCCACTCACTGGAGCAAATTCTAGAAGTCAAGAATCGCCACGCAGCAGTCCAGAGTATTCAAGTTTCCTACCAACTACTGGGCTCCCAGGAGATTGAACAGCTTCATGCCGAACGGCAGCGTGCAGCAGATCAACAACGCCAATATCGAGAAGTCCCTAACTCCGCCGAAGTTCGACGGCTAATCGAAGACATCAAGCAGGCCGGGTTTGAGGGCGGAGCTGCCTGGGGATTGTTGCAAAAGTTGTCCACGATCGCCGTTGTGCCAGAATTGCGTTCCGAAGTGCTCGAAGTCGTGCGTCCGCATGTGTTTCCTCGAAGCCAAGAAGAATCTTTCATGGGGCGCAGCACTCCGAATTCGGTCAACGCCTATTGTCAGTGGGCTGATATTTCATGTGAAGCGGAGGTGCTGAAGCTGCTTGCCAAAGAAACGGATGCCGAACTGGGGCCAGTTCTGCGCTTGTTAGGTAGCTTCAAAAAGCATGAGCATATTCCCGTGCTGATAAAGTACTTTCGCAACGATCTCACACGCCGTGAGGCTAAAGCTGCTCTCGTACATTATGGAAGCGAAATTGAAAGCGAACTGCTGAGTTTCATTTCGGCCACGACCAACGCATTTGCATTGTTCGATAGTTTTGATCTGTTAGGGGAATCTGCGGGTACCCAAAAGTCGATCGATGCGATCGATGCAATGCACTTCGACCGCAGCACCTCCCGGCGATGGGAAGTAGCTAAGGTCAAGATACAGAAGCGCATCGATCAACGTTAGTGAAGAGCAAGTTGAACTCGAGCCCGTCCTCGAAATCAGTGCGTGGTGGTACCGCCACTCAGCGTTGATTCCCTGGCTGCGCATTCGCTCAACGCACCACGCTCGGAGGTTTGAAGCCGGTGATTCAGTGCCGACAGTTCGATCAGCTCTGCAATGCCCGCTCCTGGCGATATCTGCTTAAGCTCGCGGATGACGCACTTCGTAGTTGCCGGCCAGAAGCGGAATTTCATGATCGATGAATGCCTGATATATCTCGTTATCGAGTGCTAGAAAGTATCAGTCTCAAGGGATGCAAGCATACAGGACGGATTGTCAAGCTGTTCGGGAAAATCACAAGCAAAAATACAGACATCTGTCGCCTGCTTCAACAACCTTGCAAACATCACTACAGCGACTTGACGTACTGGACAAGATCGTCGAGTTCACGCTCGGTCAAGCGTTCGCCGGCAACCCGCTGCGGTGCATGTTGATCGCCAAGTAATTCCTGCAGCGATGTCGCTCGTCCATCATGTAACAACAGAACCTTGCGAAAGACGCCACGCAAGGATGGCGTGCTGAATTCTGTGCCCGAGTCCTCTTGGGTACTCAACCCCAAATCATGTGTCATCGCATCAGTAAAGTGGGGGCCCACATGACAATTGCTGCATCCGCCTTTCGAACCGTGAAAGATCATTTCTCCGCGCAGCACAGAATCTGTCAATTGGCCTGATACCTGACGATAGGGATTTGGAGGTGGCTTGAGCGATGACAAATAGGCGACAAGGGCACGCGCATCGTCATCCGCAGCACCCGGGCCCAGCATGGTCGTCTTGAGAGAATGATGCATCGCGCTGAGTAACTCTGTTTGATAGCCGTGCCATGTCCAAGGCGGCGTGCGATCCAATTCGTACAGTGGCAAGACGGTCTTGAACGTGAACGAAGTCCTATCGTTCAGAGTATCCATCGTGACTGAATTAGAGCCTCCCTCGTAGTGGCATGTGTTGCAGCTATACCATTGATCAAGACTACGTCGGGCATCGAAAAATATTACTTCCCCCTTGCGAGCCAGAGACGGAATGGACGGACCACCCACATCAATTCTCTGTACAATCTCACGTCTGGCGAGATCAACCACCTGCACGGAGTTGTCGAGGTAGTTCGCTACGTAGACTCGACGATCATCAGTCGAAAGTTGTATCCCCATCGGACGTCCCCCCAATTCGATACGAAAAAATCGGTCGGCGTCAGCAGCCAATTCGGCATCGATATGGTCCGTACTGCCCCGCTCTTGAAATGGTAGCCCATCTGATTTCAGAACAACAAGTTCGTGGGAGCCAGCTGCTGAAATCACCACGAATTGTTCGTCGGACGTCAGAGCAATCCCATGTGGATCGGCCAGGGCCTTGCCCGGCGGATCAAGTGAAATGGCCTCGCGACGCGAATGGTCATCGAATCCGATTCGCCCCAGGCGGCTCGCTAGAACCCATCCCAGTTGAATATTGCGCTGGGTAATTGGATTGCGGCGATAGACAACCCAAGGAAAATAGACTTGATGCAATTCACTTGAGAGCACCAGGTGTCCGACGTTGAGTCCAACAAATCGATCGACAGCCATCAACTTCCTGGTTTCTGTGTCAACGATTGAGACGCCGCGATCGCCGCTGGTTCCTACTGCCAGTCGTTTTCCGCTAGAGGACAGCGCCAGGTACCGAGGCCAGCGACCAACATCAATTAAGAACTCAACTTTTTTTGTCGACAGGCTGATGACAGCAACCTGGTCAGCGTCGGTAAGAGCGACGTAAGCCAATTGACTATTCCCGTCGATGGCAATCCCATGGGGTTGAAAACCCAGCTGCAATCGGTGGGTGAGCACTAGGCGGTTATCGGCAATTTCGATCCAAGCAACTTCGCCCGAATAACTACTGGTCGCCAGGATTTGCTTCCCATTGGGATGCAGTGCCAAATCAACCGGACGTTCGCCGATCGAGATTTCATCGAGCAAAAACCCATCTTCAATTCGTACTAGAGAAATACTGTTAGAAGTCTGGTTGGCAGTCACCAACCACGATTCATCGTGGGCCAATACCAGATCAACTGGCGAGCGATCATGTACCTCATCGGCCGCTCTCGCCGGAGGCGTGCCTTGGGTAAGCAGTGACAGTCCAACGCATAATCGGAAGATGCTGACCAGGCTTGATGTAACCGTCGGCAATCTACTGGTCCTTAAGCTATTGTGTTTCACGCAACAATTCTACAACCCGTTCGTCGATTCTTTCAACCGACTCACCATTGACCAATCCCTCGGGGTCGCCGCTAAATTCGCTACGCAGTTTTCCGGAACGATCGTAGAGCCGATAGAATGGGACTTCACCTCGCAGGTCGAAGGCCGACAAAAACTTAGACCCCGCGCCGTAGGCTGTCAAAATGCAGGGCAATGTTCCCTGCAACCTCGCAAGAACTCCTCGCACCGACTCTTCGTCTTCAGGATTATCCATGCTGACTCCAATGACCGTCAGTCCATGATCGCCGTATAGTCGACTCAATTCAATCGCATGGGGAAGCTGCTCCAGACACGGGCCGCACCAAGTTGCCCAAAAATCGACCAGCACCACTTGGCCTCGCCGCTCATCCAAGAATCTCTGTAAAGTCAATTCGTCGCCGATCGACAGGTCAACCTGCGTGGCATCGGAGGCTGAAGGAGTCGATTTGCTCGAGGAATTACCGATCGCTGCAGAAGGTGGCTCAACTGGTTGATCATTGGAATCTGGTTCGGACTTTGAGCAGCCGACGAGCAGCGTAGCGAATCCTACCAGCATCCATAGCACGGCCCTTGATCTCAAACTGTACGAAATCACCATTGACCACCCCTGACCCACGACGCGCTACTGATAGCTACGCCGTGGATTGTGAAACGATCTCTCAGCCACAAGCAGAGTCGCGATCAGTACCTACTTCTTGGCTGGTTTGATGCCACAGCCAAATGCTTTGGTCGACGAGACTTCAGGCTTTTCACCGGCCACCAAGGCTTTGACCGCGTTCTCGACGTACGGAGTTTGTGGATCTCGTTGGTCATCGTCAAACGAGCCACGGTACGCAACCATTCCGTCTTTGTCGATTACGAAAATATGTGGGGTAACACGTGCGCCGTAATGCCTTGCGGAATCGCCGCTTTCGTCATAAGCGTAGGGATAGTTCAAGCCTTTCTCTTCGGCGCGTTCCTTCATCGCCTTCAGATCTTCGCTCGAGTTCACATTGATTGCGATAAATCGCACGTCCTTACCGCCGTGCTTTTTCTGAAATTCAATGAAGCGATCTTCATAGGCCACCGCGACAGGGCATCGATTGCAGGTAAAGGCCAATACGACGGCCTTGGCACCTTTGGTGCCATCCAAGGAATACTCTTTGCCGTCGACCCCCAACGCTTTGAAGTCGGGAGCCTTCGAGCCAATCGCGATTTCTTCGGCAAACGCGATTGATCCCATGAGGACCAGACCAGCCAACGCGGCCGCACAAGTTTCCAATTTCAATACTCGTCTCATTTCTCCATCCTCATTCAGTTAGTTGACACACACAAACTCCTCGACACCGTACCGGGAGTCTTGCAACGCTGCTAGATTAGCAAATTCTTGTCATGTCGTACCAAATGTTGCTCAGCACTTCTCGTCCACCAGTATCATGAGCAAACTTCCGCTGACGGGAATTCACACAACTCTCCTCCCTAATCTTAAACCTCCCTCATGTTAAAGTGTTGTCCGTGACTCTCGAACCACAATACTAGGCTGTGTTTTTCACATAGTCAAATGATGACTGGCCCTGGCTGGAAACGTTTGATAGCAGTCTGGTTGTCGGTTGATTGGTACAATGCGCCTAGCGATATCACGGCAACGGTTGGATTGGCTGGTATGAATTGCCGCTGGCACTGCGATCGCGTGAGGTCTTGTCATGAACTTGAACCAAGTAACATTGCCGTCGGTGGACATCGAGCGCTCGATCGCCTTTTATCAAGGCATGGGGTTTCGGTTGATCGTAAACGCTTCGCCAAACTACGCGCGCTTCGAGTGCCCGATAGGCGAAGCCACGTTTTCTGTGGAATTTGTTGAAGCCACCACCACAGGACCGCGAACCGTCATCTATTTCGAATGTGATGATGTGGATCATCAAGTCGAACAGTTGCGTCAGGCTGGCTATCACTTTGATCAGCTTCCCCAAGACGAATCCTGGTTATGGCGCGAAGCACGCCTACGCGATCCGTCCTCAAACGTCATCTGTCTATATACCGCTGGACAGAATCGCCGCTTTCCGCCGTGGCGAGTTCCGGAGTAATCGTCCACGAGTTGAGGTACTACATGCCTGCAGCTCGCTGAGCGATGTGGTGTTCAGATGTGCATGTAATCTCTCAGCGTATGGCTGTCTGACGATCTCCGATTACCCTGCGCTGCCTGCGGTTGACAATCATGGAACTCACGTCAGGCTAATGCAACGTGTTGGTTAGGGTTGCTTGTAACGAGAGGGAATTCATGCCTCGATGGTTGGCAAATTTATATCTGCGTTTGGTAGGCTGGAAGCTGCATGGCAGTCCACCGGATCTCAAGAAGTATGTCATTGTGGGCGCTCCGCACACCAGCAATTGGGATGCAGTCTTTATGCTGGCTATGGCCTCGATGTATCGAATTCAAATTAACTGGGTGGGCAAGAAATCGCTCTTCAAGTGGCCCTTCGGAGCGCTCATGCGGTGGACTGGCGGCGTACCTGTGGATCGTCACAGTCGCCAGAATGCTGTGCAGCAGTTGGCGGCCGAGTTTGCGCGACGTGATGAATTGCGTTTGGCCATCGCTCCCGAAGGCAAACGCGGCCGTGCCGAATACTGGAAAAGTGGCTTCTACTTCATCGCCTGCGAAGCTCAAGTCCCTATCGTGTTCGGCCTGTTGGATTACAAAAATAAGGTCGGTGGGCTGTATAACCTCATTCATCCGACCGGCGATATCCACGCCGACATGGAAAAAATACGTGGTTTCTACACCGGAGCACAAGGTAAATACCCCGCAGAATTCGGGCCAGTTCGCCTGCGCGAAGAAGTCGATCCGTCAACGGCAGTCGGCAAGTGATTCTATCAAGGCACTGCCGGCGCATTGCGGATCAGTGGCGCGTTGTGAATCGGAAATCTTGGCAAATCAATCAGGACACGCAAATGCCAGTACAGTGTGAACATGCCAATTCATTCGTTTGCCTCCAATCGCTGGCCGTTTTCTACCGCTTGGTTCCCTCGGCGAGCGATTGGGCCGCGATATTCCCAGCGTTGTTTCCACTCAGCCAAGAATGGTTGATACTGAGGCGTATCGTACCAATTGATCGGTTCAGGGTCCGCCGGGCTGACTTGGCCTTTGGGGTAGTCTTTCCCCGCGAAGCTGGCATCTACGCTCGCGTTCCAATCCAACAGTTGTTGTTTCATACGCGCGAAAATTTGCGGATGTACGGTCCTCAGATCGCGTGACTCTTTAGAATCGGCAATTAGGTCATATAGTTCGAATTTTCCACCGTCGATGTCTGCTGTGAGCAGCTTGTAGCGGTTGCCGATAAGCGCGCGTTTGGTTCGATAGCGAAATCCGATCGGCACTAGTCGCTCCTCCACTTCCTGCGCGAATAGTTGCTTCAGGCTCAGGCCGTCGAGGGGGGGCGTCAGGGCGCTCGCTGGCAACCCGACGATCTCTGCCACCGTTGGCAATAGATCGACGACGCAAGCCGGATAATGTGTGACTCGCGGCTGAATGACGGCGGGCCATTCGATGATGCCTGGCACGCGCAGCCCGCCCTCGAATATGCTGCCTTTGTTGCCGCGTAATCCACCAACCGTATCGGGCGTGATATTGGGCAGACCGCCATTGTCGCTGCAAAAAAACAGCAGCGTGTTGTCGGCCAGGCCGAAGTCGCGAAGTGATTTTCGCAGCACGCCAATACTACGATCCACAGCCACCAGTTCGCCGTGGTGATTGGCGGATACATCGTTTAGTTCGCTAAACGCCGTTCTGTCCTCATTCAGAGACCTGAACGGACTGTGCGGCGATCCATACCAAATCACGGCAAACATGGGTCGGCCGCTCGAGCGATGCTTGTCTAAGAACTTGACCGCTTCAGCGACGGCGATTTCCGACGAGTCGCCCACGAATTCTTCGAACCTGCCCGCGCGGCTCATCAGCGGGTTAACATCGTAGAAGTTCGAGACCGAGACCCATTCATCAAATCCAAACGCGCCTGGACTGCGCGGATCGTCTGCGAAGATCGGCACCCCGGGACCACGATGTCCGTTCAAGTGCCACTTGCCGAAGTGCCCTGTCACATAGCCTGCCCCTGTCAACGCCTGTGCGATCGTTCTCTCCTGTAACCGCAGCGCGTAGCCGTGACTGAGCACGCCAGTTCGGTCATGCGTACGGCCGGTCAACAGGCTGGCCCGAGTCGGCGAGCAGACCGGTCCACCTGCATAGAACCGCTCGAACCGCAGCCCACTGGCCGCCATCGCGTCGAGGTTGGGGGTCTTGAGCACCGGATGATTGCGATACCCCGTTTGCCCCCAGCCCATGTCGTCGGCCATGACAAAGATGATGTGCGGCGTTTCAGCCTTCACCAAACGAACACCGATGGTCAGTGAATCAAGACAGACCAATAGCCAGACTAGCACAGCAAAACTTCTGACAGGCCGGCCACATGCCCTCACTGACAGTATGAAGCCGACTATTCCGATTGGTGGCAGCGATGCATACATGGGTGTATCCTGGGTTGATCAACGTTTTTTGTTTTGCCAATTCTCGCATTCTCTGACCAGCTCCGATGACTGGGTTGCAGAGCGTTGCCGCCGGTGGTTCTCAAATTTCTTCAAGTATCGCCGCGTATGTGCCACACGGAAATTTGAGGCGAGTTCCAGTAGAGTAGAATGCCAGTCAGCCTCACTGTACCATTTCGCATTGCACATACCATCGGGAGCATCGATTCATGGTCCGTTGTCTAATCCGTTGTTTGATGTGTTGGACTGCCATCGGCTGGTGGTCGGGCTTGGGCTATGGCCAGGATATCGCTAAGGGCAGGCCGAACATTCTGCTGATTTTCGCCGACGATCATTCGGCCAGAACGCTCAGTTGCTACCAGCACGCCTACTCATTGGCATCGACGCCCAATATCGATCGACTGGCTGCCGCAGGAGTGCGATTTGCTGCCGGTTACATGGGATCCTGGTGCATGCCCTCACGGGCCAGCCTTTTGACAGGCTTGCATCCCCATGCGATTCAGTCGATGCGCATGCAAGGAACCTATCCCGGCAGTACCTATGATCCAAGGTTATGCCGCTTTTGGCCGGCCACATTCCGCCAGCACGGCTACCGGACAGCTCAAATAGGCAAGTGGCACACGGGGGTGGATGCCGGTTGGGGTCGTGATTGGGATGATCAGTATGTTTGGAATCGACCTGATAATCCCGACAATGCCAGTAGTTACTATGGAGATCAAGTGATCGATATCAATGGGAAACGTCAGTCGGTGACCGGCTATCCCACCGACAATTATACCCGCTGGGCCTGCGACTACATCCGCGCTGCTGCGCAACAGCCTGATCGGCCCTGGTACTTGTGGCTCTGTTACGGCGCTATCCATGGACCAACCACGCCCGCCCAGCGGCATCAAGGACGGTTGTCAGGTCAACCATCACCGCTGCCCTCGGACATCATTGGCCCCAGGCCCGGGAAGCCCAGTTATTTGACCGATCGCCAGGCTTGGACCATCAGCGATGACGGCCAGGTAGTCATGTCTGGTTCCGGCAAGTCACATGCACAATGGATGCGGCAGGTCAGCGAGTGTATGCTGTCTGTCGATGAAGGTGTCGGGCAGTTGATCCAAACGCTGAAACAGTCCGGTCAATGGGAAAATACCCTGGTTGTGTATACGTCCGATCAAGGATTCGCCAACGGCGAACACGGCTTGAGACAGAAGGTAGCTCCCTACGAAGCGACGTATGCATCACCGCTGATTGTCAGCTTTCCGGGCAAGATACCAGCGGGCCGCTACTGCCCTCATTCGATTAACAGTCCCGATCTAGTGGTAACCCTGTTTGCTTGGGCCGGTATCGACTTGCCATGGAAAATGCATGGGCGCGATGTCAGTCGGCTGATGTGCGATCCAGACGATTCGACTTGGGATCACCCAACACTTTACGAGCACACAGGTGATGATTTTGGATCGGACGTGACGCACGCCGTCATGTCCGAGTCCATCGCCAAACATGCAGGCGTGCCCTACTATGTGGCCATCAGGCAAGGCCCATGGAAGTACGTGGTTTATCTGCAGCACAGTGAACCTGACGAATTGTATGACCTGTTGAACGATCCCCACGAACAAAATAATCTAGCCTCCGTGCTTGAATATCAAGAGCGTCGCGCAGTGATGCTGCAAATGCTCCAGACTGAGGTGGCGCGATCTGACGCTCCCTTCGCAAAGCTGCTAGCAGCCGAATGAGCTTATCTGCCACAACGACTACCGTGTATCAATCGAAAGGCCTTTTGCAGGAATGCCTCAATGAAACACACCTTGCTTCTGCTACTGCTAATCCTGGGCGGGCCAGTTGCCGCTGTTGCCCAACAGAAACAACCACGCGAGTCGACGCGCGGTAATGCGCGCCCTAATGTCTTGTTCATTGCGGTGGACGATTTGAATCACTGGGTGACGCATCTCGAGCGTAATCGCCAGGCTAGAACCCCACATATTGATCGACTAGCCAGCCGGGGAATGACGTTTACTAAAGCCTACTGCGCTGCGCCGGCCTGTGAACCTTCGCGGGCAGCATTGATGAGCGGCCAGCGCCCCTGGACGACTGGATGCTACAAAAACGGTGATCGCTGGAAAGAACATCTCACGGAAGGTCAGCAGTTGACCGCACAGTTTCTTCGGGCTGGCTACTACGTGGCCGGGGCCGGAAAGATTTTCCATTCAGATCAGTATTTTCCCAGCGAATGGACAGAGTACATGAATGGCCACGGATTGCATGCGGCTGGAAAAGGTGTGGAGAAAAACAATGGCTACCATGTGCCATTGTCGGTGGATCTGAACGACGAAGACTTGATGGATTGGCATACGGTCAATTGGTGCATCGATCGCATGAACCAGCCACGAGACCAACCCTTCTTCATTGCCTGTGGATTGCACAAGCCCCATTTGCCATTCGCGGTTCCCAAGAAATACTACGATGCTTTTCCGCTGGACGAAATTGAGCTGCCACCCTATCGCCAGGATGACCTGGACGACATCCCTGATGCGGGGCGCAAGATGGCCAATCCCACTGGCGACCACGCAAAATTTCTGAATTCCGGCCGATGGAAGGCGGCCATCCAAAGCTATCTCGCGACCTGTACCTACACCGATATGAATGTAGGGCGTTTATTGGATGCACTAGAGAACCATCCTGCTCGCGAAAACACGCTGATCATCCTGTGGGGCGATCACGGATGGTCGCTGGGAGAGAAGCAACACTGGCGAAAATTCGCCTTGTGGGAAGAACCGACCCGGACTCCGCTGATCGTTGTGGCTCCGGGTACCACCACAGCCGGTTCAGTGTGCGACCGCCCCGTTGATCTGATATCGGTATATCCGACCATCTGTCAATTGGCTAATCTGCCGATACCAGATCATGTTGAGGGAATAAGCATCGAACCTCTATTAAGAACACCGAGCGCTGTATGGAACCAAGCGGCCATTACGACTCACGGTCGTGGCAATCACGCTGTGCGTCTTGAGCAATGGCGCTATATTCGCTACGCCGATGGCAGCGAAGAACTGTACGATCATTCCAACGACGAATATGAATGGAACAACTTGGCTGGCAGACCCCAGTTTATCAATGTGAAATCCGATTTGGCACAGCACCTTCCGTCACGGGAGAAGCCATCTAAATAATTCGCCGGTTTCGAGTGTGTATCTAAGCTAGGCATGAATGTCGGCGAAGGGCTTTGGTTTGGCGTCCCTCAGCTTCTTGATTATCTGCTGGCTAGTATGCTTCCGGCGCTACTTGTTCATCAAAGTCCTCCTGCCCGACTGGGCTCGTAGACTTTCATAACTCCTGATTCCGCATTTGGAAAGCAGACCAGCGGAACTCGCCGGCACGGCTCAGGCTCTGTTACGTGTGGGCCTAACGTTACTAGAGACCTACAAACTACTTCAGTCAGGAGCCATCACCCATTACCGCGTTGGACCTGGCCGGGGAGCCATTCGAATTAGAGAGTCTGACATTGAGTCTTTCCTTGAGAAGCGAAAGAAGGGACCAAGCCATTTGGCTCCACCACCACGTCGTGCCAAGCCATCGGTGCTCAGGCACATTAAGAAGTGAGACTGGAAAGCAAGTCCTAGAACCGGAGCGGGCCGCTCGGCCCCGAAGAGCCCTTGCATGGATGCGAGGGCTTTTTTCGTCAGATTGTATCAGGAATTCATCGGCTTAAAGAAGGCCCACAAACAGTGACTATAGGCCTATGAACAATTATCAGAAATCCAGCCGTAGCAATCCCGCAGCACGCTAGTTGTGGCAAATATTGCCATCAAACGGGCGATATGCTAGACTTATCCGAGTACAGCTAACCCGGAGGTTTGAATGTCATCTTCACTAAACTTATCCCTTACTGATGAACTTCGAGAGTTTGTTGATCAGCACTCAGGTGACGGCACCATGTATGCGACACCCAGTGAGTTCGTCCGTGATATTTTACGACAAAAGAAACTGCAGCTCGAAGCGCAAAAGCTACGAGAAGGAATTCTGGAGGGCTTCCAGGATCTGGCAGACGGTCGAATGACTGAATTCCGGGGTTCGGTCTCTGACATGCTGAAAAAGGCCAGGTCGTGAGCCCAAAGAAAAAGTCCAGCCAGACATTTTCAATTTATCTAACTGATCGCGCGCTATCCGATCTGCTTGAGATAGAAGACTACTCGATTCAAACGTGGGGCAAAGCAGTTGTCGCAAAATATATCCTGAAGTTTGAAAAGGCCTTTCGATTACTGGAAGAAAACCCTGATCTTGCTCGTCCCAATCCAGAACTTGGAACTGATCTTCTGTTCTACCGCGTCGAGAAGCACTTACTGGCATGTGTACGGATCAAGACAGGGCTTGCAGTCCTAACAATTGCTCATGCAAGTCGTGATCTCGAGGTGTTACTAGGAGAACTCAGCCCAACGCTTCGCTTGGAATTGAAAAGGCTAGTTCAAAAGATTCAATCTAGCCAATGATCAAAGACATTCCAAACGAATTGAAGTCTTTCGTTAAACAAGGATTTGCAACTGGGACATTACGCTTATCGCAAAGAATGACAACAGGCTCTGGCCGGAGTGAGGGAAGGTCTAGCCGATCTAGCGACAGACCGAGTACAGTCTCTTGCCGATGCCTTCAACGACTTTCGCCACGATTCTGATTTAGCTGATGCGAAATATTCGTGGCGAAAGTATGGATAGGGCTTCCAAGAGCGAGTTTATGGAAAAGGCCCGCTACAATTCCTTCAGCATTTCTACTCCCCAACCGCCCTCTTCGCCTGGGCCAGCATGTGCTGGGGACTGTGGCTTAGATGCTGGTAGACCTTGGCGAGCATCGATGGGTCTTGGTGGCCCATCAGAATCGCGACGGTCAAAGCGTCCAGCCCCGACTTCAGGGCGTTGGTCGCCCACGTGTGGCGAAGGGCATACAGCGAGTAGCTGGGAACCAGTTCCTTGCACTTTTGCCGAATGAGTTTGGCTTTGGCTTGCGTTCTCAGTTCGGCTTTGGTGCGCTTCACTCGTTTGCCCTTGGCCATCCGAGTAGGATTGATGGTGGCTGCCATTTGATTTATCTCCTCCTCGCCAATGACAATCCCCTTCGCCTTGATGACCTCCTTACCCATGGCAACACGGACACGCTTAAGGATCGAATTAGTCTTCGCGGGCGTCCATGGTCTGTTCTTGGAATCCAGAAAGACATGGCCCGTCGTTCGTCCGGCAATGAGCTCACGAGTAATCTCGAACGCTCGGTCAGTGAGATAGATCACTCGGGGAGCCTTCTTCCCCTTCGCCTCCTGACGAGGAAAGACCCATCGTCTGTTGTCCAGGTCAACATGCCTGATCTCTAGCCTCAGTGACTCCTGAGGCCGACAACCAATCTCGTAGGTGACAAGCATCAGCTTCTTAAGCTGTTCGTCCCGAGTGTGCTTCAGTAGCAACTCGAATTCGGCCTCTGGGATGTACACGTCCCTCGCTTCACCGGAGGGGGCTGACAGGTACTCGATCGGGTTATGATCGATGTGCCCCATAGTTCTCGCCCAGTGAATCGACCGCTTCACCGAGCGGAAGTAATTTCGTTTGGTGGTAGTGGCCAGCCACCGGCGGAATTCGCGCGTCGCTGTGCTGCTTCCGTTCCGGCTGCGCCTCCACTCCAGCAGCGCAGCGATCCATTACCTTTTAGTCAATCATTACTCTTAAAACAACTGGATAGAAATTGGGGGCAGCCCAGGTGTAGATGATCTTTTTTAGGAGCGCTCCACCTGAGCTAAATTCGACGTCTTCGAGTACCTGCAAATAGCCCGTTGGATTCTGCGAGTCGGTCAGATACCGCGTGGAAGTTTGCAGAGTCCAGGTGTTAGGTCACTGTGTGTTGGCTTGGAATTTGGCCGAGCCGACACGATTGCCAGCCGAGTCGTAGCTGTAATCGACACGCTTGAGTCCATTCTCACTAGCGATGCTGCTACCGGTGGTCTCAGTGATGACCGACGCCATCAAGCCCTGGCGATTGTAGCCGAATGTCTGTGTGGTGGCGACGGTATCGGAGAATGTGGCTGTCAAGGTCGTTTCTCCGATTCGGCAGCTGGCACCTTCGAGTTTCCGAGCCGTCGCGTCAATTGATTGACTGCCCACACTGCAATCGCAAAGGACCATGCAGTTAACATCCAACATCCGAACAGCCAGAACGCCAATTCCTGCATATTATCATCAATGCGAGCAATCATTGAGAGTCCGCAGATGATGCCAACAATTTGAACAGTCTTACTGACAAATCCCAACATGAACAATACCGCTACGAGTAACGACGTGACCAACACAATCTGGACTCGTGCCGTCGATTGAAACTCTGGCAGTGAATATAGCCCATGACAAAGACACGTCGCCCCAACGCATAAGGCCAATTCCCTCAATTGTGTTGACCGCATACTCATTTTTCGCGCTATCCACCCCACGGGTCTACTGGCCAAGTTATCATTGGCCAACGTGCCGTAAATTCATCTCCTCTATAGACATCTGGACGGCCTGTGCCCCAAGCATCAAACACCAAATCTACTTTGCTGATCTGCTGGGAATTGGCCATCGGTCCAGCATTGGGTTCTAACGAGACTGAAATATAGGAATGCGTCCACCAGAACAGCAACATATCGCCTGCAGTAATTCGATTGTGATGACCACGAACTACCCAACCAGAGTTACGAGCTGCGTGGTCCAGTCGAGGCGTTATTTGATTAACCCATGTGGTACAGTGTCTTTCCGGATCGCCCCAGTTGCCCATCCAACCAAAGAATCCACCGTGACCGAAACGAGCTTCGTTGGCATCTAGTAAACCATGTTCCTTTTGGCCATTATTCTGGACGGCATTAACATATTCAGTTGCGATTGCACGAGTAGCAGCCATCGCTCTTGCTCGATTACCAACACTTAACGATGAATCAGTCGTAACACGCCGACGCAATATTTGCTCGACATTGTTGATCCAGAGAGCCTTATTTGAGTTCTCGTCATGCCCTGGACGTTTTTGCGATGCGTACCATAGGGCCTCAGTTGAAAACCATCCGACATAAAAGGTACCCGTCCCCAAATAACCTGCGGCACCTGCAGGGGTGTATAAAGCACTTTGCTTGATCAATGCCAGAGCCCCAAGTGCTGCACCGTCATTTCTACTTCGCAGAAACGCATAAGTGCCAAGTGACGCCAGACCACCAACCACAACTGCAAGAAACTCCCCACTCGGATCCGCCCCATTGACCGGATCACCATGCACGTAGGCGTACTTGTGGAACGACTGTGGATCAGCAGAGTTACCGCCGAACGGATCGAGGCCGATGAAGCGGCCGTTGGATGGGTCGTACCAGCGGGCTCTCAGGTACTGCTGGCCGATGCGGAAGTCGAAAGCTTCGCCACTGTAGAGGTAAGTCGTCGCCGGTTGAACGCCATCCCATCCCAACAGATTGCCATAGGCGTCGTAGTCGAACTGCTGCGGCAGACTTGTACCTACCGTGGCAACAGCCTCGGCCAAGTCGTACAGCGCACGAACGCTGCCGTGACCATCGGTGCCGAAGAACAGATTGGAGGCTAGAGATTGGAAGCCGGAGGTGTCGATCGTGTAGGTGGCTTGGCTTATCTGATCGTGGCCTACGATGTAGATGATCTTCTTGGTGGGTTGACCTGCGGCACTATAGACTACCTGTTCAAGCACTTGAGAATAACCAGTTGGGTTCTGCTCGTCGGTTAAGTACCGTGTCGAGGCGAGCAGGGTCCAGTTCTGCGGTGACGAGCTGGGTACCTGGTACTCCGCTGTACCCACGCGATGCCCGCCCGTGTCGTAGCTGTAATCGACACGTTGCAGCAAGCTCTCATTGCTGGTCTGCGTGATGACCGAAGCCATTAAGCCCTGTCGATTGTAGCTAAATGACTGTGTGGTGGTAATGTTGCCGGCCACCTTCGTCTTGCTGGTCTGCAGCGTCTTGTTGTAGGCGTAGGTGATTGTGCGGGCACCAGATGTGGTGGTCACGGGCTGATCGCTAATGGTGGTCGTATGGCTGATAAAGGATTCAGTTGTCAAGCGATTATTCACATCGTATTGGTACTCGGTAACAACCGTAGTATTTGAAGAAGGACCTTCAAACCCGCCGTCTACAGCCTTCTTGGTTTGCGACAGGCGGTAACCTACCAGGTCGTAGGACCAAGCAAGATCACTCACCATTTCCGTCGCTGACACCTTTAATTTCTCTTTTTACTCGATCGCGCACTCGATCGCGTTTCCGCGTAGACTGTCGAATCAAGAAAAGCGGCCGGCACATATAGTTGACCATTCTCCAGCATGTCCTCGAAGAAACGAACACAGTTGTCAACAGTATTGCGCCCCAGATTCTTCCGAGGAGAATAGCTTTGTGAGATTGGCTGTGGTGACCAAACGCAAGCAAGCTTAGCCCAAGCGCTAAAAGCAGTAGAGACCAAAGTCGCCATTCGGTTGAGGCTTTCAATGCATCACCATTCTTCTTCATCGTCAAAACCCAACTCTTCTGGGAATGCAGCTTGAATTCCTGAAACCAATTGCTCAATAGCAGAGGCAACCGATCTAGGGCTGCCGTCACGCCTGATTTCTGCTCGCACAGACTCAATTATATCCGGTAGAAACACCGTGGAATAAAAAGCGTGTGGGCCAGATGTACCTATTGCTGATCCAAGTACCATGCGAGAGACCATTACCAATGGACTGGTAACGCCGCGAAACGACAGTGTTGGGTTGTGTACAGATGAGAATGTAGCGGCAAAGTTTAATTGTGCGATCAAAAGCGGCATGCTTCCCAACACTACTAAGCCGCCCGCGACATAGCCGCTGTAACGCTGCTGAATCTTGTAAGTAGAATAAAATCCTACAAGCTTTTCCAATCTTGAGCCACGATAATCAGGGTTTGCCGCAAAGAATGGGACTACAGCGAGCGGGCCTGCTTTCATGACTCTCCTGGCTGCTGTAATCGTCCCAAGCACGGTGTTCACCCTGCTTACCCATTGTGCGAGTGCTGGATCTTGTATTCCACTTATGTCGTACGCGAGGCCAGCTAATGCATCGATAGTAGAATTGATATGATTGTCAATGTAATACCATTCCGCAAAATTCTTGGCTAGGGTCACACCTAACCTCCGACCCGCAGCCTGGAGCCCACCAAGTGCTGCAGACCTTCCAGCTTGGATGTACGCAGCTCGCAAATGGATGAATGCAACCTGGGCAAACATCCCACTCGGATCGACCCCATTCACCGGGTCGCCATGCACATAGGCGTACTTGTGAAAGCTGTGCGGATCGCTGGAGTTGCCAGCGAGGGGATCGAGCTGGTTAAAGCGGCCGGTGCGGGGGTCGTACCAGCGAGCACGCAGGTACTGCTGGCCGATGCGGAAGTCGAAGGATTCGCTGTTGTAGAGGTAAGTCGTCGCCGGTTGGAGATTATTCCATCCCAAGAGATTGCCATAGGCGTCGTAGTCGAACTGCTGCGGCAGGCTTGTACCTACCGTGGCAACAGCCCCGGCCAAGTCGTACAGCGCACGCACGCTGCCGTGACCATCGGTGCCGAAGAACAGGTTGGAGGCTAGAGACTGGAGGCCGGAGGTGTCGAGCGTGTAGGTGGCTTGGCTTATCTGATCGTGGCCTACTGTGTAGATGATCTTCTTGCTGGGCGCTCCGCCCGAGTAATGCGTCTCCTGCAATACCTGCGAGTAGCCGGTCGGATTCTGAACGTCGGTCAAATACCGCGTGGTGGCGGTCAGCGTCCAGCTCTCAGGCGCCGAAACGAGCGCTTCGTACTCCGCCGTGCCTACCCGATGCCCGCCCGTGTCGTAACTGTAATCAACTCGCTTGAGGGTGGTTTGATCGCTAGTGTCTGTTATCACCGAAGCCATCAACCCCTGACGATTGTAGCTGAACGTCTGTGTGGTGGTGATGGTGCCTTCCACCTTCGTCTTGCTGGTCTGCTGCGTCTTGTTGTAGGCGTAGATGGTCTGACTGGTATTGGTCGTCGTCGTTACCTGTGGCTCTTCCTGGGTCGTCTGAGTACCAGTATACATTTCGCTCTTTAGCCGATCGTTGGCATCGTAGCTGTATAACGTCTGCTCATTTTTATCAGGTCCGTTGAACACGCCCGGGATGAACTTAGTCTGCGACAGGCGATTACCCACTAGGTCGTAGGCCCAGGCAAGGTCACTCACCGATTCGGTTCCTGACACGTTTGATTTTTCGTGACACCTTTGATTTTTCGTAACAATTAGCCGGGCGTATCGAAGCTATGGAAATTTCCCTCGGAGTCGCCATAGAGCATCAAACAATGCCCATCCAACAACTCCCCTTCAAAGGCCAAAGTCGTTTTCCCGTTATCCTCAATCCAAATCTGTTCAAGATTCATACCGGAAAGAAATTCTTTCCGATTGAACATTTGCGCTTTCGGGGCGTTCCTGTTAACTACTGGCAAGACATGTTTCTCCACATAATCACCAAATGCTCTTTCAACTCGTTGGAATTGTTTGAGCAGTCTTTCCGCATGTAGGAGCGCCTGACTCTCCTCAAGTTGATGGCTTGTCGTGTAGATTGTTAAATCGATTTTGGATGAATTGGCATGAACTGCAGCATGATAACCAGTTACTCCACCATCAAGCGCGCACTTGCGCTTAAACAATTTAATCATAGTCTCTTTCGTTATGGGTAAATTAGCTTTTTTCTTCATATATCGCATCCCTTTAGCCTAGAAGATACCATAGCTTAGCACCGCCAACATGAGGAACCCCTCCTTCACTTACGCTGTGTATGCTTGAAGGCACCAGCTGCATAATTCCACGACGTGTGTCATGATGCCAAGTATGAGGTTCACCAAGCTCTTCCCAACGGTGTCCCGCAGGTTTTCCCATTTTTTCGTTGGCTGCCGCAATATCGCTTGAACTCTTTCCAGTCGGATTGATCTTTACTTGATGCCGAATAGCGGCATCAGGAAACATCGCTACATTTCCAAACTTTGGATGGTGGTAAATGTTGATATTATGAGTGACACCCTTTTTTGTCGTGCGCTGCACCATTGAGCTGAATCCAGCGAAACCACCTGGAACACCAATTCTTGTCGCATTAAATCGGTTGTTGTTACTCGGTCTGGATCGGAGTGAGGCTGTCGCGTAATCTCCGGCACTAAACCGTTCCAGTGGATTGAACGTACCGAGTGGAATTTGTACGTCGAACGTGCTGTAAAGTCCCGCTCCCAGAGCAGCGTAAACCCAATCATTGTCTAAACGGCTGCCCCAGGAATCAGGTAGACTCATGTCGAGTGCCCACTTGACATCCCATTCCAGATTCACAACGTACGCTCGGACCAATGCTTCTAAGCCGCTACGAATGAAGTCGCCAGGGCCTGGCAACAACATTTGGACTCCGACACCGAATGCCAACGCTAAGAACATCCCGCTAGGATCGACCCCATTGACCGGATCGCCATGCACGTAGGCGTACTTGTGAAAGCTCTGCGGATCGCTGGAATTGCCGGCGAAGGGGTCGAGCTGGTTGAAGCGGCCGGTGCGGGGGTCGTACCAGCGGGCTCTCAGGTACTGCTGGCCGATGCGGAAGTCAAAGGCTTCGCCACTGTATAAATAGGTAGTTAGCGGCGTGGGAGAGGTTTGAAGTGGGAAGTTAGAAGTGGAAAGTCGCCGATGGATAACAGGTTTCCGTAAGCGTCATAGTGGTAAGTTTGGGCCAGATTCCCGGTGTCGCGGGCGATGGCTGCGGCTGCGTCGTAGAGCACGCGAACGCTGCCGTGACCATCGGTGCCGAAGAACAGGTTGGAGGCTAGAGACTGGAGGCCGGAGGTGTCGAGCGTGTAGGTGGCTTGGCTTATCTGATCGTGGCCTACTGTGTAGATGATCTTCTTGCTGGGCGCTCCGCCTGAGTAATGAGTCTCCTGCAGGACCTGCGAGTAGCCAGTCGGATTCTGAACGTCGGTCAAGTACCGCGTCGAGGCGGTCAGTGTCCAGTCGCTGGGACTGCTGCTGGATGCCTGGTACTCCGCCGAGCCCACCCGATGCCCGCCCGTGTCGTAGCTGTAATCAACTCGCTTGAGGGTGGTTTGATCGCTAGCGTCTGTTATGACCGAAGCCATCAAGCCTTTGCGATTGTAGCTGAACGTCTGTGTGGTAGTGATGGTACTCGCACCTTCTTGGGCCACCGTCGTCTTGCTGGTCTGCTGCGTCTTGTTGTAGGCGTACGCGGTCTGACTGGTGTTGGTCGTCGTCGTTACCCGTGGTTCTTCCTGGATCGTCTGAGTACCAGTACACATTTCGCTGGTTAGCCGATCGTTGGCATCGTAGCTGTACAATGTCTGCTCATTGTTATCAGACCCGCCGAGAACGCCCGGGATGAACTTAGATTGCGATAGGCGATTACCCACCAGATCGTAGACCCACGCTAGGTCACTCACCGATTCGGTTCCTGACACCTTTGATTTTTCGATGGTGTCCTTCGTCGGTGTCGCAACCTGTGCTTGTCAGCCATGCTCGAAGCGGTTCGGGCTTCTGCAGGACGGACGATCGACATCGACGTTGTCAATCGCGTCTTGCTCCAGCCGCACTGGCAGAGTCAGGTTGATCTGACCGATTTTTGATTACAGGCTTGAGACTTGAGACTTGAGACTTGAGTTTCAGATTCAAGTTGGCGATCTTCACTCCCCTCGCCCCGCTTCGGGGAGAGGGGCCGGGGGTGAGGGGTCTGCTTCCCTCACACTTCAACTTCAAACTTCACACTTCCAGCATTGGAGACGTCAACATGATCACCAGAGATTTACTTCGTGCGATACGCAATGACTTTCCGATGAAGCTGACGATAGTAGGGCTTGGTCGACACGGTCCGATTGCCAAACACAGTGATGGTTACTTCCGCTTTCAATGCCCCAAGTGCGGCGAGCTACGAGCGACTGTCAACCCACGCAACAATCTGGCCCACTGCTTCAGTTGCGGAGAGAATTTCAACAACATCGACTTGATGATGATCCAGGGGCACGACTTCTTGCCAGCCGTGGACATCCTGAAGAGTTGGCTAGAGGAGTACCAGCGCGACCTTGGTCGTAGCAACAGATCGGAGCATACTGTGGCCAATTGACCACACTCGTCGCCGACAAATCAAGAATGCGATCGTTTGACAAAAACGATCGCATTTTTTGAATCAAGTCTGGGAAAATGAAGTCTGCAGAATCGTTTCGACTAGCGGAATCGAATTCAGAGCGCAGGAAAGTCCCACCCGCCAAAAGAATACGGCCACAATTCGGCTAGATTGACAGCCAGTCCTAAAACTACGACCACAATTCGGTCGTCGACGAAACGATCTATGCAGCAGTGCGCGACTGCTGCTCCAGAATTCTCAACAACTCGGCAAAAGCCCCCTCGCTAGAACTAAAAATCCATACAGTCACAATTCGACCGAAAATGCGATCACAATTCGGTTGGTAACACCTATGCTGTAATGAAAAGGTAAAAAATCAAAAAATTTGCAGGAACGATGGAGAGGTTCACAAGCCGCTCAAACCATTTTCTCGGGAGTATGGGTTTATTTCGAGAAATAAGCGATTGGCGGTAAATCATGCCAATCAGGAACCACAATACCCCAGGTATAAAGGCAGCGCAGATCGAAATGAGTAGGATACTTGAGAAACCTCCTGTTTCAATTACATACCTAACCCAATTCCTCAGCATTTTCGGAGTCTGAATACTATACACGTAAATTCCTACGCACGTAAGTAACACGTGTATCGAACTGCTGATCAATACCAGTTGTATTAACCACAGTCGAAACTCGCGATCGAATCGGAATACTGAAGGGGAGTAATGTTCCATGGTAAAGACCGCACTTTTTCTCGCACTTTCTTTGCCATTCATCGTACTACTCCTGCCAATGCTAGAAGGTTCCGAGGATCATCCAGTGGAAGGTCAGGATCACCAATACGAGCCCGCAGCGGGTTTCGATATGTTGCGAAACCCGTTTGTGGCTCCATCAGCGGGAGCCGAGTCTCTATTGGAGGCATGAAGAATTTATGGGTTACATAATTCCATCCTGTTTCCGCCCACGCTCGCCGCCCTGCGAGCGTGCCATCATATTGATTGCGTGTAGAGAACCAAACTCCTAGGACAGCGCGATACAATGCAACACTATCGCCCATGCTTTGTATCCCACCATCGCGTACTCCGGTTAGCGGATGTGTATAGGTGATACGATCTCGGTAGGCCAAGGCATTGATCGTTCCCCACAGCACATAGTTGACCTCAGTTTGAAGATAGACATTACGACCATACGAGAGGGTTCGAGTCGCCTCATTGTGCCCTATAAACGAGTCTTGATAATCCTTCATTTCTACAATATCCCAACCGCCAAGCGAATGAGCATTCTTAAAGATTTGCAGCTTCTGAGCGTCGGACTTAGTTGCCCAAACCTCTCCAACTTTATCTAGTAGACGTTCCAACTGACCCGTGACATCGGCTCCCCCCATTCCTGACGACGTTTTCCTTGTATGTTCCTGAGTAAGTTCTTCAATAATAGTTGCCATGCCATAGAGGGCACCTGTTGCAGCTAGTGCATTTCGCGCACCCAACAATAATCCCCAAACTCCAAACATCCCTATCGGATCCGCCCCGTTTACCGGATCGCCATGCACGTAAGCGTACTTATGGAAACTCTGCGGATCGGCGGAGTTGCCCGCGAAGGGATCGAGCTGGTTAAAGCGACCGGTGCGGGGGTCATACCAGCGTGCTCGCAGGTACTGCTGGCCGGTGCGGAAGTCGAAGGACTCGCCGCTGTATAAATAGGCGGTGAGGGGTGTGATCGTACTCAAATGCGAAACTTGTCCGATCATTAGCAGATTGCCGTAGGCGTCGTATTGGTAGATCTGTTGCAGCTCAGCCTGCTGAGCGATGGCTGCAGCTGCGTCATAGAGGACTCGGACGCTGCCGTGACCATCGGTGCCGAAGAACAGGCTCGAGGTTAGAGACTGGAGGCCGGAGGTGTCGATCGTGAAGGTGGCTTGGCTTATCTGGTCATGGCCTACTGTGTAGATGATCTTCTTGCTGGGCGCTCCGCCTGAGTAATGAGTCTCCTGCAGGACCTGCGAGTAGCCAGTCGGATTCTGAACGTCGGTCAAGTACCGCGTCGAGGCGGTCAGCGTCCAGTCGCTGGGACTGCTGCTGGATGCCTGGTACTCCGCCGAGCCCACCCGATGCCCGCCCGTGTCGTAGCTGTAATCAACTCGCTTGAGGGTGGTTTGATCGCTAGTGTCTGTTATGACCGAAGCCATCAAGCCCTGCCGATTGTAGCTGAATGTTTGTGTGGTGGTCACGTTGTCGGTCACAGTCGACTCACCGTTTCGGTTCCTGGCACCTTTGATTATTTCGATTGGCACTAAGTGCAATGCATGTCATCGCTTTCGCCGATGTTGAAACCACAAATTGATGATTAGGAACAATACCGGAAGACCATACATCAATAAACCTTCAAGGTGGTTGAACCAATCAGGACTATCCTTGTAGTGAAACCCAAAACTAAAGAAAATCGTCAGCATCAGGAATATCCCGACAAAGAACCCGAGAACAGTTGCCATAGCAGCTTCAAACAAACTGCGAATGAGAAATACAACTTGCATCATGAGCCCGAAATCTCCCTGCGCCAGTCGTCAATTGCCATTAGCACGGTAGCCATCTTGTGCTTCAGACTGGGCCTCATCAAAATCGCTGGATTGGGAAGGGCGATATGGATTCCTGAAGCGTTTACCAAAAACGAATAGTCTTGCGCCAAGGATAGGGCATCACCAGGAACATAGTAATTCGTGATACTCGGCTTTGCGACAATTGGCGAGAGTCCTTGCGCAACTGCATTGGTTGTATATGACAATAGGGAGATACCCGCAGCGTTAAACGTTGTAGCTGGACGCCCTGTTCTGTAAGCGGCGGCCGCAGCAAGTCCTCCTCCAAGTGAATGCCCAGTGAACTCAACAGAGTTTTGGCCAAAGGTATTGACTGCCCAGTCGGCAATACTTATCGCTCTACGGTATTGGCTGGTTGTCACTCCAAAAACGTTGATTGCGTCGACCGCAACGTCGTATAAATCATCCGTGCCAGCAAAACCAATCACAACTCTGCCCTGCCCGTTGGTCCAACCTTTGACGGTATAGCCAACGCTATCTGTCAGTCGATCCGGAATTTCCAGTTGTCTCCACGCTCCTCCCAAAACGGATCGTGAGGAGTAACCGTCATACGAAGCATTTGCTAATTCTGCGAGTTCAGATACTCTATTTACCACGTTAATTGATTGAGGTCGATCTGCAGTGTCGAGCCGAACTCGGGTAAGTAGGTTTGCAACTATTGCCAACTGCCAGTGTTTTGCTAGAAGTGAAATCGCTGACCTTGCGAAACTCAAGGCAGCACTACTCGATACTGCATTTCGGGTATAAGCCAACAGTTGCGCAAACTCCCCACTTGGATCGACCCCGTTTACCGGATCGCCATGCACGTAAGCGTACTTATGGAAACTCTGCGGATCGCTGGAGTTGCCAGCGAAGGGATCGAGCTGGTTAAAGCGACCGGTGCGGGGATCATACCAGCGTGCTCGCAAGTACTGCTGGCCGATGCAGAAGTCGAAGGACTCGCCGCTGTATAAATAGGTGGTGAGGGGTGTGATCGTACTCAAATGCGAAACTTGTCCGATCATTAGCAGATTGCCGTAGGCGTCATATTGGTAGATCTGCTGCAGGCCAGCCTGCTGAGCGATGGCTGCGGCTGCGTCGTAGAGCAAGCGGACGCTGCCGTGACCATCGGTGCCGAAGAACAGGTTGGAGGCTAGAGTCTGGAGGCCGGAGGTGTCGATCGTGAAGGTGGCTTGGCTTATCTGGTCATGGGCGACTGTGTAAATGATTTTCTTGCTGAGTCCTCCGCCTGAGTAATGAGTCTCCTGCAGGACCTGCGAGTAGCCAGTCGGATTCTGCGAGTCGGTCAAATACCGTGTGGATGTTTGCAGAGTCCAGGTTACAGGTGACTGTGTGCTGGCTTCGTATTGGGACGAGCCAACTCGATTGCCAGCCGTGTCGTAGCTGTAATCGACACGTTTAAGTTCGCTCTCGTTACTAGTCTCAGTGATGACCGAAGCCATCAACCCCTGACGATTGTAGCTGAATGTCTGCGTGGTGGCGATGGTGCCTTCCACCTTCGTCTTGCTGGTCTGCTGCGTCTTGTTGTAGGCGTAGGTGGTCTGACTGGTATTGGTCGTCGTCGTTACCTGCGGCTCTTCCTGGGTCGTCTGAGTACCAGTATACATTTCGCTGGTTAGCCGATCGTTGGCATCGTAGCTGTATAACGTCTGCTCATTTTTATCAGTTTCGTTGAACACGCCCGGGATCACGGCCAGCGCGCAATGTTAGGCGGTCTAGGTAGCCTAGCGCGATATTGATTTCTTTGGTAGACCATAGGCATGCGCGACGTGATTCTTCCTGCGAAGGCCGTGGAAGCTGTGTCGCTGCTTGGTCTACGGGAGAGCCGATCATGTCCACTGCAAAAGCGGTTCGAGTCGAACTGGTCAGTCAATACTTCGAGAGCTTGTCCGATCCGAGAAACACCAAGAACCGTAAACACAAATTGACTGATCTGATCGTGATCTGCATTTGCGCCATTATCTCGGGTGCTAAAGGTCCGACAGGCATCGAGCGCTGGGCCAAGGGAAAGCAGGCTTTCTCGAAAGATTCTTGGAGCTTCCCGGTGGCTTGCCATCACGAGACTGTATTCGCAGAGTGAGCCTGAAGCGTTTCAGAAATGTTTCATGCGCTGGCTAGCCTCGCACATGGAGCAAACAGAAGATGGTCAGCTTCGGCTAATCGCCACCCGATGGCAAGACCTGTCGCGGCTCACATGATCGCTCGCAGGGACTGGGGCCGCTGCACATTGTGAGCGCATGGGCTAGTGAGCAAGGCATGGTACTTGGACAGATCGCTACGCAGGAGAAATCCAATGAAATCACAGCGATTCCAGAGCTACTGGAGCAGATCGACTTGAAGAATTCGATCGTCACGATCGACGCCATGGGATGTCAAAAGCAGATCGTGGCCCAGATCGACAAGCGACAGGGAACCTACGTGGTAGCTGTCAAAGCCAATCAGCTGAACCTATTTGAAACGGTCGAAGAATTGGTCTTTGATGTACTGGAGGGAGTACAAGAAGACCTGTACTGCCGCAGCCTCCAAACCACCGACCAGTCACACGGGCGGATTGATGAACGCAGCTACGGAATTATCAAGCTGAAGAAAGATTCGCCAATCAAGAAAGCCTGGCCCTCGGTTAAAGCCATCGGCTATGCGGTTCGCGTCAGTACAGATGCCAACCAACAAGAGACATTCCAGACACGCTACTTCATCCTCAATCGGTTGCTGACAGTATCCGCGTTTGCCGCTGCCGTGCGCGGCCACTGGTCGATCGAGTCGATGCACTGGACGTTGGACGTAACCTTTCGCGAGGACGCGCAGCAGACCAGTGAGCGGGCCTTAGTCAACAACCTCAGTTGGCTACGACGCTTCGCCATCTCGCTGCTTAAACGCGGGCAGAAGAAAAACGAGAGCATCGTCGGTCGCATGGAATTAGCAGCCTACAATACCGACATCCTCGAGCAAGTCCATGGCGGGCAATGACTTAATTACGCGCTGGCCGTGTTCCCTCTACTTGGTGCCAAGATACGTGCGTTATTTTTGGTGGAAGTGCATAGGGCGAGTACTCTTTCATGCGTGGTACCACGATCCATTTCGCAATTAACAACAAAGAAAGGACAGCCAATGAAATCACGACCCAGAAGAACTCCACGCGCTGGGGGTTCTCCGTGGCAAGCGAGCTTCACTCGACTAGCCCGCCTGTACCAGAACGAGATCGAGCGCGAACTGTTAATGTTGAGCTTTGAGATTTGTGAGCAAGGAACTGAGTTAGGGAATTTGGAGCTATTAGAGCTGGTCTGGAAGCGGCTGGAAAAGTTATCCCTGGAAACCCCTGGGGGAGTGACCTGTGGAGACTAAGGAGAGGTTACTGACGGCCAAGGACTTGGCAAGCTATTTGGGCCTATCGTTACCAGAGACCTACAAACTACTTCAGTCAGGAGCCATCACTCATTACCGCGTTGGACCTGGCCGGGGAGCCATTCGAATTAGAGAGTCTGACATTGAGTCTTTCCTTGAGAAGAGAAAGAAGGGACCAAGCGATTTAATTCCACCACCACGTCGTGCCAAGCCATCAGTGCTCAAGCACATTAAGAAGTGAGACTGGAAAGCAAGTCCTAGAACCGGAGCGGGCCAGAACGGCCCCGAAGAGCCCTTGCATGGACGCGGGGGCTTTTTTCGCTTTATTGCGGAAAGACTTCCGTGACAGACTATAACAGGCCGCAAGAAATCCGTTGCAGTTTCGTACCGCCTGACAATTGAAGAAATTCCGCACCTTACCCATTCAGTTCAGGCTGTTCCTGATACTTGTTAAGAGTTTGCTGCTACTGACCAACAACTTTATCTATATCTGCGAATGCGCTATCCTGATCAGTTCTAGTCGGACGCAATGTTGCTAAGGTACCTGCTTTCCGTCGACGAATCATAGCCGCTGCCAATAATAAAGGCGGATAAATCCGTCCCGTTCTTTTGGCAAATTCGGTCTGCAATTGCTTTGAAAGCTCGGAATCCAAAGCAAACCGATCTGACGCGATCTGCAAGTCTTCATGAATTGCATCAAGCGTCTGTAATTCCTCTTCCGAAAGGCCTTCACTTACGTTCTTCAGTCGTTCACAGCTAGTGCGACCAAGTCTGACCCATTGTCCATTTTTGCGCTTTGTAACCATATAGTGCAACAGGTCAGCAGGTGCCTCTTCGCGGCAACAAATGGAATTCCAGTCTGCTACTAAGCTTTCCAACTCTTCGTTTCGCTGCGGATATTGATCCGAAGGGATATTCGCTTGAGTGTACAAGTCACGAAGCACTTTGTCTTCGTGCGGTAACATAGCCACGGTCTTTCGCATCTTATTCATAACATTATCCTAAATACAGACTTCCGTGCACGATTCCTTACGTTTTCGGAAATGAAAGCACAATGTCATCCGATCCTTCAGATGACTCATTCAAACCCAAAGCTCGTTGTAGTCGACTATGAATCTCAGCGTTTCGAGTACTACATAAGTCAGCAATTTCCTTTAGTGACATCAAACGACTAGCTAAAAGCATTTCTATCATTTGCTCAAGACGAGTTGCTCGATCTTCTTGGACACGCCCCGGCTCTTTTTTTCGCCAGCCACGACGGGAAAACTCAATCCATAACTGTTTAGCCACAGACTTTTTGATGAATTGAAGCTTTTCAGCGCGATAAACCATCGCTGCTAGAGAAATCCCGAACCGTTCCTTAAATTGTACTAACCGAACCATAGACAATCCTTCAAATGCCTTCTTCAGTTGTCGATTAGGTATTAGAAAAATCGAGGCAAATTCGAATGCCTGCTGCTCTTTGCAATCGTCTGTCTGCTGCTCGCAATCGCCAAGGATAACATGCGCCAATTCGTGTGCCGCATTTAGTCGGAGTCTCTCATGGGAGACGGCAGGATTCAATGCAACCACGAATTCATCTCCATACTTCGCTGCTAGCCCATCAATTCGAACAGAAGACTCGACCTCGATAACCCGGATGCCAAAAGCCTCCAATACTCCGATTACGCTTCCAATCGGTTCGTCCTCACCAAATTTCAATTGTCGACGGACATCTAAAGCAAGAGTCGCAAGATCTTTCTTTTTGCAATTTTTGGGAAAATCAACGGTCGCTCTCAATGGCTGCTTGAGTCTTGATTCTATTGCAACGTATGCATCGATCCAGCGTTGTACTTCAGCCTCAAACTTTAAAAGATCAGATGACTTGGTTCTTGACTTGAGGTTTCGGTAACGGATTCCGCTAAGATTCTTTGACGATTCAAGAAACCAGTTAATCGGACGATCATAAATCACTGCTAATGCAGCGAGAACATCGAAGGGAGGAACTGAACAACCCTTTTCGTAATTCGCAACCGTTGCATGTGATACTCGAAACCTCGTTTCAAGCCGGCTGGCGACGGAACGAGTCGACAGACCTGCTAACGATCTTGCTACGCGTAGCTTGTTACCCAAGCTTCCTTGCAAGCTCATGTTGTTTAAATTGGGCTGGAAGTGACTGGTCAATTCGTAAAACCTGTTTTACAGAACAGTGCAAAATCAGATCGAATTTTACAACGGTTGGGCAGGAGCGCCAACCCGGCGGCGAGCAATTTTCAAAAACTAACTTGGGTCTCAAAGGTTGAAGGCCCGTCGCAGGAGAGGATTTCCCACCAGGATGGCGGGGCTCTATGCCGATTGGATGAAGTGAAATTATTGGTGTACAGTTCACTTCGTGGCAATTATTTGGTCTGCCAGAAAATGACAGCGTAGGGCAAGCCATCGAAATGCCCCACGCAACTTCGTCTGACTAATCCAACGCCACCTACTCCCCAACCGCCCTCTTCGCCTGGGCCAGCATGTGCTGGGGACTGTGGCTTAGATGCTGGTAGACCTTGGCGAGCATCGAAGGGTCTTGGTGGCCCATCAGAATCGCGACGGTCAGAGCGTCCAGCCCCGACTTCAGGGCGTTGGTTGCCCAGGTGTGGCGAAGAGCATACAGCGAGTAGCTGGGAACCAGTTCCTTGCACTTTTGCCGAATGAGTTTGGCTCTGGCCTGGGTCCTCAGTTCGGCTTTGGTACGCTTCACTCGTTTGCCCCTTGGCCATCCGAGTAGGATTGATGGTGGCTGCCATCTGATTGATCTCTTCCTCACTAATGACAATCCCCTTCGCCTTGATGACCTCCTTACCCATGGCAGCACGGACACGCTTGAGGATCGAATTGGTCTTCGCGGGCGTCCATGGTCTGTTCTTGGAATCCAGAAAGACATGGCCCGTCGTTCGTCCGGCAATGAGCTCACGAGTAATCTCGAACGCTCGGTCAGTGAGATAGATCACTCGGGGAGCCTTCTTCCCCTTCGCCTCCTGACGAGGAAAGACCCAGCGTCTGTTTTCCAGGTCAACATGCCTGATCTCTAGCCTCAGTGACTCCTGAGGCCGACAACCAATCTCGTAGGTCACAAGCATCAGCTTCTTAAGCTGCTCGTCCCGAGTGTGCTTCAGTAGCAACTCGAACTCTGCCTCTGGGATGTACACGTCCTTAGCTTCACCGGAGGGGGCTGATAGGTACTCGATCGGGTTATGATCGATGTGCCCCATGGTTCTCGCCCAGTGAATCGATCGCTTCACAGAGCGGAAGTAATTTCGTTTGGTTGTAGTGGCCAGACCCTCAATCGAGTCCACCCACTGCTGAACGTGGAATGGCTTTAGCTCAGCCAGAGTCAGTTCAGGATAGAAGTCCACAAACCGCTGAAGGCGATGGCGATACCACTCAAAGGTTTCGGGGGTACGGTTGCTCTTCAGCCAATCCAGATACCGATCAAATAGATCGGCCACTTTGGGGCTACTGGCGTGACTTGCGATTGTGGCGTCAAGATCCTCGGGCTGAAGGCCAGCCGCCATGATCTCGTGGTAACGCTTGAAGGCAGCGTCCCTGTCCTTACCTAGGCTAATCTGCCTACCGTGGAGCTGGACGTACCAAGTCTTACGAGCTGGCCGATAGAACGGCTTGGGGATGTGATACAACATTTGTGGGTCTCCGGAACGAAAAACCGGAGCGGACCGAACGACCCACTAAAAGGGGTAAACCTCAAAGCTTTACCCCTTTAATCTCTGACAACAATCTCTGACACGCGATTCCAAATCGTCGTAAGTCCAGCACGCCCGGCAGGATTCGAACCTGCAACCCTCGGTTCCGAAGACCGATGCGCTATCCGATTGCGCCACGGACGCGTGTTGAGCCCCAGATTTTATCTTGCGGGCTGGGCGGAGAGAAGTCCCGATGGATGTGGTTGCTGGGTTTTCCTGCCAATCGGTTAGCTCAATCCGCGCGAATCTTCCACTCGTCATGGCTCCGTGCTGCTCTGAATTGCAGAAAGCGACATGTCCGATTGGGCTGGAGGGCGGATATAATGAGCCTGAGACGTCGGCAAGTATCAAAATGGTGCGTTGCATCGGCAGTACATATTGTGCGTCGAATCTAGCGATAACGGCCACAACACCGGCCCAGCGAACCGTGGCGCCTATGTTTGCCGATTCCACACCACCTACATGAGAAAGCCTACCTAAGAACGTATAAGCTTTGCTTGTTGTTGGAATTCAGGATGCTGTCAATGAATCGAAGGACGATGTTGATGCCTTTGGCTGCGGGAGTGACGATTCTCGCGCAGTGGCTGAGCGCTGCAGTGTGCTGGGCCGACCGCTTCCAGCTCAAGGATGGCCGTTTGTTCAGTGGGAGCGTTGTCAAAGCCGATACGGTGGAGTTGGACGAACGTCAGCAGACTCGCTGGACAGTTGAAATAGAACCGGGGGTCATTGTTCGCATCCAACAGTCCGACATGAATCGCAACGGTCATGTTGGGGTCGATGAACGCGAGGCGGAGTATCAACAAAAGATCGTCAAGTTGCCGGATACGGCCGACGCGCACTATCGGGCGGCTCAGTGGTGTAGCCAACAGGGGCTGCATGATCTGGCGCGAGCCCACTACCTGCGCACGATCGACTTGAACCCAGAGCACAAAGAGGCCCGAGCTGCCGTCAAGCATACTCGCAGCAGCGACTCTGGACGCTGGGTCAAACGCGATGACGTGATGTCCAATCGTGGCAAGGTGTTTCATGAGGGCAAGTGGAAGTTTCCCGAATACATTCCTATGGATGAAGCTGTGCAGGATGAGGCCAAGCGGCGAGCACAGCTTCAGAAAGAGATTACCCGCTGGCATCATGATGCGGCCACCGGCAGCGGTGAGAAAGCGCAGCAGGCGCTGGCGTATCTGAGTCAAGTCGATAATCCACTGGCCATCGAGTATGTTTCGCAGCTACTACTGGACAAGCAGAAGTCTGGGCAACCACCGGCGACCGCTCTGCTGAAGCAAACGTACATCGGAGTATTGAACAAATTCGATAGCCCATCGGCAGCCGTCACCTTGGCACAGGTTTGTGTTAACGACGCGCTGCCTGCCGTGCGCAATGCAGCACTGGATGCTTTGGGGCGTGGAGCATGGCAGTCGGCCATGCCAGTGCTCGTGTCCTATCTGCGCCATGCCAACAACGAATTGGTCAATCGCGCGGGTTTTGCGCTGGGTCAGTTGAATGCTCAGGAGGCGATTCTGCCGTTGATCGAAGCGCTGTCCACTAAGCATGAATTCCAAACAGCCGGCAATACGAACTACTCGCCCACGGCAGGCGGTTTGAGTATGGGGGGACCGAAGAAGCGGACGGTGGAGCTGAACAACGACCGGGTTCACAGTGCGTTGGCCCAAATTACCGGTCAAGGACAACTGGGATTTGACAAGTCTGGTTGGAAGGCTTGGTACGCCAGCGTCTACGCGCCGCCGGTCGACGACCTGCGCCGCGATCCTTAAGTGAGTTCTGTCAGTCCAGCAGTTAGCGTCGCCAAAGATCATGATTCCCGTTACCCAGACCGAAGACTCGGGCTACACCGGTGAGATTGACCCGGTCAGTCAGCCGGTCGAGCGCGTGCTGCGCGGACAGTTGTGGCGCCACCAGCGCCAGCAGGCGCGCATGCGCTACTGTCCACAAATGAGCTATGGACGCCACTTTGCGCCGCCCAGTCCGTCCGCGCGGCCGGCGGCAGTGATGATCTTCATTCATCAGCCGGAGCCGCATGCGCACTGGAGCCGATGTTCGATACCGCTGACAGTGCGGCCCGACTATTTGGCGGATCATCCAGGTCAAATCTCGCTGCCCGGTGGACGGCTGGAAGCCAACGAGACGTATCAGCAGGCGGCCATCCGCGAGTTTAGCGAAGAGCTGGGTGTGACGCCATTTCCGGGCCGAATTCTAGGACCGCTGCTACCGCTGTGGGTATTCAACAGCAACTATCGACTGCAGCCTTACGTGGCGTGGCACACCGGCAACATTGACTATCACCCCTGTCCGCGCGAAGTGGCCCGTGTGATTCACTTGCCGGTCGCGGAGCTGCTAGCCGATAGCGCCGTACGTTACGGCACGTTTGGTCGTGGCCAGGTGCGCTGGCAGGCCGGGCTCTATCAATTGGACGGCGATCAAATCTGGGGTGCCACCGCCATCATCCTCGCCGAAGTCGCCGCCATCTTCCGCGGGCTGTTGGAGTCAGAGTAGTAGGGCTACAAACCCAGCTTGATTCGACGAATATCACCTTGGCAATAGACCGCATCATCCATTTCTTGGTTCGTCATTGGCTTGCCGGACTTGGTCGCCAACTAGGCGAGTTGATCAAACGGATCGTCTTTCTTAGCGGTATCAGTTACCACTGGCTCAATCCGAGCCACGGGCTTTCCTCGGTACGTCAACATTTTGCGTTGGCCCTTTTGAATGCCCTAAAGCATTGACTTGGCCCGCCGCTGGGTAGCCCAGGGTTACGGAGATTGGTCGGCGTGGGCTTGCTGGCTGAATCTATCGGTGTTGCGCTGCCAAACGGTTGAAAGCTCAGCGACTTTGTCGGGCATGGTTTGAGCTAGATTGTGCTGCTCGGCTCGATCATGGCGCAGATTATACAGTTCCCAAGGTCCACTGGCGGAGGCGACTAGCTTCCAGTCGCCGACGCGCACGGCGCGGTTACCTTCGTGTAACCACCACAGACATTCACGGTCGATAGCGACATCGGCCTGGAAGGCCCTAACTAAACTTTTTCCAGGAGCGGGCGGTAGCGGTTGGTCGTTCCAGGTAGTCGGCTGGTCGATTCCCGCGATCTCAAGCACTGTCGGCATAACGTCGATCACATGGCTGGGCGAGGTACGCAGTTGGCCACGGGCCGCGATGCCTTTGGGCCAATGCACGATCAGTGGAGTGCTGATGCCGCCTTCGTGGACCCAGGTTTTGTGTCGCCGAAAGGGCGTGTTGCAGGCGCTGGAAAATCCTGGCCCCAGGCACAGATAGCTGGCGGCACTGCCCGGCGGAGCTGCCGGGTCGTGGCCTCCATCACGCACCATGATCTCAGCGCTGGCACCATTGTCAGATGCAAACAGCAGCAGCGTATTGTCGAGCGCTCCCATCGTCTGAAGCTGCTGGATAACGCGGCCAATCTCGCGATCCATACAGTCGACCATGGCCGCGTGAATAGCCATTTTCGTGGCCTGAAACTGTTGCTGCACTGCGTCTAATTGCTGCCAAGGCACAGGTCGATTGACTTCGCCAGGCCCCAGTACCTCCAAAGCTTTGGGAAAATGGTAGGGTGGTCCAACGTCCATTTCCATCGGTGATAATGGGGTGCGGATCAGCCCCATGTCCAGTTGCCGCTGATGGCGCGCGCTGCGCATGGCGTCCCACCCGTTGCGATAACGGTCTTGGTAGCGTGCGATATCTGGCGGGCGGGCGTGCAGTGGAAAGTGAGGAGCGATAAAAGCCAGGTAGTGAAAGAAAGGTTTTTCGGCATGCTGGGCGGCATGATCTATTAGACAGTTTAGCGCATGATCGACCGTGGCCGTCGTGGCGTAATAATCGGATTCATCGTCAGCGGGCATTGGCGGAGTGTCGTCGACAACATTTCCGCGCGCAGAAAAGTAATTGCCTTGATTCCGCATGTCCAGCGAACGATCAAACCCTCCGGCCAGCACCGGACCATCAATATGCCACTTGCCGCTATGGTAGCAGCGATATCCAGCAGGCTTCAGATAATCAGGCAGCAGCCGCGCCCACTTCGGACGTTGGCCTCGACCGCCCCCCAGTCCATCAGGCAAGGCATCGCGGCGAATCTGTTGCGCATAGTAGCCCGTCAGCAGCGCGCCGCGCGTCGGCCAGCAGCGAGCCGTGTTATAAAACTGAGTGAATCGTATGCCACCGGCGGCCAGTCGATCCAAATTGGGCGTGTCGATTTCGCCGCCATAACAACCAAGATCCGAATATCCCAAGTCATCGGCCAAAATCAGGACGATATTGGGGCGAACAGACGACTTGGAGTTGCCGAGCGGTGTGTCGGCCAGTACCGCAGGAATCAAAAGATTGATAAGCAGGCAGAATAGTGCGATAGTAAAGAAATGTAGTTCAAAGTCGGAGCGGTTAGAAGGCGGTCTCGACATGTTTGTTAGCTCGCTGATCCTGCCAAGTGTATTCACGCACCAGGTATGTAACTGGCGTTGACCAATCCGCCAAACGCACGTTTGTTGACGTGCGTTTGGCGGCGGAGCATATATTGTAGCAGGTTCGCTGGCCATCAAATTCGCGGCGAGAAGTCAGCTGTTATTCCCCCTCTTCATAATCTTCATCGTCTTCCTCATCTTCCTCCTCCTCGTCGTCTGAATCGCCTTCTGAAAGGTCTTCTGAATGATCGAAGTGCACGAATTTCTCTTTGCCACGATAGGGAATGGGTAATACACCTAGCTTGCGGGCGGCTGAGATGTCGATGATGTGATAGTCGGCCTCGGATTCATCCTGGAACTTTTCTTGACTACTGAGAAAGTTGTGAGTTCCGAGCTCAATTGCTTGGACAAAACTTGGCCAGGAATACTCGTCCCGCTGCGACGCATCTACGGATTCAGCCAGCAGCGCATCTACTTCATCCGGCTCTTCCGCCTCGACTCCAATCAGCGTCGTCTCGATGGCCAGTGCTTGGGTGTGTTCTGCATCTAGGAAGAATCCAGCATAGCAGTGTCCAGGAACCAGAATTAGGAACGATTCGATATCAATCTTGCGGAGCAGAGATACCAACAGCACTGAACCATCGACGCAATTAGCCTGTTGATTGTTGACCGTGTCTTCCAGCGAGCGCACGTTTTGGCTCAGGATTTGGTCGGAATCGGCTGCTGTTGTGGTGATGCTGCTATAGCGAACATCGCGTGCAACCAACAGATCCCAGATCGCATAGACCTGGCGCAAAACCTCGTTCGCAGATTGAGCTTGATAGCCGGTGAAGCTGTCTACGACACCGATATCCAGGGCCTCGCGCAATAGCTTGTCCATGAACGGATGCTGTTCATTGACGTACACCGCAAACGCCAAGCTGGTATCGACGACTTCATCATCTACCTGGACTTTGATGGGGCAGTCTTGAATGCTGCGCACTGTGACGGTGGCTGATTTTTCTTCGAAGGGACCACCGTCTAGTCTAACGCGGTATGTCACGGTAGCCGGAGTTGCCTGCGCACATTGGCTAAGTGCCTCGAAACGATATTTTACTTTAGGGAAGACCGTGTATGTTTCGCCTTGCTTGGGTAGCCAGCCGGAGAATTGACTCGTCTCTGCATACTGTCCGAATTCAACGGTGACCTCGATTTTCGAGTTGTCTTGTGTCGCGACGACCTCGACGCCCAGCAGGCCATTGGGATCCCCCAATCGATTGTCAGGCACCTCACTGAAGTTTGACTTAATGGCGGCCGTGCCAATTAAGAAAGACGGAAATAATTGTTGGTCCCAGCCCGCGATCGGTGTGAAGTCCGCTCGCAGCGTTGGAGTTGCTAACAGGCATACGATCAAGCTCCAAATACATCGCTTCATGGTCGTTCAATTTCTTGTTGGTGAAAAGTGGTTCTTGATGAACAGGTTAGGGTAAATGTGTCTATGATGGTTCCAACGAAACCGGAGCCCTGCAAAGGATCATGGCAAAACGAGGGAGCAGGTTTGGCATCTGGTTCTGGTGAGCCAAGCGACCGTGTTTTGGATTGATTTGCCATGGAGATCAAATTACCGTACTAGCGAACCTGGATTTTCGGCTCGCACAAACCCTAGTTCGACCCAGGCACTGCGAATCGGCAGGCGATGGATTCGTGGGCAGATACCACAGCACCCTCAAGCAGCATGTAGCGGCGAATCGGCTTGTGACGATTCTGCGGACTTTGGCAATTGCTGGTTGCATTAATACTCGCAAGGAGTCTCCGGCGGTGGATTTTCAGCAATCAGGCAAAATACTCATAACCTGTCAGCGCGGACTTGCGCCATGGTTGCACCAGGAAGTCAGCAGACTTGGTTATCAACCAACCGCGACAATTTTGGCAGGAGTCGAGCTAACGGGTTCGCTGAATGACTGCATCGCACTAAACGTTCGACTGCGATGTGCCAGCCATGTCCTGTTTTCGCTCAAGAAATTCGCTTGCAACCATCCAGAGCAACTGTACCGCACCGTGCATAAGATTCCGTGGGAGGATATCCTGCCGAGCGATGGCTACTTTAGCGTCAGCAGCTTTGTGTCGCATCCAACTGTCCGCTCGACGATGTTCCCGAACGTGAAGATCAAGGATGCCATCGTCGATCGGCTACGCGAACAAACGGGGCGACGTCCGGACTGTGGCTCCGAACCGGTGGGCGCGGTGGTCTATCTGTATTGGCAGGGAGCCCATGCGGAGTTGTTCTTAGACACATCCGGACCGTCGTTGGCCAAACACGGTTATCGTCGTCTGCCCGGCAAAGCTCCCATGATGGAGTCGCTGGCGGCGGCGATTCTCATGGCGTCACGTTGGGAACCTACCATGCCGCTGGTCAATCCCATGTGCGGTTCAGGGACGCTGGCCATCGAAGCCGCATTGATGTTGACGCAGCGCGTGCCGGGTCTGTTCCGCCAGCACTATGCTGTCGAACATGTGGTGGGCTACGATCCTCAACGATTGCGGGCAGAACAGACCAGCATTGGTCAGCAAATCGTGGCAGCTGCCAGCAACTGTATCTATGCCAGCGATATCAGCCCTCAAGCGATTGAAACAGCGCGGGCCAACGCTCAGGCCGCTGGCGTGGGCGATGTCATCCAGTTTGAGACTCGCGATTTTTATGATACGCCGTTGCCCAACAAGCGACCGATGGTGGTGATGTTTAACCCGGAGTATGGTAGTCGCTTGGGCGAAGAGCAGGAACTAAAGCAGACCTATGCGCAGATCGGCGACTTCTTCAAGCAGCGATGTGCCGATAGCTGGGGCTACGTGTTTACCGGCAATTTAAACTTGGCCAAATGCGTGGGCCTGCGGACTAAGCGCCGCCTGGAATTTCAGTCTGCGCAGATCGACTGTCGGCTGTTGGAGTATGAGCTGTACAGCGGATCGCGACGCGCGGGAGCGGCCGAGGTCGGCTGAAACAAACGTAACCATTCACGCCAACATCTGCTTAGGTAAGCGGTGGGCCTGCGGAGAGCGAGAGCTGTTACCCAAGAGCGACCACCTGCGCGGTTATTGCATCCAGGCTGGCGGGCGCTTGTCTAGAAAGGCTTGCAGTCCTTCGGCGGCTTCGGCGCTGAAACGCGCCTTGAGATGTTCGTCAATGGAACTGCTGGCTTGATCGGCCTGGGGCGCATGATGGCCATAGCAGTGATGCAGGAGCTTCTTTGTATCACGTATGGTTTGGGGGCCTCCGGCCAATACGCCAGCCGCTAATCGTTGGGCTTCACTGAGCAACTGCGACGGCTCGACTATGCGTTGCAACAGACCGATCGCATGTGCACGCTGGGCTGTGATCGGCTCGCCGACTAAAAATAACTCGCTCAAGTCGCCTTCGCGCAGTTTGGTCCGTAGTACATCGCTGATCAGAGCGGGCAAAAGACCACGACGAGCTTCCGGAAAGCCAATTTGACAATCGGTTGTCCCCACGGCCATGTCGCAAGCGGCGATGACGCCCGCGCCTCCAGCGTAGGCACCGCCCTGCAGGGCAGCGATGGTCACCAGGCTGGAGTAGCGAAGCGTGCTGAGCGTCTGCGCAACACACCGGGCTGACTGACCCACTAGATCGCGATCTTGTGCTTCAGCCAAATCCAACCCGGCGCAGAACACCGGACCGGCACCGCGCAGTATGACGACTCGTGTTTGACCATCTTCGGCCAATGCTTCGAGCTGGGCGATCAACTGCGTCATCAACGCAATGGACAAGGCATTACGCCGTTCAGGACGATTCAGTGTAACCAGGGCTATGCCCGGTCGATCGCTCTGAATCAAAATCTGGTCTGACAATTCAAGTTCTCCGTCTGGTGCTTCGTCTGGATCTATGGCTGCCGGTGAAGAGGGCGGGCCGGCACTAGGCCGAACTAGTTACTTTTGAGAGGCCTTCGTAGCCCGCGCGTACTCTGGAATGTGCAGGCACAGGATTACATCGGCCCAGTTTGTCCCACCCTGCGTTTTTCAAACGCCTCAACATTCCAGCAAACGTAGCTACCTTGAGCCATTAGATGTAACGGCTGACGTGGCGTGGATCCAGCGGAATGCGGCTAACTTGAACATCGGCAATTAGATCGCGGTACAGAACGCTGCTGGGGTCCATGACCTTTTGACCGATCTCAGCCCACAGCCGGTACAAGTCTGGCGATGGCGCGCGACTCTTGGACATCAGCGTGGCCTCCATATCCAAGGCTTCGGCGACCTGAGCGTACTCGGGCTGCGTCTTGTCCAGGGCGATCGCGTAGCACATGGCTGCGGTGGAGACGCTCAACTGATCAAACACACCGCCCTCGTCGCCAAGCAGAAAGCTTTGGTCCATAAAGTTCTTCTGATAGCGGGCGATGATCAGCAGGATTTTGCGGCCCAGCGCTCGATTGCGTCGCAGGCCGCGGCGGATCAACCGTTCCTTCAGCGGTGTCATGTGCCGCACGCCGTCGAGTGACCCCACCCGCGGATTGAACGAACCTATGACCGTTTTGGCGATAAACAGGCCGAACTTGGCCTTAGCGATCAGGCCCAAGCCGCCCTTCGCCTCGGCCAATCCGATCGGTTCCAAATACTTGGTGCGGACGTCGCGAGTCATCGCGTTGGGAGCCCCCACATCGGCCAGCACTGGATTGGGGCCTTCGTACACCGTGGCAATCGCGAACTCGTGCATGTTCTCGCCGATGTAGTTCTCGATCAGGTTTTCATCCTGACCGGCGGCTTCACCGCTGCGACGAACGTTATATCGTCGCTCGTCCAGGTGAACAGCTCGCCCCCCCTGAATCTGGTAAGCGTGAATCGCAGTTTCCAACAGCGCCTTGCTGGCAAACACCTTGGCGATCATGCCCATCGACTCGTCGCGCACGTTATTGGCTGCCAAGCGGAAGCAGACATCGCCCAGGACTCGACTGGCCAGCGCGTGGCAAATCGCCCGCCCCATCCATGTTTGAATGCGCGGTGCATTGCCGATGGGCTTGCCAAACGTACTGCGGAACGAGGTCCACCCGCCATGCCCGTTGCGCAGCGTATTTTCGGACTTCTTCTCGATGACTTCGGGGTCTTGGATCAACTGGGCCAGCAAGCGGAAGATTTTGGCCGCGCTATTGACGCAAATGCCACCACGGCCCTTGGCCAGCGAGCTAAAGGCTTGAGCCAGTCCGCGTCCGGCAGGACCAAGTAGGTTCTTGGCCGGGACGGGGCAGTCGGTCAGTCGGAATCTCGCATTCCATAGATAGTCAAATGCGCACAACCGGTTGCGTATCATACGGAAGTTTTCATTGTCAGCCTTGGGCGTTTCAAACAGCAGCATGGCCGAGTCGCGACCCTTGGGCAGTCCATCGCCTTCGATCTTCAGAATCAGTACGCACAGTCCTCCGTAGACCACGTTGGTGATGGGCCATTTGACTCCGGAGACTAAATAGCGATCGCCGTCGCGCCGAGCGGTCAGCGATAGGCGGCTGGGATCGGCCCCCACGCCGGGTTCGGTCAATGCAAAGGAGCCCAGCAATTCCCCACGGGCCATGCGAGGCAGGTAGTATTGTTTCTGTTCCTCTGTGCCGAAGTCCAACAGCGGCGTGACCGGTCCCAAGAAGTTGTGGACTTCAAACATCACAGCCAAATCGGGATGCACCAAAGTCAACGCCCGCAACAGTGGTCCCAAGTCACCCAGTTTGGCTCCACTGCCAGCATACTCTTTGGGAATGGCCAGACCAAAGAATCCGCGTTGAGCCAGGCCAGCTAGAGTGTCATCGTGGAACAGCATCTTCTGATGATCCAAAAGCGTGCCGTCTTTCTTGCGTTGAACCACGAATTCCAGGCAGGCCGCCATGGCTTCGGCTACGTCCGGAGCAGGACTAAAACTGCCCGCGTCCAGTTCTGTGGCCCGCAGGTTGCCAAACAGCGTTGTCAGCGTAGGTGCCTCGCCCGAGAACTGCTGCTCAGCGGCGCGATCGGCATCATCCAGTGTCGCCAATGAAGCGATCTCTTCGGCAGTTCGGCCAGCTTGAGCCAATATGAGCGAAATCGCATCCGAGCCTGCCTTGTCATCTTGGGATTTGGACTTAACCGGTGGACGTTCTTGAGTGGCTTGGGACATGGCATTGATTTCCACAAAAAAGGACGGAGGGATGCAGGATGCCACCACGTTCAGGTGAACGTGGCTACAAATCAGCGAGAAAGTCGGATCCACGTTCTGGCGAACGGAGCTACGTAGGATGCTGACAAGCCCGCCAGATAGTTTGAGTCAACCGACCAAAAACCGCAAGCCTAAGCGCGATTTCCCAATGCAAATCCCTCATGAAACGCAGTGGGCAGTAACTGCGGCTGCACCCGCAGCGGCCTCTACCAGCAACTCCGAACCATTTTCCCCACCATCGAGGCTGTATCCAAGCCATTTTCCATTCTTGCGAGCCGCCGCGACGCTTGGCCAGGCGGGCGATCCGCTGCTGGGAATCCTTGGGCACTTCGAGTACTATTGTTGCTCCGCGAACTATCCCCCAAGTGGTTGTCCTTCCTGCACAGGTGTTTGAGGCCCATGAAACGCTGTTCTTTGCTGTTGTCGATAGCCCTGGCCGTCGGTCTGACGTGGGTAACTATCGCTGAATGCTCTCCCGCCGATCGTCTGGAATTTATACCGCCATCAGGTGCCCAGAACGCCAAACATATTGTGCTAGTTGCAGGTGACGAAGAGTATCGCACGGAAGAGTCGATGCCGATGTTGGCCAAATTGCTGAGCCAGAGGCACGGCTTCCGATGTACTGTGCTGTTCGCCTTGGGGCCAGACGGAGCCGCCTACATCGACCCCAACAACAGCGCTGGCATTAGCGGTTGGGAGACGCTGGCTACCGCCGATCTGATGCTGATTGGCACTCGATTTCGCACCCCCACTGCGGCTGACGCGCGTTATATCACCGATTTTCTGAACGCTGGCAAGCCGGTTATCGGAACGCGGACAGCAACTCATGCGTTTACTGGCCAGGGCGATTTTGGTGGATTGCCGTATGACCAATTTGGGCTGAAGGTGTTAGGCGAAACATGGGTTAGCCATCACGGGACTCACAAGGTCCAAGGGGCGCGAAGCGTACTCGAACCCGGTAAAGAGAGTCATCCCATCTTACGCTCAGTCAAACAGTTCTTTGCACCTTCCGACGTATATGGCGTGATTCACCTGACCGAGTCGGATGAAGTATTGTTGCGTGGCGCAGTGACGCAGTCGCTTGATCCTCAGTCACCCAACGTCAGTGGAAAGAAAAATGATCCCATGCAACCGCTAGCCTGGTTGCACCGGTACACGAGCCCAAACGGCCGCACACAGGGCCGCGCGTTCTGCACTACGGCCGGGGCGTCGGTAGATTTTGTGGACGAAAATCTGAGGCGACTGATTGTCAACGCCGCCTATTACCTGACCGGCCGCGCAGTGCCCGCTGAGGCCGATGTGGCTTACGTCGATCCGTTTTACCCATCGTTTTATGGTTTCATTCGCGACAAGGACTACTTTGCAGAATTGAATTTGAAGCCAGCCGACTTCGGTCTGGGCAAAAGCCCCCGTGCACCAGACCCACCGGGATCGCCCGACTGGAGGTTTCGGCCTCAATTCACGCAGCCAGATCCGGCTGACGGCAGCGCAAACTTCGAGCCTCGTCAAAACGAACGAATCGCGCTGGTTGGCGGTGGTTTGGCCGAGCGTATGAACCTGTTCGGGTATTTCGAGTCGCTGTTGCACACACGGTTTTCCGACAAGCAACTTGTGTTTCGCAATTTCGGTTGGCCGGCCGATGAAGTTGGCAATCAACAGCGGCCAGACAACTATACGACGATCGACGATCCCTTAGTTGAGTTCGGACCCGAACTGTTTATTTGCTGCTTCGGTTTCAATGAGCATTTTGCAGGCGATGCGCCGGCTGTTATCGACCAATTCAAACAAAACTACCGCAATTGGATCGCCAAGAAACAAGCCGACTTTGCCAAGCCCGATCGCCCCGTGCGCTTCATCCTGGTCAGCCCCATCGCCTATGAACAAACCAACAATGAACTACTGCCGGCTGGCCAATCTCAAAATGCCGTGCTGGCTAAATATGCTGAAGCAATCGAGTCTCTGGCACAGCAGTTGAACGTTCCCTACATCGACTTATTTACGCCCACTCAAGAGGCCTTTGCTGATCGGGTTGGCGAGCAATTTACCATCAACGGCATTCATCTGAATCAAGCTGGCGACCGTCTGATTGCTCAGCAGATGGACCAGCAACTGTTTTCTGCACCACATCCCACGGGTACCGATGTGTCGGTGATCGAACGTGTGCGGGCGGCGGTGAATGACAAATCGTGGTATCACTCACAAGATTATCGCATGCTAAACGGTTGGTACGTATACGGCGGACGCCGCACGTGGGACACACAAACTTTTCCCGGCGAGTACCAGAAGATTCGTAAGATGGTGGCGGTGCGCGACCAGTACGTCTGGGACTTGGCGGCCGGCCGACCGGTGCCAGACCAGCCCGACGATTCGCAAACCGGCGAAGTTTTCATTCCCGAAACCATGTTCGGTACTCGCGATGATGGGTTTCGCGATAAGCGCGAGCCTAAGACGCTGCAGTATCCGACGCCAGAAGAGTCGATCGCGCAAATGAAGGTACCGGAGGGCTTCGAAGTCCAATTATTTGCATCCGAACGAGAATTTCCCGAGTTGGCCAACCCCACGCAAATCGCTTTTGACACCAAAGGTCGATTGTGGGTGTCTTGCATGGTGAACTATCCTCAATGGTTGCCGGGCGCTGCCAAACCGGGCGACAAGCTGTTGATCTTTGAAGACACCAACGGCGACGGTCGGGCCGATGTCTGTAAGACCTTCTATGACAAGTTGATTTGTCCAACCGGTTTTGAGTTTCACCAAGATGGCGTGCTGGTTGTAGACGAACCGCGTATCATTTTTTTGCGCGATACAGACGGCGATGATCGCGCCGATGAAGTAACGCAGGTCATTGACGGCATTGCCACCGACGATACGCACCACGCGATGGGAGCTTGGGAGTGGTCGCACGGTGGACGGTTGTACATGCTGGAAGGCATTGCCATGTCCACCACCATGGAAACGCCCTGGGGACCGTTTCGCAATAAAGGACCGTCGGGGGTCTACGTGCTCGACCCGCTTTCTTGGCGGTTTCAGTATTTTCGCACACCTGGCTACGGCAATCCGTGGTGCATGGTATTTGACCCCTGGGGCATGGGCACCGTCGGCGATGGCACGGGAGCGCAGCAACATTGGTCCAGTCCGCTATCCGGCTACGACGTTCCGCAGCGACGCACCCTGCGACCGAATTTTGATAATCAAGGCATGCGACCGGTTATCGGCAGTGAATTCCTGTTGTCGCGACATTTACCCGAAGAGGTACAAGGACAATTCATCTATGCCTGCGTAATTAACATGCACGGGCTGACGCGCTTCCAGGTGGGCGATGAACCTGACACCGCTGGTTACGCGGGCAAGCGAATCGAAGACTTAATCGACTCGACTGACAATTTCTTCCGTCCTATCGATCCACAAATAGGACCCGACGGAGCCATTTGGTTTGGCGATTGGTGCAACGCGCTGATCGGACACATGCAATATTCGCAGCGCGATCCTAATCGCGATCATCAGCACGGCCGTATGTACCGCCTGGTTTACAGGCCGAAGCCACTGCTCGAGCCGGTGTTACAACACGGCCAATCCATCGAGGTGTTATTGGAGCAGTTGGAAGAGTATGAACCGAGAACTCGATATCGCGCGCGGCGTGAATTGCGGGCCCGACCCAAGCCCCAAGTCCTAGCTGCTGTCGATCGCTGGATCGCCGCCGCGGACTCATCGCCCAACAAATTGTGTGAGGCGCTGTGGCTGCAAGAGAGTTTCCGGCAACTGGATCCAAAACTGGTGGACCGCATCCTGGCGAGCGACGAAATGCGGGCGCGGGCGGCGGCCGTACATTGCGTGTCCAACGAGTTCCTGCGCTTTGAGCCTACACTGCAGGTGCTCAAGCGCGCCGTCCATGATCCGGAGCCCAGAGTGCGACTGGAGGCGGTGCGCGGCCTGAGTTATCTGCAGTCCGCCGAGGCAGCTCGGGCTGCTCTGGAAGTCACGCAGCATCCGCTGGATTACTGGATCGAATACACGCTGGAGCATACTTTGCAAGCTTTGCGTCCGCACGTCGACGCCGCTTTACAACGTGGCGATTTTTTGGCAGATGCTCCCAATTTGCGCCGGTACTATGATGATTTCAAGTTGCAGACTGGTCCCGGTGGCGATGCGGTCAAGCCGCTGAAGGACGCCGAAGATCCACAACTGCCTGGTCACAAGCGCCGTGCCGCCATGCGCGCCCTGGGGCGCATTTCAGGTGGTGACGCTGGACGTGGCCAGGTCGTGTTTTCGCGTGTGTGTGCCGGTTGCCATCGCATCGGTAATGCCGGTCAGGAGTTTGGCCCTCGCCTGGATATGGTCGGTGCGAGATTCTCCAAAGAAGACATAATTCGACACACGCTGGATCCCAACGCCGAAATTGCCAAGGGCTACGAGACAGTTCAAGTACTGACGGTCGACGGTGAAGTGATCAACGGCTTCATTCTGCGCGAATCGCCGCAAGCATTGATATTGGGCGTTGCCACGCAGGACGGCAAGGGCAAGGAGGTTGTCGTGCCCATGGACAGCATCGAGCGGCGGACGGATCTGAAAGCCAGTTCGATGCCTGAAGGTTTGGCCAAGACCATTGCGCCAATCGAATTCCTGGACTTGATTACCTATCTTTCATCGCTGGACGCTCCAACGCCTGTCGTCATTGACGGTTGGACGCAGACGGCTCTGGCCGATCAAGGGCCGCTGCGCAATCACGGCGAATTGATTGAGATTTCGCGTGCGGCAGAGGTCGCCTACCCGGCCGATTTTCCGGCTCATTGGATGAAGCATTCGGCACTGCTGCTCAGCGCCGTGGACGCAACCAAGCGCGAGTTTGCCTTCCATTCGAGCGAGCAGTCCAGTTCCTCTCCGGCGATTGTAATTCGCCTAGCGGAATCCGGACATGTTGGTCACATCGCCATTGAGAATCGTCGTAATTCTCAGTTTTATGCGCGGGCCAAAAACTTGGCTGTGTGGATATCGGACGACGGTCAGCAGTGGCAGCAAGTATGGAAGAGCGTCGAACCAGCCGAGAACTATGCGGTCGACCTGCCGGCGGGAACGCGGGCAAGATTCGTTAAGATCGGTTTGGATGGTGACGGCACCTTTCATCTCAACCAAGTCGTCATCTATGGCAAACGTTAGTCACAGTCGAGCGACCAAGGCGGATGCCGCTGCGCAAGATGTGAACAGTTCATGGTTGAAACATTTCGCGCAGGGGTTGGACGCGCTTCAGCAACACGACCTGCTGAGAGTGCGCGGCGGGTTGTTGCGCAATTGGCATGTAACTGAGGATGGCGCCGAGCCGCTTGACTTTGGCAACAACGATTATCTGGGGCTGAGGCGACATCCGCAGGTAATCGAAGCCGCCCGGTGCGGGCTGCTGGAACACGGCTGGGGCAGCGGTGCCAGCCCCGTGCTCAGCGGGTATTCAGAGCTGCATGCACAGTTGGAGAGACAGTTGGCCGAATTGTGCGGCACGCAGGAGAGCTTGGTGTTTTCCTCCGGCTATGCTGCCAACGTGGGCAGCTTGTCGGCTTGGCTGGACCGGGACTGCCTCGTGTTGAGCGACCAGCTGAACCACGCCAGCCTGATCGACGGAATGCGGTTGAGCCGCGCTTGCCGCATCATCTATCCGCACTGCCATGTCGGGCAGCTCGAGCAGTTGTTGTTGGAACATCGAAGGAACCACTCGCGAGCACTGATTGTAACTGAATCGGTCTTCAGCATGGATGGAGACGAGGCACCGCTGGTGCAAATTGCTGAGTTGGCCGAGCGCTTCGATTGCGGGTTAGTTGTCGACGAAGCGCACGCGGTTGGCCTATTTGGCCAACGTGGCAGTGGATTGCTGGAGGAGCTAGAGCTGACCGGCCGAGTTTTATTGAAACTTGGAACACTCAGCAAAGCCTTGGGAGGCCTGGGCGGTTATGCAGCCGGTAGTCGCTGGGCTGTGCAACATCTGGTCAATCGTTGCCGCAGCTACATATTCAGCACCGCTCCACCTGCCGCCGCAATGGCGGCTAGTCTAGCGGCAGCAGAGTTGCTACCGAAGTTGACTGTAGAACGACAGCAGCTCCTGGATTTGGCTCGGTATTTGCGCGACAAGCTGTCAGCCATGGGGTGGCCAGTATCACCCGGCCGGAGCCCCATTGTGCCGCTGGTTGTAGGCGATGCGTGGCGGGCCGTGGGTCTGTCTGGACAACTGGCACGACAGGGAATCTATGTACCGGCCATTCGCCCGCCGACGGTGCCTGAGAACACCAGTCGCCTCAGGATCAGCCTATCTGCCAATCACCGGCGGCAAGATATCGATCGACTGTGCCTGGCGCTGGGCAATAACGCCTCATTGCCAGCGGCAGAAACGTAACTACCGTCGCCAGAGCGTGGTCTTGCTCGGCATCCGCGGTCTCGTTCGGCATCCACCGTCTGGCGACGGTGGTGCCGCTACGGTAGTTTTTCAATTGCCGCCGGCTCAAATGCGCGCAAAACGCCGTGTTAGATGGTTCAGTTGTACTCAACACCGGCGGCGATTAACGCTACCATATTGGCACTCGACAGGCCGGATGGTAGCACTAGCCAGCACAGGTAGCGACGCTGGCCAGAAAGTGGGGAGGGGTAAAACTCCACTCTCTGGCGACCGTAGCTACAGCTTGGTGATCGAAGCTGTGAGCGATATCCGTCTGATAACTTTCCGATGAACTACGACAGGAACTAGTGATGTCTCGAAAAAAGCTGTACGAAAACGCATCGCAAGCCATTGGCGATACCCCCATGATTCGCATCAACCGCTTGGTGCCTGAAGGCGGCGCTACGGTATTTGCCAAATGCGAGTTTTTTCAACCGCTCAACAGCGTCAAGGATCGTATTGGGGCAGCGATGATCGAGGCGGGCGAGCATGACGGCAAGATTACGCGCGACACTCACATCATCGAGCCGACTAGTGGCAACACCGGTATTGCCCTGGCTTTTGTATGCGCCGCTAAAGGCTATCGACTGACGCTGACCATGCCTGAAAGCATGTCGGTCGAACGACGAACGTTGCTCAAGGCAATGGGCGCCAACCTCGTACTGACGCCAGCGGCTGAAGGCATGCGTGGAGCGATAGCGCGCGCCAACGAGTTAGTCAACCAGGATGCAAATGGCTTTATGCCTCAGCAGTTCGAGAATCCAGCGAATCCAGCCATTCATGAGCGAACAACGGGTCCCGAAATTTGGGAAGACTGTGCTCAGAATATCGATGCCATTGTGGCGGGCGTCGGAACCGGTGGCACGATTACTGGCGTTGCCCGATACATCAAGAAACTGAACCCGAACTTCAAGGCGATTGCGGTCGAGCCCAAGCACAGCCCGGTGATCAGCGGTGGAGCTCCTGGCAAGCATCGCATTCAAGGAATTGGTGCCGGGTTCATTCCCAAGAATCTCGATACGTCGCTGGTGGATGACATTGTGCAGGTGGACGACGAAGATGCATTTGAGTGGGGGCGTCGATTGGCCAAGAGCGAGGGCATTGTGGCTGGCATCAGCAGCGGAGCCAATATGTGGGCCGCTGCTCAAGTCGCCGCCCGTCCAGAATTCAAAGGCAAGCGCATCGTGACCATCATGGCCAGCCTGGGCGAACGCTACCTCTCGACGCCGTTGTTCGGCGACTTGGGAACGTAAAACGTCAATCCAGCGTGCCAATGCCGTCCGGCGTATTCCAGTAACCGCCTCGACTATGGTCGCAGGTGACGGCGCGTCCGGCGGGGGGCACCGTAAACTGGCCACGGTCAAATACAGTTCGTCCGCAGACGATGGTTCGCACAGGCCAGCCCTGCAAGGTGACGCCGTGCCAGGGACTCCAACCACAGCGCGCGTATTGTTGCGCATTGTCGATAGTCTGACGGGACTTCAGATCCACCAGCACTAGGTCGGCATCGTAACCTACCGCGATACGGCCTTTGCCAACCAATCCCCACACGCGAGCCGGAGCGTCTGACATCCAATGAGCGATTTGAGTCAGCGAGCAGCGCCCCTGGTTGTGCTGGTCCAGCAGCAGCGCCAAGCTGTTTTCGACGGCCGGCAATCCGCTGGGGGACTGTGGATAAGGCTGCGATTTTTCATCCAGTAGATGCGGCGCATGATCGGTCGCGATAACTTGAATTTTGTCGTCCAACAGCGCCTGCCAAATTTGCGGAGGATGCTCGGGCGGCTTGATTGACGGATTCATCTGCACCAAGCTACCTAGCCGCGCATAGTCTTCCGTGGAAAACAGCCAATGATGCGGACAGGCTTCAGCAGTGACCCATGGCTTGCCGTCGGCGATAATGGGAATTTCGTCGGCCGTACTGACATGCAGCACATGAAAACGATGCTTGTGACGCACGGCCAAATCGACCGCGCGCCGTGTAGCAATAACCGCTGCGCGGATGTCGCGAATCCGTGAATGATCGGCAACAGTCAACCGATCGCCTAACGCCTGGCGGTTAGCGCGAACAGTCGATTCGTCTTCGCAATGCGCGCAAATGGGCAGCTGGGTTTCTGCAAAAATCGCTTCAAGCGCCGACTGGCTATCGACCAGCAAATCGCCGGTGCTAGAGCCGATGAAGATCTTAATCCCCGGCGCGAAGTCGGCCTGTTTGAGCTGGTCCAGGTTATTCTCGGTGGCACCAATGTAGAAGCCATAATTGACATGGCTGACTTCGGAGGCCCGCTGATATTTCCAGCGGAGTGCGTCTAGGTTCGTGGCGGGGGGCGAAGTATTGGGCATTTCCAGGAAGGTGGTTACGCCACCGGCTGCCGCCGCTCGACTGCCAGACTGAATGTCCTCCTTGTGAGTTGCTCCCGGCTCACGAAAATGCACCTGATCGTCGATGACTCCCGGTAGCAATGTCAGGCCTTGCGCTTCAAGCACCTCGTCGGCCATAGTCTGGTCAGAGGCATCAATAGCCAGAATTCGAGAGTCCTGAATCAACACATTGGTTTCGGCAACAGACCCAGGCAGGACGACTTGAGCGCCGCGAACGAGCAATCGGTGAGACATGTTCTTTGAGGGTGAATCGAGTATGCTGTAACTACCATATTCAACGTAGCCGCCGTATCCATGGTATAACGTAGCCGAAGCGTTTCTTGAATGAGGGGGCCGGGTGATGCAGTTCCAAATCGGGGCCAAGTGCCGCCTATGTTATTTCATTGGCATAGTCAGTGGGGTATCTGCAGTACTGGGGACGCTTACCGCTCCCGCGAGAGCCGACGACGCTACGGTCCAACAGCGGGCTGGCGAGTCGCTGCGCATGGCGGCGCGCGCGCTGAACAGCCAAGATTACCAACAGGCAGTCGCTCTGGCCAAGCACGCGGCTGGGCAGATGCCCGATGATGCCCGCGTCCAGCAGCGCGCAGCCGAATTGATCTATTGTGCTGGACAACCACACGCGAGTCTGCCGCTGTTTGATCGCGCCAATCAGCTTGATCCGCAACGGGCTGCGCACAATTGGCAGCGAGGAATCGCGTTGGCCACCTGCGGAGAATTTGAACGCGGCGCCGAGCAGTTTCAAAGTCATCACCAGGTCAACCCTGACGACGTTGAGAATTCGGCTTGGTATTTTCTGTGTCTGGCCAAAGCGCACGATGTTGCCACTGCTCAACTCAAATTGATCCCTAGCCGTGGTGATCGTCGTCCGCCGATGATGAGTATTCTGAAAATGCTTCAGCAGGAAATTGGACCCCAGGCCGTGTTGGCGGTCGCCAACGAGCAGGTCGCCGAGAGTCCACAGCGCGAGGCAGCACTGTTTTACGCCGAACTGTATATCGGTTTATACTACGACGCATTGGGCCAAACGGATCGAGCTGCTGAATTCCTGCGCCGCAGCCAGCGGCGCGATATTTCCGGTTATATGAAGGATACCGCGCGCGTCTACCTGATGCAGCGGTTCGATCAGACGGACAATAACGATCTTCAGGCTCAACCTTAGCTCAATTTCGGCAAAGGCTCAGACGGCCATTCTGTGGTTGCGGTTCTGTGACCTAAGTTTCGACAGCGGATTTTCTGTATTCGCTAGATTTTGACAGTTCCGTCAGCCTGCGCAATCAGGCCCTCGCCGGTCGATCGCCATGCGCCTGTTGTCAGGCAATGACGGATTACGGCAACTCCAATCGCACAACAGGATATTCCAATGAACTCTGCTGCACCGATGCGTTCGCAGGCATCCAATCGAGCCGAAGAATTTGAACAGATCAAGCGTCGTATCCACAACAAACTGGTGGACAAGCTCGATCTAACGCGCGTGGGTGATTTGAAGGGTGAACAATTGCGCCGCGAGATTCGCATGGTGGTCGAGCACCTGTGCGACGCAGAAAACACACTGCTCAACCGCTCCGAACGCGACCGCGTTATCGAAGAGGTGTTGGACGAAACGTTTGGCTTGGGGCCGCTGGAGCTGATCCTCAAGGATCCGCACGTCAGCGATATCATGATCAACGGACCCAAGCAGATTTACGTTGAAAAAGGCGGCAAATTGATGCTGACCGGCGTTGAATTCCGCGACAACGCGCACTTGATGCAGATTATCGACCGCATCGTGTCGAAGGTGGGTCGCCGTGTTGACGAAACCTGCCCGATGGTTGACGCTCGTTTGGAAGACGGCTCGCGCGTCAACGCGATTATTCCACCCTTGGCCCTGGATGGGGCCGCTGTTTCGATTCGCCGATTCGGTTCGAACCCGCTCAAGCTGGAAGACTTGCTGAATTTCAAAGCGCTCACACCCGAGATGGTGATGCTGCTCGAAGGCTGCATCAAAGCGCGCTTGAACATGATCATCTGCGGTGGTACCGGTTCCGGTAAAACCACTCTGTTAAACACGCTCAGCAGCTTTATTCCCAACGATCAGCGGATCGTAACCATCGAAGACGCAGCGGAGTTGCAGTTGCAGCAAGATCACGTCGTGCGATTGGAAACGCGACCGCCTAACATCGAAGGCACGGGGGCTGTCACAGCTACAGACTTGGTGAAGAACGCTTTGCGTATGCGACCCGAGCGCATCATCATCGGTGAGTGTCGTGGTGGCGAAACGCTGGACATGTTGCAAGCCATGAATACTGGCCACGACGGATCGTTGACGACGATTCACGCTAACAACCCGCGCGACGGTGTGGCGCGTCTGGAAACGCTGGTGATGATGGCGGGATTTGACTTGCCAATCAAGGCAATTCGTCAGCAACTGTCCAGCGCGGTACATCTGCTAATTCAAGCTAACCGCTTGCAGGGTGGACCGCGGCGCGTCACGCACATCACCGAAATTACTGGCATGGAAGGTGATACCGTTGTCATGCAAGACATCTTCCGCTTTGTACAAAACGGCATTGGCGAAGATGGCAAAGCCCACGGGCACTTCATTAGCACTGGAGTGCGACCCAGCTTTATGCATCGACTGGAACAGGCAGGGGTGCGTTTGCCGGCCACTACTTTCCGTGAACGAGTGCTGCTCAACGCCTAATTCGCTTGCCTGCCAGAAACACTGAGGAGCAAAGAATGTTACCAATCATCTTGATTGTTTCTGTGGGGCTGGGTGTGACCGCGCTCATTGGCGGACTGGCTTTTGCCTTGCGTCCAGCGGAGGACCAACGAACTGAAGACCGGCTAGCGGCGCTCACCGCAAGCCGCAAGAGCGGCATTGAGGGCGACAAGCCAAAGATGTTGACTCGAACGGCGCTAGATGAAACAAAGTCGCTGGCGGACGAGTTTTTGGGTCGCTTCGGCAACGTCTCGGCACTGATGGAACAAGCCGACGTCAAACTTACCGGCTCCCAATTCTTGACGATCTGCGTTGGTGCTGCAGCCGTGGGCTCGGCGATCTGCATCGCTTCACCGCTCCCAAAGCTTTTGTTCCCATTCTTCGGATTGGCACTCAGTAGCTTACCATTTTTCTGGCTCATGATTCGCCGTTCAAAACGGCTGGCTTTAATTACAAAGCAGTTGCCAGAGGCTCTGGAGTTGCTCAGCCGGTCGTTGCGTGCGGGCCATTCATTGGCCTCGGGGGTTGGCTTGGTAGGCAGTGAAATGCCAGCTCCACTAGGAACTGAATTCGCGCGCGTCTACGACGAGCAGAATTTCGGTCTGTCGCTGGACGAAGCCATGGAACAGATGACGATTCGCGTTCCAAATATGGATTTGCGCTTCTTCGTTACGGCGGTCACCCTGCAACGTCAAACCGGCGGTGATTTGTCAGAAATTCTGGACAAGATCGGCCGATTGATTCGCGAACGATTCAAGCTGGCTGGCCAAATTCAAGCACTGACGGGCGAAGGACGATTGTCAGGTATTGTGCTGTTGGGTCTGCCGCCTGTGTTGTTCCTCGTGATGCTGTATCTGAACTACGATTACGCCATGGTTCTGTTCCGCGACGAAGACGGCAAAAAATTGCTGGCGTTTGCGCTAGTGATGCAATTGATCGGTGCACTTGTCATCCGCAAGATTATCAATATTAGGGTTTAATCATGGTGGCTGGATTCGAAATTCCGATGGGACTGGTTGCTGCGGTGGCCGTGTTTGTGGCCTGTGGGGCTTTGGCTTGGCTGGTGCTGAGTTTCTTTTTCAACGATGAACGGGATCGCACGGAATCGCGGTTGCAGGCGCTCAGCGACCCGCGCAAGGCGATTGCCAAAGGCACGGAAAAGAAGTCCGAAGCGATCTCCAAAGCTCTGGAAATGGCTTCACCCACTTTGGCCAAGCCGTTAACGCCCAAGACCGAAGCGGAGATGGGCAAGCTGCGACAAACGTTGACTGAAGCTGGCTTTCGTAGCGAATCAGCTCCACTCAGTTTCTTGGCACTGCGCGTTACGTGCTCGCTGGTGTTCCTGGCTCTCGGGGGGGGGATCTCACTGTTCTCGTACGGCATTACCACCACCGCAGGAATTCGCACCTTCGTTATTGGGGCTATTGGATTTTATCTACCGATCCTGGGTTTGGCGTTCCTGCAAAAACGTCGCAAACAACAGGTGTTCTTGGGATTGCCCGACGCCCTGGACTTGATGGTCGTGTGCGTTGAAGCCGGATTGGGATTGGACCAAGCTATGCGCAAAGTGGCCTCAGAAATGCAAAAGAGTTATCGCGTGATTGCCGACGAGTTTTCCCTGTGTAACCTGCAATTGCAAATGGGACGCGTTCGCAATCAAGTTTTAGTAGACTTGGGAGCACGCACCGGCGTGGACGAACTGCGAGCATTGGCCAATATCTTGATCCAGGCCGACAAATTTGGTTCGAGTATCGCCAACGCCCTGCGCGTCCAAAGCGATGCGATGCGCGTCCGTCGTCAGCAGATCGCTGAGGAAAAAGCCGCCAAGACGGCCGTAAAAATGATTTTTCCGCTGGTGCTCTTCATCTTCCCCGGTATCTTCGTAGTTTTGGTGGGACCCGCCGGCCTGCAAATGGCTCGCGAAATGTTGCCGATGATGGAAGGTAAGTAAGCAGCAGTTGCTGCTGCTGCGCTGAACCATCTTAATGAAAAGAGGATTGGTCGTGTCGCAGTTGCATGGTGCTCGCGTACTGACGCTGGTGGATGACATCTATGAAGACTTGGAGCTCTGGTACCCCAAGCTGCGGCTGATCGAAGCTGGAGCTGAGGTCGTGGTAGCCGGGCCAATTGCAGGCGGTCATTATGTTGGCAAACATGGCTATCCCTGCCCAGCCGATATCGCCATCGCCGACTGTCAGTCGGCATCGTTTGACGGGTTGCTGCTACCTGGCGGCTTCATGCCCGATAAACTCCGTCGCGATTCAAAAGTCAAATCATTGATACAGGAATTTGCGACCGCCGGCAAATGCGTCGCCGCAATCTGCCATGGTGGCTGGATGGCTATATCGGCCGGCGTTTATCGTGGAGTGCGCGTCACTGGATCGCTGGGTATCAAAGACGATCTTGAAAACGCCGGTGCCATTTGGGTGGATGCGCCCGTGGTCGTTGATCGCCATTTTGTTTCCAGTCGCAAGCCAGACGACCTTCCACAATTCGCCAAGGCCATGATCGAGGTCATCAGCCAATATCGCATGGCTTGAAGTTGCTATAGCATAACTCCGCGACGCTTCGCCAACTCGCGCATGGCGGTTTCAAAATACGGAAACGGTACGCGCGGATGTCGCTGCAGTGCCCAGCGGTAGGTCAAGTTGACCAGGCTGCGCGGCAAATTGCCCTGTTCGACCTGGGCCACAACCTGCTCCAAGAAGTGTACTTGATTGGGTTGAGTCGCCCGCAGCCCATTCTTGAGCTGATCGATTAGCGGCACAATGTTCCTAGCATCAACCAAGCGTTCGGCAGCGTTCAAGCTGGTCGATTGTTGAGCGTTGGCCGTACTTGCGCACAGCGCGATCGCCGACCAACACATCAGCCACATGCAACTTGTTCCACTGTTGAGTATTGAACGCACGATCCAACTCCTCTGGCCTACCCACTGCTGCCCAAATCAAAATCAATCGCATCCGCCCATTTATTGCAGATGCCTACGGATGCATAGGCCACCATCGCCGCCTGAGTCAAGTCCAACGAACGCCAATGGCTAGCATTTGGAGCTTCACAAATTGTCCCCTCGTCGTTCGGCCAGCCTCTTAGGGGAACAATGTCGGCACCGGCCGCTCAAATTGCTGACATGCGAGCGTTGGCTAGCTGTCGCTACTCGTCTGAGCTAGCAACTGGGCCATGCCGTGGCTGAGGGTGGAGTCTATTTCGGGATCGCACCAAGCGACGCTGACTTCGTAGCCGCCTTGCGGGTAGGCTTCGCGCGTGGGAATGTACCAGGGGCCGCCGTCGCCGTAGGCAGCACAGGCAACGAAACGCTCGGGAGCGGCGACCTGGGCGCGCAATTGATACTCGACAAAACACTCCGATGGCAAATGCAATAGCGAAGCTTCGTTGATGTGCAATGCCGATAAGACGATAGGTGTCCCCTGCTGAAAGCGGCGCAGCCAACTGACGATGTAAGCGGGCCGATTGCGGTCGACGACGCTGCGATTGGCGTCGGCAATTTGTTTTAGCAAATCGTCTTCGTTCCAACTCTCCAGCGGCCGAGGCAGAATGTCTTGAGTGGTCCAGTGACAGGCGCTCACGGGCTGCGGTTGCAGTTGACTTTGCGAGGCAACCAGGGCTTGATACATTCGATCGCTGAGTACGGGCCGCATGGCTTCTGAGGCATCGTTGTAGCGGCCTGCCCCGATATTGCCTCCGCAACCATTGAAGTACAGATGTGTACAATCGGGCTGCTCGGCCTGCAGACGCTTACGCGCCAGTCCGCAAAAGTCAGAACTCACCTGGCCGCGGCCGTAGTAGCTCATGGGATGGCAAGCGTAGTAGTGGCAGGCTAAGACTTGGCGATCGCCGTGGTAGAAAGCCACCGACTTGAGATAGGGATCGATCAAGCCTTCGGGATATCGCTGGTGGGTGGGATCGCGCGAGGCGCTGCCGCGCATGTTGCTGGTGCGGCCTTGCAGGTTGATCAGCCGACGGTTGCTGGCCACACGATCGACGGCAGCTTGTGCGCAGGCGATGTGAGTGACTTCGATCGGCTGCGTGAGCGCTGTTTCAATAGCGGATTGTCCCGCCTCCAAACAGCGTTTGAAAAAATCGACGTCCAGCATCGAAGGCAGATCGCTGTGCACTGCAACGATGCGCTGCGCCTCCAGGCAAGCAAAGGGAGCGTCGTGCTGGTGAACGCACTGCACGGCGACGCGCTGCGGCGTCGTTCCCGCTGCCTGAGCCAGCGCGGTACACCATGCTCCATGGGCCTCATTCAGCAGGCCGGTCCAGTCGACCGAGCAGACAACGATGGGCTGGCCAGCCCCCAGCAGCACGTAACCGATCGCTTCCAAAGGATCATCTACCGCTAGCACAGGCTTGATCCATCCGCCGCACAGCGCATGTCCCAACGGTGGTGTAACGTCGAATCGAAACGGAGCGATCTTCAGGCTGGGCGGTGCAGTCGCTGCCTTGGTGTCCTGAGCGTCGGCTACCACTTGAGGTTCTTGAGCACCCAGCCACAGCGGCCGAGCTAAAAGGCCAGCGGATGTTAACCAGGCGGACTGTCGCAAGAAATGGCGTCGCAATTGGCTATTCATAGGTCGTCTTTCGAGTGAAGCATTCGGTGTTCTGTTGCGACGGGATGACTGCCAGCTAAGGCTTTCCCAACAGCGACTTTCGTAGTTCCTCGCAGGCATCGGCCAGCTTGCCAGCCCCATGACGATAGACATCGCAGGCTGGCAATCCAAAGCGATCTTCGGCCCCAGCCACTTCGTCATTGGCCGCCCGATCTGTGAGGCTACGAGTGTTAATGCTTAGGCCCACGAACTGGCACGGGGATCGCAGGTTCGCCATCGCCAACAGCGCCGCCATCTGATCCTCCATCGGAGCCAGCGGAATGGTCGGCAAGCCTTTGACGTGCGTTCGTCCGGCTTCGTAGCAGAAGATCAAACCTTGCGGTGCACAGCCGTGTAGTAGACCGGATGTAACAGCCGAGAACGCCGGGTGCGATATGCTGCCCTGCCCTTCGATCAATAAAAAGTCATGATCCTGATGCTCGGCCACCAGTCCTTCAATGGCACCATTAACAAAGTCGGACACCACGCAGTCGATTGGAGCACCTTGCCCGGTGATCATGATGCCAGTTTGTCCGGTAGCGATAAACTTGGCGCGATAGCCGCGCTGTTGCAACTGCTGCTCTACTTCCAGCGTTGTTACCATCTTGCCAATGCTGCAATCGCTGCCGACCGAATGTACGCGAATGCACTGCGGACGGAACTGGAGTCCCCGGGCTGTGGTTTTGAAACGGTTGCGACGTACGTCGACCAACCGGCTGCCTGAGATGGAGGCAAGCTGTACGTATTGCGGGTCTTCAACCAGGAATTCGTGAAGACCCGATACGATATCGATCTTGCGCTCGATCGCTTGGCAGATCAGTGGTCGCCAAGTTTCGGGCATTTGACCGCCAGCGGTCGCGATGCCCAAGTAGATCGCGTCGCACTGGGCAATTTTCTCCAATCCGGCCACCACGGGTACCCCCTGGCCCATGCCGAACAACTCGTCGGCCATCTTGCCGGCCAACTGTTGATCAATCACGGCCACGATGTCATTGGGGCGATATTTCAGGAGGCTGATCGCTGTTTTGGCGTATTGCGGGGACGAAAAACCATCCGTCAGCAGTGCAATGCGGTGATGTTGGGGTAGTGGGGTCCAGGCAGAAGCGCTCATGAACACTCGATTTCATCTTAAGTTGTGAGTAACGTAGATAGCATCATTGCCAGCTGTGGCATTTTCGTCATCGTTCAATTTGAGGTGGGTCGGTGCGGGCTCCATGCCAATACATTTACGTGAACTCCGTTACCAACTACCTGCTGTCGAATTCGCCACGAATTTCATCAGCCCCACTTGTCACGCCCTACGAATCGCATGAACGTTTACCATTTTCACCAATCGCACTTAGCCTGTAAATGATGGACGCTTGTCCGCAGCAGCGAACGCGGGGATTGACAGTCGGTCAGGTAGCGTCGAAGCTTAGTTCTGAAATCGGCCAGTGCGCCGCCTGCGAATCAACCACTTCCATTCTGAAATCTTTGGAGTATCACATGAAATCGCTTTCGGGACTTTTGATAGGCTTGGCTCTGGGTAGCTTGGTTTTGTGTGGTTGCCAACCGGCTAGCAGCGACCCGGCAGCGGGCTCGAGCGCTACCGGTGCCAATCACGACCACGAGCATGGGGACCACGATCATCCACAGAGTCTGGCGGAGGGACAGGAGGTTATCGGCAAGCTGTTTGGAGAGATTAGGGCTGCTTTTGAAAAGGGCGACCCCGACGCTGCTCACGATCAATTGCACGAAGTCGGCCATATCTTGGAGGGGGTATTACCGGACCTTGTTAAGAACGACGCCGGGCTCTCGGATGAAGCCAAATCGAGCATCCAGGCGTGCCTGGAGAAGATGTTCGATGAATTCGGGAAGTTGGATGACCAGTTGCACGGTGGTCCGGAGGCCGATTTTGCCGAGATCAGTCGCGTGATTGACGGAGCACTGCAGGAGCTGAAGGGGTTGCTGCCATGAGGCAGCCAGGGCATCACGCTCCGCTCTGTGAGCGATCCACTAGCGATCGGCGGCCACGCACGCTCCGGCACTGTCTGGCTCTGACCTACCTGACAGTGCCGCTATTGCTGGCTGGATGCTGGAGTGGTTCCCAGAACGGCAGCGATGCACTCAGTCAGCAGTATCAGCAGCGATTGCTGGTGGCCGAGCAGCCAACGGACATTCGCGCAATTCGTGACGCCTATCAGGCTTTTCAGCCAGACCAAAGCGTTACCATTGCTGGTCGCATTTACGCCGATGGAATGAGTCCGTTTGATCCTCAACAGGCGGTGTTCACCATTATTGAGCTGCCTAAGCCAGGACATAATCACGAAGATCCAGGCGATTGTCCGTTCTGTCGTCGCGAGCTGAAGAACGCCAAGTTTTCTGTAGTGCAAGTGACCGATGAAGCTGGCATGATCGTCCCGCGTTCGGCGGATAAGCTGTTAGGACTATCCAAGAACCAAAACGTCGTCGTTTTCGGCAAGGCCAGCCTAGTGGGAGAAACGCTGATCGTTCACTTGAGTGGCCTACATAAATTGACCTCCTCAGCCGCCGAGGCGTTGTCGGCGCAGTTTCATCAGACCAACGAATAATTCAACTTGAGACCGCAATGAGTGGACCTTGGATGAAATGGCAGCGCAAACTGTGCTGGGCGGTGATGGCGGTTGCGATCGCAGCCGGTGTTGAAACGCGGCAATGCTTGGGCAGCCAGCCGGGAGCCGAGATCGGACTGTCGGATTCAAAACCTGCCGAAGGGCCGTATGCTGAAGTCGCTGGCCGGTTCATGGTGCCCTACAGCTTGACCGTGCCCGGATCAAACGTGGTGATCCACATGATTCCGATTCCAGGCGGGGTCTTTGAAATGGGTGGCAGCCAAGAGGACCAAAGTCCGCTGGTCAGGGTGCAAGTGCCGCCGGTCTGGGTTGCCAAGACCGAGACCACCTGGCAGCAATATGAACTGTATATGTCGATGTACCGCTTGTTCAATGTGTTGGCTCAGCGTGGCCAGCGAAAGGTGACTGCCGGGGCTGAAGTCGATGCGGTGACGGCCCCCACCGAGCTGTATGATCCGACCTTCACGTATGAGTACGGTCAAGAGCCCGATCTGCCAGCGGTCACAATGACGCAATACGCGGCCAAACAATACACTAAGTGGCTCAGTAAATTGACTGGCCATCAGTATCGCTTGCCGACGGAAGCTGAATGGGAATACGCTTGTCGCGCGGGCACGACAACCGAATTTAGCTTCGGTGCCGATGCCGAACAACTATCGGAGTATGGTTGGTTTGCCGACAACTCTGACGATCAGCCACATCCGGTCGGTGAGAAGCGGCCCAATGCATTCGGACTACAGGACATGCATGGCAACGTCATGGAATGGACCATCAGCGGTTACACACCGAACGGCTACACGGATTTGGCTAAGCTAACACAGCCAATCGCGGTGCTGGACACCGTGCACTGGTCAGGTGACATTGAAAACCGAGTGCTGCGAGGCGGTAGTTGGCAAGACGCGGCCGAGCAGTGTGCGTGTGCAGCTCGGCTGGCCTCCGGCCCCGATAGTGAGTGGAAGGAAGAGGATCCCAATTTACCGCTCAGTCCATGGTGGTTCACCTCGGACCCCACCCGCGGCGTGGGCTTTCGGATTTTTCGATCCTATCATCCACTGGACGAGGCAGTCATCGCCAAGTTCTGGGAGATCGACCATCAGTACCTGGAAGAGGATGTTGACAGTCGCTTGAAGGAGGGCCGAGGCATTCGGAGCGTGGTTGATCCCGAACTTGCGCAAGACATTCGAGCAGCTCGACCGTAGTGGATGTCCACTTCTTCTGGGTAGGAAGCGTGCTGGTTATCGTAGCTGCGTTCGTCAGAACAGGGGCATAGTCGTACTGGCTAGAGCCTAGGTGATTGCTGACAGTCTCCTCGGGCTGGCAACCGAAGCTACAATACTTCAGCAATCGAGGAAGCAACATCATGGAACCATCCAGTCAGCGCAGGCAAGTGGCCGTCGATCCATTACGCTGGGGCCGGATTGGCGATTGGGCACAGTTGGTTCGGCTGCCGGCCGTTTTTACGCTGCTGTCCAATTGTGCTGCAGCGGCCTTGCTTTCTGTGGGTTCTCTGGCACCGTTGACGGTGGTTTTGCCGATCTGTGGAATTTCGGTGTTGGCATACTGGGCCGGCATGATTTTAAACGATGTGCACGATGTCGAAGAAGATCGTCGCACCCGACCCAGCCGCCCGCTAGCCGCTGGTCGTATCTCACCGGTGGTCGCCGGGCATGTGGCCACAGGAATGCTGATGCTGGGGCCTCTGATGCTCTTGCTAATGGCCAGTTATCATCGGGCGATCGATACCGTGTGGATGATCGCGGCCATTGTCAGTAGCCTGGCACTGTGGGTAGCCATTCGCCTGTATAACTCGGCAATCAAAGCGACGTTGCTGGGACCAATGCTGATGGGGGCTTGTCGAGCGCTGAACATCTTGATGGTGGGCTTCAGTTTTTTGGCGATTCACTGGGGGCAAGAGTTCTCGGTCGTCGAGCGATTTCCGCAAACTTTAGTGGCTTATGCTGCAGCTGTCGGAGTTTACATTTGTGGAGTCACCACGTACGCGCGGCACGAGGCGGGTGATAGTTCACCGCTAACGCTTTCGCTGGGGACGCTGCTAGAGGTGGCGGGTCTGGTGATTCTGGCCTGCTTATACTGGTGGGAGCCGGGGCGCCCAGTGTCTTGGTACCTAAGTCCCACCAGCTACTATCCGATTCTGATTGTGTTGATCGGCCTGACTGTACTCAATCGCGCACTGGCCGGAGTCTTGCATCCTGTATCGCGCAAAGTGCAACTGTCTGTGCGCCATGCATTGCTGTCGCTGATTTTCATGGATGCCGCCGTAGCACTGATGTGGTGTGGACCGTGGTATGGAGTGGGCGTGGTCGCGTTGCTTCTGCCCGCTCTACTGAGTGCCATTCGATTGCGCACGACCTGAACCAACCGGACTTGTTACAAACCGGACTTGTTACCATATTGGCTGTTGAGTGGTCTAACAATGAGGTGTGGTGTCATAGTGTTTTTCGTGGTCGGACCAATCGGTTTGAACAGAATTTTATAGAGCTTCCACGTGAACGACCGTGTGAACAACCGCCGATTTCAGCTTGTATTTGCTCCATGCACCACCCCTCATGGTTGGCAGCTCCATTTGTAAAGCAGGACCCTAAGTGACGCAGTTTCAACACCCACAACTTCCCGAAGGTTACTCGATCCGCGCTGCCCAGCCCGATGATTTGGCCGGCGTCATGGCGCTGCTCAAGCCATTCATCGAACAACGTGTTATCCTGCGGCGGACTAAAGCTGAAATGCTGCACTTGATGACTACGGGGTTCGTTATTCTGTGGCAGCAGCACATCGTCGGCTTTTCGGCAGTCGAGGTCTATTCGAAGAAGTTGTCGGAGATTCAGTGTCTGGTGGTGCAGGATGCCCATCAAGGCCGAGGTTTAGGTGCGGTGTTGGTCGAGCACTGCGTAGCGCTGGCTCGCACACTGGGGGTTATGGAGGTGATGGCCATCAGTTCGTCGGATCGTTTTCTGATCCATCAAGGTTTTGACTACGCGTTGCCCAACCAAAAGAAAGCATTATTCTTGCAATTGAGAAGTCGCGATGAAGTGTACCGCGAAGTGGAGCAACTGGGTGAGTAAGGCGAGCAGCCCATGCGCCTACTGCGGTAGCTACCGTCGCCTGACGGTGGAAACGCGGTTGGCCCACTCCGACTGGCAACGGTAGCTACCAATAGTCCGCTGGTCGCACCCAGCAAATATGGCTGATTGTGTAGTCGCGGACGTTCAGAGCCGTCGTGAGTCGTCGGGAACATTTTGTGGATTTTCGCTGCAGACGGCTATCACCTACGCGGCAAGTTGACCTACAATCTCTTGTCAATCATGAGTCGTGGATCCGTGAAAGAGGGGCCGAGCGTGCCGTCGATCGAAGAGAGTTTAATCAGCCAATTTGCTGAGAAATTTGGCTCGCGCCCTGAGCTAACCGATAGTTTAGTGCTGCTGGGTATCGACTCGGTCGGCATGGCGGAATGGACCTACGAGATCGAACAGGCTTATAAAATCAAAGTCGATGATGAACTGCTGCACGTCGAGACCATTCAAGAGTTAGCTGACTATATTCGCCAGCGGCAATCGGTCTGATCCCTCATTGCTTCACACACCCGAGAGTCAACTATGGAATGTCAACCCAATCGGCGAACTTTGTTGGCTCAAGCTGCTGCGCTGGGGGCACTAGCTGTCGGTCATCGGCTAGCGGGCGGAACTGAACTGACGCCAGCGATTGAGCACACCGCGCCCCCTCGACGGCTGCTGAAAACCCTTAAGATCGGTATGGTTAAAGCCAGCGGTGGATTGACCGAAAAGTTTCGCGTTGCCAAGGCAGCGGGTTTTGATGGAATTGAGTTGGACAGTCCCGGTTTTGACGTCGATGAGGCGCGACGCGCCATCGACGCCACTGGATTGCCCGTCGATGGTACGGTCTGTTCGACGCACTGGAATATTCGACATACCAGTCCTGATCCGGCTATTCGTGCTCGAGCCCTGCAGGATTTACAGACCGCTCTGCGTGCCACTCATGCGGTAGGCGGGCATACCGTCTTGTTGGTTGTCGGCAAAGGTGAAGATGGTTTAGAATCCGAGATTTGGCCTCGATCGATTGAAAATATCAGCCGTTGTGTGCCGCTGTGTGCAGAGCTAGGTGTCATGATCGCCATCGAAAATGTCTGGAATCAGTTCTTATATGACCACGACGGCCCCAACGATCAGACCGCCCAAAAATACGTTCAGTATGTGGATCAATTTCAGTCGCCGTGGGTGGGCATGCAATTTGACATTGGCAATCACTGGAAATATGGCGATCCCGCCCAATGGATACGAACGCTGGGACGACGCGTCGTTAAATTGGATATAAAAGGCTTTTCGCGAGCTAAGAACAATTGGGCTGACATCACCGAGGATGACATTCCCTGGGCCGACGTACGCCAGGCACTTGATGATATCGGCTTTCACGGCTGGGTGGCCGCAGAAGTAGGCGGCGGCGACCAGCAGCGGCTGGCTACCGTTGCCCGGCAAATTGATCTTGCGCTGAACATCAGTCCGCCTGCCTAATCGAAGCGCCAAGCGGTAGATTCCAGCGGGCAGTATCTCGCACCAAGTTCCGCTTGGCAGCCTATTTTGGTTCGGGCAATTGAACCTGGCCGATTATTTGGCTGCGGTCGATGCAACCTAGTCCGTTACGACTGTCGACCGATGCAGGCAGGTTGTCGCCGAGCACATAGTACTGATTGGCACCGATCACGGTGGCCGGCGTTGCGCCGTTGCTTGGATCGCGCTCGTTGTCGCGCAGGTAGATATCACGGTGGACTTGTAGCGAACCAATGCGAATCACTCCACAAAGCGCCTGTATTCTAAACGAGGTAACATCCGGAGGCCTAGCGCGATCCGGCAGTTCGAACGCCTCGCCGGAATCGGCGCGTGCCCAAGCATAACCGTCCCATCCGCCGATCATCAGTTGTCCAGGATTCTTCAAAACCTGCTGGGGTCGCGAAGCAGCCTGCCAAAGCGCTGCTTGACCTGCGGCGACCTCAGTTGTAAGTTCTGAACCAAAATCGCACAGCACGTCATAGCTATGACCTCGATAGAGACATTCAACGCGTGCGGAGGCCACGTTCGATGACGGGGTTTCTTGTTCTGCGGAGGCAAACCCGATCGTCAACAGCAAATCATCGACAGGCACAAGGTTTCGAGGCATCCCGTGATTGATGGGATAGTCATCCAGCACGCTTTGGCAGACCAGTGCCGATGGCAGCGCTGGCTCGGTGCCAGTGCTGCTCCATTGCTGTCGGTACAGCCACCGCAGTTCGTCGCCGGCTTGCAGTACTATCTCCGTCGATGCAGCAGATGCCTCAGTTGCCCATAAGTGCTGAACGCTTTGCCACGCTGAATCCGATTGTTCGCTCCGACCGCGATGCCAGTAGAGGGTCCCTGGCCCTGGTAAGTCAGCGACGGGTATGGCGACCTGCAAGAACTGAAGCATGTTTTTGCGAAACATGCTGCCGTTGACCCATAATTCACCATCTCGCAGCTGGATGGACTCACCCGGAAGTCCCCAGACGCGTTTGCAGGTCCAGGACTGCGAACCCAATGGACCCGCCATCGGTCCAAAAATAATACACGACAGGCGGTCCACAGCATCGATGCTGGATAACTTAACGGATTGTCCCGGCCGTAATTCTCCCGATAGGCAGTCTCCGGAGCCGCAATGCGGGCAAATCGGCGGTGCCGTTGGGTTGGATTCGGCGGACCTGTCCCACGTGGCTCGACAGCTCCGGCATTGCATCCGAAAGCAGGGTCCCATGAGATGAGGTGCCATCGAATTAGAATTCAGTTGAAAAATCTGGTCAGACTTGAGCGCGTCAGGCCGGGGCCGGTCAACGCAGCCCAGGGCTGTCAGCGTTGCCAGCCACAATCCGCCCACAGTCCAATTCCGCAGCCAACCACCTGACCAGCCAGTCGGTGGGGGTCCGAAACGTGTCGAGCGAAGGGGGGGCACTTTGACGGTCGGCATCTGCGGATACAATTGCCAAATTCTGATATTCGAGTTGGGGCGATCGGCTGGCCGTGTGGCCACCTGTCATAGCGTGTACTTGTAACCGTCCGAGTTTCCATCCACTTTAAATGATTTTGTACTAGGCCAGCATACATGACTAGTTCTAGCGGCTCTCCCCGTACCCTGTTCCAGAAGATTTGGGACGAGCACGTGGTTTATAGCCAACCCGGTCAACAGACCATTTTGTACATCGACCTGCATTTGGTACACGAAGTTACCAGTCCACAGGCATTTGAGGGCTTGCGTCTGGCCGGTCGAAAGGTCCGTCGCCCGCAGCGTACGATTGCAACGCCGGATCACAACGTGCCGACCTCCAATCGTGGCCTGCCAATTGCCGATCCAATCTCGCGCCAGCAGGTTGATACTCTGCGAAACAACTGCGCCCAGTTCGGCATCAAACTGTATGACCTGCACGACGCTAATCAGGGCATCGTGCATATCATCGGGCCAGAGCTAGGCTATACCCAACCCGGCATGACCATCGTCTGTGGTGACAGTCACACGGCAACGCACGGTGCTTTTGGTGCTTTGGCGTTTGGCATTGGAACTAGCGAGGTCGAGCATGTGTTGGCCACGCAGACACTGCTACAATCGTTACCGAAGACTTACGAACTGCGCATCGAAGGGCAGTTGGCTGCAGGCGTCACCGCCAAGGACTTGATCCTGTACCTGATCGGACAGATTTCCACAGCTGGTGGTACCGGTTATGTGTTGGAATACACCGGTCCCGTGATTCGCGCGCTGACGATGGAAGAACGAATGACGGTGTGCAACATGTCCATCGAGGCGGGCGCTCGGGCGGGGATGATTGCACCGGATGAGACAACCTATCGTTATCTCCAAGGACGCCCCTACGTACCCCAGGATTTTGAGGCGGCCGTTGCACGTTGGCGCCAGTTAGCCAGCGATCCCGGAGCAGTCTACGACAAGCTGCGGGTGTTTCAAGGTGCGGATATTGAGCCGCAAGTTACTTGGGGCACCAACCCTGGCCAGGTCTGTTCGATCTCCGCCAAGGTGCCCAGTCCCTCAGATTTCTCGGACGAAACCGAGCAGAAGACCACCGCAGCTTCACTGGAATACATGGCCCTGTCAGCCGGCACTCCCATTAGCGACGTGAAAATCAATCGCGTCTTCATCGGGTCGTGTACCAATGCGCGCATCGAAGACTTGCGAGCCGCAGCCCGTGTCGTCAAAGGCTATCGCGTGAACTCTGCTGTTCAGGCAATGGTCGTGCCGGGCAGTGGACTGGTTAAGCGCCAGGCGGAGCAGGAAGGTTTGGACCGTGTCTTCCGTGAGGCAGGCTTTGATTGGCGCGAGGCGGGTTGCAGTATGTGCCTGGCAATGAATCCCGATCGGCTCGAGCCCGGAGAGCGCTGTGCGTCCACCAGCAATCGCAATTTTGAGGGTCGGCAAGGTAAAGGCGGTCGTACGCATTTGGTGTCGCCAGCCATGGCAGCGGCAGCAGCCATTCAAGGTCGCTTCAGTGACATTCGACAGTGGGACTATAAGGCATAACCAAAAGACAATCATGCGCGCGTTTACAACTCACCAAGGTACTGTGGCCTGCTTAGATCGGGCCAACGTTGATACCGATCAGATCATCCCCAAGCAATTCTTAAAGCGAATTGAGCGGACGGGATTTGGCCGCTATCTGTTTTTCGATTGGCGTTTTCACGACGACGGGTCAGACAATCCAGCCTTTGAACTGAATCAGCCGGCGGCTAAAGGGGCGACGATCCTGTTGGCCCGCCGCAATTTTGGCAGCGGCTCCAGCCGTGAACATGCCGTTTGGGCCCTGGATGATTACGGGTTTCGCGTCGTGCTGGCTCCATCGTTCGCAGATATTTTCTACAACAACTGCTTCAAGAACGGATTACTGCCGATTGCGCTCAGTGAAAGCCACATCGACCAGTTGTTTGAACGAGCTGCCAAGCATTCGCCCTATCGACTGCTAGTGGATCTGACAGCGGGCAAGGTCACTGACGACTATGGTTTGGAATATACGTTTGAAATTGACCATTTTCGGCGACATTGTTTGATCCATGGGTTGGACGACATCGCGCTGACTTTGGAAAACGAAGATAAGATTACGCAATACGAACGGACTCATGGTTTGGCGACCTAGGCCTCAGATCGTGTGACTTCGGTTACGCTTGTCCCCCTACCCCATGATTTACGGCCGCCACGTTTCGTTGGCTTCCTTTGCACTAACAGGTTTTACAGCGCAATGATATCGACTCTCGGCAATTGGTCAGGTTTCGTACTATCCCCGGTTCAGGCTGTGCCCACAGCGAGCCAGGATGATGGACGGTGGCAGCTTCCAGTGGTACATGCCTGGGATGACGAAGATGACGACGATGATGATTTGGATAGTGACGATGAAGATGACAAGGAGCAGGATCCGGAAGCCAGCCCCGACACTCCACCGTTTGTCGAGGAAGAAGAGGAGGACGATCCGTTTGCGGACTTCGACGAAGACGACTTTGACGATGACTTCGATGACGATTTTGAAGAGGAACTAGAAGACGACTACGAGTTCGAGCCTGACGACAGCGAGATGTTTCCTGCCCCAAGTGATTCAGATGACGAAGAGGACCTGGATGACCTGAATATCATGGGCGGCGATCTGTAATGGCCAGCGCTACGCAGCAACACGACCTATTGGTCATTGGCGGTGGACCCGGCGGCTATGTGGCTGCAATTCGAGCGGCTCAGTTGGGAATGAATGCGGCCTGCGTGGACGACAATCCCGTTTTCGGCGGAACCTGTCTGCGAGTTGGCTGCATTCCCAGTAAAGCCCTGTTAGAGTCCAGTCACCGTTATCACTCGGCGCGACATGACATGGCGAGTCATGGCGTCAAAATCGGCGATGTCCAATTGGACTTAGCGGCTATGTTGGCTCGCAAAGACAAGATCGTCTCGCAGTTGACATCTGGTATCGCCATGCTGCTCAAGCGCAACCGCGTCCAGGGTTACACTGGTCGCGCGACGCTGGTTTCTGCGGACACGGCCGAAATCCAAACGGCTGCCGGGCCGGTGCGAATCCAGGCCAAAAGAATTGTCCTGGCAACTGGCAGCCGACCGGCAGGCATGCGCAGTGTTGAAGTAGATCATCGCCGAATTGGCGATAGCACCCTGGCACTCAGCTTCACAGAGGTACCGCGTCACCTGGTTGTCATCGGTGGCGGCTACATCGGATTGGAACTGGGCAGTGTTTGGCAGCGGCTGGGAAGCCAGGTGACCGTGTTGGAGGCCATGGAACGCATACTGCCCGGTCTGGATCACGAAATTGGTCAATTGGCCCATCGAATCTTTGAGCGACAAGGCTTGAAGATTCACACTGGAAGCTGGGTGGAAAGCGCTCGGGCAACCGCCGATGGTTGTGTCGTCCAATGTCGGGATCAACCACCAATCCCATGCGATCGTGTGTTGTTGTCCACTGGACGCTTGCCCTGCTCAGATAATCTGGGGTTGGATCGAGTGGGTATTGAAACTGACCGCCGCGGTTTTGTGCCCGTCGATGAGAATTACCAAACCGCAGTTCCAGGAATATATGCAATCGGCGACTTGATAGGCGGTGCGATGCTGGCCCACAAGGCCAGTGAAGAAGGCATTGTGTGCGTCGAGCGGATTGTGGGCATGAAAAGCCATGTCAACTATGATGCTATTCCCGCCGTCGTGTACACGCACCCAGAAATTGCTTCAGTGGGTAAAACCGAAGAGCAACTGCAACAGTCGGGCATCGCCTACAAGAAAGGCGTCTGCCCCTATGGCGCTAGTGGTCGCGCGCTGGCACTAGGTGATGCGCAGGGGCGAGTTAAGATACTGGCCGACGCCACTACCGATCGCATTCTGGGAGTTCACATTATTGGCGCCCAGGCTGGGGATTTGATTGCCGAAGCGGTGGCAGCTATCGAATTTGGGGCTAGCAGCGAGGATCTGGCTCGGACCTGTCACGCACATCCAACGCTTTCTGAACTCTTGCACGAAGCAGCCTTGGCTGTCGATCAACGGGCAATTCATACTGCCTAATTCAAGTGGGTGCTCCTCCCCAAAGCTATCGCTATGACGCATTCGGCCGCGAAATGGGCCAGGCCATCCGCTGTTTTAGGCTGATGGATGCGCCGGAGGGCTGGCACCTACGGCTGCGATGGCACGGTGGCCGAGCAAGTTTTGCTTGGCAGCCGTGCCTAAACGCTGCACTGTTGTGCAAATGTGCACTCTCACATACCCTCCAATTGCGCCTGGCTTACTGCCAGGCGACGGCTGCGGCGCTACCTTGAGTAATACCCGGTGCGGGCAATTGACTGGAACCCCGCAGGTAAATATCAATGGCTCGCGCGGCACCACGACCCTCGTTGATGGCCCACACGACCAACGACTGTCCGCGACGACAATCGCCAGCCGCATAGACGCCAGGCACATTGGTCGCAAACCGACCATGTTCAGCCGCATAGTTGCTGCGAGAATCAACTTGGATTCCGAGCGCTTCGGCAACGTACTGTTCTGGGCCTAAGAATCCCATGGCCAACAACACCAGGTCAGCTTCAAACACTTGTTCCGACCCAGGCACTTCGGACATTTGCATGCGACCATTCGCATCTTTGGTCCATTGCACGCGGACAGCTCGAATACCCTTAACGTTTCCTTGACCATCATCCAAAAATTCTTTGCTCAACACGCAATACTCGCGCGGATCGCGACCAAATTTGGCTTCGGATTCTTCGTGTCCGTAATCGACGCGGAAGATGCGCGGCCATTGAGGCCAGGGATTGTCGCCGGCGCGATCGTCGGGTGGTCGATCTAACAGTTCAAAATTGACCAGCGCTGTGCATCCATGTCTCAGACTGGTGGCGATACAGTCAGTGCCGGTATCGCCTCCGCCGATCACGACCACCTTCTTACCGGCTGCCGAGATTTTCTTGCCGTTTTTCAAGCCACTATCCAACAGGCTCTTGGTATGCGCCGTCAGAAAATCCATGGCAAAATGTACACCGCGCAGATCTCGTCCGGGAATCGGAAGATCGCGTGGTTTGGTAGCTCCCGTAGCCAGTAATAAGGCGTCGCTATCTTGCTGAAGCTGCTGTATGGACACGGTTCTGCCAACATCGGCACCGGTGACAAACGTGACGCCAGCTTGGCGCATCAGGTCCAAACGACGCTCGACGACCTGCTTTTCCAGCTTCATATTGGGAATGCCATACATCAACAAACCGCCGATCCGATCGGCTCGCTCGTAGACGGTGACGGTATGGCCGACTTGATTCAGTTGGTCGGCTGCGGCCAGTCCTGCCGGTCCGCTACCGACAATAGCAACTCGCTTACCAGTCCGTGACTGAGGAATCGTTGGCGTTACCCAGCCTTCCGCAAACGCCCGGTCGATAATCGCGTTTTCAATGTTCTTGATGGTTACTGGCGGATTGGTAATGCCCAACACGCAGGCTCCTTCACAGGGCGCCGGGCAAACTCGCCCGGTGAACTCCGGAAAGTTGTTGGTCTTGTGCAATCGCTGGATCGCATCCTGCCAACGCCCCTGGTAGACCATGTCGTTCCACTCGGGAATCAAATTATCGATAGGGCACCCGGTTTCTGATTGGCAAAACGGAACCCCGCAATCCATGCACCGTGCGCCCTGCTGTCGCAATTGCGACTCATCGGGTTCGGTGTAAATCTCGCCGTAGTCGCCCAATCGCACAACCGGCAACCGCCAGGGTACTTTCTTGCGATCGAATTCCTTGAAGCCGGTTGGTTTTCCCATTCTTTCGTACTCGCTGTTCGATAGATTAGAAGTCGTGTGATACGGTTATGAATAGTGATGTGGTCGCTGGCCAGTGCCGTCGCGGAGTGCCTGAAATCTTGTTCAATCGCGAGTGACCAGCTCTGACTGTTGCTGCTGGGCCTGAGCTTCCAGCACACGTTTGTAGTCGGTGGGCATGACTTTGACGCACTGGCTAAGGAATGTCGGCCAGTCCTCGAGCGCCCGTTGTGCCGGCTGACTGCCGGTGTATTCCGCATGTCGCCTGATCAAGTCGCGGATCTGCGACTCTTCAATGCCCGGCTCGATGCGTTCCAGTGCAACCATTTCTAGATTGCATCGCATTTCGAAGTCGCCCTCAGTATCCCAGACGTATGCTATTCCACCGGACATGCCGGCGGCAAAGTTTCTGCCGGTGGGGCCGAGTACGATCACCCGACCGCCCGTCATGTACTCGCAGCCGTGATCGCCAAGCCCTTCGACCACTGTGGTTGCCCCCGAATTGCGGACGCAAAATCGCTCGGCCGCGCGACCTCGGAAGAAAGCTTCACCACCCGTGGCTCCATACAAGCAAACGTTACCGATCAGGATATTTTCTTCAGGTTTGAATGTACTGTCATGCGGAGGATAGATCACGATGCGGCCTCCCGACAGGCCCTTGCCGACGTAATCGTTGGCATCGCCCTCAACTTCCAAGGTCACGCCATGCGCCAAGAAAGCGCCCAGACTCTGCCCTGCCGATCCCGTTAGCTTGATATGTACGGTATCGTCTGGCAAACCAGCTTGACCATAACGTTTGGCAATCTCGTGACTTAGAATCGTGCCCACGGTACGATTGATGTTCGTGATCGGAGACTGGATACGTACCGGTTCCTTGCTGTCAAGCGCTGGCTGGGCCGCCACGACCAGCAGCGTGCGGTCTAGTGACTTTTCCAGTCCGTGCTCTTGGCCAATGGTCTGACGGGCAATGGCATCGGGCCGCAACTGATGCGCTGGAAAGAGCATCGACGTCAAATCCAGGCCGTCGGTCTTCCAGTGCTGGATCGCTTTGGAAGGCTCCAGTATGTCCACCCGACCGATCATCTCATCAATTTTGCGGAACCCCAAATTGGCCATGATCTGTCGAGCTTCCTCGGCCACCATAAACAGATAATTCACCACGTGCTCTGGCTTGCCTTGAAACTTCTTCCGCAACTCTGGATCCTGAGTCGCCACACCCACGGGGCAGGTATTCAAGTGGCACTTGCGCATCATGATACAACCTAAGGTAATCAGCGGAGCGGTTGCAAAGCCGAACTCTTCAGCACCCAGCAACGCAGCGATCACAATGTCGCGGCCCGTCTTGAGTCCGCCGTCCGTCTGCAGTACGACTCGACTGCGCAGGTTATTTAGCACCAGTGTCTGATGAGCTTCGGCGATTCCCAGCTCCCAAGGCAAACCAGCGTGTTTGATGCTTGTCAGTGGCGATGCGCCCGTGCCACCGACATCCCCGGCGATCACAATGTGCTCGGCGTGCGCCTTGCTCACGCCAGCCGCGATCACGCCTACGCCAACTTCGCTGACCAGTTTGACGCTGATGCGCGCCTCGGGATTTGCATTCTTGAGGTCGTGAATCAACTGCGCCAAATCTTCGATGGAATAGATGTCATGGTGCGGCGGAGGACTGATCAATCCGACACCTGGCGTGGAGTAACGAATGCGGGCGATATTCCAATCGACTTTACGCCCTGGCAGCTCACCGCCTTCTCCTGGCTTGGCACCCTGAGAAATCTTGATCTGCAATTCATCTGCGTTTGTCAGGTACTCAATCGTCACCCCAAAACGACCCGAAGCAACCTGCTTGATTGCCGAGCGGCGCGAATCGCCGTTGACCATTGGTAAGAACCGCTGCGGGTCTTCGCCGCCTTCGCCGGTGTTGCTCTTTCCGCCCAAGCGATTCATGGCGATGGCTAGGGTCTCGTGAGCTTCCGCGCTGATCGATCCGAAGCTCATCGCGCCCGTACAAAAGCGTTTGACAATGGCCGACGCCGGTTCGACTTCGTCTAGCGGCACGGCGGGGCCAGCCACACCGGGCTTGAGTTCAAGCAGCCCGCGCAGCGTGCACTTCATTTCGTTGTCGTGGTTGATGTGGTTGGAAAATCGCCAGTAGGCGTTGGTATCGCCAGCTCGCGCCGCTACCTGCAGGTCCGCGATAGCTTGGGGATCCCAACCGTGTCGTTCGCCGGCCGATCGCCAATGAAAATCACCCGGATTGGGTAGCGCAGGTAACTGGGCCACCGGATCGCGGGGATAACCCAAAGCGTGGCGTCGTAGCGATTCTTCCGCTAGCACGTCAAATCCCACTCCCTGAATGCGGCTGGCCGTGCCAATAAAACAGACGTCAATAACCTCGTCCTTCAAACCTAAAGCCTCGAAAATCTGGGCACCCTTGTAGCTCTGCAATGTACTAATGCCCATCTTGGCCAAGACCTTCAACATGCCTTTGGCCACCGCTTTGCGATACGAGTACATGATCTTGTCCAGATCGACATACTTTTCTGCGGACAGCTGCTCATCCAGCCGAGCGTACCACAGGGCTTCAAAGGCCAAGTATGGATTGATCGCGTCGGCTCCGTAGCCTACCAACAGACAATGCTGATGTACTTCGCGAGCTTCTCCGGTTTCGACGATGATGCCTACCTGAGTTCGCTTGGCTTGGCGCACCAGGTGGTGATGCACGGCACCGGTCGCCAGCAGCGCGCTGACCGGGACAGACTGCGGTCCAATTTGACGATCTGACAGGATGATAAGCGAATAGCCATCGTCGATGGCCTGCTCGGCTTCAGCGCAGATGCGTTGGAGAGCCTGAGTCAAACCGGCTTTGCCTTCACTACGCGGATAGGTAATGTCGATCTTCTTGGTGCGCCAGCCGCGGTGGTCCATGTGCTCGATGGCCGCCAACTCAGGGTTGGTCAAAATCGGATGTGGAATCAGCAGGCGGTGAGCATGTTCCGGCGTTACGGCCAGCAGGTTTTGCTCTGGGCCGATATAGCACTCCAGCGACATAACCACCTCTTCGCGAATCGAGTCGATGGCGGGATTGGTGACCTGTGCGAAGAGCTGCTTGAAATAGTCATAAATCATGCGCGGTCGGTCACTCAGGCAAGCCAGTGCCGAATCGTTACCCATCGAGCCAACCGGATCACGCGACTCCTCGATCATCGGCACCAGCATGAAGTGCATCGTCTCACTGGTGTAGCCAAACGCCTGCATGCGTGCCAATAGCGTATCGGGGCAATAGCCTTGTGCCTCTGCCGGAGCTAAGTCGTCCAGGGTGATCCGTTGCTCGCGGAGCCACTGCGCATAAGGACGCTTGGCGGCGAAGTCGTGCTTGAGTTCTTGATCCGGAATCAGTCGACCTTGTTCGAAGTCGACCAAGAATATCTTGCCGGGCTGCAGGCGTCCTTTTTCGCGTACCAGGTGGGGCGGAACCGGCAATACGCCTACTTCGCTGGCCATGATCACGCGATCATCGTGGGTGATGTAGTATCGACTGGGGCGTAGACCGTTGCGGTCCAGTACAGCACCGATGTAGTGACCGTCGGTAAAGGCGATCGAGGCCGGTCCATCCCACGGTTCCATCATGCAACTGAAGTACTCGTAGAACGCGCGCTTTTCGTCCGGCATCGACTCGTGCTTCTGCCAGGCTTCCGGCACCATCATCAAAATGGCCTCTTGCAGCGTCCGCCCGGTCATCAACAGGAACTCCAACACGTTATCGAACGAGCCACTGTCGCTGCAGTGCGGCTCGACTACCGGAAATAACTTGACCAGTTCATCGCCGTACAGCGGGCTGGAGGCCAAGCGGCGGCGGGCCGCCATCCAGTTTTGATTGCCTCTGAGCGTATTGATTTCACCGTTGTGACTCATGAAACGCAGCGGTTGTGCACGGTCCCAACTCGGAAACGTATTGGTCGAAAACCGGCTGTGCACCATGGCTAGGTGGGTTTCAAAGTCGACGTCGTTCAAGTCCGGATAATAGGGCAATACTTGGCCACTGGTCAGCATGCCTTTGTAGATGATGACCTTCGTCGACAGGCTACAGATGTAGAATTGCAGCGCGTGATGCAGCGTTGAACTTCCGCGAATGGCATGGCTTGCCGATTTGCGGATGATGTATAGCTGGCGTTCAAAGGCATCCTGATCGAGCCCTTTGGCAGCAGCTACAAACAACTGCTCAATCGCTGGTTCGGCTTCCAAGGCGGTCGGGCCAACGTCGGCCTTGCGCGCATCCGTGGGAACCGTGCGCCACCCCAAACAGCGCTGACCCTGCTGGCTGATAATCTGCTCCACCGTCTGCTTGCAGGCCGCGCGTTCAGTGGGGTCTTTGGGCAGGAACAGTAAGCCGGCTGCGTATTGTCCCGGTCGCGGCAAGTCGACTTTCAAGTCATCTTTGGCCACTTTACGCAGAAACTTATGTGGCAGCGCAGTCAACATCCCTGAACCATCGCCGGTGTTGGCCTCGCATCCACACGCACCTCGGTGGTCCATCGATATCAACATCGCCGAAGCGTCCAATACAAATTGATGGCTCGCCTGGCCCTTGATGTGCGCGATAAACCCGACTCCACAGTTCTCCTTTTCGAAACTCGGATCGTATAAGCCTTGGCGCTGCGGAAGGTGGAATTTGCTACGCATTTTCGAATCTCTGATTAATCTGCTAATTGCGACGGACAACTATTTTCAAACGGCTTGGACAACTACGGCGCTGGTGGGTTGGTCAGTTCCAATGTTCGGTGCGTTGAGGGTGAGGTTAGGCGATGTGGCGACTATCTTGATTGGGGTGAGGGATGTCACGACTGGCCGGCACGTTCTTGATTTCAGCCGGTGAAGCCTCCGGCTGTGGTCTGGACTGACCCGACTGAAAATCTTCCGACAAAACCAACTCGACAATGCCCCGCGCCGTTGGCCCCAACGGTGTATCGCGGCGCTGAATCACCCCCAATGGGCGACTGAGCTTCAACCAGGGGCAATGTATCTCGACCATGCTGCCACTGTCTAACTGCTCTTTGACAGTCGGTTGCGGCAGGAACGACACGGCAGAATTGAATTCCAAGGCATGCTTGACCGAGTCGATGTTGTCAAATTCGGCAACCACCTGCATGCTAACGCCCAAGTGCCTCAAGTAGCGATCGATCTCTTGGCGTATGCGTAAATTTGGAGCAAAGGCCACTAGGTTCTCGTCCTGGAGTTCCTGTGGCTGGACGCTTTCGTGCTTGCTCAGTCGGTGCCCGGGGGGCGCCGCCAGCAACATCCGCTCTTGGCACCAGTCGGTCACAGCGATCGTTTTGGAACTCTCCGGGTAGCTGATTAGACCAAAATCTACCGCCCCCTGCTCAACCAGCCGATAGACTTCGTCAGGGTGTCCAAACTGATAGCGAAACTCCGCTTGCGGAAAACGCTCTTTGACTAGCCGCTGCAACTGGGGCCAGTAGCTCAGGCCAACACTGTAGATTGCGGCAATCGTCACGCGGCCCGACAATTGATTTCCCAGCGATCGAACCTCTTCGGTTAACGTGTCAAACTGGCGAAGCAGTTGAACCAAACCTCGATGAAACTGGTCACCCTCGGCGGTTAACACAAACGGGCGCTTGCTGCGGTCGATCAATTGCACCTTCAGATACTCTTCGAGCTGCTGAACGGCTTGGCTGACACCGCTTTGTGTCATTTCGTTGTCCTCGGCGGCCCGCGAAAAGCTGCGTCGATGAACTACGTCACAAAAAACTCGCAAATTGCGCAGGTGCATTATCAATGCTTCCATTGACAGGAAGTTACTATCACAAATTCTGATTGAATAATAGAGACCATCAAAATAGACGATTAAAGAATCTAATCGGACGTTGTTCGATCGTCAATGCCTACGAAGTAGGCCAAATCGGAAAAAAGAGAGCCGTTGGCGACGGGTTTGGACGGTCTTTTATTAAGCCAACGGGCCGAATGTCCCCGCGTCAGTCGCCCTTGCTGTGCCAGCGACGTGGGAGGGTGAGTGCGTACAGGATCACAACCGCCCCTGAAGCTATCAAGCTCCACGGAATCCAATCCGGCGGTCGAACTACACGCGTACCGACTTGGACGGTTTGTGGTGGCTGAAACCAGCTGTTGCTGACCTGCACTGTCTCATTGCGATCCGTAACAATTGTGGCGCTGTCGATTACTAAGCATTCGACTCCTACGATCACCAGCATGGTTCCGACAGCAAAAAAGAACGCGCGCCACATAGCGGACACTCCGACAATAAATTCAGCGGGGACACAGCACATTGCAGGTAGCTACGCGCGCCGGAGCGCGGCAGCGAAGCCCGCAGTGTTCCTTCACGGGGACACAGCACTTCGATGGGGCTGCAAGTCGCCCGAATCAACGGCCTGAGCACTGCGATCGGCTCAAATGCTGGCATTTCTTGATCCTCATTGCCTGGAGCTAGCCCCCTTGGCCCATTCCGCTGGCGATCCTAGCGAATTTTCCGTCCAGAGCCAGCTAAGCGTGAACTCTCCAACTGGTTTACAATGTCCTGCCATTTGAACAGGAACTGCCAACCTCCCCGGCCATAAGACCATCATCCAAGAACTATGGAAGCACATCCCTACGGCGCTCTCAGCCTCTTGCCACCCATAGTGGCGATTGCGCTGGCGATTGCCACGCGTCGGCTCGTGGGTTCGATGTTGGTCGGCATATTTGTTGGCTGCTTACTAACTTCCGGCTTTCGACCGCTGATAGCGCTCAGCGATTTTTGGGAGGTGCATCTGTGGAATACTCTGATTGACCCCGGTCGCCTGCGAGTCTTCTCGTTTACCTTGTTGATGGGAGCGTTGATCGGTGTAGTTACTCGCTGTGGCGGAATGCGCGGCTTGATTGCGCTGGTCGCTCCGTGGGCTCGGACCCGGCGTCGAGGCCAATTGGTGGCTTGGTTTATGGGCTTGGTTGTCTTCTTTGACGACTACGCCAACACGCTTTTATTAGGACCAACGCTGCGCCCCATCGCGGATCGCCTGAGAATCTCTCGTGAAAAACTGGCCTACATCGTCGATTCCACGGCCGCACCGGTTGCCGGTCTGGCGCTGGTGTCTACATGGGTGGCCGTAGAGATTGAATACGTGCGCAGTGGCTTGGCGAATGTGGACGCTCGCTTGGAGCCGCAGGCATTTACACTGTTCGTCTACAGTATTCCTTATCGCTACTACATCTGTTTCTCGCTGCTGCTGGTTCCGCTGCTTGCCCTGTCTGGTCGCGAGATGGGTCCAATGCTGCGCGCCGAGCGTGGCAGACTGGCCAGCGACAAAATCGACAGTCGACATCCGCAAGTCGCCAGCTTGGAAACCGGTGCGTTAACATCCAGTTGGTACAACGCCGTACTACCTATTGGCCTGACCGTGATGCTAGTGATTTACTTCATTTACCGTTCGGGGCTCAACAATGCTCCACCTGGTTCTTCGCTGAACGAAGTTCTACGAGTCGCTGACAATGCGTTGGCCTTACAGTACGGTGCGGCCGGCGGATTGGCGCTGGCGGCGCTGCTGGCTCGAGTGCAGCGACTGCTGGATGGTCCGGGAGTATTCGAGGCCGGTGTGGCTGGCGCTCGGGTAGTCGCTCCAGCCATTCTGATATTGTGGTGCGCGTCGACTCTATCGGCTCTCACCAGCAACAAATCGGTCAGCGGTCAAGTCTCCGTCGCCTACGAACACCAGGACCACCGACTGTACACCGGCGACTACCTCAAATCACTGCTAACCGTACAGCCAGTCCAGCCAGCCACGGGCGGTTCTGCATCGTCGCCATCCGAGGCCCCTCAACCGCTCAAAACCGAGGCGCGTTTTCCAGTACAGCTCTTGCCGACAGTCGTGTTCCTAATGGCCTGCGTTGTCGCCTTCTGTACGGGAACCAGTTGGGGCACGATGGGAATCTTGTTACCAATTGTCGTCCCCATGGCGTATGCCCTTGTGGGAACGCTGGGCACCACCGACGTTTTGCAACATCCCCTGATGCTGGCCAGTATTGGCAGCGTACTGGCCGGCGCCATCTTCGGCGATCACTGCTCGCCCATTTCTGACACCACCGTCTTATCGGCGCAAAGCTGTAGCTGTGATCTGCTTGCTCACGTCAGTACCCAGATGCCCTACGCACTCTGGGTCGCCGCAATCAATATCCTGTTGGGCACCTTGCCACTGGGATTTGGCCTGAACGTTTGGTGGACACTCCTCCTGCAAACCCTGGGTATCATGGGCCTGCTGATCACCTTTGGTCGAAAAGTGGAAAGCACTGGCGAGACGCTTGCCTGGGATGGTAATCCCCAGGGACCCTAACCAGCATACTCGTCCACCGGATATGCCCTAATCGAATTCGCGGGATTTCGGCAAGCGGATCGACCAATGGGGTTCATGCTTCGCGAAGGATCCTTTCCATCTTGCGACCTTTGGCCAATTCATCAACCAACTTGTCCAAGTACCTTACTTGTTGTGTCAAGGGATTCTTGATCTCTTCCACTCGATAGCCGCAGATGACGCCAGTGATTAGATGTGCGTTGGGATTCAGCTTGGCACGTTGAAAGAACTGTTCGAACGTCAGTTTGTCGTTGATGTGCTTCAGCAGTGCCTTTTCCGTGAAGCCCGTGAGCCAGCCAATTACTTGGTGCAGCTCCTCTTGGGTTCGGCCCTTCCTTTGGACTTTTGCAAGATAGTGTGGATAGACCGAAGCAAACGTCATCTTGGCAATTCGTTCATCGTGGTGGGTCGTGCTCTTCATGTGACACTACTCATTCTGTCTGATACGTTTTAGTTGACTGCCAATTCCATCCCTAGCCGGCAATTCTTCTTCAGCGTCGTACATCAACTCCCCGGCACGCGAAGTACCTCCAGCAGATGGCTGTGTCTCCAGGGGGCCTGTCAGCCACGATGTCGGCATTCGGATTTGCGGGCAAAACGGCTATTTGTCAGCATCTTCAGCCGCTTGACGACCGCATCTGCATCGCCCATAGAAGCCTCGCCGATCACCCACTGGGATGTGACGACGTCGTAGAGCGGACGCTGTTCGGCCATCCAGCGCTTGGCTTGATCCTGAAGGGCCGCTGTGGCCGGGTCTGCGCTGTGCCAGGCAGTGGCATGGCTCACGATAGACGTTTCGATGTAGACAGTATCCATCGCACCATACTATCGCAGCGAACGACCGGGCTCAGCGGGCGGACACGAGTTGGCTACCATTGCCAAATCGCCCTATTCGCCCGCTCCGTTGCAACCTATTGTTCGTCGAAGATTATCTCCGATCTAGTGCTTCATTGACAATTCCTTGAATTACACGTCCTTCGACTTCCGTGCCTCCGAAGATCGCGAACAGATTGTCGATTATTGGCCTCACATACTCGTGTATGTCGCCTTTGGCAACGTTTAGTGGAATTCTAACGGCATGAACAAATTCATTCTGAACTGCGTTTCCCCAAGAACCAAAATGCCGATTACGATCTGCCCAAGAACAAAGCCCTCTTCCACGAAGTCCCTGCCATCTAGCGGCGAATTTAAGCTGAGTGGTTTCGGGGTCAAATCCTAGGGTCTGGGAGATAGAAATAGCAACGGCGATACCTTCGGCGACCCGACTAATTTGCAGCAGGAAATCCAGATGCTCTCCGGGCACAATTTTCTCGTATCCCTGACGTGTGAAAATGAAGTCATCCTCCATTGCACGGATATGATAGAATTTGCCGCTGGGATTTATGGACCAGAAGTCGAGGTGTGGTCCCATGAATTCACCTCCGAGATAGTCAATAAAAGACTCAAATGTGCCTTGATTTATCTGTGGACGGTCTTCCGCAGTTCTTGAGCCAAGTAGGATTACCCAGGGACTCCAACCAGAAATTCGTGGAGCATTGTTTGCGATTTTTTGAAGGAGCGAAAAACTGGGGACCTGAACATTCTCTACACCGTTAACCTCGACAGCAAATTCACGGTAACCCAACTTCTTAGGCAATTTAGTTTGTCGTTCATTGCAAAGCTCACGATACCGCGCAAAGCCAATATCCAACAAATTGAGAATGGAGGCGCTTTGTCCGTTCGTGGCAGTCGCCTGAAGCAATTGGGGATCGAAAATATCGACGAGATGACGCCGAACGAATCTTGCAACGTCTGCTTCGCGATTCTCGAAACAAATTGTAAGTAAACGGTCCCAGTCTCCTCTACGGATTTCAGAAGAGCTTACGCGGTGATTTGATTTTACCGACCGAACATATAGTGAATTATCACGCAGAAGTGCGTTGCCTTCATCATTGTGGAGGTCAGACTTGCAAATTGCAGGGTTTTTAATCCCGCCGGGGACGCAAACTACGGGATGCTCAACGCCCTCAATTTCAAGATAGTCCATGGTGATCCCAAAGGGTTCGGAAGCGTATTTACCAACGATTTCTTGAATCACATCAGAGCTATAGCATGCTCGAGTATTCGACGGAGAATTGGTCTTGCATTGTATTCCCTCGTCGTTGAATCCAATGACCAACCTTCCGCCATCATTGTTTCGAAGTGCAAGACAGGCTTTCGCGATTTTCGATTTTCCGAAAGGTGTGTTCGGGTCAATCCACTCTTTAAGCTCCAAGTCCAAGCTTTCTGTCGCTCCTTGGATCAATAGTGCCTTTAACTCGTCCAGCCGTTGCCTTTCGGACACCATGGAATTCTTTCTTTCAATAGGCTTTGACGACGAACTATTGTTACGCAGATGCCCTCAATATGAGTGTCTGGATTTGATGTCTTGCATTGTGATTGTAACTCGTTCATTTTGGGGCGGCAATGAGCGCTGGTTCGAGCTTAGAATTCCCCAAATAGACAGACGGATGGGCTGGTAGGCAGGAGGGTGTTGTGCAGATGGATGTTAGGCAGATGATGTCGTGATCATCCGTATTAACGCCGGCTAAGAGGGCGCGGCTGTACGCTTCATCCAACAAGTACCAACGGTCAAGCTGCGATTGCTGAAGCCAGCTGGTTGCAGCTTGGTATGATGGTGAGCTACAAGTCGATCATGAGTTGTTGCGATACCAGAGATGTTCCGTTACCAGGTTGTTGCATCCACGTTAGGGGATGACGTCGCGGTTGTAGCCTTCACAGGCCACAGCCACCAAGGCCTGAGACTGGTTCACAGAACGAGCACAGGCGGTTGCTTGATTGCTTCATTGAATTGTCTGACATTGGAATCGGAACGATCGAATTCCACATTCGACTACGCGCAGGTGACTGACTAGAGCTATCCGTGCCAGCCGGAATCATGGATCTGGCGGTCAACCACTCGGATTCTGCTGCCGCAGACTGGCCGAGGAAAGACTGTGGAGGATACTGCGGGCCGTGGTCCAGTGCGCTGAGATTGTCCATCGAGGCACCGTTTGACGCCTCGGCCAGCAAGACAGCAACGCAACCGCGGCTTGTCGAATGCCGAGCTTTTGCCTGGCAACGTGAAATTGGGACTCGCAGGCGAATCCCTTTAAATCCTGCTGGCCGGCAGGTTTACAGCAGTGCGGATGAGAGGATTTGAACCTCCACAGCCTTGCGGCCACTAGAACCTGAATCTAGCGCGTCTGCCAATTCCGCCACATCCGCATCATTTTTCCGCTGTTGGCCAGCACCTCTGGTACCATCGGTTCCATGGCGGTATCAATCCAACGGGAAAGGCTGAAATTTTCGAGCTACCTTCGAGAGTGTCAATGGGTAGGTACCGCAAAATGCGCATTGGCCTTCCACCCTGCGACCCGCGGCGAGTGTGCCGCCGGCCGATGGCCAAAGGTGGATTGGCATGTGCCGTTGCCAGCCGATTGTAGCGGTTATGCGACGGGTGCAATGCATTGGAAGGGCGGTGACGCATCGGCTGATGGCAACCCAACGCCGCGACTCCAGCAAAAAATGCTAGTCTTCAGTAGCGGATCGACCGATCCGGGAATGCTCGCCGTGGCTATCCCGCCGACGGCTACAAGAGCCCCATTTCGATTGAGTACTTATGAAGTCGTTTGGGAAATCTAGTTACTTGCACACCGTCCTGGTTTGCTGCGTGGCAGCCGTGACGATTGCCGTCGGGGAAGCCCTGAACAGCTATTGCTGGCCTGAAGATGCGAAGCTGGTGCGCGCAGTCGAATACCAAAATCGCTCGGGTGAAAAAATATCGGAGCTGACGATTCGCTTGGGTGTCCAGATTCATGACTTGGTGAATTTACCGGATGGGTCCGTTTCCAAGTTGCATTTGACCAATACTGGTAGCGTTCAAGGGGAAGTCAGAGGGCGTTTTCAAAGTGGCTCCACGTTTCGCTCGCGAACATTTTCGTTACCGGTGCGCGGCCAGGGCAATCGTTACCTGATTTCAGTCCAGCCGGGCGGTACAGTCATTCTCAGTGGCGGGTTTGACTGACCCCTGTGGCTACATCACCCGACGCGCCGATCTTTGCGCTGAATCAAGCTCAGGCTGATATCGATCACCGCCGATGTGACTGGCCAGGAAACATTTTCGATGGTATCGCGCGTGGTGTGGTAGGCTGGCCAATTGCCTTTATCGGCGTAGCACATGCCTTGCAGCGTCGTAGCTGCGATACCAGCCTTGCTGAATTCGGCCGCATCCGTTCCGCCGGCCAGCAGTGGGAATCTAACGCTGCGGATATCGTATCCCAGTTCACTACCGATGGCTGTACATTCAGCAGCTAAAGTTTCCGATAGTTTGACGAAGCCATTCAAGTCGCTGGTCAGCGCCGATAGATGAGGTAATTGGTAAAAGCATTCAAAATTCAGATTGCTGGTGGGCAGCGCCGATAACAGGCTTTGATGTTCGCCAATAAAGGCGCGGGCACCGCGCAGTCCGCATTCTTCGGCATCCCAACTGGCCACGATCAACCGCGTGTGCTGCAACCGATTCTGTGGCTGGGCAAAGTAACGACCGATCTCCAATCCGCTGGCCACACAAATCAAATCGTCCCCAGCGCCGGGCGTACCTTGCCGCTTGTAAAAGAACCACAGTGGCAACACGCCAACGGACAGTATTGCGAAAGTCCATTTGGCGGCCGCGGCAGTTGCTGAGGTATCGTAGCCGAATGCCTGAGCCAACCAAGTGCCTCCAGAGGCCAACCACAGGCCGATCGAAATCGCAAAGCCCGCGTTGACTAGCAAGATATACTGCGCTGGACAATGCTCCAAAAAGGTGAACACGTGGGCGCTATCGTGGTGGGCCGACACAACAATCTGCTGGCGCGCCCTCCCCGTCGGTTCGATCACGCCCCACACATTGCGGCTCTGGCGACGAGGATAAAACCCGTCCAGCAGCTCACGATACAGAAAAAACTGCCCAGCCACGATCACCATATTCACCAAGCCTACCAGCAGTGCCGTGCCGTACCAGTTCAGCCAGTACAACCACAGCGCTACAAAGTACAATGCAACGCTGACACGGATAAACCCTAGAAAACTGTCGGGGTGCGTAGTGAAATCCTGCTGATGCACGGAATTGCAAAATTGAGCAAGTTCGCTCTTAATTTCGTCGGCGGTGTCCAAGCAAGCCGTGGTGCCGGTCAACCGCGAGGTATGTTTGCGGCAAATTCGCCGAGTAAACTCGAACGCGCGTTCGGTGGCTGCGACAATTTCTGGTTTCAAGGCACCCGGTCTCCAGTGCAGATACGTTGTGACTACGCTGCTCGAACAATGCAATGCAGGCAAGCCATGGATAACATCATAACATGTGTACCACGATCCACGGGAACAGGTTTAACGTCCCCCAAGCCAGCAGCGTCGCCAGGATCAGACTGCTGGTGATTACAATTGCCCACTCGGCGCAGACTATTCCGGCTATGGTACCGCGGCTGCAGCCCAACAAATACATGGTCTGCATTTCTCGTTCGCGCAGGCGGATCGACAGCATCAGCACCAGCGCCACCAACAACCCGGTGGCCAGCGACAGACCGATGATGCCAATATCAAACATCTGACGCACTCTGCCGATCACCTGCATGAGTTCTTCGATCACATCTATGGGCCGAACAATTTGAGTCACCTGATCGGGTTCAAAATATTTGCCTTCCAATAACGTTGCGGACTTTTCCGAATCAGCAATGGCGATGATGGCTGTCAGAGGATATTGGCTACTGCGGCCATGAAAGTGAAAGGTATGCAAGTTTTCGTCGTTTACCTCTTGATACTGCTGCAAGTATTCGCGACCAGCGGCGTGCTGATGTTGTGTTTCAGCCTCCAGTTGTGAATCCGATTGAGAATCAGATTGTTCAGCGGAGGGGTCATCGGGCTGCCGCTGATTGTCCAGCGTATGGCCATGACCGATGCCGGCAATCAGCCAGGTGGTTTTCAATTCGCATAAGACGGCATCATCATCAGCCGTGCCGGTACGTGACAAGATGCCTGTGACGCGCATGTTGAATGGTGCTGGCCCTGACAGATTGAGCAATCCCTCCGGCTCTGTCAGTAGTCGATCGCCGGGATTCAAATGCAGGCGAGCCGCCGCCGCGTGTCCCACCACGCAGTCTCCCAAGCGTTGCCACGTTTGCCCGCGCTCGATGGTCAAACCGCGCCACTGAAAATAGTGCTGCGTGGTTCCCACGACGGGTACCCCCCGAGCACGATATCGTGCATGAATGGGAATGGCTTGTGCCAACTGAGACTGCTGGATACTGCGCAGCTCGGACTGCGGTATCGCGGGCGGCGATTCGCCGCGGAAGTAAAGGGCGTGCATCACCAAACCGAATCGGCTGCCCTGGGCCCCCACGACCAACGGCGTTTGAGCAGCGCGCAGCGTTGCCTGCCGTTCAAAGAGCTGGATGCTCCAGTGCGTCGCCAGTGGGAGATAGCAGGTAATCGTCAGCACCGCCACCAGAATCGCGGTTCGTCCCCAATAATAGCGCGTGTAGCGCCAAGCCAACAACAGCATCGACCGCATCTACCGAGCCTCCGCAGCAGCCGACGGGCAGGTAATGGCAGCTATGTCGATGACTCGATCAAAGCGACCCAGCCAACTGCGATCGTGGGTGACAAGTAGCAAGGTTGTCGATCGACTTCGCACCTGATTCAGGAGCAATTCCAAAACGTGGGCGGCAGTTTGCGGATCCAGGCTGCCCGTCGGTTCGTCGGCCAACAGAATCGACGGCTGGGCGATTAAGGCTCGGCACACGGCCACACGCTGTCGTTCGCCATGTGACAATCGTCCGGGGCTCCGCGCCAACTTGGCGCCCAGTCCTGCATCGGCTGCCAACTGTTCGAGTCGTTGATGCACCTGCGCATCGGCGCGGATTCCGCGATGGATCAGATAGGGCAGCAGAATATTCTCGCGTACGGAAAGGTGTTCCAGTAGTTGAAAATCCTGGAACACGAAACCAATCTGAGTGACCCGAAAGTGACGGCGCTGAGCATCCCCCAGTGAGCTGACGCACGTCGAGGCGACTCGAATGGTACCGCGACTGGGTTGCACGGCGCCGGCGATCAGATGCAGCAGCGTCGATTTTCCAGCGCCGCTGGGACCGATCAGTGCTACTCGTTCTCCGGCCTGAATCGTCAAGTGTGGAATCGACAGTCGAAAAGCGTCCTCAGCCTGCTGGCCAGAGGCGTAGTCGAACTGCAAGTCTTCAATTTGAATCATATCCGCGGATGCTGGTAGTGAACTGTAGCGTCTGTTCATCTTGCAATTGAAACTGATCAAGCTTCCAGGTGCCGGCATCTTGAATCAGTTTCAAGTGAGCACGAAATTGTGCGGTTCGCGTATGCAGGTGTCCCCAATGTTCAGAGACGCTTTTGACCGTCCAGGTCGTGTCCCACACGTCGCCCTGCCCCGGCACCGGCTGGGCGGACTGTACCACCACCTCAGTTGCCTGAGCCGTCTGGCCACCCTGCTCTGCCATCACCAAAGTGCGTTTGACTCGCAGATATATTTCTCGTAGCAGAGGACCGCGAGCCCCGCTGGCCAAGGCATCGTAGATATCCTCGTCGTGCCGAAAATCGAACGCGCGATAGAGATTGGTCAGGATGGCGGTCAATACTTGGCTACGCAGTTTCGAGTCCGACAGATCTCGGTTGGCGGGTACCTGCTGTGGCTGCGGCCCCACTAAATCGCCCTGCCAGTGATACTCGGTCGCCTCGGGATGAAAATAGAAGCGGTCGGGCTTTTCGTTGCCAATCATCAGCACGGCATCAATGAACGGTGCCTGAGCCGAAAACTGTGTCCACTGAAAGCCGACGCGACTGGGGGTCTGGCGGCTGGGATAACTGACGATCACGCCCACGCGCCCTTGATAGGCGCTGATCCGTCGCGGTTCGGCGTTAAGTGCAAAATCGCGAATATCCAAGCCGAAGAAATTGACGCGGCTTACATGCGGCTGGACAACTTGACCGTTGATCGTCACACGCCCCTGAGACTGAAAGTACTCCGTAATTGCCTGTCGAGCTGCTGCCTGTTCGTCAACCTCCAAGAAATCGGCATTTTGTCGGACGATGGGCTGCCATTGTTCGAGCGTTAACAGTGGAATTAGGATCTCGTGCCGCACTTCAAAGCGCGTGATGTACAAGAAAGAATATAGGCCCGCGTAGCTGGCGATACCTAACCGCGCATCAAATTGGTCTCGACGCCGCTTCCGCAGTTCGACAACGCTTTCGCGGCGGCCTTCGAGATTTCGATTCCAGTTCAATTCAACCGAATGCGGGCGGCCGAAAGCCAATTGCGAGGACTCTTCGAAGATATCCCCGCGCACGACGTACAAATCCATGATGGCTGGCAGCGTGGCATCAGGTCCGCCAAACTGTTGCAAGAAAGTTAAATACTGCGGCTGCTCCTGCTCAAGTGACATCACCAAATCGAAACCGATCGAGCGCTGCATCACTTCGCTCAGCTCGACCCCTGCGTCATCGATTTGATCCAAGGTTACGTTTTCGATTGTGGCGGTCAGGAGCTGGCCTTGCTCGTCGCGAATGGTGAAATAGTCCAACACAAACTGGCGATGTTTTTCCGCCGCCGCGCGTAGGTCTGCCGCCGCATAACGCTGTCCAGCATCGGCAGCTAAGCCGTGGTACATTATCAGGTCTTCAAGCATGATCTGCAATTCGACGCGCAACTGGCGGGGACTGACATCGACGATCGCCGAGCTGAGCGAAATGGGATGCGCACCAGCCGACGAAGCGATGGCCACGATCCACAGCCAGTTGAAAACAAGCTTCACCATTGGTCACAATTCCTCTATGCCGTTCATCCCGCTAGTCCCATCCTGCAACTCCTGCGAACGGTTCCAGCGTTGTTTCATCGTGGCTGTTCAGCGTAGCATCCTAGCCAATATATTGCGGGTTATTTGCTGCACGCGCGGATCGACGCCTTGCGGAGCCGTATAAACGCGCGGCGACTGATAGCCGGGCGGAGCGCTCAAGCCATCGGCCCACCAACATGTCGCCGCATTGAACACGATGTTACCGCGGGGGCCGGGATATACCGTGGCGGTATAAACGCCTCCGTTGGGCTGACCTGGTGCCGATTGCGTTGGCCCTGTGGCAACTACTTGTAACCCTTCAATGGCCGCCGGGTCGCCGTGGTACTCCCAGCCGATCAATCCTGGAATACGGTCGCCCCATTGCATATTCGTCTGCTGGTAAATCCAGTGATCGGGTAGTGAGCAGATCCAATCCGCACCACCGGTAACGGGACCAGTGCTATGGGCCCCCAACAATTCATTGGCATAGGGAGGCAGATGTTCAAGAGTCGCCATCGACTCAAAATCACGCATACCGCCCGGAGGACCATACACGCCTACGCGCCACAGCGAGCGACTGTCAGCGTCCCACTCGACTCGACCGCATACCGCATTACCGCTAAAGAAACCCAAATGGATGCCCTGGTCGCGTGCCGCGCTGACATTGCGAAACATTTCGATCGTCCAATACTCGTCGTGCCCCACGCTCAACCAGCCTCGACCCCGTAGGCAACTGCTGGCATCTTGATGGGTATCCGTGTTGGAGACATAGGTAACGTTGTAGCCCTCGGCCTCCAACCAATGGGAAAACGGAAACTCCCACAGGAAATACTCGCCGGAACCGGTCGACAGCGGCGCGTCTAGTATCTGACAGTACTTGCCATAGGGACGATTGAAGCTGACTCGCGACTGGCCACCCCAATGCCACTCGTTCTGACCGTCGTCGTACAACGAGAACTGGGATGGCCAGCGATTGTAAGCTTGCCAAGTGTGATCGGCGCACTGAAACACTAGGTCTGCGCGGCGCTGATCCTTGACGATAAAGATAATGTAACTTTGCAACTGCTCGCGCTGCTCGGTCAGCTTAGCCACATATACGCCGCTGACCCAATCACGACCGATGGGCAGTTGGACAGTTGTCGGCCAACGACAATCCATCAATCGTCGATCGCCCGGCTGGGGAACGCTTTGAGTCTGGCACATCATCGGTCCGACCTCTGCTACCTGCCGCCCTCCCAAGCCGCCGTAATAGCCCAGGCGATACACCTGAATCAGCACGCTGCTGGCAGGCTGAGTGCTGATCATCAGCGACAGTGTTTCACCCGGCAAAATGCTGGCGTGTGAGGCGTAGCCTTCCACCCAGGGACAGCGATATTTAGATGACCGATCGATGCGCGTGTTGGTCAGCATCCAATCGCGAGTACCTAGCTGCGCGTTCTCCTGTGGAATGGGATTGTTCAGGGAAGAGCCCGGTTGATCCGCCAGAATCCAGGGATGCCGTCCAGCCACCACACAGCCCGCAGCCACCGTGCTGACCGTGCCCAGCATTTGCCTCCGCCCACTGCGGTTTGTCATGTCCTGGACCTAGGAAGAAAGCGGTTATGGATAAAGAATAAAAACGGTTGCGATGGTCAGAGTCCTGACTACTAACTACTGAGTTCTGAGTACTGGGCCTTTTCCAGCCGAAAGCTCTAAGGATTATCTTGGCTGCTGCTTGGGTCAAGTGCTCACCGTGCTGGGCACAGCGGGGCGCAGGATAATCGAAACAATCGGCATATTCGACCGACTCGCCCACGCAGTTAAGCGGAATTCCTACAAAACTCGACTAAGTTTCCTCGGCCAGCAGCCCACGAAACTAGTCTAAGGATGAACGCAAATCGTTCGGGAAAGCGGAGCTTTCTCACCCCCCGTGTGAGGCGAGCCGGTTGCTGTGCAATCGGACTCGCCTTTTTTTATGCCATAAAAGTATAAAATCTGTTCAGTGGCGGGCGGGACATATGAATTGGCGACGGAGCGGGATCGCGGATGAGTTTAGACTACACACAATCGCAAACCGCAGGAGATCGTCGTCGCTCTGAAGAGCTGAGCTTGCAGAGCAGACAACCGCCCACGCTCAGCGGCTATCAAATTCTGCGACCGCTGGGTGAAGGCGCCTTCGGCCAAGTGTGGCTGGCCTCGGACTTAAATACCCATCGTCCGGTGGCCATCAAATGCTATTTGCATCGTGGCAGCCTGAACATGGAGTTGTTGCGCCGCGAGGTCAGTTTGTTGGCCGACATGTCAGCTGCGCGACACGTGGTGCAAGTATTGAAGGTGGGTTGGGATCACGATCCGCCGTACTATGTCATGGAGTTCCTGGAAAACGGATCATTGGAAGACCTAGTGCGCGCCAAAGAAGAATTGAGCGTCGCGCAGACGGTCAATTTGATGCGTGAAATTGCTGAAGGACTCAGCTTTGCGCACGGCAAAGGCATCCTGCACTGCGATCTCAAGCCCGCCAACGTGCTGCTGGATCATTCATTCCGCCCACGACTGGCGGACTTTGGCCAAGGGCGTATGGCGGGCGACACCTCAGCTTCACTGGGCACCCTGTTCTACATGGCGCCTGAACAAGCCGACATTCAAGCTACGCCCGATGTAACGTGGGACGTGTATGCTTTGGGAGCCATCGCCTACACGCTGTTGGTCGGCGCGCCACCCTACCGTTCACCGCAGACCGTCGAGGCACTCGACACGACCAGCTCGGTATTGGACCGTCTACAAAAATATCGGCAGCTCATTCAGAATTCGCCACGGCCACGGCTGCATTATCGTCGACGTGGTATCGACAAACATTTTGCACAAATCATCGACCGCTGCCTGCAGGTCAATCCACGGCAGCGATTCCAAAATGTCCAGCAGGTTATCGGGGCATTGGACAACCGGCGACGACAGCGTAATCGCCGACCACTGTATCTGCTAGGTCTGGTTGGGCCGTTGCTGCTCATGAGCCTGATGATCCTATTTTCGGCGCGCAGTCAGAAAATGGCACTCGAACAATCTGAACGCAGCGTTGTGCAGCGCGCGCTGGAAAGCAATCGCTTTGCCGCGCGTTATGCCGCGCGAACATTACAGTCGGAGCTGCAGTCGCTATTTAGCATTGTCCAGACCGAAACGACTCGCGCGGATTTGGGCCAGCTCCTCAAACGCTGTACAGAAGCTGGCAATGAAGCTTTGGCCGAGATCGCTGCGGGCCATAGCGACCCGGCGGTGACGCTCAAGATTCAAATGATGCCCGAACATGCGGCTCTAGAAGCGTATTTGCAACAGCGTTTGGACTTGCTGGCCACTCAACGCCATCGCGGCCAGTCCCTGCTCAATTCGTTGTTTATAAACGACGCACAAGGAACCAACCTTGGAATCGCCTTTACCGACGAACTGGAGGGCAAGACTGCGGTCAGTCCTGTAGGGCAGAATTTTGCTTTTCGCAGCTATTTCACCGGTCAGCGGGCGGACGGGCTTCCGAGCGAGACAGCGTTGCAGCATACGCCTACACGGACAACACGTTTATCGGCCTCGTTCCGCTCGACCTCGACGGGCAAATGGAAGATTGCCGTCAGCGCTCCCATTTGGGATCAACCGCACGACGCTGATCAGGCCGATCAACGTCCCGATTCGGAAATGCCGATTGGGGTGTTGGTCTTGACCATTAACTTGGGCGACTTCGATTTGCTAAGCCAACAGGACTACCAAGCCGACCAACTGGATCGAATGGCGGTGTTGTTTGATGGCCGCAGTGGGAATCAGCGCGGCACACTGTTGCAGCATCCATATTTTCGTAATTTGGAAGCCGAGCTGATGAAGGCAACCATGATTCCACAGATCGCCATTCCAGTTATCAATGCCTTGACCACCACCGGCCTGGATAACTATCACGATCCAGTGGCCACATTTGACGGAGGTCAGCGCTTTGAAGGGCCATGGATTGCTTGTGCTGATCAGGTCGAACTGCCGCAAGCGGCATCCCAAACCAATCTCGAACCCGAAAAGAGCGATTTGTGGATTTTGGTGCAGGAGCGCAAGTCGGCTGTGGCAGCGCCCATCGAGTCCTTGGCTTCCAGCCTGTTCCGAGAAGGCATTCTGGAGATCGTCACATTCTTGACCGTTGTACTGGCTCTGTGGTACTTTGTCTTCCGACTGGGCCAAGCCGCCACCGTACGTGGTAAAATGGTGGCGCCTGGCAGCGACAGCAAATCGACGGTGACCGAAGACGTTCGACTGTAAGCTTGACGCTGTCGGTCACTGCACAGGCTTTGAATAGTCCAGGTCGAATTCAACTCAATCGGGGGCGGCGTGATCGAGCCCACTGTGCCACTCAATCCAGCGTCCAGCCAATATGTGCAGAGCCATTCGAGCGTCCTGGCGCGCACAGAGGATCGACGAGCGCCTTGCGAACCGCAGCCGATAGAGTCCACGACGACGCGCCTGGTTGAACCGGTTGGCGCTTCGCTGCCTGGGCCGGTGCGCTGGCTGTGGCTGACGGCCCCCGTGGCTGTGCTGGCGCTGTCGGTGTTATTGCGTCCCGGTCCGGATCGCAGCCTGCTGCTGCCTTGGAGTACCATCGCCTTGCCCGACGCTTGCACATCGTATCGGTTGCTGGGAGTCGATTGCCCCGGTTGCGGTTTGACTCGCAGCTTTGTCCATCTGTCGCGCGGCAATCTAGCAGCCGCCTGGCAGCTCAACCCAGTGGGCATTGCTTTGTATGTGTTGGTGATTGCGCAAATTCCTTTGGCCACTGTCCAGTGCCTGCCGCAGCGCATACGCAATGCTTGGCGGCGGCGCCCCTTCTATAGTCGCTGGTTTGGTGCAAACATGTGGATAGCGCTGGGTATGATGGTAGCGCTGGCGATGCAGTGGGTGTTACGCATGACTTGGAGCTGGTGATCGTGCTCAATTCAATCGCACTGATTACGCCTAGTGGCCGGACTCTGTCGGTCAAGGCCTTGGGATCGGGCCCGGCGGTAATTCTGCTGCATGGGTTTCCTCTAGATCATCGCATGTGGACCCAAACGGCCGAACACCTGGGGACGTGGTTCCACTGCTTGATCCCCGAGTTGCGTGGCTTCGGTCTATCGTCGTTGGACGATCAATATCGGATCGAAGATTTAGCCGACGACATCGACGTCATGCGCAAACATTTGGCACCCGATCAGCAAGTACACCTGATCGGCCTGTCGATGGGAGGCTACGTGGCGCTGGAGTATTGGCGCAAGTACGGACAACATCTTAAATCGTTGACGCTGACCAACACCAAGCCGTCGGTGGATGACACAGCGGCTCGTCAGGCACGGTTGGACATGGCCGAGCGAGTCGTGCAAGCGGGGACATGGCCGACAGTCCAGCCGCTTATGGGGCGATTGATCGCCGCCAATAGTTCGGGCACAGAGGTCCACCAGTTGTTGCAGACCATACTGCAGACAGCTAGCCCGGCAGCGATTGCGGCGGCCCAGCGGGCCATGGCGGAGCGGCGCGATTTTGTTCCGCACCTGGAGTCAATCAAACTGCCGACGCTGGTCCTGACCGGACAGCTCGACCCGTTGGCGCCGCCGGATGCTACGCGACAGTGGGCCGAGCGCATATCGACCAGCAGCTACCATGAGATACCATCGGTTGGTCATATGACTCCCATGGAGGCCCCCGCACACTTTAACCGGCTGGTCGGAGAATTCTTACTCAGCAATCGCTGACGCTGCATGCCACGCTCGCACCGCGTCAATCTTCTTCGAGTATAACTAGCTGGGCAACGCCCGTGTTTTTTCAGCCGTCAGGCGTTCGCTCTCGGTTGGCAAGCAACCGTCACGGTCTAGCACTCGGATTGTTCGGCTTTATTTCGCTGGTTGGGAGGCTCCTGAATGAATCCGCTGATGAGTCTGGTCGGAATGGCTACCTTAATCCTGTTGGCGGTAGCCCTGTCAACGAATCGACGCGCCATCAAAATCCGGACCGTTCTAGGAGCCTTCGCCATTCAAGCAGGCTTAGGAGCCTTTGTACTGTATGTGCCCATCGGTCAAGACACACTGAAAGCAGCTTCGGATGCGGTCAGCCAAGTCATCGGCTACGGTCAGGATGGCATCCAGTTCTTGTTCGGCGGATTGGTGATCCATGAAAAGATGGCCGAGAATTTTGGTCATGACGGCTTTGTATTCGCTCTGCGTGTGTTGCCGGTCATCATCTTTTTTTCGTCGCTAATTTCTGTGTTGTACTATCTAGGCATCATGCAGTTGGTGATTCGGTTATTGGGTGGCGCACTTCGGTTGCTGCTAGGAACCTCGCGAACCGAATCGATGTCGGCCACGGCCAATATCTTTGTGGGTCAAACAGAAGCACCGCTGGTCGTTCGCCCCTATATCGCTGGCATGACGCGCTCTGAACTGTTTGCGGTCATGACCGGTGGACTGGCGTCGGTGGCCGGTTCGGTACTAGCCGGCTACGCATCGATGGGCGTGAAGATGGAGTACTTGATCGCTGCTTCTTTCATGGCTGCGCCTGGCGGCCTGCTATTTGCCAAGTTGATCGTGCCGGAAACCGAGCCGATCGACAATCGTCACACCCATAGGGATGATTCCGCCGAAGCGGGCCCGGCCAACGTGATCGACGCCGCGGCCGTCGGAGCTGCCGATGGACTGAAGCTGGCCTTGAACGTCGGTGCCATGCTGTTGGCGTTTATCGGCCTGATTAGCCTGTTGAACGGCATGCTGTCGGGTGTCGGCTCGCGGCTGGGCTACGAGAATCTGTCGTTGGAGTTGATTTTGGGTTGGACATTCTCACCGCTGGCGTTCTTGATTGGTGTCCCATGGCAAGAAGCTTCGGTCGCCGGTTCGTTCATTGGCCAGAAGCTGGTGGTCAACGAGTTCGTGGCCTATTTGAATTTGGCACCCTACCTCGACAATCGACAACTCATTGGCGAAGTCGCCATGTCCGACCACACCAAAGCCATCGTCTCATTTGCGCTCTGTGGCTTCGCCAACTTATCGTCGATTGCCATTCTGCTGGGTGGACTTGGGTCCATGGCCCCTAGTCGCCGCCCAGAGATCGCGCGATTTGGTCTACGGGCCGTCGCTGCCGGTTCGCTTTCGAACCTGATGTCCGCCACTATCGCCGGCTTTTTTCTGTCGCTATCCGGCGGTTAGCTGCATGCGTTCCCAATCGACTTCTGCTAGCCGCACTTTACCTAATGCGAATCACATTATGAGCTTCGATGTGAGAGGCTTGGAATTGTGGCAAGAATCCGCGTAAGCCGTGAATGCCGACCGCTTGATTGACGTAGCGATCCAAATTCATGCCTGGCAGCGCGGTGACATACACCACGATCTGCCCCGAATCGTCAGTAATGGCGTGAGTCGGTTGACCAGATACCACTGAATGTACGGGGACAAGCCAACCGGTCGCGTCAAACGGCAATCGGCCGCCTGTCGTTCCATCTGCAGCAGATTGTGGCGGCAGACCGCCGACGGTTGAATCACTACCCAATGCATAAGCGCCCGATGCGGGATCGCCAGATACTGTATAGCTGGCTGTCACAACTGGCGGTCCGCCCAAAACGGTGGTCGCTGTTCCGCCGAACGGCGCCGCTTGTCCGGCCATCAAATTGCCCGAACGCATCGCCAATTGCTCGAAAGACTGAATGCGTTCCATCAGTAGTCGCGCTTGTCCTCGCTCGACCGGCGTACTGCCATGGCTGATATAGTGCTGTACCTGTCCCTTCAGCGCTCCAAAATTCCACTGCATCACAGGCCGCGTGACCATCTCGTTAAGCGATTGCTGCAACCTCATTAACGTGCCGCTCACTTCGCTTACCATAGGCTGGCTGGTGTCATTGAGCGATTGGGCAAATTGTCCGGTGAAGCTGCCGTTGGGTGTGCCCCCAAGCGGAGTAGGGCGAGGTAGCTGATAGTTGGCAGACTGGGGGCCCAGCAGATTGAATTGCTGATTCGAACGAACCAGTTCGTTGTTCTCCGAAGGCAGTCCAGTGGCTGATACTGTATCGGCCTGGATGCCACCGGATGAGCTGCCCAGCATCTGCTGTAAGGCAGACAGTGTCGCGCCACTGCCGGGTTTGGCGCTGGCTTGGGGATACCCCAGCATGCGCTTTTGGCTGAGCGCGCGCGGGTCTCGCCATGGAGTTTTTCGGTGATGGTGTACTGGCAGGGGTGGTTCGATCGGCACGGGCCGCATTGCACTCGGCGACTTGGGCGTCATGGCCAACGAAAATGGGTCATGCAGTAGCGGGTCGGGTTGCTGCGCTCGTCGCGATAGTGCGCGCTCCCACAACGGGAATCGTAGCCCCTCGTCCGTGAATTCAAATAGCTGCCAATCGTTCCAATTCGCATCATGCTCAACTGGCATTTCTCCATCGACAATGTATTCACCTTCGACCACATACTCACCATCGTAGGGCATGTCTTCATAGGTTCTATCGCCCAGGATGATCTGGCCCTCGACCGCCTCGGCCACGACCTCCTCTTGATAGCCGGCCCTTTGCACATTGCCTGCTTCATCATCTGCTTCATCATCTGCTTCATCATCAGCTTGATCGTCCGAGTCCAACTCCGCATGGTTGACCAAAGTTGAACTGGTCCTGTTTTCGGTGAGCGACCGAGGGGCTGGTGGTCGCTTGCCGGGTGGTGCTGTTCGACTGGGGGCACTGCCAGCCATTGAGGCCGGCACGACCGCTGCCGTCTGCTGCGGGTCAGGCTGCGCGAGCGTCGCAGGTGGCTGTTTGGATATCAAGCCGGACTGGATCCAACGGAATTCACCGCTGGGCGGCGCGATTTTGTACCACAGCGTTTCGTTGCCTTCTGCATCCTTGGTCGTCTCTTCGCCCTGCAATGCAAGTTGCTGACCACTGCGAAGTTTGACCTGCCAGCGATACTGTTTGGCGGTTCCCAGCGAGCTGCCAATCCAACTGACTGAATTCTCGGTAGTAATCTGAATGGTTTTGCCGCCGGGTAGCAGGAATGCGTCTTTGGCCAATACCCAGCTGTAACTGCCTTGCGGTGGCCGAATGGCCGTCCAGCCAGTGTCGGTTTCATGGAAGACTTCAACAGCCGTACCGAGCTTGAGTTGTTCTGTAGGGTAAAAATCCTCAGCAGGACCGCTATACACCAGGGCGCGCTGAACCGTCACGTAGGCGGGCTGCCCCTGCGGTGCGCCACAGGCCGACAAAGACAGCACAACCGTGTGCATCGATAGCAGGCCTGCCATGGCGAAAGCCTTGAGCCCCAGCAGGCAAGTGGTGTGGCAATGGATCATTAAAGTTTCCCTTGAACCAAGCTGGCCGATCATCGGACCGCTGACCCCATCAGCGCCTACTTCGGCCCGTATGGTTGGTAGTGAAAGGCTCAAGCGCGGGTCAAGGGCAATTGGGCCTTGAGCTCTGATGCTAGCACGCGACAATTAAGCGGATTGTGAATCGCTGAGCGAATGACCGTGATTCCCATTGCACGATCGATCAGTCTTCTACGCTTGAACAAGTGACCATGATGGCCTCCCAGTACGATCAACAACGACTTATTCAGCTCGTACAGCAGCATGCGCTTCAATTTGGCAACTTTACCTTGGCCAGCGGCAAACAGGCCAGTTTTTATCTGGACTGCCGCAAGTTGACTTTGCATCCACAAGGGGCAAATCAAATTGGCGCTGGCATGTTACAGTTGCTGGGCGCAAGCCGTCCCGATTCGATCGGCGGTATGGCGATCGGTGCGGATCCGATTACGGCGGCGACGATTACGCTGGCGGGTCAGCAAGGCATTCCGCTGTTGGGATTCATCGTCCGCAAAGAGGCGAAGCAACATGGTACCGGACGGCAGGTTGAAGGGCCCGTACAGCCCGGCATGTCGGCGGTCATCGTAGAAGATGTTGTCACCAGTGGTGGCAGCGCACTAAAAGCCGTTGACGCTGCTCGCGAGTTTGGGCTACAAGTCCATCAAGTGCTAGCGGTCGTGGATCGTTTAGAAGGCGGTCGGGAGGCGATCGAGGCGGCCGGTCTGTCACTGCAAACGCTGTTGACAGTCCGCGACTTGGGCATTCCAGCCTAAGCTGACCAGCGGCCTACGCAAGCATACCGTAGCTACGGTCACCAGACCATGGTTCTTGCGTGCCATTATTCTCTGGCAGGAGTGGCTACGTGGAACTGAGCTACATTCAGCTCGTTTAAGTCCGGACTGGCCGTGGAAACCTCGCTACATCAACAGCTCAAGTTACTGTACGCGCGCGATGCTTCGCAAACCGAGGTAGTGATCGGTGGATTTCGCATCGACGCTATCGCCGCCAGTGGCGAGCTGGTAGAAATCCAGCATGGTTCGTTGGCTCAACTGCGCGACAAGACTCGCCGCTTATTATCCCCTGGTAGTCAACACCGGTTGCGGATCGTAAAACCTCTGGTGGCTCGCAAGCGAGTCACGACGCTGATCAAGCGTGACGGCCCGGTCCAGCGGAGCCGCATGAGCCCCAAGTCGTGTGATTGGTTGGATGTCTTTGTGGAGCTGGTCTATTTTACCTCAGCCTTTCCTCACAAGCGCTTGACACTGGATGTGCTGTTGATTGAGGCAGAAGAGTTCCGAGTCGACCGACAGCGCCGCCGACATCGCGGCAAAAACTACTGCACGCTGGATATTCAAATGAACGAAGTAGTGCAGTCGATCGAGCTTCGTACGATCGGCGATTTACTGAACCGCCTGCCATTTGATGAGCTTGCCAACCCCTTCAATACGGCTCAATTGGCCGTCGCCGTCGGCCGCCCGCGTTGGCTGGCTCAAAAGATCGCGTACAGCCTGCGGCTAATGGGCGGCTTGCAATGCGTCGGACGCAATCGTCACGGGCAACTCTATCAACTGCCACGAAAGTACCAGCGCACTGTGCTGGACGCAGCCGGCTGACTGGTGCTAGCAAAGCCATCGCAAGTGGTCGCGTTTGACTGCTTGCCGCCATCGCTGAAACATTGAACATAACCGAATCATTCGCTGCTGAAGTAGATTCCACATACTGTCGGAATGTTCGCCAACACAAGTCGGCCTTTGGCTTCGCAAGCAATGCGCTTTGCATGAGACACTCTCAGCTTGGTTGCTATATCTGCACTCCCGTTTGTTGAACGTGTAAGGGTAGCGTTCAGCGTGAATCGTCTGAAAAAGCGGGGATTGCTATTGGGTAAACTCGGCTGACTGTGGTACTTTCAGACCAGACCCAGAATGCGCCTGTCAATTGGCAATTGATGCTGACGGCGCATGGAAATCCAGGTGCCTTGTGATCGTGGTGCTTGGAGTGCGAATAGCGAAGGCAACAGGAGGAGCCGTTATGCAACTGGAACATCTGGAAGTAACGCTAGCCGGAACCAATCGACCGCTAGCGCTCGGCCCGCTCTTCAGCGGACTGAACGCCATCAGCGGGCCCAAGGGCAGCGGCAAAACTCGACTCCTGCAGTGGCTTCGGCAAACATTATCGGAACACGTTTCGGCGCACGGATTCTCCGTACCCTACGATCAAAATGGGCGGTCCACCCGAACATCAATCCAGTCAAGCTCTCACGGTATCCTCCGCATTCGTAGTGGCGGTTCGCCCTATCGTCTGACAGGTGATGGGCTTGCGTACGGCACAGACCATCGCGTAGTCGCCAATGCTGTCAGCCCTCGCCAGCGACAAGCGTTTGATCTGTTGTGCTCAGACAAGCAAGCTACGGAAACTCAAGCGCATCTGGAAGAGATCGCGCGCAGATTGGGGCTGGACACGACGACCATGAACTTGGATAGCCAGTCGCGCGATCAATTAGTTGCCCGCGAGCGAGAGCTGGTAGCCCAGTTGCAGCGCGTGGAGCACCTGCCTGTACAGCGCGATGAGTTACTCAGTCGTCGTCGCGACATCGAGCATCGACTGAATCAATTGCGCCAATCTGGCAGCTACCCTCCGGCCAGTGTCGAGTATGATCGTCAGCGATTGGTCGATCGCTACTCTGCCATTGAAGCTGACCTGCGTGGTGCCGAGAACGAGCTTCAACAATATGACCGTCAAATTGCCGAAGCAAAAGCCGAGCTGCGATTGGCCGAGATCGATCATTCGGCTGCGGTGGTCGACAGCAGCTTTCGCCAACAATTGCAACAGCTTGACGATCGCCTGGCAAGCTGGCGCCGAACGCTTCGCGACATCAAGCTGCATCGCGAGACAATAGAGCATCAGCAAACTGAATTGCTGTTGGATCAGCAAACCGGCACTCAATTGTCCGCCACACTACGCGCTGATGCTCGCGCCTCGATGCGATCGTTGGAGGCCCAGCTTCATGATGCGCGCAAACAACTCGATCAATTTGTCGTGCACTACGCGGCAGACTATGCGCGCTCCGGCGACTCGGCCAACGGTTCAGTTGTAACCCAGCATCAGGTTATCCGCGACGCTACCGGTCGCACGCACCTCGTCCATCAAGCCCAACCCGCTTACCATTCAGCACCAGCAGCACTGCCTGAGGTGCTACGGGCGATGCAGCGCGAATTACACCAGTTGTGCCATCAATTGTCGCGGCAAGAGTTGGATTCGGCATCAGAAACTCTCAAGCAGCAGGCAGCTCAATTGCGCCGTTGCGAAGTGGAGCTGCTACAGTCCGTAGAGCAGTTGATTGAGCAGCGCAGTCAGTTATTGCGTAAGATTGCAGACAAGTACCAATTGTCCAGCGATCAATTGTCGTTGGCGTTTGGCCAGTGGTGTCAGTGCCATGATCATCGTCATCTGGCGGACTGGCTGCTGCAGGACGAGTCTACGGTGTGCACCATCAAGCTACCTCAAACCGATTCTCGCCCACAGGTGTTGGATCGAATTGCCAGACTGGAAGCGGAAAGAAAGCAAGCTGCCCTGCGCGCCGAAGAGTGCCGCCGGCAGATGCGTGATGCGGATCAAAGCCGCGCGCCGCGCACGGCATCAGCGACGGACAGCGGACGTCAAATTGAAGAGTCGCAATTGCTGCGAGAATTGGACCTGCTGGTGGCTGCTTTATCTGATTGGGATGGTCGCGATCGCTTGCAGGCAGATCTGGATGAAGTGCGTCGAAGACTTGCTCAACTGCCCAGCGGGGTAACGCGACCCAGCTCGTATCAACAGGCCACTGATCGGCATCTGATTGGACTGTGCGGCCAGGATCATTATGCGCCCCATCGCTCCAGCGATTCTTTCGGTAGCCGCAGTGTCAGCTCGATTGCGGACGGCTTCGACCAGGATTCCGATTTCGGATGGCGACGCGAAGTGCCCGACGCCATTGTGCGTGTGGCACAGCGTTTGGCAATCGCTGAGGCACTGGCCGGTCGTGGCGATTCCATTCCGCTGCTTCTGGACCAAGCGTTCGATGAAGTGGGAATTGAATTGCAACGAACCGCGGTTGACCACTTAGCGCGGGTTGGCCAGCGCCAGCAGATCGTGATACTAACAGACAAGGCTCATGTCGCTGAATTGGTTACCCAGCATCGTGGGCGAGTGTTCTATTTATCTGCTGAGCAGCCTGCTGGAGCGCCGGAACCAGACATCAATCGCTGGCTGACGGCTTACGCAAACGACGAAGAGTCCGATAAATGGCAACACTCAGCCCACGATGTCGTTGAGGAAGATCATCGTGCTCAAGCTTTCTATCTGCATCAAAGCAGTCCGCTGGAAGCACTACCAGCCATGAACGACCAGATTGCAGCGCGGTGCCGTGCAGCGGGTATCTATCGCATCGGTCATCTGCTGGATGCCGACGCAGCCTGGCTTGCCAACAATCTTCGGATGGCACAAGTCAGTCCATCTACGGTCCGCAACTGGCAAGCCATGGCTGAATTACTCTGCAGTGTTCGCAATTTGCGTCCCTTCGACGCGCGCGTGTTGGTTGGCTCTGGAGTTCGCAGCGCCAGCCAACTATCCCACATGCATCCATCGAATCTATTGGAGAACGTCGAACGTTTTCTGACAACCGACTACGGGCGACGGATTTTGCGCAGTGGAAATCGCTACGAACTATCGCGTATCAACGCTTGGATTGCCGCCGCTAAGCGCAGTACGTCCCGTCGTGGCCACCACGGTCATTTCGACGCTGACATCCGCGAACCTTGGTCACGCTGGGATGCGCGCCATGATGACTCGACTAGCGTCGGCGATCGCCGTTACAGCCGTGAACAACACATGGGAAGTCCGTCCACGCCACATTTTTCGACAGAGCATTACGGCTACGGCGAAACTGAATTAATGGACGGCCAAGAGCACTCTGGAAACGGTCGGGCTGGCGAACAAGAAGCGCATCGCAGCGAGCGCCCGGCGCGACAACAGCGAACTTTCCCAAGTTTGGCCGACAGCTCGGGGCAGCCGGTGAAAAGTCAACGCCCGCGAGCACAACGCACGTCGGATTCCAACGGCCATGCATCGCGAAAATTTTATCTAGAGCTGTCGAGTCCCGTGGTGGACGCACCGTCGATCGGCGAGCGCATGGCGCAGCGATTGCAGCAGCACAACATCGTGACGGTCCAACATTTGTTGTCGGCCGACGCTGATCGGCTGGCCAAGCAATTGGGACATCGTCGCGTCACTGCGGATACCGTTCGGGCTTGGCAACAACAAGCTACGTTGGTGTGCCGCATTCCTAATTTGCGAGGCCACGACGCTCAATTGCTGGTCGCTTGCAGCATCACTTCGCCAGAAGCACTGGCTGGATTGACTGCCGAATCACTGTTGACGCAAGTCTTGGGGTTCGCGCGCACCAGCGAAGGTCAACGCGTTCTGCGCGGCAGCAAGGAGCCCGACTTGGCCGAAGTCAACGATTGGATCAGCTGGGCCAGCCAATGCCGCAATTTGAGCGCAGCCTGAGGACTAGACGCGGCGTGTCGTGCAGTGTCCACAAGCACTTCGCGCAATTCTAGCCCAAGCCCATCCCGACCGTTACCGATTCAATTTCCCAGGTCAGGCCGCACCACGCTCCCTGAATGGCCGGGCGGCTGTCTCGGGACCAGCGGGCCGCCCGTGATGCTTGACTGAGCCACACATTTGAATCAGCATGACTTCTGGCGGTGCCCTTCTAGCCACCAGAGTCCATTAAATGCGGATGGGTACGCAGACAGACCCTTGCTACCAAGCGGGATGTCAGTTAGTCTCAATGGTTCCTACCTAGCGGCAGCGATGGCGATCAACCATGTGGCTTCCTACCGGCCGCTGCCTCACGCTGCTTGCTTCCCATTTTGCTCCCCTGCGGATGGACCGACCTATGGTTACTTTCGCACCTGCTAGGTTCAGACTCATCAGTTGCTGGCTGGTGGTATGCGCGTTCGGATGTCCGGCGAGGCTAGTGCAGGCCGAACCACTTCCAGATCGAGCGACTTTCTTTGAATCGCACGTTCGCCCGTTGTTGTTGGAACACTGCGTCCAGTGCCATGGCGACCAAGAGCAGTCCGGCCAGTTGCGACTGGATCGGTCCATCGACCTAGACCGTAAAGTTGGCTCCGGTCCGATCATTCATAAACAGGATCCCAGCCAGAGTCTGTTGCTCCGGGCCGTTGCGTATCAGGACTCACAATTTCAGATGCCGCCCGATGGAAAATTATCAGACCAACAGATCGAAATCCTGACGGCATGGGTCCGCGATGGTGCTTACTGGCCAGCCGATCCAGACTCTGACAGCCACGATACCCAGCCGCTCTCGCCAACAGAAAATATCGATCAAATACGCCAGACCCACTGGGCGTTTCAGCCGGTATCATCCCCTCCGCTACCTGAGGTCACCGCCGAACAATGGGTGCGACAGCCACTCGACCAATTCATCCTGGCCAAGCTGGAGCAAGCCGGCCTGTCTCCAAGTCCACAGGCGGATCGTCGTACGCTGATGTTGCGCGCCCATTTCGCAGTAACTGGGTTACCGCCCAGCTACCAGGAGGTCGAACAGTTTGTTGGTGATCCTGCCGCGAATGCGTTGGAACATTTGGTGGATCGTCTGCTGGATAGTCCACATTATGGTGAACGTTGGGCGCGACACTGGTTGGACGTGGCCCGCTTCGCCGAAACGATGGGGTATTTACCCGGAAGCGTCGATACGACCTATCCGTATGCCTACACCTATCGCGACTACGTGATCCAGGCGTTTAATTCAGACAAGCCGTTTGATCAATTCGTTATCGAGCAATTGGCTGCGGATCTATTGCCACCTAGCGGTGATCAGCAAGCGTCGTTGGCGGCGCTGGGATTCTTGACGGTCGGTCGCAAATTCATGAACCGTCAACCCGATATCATCGATGATCGAATTGACGTCGTGACGCGCGGTTTCATGGGTATGAGCGTTGGTTGTGCGCGGTGTCATGATCACAAATATGATCCAATTTCCATGGCCGATTACTATGGCTTGTACGGCGTTTTTGCCAGTTGCCAGGAGCCCGCAGAGTTACCGCTGCTGGGTGACCCTGCCGCTTCGCCGCTGTATGGTGAATTTCTGGCCGCGCAGGCTGAAAAACAACAGGTGGTCGATGACTGGCTGGAAAAAAAGCGTATTGCTACTGAACAAGAGCTGCGTTCGCGAGTTGCCGATTATTTGATTTACCTGGCGGATGTGGCCTCGCGGCCTGAGGCCAAGGACATTCAGCAGAAAGGCCCTCGCGGCGTACTGCGACCTCCGGCCATCAATCGCTGGCGCGAGTATTTATCCACTTGGACTACTCAGTCGCATCCTGTCTGGACGCTGTGGCACAAGTGTATGGCGCTGCCGCCTGAGGACTATGTGACGAACATCGCCGCCCTGCTGACCGACACGTCCAGCGCGACAAATTCGCCCAGCGAATTACAAGCAGTCAGCGACGCACAACCTGTCAGCGACAGTCAGTCAGCCAGTGAGTTGGCTTTGTCTGCCGAGAAGGGCTCGACGAGTGACTCAGAGCCCCCTTCCCCTGCGGCGACAGCATCGTGGCTCAGCCAAGTCAATCCGGGACTTTTACAGAAGCTGCGCGCCGATCCGCCCACCAACAGCGTTCAAATGGCTGGCGTGATCGGGCACTACATCGAGCGAGTTTATCAGCGCTGGACGGACGCTCTCAAAGAGAGTAGTTCGCTGACACAACTGCCCGACCAAGCCGACGAAGAGTTGCGAGTGATGCTGTTTGCTGCCGATACACCGACTTCGCTGGATCGAGGGCAGATGTTGGCGCACTTGAATCAAGCCGAACGCAATGACTACAACCAACAACTCAGTAAGGTCAAGGCGGTTGAATCGCAACATCCTGGCGCGCCAGGGCGTGCCATGGTCCTCGTTGACCAAGCTACACCACACGAACCCGTAATCTTTTTGCGTGGCCAGCCCGGCAATCGCGGAGATCGTGTGCCCAGACGATTCTTGCAAGTCCTGTCGCACGTCGATGGCGGCCAACCGTTTGCACAAGGTAGCGGGCGCTTGGAGTTGGCGCGAGCCATTGCGCATCCGAGTAATCCTTTAACGCCGCGCGTGATCGTCAATCGAATTTGGCAATATCATTTTGGACACGGACTCGTAAGAACCGCCAGTGATTTCGGCGCCCGCGGCGAACCGCCAACGCATCCTGAGTTGTTGGACCACTTGGCCGCCGAATTTGTGGCCGATGGCTGGTCGATCAAGCGATTGCAGCGGCGCATCATGCTCTCGGCCACATGGCAGCAAGCTAGTGCGCACCGTCCCGAAGCCAACACCATCGACCCTGAAAATCGTCTGCTGTGGCGAATGCCTAGACAACGACTAGAATTTGAACCGCTCCGCGATCGATTGCTGGCCGCGACAGGGCAGTTGGAATTGCAGGTCGGTGGGCGGTCGGTGAAAATTGATCAACAGGCGACTCGCCGTGCACTGTACACTTATGTTGATCGCGAGGATGTTCCGAGCCTGTTAGCTAGTTTCGACGTGCCTAGTCCCGACGCTAGTCAGGCCAAACGATCCAGGACCACAGTACCGCAGCAAGCGCTCTACCTGATGAACTCGCAGTTGGTCATCAATCAAGCGCAGTTGCTGGCTCAACAGTCCGCCGAATTTACATCTGATTCGCAGCGCGTCGAAGCCCTGTATCGGCGCATTCTGGGACGTGATCCAGATGATGTGGAACGCACTTGCGCGGTGGAGTTTATCGAACAATTTGCATCCGAATTGGGCGACCACGAGCTACCGACCAACAGCCCTTCGCAAGCCGTATGGCGGTTTGGCTACGGGTACGTTGATCCTGGCGATGAAAAAGTTCGTTTTACTGGGCTGGCCCACTTCACGGGACAGCGCTGGCAAGCGTCTGAACAATTTCCAGATGCCAAATTGCAGTATGTAAGCTTGGCCGTCGGCGCAGGACATCCGGGACATGATCAACAACACAGCACGGTCCTGCGCTGGGTAGCGCCCGGCAGCGGCACTGTGGCAGTGCGCGGAAAACTGAAGCACGCTGAACAGCGCGGCGATGGTGTACGGGCGCGCTTGATTTCCAGCCGGCTTGGCGAGCTGGCCAGTTGGCAGGTATTCGGCGAAGAACTGAGCACGGTGGTGCGTCGCATTCAAGTGCAGGCTGGGGATATGCTGGACTTCATCGTTGACTGCCGACAGTCTCCCGATTTCGATAGCTATCAATGGGCGCCTATCGTCCGTTCCCTGATCGATCCGCAGGGGGATCTCCAGCCGCGCACGGTGTGGGATTCGGCCAACGATTTTCAGACAGCTTCACAACCTCCTGCTCCCGCAGCAACGGTTGATGCGTGGGTACAATTGGCTCAGGCGCTGTTGGCCAGCAATGAATTTGCCTTTGTAGATTAAAGCACCAACGATCGCTATGAATACCGATAACTTGCACAACCTTATTCAGGACTTGAGTCGCCAGCCGGCCACGCGCCGTGAATTCTTACGACGCAGCGGTACCGGCTTTGGTGGGCTGGCCCTGTCGGCAATGTTGGCCGAGTCAAACCCATTGCCAGCCGATTCACTGGCAGATACGGGGTCGCTGGCCGCAGCCCACCCCAACCCGATGCATCCCAAGGCGCCGCATTTTGCTCCTCGGGCCAAAGCGGTAATTCACCTGTTCATGAACGGAGGCCCGTCGCACGTTGACACCTTTGATCCTAAGCCGGCTCTGGAGCAGGTCCATGGCCAGCTGTTGGCCAACAATCTGCGCACCGAGCGCGAAACGGGCTCCGCCTTCCGTTCGCCGTTTCAATTTCAACAGTATGGCGAAAGCGGAATTCCGGTCAGTGAGTTATTCTCGCACGTGGGCGAGATGATCGACGAAGTGTGCGTTATCCGCAGCATGCACGCCAATGTGCCCAATCATGAACCGTCGTTGATGCTGATGAATTGTGGCGAGTCCCAATTGATGCGGCCATCGATGGGCTCGTGGGTCACTTACGGATTGGGCAGCGAAAATCAAAATCTGCCCGGCTTTATCTCGATGTGTCCAGGTGGATATCCGATCAAAGGTTCGGAGAACTGGCAATCCGCCTTTCTGCCTGGAGCCTACCAAGGCACGTACATCGATACCAGACACCAGCAGATTGAAAAACTCATCGCCAACATTCGAAATGAAGGCGGAGTTGGCTTGCGCGATCAGCGCCGACAACTCGATTTGCTACAGGCGATCAATCGTCGGCATTTGGAGCAGCGGCAACAGGATGCCGATCTAGAAGCTCGACTGCAAAGTTTCGAACTGGCCTACCGTATGCAAATGGAAGCCAGCGACGCATTTGATCTAAGTAACGAATCGGCAGACACACTAGAGATGTATGGCAGCAGCGTCCAGGCTCGTCAGATATTAATAGCACGCAGACTGGTGGAGCGTGGAGTGCGATATATTCAATTATGGCATGGTGCTGGTCAACCTTGGGATAGTCACGATGAAATCGAAAAGAATCACCGACGCCTGGCCGGTGAATGCTCGCGAGCCATTGGTGCATTGCTGCGTGACTTGAAGCAACGTGGCTTATTGAATGAAACACTCGTGCTGTGGGGCGGGGAATTCGGTCGCACACCAACCGTGGAATTACCCAAGGCAGGTGCCAATTCTGGTTCCAGCAGCGGCCGCGATCACAATCATCACGGCTTTACGGTGTGGCTGGCCGGAGGCGGTGTGCGCGGTGGCAGCGTGTACGGCGCAACCGATGAGTTCGGATTTCAAGCCGTGGAAAATCGAGTGCATGTGCATGATTTGCAAGCTACTATGTTGCATCTGTTGGGATTTGATCACACGCGGCTGACCTATCGTTACGCTGGTCGTGACTTTCGTTTGACCGATGTTCATGGCCGCGTGGTCCACGATATTCTGGCATAAGGTGAGTGGGCTGCCCAATGATCAATGTGCTGCTACTGCCAGAACTGCGGGAGATGCTGGCCACTCAGGATCAAGAAGAGTTGCAGCAATTTTGCACTGCGCTGAACCCGACGCGCACTGCCGAATTCATGGAAGGGCTGACGCACGACGAAGCCTGGCAAGTCTTGCAAGCCACCGATGTTCCGCGACGCGCTGAGATTTTCCAGTACTTTGACCATGATCGCCAGATCGCGTTGCTGAGCGAGCAAGACCTGAATCAAGTCGCCGAGTTGGTCGCTGAACTGTACGCCGACGATCGGGTAGACCTGCTACAGGAGATGGACCAACAGCGTGTGCAGCAACTTCTGGACTTGCTGCCGCGTTCGGATCGTCGCGAAATCCAGCGACTACAAGCCTATCCTGCGGGCACCGCCGGTTCGCTGATGACCACGGAGATGGCGCGCCTGGGCGAACATCTCAATGTTCGCGAAGCACTCGATGCGCTCAGTCAATTGGGCGAACAGCTAGAGACGATCTACTACATCTATGTGGTGGACGCCGAGGACAAGCTGCGCGGCGTGGTCTCCAGCCGGCAACTCATCTCTTCGTTGGCTCGGCCGCACACTCGGTTGGCTGATTTGATGCAAAAAGATGTCCTGACTGCACTAGCCATCGAAGATCAAGAGTCGGTTGCAAAGAAGGTCGAAAAGTTGGACTTGTTGGCTATTCCCGTTATTGATGATGGCGGCAAATTAGTTGGCATCATTACGCACGACGACGTAATTGACGTGGTCCGCGAAGAGTTGACCGAAGACGCACAGCGTATCGGTGCTATCGCACCGCTGCGTGAAGAGTACCTGAAGATCAGTCTCTTGCTCCTAAGTTGGAAACGTGGGGCCTGGTTAACGGTGCTGTTTATTACTGCATTGGTGACGGCTTATGCACTGCAATATTACGAGCGTACATTGGAGCAATATGGCTGGCTGGTCTTTTTCTTGCCGTTGATCGTAAGTACCGGCGGCAACTCCGGCAATCAAGCGGCCACGCTGGTCATTACCGCGCTGACCGGTGGGGAGATCAGCGTCAAAGACTGGATGAAGGTGCTGGTACGCGAGAGCTTGATTGGAGCGCTGTTAGGCGGCTTATTGGCCGTGATCGGCACTGCAGTCGGACTGCGGTTCGCTCCTTCGTTTCGCGATGCTTGCGTGATTCCGTTGACAATCATTTTGGTAGTCACCATGGGTTGCCTAGCCGGTTCCATGCTGCCACTGATTCTGCGGCGATTGGGACTGGACCCCGCGCTGATGGCAAATCCATTTATCGCCGGTATCATGGATATAACCGGCATCGTGATTTACTTAAACGTAGCCATGTTGGTCATTGGATAATTCAACACCGTCGCGCAGTAGGTGAGTGCCACATACCACTCATTCGGGAACGACCTCTTACCAGCAGCCATCGACTACTAACATCATTCCTACATCGGGACGACGCATAGATGAGACACCTCCCCCGAACACTCGCCCTGGCGCTTGTTGTTTACTTCACGCACACCGTGCCGTGCTGCTACAGTGACGACGGACTGAAGGACGGGCGGCTGCGCGTCATCAGCTACAATGTGCAATTCCTGCCCGGCCCTGGTGCCATCGCCAACAAACGTGGCAAGCCGGACTATCGAGCACAGACGATCGGTCAGAAGATGGCAGACTACGACATCGTTGGGTTGTGTGAGCTGTTTGAAGACAAGCCGCGCGATCAAGTAGTAGCCGAATTGCAAAAGTCCTGGAAGCAAGAGGTCAACCTGATCGCCAGCCCGAAAGTACAACCCAACCGCTTCACCGGCGGGCTGGCCATCATGAGCCGAATGCCCTTCTTGGCAACCAACGTGCATACCTATACGCAGAGCAGCAGTCCTGAAAAGTATGGCTTCTTAGCCGATGGCTTTGCAACCAAAGGCATCGTGCATGCCCGCATCGCACTCACTTCCCAGAAGAGCGAAGATCAATCAGTGGACGTCTTCATGACCCACCTGGAAGCTCGGGAATCGGCCATTCGCCCCAGTCAGTATTTAGAGTTTGCCGAATTCGTACGGCGGCACGCGTCGCCGCAGCGGCCGGCGCTGTTGATGGGCGACTTCAATACGCGAGGCGACACCGCCGAAATGGAAAATGCACAATCGGCATATAACTTGATGATCGGGAATTTTCGCAGCGCGCAGCCTGACAGCCAATTGATTGACCTGTGGCCCGCCGTTGGTCGTGGTGCTGGGGGAACTTCGGATCAGATCAAGCCCGACGGTGGCCGCCGCATTGACTACATCTTTCTGATCAATCCTCAAGCCAAGCATCAGCAGCTAGAACCGTTGGAAGCTACCGTTAATCGTTTCCTGGATCCCAGGGTCGAAGCGTTGTCGGATCACTCTGCTGTCGAGTGTACTTTGGTTTGGAAGCAACCGTAGCACGACCATCCGCCCCTAGTCGTCCGCACTTAAGGCAGCCATAATAAGCGGTTGGAAGGCCAACCATGAAATCCATCCGGGGTGTGGCTCAGCCTGGTAGAGCGCTGCGTTCGGGACGCAGAGGCCGCTGGTTCAAATCCAGTCACCCCGATTTTTTGGGCCTTCAGGCCCAAAAAATAGAGAGTAGAGAAGAGAAAGTAGAGCAGTAGAGCCTCCGCACCCCCGAGTCTTCTAGGGGTGCAGACGTTCATGGCCGCTCGACCTTCTCTTCTCTGCTCGGTCTACTTTCTACTGCTCTACTCACTTCTTCCCGGAGCAGCTGAATGACTTTCCAGTTCGAAAAGCTGCTGGTCTACCAAAAGTCCCTCGACTTCGCCGACGAAGTTTGCACCGCTACCGAGCAGTTCTCCCGCGGTTACGGTTTTCTCGTTGACCAACTCAACCGGGCTGCTCTTTCGATTTCCGCCAACATCGCTGAAGGCAACGGACGCTTCACGAAAGCTGACCGCAAGAACTTCTTCATCATCGCACGCGGATCGGTCCAAGAGTGTGTGCCGCTACTCGAGTTAGCTCGACGCCGCAGCTTGCTCGATGAAACTAAGCACGCCGAGTTGAAGTCGCAACTTGAGGAGATCTCCAAGATGCTCTCAGGGCTGATCAGCGGTTTGGAGAATCGAAAAATCTGATGCCCGATCTTGAACGGACAACCAAAAATGCTCAACTGGTGTCCTGTCACCCCGACTTGAAGTCAAAACAGCTCGTCGCAAGAGTTTGCGACGAGCTGTTTCTCTTTTTGCGGCATCACTTTGCGGTTACAATGCTGCACGTGTGGAAACGTTCGGTGGGCCGCTGGAGAATGACTGACAAGTCATGCAGTCGAACGCAACGTCCTGTCAATAAAGGGCCTGCGGAGTTCAAATCCCGCCGACTGTTTCGAGTTGCTTGCGCGAGCCAGACAAAGCTGCTTTGCTGCCGATCCAAGGAATTTGATTGATTTAGGAACGTAATTGACGTCCCCCTTCTGCAAGAGAACGGAACACGAAATGGCACGTCGGAATTCAACGATCATCGCCACTGCTCTGCCCGCGCTTCTACTGTTCGGCACGGCGTGCATGGCACAACAGCCTCCTGCCAAATACAAGATGACAACTGAGATTCCGAGGGGGATCGCAATTCCTGACGAGGTGGAAACGCGGTTGGGGAAGCTCAAGTTCTTTGATGGGTTCCCCGACGACTCGACCGTCGAAAAGCTCTATGACAACCTCGACTTTCAGCGCGCCGTGCAGGCGTACCTGCTGGGACTCGCGCCAGTAAGTCAATTGGCCAATCGCAAGGGAATTGCTGAACTCGGACAGATCAATTTGACCGTGCCGATCTTCGAGGATCGCATGGACTCGAAATCGCTCTTCCTCACGCCCAACAACAACACACCGTACACGTGGTTCTGGCTCGATCTACGGGAAGGGCCGTTAGTGCTGGAAGTGCCGCCGAACGTTCTCGGTCTGATGAACGACATGTGGTACAGCTTTGTCACCGATATCGGCCTCGTCGGCCCCGACAAGGGAAAAGGCGGCAAATACCTGATCCTGCCCCCGGGCTATACCGAGAACGTGCCGCCCGGCTACTTAGTCGTGCGCCCTGCGACGTTCAGCGTCTGGGTACCGTGGCGATCCTTTCTCGTGGATGGCGATCCCAAACCGGGTGTGGATCTCGTGGAAAAGCACACGAAGATCTATCGGCTTAAAGACGCTGCCAATCCCCCGCAGCTAAATTTCGTTCATGTCTCCGGCAAGGCGTTCAGCACACTTGCGCCAGCGGACTATCCGTTTTGGGAGTATCTCAACCAAATCGTGCAGGAAGAACCGACCGATTCGGTCGATCCAGTCACACTTGGCCTGTACGCCTCGATCGGTATTCAGAAGGGCAAGCCATTTGAGCCTGATGCCCGCATGAAGAAAATTCTGACCGAGGCCGCCGTGGTCGGTGACGCCACCGCGCGTGCCATGAATTACCGCTTGCGAATTAAGGAGAGCTACTACTACCCGAACAGCGCATGGCGGTCCGGCTTCTATGGCGGCTATAAGTTCGAGCAGGACGGCGCGCGAGTTCTGGACGCCTATTCGGCGTTCTTCTTTTATGCCACCGGCGTGACGCCTGCGATGGATTCAAAGACTGTGGGAGCGGGGTCACAGTATATGGCCGCCTTCGTTGACGCCAACGGACGCGCTCTCGACGGCGGCAAGAACTACAAACTGCATCTGCCGCCCAATATCCCCGTTAAGCAGTTCTGGTCGGTGATCCTGTACGACAATCAGACGCGCTCCATGCTCCAGACCGATCAACGATGGCCAGCGGTCACCAGCCAGAATGAGAAGGTGTTGGTTAATGCGGACGGTTCGGTCGACTTGTACTTCGGGCCGAAGGCTCCCGCCGGGAAGGAAAACAACTGGGTGCAGACCGTCCCCGGCAAGGGCTGGAATACACTGCTGCGGCTCTATGGCCCGCTACAGCCTTGGTTCGACAAGACGTGGCGGCCAGGAGAGATCGAACTTCAACAGTAACGCAAGATCCGACAGTTGTGAAAAGCTTGTCGATTCCGAACGCGATTCAAGACGGAAAGCTGCTGGTTAGCTTTCTGCCGACTGACTAACGGTTTGCGTCGAAATGACTTGCCGAACTCGGTCTTCCCAACTGCGAACGCCACTCAGAAAAAGTTCAATCGCCGTCTTGTTGCCCCGACTAATGACCCGGGTCTTCATGGATGCGGGATCCAATTGCGCAACTGCTGAGACCACAACGGGTTGCGATCACGCCTGCGGCGTAAGTGTCGGCGGCAGCGCCTCTTCTGAGAGCCAAATCAACCAGAGTGCTATCTCGTGGCTGTCGGCTCGGCGACGTCATGACGAGGCGGTGCTTCGGATAGGTTGCTCAGGGAGAGGAGGAGAGCCGTTCGGCGAAGCTACCAAACGGCAAGCGAAAGCGGTGGTGCAGCTCCCATTCCTGCTTCATGGTGTCAGCTTCCTGGAAGGTCAGCACGGCGTGCTGAATCAGCAGGACGACAATCGTCTCCGTGGAATGAAGCGTCAGCTGCAGACCAACGGTCTTGAGCTTCTTGACCGCGCGTTTGTCTTCGATGGCCAGAGCGAGTTGACGATGAGCTGCGACGGCAATCGCCGAGCATTCGCCGATGCCTAATCCTGTAGCTGTCAGTTGGGCGAAGAGCTGCACCTCTGGCAGATCGGTAACTCGGATTTCTTCGAGGATGCCAGCGGTAAAGGCCGCCTCCAGACGCTGGAGCTGATCCTGATAGTGGTCGGTGATTTCCGCGCGGACGTGCTCCGTGACCACGAAGCGATGATCCGGCAGTCGCGCCAGCAATGCGGCCTGATCGAGTACCAGAAAGTTGACCAGGACACTCGTGTCCGTGATGACGATGACTGTGCTCATCGAGGTTCATCCCTGAGGCGGATCAGTGCTAAGCGGCCTCCGCCAACATGACCAGCGCTTTCGCCGAGAAATTCAGGAGTTTACTGAGGTCGCGCAATTTGCCCTGGGAGATTTCCTCCCTGCGGTAGGCTTCCAGGGCCAGATGGACTACCTGACTGACAATTTCTCGATCCGGCTTGCGCTGGTCATGCCCTTCGAGATCCTCCAGCACTTGTAGCAACTCCAGATACTGCCGTCCAAACTGCTCCTTGTCCCGCAATTCGGTGAACTCGGCTTCGTTGACGATGGACAAGCTCTTCAGTCGAAAGAGTGCGGCCTGATAGCTGACGCCAAAGTGATGGGCCAGAGTGGCGATGTCTTCGTAGGTCAGCACCTGGGAGCGTGGCGCGGCCCGACGGGAGGCACGGACTTCTTCGGCGTTCTGCTCGGCAGCTGGATCATAGACCGTCTGCTCGATGAGGCTCGGTCCGGCCTTGAAGCGAGCGTTGAGAAACGCCCAGACTCCGGTGCGGGGTAGTAAGAACGCCGCTGCGAAGGCATTGGCGCGGACTTCAGGGAGTTTGCGACGGTTTTCTTCACGCGAGACCGTGGCCGCATCCTGACGGTCGAGCAGCGCATGAGCATACTCGTGGGCGTAGGAGAAGCGTTTCCGGGCGCGAGGATGGCCGAAGTTGACCAGGATGCAGAGCCCGATTGAGGAGTGATTCAGGAACAGGCCGGACATATCTTCCGGGAGTTCTGCGCCCGAAGCCCAGATGTTCTGACTGTTGATCAGGTCGGACATGTCGGGAATGGGGTTGTGACCGAGAGACAGTCGCCGTCGCTCCTGTTCCGCGACGAGATTGCCCTGCTCCACCGCTTCCATGACATTGCGTGGTAGCGGCAAGTCGTAGGACGGCGGGCCGACATGCGGCGGTCGGTCGAGCAGGCGTTCCAGTTCGACCCCCGCGCGACAGATTTCCAGGTAGCGGGCGACCTCGGTTTGCCAAGGGAGGTCTTGCCCCTCGACCTGCGCAGCACGGAACAGGGCCACCAGCACATCCTCTTCTGCAGAGGGTGCGTCGGCAAAGAAACCGGCGATTGACCGCCCATAGAGCTGCGCGAGTTTGGCCAGTTCGAGAGTGCTGACGGCGCGATTCCCGGCTTCGACCTGGACAATCGCCGTACGCGGCAATTCCAGCTCCTGAGCAACTTGCTCCTGCGTGAGACTCGCAGCAATGCGGGCCTCCTTCAGCCGGGAGGCGAGAGTGATTTGGTCGATGTTCATGGCATTTCTCCCTGTCTGTGGCTTGACGGAACCGCCAGGCCGTACCGGGGAAGAGGCTCCTCCGTACTTCAGTTTCTATTCTTGCATGATCGGAACATTTACGCAAGGACTTGACTTGCGTGTTCGATATCCGCACAATCGGAGGGGGCTGAGCCGCGTAAAGCGCCAAGCGGGGCCAATTGCGCGAAATGATGAACTTTTAGCGGGTGAAATAAGTCCATGTGGTCCGATCGAGACACTGACCAAGATTTTCTGGGATTTGCTAGTTATGTCTCTGTGCTCGCTGATACGTGCACGATGAAAGACTTGGCTCCCTTGACCCTTGGCATCTTTGGAGCTTGGGGTAGTGGTAAGACGAGCCTGATGAGGATGCTCCAGGCGAAAGTGGATTCAACTCCCGAAGTCAACACGAAGACTCTCTGGTTCAACGCTTGGCGATATGAGGGGCGTGAAGAAGCTCAGTCGGCATTAATTCATGCTGTCCTTGCAAAGCTGGCAGAGGATAAAACCCTTTGGCAAGACGCCAAAGATACCTTCGAGAAGCTCAAGAAGGGGGCGAGTGTCCTGAAGCTCGCGAAATTCATGACAACAAGCGTCATGACAATGACACCGCAAATCAACGACTTCATCGACTGTTTCAAGGAAGAGTCAGAGAAGATCGCGGAAACCATGGAAGCGTTCGACAAGGAATTCGAGGGGTTGCTCGCCAAAGCGAAGGTTGATCGCATTGTCGTGTTTATTGATGACCTTGACCGATGTTCAAGCGCGAAGGTGATCGAAACATTCGAAACGATCAAGCTGTTCCTGAACACGCCAGCTTGCACCTTCGTCATTGGCGCTGACGCAGCAAAGATTCAGCATGCTGTTGGCGAAGTCTACAAGGTCAGCGAGCAGCAGCGTCAAAAAGATTTTCTTGAGAAGATCGTGCAAATTCCGTTCACCATCCCCCAGCAAGACCTGCGGGATATCGCGTGTTATGTTGGAATGCTGATCATCGGAAGAAATCTCAATCAGGAGCATTGGCCCACGCTATTGTCCGCGCGGCGTGGGTTCTACACATGCAAGGGCAGCATTGAAGAGGAGATATGTAGTTGGCCAGAGAAAAACAAAGCCTTGATAGACAGCAAGCTTAAGGACGTAAAGGGTGAGCTGTCGGAAGTGATGCCGTATGTCCATGTTCTCGCTCGTGGGCTGAGGGGCAACCCGCGACAGATAAAGCGATTCTTGAACATTCTTTCGTTGCGTCGGCGTCTTGCCGAAGAAAATGGACTGGACGTTAAGCAGGACATGCTTATCAAGATAGCAGTACTGGAATACGTCTGGGAGGAATTCTTCAATGCGATTGCTGAGACTGTGGACCCAGAAACGGGACGCTCTGCGCTGATTGACGAGGTAACCAAGGCCGCTAACTCGGCTGGTAACAATGGAATCGAGTCAAAGCTCGTCACCGAGTCAATGGGACGAGTCGGGCTAATTGAGTATCTCCTCGCAGAACCGAAGCTCACAGGTGAAATCAACCTCAACGATTATCTGTTCTTGGCTCAAACATCTTTGAGTCGCGGACGAGCACAGGGACTTCAGCCTGCTGATGAAAAGGCCAAATCACTGGCTGTCGCTATTGAGAGCGACGATCGAATCCGTTCACAGGCCGGTGCAAAACAGGCAGCAGCGCAGGAGCCCGCACTCGCTGCGTCTGTCGTGCGAATTCTGCTTGCTGACCTTGCAACCGCGAATGAGTCGCTGCTACGAACCCACATTATCAATGGTCTGGAAGAAATCTGCCGGAAGCACAGAGATCAGTATCTCCACGCCGTGAAGGGGCTTTCGCAACTAGATCCGAATGAGCAGGATGCCGTGTGCCTTTCTGCGTCTACCTTGCTCAACGCCGCAGAAAACGCGGGTTTCTCGATTTCCAAGGACCTCAAGGACAAGTTCAAAGGGTCTAAGCTGGCGGCAGCCTTCAATACGCCAAACAAAAAGGCAACGTCGAAACGATAGGGGATCTGGCAAAATGGGGACGTCGATCAATCTCCCGACGCCAGCCGGTGGCGACTGGACCGATGTGAAGCGAGAGATCAACTCGCTTCTTGGGGATGCCGTCTCTCGCAACGCTCAGAAACTTATTTCTAATGTGATCGGTGCAGCGGGCGGCATGGGATTTCCGTCGACGCGTGGAGGCAGTGGAGGCACAGGAGGTGGAGCTGGCGGTGGAGGGCGTGGAAGAAGTGGCGGTTCAGTGAGGAACGCGTCTGTAGGAAGTGCGGTTTCGTCACTCGGTAGTTTTGCGACAGCTCTTCAAGGTGGCGATCTTGGCGCAGCGCTGGACACGCTTGGCCTTGGCGAGTTGCGAGGTCGATCTGCCGCCGAAGTCGTTGCACGAATCGCTGAACACATCGCAGGCATCTCTGATGGCCTCCAGCAAGAACTACTCGGCGCTACTTTGCGTGACGCGATTCTTGATGCTGCTGCACTTGAAGGCGATCATTCCTACCAAAATCTTGATGCAGCGCTCCAAGGGTTCTTGGCCAGAGAGGGCATTGAGGGGTTGATTGAATGTTTCTTAACAAAGTACGTATTTGATCGTGTTTGGACACTGATTGAGAACCACGTCACGTTGCGGACCGACTCGATTGATGAATCTGTTGCATTGTCGTCAGCAGTCGAACGCGGGTGTCGGTCGCAGGTTGAAACACTGATTGAAGACCTTCGCGCCGAGGGGCGTTTTGACCGAGTGGACTGGTTTGGTCCCGCTGGGCAAGAACTCGGGAATGGGATTGTTTCGACACTCGAATTCCGGCTCAGAAACCCAGAACCACCGGAGTGATTATGAAAGCGGTAAGAAATGTCGGACCCAAAGGCTGCGGCGATAAGAAATACATTCATGCACTTGCGGCCTTGAAGGGAGGTGTCATTGACACCTTGCCGTCTGGAAACGTCACGCTCCGGTTTAAGCGTGATGGTCAACCACTATTGGTCAAGATGTCTCAGACGGCACGTGACTTGGTGGATGTGGCAGTGATGGTCTACATCACTGACGAGATGGAAGCTCGCAAGAGTGCGCCCGATCGATGGACCCGCTCTCACGATTTTGTCGTTCCTGTAGCCGATCGTTCGGTATGGCAAGAAGTTACACCATCACTGTCGATGTGCTTGAAACGCGTTGCTGGAGACAACTTCAGCTTCGATTGGCTAGATCGCAAAGCCATTCCGATCAAGAAGCATCGGGCGAAATTACCTCGTGGAATGGACGCTGTCTGTCTTTTTTCAGGTGGTATTGATTCACTGATGGGGGCCTATCAGCTTCTCAAGGGCGGCAAGAAGGTGATCCTGGTGGGTCACCAAGCAGATAATGTGACAGCGTCAGCTCAAACTGAGTTAGCGCGACAGCTCTTGGCACTCTTTCCCAACCAGTTGACGCTGGTGCAATGCCGGGTTGCCCGCAGCAGGGCAGAGAAGACGCATTACCAGCTTGCGAAGAAAGTAGAGGAAACCCATCGCTGCCGATCATTCCTGTTTTTGAGCCTGGCTGTGTCAGTGGCAGCTTCGGCCAATGTGCCAGAGCTGTATATCCCCGAGAACGGTCTGATCGCGTTGAACGCGCCACTACAGCGTTCACGACTCGGCTCCTTGAGCACTCGCACCGCACACCCCCAGTTTCTCGTGGAGTTCGCTGACGTTGTTGCTCAGCTTGGCATCTTCGAGGGTGCGCTACGGAACCCCTTCCTGTATCAGAGCAAGACGGACATGCTGCGCGGTCTTCCAGACGAATTGATACCTCTCGCAAAACGGTCTGTATCTTGTTCCAGAGCCTCGCGGTACAAGAATCTTAAGGTGCTTCACTGTGGGTATTGCATGCCATGCATTTACAGACGTGCTGCAATGATCGAATGTGGTCTGGACGATTCAAGTGAATACGCTTTTGATTCGTTTCAACACCTCGGAGACATGAAGCCATATCAGAGAGCCGATTTCCGCGGTTTGATTCAGTTTGCGGAACGCGTCATTGCGGCAAGCCCGATGGAACTCGAAATGACCGTACTCAGTCACGGATGTTTTTCACCCGAAGTTGGAGGTCGGATTGGCCCATACGCCACAACTGACTATTCGCCATGGGCGAACATGATTCAGTTGTGGGCCAAGGATTTTCTGTCAAAAATGCAAGTCGTGTGTTCAAGCAAAACGCAAGAGATGATTGGTCTCGCTGCGAAGGTCAAGGTGCCAAGCCGATGAAAGCGATATCTGTAAAACAGCCTTGGGCGAACATGATTGCCGACGGTGAGAAGACTATCGAGACACGAACCTGGTCCACTCGCTATCGCGGTGAGATTCTAATTGTCTCTTCAAAGGAACCAGACATTCCTCCAGCGGGATATGCCCTAGCTGTGGCGACTCTTGTCGATTGTCGACCCATGTCCGTACTTGATGAACCCGCGGCGCAGTGTCGAAAAACTCCAAAAGCGATTGCATGGGTGTTGGAGAACGTCCGGCGGATCAAGAAGCCATTTCCGGTTCAGGGCGAACTGAGGGTGTTCGAGGTCGATGTAACAGGATTGCTGGACCCGGCAATCACTGATTTGTAAATCCTTACCGGGGTCATTTCCAAGATTGCAATTATCGGCTTGAACCCCACAAGCCGGTCGATGACTCAGCTCATCCTGTAAAGCCTACACCCGAAGACCTTTTGAATTCAGGAGTTGCGTCGCAAATCAGTCCTGCAACATCGCCCTTGATCCCAAAAATAGGCGGACGAAAAAGTTCTATTGCCGTCCTGTCGCCCCGACTGCGACGTAAATACGAATCCCGCCAGTGGTTGCACGAGCGACTGTTGGCGGGATTTGAATTTTTCGGGCGGTACCGGCAATTTCAGACGGGATTGTCACAGTCCTTTGCCTCGCGTGTCCAAGGAGTTCATGTCTGTTAGAGTAGAAAGAGGAGTAGGGCAGAAAGAGGTGTTCTGAGCGAGGAATGCGGTGATGCATAATCCCTTTGCCGAGGTTATCGATGAATCCACGGATAACGACCTGATCGCGCGGGCCAAGAGCGGCAACCGAGAGGCCTTGGAAAAGCTGGTCCTGCGACATCAATCGTGGATCTATAACATCGCAGTCCGCATGGTCTTTCACGCGCAGGATGCGGAAGAAGTCACGCAGGAAGTGCTGATCAAGGCCATCACCCGACTCAGCACGTTCCAGGGGGAAAGCCAGTTTCGCACCTGGCTCTACCGCATCACGGCCAACCACGTGCTGAACATGAAGCGGCGCGGCGGGGAAACCGAAGCCCAAACCTTTTCCAGCTACGCCGCCGCCATCAACGACACCCCCAACCTGGACCTGCCCGACCCGAAGTCCGTGCCGGTCGATGTGCCGCTGCTGGTTGAAGAAGCCAAAATCTCCTGTACTACGGGGATGTTGCTCTGCCTCGACCGCAAGCAACGGCTGATCTTCACGCTGGGCGAAATCTTCGGAGCCAGCGACACGGTCGCCAGCGAAATCCTGGAGATGACCGCCGACAATTTCCGGCAGAGCCTCTCTCGCGCCCGCCGCGAACTCTACCAGTTCATGCACGGCCAGTGCGGTCTGGTCAACGCAAACAACCCCTGTCGCTGCCCGAAGAAGACCAGGGGCTTTATCGAGGCGGGACATGTCGATCCCGGACAGCTGCAATTCGTCCCGCTGCATGTGCAACGCATCTCGGAAGCGGCAGAAGGTATCGTGCGGACCATCGAGAATACCGTGAATGAACAATACGCGGCGATTTTCCGCGAGCACCCCTTTCTCGAACCGAAGAATCAGTTCGACTGTCTGCGGCAACTGCTCGACAAAGGCGATTTCGGGACAGCGCTGCAACTCAATTGAAGAATCCTGAAATCGCTTGTCACAGTCTCCTTCCCGTGGTGTCTACGGGAGTAAGGAGGACAAGTGATGTCGAAATTGCAACGCAAAGTGGCTCTCGTAACGGGAGCGTCCAAGGGCATCGGAGCGGGAATTGCCAGGGAGCTTGCCGCTGTGGGTGCGGCAGTTGTGGTGAATTACGCGAGCGACCGAACCGGCGCGGAATCCGTCGTCAATGCGATTACCGCTGGAGGTGGCCGTGCCATCGCGATTCAGGCGAATGTCGCGAAGTCTGCCGATGTTGCCGAGCTTTTCGAGCGGGCGAAGGAAACCTTCGGCTCTCTCGACATTCTGGTCAATAATGCCGGCGTCTATCGGGCGATGCCTGTCGCGGAACTGACCGAGGAAGAGTTCCACCGCGAGATCAAAGTCAACCTGCTCGGGCCATTGCTGGTTATCCGCGAATCGCTCCCGCACTTCGGATCGGATGGCGGAAGCATCATCAATATCGGCTCCGGTGCCTCGCGCTCGCATCCGCCCGGATACTCGATCTACTCCGCCAGCAAAGCGGGCCTCGATGCCGTGACCGGCGTGCTGGCCAAAGAACTCGCCCCGCGAAAAATTCGCGTTAACTCCGTCAATCCCGGCGCCACGCTTAGCGAAGGGACGAAGGAGGCGGGACTGTACGGCGTCGATAATGACATAGAAAAGCACCTCGTCGCCATGACCCCTCTGGGCCGAATGGGTACGCCAAGAGACATCGCCAAAATTGTTTCGTTTCTCGCCTCGGATGACTCCGGCTGGTTGACCGGCGAAGTTATTCTTGCTTCCGGCGGTTTGCGATAACCCAAATTCCCACACCTCAACAGGAGAAATACATGCCAGCTTATGTGGTGTTCATTCGTGAAAAAACGCTCGATCAATCCGAACTGGAAGCCTACTGGGAGAAAGTAACAGCGACACTGCAAGGTCGCCCGTTCAAAGTGCTAGCCGCCTATGGTAAGCATCTGACACTGGAAGGACCGGATGTCGAAGGCGTTGTGATTGCTGAATTCCCAAGCGTGGAAGAAGCCCAAGACTGGTATGATAGCCCGGCGTATCAAGATGCAGCCCAACACCGCCATCGCGGAGCTGTCTATCGTGGCGTGATTGTCCAGGGAATATGACTATCGTACGCAAGCCCGGTTGGATCATAGCGGCATTGATTTCCTAGGGAAGTGCCATCTAAAAGCAGTGTCCTAATTTCGCGCTCCGGAGTTAAAAAGGCTCAATGGGCGGCTGTTGCCCCGACATGCGAAAACCCAGTATTTCCCTGTGATTTTGTGGTGTTTTTCGGGACACGACATTTGGTCGCCAGGCCTGCCAAATTTTGCCAGGTTCTGCCACCTGGCGCAACAAATGGTCGCTAGCAGCCGCAACAATTCTTGCCAGATTTCGTACGACAGTTATACATCATGTTTCGGCCCAGTCCTGACCTTCTTTAAGATTCAACCATGCAGCAGCCATTTACGGTCTTGGTTACCGGCGGATCGGGATATGTCGGCGGACGCTTGATCCCGCTGTTGGAGCAGAAGGGCTTGCGAGTCCGGTGTTTGGCTCGACGGCCAGAATTCTTGAAAGCACGGGTGTCACCGACCACCGAAATTTTCCGTGGCGATGTACTGCAAGCGGAGACTTTATTGCCGGCGTTGGAGGGTGTGCAAGTAGCTTACTATCTGGTGCACTCGATGGGTACTGCGGCGGATTTTGAGGAGGATGACCGACAGGCCGCCTTGAATTTTGCCGCCGCCGCTCGAAGCGCCGGTGTCAGGAGAATCATCTATTTGGGAGGACTGGGAGATGAGTCTACCAATCTGTCGAAACATTTGCGAAGCCGACAGGAAGTTGGCGAATGCTTGCGTACTTCTGGGGCTTTGGTGATTGAGTTTCGAGCCTCGATCGTGATCGGTTCTGGGAGTTTATCGTTCGAGCTGATAAGGGCGTTAGTTCAAAAGCTGCCGGTGATGTTGTGTCCTCGATGGGTCTCTACGCAGGCTCAGCCGATCGCCATTGAGGATTTGCTTTCGTATTTGACTCTCGCTCTGGATTGCCCGCTTGAAGGTAGCCAAGTTTTTGAGATCGGCGGTCCGGATCGCATGTCTTATGGTCAAATCATGCAGGAATATGCTCGACAGCGTGGATTGCGACGCTGGATGATTCCCGTGCCATTTTTGTCTCCGCGGCTTTCTAGTCTGTGGCTAGGCTTGGTCACGCCTGTCTATGCACGAGTTGGACGAAAATTGATCGATAGCCTGCAAAACGCAACCGTGGTCAATGATCGGCGGGCGCTGATGCAATTCGATTGTAAGCCGCGAGGAGTCCGGGAGGCAATTGAGCGGGCTCTGAAAAATGAAGATCAAGAACTGGCTGCGACACGGTGGTCCGATGCGCTTTCTGCATCGGGGCCATTGCCACCCTGGGGTGGTACACGTTTCGGAACACGCTTGGTTGACTCTCGGTCACTGGACGCTCCCATTCCGCCTTCAAACGCTTTCTACCCCATCCAACGTATAGGCGGTCATACTGGCTGGTATTTTGCCAACTTTCTGTGGCGGATCCGTGGGTGGATGGATCTACTGGTAGGCGGTGTCGGGATGCGCCGTGGCAGGCGGGAATTAGACGAACTGCGAGTTGGAGATACGCTCGACTGCTGGCGGGTTGAGGCGTTTGAACCCGAGCGACGGTTGAGGCTGTTTGCCGAAATGCGACTTCCCGGTCGAGCGTGGCTGGAATTTGAAGTCAAGCCAACGGCAGCCGGTTGCCAAGTTCGTCAAACGGCCGAGTTCGATCCGGTCGGACTGTTCGGCCTAGCCTACTGGTACGGAATCTACCCGTTGCATGAGATAGTGTTCGCTGGCATGCTACGGGAAATTGTGCGTCAGGGCATGAACAGTGCGCGAGTCCAAATGCACTCGCCATCTGTCACCAAGCAGGCGCTCTGGTTAGTCGGTCTGCTTTTGGCTACCTGGAGTGCGGCAGCGTTAGGGGGTTGGGCAACCGGTAGTTCTGTGGGGAGTTGGTATCAAGAATTGTCAAAACCGCAGTGGCATCCGCCCGATTGGATTTTTGGCCCTGTCTGGTCAGCCTTGTACTGCATGATGGCCGTGGCGGCTTGGCTGGTCTGGCGGCGAGTTGGCTGGCTGGACGCACGGTGGCCAATGTTTCTGTACGCTGCGCAGTTAGCCCTAAACGCGCTGTGGTCTGTCTTGTTCTTCGGATTGAGAAGCCCAGGACTCGCCATGGCCGAGATTCTATTGCTGTGGGTGGCCATCGCCATTACCACCATCCAGTTTGCTAGCCGATCCGCTTGGGCCGGTTGGTTGATGGTCCCCTACCTGCTGTGGACGACTTTTGCGGCCATTCTCAATGGAACGTTGTGGAGCATGAATTGATGAATTGGCAGTTGACCGGCACAAGTCGCTGTGAGTGCAATGGCTTCCCTGCGTGCCACATTGCTACAACAGCAAGCAATGCTCAGTTGTTATTAATATTCAGTTACGTCTGACGAAAGGTAACTTTGTTGCGAGCGCCACGTAAAAGCCGGAACGGGGCCAGCAAGTTGTTCCGCCAACTGGTTCCGGTTCCATCTGCTCGCAGAAGCAACATAGTCATATCGTCTCCCATCGGCTCGCTGGAGCTCTTCCGCAAGCGTTCGACCAGTTTTGATAAGAATGCCGCCGGAGCCGTCCCGCTCATAGCCTGAGCCAGTGACAGAAGCCCCGCTGAGTTTAACTGTCGATCGTTGCTTAACCGCATTTCCGTGACACCGTCGGTATAGGCAAGTAACATGTCTCCGGGGCCAAGCGTCAGGCGAGATTGGCAGTACTCGACGCCTTCCACGATACCAAGCGGCAGATCGCTCAATTCTGTGGTGTCTGCTGAGCCTGGGTCGCAAATCTCCCAGGTACAGCTCTTATCACGGAAGAGTATGGGGTGGGGGTGGCCTGCCGTGGAGAGTTGCAGGGACCGTGTTGAGGCGAAAAAGGTGCCCACTAAGGCTGTTGCAAAGTTTCCTTCCCCTAATCCCGTGAAATCCTTGTTGATTTCGGCTACAAACAGTTGTTGACTGACGCGATTAATGTGCTTGCGCATTAAATCCCGTAAGCGGCTAGCGCATTGCGAAACCGCCACGCCATGACCGCTGACATCCGCCAGAAGTAGTCGTGTTATTCGCCCCGAAGCACAAGACGAGAGATAATAAACATCACCTCCACTCGCAGCTTCATCGTAAGGCCGGGAATACAGCCAAATCTCCAGTCCTGGCAAGCGGAAATAACGTTCGATCCCTCGATTCCCACCCCAAACTTCCATGCACTGAAGTTGGTCGGAATCGAGCGTTGACGAGGTCGATGTTCCACCTGTTAACATATCGTAATCCGCAGATTCTCGTGCGATTGGTTCAAATCTTGAGGCTAGAATACACTGAGCTTCTAGTTCCTACCAGGGCTGAGTGTAGTGTCGCTGGTGCGCTCCAAACGTCGAAGGCGTCGTGCTGGCTGAGGCCCCACCGCTGCAAGAATCCCGTGCCGGGTACGCTTGCCCCGACCTATCCGAATGCAGCCCAACACCGCCATCTAAGCGCGGGCTGAATGGCTACCTGCTGGTATACGATTTCCTTCACCGCCCGGCCACAGCAGCCCGACCGCTGCTAGGATGGTAGACTGTGAACACTGGTAGCATGATCGTGAAGCTTCCTTAAGGAGTCATAAACCATGGTTGCCATTTACTCTCGGCTTCGATTCGTTACGGTAGCATTAGCATTAGCATTGTGCGTTCCGCCGAATGGTCTTGGCGCTCAACCGCCGGGGCGGAGGGATGCGCGCGATGCTCGGTCACAGGCGACCATCGAGCCGGCCGATTACCATCATACGCGCATCAATACGGTGGACCCCACCCAGAGCATGCAGTTTTATGAGACGATTGTGAATGCCCAACGAATTTCGTATCGCGGCAGCTCCAACGCGGTACTGGTCGACCGTGCTTTGATTCTGTTTAACACGGTTAGCCAACCACCGCCCTGGCAATTGGAAAGCGGCTTGTATCACATCGGCTGGGGATGCAAAGATGCGGTTGCCGAATTCGAATGGTTGAGAAAGCACCAAGTTGAAATCGAAACACCGCCCAGAGCCCTCGGACAACACAAGTACCTGTATGCCTTTGGGCCGAGTCGCGAGTTTTTCGAATTCTATTCGGGCATTCCTCAACCTCGATTTGCGCACGTGCATTTGATCACCCACGATGTAGGGGCAACCGCTCAGTGGTACATGGACAACCTTGGACTGCGTGGGCCCAGCCGGATTCCCCCTCGACCGTCTTCACCACCAGACGACTTTGAGCCAGACCCCAATAACCCGCTGCTCACGCTGCGCTACATGTGGATGACCGAGTTGCGCACAGCGGACGATGTGCGCATCAATATTTTCGCAGCGCCGGGCCACGGCAGCGTCAATTGGTGGACGCACGCTCCCACGCCACCAGAAACGCTGCTGCCCAGCGCTGGTCGAGCCCTCGATCACATTGCCTTTTCCTTCCGCGACATCCAGCCCGTGCGCGATCGCATGCAATCCAATGGCGTCCAGATCATTGATGACATCAAGCTTCGCACCGATTTTGGCTTCAAGAGTTTTTATGTCCTCGGCCCCGATCACGTCACCATCGAGATTGTCGAAGAAAAGCCTATTCCGGAAGGGAGCTGGGAGTAGCCGTGGTTCAAGGATTTGCAGGGTGGGTCAAGCAAGCCGGCATAACGTTTCTGCCATTGCCAAATGTAAGCAAATGGCTGCAGAGTAATGCAAATACCATTGCGTCCGCTTGCGCCGCCTCACCACTGAAGCTCCAGTACTCCAGTACATCAAAAACCAATTCTTGGACCGTCTGGAATTACTGACTGATCAGTTCGACTCGCACTACTTTTTCAGCGGACACAATCGGCACTCCAGTAGACCAAGCAACGACACAGCTTCCACGGCCTTGGCGGAAAGCATCACCTTGCACATGTCTAAAGTCTACTAAGAATCAAGATCGCGCTAGACTGCCTAGGCCGCCTCGCATCTTGCTGGCCGTGATCACCCGGACAGCGGGGTTGCAATTGGAAGCTGCCTAAACTGTGCATCTCAATGGTCTACAAACCAACCAAACGATCGCGTAACGCGCCAATTGCGCCGACACAACGTCACGACGATCAGCGATTTATTTTTCCGCGATTACTTCAACTGCCTGTCCAGAGCGGAGCGAATTGGCGCGGACGAGCACGACTGGCTCATTACCATTTAGACCGGAGAGAATCTGCACATCATCGCCGACTCGTAGACCTAACTTGATTGGCTGGTGCTGGATCTTTCCATCCACAACGACGCAACAAACCGCCTCTGTAGCGGTCTTCACGATGGCTGAGATCGGTAGTGTTAGTACATCGCTTCGTTCTTCCAGTAGAATCTTGGCGGTTACGAACGCGCCGGGCAGTAATATCAGATCAGTGTTCTGAACATCGATTTCCGTAGAAAGCGAACGGCTGTGTAGGTCCAGTTGCAGGCTGGTGCGAGTTACTCTCGCATCAATTGATTCTCCAGATGCAATCTGAATCGTCACCGGGTCGCCTTGAAAGGCATCGTCGAATCCGGCATCGACCCAGGTAGCTTCGCTTTCTGGCACATTGACAAACACTCGGACCTTGGTCACATTGGCAATGGTCATCAGTGGTTGCGCGTTGCTGGCGCCTGCTGGCTGTACATAGTGGCCAGCATCAACGCGGCGATGAGTGACGTATCCGTCGAAGGGGCTCAACAGCTCGGTATAGGTCAGCATGGTTTCAGCCTGCTGAATATCGGCTTGGGCCACTTTGACTTTAGCCCTCGCCGCATCGATAGCGGTGGCGGCCGTCGTGACGTTGGCTGCCGCTTCCTGCTGTCGCGCCTTCGCAGACTCGATGATGGCCAACGCCTCTTGCTTGGCGGCGGCTGCTGCTTGGTACTGGCTAGCTGTTTCATCGGCCAGCTTGGGGGTCACCGACCCTTTGCTGACCAACTGCTGAATGCGTTGGTACTCAGAGTCCCAGCGAGCAAACTCGGCTTCCGAGCGGCCAACACTGGCTTGCGCCTGTACCACCATCGCGTGATAGGAATTGGCTGAGGCCTGCGCGGCTGCCAGGGCTGCTTCGGCTTGCTTGACCTGAGCCTCAGCCTGTAAGAGCAATCCGCGCTTCTGTTCCAGTTGGTCTTGATATTCGGGTGCCCGAATGCGGATCAGCAACTGACCTTTGGTCACCTTGTCTCCAATGTCAAAGTGAACTGTTTCTACATAGCCAGGTATCTTGGATAGGATCGGCGTCTCTTCAAAGGCCGCGACTCTCCCCGGCTGCTCTGTAAACAATCGCAGCGTCTTTGTGACGGCTGGTCCGGTGGTGACGCGAACTAAGGACGATCCCTCCCCAGCAGTTGAATTCAATTCGACAGCGACATCGTTCTGTGGATTACAGCCAGTGATGCTTAACACCAGGGCCGTTGAAAGCACACCAAAAATTACGGTTAGTTCTGATTTCATGGGGGGGTGTTTTATTATTGTTGAGCGGTCAGGTCGCAAAGTAGCGGCTCTCGGGATCATCAGGGTCCATCGACGCAGACTTCACACTAGCTTTTGACTGCAACAGTGCGAAGAAAACTGGCAGCATGAACAACGTAGCCAGGGTGGCTGCCATCAACCCTCCCACCACAGCTCGACCAAGCGGGGCGTTCTGTTGTCCAGCTTCGCCCAGTGCTAACGCCATTGGCAACATGCCGGCGGTCATCGCCAGGCTAGTCATCAAAATCGCTCGCAATCGGCTGCCAGCACCGCTGACAGCCGCAGTCAGGACGTCACCGTTTTCGCCGCGCCGGCTCTCTGCAAAGGTGATCAGCAGAATCGCGTTGGCCATCGCTACTCCAACTGCCATGATCGCCCCGATAAACGATTGGATGTTGATGGTCGTACCTGTGATGTGCAGCATCACGACGACGCCCGCCACGACCGCAGGTATCGTTGATACCGTCACCACGGCTAGGCGTAGCGACTGGAAGTTGGCTGTCAGCAGCAAGAACACCGCCACGATAGCCAGCAACAGTCCAATTGAGAGACCGGCTTCCATCTCTTGCATGGGCGGAATTTGGCCTCGTACCTCGACCGTGCTGCCTGTCGGTGGATCGCCAGCGCGCTTAATGGCTTGTTGAACTTGGTGTGCCACAGACCCCAAGTCGGCTCCCGAAATATTGGCGGTCAGCGTTACTTGGCGCTTCATGTTGTAACGATCATATTGCCCCGGCATGGTGCCGCGCTCGATAGTCGCTACATCTCGCACAAGTATTTGACCATTGTCTGTCTTGCGAAGTGGGATGCGGCCGAGCTGTTCTATGGATCCGACGGTTTCCACATCGTAAGGGGAACGAACCACAGGACGAGGTATCTCCACTTGCACCTGATAGGCCACGCCACTCTTGGGATCTGCCCAGTAGTTGGGAACCACAAATCGACTGGAGGAAGTGGCAGTGACCAGGGCTCGTGATACATCGACGGGCATCAAGCCTGCCAAGCCCGCTTTTTCGCGATCGACATGGACTTGCACGGTGGGGTAGTCCATCGACTGGCCAAGTTGAATGTCACGTAAGGCAGACACCCCAGCCAATTCTGTTCGCAATGTCTCGGCGAACTCACGATTCTTGCTAAAGTCGGTACCGCTTAGGACCACTTCAATGGGCGTTGGCGATCCAAAGCTCATGACCTCATTCACGATGTCTGAAGGCTCGAAAGAAAAGCGCACGTCGGGCATGTCTTTCGCCAATCGCTCCCTTATTTTCTCCTTCAACTGCTCGTCGGGCAGCAGGAGTTTGTTACTCAAGTCAACATACAGAATGGCTTCCTCAGGTCCGCGGGACCATTGGTAAACCGCATTAACCGGGAAATTGGAGTGAATCATTCCAACATAACCCAACGTCAGTTCAATGTTGTCTGGTCCTAGTTCATCGCCGATGATCTGCAACGCTTGCTTGGCCAGAGCTTCGGACTTCTCGATGTGCGTTCCATCGGATGCGCGCATCCGCAAGCGGAACTGACCGGCATCGACGACCGGAAAGACACCGCGCCCGAGTTGCGGTGCGATCCAAGCAACCACAGCGAGACAACCCACGAGATATGTGGGGGCGACCAACCAGCGCAGACTTACAAGCTTCGTCACGATGCTTTCGTAGCCGGCACGAAATCGATCGAAGAGTGTTTGGGGCTGGTGGTCATGATCATGTCCGCCCTTGAGCAGCCACACCGACATCACCGGCACAAAGGTGCTCGATAGCAAGTAGGACGCGATCATGGAGAAGCCGACCGCCAGCGACAGTGGCACGAATAACGCGCGCGCTGCGCCCTGCATAAAGAAGGACGATACGAACACTGCCAAGATACAGAGCATGGCCAGCAGCCGGGGCACGAGCGTCTCCAGCGACCCATCGCGTACGGCGAGCGCTAGGGGAACACCGCGTTGCAGGTGCGAGTGAATGTTTTCCATGGACACGGTAGCTTCGTCCACCAAAATCCCGATAGCCAAAGCCAAACCACCTAGGGTCATCAAGTTAATAGTTTGGCCGGTGATCCATAACGCTAGTATCGCAGAGCACAATGCCAAGGGAATGTTCAGAACAACGATCAGCGAACTTCGCCAATCGCGCAGGAACAGTAGGATCATCAAGCCCACCAGCAAGGCACCCAGCAAGCCTTCGGAAACAACGCCGCCGACCGCGCGTGTCACGTAGGGCGACTGATCGAACTCAAATCGGACATCGATCCCTTCACCATCCGCGCCTAACGCCTCCTTCATTTTGGGTAATGCGTCCTTGATGTTGTTGATCACGCTGAGCGTAGAAGCTTCAGCCCGCTTGGTGGCCAGAATGTAAACCGCTCGACGTCCGTTCACTAGAGCGTAACCAGCGGGGGCGTCTGCCGAATCTTGAATCAATCCGACATCTCGTAAGAACACCGGATTGTCGCCAACCCGAATCGGAATGGTCCCTAGTTGTTGCGGATCTTTCACAACCGAGTTAACAGGCACGATCGGGTAGGTGTCACCGATCGGAATATTGCCTGATGGACTGAGCGTATTCCCTTTGGTTAGCGACACGATGACTTCGTCCGGGGACATGCTATAGGATTGCAGCTTCTTGGGGTCGACCGTGATGACAATCGACCGTGCACTTCCTCCAAATGGTGGCGGTGCGGACACACCCGGCAGACTCGAAAACATGGGGCGTACCCGGAACAATGCCAAGTCTTGAATCTCGGCGATGCTACGAGTGTCGCTCGACAACACAAGGTAACCCACAGGGACCGACCCCGTATCATAACGCATCACGAACGGCGACACTGTTCCTGGTGGCATGAAGGCTTGTGAGCGGTTGACGTAGTTGATCGTCTCGGCCATCGCCTGAGCCATGTTGGTCTCAGGATGAAAGTACAGCTTCATGAGAGCCGTACCCTGCACGTTGCGCGATTCGACGTGATGAATCCCGCTGATGTACAGGAAGTGGTACTCGTAGTAGTTGGTTAAGAAGCCTTCCATCTGAGCGGGGTCCATCCCACCGTACGGCTGGCAGACATAGATGACCGGTAGATTAAGCTTGGGAAAGATGTCGACTTCCATCCCCCTGGGAAGTCCCGCCGGATAGGGCCACTTGAAGTGTTGGAACACAGCAGGCCCGACGGCTAGGAAGCAGCCCATGGACAGGCTCAATACCAGCACCATGACTGTCGCAGGGCGGCGCATGGCTGACAGAATTAGTTGCATGCAGTGGGCCTTCCTAGTGACTCACAACAGTTTCCGGAGGCCAGCAAGTCGCCTTGTTGAGACGAGCTTAGCCAGGCATCAAAGTTTCTCAGGCTGGATCTGCCAGTTTAGCCGGTCTATCCGGATCGCCCTACACCTGGGTCGATCAAAACTCGCTGTTTGACCGCTACAGACGCTACTGGTGCTCTTTTCGTTGGCCGAAACAAATTCAACACAAGCATCACAAATGGACGGGCGGACCGTCTCGGCTGAAAGGAATCAGGCGTGATGAGCTGGAACGATTCTGCGTGGGTAGTGGTCCTGGCCTGGACAATGATGTTCGCAGGTTGCGCAGCTACATCGCCCACACACAGGCGACTGGCCTCTCAGGGGTTGTCCGCTTCCCAGTCCGCTACTGAGCATGCAAGCCCCCAAACCCAGCCCGAGGGCAGCGCATGGCTACCACCGAATTTTTCCGTTGCTCCAGCAAACTTTACGACCGCCCAAACTGACACCGACCCATCGGTAGGCAGCGATCCTTCGCTGGTGGAGTTGGCGCTCCCTGGATCGGAATCTTCGCTCGAAAACAGTGATTCGACACCTGCCTCTGCCGAAGCCCGTGCCGTGCCCATCAATTTGCCGACAGTCCTGGCCATGATTGGTGGGCAACACCCGGTGGTTGGTTTTGCCCGCTGGCGAGTTCAAGAAGCCTACGCGCAGCTCGACCGAGCCAAGGTCATGTGGCTGCCGAGTATTCAATCAGGCTTCAATTACCGACGGCGGGATGGCAACTACCAGGATGTGCAAGGGGCGATTGTGGATGTGAATCTCAATTCGTTCAATTACGGGTTGGGCGCGGGAGCCGTCGCCGCCGGCTCGCCAACACAGCCTGGTATCGTGGCTAGGTTTCATCTGGCCGATGCACTATTCCTTCCCCAAGCGGCACAGAGGACCGTCTGGGCGCGAGGCCATGCTGCTACTGCGATACTCAACCAACAGCTACTGGGCGCTGGCATCGCCTACATGGACTTGCTGGAGGCCTGTCAAGATCTGGAGATCATTTCAGAAGCGGTCCAGCGGACCACCGAACTGGCAAAAATTACCAGAGACTACGCAGAAGCTGGGCAGGGCCTGCAGTCTGACGCAGATCGCACCGCCACAGAGTTCGCCTTGCTCCAGACACGCCAACTAGCTGCAGTTGAGCGACAGCTTGTCGCGTCCACTCGCTTGGCTCGTGCGCTCAGCATTCCGATGACGTCTGCGCTGCTTCCGCAAGATACCGTCATCATACCGCTGGAGATGCTTGAGCCATCATCCGACGAAGCTACACTCATTGCGGCTGGTCTATCCGCGCGACCTGAGCTGAAAGAGTCTCAAGCCTTGGTGGCAGCAGCCTGCCAAGCCTACAAACGCGAGAAGTACGCCCCCTTTGTCCCCAGTGTCTTGCTGGGCTTCAGTACTACTAGCTTTGGTGGCGGGTTGGGTGGCAACACAGACAATTTCGGCGGACGCTATGATATCGACGCCATGATGGTTTGGGAAATGCGCAACTTGGGTCTTGGTGAAGCAGCCGCCAGAAGTGAACGCACTGCGCAGGTTCAGCAAGCGACCTTTGCCAAGCTGCGCATGATGGATCAAGTGGCACAAGAGGTGGCCCAGGCCAATGTGCAAGTCCGCCTGCGCCGGCAACAACTGCAGATGGCTCAGATCGCCATTGCCAGCGCTCGTGATTCGTACCAACGCAACCTCGATCGAATTCGCGATGGCCTAGGCCTGCCGATTGAATTTCTGCAGTCGATCCAAGCACTTGAACAATCCCAGCGCGCTTATCTAAATGCGGTTGCCGATTACAATCGTGCCCAACTGCAACTTCAATGTGCACTGGGGTGGCCCATAACCGCGCCACCATCTCCATAAGTCAACTCAAAAACTTGGTAACAGAACTGGCATGGCATTGCGTCGATTTTAAATCGAGTTGCGGCATGGCGATCTCGCAGATCAAGGCAGGAAGTTTTTATGTCATTTACCAGCACTCAGCTTTGGCAACGGCTGATCGCAGAAGGTTTAGCTTCCGAGGTGCGGTGCAAAGTTTGGGCAACAGAGGTCGCGCGAAGCTTGCCACCGCGCGATCAAACTAACGGAATCAAAGTACTGAAGTGGCTCATCGAATCTGGAGATTTGACCAACTACCAAGCACGCGCGCTGGCAGGACAAAGTCAGGATGTCTTACGACGTGGCGACTGGCATATTCTGCGCAGGGTCGCGCAACCTATCTGGTCGGGTTGGTATGAGATCACCAAAGTTGGCATGGCCAGCGGCAAGCAATCCGAGCCCGTGTGGGGACGCTGGATCAGCCGCCAACAGGCAGAGCAGGCCAGAGCCAGTGCCGATGGGCTACCGCGAGTCGTGCAACTGTCCAGTCTGAAGTCTAGGCATGTTCAGGCCGTCGAGCCGCCGGAGCTGGCCGATGGCCAATTACTGCTCCGCGTGCGCCCTGTTGACGGAACGCTGCTGTCACATCGCCAGCCTACCGCACCGCCTGTGCGCGAGACAATCGCGCAGATCATGCAGACGGTGCGGCAGTTGACACAGGCGTTGGCCGACCTACATGCTGCGCGGATTGTTCATGGACGCGTCTTGCCAGATCGTGTGGCTTTGGATTCTCGACGTGCTGTGACGCTGATCTGCGATCCATTGACGAGTGCCACTGTTGCCAGCGATGCAACGGAAAAAATCTCAATTGTCAGTGGTGTATTGGCAGCGTCACTGCCGGGTATGAATACTGACGATTTTCTGCCACCTGAATTGTTGATCAGCCGCCCTGCCCTGTCGCTGGCCAGTGATGTGTACATGTTGGGAGCCACTTGGTGGTGGCTGCTGACGGGAGCAGCGCCCACCGACCGTTCATCGATCAACCAACCTGCAGCCAGTACGGGCGCAAAACCAGATTTCGCGAATGCCGATCTGCGGCTGGAACAACCATTATTGGACTGTTTGAAGTTGTGCTTGGCGAAGCAACCCTCGGATAGGCTAGCGGACGCTACGGCAGTCCTGGAAGCGCTGAACGCTGCAACATCGGCATCCCCCAGTCGTCTACGGTCGCCTGGCAAAATAGATTCCGTCGACAACGGTGCTCAATCGGCAAATTCGAGCGAGGCCAAGTCCAGTCGCGCGGCACAAGTCGGCGCACAGCAGCCAATCCCCGTAGTTTCCAAGCACAAAAAGCGATGGATGCTGGCCGTGATCATGGGGTCGTTGGTATTGGTTGGCGGTCTGCTCGTGTTGGGCTGGAATACGTGGAGCCTCGTCCTAACACCTGCGCCGACAACGGTTAGCCAGCTGCCTGACCTGCCAACGCAGTCAGTCGAGTCCCAGCCGATCGAACGCGACCCGTTGCAGGATCGCTATCGGATTACGGATAGTTCCGACCTGCCCTGGGCACCACCCTGGCCAGCCGAACCGTTGAGGCTGGATTTATTGCCTCCAGGCGCTCAGCTGATTCTCTCTTGGCACCCGGCACGCATCAGCACCCTGAGCCGCACTGCATCGTGGGTCGATGTCATGCGTAATGACCGGCCGTGGGATGCGCTGCTGAGTGATGTTGCGAAGGCTACTGGTCTACCGCTGGAGGCTCTCAAGCATGTGCTGGTCGCATATTATCCTGAGCGCAACGAGGATCGGCGACCCGAGCAGGCGTTTCGCGTTGAATTGGTGCAAGGCATGACGCGGCAGCAGCTCCTGGCAGCGTGGGCCACTGATTCGCAAGAGTCTGCAGCCACCATGGTCGATGGCGGTCGATCGAATCGGATCATACGCAGCGGCCTACGGAGCTACTATCTGGGACCAGTGGCGGATAGCGATGCGCAACAAGCTTCCGCTGGGAGCTCGCAGTTGATCGAGAGCTTCGGTGTGGGCCCCAGCCAATTGATGATGGAAGTGGCTCAACAAAATGGGGTCGCGGGGACGATCCAACCGCACCTAGCCAGGTTGCTAGAGCGCACGCACCGCGACTGCGACCTATGTCTGCTGTGTTCGCCGCGCTTCCTGAACACGGAGGGGCGTTGGCTGATGGAGCAATTGCCAGAGCGCATGCGGCAGGTTATTGGCACGGTGCTGCCCATCGACGCGCGAGCTGTACTGATGCAAACGTCGTTTGCGCCCCAATGGTACTGGGAATTTCAAATGATCGGCGCCAGCGATGCTGATTCGCCGCGTTTAGCTCGCAGCTTGAACCAGTCGATTCGTCAGGCCCGGCAGCAAACCGCAGCTTGGTTAAACAGCCGACAGCCGCATCCACATTGGCGTGAACTTGCCCAGCGATTGCCAGGGATGTTAGGAGCTTGGAGCGACTACACCCGCGTGGGCGTCGAAGACGGTGCTGTAATCGCCAACGGTTATTTGCCGGCAGATGCGCAGTCGGGTCTGGTGACAGGCGCGTGGACGGCCATGCAAGATTGGGCGCTGCCTGATGGGGAAGTCCAAATGCAGTCCAACCGCTGACGACTCGTTGGCAGCTAGCCGCCAATTTGCAGTTCGTATTGAATGGCGTACTTGGACAGCAGGTCTCGGGCGGTGTTATCCAAGCCAGTGCGGTCGGTCGTTGACTTAACCGTCAGATGTACCGCAGCGGACTTGCCGTGCAGGCTGTGGGGTCCAACTTTTACCCGGCAGGTGTCCACACCCTCCAACTGTTGCAGGGCGACGGTAAGCGCAAATTCGGTTTCGCGCCAGATGAGCTGCGGCTTGAATATCTTGCCAACGGCCGTCAGCGGTAGAGCTTCGATAATATGCACCGCCTTGGGAACAGCAGCTCGCTCGCCGACATTCTTTTCAGCGTGTTTTAGCAGTTCTTCGGAGGTTGCTTGCGTACCCGGCTTGAGCTGCACGTAGGCCACGGGAACTTCGCCGGCGTGAGGGTCAGGGCGACCGATGGCGGCTGCCAACGACACCGATGGGTGATCATGCAGCGCGTCCTCAATTAGTCGTGGATCGATGTTGTGGCCGCCTCGAATAATCAGTTCCTTGCTGCGACCAGTGATCCAGAAGTAGCCATCGGCGTCTTGACGCCCCAAGTCGCCGGTGTTGAGCCATGGTGCGCCGCCATCTCCCGTATCGACCCAAACTCCGCGATTGAGCGCCGGATTGGAGTAGCCCTTGAATACGCAAGGACCGCGCAAAATGATCGTACCAATCTCATCAGCTTCGCAGTCGCGCAAGTACTTGCCTTGCGCATCCAACGAGACGACTTTCATCTCTTGATAGGGCAGGCGGTAGCCAATTGAGCCGATACGACGCTCGCCGCAACCTGGATTGACCGAATTAACACACGTACCTTCGGTCTGGCCGTAGCCTTCCAGGATACGCAAGCCGGTGCGCTGTTCAAAATTGCGAAACAGCTCGGCGGGCATGGGTGCCGCACCGCACAGCGCGTAGTCCAGACAGCTAACATCGCTATCACCGATGGGCAAATTCAGCAGTGTACTGTAGATGGTGGGAACCGCGCTAAAAAAGTTGATTCGATAGTGATCAACAATCTTCCAGAAGTTGGGGATGACTCCTGGACCGCGATAACCTTGGGGCGTGGCCAAAATAATTGTCGCACCGCCGATCAGCGGCATGAACACACTGACGACCACGCCATTGACGTGGAATAGCGGCAGGCCACAGAAGGCGACTTTGCCCAGCCCCATACCTCCGCCCAGTGGCTGCAATCCGGACCAAGCGTCAAACACTTCGTTGAAATGCGTATGCTGAGCCAACTTGGGCGTGCCCGTTGTTCCGCCAGTGTGAAAGTAGGATGCCACATCATCCGGCTGAATCTGGCGGCCTGACTGCAAGCGATCGCCAGGATAACGCGCGACGGTTGAAGTAAAATCCAGGATCTTCGCCCGCACCGGCGGAGTGTTCATACGCAGCCGCATCAGTCGCACCAACTGACGTTTGCCGAATGGCAGATAATTGCTCAGGTCGACCTGGATAATTGTCTCAAGAGTTGGAACTTGATCGACAATCGAAGCCACCTTCTGCCACAGATCGCTACCGACCATCGGGGCCAGCGTCACCAACACCTTGGTCTTGGCCGTATTCATGATCTCGGCGATCACATGCGGCTCCAGCAGCGGATTGATGGGATTGACAATGCCTGCTGCCTCGCCGCCCCACAGGGTAAAGATCGCTTCGGGGGCATTGGGCAGAATCGTAGAGACCACACTATCGGGTCTAATGCCCAGGTCGTGAAGCATATTGGCTGTTTGATTGATCAGCTTGAGAACCTCGCTGTAGCTGTAGTCGTGCGAGTCCTTGAAAGCCGTGCCTTGCAGAAAGAATCGCAAGGCAGTATGGGAAGCGTGAATCTCACAACTCTGCTTAATCGCTGCGTACGTTGAGGGGGCGAGATGGCGTTCTGACAATGGAATTTTCTCAATTTCCAATACGTCTTCCAGCGTGCTTATACCATGACTTTCCATTACAGCAGTGGTCATCTTCAAACCTCGAAACGGATCCAACGATTCAATTGGGGAGCCCTTGGACTAGGCGAGCGACGAGGGACTACCCGATGTCCTTGTACACCTAGAGGGTTTAACATGCGGCAAATACAGAACTGGCACGCGTCAACTACGGCTTGCCAGGCAGTTGCCCCGCGACAGGCCAATATTGTAGCCGTAGCCCGAATGGTTTTCCATCGTCGCCAGGCCTATTCACGTCGCTTTACGGAAACTTCATGACCTTAATTCATCCACTTTGGATAAATTCACACCGCAATGGCCGCTACAGATTAACAGCTTTGGCGGTCAACGCGCGGTGGTGGGCCGGCGCGAGTCGACACATACCGTTTTCAACATATCAGGAGCAGTCGACTGACCGCGTGTTGCAGCATTTCAGCTTCATTCGTCGGTTCGCTTGTCTCAGCCTGCGTGGTACAATCGTCCGCAGGCTGCGACGAAAACCAATTGCCAGGGAGTTCTGATGACCGACACCGCTTGGCTGGAGATTATCAGCTCTCGCCAGTTCACGCACTGGATGCTCGAACATCGCCTGAGCGTGGCGTTTACAACCTAAGACGCAGGTAAGCTGTTCCTGCTAGGTTTGCAAACCAACGGACGATTGTCGATCTTCGAGCGAACCTGTCAGCGTTGTCTGGGACTGTGGTTCCATGGGCAAACCCTGTGGATGTCGTTGCTGAGTCAATTGTGGCACTGTGGAAGCCGCTGTAATTCAGCAACCAAGCTGCTGGGGATCGCTGCCATCTGAATGGAGTTGCGCTCGACAATGGCGTGGCCATATCTGTCACCGCAGTCAGTCAATCGGACGTGGCAAACGGCTGGCGCGACAGGCTGCACTGAGCCACTGCATCTGCAAGCGGAAAGCCGAACAAGTATCCAAACTAGCCAGAGCGCATTTATTGAATACCGCAAGGCTTGTCCTGACGGGTTGTTCGGCTTCCTGCTACACTAAGCTTTCTGCAATGCAGTAGCCGATCGGACTTGTGTGGACTCATCAGTGTTGCCATGGATTCAATACAATCATCTCATGCTTGGCAGACCGTCGCACAGATGCTTACGTGTGCGCAGAGCGGACATGGTCTGGAGCGAATTAGTCCGGCAGATGGCCTGCGACTGAGCCTACTGCAGGCGATGGGTGACCAGCGAGTTGCGGCGGGCGTGGAGCAGCGCGCGTCGGGGCAGCGGCTGCAGGGCGAGTTACAAGCTGTAATTCATCAGTTGACCGTTTTTGACAAGATTAGTCGCTGTCCAATTCTGGGAATCGCGGGGCTGCTGAATTCTGGTAAGAGTTCTTTGCTGGCAACCTACCTCAGCTGTGAGGGGCGGCGGCGCGTATTGCGTGGTGTGTCTAATAAGGCTGGTACGCATCGGTTTGTGTTATGGTTGCCGACGCGCTGGCGCGAGCAGGCTGAGCTAATTAGTACGCTGCACACCTTTGTCGCACAACTGTTTGGCCACGCTGCCGAACAACTGGCTGACGAGCCTGACCTGGCGGCTCGGCAATACAACGGACAAATACTCACTGGCAATCAACGGGCTGACGGAGTGGCGCAGGTTGATCCACTGTCGGTACCTTTGGTGGCTTACGATGAGGCGCTGGATGATTTGCAGGTCGGACTATTGGATTGTCCTGACATTCAAACAGGGTTAGGCGTTGGTTCGCAGGCAGGTGATTGTGTGGCCTCTGCCAGACAGCAGCGGTTGGCGGCGATAGGCCGCCTGTGTTCCGCTTTTATCGTGGTTAGCCGAATGAATAGTTTGCACGATCAGGCATTGTTGGATTTGCTGACCACGCTGCGCGATGCCATGCCGGGAGTACCCAGATTTTTGGCTATCAATCGCGTTAAGGCGCGTTATGAGCCTGATGTTGTGGCCGGTCAGGCGCGCGGGCTGATCGATCGATTCGGCATCAGCAAGCTGTTTGTGGCCTACGATTTTCGGAGTCTGTTAGCCTCTACGCGAATTCCTCCGCAACCCTCGGGCATGGTACCCGAACTCGACGGATCGCCGCAACCGATTTTTTTTGAGCCACAGGCTGCATCAGGCAACTCTACAGACGTTAGTTCAACCGGGAAGCAAGCCGCAGGCTCAGCTGATCGGACTTCATCGGCAACAGTGGACCAGCCTAAATATTTGTTCCATTTAGGGCAGCAACTTGATCCCGGTTCGCTGTCGGCAGAGTGTTGCCGGAGTCTGGTACTGCAGCTGCGCGGCCGCGCGCTAGAGGCCGTCGATTGGATTCAGAACAACGAACAGCTTCGCCGGCAGCAGATTGTGGATGTGTGGCAATCGATCGCCCAGGCATGTTACGAATTCATGGCGCAGCGCAACGCGGAAGGCAAGTGCATTGGCTTGCGTTTGCAGACGTCGCCAGCGATTATTGCGCAGATGACCGATAGTCTGCGGCGCACGGCGCCGATGTGGCTGCGACCCAGTATGTATATCGACCGCACCGCGCGACAGCTTCAGCAGGCGGTCGCCGCCAAGGCAGAGCGATTGAAAATCATGCATGGTGCGTCGAAGATGGTCACCGATTTTGCCAAGAGATTCCGTCGTGGCGAGGGCGCTCAAGTGATGACTCCCGAACGAATTGGCCGCGCAATTCGTAGTTTCGATGTTCATGATGCGCTGCAAGCTCTGCCCGACGATCAATTACAGATCGGTTGTCAGCGAGCGCTTGAACGGTTTGCTGTCGAAGACCAACCCGAATTGGACGCTTCGGCACTGGACGAGTGGAGCCGCAGTGTGTGGAGCAATATGAGTTGGTCCGATCAACTGCGTCGCGGAGCCCAGCCGCTGGCGCTGGTCGTGGGGCCGCTGCTGGCAGCCTTGTTAATTCCTGTCGATGGTGGCGGAACGTCGGTGCTGGTATTCGCTTCGATCCAGGAATTAATGGCGGCCGCTGGAGTCACTGCGGTGCTGGCCGCAGCGGCCGGTGGTGGTCAAGCCATGAAAATTGTGCAAGAGGAGACTCCCTGGCGACAATTGAGTGATCTATTTGCGATCCTGTGTGATAGCTTGGGGTTGCCGCGTCCGAGCGCCGACGAACTGCCTAGTTGTGGCAGCAATCAGCGGCAACTACTGGCCAGCGAAAAGCCGATGAGCAGCGCAGGCGCTTGGAGCGCACTTAGCTTGTGGCGGGCTACGACAGGTGCGTTGGCTGATTTACAATCTGCTGCGGAAAAGCTGTCATGATTCGGATGGACCGATAGTTGCTGGGGCGAGCCTCACATACGAAATGGGTTTGACAACTTAACATGTCGCGACGATGGGAGCGTCTTGATGGTAACTCTGCATGATCCGTTGGCTTGCCGCATCGCTGAAGCAACTCAAGCGGTATTCGGCAGCGGCGCGCTGACATTGCGAGTTCGGCAGGCGTGCTCTCAGTACGAGCGAGATTTGGAGAACATTCGAGCCGGGCGAGGAATTCGGGCTCTGCTGATCGCTATCGTGGGAGCCAAGGGGCAAGGCAAGACCTGGATTGCCCGGCAGTTGGTTCATTCACCATCGGTTCGCCAACATTTGCGTAGCGGCGATTTGCAATCTGATGCAACCACGCGATTGGCCTGGATTGGCCCAGTCCCACCAGATGGTCTGGATGCCAGCTGGGAAACGTATCATGCCTGTCCAGCGTCGGAGATGGTTGAGTTGGGACAAAGTTATGTACTGCTGGATACGCCAGGCGTGACCGACTCTGATCAGGCGGCCGCCAAGCTGGCGCACGAAGCGCTGTCGTTGGCACCTGTCAAACTGCTGGCAATCGCTCGCGATCAAATCCGCGCCGCCGCCAATATTGAACTGGCACGGCAGATCGACGGTTCCATCTGCCTGCCCATGATCACGTCCGTCGAGCCAGCCGAAATGCAAGATGCTAGCCTGGCCAGCGACTTGCGCAATCTGCGCGATCAGTTAACGCTGCTGGCTCCACACACGCAGTTGTTGGATGACTTGTTGATTCCAGATTTTGAAATCACCGGCGACGAAGCTGCCGCTGGTGATGCGTTGCGAGCTGGACTGTTGGACCGCTGGTCCAGCTTGGGCCTAAATCCAACGCGGCTCAGCAACGCTAGCGAAATCCGCCAACAAACTGCGGCGCGGCGTTTGAAGTCAGAAGTTGCCAAAGTGATCAGTCAGGAGTTGCCGCAATTGGCTGAGGCGGTCTCGCAACTGCATCGCGAAGCAGAGCAGTTGCCGGCGCGCGTCATGGCATCGTTGCTGGGCAGCCAATCAGTACTGGAGACCGGGATTCGCATTCGGCTGCGCACGCGACTGGTCAACGATACGTCGCTGATGTGGTTTCCCTATCGCACTGTTTTGTCGGTGCTCAATTTGACACATGGTGCCTGGGATCGCATTGTGTTGGCCCTGACCGGAAGCGTCCCTAGCTTATTCGGTGCGCTGACGTCGTGGGCGCGCAATGTTCGGCAAGGCCGCGAGTTTTCAGCGGAAGTTAACGACGGAATACGTCAGCGCACACAGCAGCAAGTTCAGGAGCGGCTGCAACCGCTCTGCGACCAGTTTCGCCGAACCGTGATGAAATTGCGCCCCCGCGAACAGCGAAGCGAACAGATGACAGCCACCGGTTCGCAGATGAGTCTGTTGGGCATCGAAGAATTGCAGACGCGCAGCCGCGAGATTTTTGAGCAAGCGCTTCAGCGAAACTCTACAGCGTCGTGGAGAGTGCAACTATATGCGCTGGCCGGCATGGTTCTGTTTTGGTTGCTCATGGCCGCGCCCATCGTGGTACTGTACCGCGAGTATTTGGCCACGACGGTCAGCGTGTGGACTGGCCGCGAGCACAGTTTAGAGTCCTTTCCCAGTCCACATCCGGGGATGTTCTTGACGAGTTTGGTGCTCAGCCTGCTGCCACTTATGATCTATTGCATGTGCGTTCTAACGCTAACGCTCAACAGTCGGCGGATTAGTCGCGTCGCCAGCCAAGTTGCTGCGGAGCACGAACAAACCATCAATCAACTGCAGGAATCGCAGATTATTCGCATTCAATTCAACGACGAGTTGCTTGAGCAAGCCGAGTATCTGCTGACGCTAGCTTAGTCTGGGGCGCTTCTGCTGCCTGCGTTGGTCAGATGAGCTTGCTTTGCCGGGCGGGAAATGCTTATAAGCCAGGTTGGGATTCATTTCCGAAAGGGCCTGGTTTATGAAAGTAGCCGTCGTTTGCTATCGTCCCAGCTGTGAGCCATGCGACTGGTCAGGATTTTACGAGTCCGCCGAGCGCTATTTGCTGCCAGACAGTCAGCGCAGCTATTATGTGGTTGGCAAGCAACCGTTGGATACTGGCAGGTGTTCGGTCCGCGCCAGCCAGGTCCAATCCATTGAACTGAGGGCCAACACTGCTTCCAGTGGCTTTGAAGTATTGTTGGACCTGGAAAACCAGCTGACTGATTTCGACTACGTTTATTGCTTCACCGCCGATTGCAGATTTCAGCGTAGCGTAAGTGCTGAGTTGTTGCCGCAGCAGCCGGATCAAATCGTAGTTGTGCAGCATCCTCAGTACGTCAATATTCCATGTGATCGACTACCTTACGAGCGCAATGCCCAGTCGCGGGCTGGCATGCCCATCGGCGCGGGACACTACTATGTGACCAGCTTGCTGTTCGGGGGAACAACCGCCACGGTTCTCGGTATGGCCCAGACCATCTGCGAGGACTTGCAGGCGGATTGGCGAAACGGCGTGGCGGCTATCGCCGCCGAAGAGTCGCATCTGAACCGATACATTACGCTGCATCCTTACCGGCTTTGCCACGCGGGGTTTTGTTACCCGCAAGGTTGGGATCTAGGGGTACCGCGTGTCATCGAAGTTGCAGACCCGCCGGGTGGAATGGCAATTCGGCACTTGGTATCGGACTCGAGCGAGAAGTCAAGCGGGCGGCCTGTCACAGTAGAAATCTCCGGCGATTTGGGAAGTCAGTTGTTTCAGTATGCTGCGGGGCGAGTTGCAGCGGAGCGCAATGGTTGCGATTTGCAATTGGACACGCGATACTTCGATTGCCTGGGCGAGCATCGCTATGGACTAGGCCATTTCAATATCCACGCTCAAATCGCTACGACACATACGTTGCCACGACGTGGCAAATGGCATGTACGTGGGACATGGCACAGTGAACGATATTTTGCGGACGTAGCCGCGGTACTGCGTCAGGAATTGACCTGGGCACAGCCAGCCACGGGGCGTTGCGAAAAACTGTTAAAGCAGATCACCAGCCAGCCCAGCGTGGCCATTCAAGTCGATGCCGGCCTGCCGGTGCGTTATTATGACCGGGCTATCGACTACATTCGTCGCACGACGGGTAGTTACCTTCGAGCCGTTGTGTTCTGCAACGACCTTCGATGGGCTCAACAAAATATTGTTGCCGGTGCCGGTACCGTATATGTTCAATCCAACGCGCGCTGGGCGGCGCATGACGATTTGCGATTGATGGCCGCGTGCGACCATCAAGTCGTGGCGCGCAGTTCCCTGGGTTGGTGGTCAGCGTGGCTGAACATCAATCCACACAAGCGGATCGTTGTCCCTAGCGAGGTTGCTGCAGCCCCTGGGCAGGAACAGGATGACTGGATCACAGCGGGTTGGCATTGCCTGGACATTTCTCAACCGGCGACCATACTGGCCAGAGCGGCGTAGGTGGTCTCGTCGCTAAGGCGATCTTTCAATACGAAGTTGCCTGCAACTGCCAACACCAGCCGGCGGAAACGTGGTTCGCCCAGTCTTTGTCTGGCGAAGGTAGCCACGAGAAGACCTGCTGAACCGTCTGGATCGGGAAGGTAGAGTAGCACTGGGCTGAGAGCAGATGGTCGTGCGATTATTGATAGACGGTTATAATCTGCTCTTTCAGAGTCAATTTCTGGGGCGCCAGCGTGGCCCAGGCTGGTTGCACAAGGCGCGGCAGAGATTATTGGCCGGACTGCATGAACAACTGCCGCAAGACCTGCTATCGCACACGACGATCGTTTTTGATGCTTCACGCGGCAATGAAGTATTGCGCGACTTTGTGTCGGAGCATGGAGTGCGAGTGTTATTTGCCAATGAGCATCCCGAGGCCGACGATTTGTTGGAAGAGTTGATTCGTAGCCACACGGCACCGAAATCGCTACAGGTCGTCTCTAGCGATCATCGCATCGCTCGCTGTGCACGGGCTCGGCGTGCAAAGATTGTCACAGTTGATCAATTCTTGGACCTGCTTGAGCGTAAAACACGGCCCCACGATTCAAGTTCGCGCGGCAATTCGCAGCCCATCGAACAACCGCTCAGTCCAGATCAAGTTGCCTATTGGCTGCGCGAGTTCGGGCAGTCATAGGGTCGCGTACGTGTTGCGTGTGTTGTCAAGCCAGCAGCTCGCGGACTGTGACCAGACGTTCGCGCAGTTGACTTAACAAATCGTGTCGTTGTTGGACTGGACTGCCGATTGCAGGAGCTGTTGCCAGGATAGTCAACAGCGGCCCCCCTTTTTCAAGGAGCGTTCCAATGAGGCGGTCCGACGGAATGTCGGCGAAGTAGGCTCGTGGCAGTTGCTTGAACTGCTGATGTAGTTGAGCGGTCAGTACCGTATCGCGCTCCAAATAGACAATGGCCTTGGCGGTGACCGGATGATGTTTCAAAGTAGTGTGGTCCGGTGCTTCAGCGGAAATCAGCACTCCACAGGCATGAGCGTGGAGGGCGGCTGAGTTGGCAACGCCCGAGCGCAGTAGAATTTCCATGCCCGCTGACCAGCGCGGATTGACTTCCAACAGCCACAGCTTGCCGGCGAAGTCTTGGATCAAATCCATCTGCAACCAGCCACATGTTCCGGTCTGCAAAGCCAGGTACACGGCGGCTTGGATCAATTGCTGGCGCTGGTCGGTGTCAAGTTCGATGGGCCCCCAAGAACCTCGGTAGGCGAACTCGCTGGGCGCTGGCCAGTCGGCAGCCTGCCAAGCTTCGGTGATGCCTAGCAATTCTGCACGTGGTGGTCCAGTCTTGGTGCTGATGCCGGACGTCTCGTCATACGTGGCGGACTGTTCAGGCCACGTAACGATGCAGGTTGCCCCCAGCGAACGCCCCGGTATTTCCTGTTGCACAACCCAGTGTGCCGCATCAGCCACGCTTGGGGACACAGCATAACTTCGGGGAGCATCTTCCGGGGACACAGCACTGGCAAAGACTGGCGGGGACACAGCACTTACCGACCAGCCGGACGCGCTACGCAGCGACTTGCGCAGCCATCGGGGACAAGCTTGCGTTGTTGAGTCTTGAGCAAGTCGATCGTTGGGGGGGGGGGAAATTGGAGTTTGATATCCGAGAGTTTGTGGAAACATAAGTCCGCTGTGGCGCGCGGCCTGTGCCCACAGGTCGGTCGATCGCAGGGCCGCCATGTGGTTAGAGTTTGGTCCAAGAAGCTGAAGTCCGGGAGTTCGATCCAGCAGATCGACCAGCGCCGGCCAATTCTCGCAGCCACCCCCCAGGAAGACCGGCGCTATCGAGCAATTGTCAGGAGGCAGCCACTGTTCCGGTCGTATCACCAATTCCGCTTCGGATGTCCCCCAGCTTGGTAAGATGTGGGTCTGACTGGCGATTTCGCAGGTGTCTTCGTCGCCGAAGAGGTCTACGCCAATTACTCTGTAAGAAGCCTCGCGAAGCGCCCAGGCTAATGCGCGAGCGGATACTCCAACCGCAACTGCGTACTTTACCTCCCCCGAAAGAGCTGGATTTTTCGTGTAAATCGGAACTTTGTGGAAGCTCATGGGTTCTCACCTTGATTTGGTTTCGAGCCAACTAGCATACTCCATTGAAAATTGGCTAGTGCAGCACAAACGTCAATGGTGACCAGTAAAAAGTAGATGTAGAGCCGATGCATATGACTCCTGATCCCTCGAAGTTAAGAATATTTTGTGGTGAGCCAAAACCAGCGGTGGCTGTCCGGGGGCTGATCTGCCTATGGATGATAGTCTGTTCGGGTTCCGCGCTGGCCAGCGAGTATTTGGGCATTTTGAGCGAGCTGACCAACCCGCAGTCGGATGTCGCTCAAAAGCTTCAGATTACGGAAGAGCAACTGACAGAACTCAAGAAATTAACCAATCGGCGTACTAGTGCAGCAGTCAGCTTGGCGGCTCAGCTGAAGGAAGCACCCAAGAGCCAGCACTCGGAGTTGCTGTCCGCGTTTGCAGCAGAATCAGAGAAAATGGCCGCTGATGTGTTGGATGACCAGCAACGCGGTCAATTAAAGAAGCTCAAGATGCAATGGCAGGGATTGGTCTCTTTGGCCGAAGACGAGCTTGCTACCACCCTCAACTTGGATGAGTCGCAGCGGTCGATCGTTGCTCAGTGGCGAGAGCAGTTGCGGGATGCGCGGCGCGTCAATCGCCTTGAACAGGTCAAGCCTCAAGCCGAGCGAGCCATTCGCAGTGAACTGTCCGACAGCCAGTGGGTTGCTTGGCAGTGGCACGCTGGGTTGAGCAATCAAGCTCCATCGGAATCTCCGTTGCCGCCGCAGCGGGAGTTGGAGTCTACTCCGTCCAATGCGGCGAGCGACAATAGTACTGCGATTGTTTCAACAGTGCCTGCCGCGCCGGTCGATGCCGCTTTGCTGCCCATCGAACAGGTTGATTTAGAACTGAATTTTCAGCGTCAGCCGTGGGGCGATGTGATTCGTTGGCTGGCTGAACAAGCCGACCTTTCGGTGCATTCCGAAGTGACTCCTCCGGGTACATTTACCTATCGCGACCGTAGCCGCAAGTACTCGGTCTCCGAAACGCTGGACGTGATGAACGCTTACTTGTTGGACAGCGGTTATTCGTTGTTTCGCCAAGGTCGCATGTTGCGTTGCGTGAACTTCGAGCAAGATCAAGCCATGCGCGGCGAGTTACTCAAGGAATTGACCGATACAATTACCGAAGGGGAGCTGGCCACTCGCGGTCGTTACGAACCGGTGCGGGTGCTGTTCACGCTCAAGCGGCTAGACCCAGATCAGGTGGTCGAAGAGGTGAAGAGTCTTCTTAGCGTTCAAGGCACAGCCGTCAGCCTCATCTCGTCTGGGCAGTTGTTAGTTACCGATATGGCCGGCAACGTCCGCAACGTGGCCGAATTCATTCGCCGTGCGGAGGACCCGACTTCGGCGCGTGGTACCGCCGTGCAAACGATGCAGCTCAAGAGCATCACGGCTGAGGAGATTTTGGCGGTCGCGCGACCGCTATTGGACTTGGATTCCGGCAGCAACGTCAGCGATAGCATTCGCATTTCGACCAATACATTTGGCACAACGTTGTACGCGCGTGGAGATGCCGACAAAGTTGAATTGTTGCGAGAGCTAGCGCAGCAGATGGACAGACCGCCAGCCGATTCTGATAAACCCATTCAATACGAAACGCCCTATGTCGGTCGTCATTTGGTTCGTGGTATTGACCTGCAACTGGCTTATCAAGTTGCTTCTCAACTTTTGGCTGGTTCGCCTGACGTAAAATTGGCCACAGATGAAACAGCCAAGCAATTGGTGCTGATGGGACGCAAAGCTGATCATCAACTCATCAAAGAAACATTGGACTCGCTGGCCGGCGAGGTTTCCGATTTCAAGGTGATCAGCCTGCAAAACCTGGACACTCAGATGGCGATCGCCGCCGTAAAGAAGTTTTTCGGATTGTCGGACAAGGCAGAGCCGTCTTCGGGTCAACCGGTCATCGACGGTGACTCAGTCGCGCGGCAGTTGTGGGTCAAGGGCTCGGCGACGCAAGTGCAACAGATCGAAGACTTGATCTCGAAGCTGGAAGGCACCGCCAAATCGACCAAGAATCTGTGGGGCGATCATTTGCGGATGGTACCAATGTCTGGCAGTGGATCGGCGGATGCTTTGCGACAGGCCGCCATGATTTGGCAGCAGATGAGCGGTAACCGAAATCCGTTGGTCAGCGACGCGCAGTCCAATGGCGACACGGGCTTGAAGGCACGTTCTTTTGCTCCTCAACAAAAGAATGTTCCGCAGGCGACCACTACACCATCACCTCCAGGTCGTTCGACGAGCAAGCCGTCCTCGACAGCACCTGCGTCAAACCAACCGGCTGCTGATAGCGAAGCTGCTGCCAAGAGCATTCCCGGTGGTGTCCTGGTGATGGCACAGGATGCTGAAGGATCGCAGCGGTCTGAGTACTCGCAGCCATTTGACGAGCAGTCCGCAAGTGACGTGTCTGAGCAAACGGCCGCAGAAGATCTGTCGAACGAACCAGACCTCAGAAGTTCCGGAGCACCGATTGTTGTTCAAGAAGGCCCTGGCGGTTTGATCGTCTCGTCCGAAGACGCCGAAGCCTTGGAACGCTTTGATAATTTGCTGCGCATGATGATGGAGCAGAACAATCTCAGCGGAATGGATCCCGAAGTTGTCTACTTGCAAAACATCAAAGCCGCCGCGGCCAAGCAACTATTGACAGAAATTCTTAGCGGCGCAGCAGCCTCGGCTTCAGCGGAAGGTGGCGGCGGTTCAGGCGGCGGGTTGTTGGGTAATATGGCTTCGGGTTTATTGGGGGGCGTCGGTGGAGGTATGTTGGGTTCACTGCTGGGTGGCGGCTCCGGTGGTGGCGGTTCGTCTGCTCTTACCCCTGGCAACGTAGGCATGGCCAGCAGCAGCTATTCCATAGTGGCCGATCCGCGACTAAACGCTTTGTTTATTAAGGCTCATCCAGCAGACATGCGCTTGATTGAACAGCTCTTGCGAGTTATCGACCAGGTTGAAAGCCCGTTTTCAGTAGAAACTCAGGGAGTAACGTCACTCATTCCAGTGCTGACGCAGGATGTGGCGGCTGTACTGGAAACCGTAAAATCGGTGTTCGGCGAACGAATCGCCGGCGTGGCGTCCAGCGCCAATCGCACCGGTGGCGGTGGAGGAGGTGGTGGTGGGTCTGGCAACCCTTTGGAGTTTCTGTCTGCCATGCGGTCTGCATTTGGTGGTGGTGGGGCTCAACGTCGTCCAGCCGAACCCGCCAAAGTGGAGTTGTCAGAACCCAAAATCTCAATTGGTGCCGACACGCATACCAACACTTTAGTGGTGATCGGTCAACCGTATCAAATTGAAGAGGTTCGCAAGCTGGTGAGCATGTTAGACGAGGCTGGCGAAAGCGAAAAGGAAGAAGTAGCCGTAGTCGAGATGGGGCCACTGTCTTCAGATGCGCTTACCAACAGTTTGCAGCGAGTCTTAGGGTCACGTGCTCAGACGACGGTTTCCGGCGGTCCGTCGGGTTCTTCCTCATCGGCATCGCGGCCATCCGGTTCGACTAGCGGTTCAGCAGGGCAATTTGATCCCGACGCGGCGCGGCGACGGGCCGAATTCTTTATGCAGATGTTGCGAGGTGGCGGCGGCGGAGGCAACCTGGGTAGTGGTCGTACTGGAGCGGGCGGCGGTGGTACCAATCGTGGTACCAACCGTGGCACCTCCAGTGGAACGGGTGGAAATCGGCGCGGCGGGAATTAATTGGCTAGTCAAACTACCAGGCGCTGAGAGGCGACAGGCGAACAATGCTGGAAACGGGTGACATTTTAGTACAACAGGGCTTGCTGCAAGCCGAACAGGTTGATCGGCTGCGCGCCGAACAGCGCAGCGGCATCGTGTTGTTGGAAGCGGCGGTCGAGCAAGGCTGGGTCGCCGAAGAGGCGGCGCTGCGCGCGCTTGGCGGCGCACTGGGCATGCAGTTCGTCGATCTCCGCAACGTGGAAGTCGATTTAGAGCTGATTAAAAGCTTTCCTCAAAAGCTAATCTATCGTCATGCTCTGTTTCCTCTGGAGCGCCATAACGGGTCGCTGACTTTGGCAACCGCCAATCCGCTGGACGTCTATGCTTTGGACGAAGCTAGCGCCGCGACGGGACTGACGATCATCCCGGTGGTGGCCGAGAAGGCGGAGATCGCCAAGCTGACCAAGAAGCATCTGGGCGTCGGTTCGGAGACCGTTGAAGGCTTGATGGCCGCGCGCGAAGAGCAAGGCGATATCGAACTGCTGGATAGCATTGAAACTGATGGTAGTGAATTAAGCGAGATGGCCCAGGAGGCCTCGGTCGTTCGCTTAGTCAACGAAATCTTGATCGAAGCCATCGACTCGCGCTCCAGCGACGTGCACATCGAGTCGCAATCTGCCGGTTTGGTTATTCGCTATCGCATTGACGGCATCCTGCATGATCAACCAGTTCCGCCAGAGATCAGTCGCTTTCAATCGGCCATCATCAGCCGCTTGAAGATCATGTCGCGGTTGAACATCGCCGAAAAACGCTTGCCACAGGACGGCCGTATTAAGTTGAAGGTTCACGGGCGCGAAATTGACATACGCGTGTCCGTCATTCCTATGATTCATGGCGAAAGCCTGGTGCTGCGTATTCTGGACAAGGGGGCGATGAAGTTCGACCTGCAAGGGTTGGGCATGGATGCACATTCCTATAGCTTGTACCGCCAACTGATTCGATTGCCACACGGCATTATTTTGGTGACTGGTCCCACGGGTTCTGGAAAGACAACCACGCTGTACAGTTCCTTGCTCGAAATTCGCAGCCCCGAAACCAAGATCATCACCACTGAAGATCCGGTCGAGTATCAACTGGACGGCATCAATCAGATTCAGGTGCACGCTAAGATTGGTTTGACTTTCGCCGCCTCACTGCGCAGCATTTTGCGTCATGATCCCGATGTGGTGTTGATCGGAGAAATTCGCGATCAGGAAACTGCCGAGAATGCGATACAAGCTTCACTGACGGGGCACTTGGTGTTTAGCACTCTGCACACCAACGATGCCGCTGGCGCGTTCACGCGTATTGTCGATATGGGCATCGAGCCCTTTCTGGTTTCGAGTACGGTGGAAGCCATCATGGCGCAGCGTCTGTTGCGACGCTTGTGTAACAACTGCAAACAAGCCTACACGCCGCAGCATGTTGATTTGCCTAACGATTTTCCGTGGGAATTGCTGGATGGCAAGCCGTTGTATCGTAGCGTGGGTTGTCGCGCCTGTCGCAACGTGGGCTATGTTGGTCGGATGGGAATTTACGAATTGTTGATTACCAACGAAGAAATTCGCGAGTTGGCGCACGAGCGCGTCAGCACTTGGGAAATCAAGCAGTGCGCACTCAAATCGGGAATGCGTACCTTGCGTATGGATGCGTGGGACAAGGCCATTTTAGGTGACACAACGATCGACGAAGTGTTGCGCGTCACCAAGGGGGATCGCCTTGCCTGAGTATGCCTATGTAGCCCGCGACCTGCGCGGCCAAAAGAAGACTGGCACGATTCAAGCCAACTCGCAACAGGATGTACTGTTGCAGTTAGACAGCGAGAACTTGCTGCCCGTCGAGATTAAAGTCAGCCAGACTTTGGGGGCGCTCAGCAACAAGCGCGTCAGCGGTCAGGTGATGGCCAATACGTACAATCAACTGGCCGCGCTGCTGCGATCCGGAGTGCCGTTGTTGCGAAGTTTGACCGTGCTTGCCAACCAAACCGCCAAGCCAGCACTGAAATCTGTCTTAGAGGAAATTCGTGCTAAAGTCGAAGATGGTGAACCGCTACCGACCGCTATGGCCCGCTACCCGCGGGTGTTTAACGACATGGCAGTCAATATGGTGCGTGCAGGCAACGAAGGCGGATTCTTAGAGGATTCACTGGAACGTGTGGCAGCTTTCACGGAACAACAAGAAGACCTCAAAGGCCGCGCTGCGGGTGCTCTGGCTTACCCGGTTTTCTTGGCCGTCGTGGGCACGGCCGTGGTTACCGTTTTGATCATCGTGTTTGTTCCCAAGTTCGAGCCGTTGTTTGGCACTTTACGAGCCAAAGGTGAATTGCCCGCAGCCACCGATATGTTGCTCGGCTTCAGCCGATTCTTGCAGAGTTTCTGGTGGGTCGTAGTCGGTTTGACCGTAATCGCCGTTGTCTCGGCCATTCAATTCCTGCGAACCGACTCGGGCAAGTACTGGCTAGATAAAACCAAGATCAAAGTGCCTTTATTTGGATCGGTCTTCTTGAATCTGGCGGTTGCTCGATTCTGCCGCGTGCTGGGAACGCTGCTGCGTAACGGAGTACCGATTCTAAAATCGTTGGAGATTAGCGGTCAGGCTGCTGGAAATCGGGTTTTGGCGCAGTCTGTTGTGCAGGCTAGCGAAAACATAACCGCTGGTCAGAAGCTGGCTGCACCACTGGCTGCGTCAGGACATTTTCCGAAGCAAGTGGTCGAGATGATTTCGGTTGCCGAAGAGTCCAATACGCTTGAAAAAGTAATGGTGCAAATTTCGGACAGCTTAGAACGCACTACCTTTCGGCGACTGGACATCTTGGTCCGCATGTTGGAGCCAATTATGTTGCTGGTCATGGCCAGTGTGGTGTTTTTCATCGTATTGGCCCTGATGGTGCCGCTACTTAATAGCTCCAGTACCGTCTAGAATAGGCCAGAGACTCTGCTTACAGCACATCCTCATCCGTCAAGCATCGAAATTTAACCCTGCAAAACGCGTCTGCCGCTGGCAGATCCTGCAACCCACAAGGAGAAAATCATGAACCGCAGAACTCGCAATATTCGTAATCGCCGCTCAGCCTTCACGCTGGTGGAAGTAATGCTGGTGTTAGTAATTATTGCCGCTATCGCGGGCATTGCGATCACTAATTTGGGCACGTTCTCGCAGCGCGCCAATGAACGAACCGCCAAAGCAAAAATCAACGTACTCAAAGGTGCAGTCGATTATTACAGGATCGAGTTGAATTCCTTGCCGCCAGATCTGAACGCTCTGTACCAGCAACCGGGGAATCTGTCAGACCCCGGCAAATGGATGCAGTTTATTACAGAGCCAGTCGGCATGGACCCATGGGGGAATCCTTATGTCTACAAAGTTAGCGGTACTTCCTACGAGATTCGCAGCTTCGGTCCAGATGGCGTGCAGAGCGACGACGACATTCTGGGCTAATGAGGTCTTCCATTGATGCGCTGGGCTACCGACCAACTTCAATCGCCACAGCTCGCCACTGCGCCGCCGGTGCGTCAAGCCTTTACATTGGTCGAGCTGATGCTGGTGTTGGCGATTGTAGTCATGATTGGCTCGATCGCAACGCCACTGGTGGATGGGGTAATGCAACGTCAAAAGCTGCGAGGTGCTGTGGACGAAGTACGATTGGCATGGGAGGGTGCGCGATTGACCGCCTTACGCACCGGTCAAGCACAGGTGTTTCGCTGTCAGCTGGGCAGCGGAACTTACCAGGTTGAGCCGTGGATTCAGCACGACGACATCAATCGCGTCGGCGACGGTGCAACGCTGAATATTGGTGGTGCCCAAGTTCAGACAGCCATAGACAACTGGGGTAGCACAGCCGCCGCATCTGACGGCCAACAAGTGGCGGTTAAACAGCTCGATTCATCAATGACCTTTCTGAAGTGCCAGGTAGCTAATGACACCCGTGCCTTTATAGCCGCGCAAGATGGATCGCTCGCAGCCGCTGACGCGACCCAGCCCGTGGTGGTTTTTTATCCCGACGGCACAACCAGCACCGCTGAATTGTTGCTGCAAAGTACCGTTGGCGAGGTCGGTGGCATTCAGATGCGTGGACTTACCGGACACCTGCGTACGCTGGAGGTTACTCGTCTTGAACAATCGAGGCGATAAGCAACCATGGTGCACACTAGTCACGTTCGCAATCGTTGCGCTGACCGGTTCTCGGCGGTCGGCCCACAAATGCGCCGAGCCGTTTCGCTGCTGGAGGTCGTGCTGTCCTTGGCGGTACTAGCTGTGGCAACCGCCTATCTGGCTCAGTCGATGCAACTGGCGACCGAGAACGCGTTGCGCGCCGAATCGCTCACTCAGGCTGAAATCGTGGCTGAGAGCGTGATGAATCAGATCGTGGCGGGTATCATCCCCGCTCAAACTTCATCGTGGTCAAGTTACATTCCGCCTAGTTCAATGACCAGCGGGCTGTCGATGGCCGCTGGCACGCAGTGGTTGTATCAGGTGCAGAGCGTTGGCGCGGAAGTCCCAGGCATGGTCGGCATACAAGTCGCCGTACAGCAAGTTAGGCTCGATCAATCCCTGAGTAATCAACCCGATCTGTTGATTCAGCGCTGGATCGTCGATCCGAATTTAGGTTTAGACACTCCATCTAATCCGGCTGCGATTGGGAGCCTAGGAGGCCTTCCATGAGGAGCCTCGTTAATTCGCCATCGCCGGCCCGCTGCAGATCAGCGTGCTGCAGACTAATCAGCATGGGCAAGTCGTGGGGCAGTCTAGCACGCCAGCCAGGTTTTCGTCAGCGAAAGGCATTTACGTTGCTGGAGCTGATGTTGTCGCTCTCGTTGATTGTAGTGGCTACGGCACTGATTGGCTCAGTGATGAGTCTGTATGCCCGATCGTTTTCTACACGCGGTCAGGAAGTTCGCAACAAGCAACTGGCACGAAGTATCCTGCAGATGATCGCTGATGACATTCGCGCCGTCGTGGTGCAGCAGCCTGTCAGCCCCTCGATACTGACGCACATGTACGAATCCGTTCCCGGATCGGCGGCGGTGTTGAGTGCCTCGGGGAGTATGGCAGAACAAACCGACGCAGCCAGCAACTCGACCGGATCGCAATCGGCTGGTGCCGGCCAGTCAGTGGATTTGACTATGGCGATGCCACCCGGAATCTATGGTAATCAGAACGAGTTGTCGTTGGATGTTAGCCGAATTCCGCGGGCCGACGAATACTTGCAGCCAATGGCGTCACTGATAACGCTTACCGACCGCGCCGCCGATATCAAGCGTGTCAGTTATTTCGTTCAGGCGGCAACCGCGCTGGGGGTGCAAGATTCGATGCTCCAAGTCAGTAGCGGCGTCGGCATGGGGGCGACCGGTGGTTCCAATGGTGGGTTGATTCGACGGCAACTGGATCGAGCAATCACCAGTTTTGCGACGTCAAAGGGTTTTACGAATCAGTTGATGACGACCGGCGATCTGATAGCGCCGGAAGTCGTCGCCGTGCAGTTCAGCTATTTCGATGGTACTCAATGGACCATGCAATGGGATTCTGCTCTCCAAGGCCTGCCAAGGTTGGTTCAGATTACCCTGGGAATTACCACCATCTCCGAAGGCCAGCCACCATTGGTCCAACCAGGCATCTCACTGATGGGCATCAGCCGTGCTGAATTACAACAAGCCAGGGTTGAGATCTACGAACTGGTGGTCGCCATACCCGGTGCTCAGCTGCAAACTGGCGCGGGGCAGATGGGTGTATCAGCGACCGACAACGCTGTCAGCGGGGAGGCGTTGGGATTATGAACCGATCAAGCACTACTGTTCAAGGTGTCAAATGTGCGTGGACTCGAGTTGGCCACCGGCGGCAGGCAACTCTGCGGCGTAGATCATTTTCCACTCAATTGCAGTGGCTGACCAGACGCCGCTTCAGCCGCAGTCGGCCGGCGTTTTTGTTGGTGTTGGTGACGATGGTGATCGTATTGGCCACGCTAGCCATGCTCAACTTTTCGAGAGCAATGTTGATTTCCAATGAGACGGCGCATATATCTGGCGGCCAACTGCAATCTCGAATGTGCGCTGAATCGGGAGCCCAGGCGGCGCGCCTGTTTTTGTCTTATCCTCACGCACAGCGTTTGGCTTTAGGGGGCACCTGGAACAACTTTAGCTTCCAAGCCCGCAATGTTCTGCCGGATGCCTCGCCTCAACGGCGCGGCAATTACAGCTTGGTTGCTCCGGCGTTGGATGATGACGGGTCTTACAGCGGGTTGCGGTACGGATTGCAAAACGAATCAGCCAAGTTGAACTTAAATATGGTTCTTCATTTAGAGCAAGTGTTGGAATCAGTCGGCTATGGCCGGTTTGATACCGAGGCAATGGATGCCGAGGGGTTGGCCTCGCTGGGTCTGAGTAGTAGTCGATCGCCAGCCGGTGGATTGGGGGTTAGTGCAGCGGTGGCCATGCTCCGATCGCTGCCCGGTATGACCGCCGATATTGCGGACGCGATTTTGGATTGGTTGGACAGCGACGACGAGGTTCGCACCTCCGGTGCAGAAGCCGATTACTATGCCACGTTACAACCCGCTTACCAACCGGCCAATGGACCGCTAGAGTCAATCGAACAATTGTTGTTGGTCCGGGGCGTGACACCTCAATTGTTGTATGGATATGACGAGAATCGTAACGGAGTGTTGGACTTTGGCGAGCAGCAGATGATGAGCCTTGGTCGACAACCGGGAGCGTTGCCTGGGCAAATCAACGCGGCGGCGCTCAGTCCTGATTACATTCCTCCACCGCCGCTGGGGCTGGCCGCCTATTTGACGCTGCACTCCGAAGAGCGCAATACGACGCAGGACGGTCAGCCACGCATCAATCTAAATTCTTCTGACCTTCAGCAGTTATACACAGATTTGAGCGATGCTCTGGGCAATGAGACCTGGGCCAGTTTCATTGTGGCCTATCGGCTGAGTGGTAGTCCTCCCACGACGGCAAAAAGCCCCTTGCAGACACTCGCCTCCATGTCCACCGGCATTCCGCTGGAAGAAGATCAAGCGGAGACTGGTGATGCCGCAGCAGAACTTGCCGCCGCTGCCGATCAATTGACACCGACCAGTACTTGGACCGTTGAGAATCTGTCCAATTTTGACTTATCCAGTCAGGGGCAAGTACAAATTCGACAAGTCCTGGACCTGCTGATTGGCCTAGTACGGTCTGGCGATGGGTCTAATCGCCAGATCTATCAATCGCCGTTCGGTACCGAGCCCAGCCAATGGTCCGAGTCGTTGCCCATTTTGATGGACAAGCTGACGACCATTGAGAATCCGACGATTCAGGGACGGCTGAACATTATGGAATGCCCGCGCGAATTGTTGCGCTGTCTGCCCGGATTTGACGACGACTTAGTGAACCAGGTCCTGGCAGCTCGCAGCGACGGCAGCAACAGCCCGTCACGCCAGTTCGAGACTTGGTTGCTGGAAGAAGGCTATTTGACAATTGATCAAATGCGCGCCTTGCATCCGCTGATTACTTGCAGCGGCGATGTTTTTCGGGCCCAAGTGGTGGGATACATCGAAGGTACGGCTTCGTTCTCGCGAATTGAGACAGTTATTAACGCGGCTGGTCAAACGCCCGAATTACGATTCTTCAGACGCATGGACCATCTCGGCCGCGGCTTTAGCATCGACGTGCTGGGGCGACGCCCCGATGCAGCCCTCACAACCGGCATGTTCGCTCGCTAGCCAACAGGTCGTTGAGCCACAAGAATTAGGATTTTTCAGAGCAGCAACTAAAATAAGAGCGCTGAGCGAGGGGCGCGATACTCCTGGCTCGCCCAGTGGTTTCAGAATCAACCAGCGAAGAATGTTAGAGTCCATGAAGAAGCAACTGGCCGCGATCCAACTGAAGCAATTGAAAGGACTGTGGAATCAGACAGTGGGCGGCCAGCGTCCGTCTACGGCCGGCACAAGAGGCCGCTCTGGCCGTGCGGCCATTCTCGACTGGCAGAAGAATTCGGTACTGTTGGCTCGGGGACGTCAGGTTGATTCAACAGTCAGTTTGCAAGATGTTTCGTGGCAGCCCATGGGGCCTCAGTCCGACTTGAAGTCCATAAGCCCGCGACAAGCGGTGATCAACGCCGCGCAGCAATCGCACATCAAAGGCGACGTGACGGTTTTGGTAGCTCGCGAATTGGTCGAACTGCGCACCGTGCAGATTCCGCGCGTTGAAGCCGACGAATTACCGGACATCGTTCGCTTTCAGGCTCAACGGCAATTCAGTGGCCTGACTGAAGCCTGGTGCGTCGATTTTATGATGCTCCCCAGCTCGGCAGGACTGGAATCACAAACCGCGTTGATCGCCACGATGCCGCCCAGCCAAATCGCCGAAATTGAATCGGCATGTTCAGCCGCCGGATTGCAGATCGCACACATCGCACTGCGGCCACTGGAAATGGCTCGACTAGCTATGCAAACGCGGCGCGTATCCACGACTGGATGTTCGATGATTGTCAGCGTTGCGGATGGCGTTGCTGAATTATCGCTACTCCGCGAGGGCCGTGTAGTTCAGGTGCGTTCTACTAAACTGCCAACCCAAGCCGACCAGTGTGCTGTGGCTCTACAAGGCGAGGTTCGTCGTAGTTTGTTGGCTGCGTCCAACGAGCTGGCCGGCCAATCGCTGGAGTCGGTCCTGCTGGTGGCCGCCGAGGACGTGGCTAAGGCGCTGGTTGATCCGGTCAGCCAAGCCACCGGTACTGCAACTGACTGTTATCATCCGGAGTCGCTGCTGACCAAAGCCGATGGTGATTTGGTTCAACTGGCGGCATCGCGTTTAGCGGCCATGGCCGGTGCGTTATCGCTCGAGTCCGCTGACCCCAACAGCGTAATTGACTTCAAACACCCCAAGCGTCGCCCGCCCAAGCAACGCAATACTCGCACCTGGGTGCTAGCCGCAGGAGCTGCCGCTGCGGTATTGATCCTGGGATTGGGTTGGTATTCTCTACGAATAAGAAGTTTGAACGCTGAATTCGCTGATTATCAACAGCAGATTGCTGACAAGACCGAATTGGGCGCAGCCTCTGACGCCAAGTTGATCGTTTATCGGACGGTAGAAGAGTTTCTGGATAGCTCGCCAAACTGGTTGGACGAGATGGCCTACATTGCTCGCCGCATGCCGCCAGCCAGTCAAGTCAAGCTTGGAAGACCCGAGTTTACGGTTCGCGATGGCCGGGCATCGATCACACTTGACATCCAGGCCGATAGCTCTGCTTCAATCACCGCCTTTGCCAATTCGATTCGCAGTCCGCATCATATCGTCAGTGGCAAGGGAGCCAATCAGCTTGAGAATTCCGAAGATGGCTACCGCTGGAGCGAAAGTGTGGTCATTCAGGTAACAGGCAAGACCCCCCCCGAAGTACCCGAGGATGCCAAGCAAGAGGTCCAACCGGTATCGAACCAGCAACAGCTCGATGTGCAGCCGGACGATCAGATTCCGTCTGGGGAAAGCATCATTGACGGCACTCGCGATGTGACCACCAAGAATCAGGGCCAGCAGTAACATGACGCAGCGCGAACGAATTCTGGCAATTGTGGTTGGCATGCTGTTTGCCGCCATCGGTGCCAATTATGGCTTAGGCAAGATGCGCTCCGTCTTAGTTCAGAAAGAGGATCGGGCGGATGCAGCCGCCGCACAATTGGAAGCGCTGGAGCGAACAATCAGCGCAGGTCAGAGGGCCTCCAATGCATTGACCAAGCTCGCCAACAAATCGTTGCCCGGCAATTCTGAAGCCGCACAGCAGCAATACAAAGATTGGTTGTACGAGCTGGCTGAACAATCGGGCTTGAGCCAAATCAAGGTTACGGCAACGGGAACTCCCGAGCGTGTTGTGCCTAAGAACCAGACGCTGGTTACCAAAGAGGCATACATCGGCTATACCTTTACGCTGGATGGCAAATGCAGCTTGGAGCAGTTAGTCGATCTATTAGGAAAATACTACGATCGCGACTATCTGCACCGCATCAATTTGCTAAAGGTCACACCGTTGAAAGACTTTCGTCAGGTAGCGGTGACCTTGCAATCTCAAGCCATGGCGCTGGCCGACGCCAATCCACAGCTATCGCCTTCGCTAGAGTCGTCGGGGCGTTTGGCGTTGACGATCGACCAGTACAAGAGCCAGATACTACAGCGCAATCCGTTTGCACCACAGAATCAACCGCCGGTCTTTCAAACAGCTTCCAGCCATAAGCCGGTGATCGGGCAAGCGTGGCAGTTGGCGTTGCAGGCCTCAGACCCTGAGGGGAACGCTGTTGCGTTCGAGCTTGTGACCGACGTAGCCGCACTCCCAGAGGGTATGACCTATCAAAACGGTCAGCTTCGCTGGCAGCCAACCACCAAGGCGGACCACAAGATAGTGGTCCGCGCGGTCGATGATGGCTGGCCCAGACGTCAGGCCGAAATGACGTTGTCCATCAGTTCGGTTGAGCCACCGGCACAGCCTCAACCAGCACCGACCCTGGATCCTGCACAGCAAGCCTATTTGACAGGCATTGTTCGAGGTCGCACCGGTGCTCAGGGATGGATTCGCTCGCGCGCCGAAGGGTTGAGCATCGATATTTACGAGGGTGCCGACATCAAGATCGGCTCAGTCTCAGCCAAGGTTATCCAGATCAACGCCAAGGAGGACTTTGTTGAACTGGAGTCTGAAGGCAAACGCTGGACGGTCGACATGAACACGTCGTTGGCTGAAGCCTTTCGTAATCGGCAATTGGACTAAAGCGACCTGTTGTAGCTGCATTCGCCAGTATATGGGACTCCATACGCTGGCGGGAACTCTCACTGACCGGGACTTGGGACTGTCGAAATCGACCCCCTGAGGTATCATGGCGTCTTGCGCAGGCCGCTGCGTAGTCCCAGGACAACTCTTTTTCAAGATCGGTCATGAACAAAGCTCCCGTCTCGGCCATTTCGCCAACTCGCAAACAAGATTATCCAGAGTGGTATCAACAGGTTATCAAGCATGCCGACTTAGCGGAGACATCGCCAGTGCGCGGCTGCATGGTTATCAAACCTTGGGGGTACTCGTTGTGGGAGAATATGCAGCGGGCCTTGGATAAAATGTTCAAGGACACGGGACATCAGAACGCCTATTTTCCGCTGTTCATTCCGATGAGCTTTCTAGAAAAGGAGGCCGAGCACGTCGAAGGTTTTGCCAAGGAGTGCGCCGTGGTGACTCACCATCGTCTGGAGCCCGATCCGGATACCGGCGGGCTGAGGCCGGCTGGTCCGCTGGAGGAACCGTTGATCGTGCGCCCCACCAGTGAGACGATTATCGGTGCCATGTATGCCCGATGGGTCCAGAGCTATCGTGACTTGCCAATTCTGATCAACCAATGGGCCAACGTCGTCCGTTGGGAAATGCGCACACGACTGTTCTTGCGGACTGCCGAGTTTTTATGGCAAGAGGGACACACTGTCCACGCAACCGAGCAAGAGGCATTGGAAGAAACCCACCGCATGTTGAAAGTTTATGCGGATTTCGCCGAGAACTGGATGGCTGTGCCGGTCATTCAAGGTGAGAAGACGGCCGGCGAACGCTTTCCAGGGGCCGATATGACGCTGTCGATCGAAGCCATGATGCAAGACCGCAAGGCGCTGCAGGCTGGCACCAGCCACTTTTTGGGGCAGAATTTTTCAAGGGCTCAAGAGATTCGTTTTCAGGACGCCAACGGTGAATTGGCCTATGCATGGACCACATCGTGGGGCGTTAGTACACGGCTAATCGGCGCGCTAATTATGACACACGCCGATGACGATGGCATGATCATGCCACCCAAACTAGCGCCTGCGCACGCCGTGATTATACCCATTTACCGTGATAATCAGTCGCGCATCGAAGTGTTGGAATATTGCCAACAATTAAAAGCCGAATTGTCGGGATTGGCCTATGCAGGCCGCGCTCTGGAAATCCACATCGACGACCGCGACCTGCGCGGCGGTGAAAAAAAATGGTATCACGTCAAGCGTGGCGTACCATTGAGAATGGAAGTGGGTGTTAAGGATATTGCTCAAAACGCAGTGTTCCTCGCACGCCGTGACACCGGCCAGCAGCGAAGCGTGCCGCGCGCAGAATTAGTGGCCACCGTTATCAGCTTGTTGGACGAAATACAAACTAACCTGTTCACGCGAGCCCAATTGTTGCGCACTCAAAATACCGTGCAGGTTACGACCGAGAGACAGTTTCGTGAATTCTTTACTCCGCAATCCTCTGAAGCCAATGAGATTCATGGCGGCTTTGCATTGTGCCATTTCGCCAGCGAAGCCGACGTGCAACCGCTACTGGACGAATTAAAAGTCACCATCCGCTGCATGCCGCTGGAGAATAATCATCCAGGTACGTGCTTTTTAACTGGCAAGCCGGCCCACCGGTTAGCGGTGTTCGCCAAGGCCTATTAATCACCAGCAATTCGCTCGGCGACTATGGCGCAACCTAAACCCGCTCCTCCCGCTCTCTTGCTGGCCGCAATTTTTAGTTGCCATCGCCAAGTTTTGGAGTGGGCTGGCGACAATATCCAACAGCGTTGGGGCACAGTTGGGTTAACGAGTCCGGTGTTCGAGCATGTGGAAACCGGCTACTACGCGGTCGAAATGGGGCAGCCGCTATTGAAGCAATTCGTGGTGTTAGACCGCCTGTGGGATCCCACCAATTTGGCTGACTGCAAACTGCAATCTAACGCATGGGAAAGTCAGTTGGCCAGCAGCGGCAAATATCCACAGCCACGACCCGTCAACATTGATCCCGGTTATTTAACACTCAGCAAACTAGTGCTGGCTTCAGCCAAGGACCGAGCCCACCGCATTTATCTACGCAACGGCATCTATGCAGAGGAATGTCTGTACTATGTAGCCGGCTGGCAAAGCCGTCCCTGGACTTATCCAGATTACTTGCGAGAAGATTATCAGCGGTTTTTTAGTCGGGTGCGCGAACGTCTTAAACAGATCATCCAGGGGCAGCCTGAGAAGTCGTGAGGATTCCTGGAGTTTGTTCTGCGCTGTGGTACATTGGTGTTGTGGGCATTTTCGATGTAGCTGCCTTCGTCAGAAGGTAGAGAATTGCTGACCGCGTTCTGGCGATCGTAGCTACGGTACTTCTTGTCTTCGGAATAAGTGATGATTCGGATACTTGCAACGCTATTGATCGCGACAGTGCTGGGGTTCGCTCTGGGAAACCTTCAGGCTCACTGGAGAACTCGAGGTACCACAGAATTCTTTATTGGGTCCACCTCTGCCAGCCAGACTTCGGACCATGCGCCGGTGAAGAATCCTGGGGTTGCTAAGTTAGCATTGCCGGGTGGCGATAGCTTTCAATTCGGTCAAATGCAACACGGTGGATCGATGAGCCACGACTTTGTTGTCCGCAACGTGGGCACTGGTCCCATGACACTGGAGCAAACAGGGTCGACCTGCAAGTGTACGGTGGGCACACTGAACAACAACGTACTTCAACCCGGCGAAGAGACAACTATTACGTTGACTTGGCGAGCACAAGTGGCCACGCCTCAATTTGCGCAATCGGCTACGTTCAGGACGAACGACCCCACCAAAACCGAATTCAGCTTGAAAGTGGAAGGCCGAATTATCGACAGCTTTGTCTACGAACCAGATCGTATCGACTTGGGAGATTTCTTGTCCTACACCGGATTGTCTAAGCAGTTCATGGTCTACAGTTATACGGATGCTGATGTGGAAGTGACGGACCTGGAGTGGTCGGACTCATCAACCAGTAAGTATTATTCGCTGAGCTTTGAAGAGGTTCCTGTCGCGGAGCACACTGGACATCTCAGGGCTGCGCGCGCCTACAAGGGAGAATTGAAAGTCGCTCCCGGCGTACCGCTGGGCTTAGTCTCCGCCAGAGTTCAGGTCCGTACCAGTCTCCATCAGGAAATCACGGTGCCCGACTTGGAGGTGTATGGACGGGCCGTGAGCGACGTTACCATCATCGGTGGATCCTACTTTGTATCAGACCTGAACCTGCTGAAAATCGGCACCGTTTCGGCCAAACAGGGATTTACCACGTCGCTGTGGCTGGTGATGCGCGGTGATCTACCAGAGGACCTGCAGTTCACGGTTGACCAGCTGGATGCTCAGAAATCGCTTAAGGTGCAGGTCGGCGAAAAGAAAACTGATGCGGGCCGAATCATGATTCCGATCAACTTCGAGGTTCCCAAAGATGCCCCAGAAGCTTATTATCCTGGCAACGACAAGCAATCATGTGCTAGAGTGGTAATTCGCTCCAACTCCAGCAAGCTTACCGAGCTGCTGATTCGCGTGGCGTTGGTCGTTACCAAGTAGCCCGGCTGCGGGCGCAACCAGTTCGAACAAGCGTATGCTAGCATTTGCCGGAGTGCGAGGCGTTTTTGCCGTGCTCTTGGATTGTCTAGTGCATCTCAGGGTGGAGAAGCCAGCATGTTGGGGAGTCAATCGACGAGCGTAAACTGTCTTGCTCGAGCTGTGGTTGTGGCATGGTTGGCAATCATAACTGCCTCCTGCAGTCGCCAGGCTCCGGTTTCCCAAGACAGCCAACCAACAACTCCGCCGGTGTCGCCCGCACCACAAGAATCTTTACCGAAATCTTTACCGACTCCAGGCGCAACCACGGCTGGCGTCGTGGCAACGGAAGCCGAGCGCAACCAAAAAATTGCCGATGATTGGCCACAGCCGCAAGTGGTTCTGTATCTATCGGGACAGCAACACGGCTATATCGAACCCTGTGGTTGTACCGGGTTAGAGATGCAAAAAGGGGGACTGATTCGACGCGATACGCTGCTGGGGCAGTTGCGTGATCGTGGCTGGCAAGTCGTACCGCTGGACGTTGGCAATCAAGTGCGACGCGTAGGCGTTCAACCGCTAATCAAGTTCGAGGTTACGGCGCGAGCTTTGCAGCAAATGGGTTACGGCGCTGTGGCGCTAGGCGTGGATGATTTGAAACTGTCCAAAGTTGATTTGATTCAAGTGGCTGGCAGCGAAGGCAATAGCCCGCGACCATTTATTTGTGCCAATGTTGTGGTATTGTTGCCAGATTTCTTTCCGGCCTTCAAAGTGATTGAGGCAGGCGGACGCAAGATCGGCGTAACAGCGCTGATGGGCGCACAGTATGAAGCGGAAATCAAGAGCGATGAGGTGGAATTTAGCGATCCGACTACTAGCCTGCAGCAGGTAGTGCCGGAACTGAAGTCTCAGGGCTGTGATTACATCGTAGTGCTGGCTCACGCATCGTTGGAGGAAAGCTCACGCTGGGCTCAGGCCGTGCCAGGTATCGACCTGGTTGTTACCGCTGGAGGCTACGGTGAGCCCACGTTGAATCCGGAGAGTATCGAAGGTACCAAGTCGCTGATGGTCCAAGTAGGCACCAAGGGCATGTATGGCGGCATCATTGGTCTGTTCGGCGATGCCCAGCAGCCGGTCCGCTATCAGAGAATCGCCATTTCATCCCAGTTCAAAGACTCACCGCGCATGCTTGAAGTGTTCGCAGAATATCAAGGCCGCTTGAAAGAAGCTGGATTGAGCGGTTTGGGATTGTCGCCGGCAGCGCATCCTTCGGGACGACAGTTTGTCGGCTCGCAAGCTTGCGGCGAATGTCATACGACCGCCTTTGACATCTGGAAAAACAGCCCGCACGTTCATGCCACCGACTCGATCGTGGCCGCCAACAACGATCGCGGCGGAATCGCGCGACATTTTGACCCAGAGTGTATCAGTTGCCATGTGACTGGCTGGAACCCACAAAAATTCTTTCCCTACGAATCGGGCTATGTCAGCCTTGAACGATCAGAACATTTGCTGGGCAGTGGTTGCGAGAACTGCCACGGTCCCGGTTCCGCTCACGTTGCCGCTGAAAACGGCGATATCGAAGCCTCGGCCGAGTTGCTCCAGCAATTGCGCGAAGAAATGATCTTGCCGCTGGATCGCGCAGAGGCCAAGTGCATGGAATGTCACGACCTGGACAACAGCCCCGCCTTCCACGAGTCTGGCGCGTTCGAGGAATTCTGGGAGCAGGTCAAGCACTACGGTAAAGATTGATGGCTACGATTCACGCGATTGGTAGGATAGGACGCCCTGGGCCAGTGCAGCCTGGTAGTAACTCCGCAAGTTATCGCTGATAGATAGGCAGTAGCCCGCGATCCAATTGCAACATAATCAGGCTGCATGCGGTGATGTATACGGGGCTAATCTGGCCATCCCAGTGCCCGTCCGACTTCTGTTCGCTGACAATGCGGCGATAGAGTCGATCGCGAAACGGCAGCCACTGCTCGTCACCTTGCCGATAGACGACTTGGCTGTAGTATAAATAAGTGTAATGCCAGTGTCCAAAGGCAGCGCCTTGATCGGCAAGCTCGTCGTGCAGTGCATCCCGAGCGTGTTTCATCATCTTCGGCACGTTCTCGCCGTCGTAGTCGCCCGCATTATACAGCGCCGCCAGCGCTGCGGCCGTAATGGCCGGGCGCGACGTGCCCATCTGCTTACTGGAGTAGCTAATGCCGCCATCGGCATTCATGCAGCGATAGATGTATCGCTTGGCGCGTTCAATGGCGTCGGCAGGCACGGCAATGCCGGCGTTGCGACAGCCGCGCAAGCCCTGCACCTGAGTTATCGTAGTCGAGCCCTCATCGTAATTGGCGCCATCCTTGGCGCTCACATAACCCCAGCCACCAGCGTCCGTCTGAGCGTTGCAACAGAATTGAACTGCCAAGTTAAGCTTCTGAAGCAACTCCTGGCGGCGATCTTCGTAACCCTCTTCGCCCAACACCTGGCTGAGCATCAACATGGCAAACCCGTGTCCGTAGGTATATCGATTGTCGGTAATCGGATCGCCAATCAAGCCGTTGTCGCGGCATTTCGACAACAGAAAATCAGTGCAGCGCGCGATCTGTTTGGCGTAGGGCCCCTGAGTGGTCGTCGATCCAGAACAGATCAGCGCCGTGCCCGCCAGCGCCGTGATGGCTGTTGGATAAGCCATAGAACTCCACTGTCCACTGGTGCTCTGCGTCCTGGCTAGATAATCCAGGCCCGAACGGATGCTCTGCTCAAAGGCAGGATCCAGCCGCCGCGCATTGGCGTGAGCCATAGTTCGTCCGTGTAGCGCCAGCGTCGTAGCGAAACTGGCTGTGGCGGATCGCTTAAGCCATCGGCGACGATCATACAAGTTAGCCATGAATTGAAGACTCACATGAACTAGTTCAAATCTAACTGCCGCGCCGGGGTTACTTGTTCGGCGGCATATTGGTGGCTACAGTTGCCAGACGGCCAGACAGCTGGAATTCCCCCGCCTGGTGTCGCTGACCACTGGCATATTCTTCCGGTCCCCAGGCTTAAGGACAACCAGCGCATTCATTGAGGATTAGGGTTTCTCGTCCATCGGGCACACGCAAACCAGACGACCGCAGCCGGGACAACCGTCACCATACTTCTTTCGTACCGCCTCTCCAAGGTCAATGCCAGCCACATTGGCGATAGTAGCCAGCCACGCCAGCACATCGGCAAATTCACCGCTCAACTCTTGCGGCGTTCCCTCGCGAAGCGCGCTGGCCAGTTCACCTACCTCTTCCATCAGCCACATGAAGGTCCCATCCACGCCGCGCTGGACATCCTTTTCGAAATACATGGCCTTGATCTTGGCCTGGAAGTCGGTCAGCGAAACATCCCCATGAGCAATTGGCTGCGAGGACTGCATTTGTTCGGCCATCAATACATTCTCCGTGAGTTTTTTGTTTCCGTTCACTCGAATTCTAGGCCCACCAACTGCGTGATCAGTGTGTGGCGTAAGCGGCTACCGCTATTGACCAGCTTCATTATACGACATCTTACGGACTGGGGGATACGCTGAGAACTCTTGCGATTCGGGTTCCCTCACGGTCGTCGCCTATCGTGTAGGCCGAAAGATGGCTAGACTAGGAATTCGCCAGGCGGATGGGGCCGCTGAACGGCAATCCAATTCAAAAGATTTGACATTCACCGGAGAAGACATAGTGAAATACGGAATGAACTTGCTCCTGTGGGGCGGCGAAATCAACGATAGCTTGCTGCCCACAATTCAAGCCATCAAGGACATGGGTTACGACGGTATCGAAATTCCGCTGTTCAACCTCGACTTAGACTACGCGTCATGGGGACGGCGACTCAAGGATTTGGGACTGGGCTGCACGGCTGTCACCGTACGCAACCTGGATGACAATCCGATCAGCGCCGATGCAAGCGTCCGGTCTAAAGGTGTCGAACTCAACAAACGAGCGCTGGACTGTTGCGCAGCGTTGGGCGCTGAGAATCTGGTAGGGCCTTACCACTCGGCCATCGGGCATTTTTCAGGGGCTGGCCCCACGGCCGACGAATGGAAATGGGGTGTCGACAGCATGCGGGCGGTAGCCGAACATGCAGGTATGGTGGGTGTGACTTTGGGCGTGGAGGCACTCAATCGTTTTGAATGCTATTTTCTAAATGCACACGCCGATGCGGCGCGACTGGCCCGGGAGGTCAATCATCCGGCCTGCCGGATCATGTACGATACCTTCCATAGCAACATCGAAGAAAAAGATATTCGCGCTACCCTCGAGCAAATACGCGATGTGCTGTGCCACGTGCATATCAGTGAAAATGATCGCAGCACTCCGGGCGCAGGCAACGTAAACTGGGAGGCCAACTTCAGTGGTCTAGCCCAAATTGGCTACGACGGTTGGCTGGTAATCGAGGCTTTCGGTCTTGCGCTGCCTGAATTGGCCGCCGCCACCAAAATATGGCGACGCATGTTTGACGATGAACTTCAGTTAGCCCGCCAAGGCCTGGCCTTCATGAAGCAACAAGTCGCCAAGCATTTCAAATAACCTTTTGTAAGCTCATTCGGAAGCTGCAATCGCCTTCGCAACACGCCAAATACATTATGGCAATTGGGTTCGGAGGATAACCGTGAATTCCTTTCAGGTACGCAATCCGAACTTCGACTCTCTGGTCCGAGCCAGCTTTGCGCGACAGCAAATGATGAAGTCGTTGGGAGCTCAGCTTCTGCGAGTGGAGCCTGGCCAAGTCACCATCGAATTGCCGTTTGATGCTCGCTGGTCACAGCAACATGGCTTTACACATGCTGGAGCCATCACCAGCGTTGTCGACAGTGCATGCGGCTACGCAGCGCTGACGCTGATGCCACCCGGATATGATGTGCTGACGATAGAATACAAAGTCAACTTTCTGAACCCCGCGCAGGGCCAAACTTTCGTGGCGGTTGGACAGGTCGTCAAATCGGGGCGGACTGTGACCGTCTGTCAGGGGCAAGTTTACGCTACCAAGGGAGATCGACACAGCGACATTGCGGTAATGCAGGCCAGCATGATCGCGCTGGCAGATCAGCCCATGCTAAAGTGAATAGGACGCGCAAGGCTGGCTGGACGTGGCGCTGAGCGGTTAGGCATGACGTCGAAGTCAATTCTGAGCAGCCCAAAGCTTGGCCTTATCGCGACAATGTGGTCTGCGCTCTGAACGAAGTCACATCCTCTGGGCGCTTGGAAGCACAACAGAATATTGGCGGTTAAGATGCAGTGTCTTGGCCCCGCATTGACGAAGCCCTCAAGCATACCAGGGTAACGGACTCGAAGGCCAGCAAAATGCGTTTCATGAACAGAGCCCACCTTCAGACACTTTCCGTCAGCGCTCGTTAGAACGATTCCCAGCGATCGACCGCTCGCTGGACGAACCCACGCTTCCTGACGTGCATTCAATAAATAATGCACCACCACTGCGACTGGGATTCTAATGCCCAAGAATCTTGAGTCAACATTTTGCACTGATATTCGACCAAGGTCGCTTTTTCGATAGGCGTTCCCAAGGGGGGGATTCAATACCCTCTACGTTGCGTAGCGAGTCATGTCCATCAACACAGGCCTGCGGCCAAGTGGTGGTTACCGTCGTTCTCGCGGTAAGCGAACGATAATTCCCAGAGCCATTCAGAACTACTTATCTGTAGCCAATTGTTTGACAAACTCGGCTGTCTTGTCAGGGAAATCGGAAAAGACGCCGTCTGCCTTGGCGTCTACAAAGATCGCTCGATGCAGATCGTCCAGCGATGCAGCGCACCTGGGCAGCGCGTCCTGTCGCAAAGTGTAGGGATGAACTTGCAGGCCCTGTCGATGGGCCTGCGCGACGAGCGATGTAATTTGCCGAGTCTGTGGACTGTTGCCCTGTATGAAGCTGGAGACCTCCGGGCCAATCCCGTCGACCCACTGCGACAACTCAGTTAATCCTTCATCCGATAACAAATAACGGTAGTCGGTGCCGTCCACATTCTTGCCGCGACTGACCAGCAATTGCACCAAGCGACCTTGCCAACCGAGTTCACTTCGCAAGCGTTTGATCTCTTGGAATTCAAAGCATTGCAGCCAACACGCATGCTGTTTGGTGCTGTACCCATGCTTAGTCAGCACTTCTAAGACCGCGCGGCTCAGGTCGCGTCCCTGCTGGTGATGCCAGTACGGATTCTTAATCTCTGGATAGATGCCCGCCTCGCGCCCAGTACTGCGGTTGAGGCCAGCGATAAATTCCAATTCTTCGTCCAGCGTACATAGTTGCAGCGTCGTTGGACGCGCTGGGAATCGATTTGGAAAAACCGCCTTGCCGGTCTTCAGTTCAACTCGCTCTGTTACGCTCAGCTGTTTTAGCTCCTGGACCGTGAAGTCCAACGCATAGAACCGACCGTCCTGGCGGTGTCGATCAGGAAACTGTTGGGCGACATCGGTAACTGTGTCGATGTAAATGTCGTGCAGTACAACAGGGACGTCATCTTTGGACAGCACCACATCCTGCTCCAAGTAATCGGCGCCCATGGCGTGCGCCGCAGCTTTGGCAACCAATGTATGTTCAGGCAGATAGCCGCTCGCGCCACGATGTGCGATCACAATTGGACGACCAGCAGGCTGAACTCGGTTATCGGTCGACTCTGTTTCAGCAGCCCGCGCTGCCGTGACTAACGATAGTATCAATAGAAAAGGCGTGGCAACCAAATGACGACACAGACTTTCACGCGACTGGTAGGGTGGGACTAGCGAGACAGTTGCAACCTGTACTGTTAGTCCAGTGGTATGTGAATTGCGACAAATATTGTTGGCGGACGATTTGCCTGGCCACCAGTTGCTTGAGTAACAACTGGCGTAAGCCGTTACCAGACGACGGATGAAGATCAATTGCCAAACGAAATGTTTCATGACGAAATCCTTCTGGTAAATGCCAGTTACAGCGACTGCAAGTAAACGATCAGCGCCTGAAGTTCAGCGCTCTCCAAGGGTCGCGGCAATTGATGATGGTAGGTATTCAGTAGGACTTCCACTGATTCGGCGCGACCGTCGTGCAGCAATCCGCTGGTGCGCTGGCTGACGCCGATCAGGCTGGGTGGATTGAAGAGAGTGGCCTGACGCTCGTCGGTCAAATCAACGTCATACGAATCGCTGCTCGTAAATCGCTGGCCGGCATGGCAGGTTGTGCAGTTCAATTGCTCAAACAATACTTGCCCGAACTGCTGCACTGTCTGATGGATGTCCCCGCGAGCTGAGCTGACTCCAGGCGGAGGGGGCAGGCTGCGGACGTAGGCCGCCAGCGCGTCTACCATGTCGCGCGAGATTGGATAATCGCTGGACATAGTCGATTGCAGCGAGCTGAGTATTTGCTGTTCCAGCGTGGCGAAATTGCCTTGCCATCCGTACGGCGCAGTTTCAGCTTGCCCTAGGAGGCTCACGATCCGCTTAGGAGTCCCCAATGTTCCATCGCTGAGGTTGTCGTTCAACTGCCCGTTGGTATGCCCATGGCTATGGCAGCTGTGACAACTCATCCAGCCATCGTGCGAAAGTCGCGAATGAAAGAACAGCCGTTCACCGCGCTCGGCCAGAGTTGGCTCGCGTAGCGGCCCGAGCGGCAAATCGCGAACTTGACCGGTAGCTGGCTGTACGATCGACAAGCTATCGCTGAACTGATTAACAACAACTAGACGGTCGCCTTTGGCTGTGAACAGCGCCGCCACTGGCCGCAATCCAACCGCAAGGCGGGTCCATTCGCCACCAGTTAGCTGGCCGATGGCCACGCGATCCGTGCCACCCAAGGTCACCGCCAATGTGCCCTGAGCTGACAAGCAAATGCTGGTTGGGTCGCCCGCTCCATCGCCGACTTCACCGAGTGACAGCAGGCGACTGCGCTCGTAGATGGCGGTGCCTTTGTGCTCTAATGTCTGCTCAATATCCAACACGCGCAGATTGTTACTGAGCACGTTTCCCCAAGTGATTTCGCCTTGAATCGAATGCGTCTCGGGGTTCAGCAACTGCATGGGATAGATCAGTTGTCGTTCATGTTCCAGCATCAACACATGAGCCACGTTGTGTTCGTACAATTGAGCCTGATGAATCGTGGGCCAGGCTACAGACAGATCGCTGCCGTCTATAACTTGATAGTCGCCACCAAAGGCGTCCATCACCAGCAGACATTGTTGCTCTTGTATCCAGGCCATCGCACCGCCACAGAACGTTAGATCGCTATGTGGCAGTTCGCTCCATTGGCTAAAGTCGGCATCTGACGCTTGAAAGCGGTATAGCCGTTGTGACCACTGGCCACTGACCAGTAGCATCTGCGACTGAGGCAGCCAGACCAAAGAATGAGGATGTCCTGGCGTGGCTAATGCGGACACTTCGCGCCATTGCGGCTGATCACGCTGAAAAATAACGATCTGATGATTCCGTGTATCGCCGAGTGCGCAGTGGTTTGGCCCCAACACGGCGATTGTAGTAAACTGTCGCTGGGGGGCGTTCAGCACGACCTCCAAACTCAGGTCGTCAGTATTCAGCAAATACAGCTCGCCGGTCAGCTTGGTCGGTATCAATGCTTGACTTTCGCCCAAGGCAGCGATGGCGCAGGGTTGGCGATAGTTGCCTCCCAGTTCGGTGTAGGGACGGTATCGGGCCAGATCGTCATATCCCACAGTGGCTAGTCTGCCCAATTCTATCGCGCTGTGAGAATAGTCGCGCGATCGTGAGTCCGTTGACAGAGTTAGCGTAGTATATGCAGGAGTAGAATCATGCGAGCTGGCGTAGCCGGGAGGCAGCGGCGCTGGCTGTGGTGTCTGGTACTGCGCCATGAGCCGTACATTGCACGAAATCCAACTCGCAATGAACAATCCAAACATCAACCCGGTCGCATGCCAAGTTAGCCGCAAGGCGCTAGCGGTCTGTCGCGTATCGTGATGCAACCTGTTCATCCGCATAATTCTGATTCAGCATCGCCTGACGGTAACAATATTGCCTTCGATGCGCAGTATATAAACCTCGGTTCCACGTTCGACGTAGTCGCCCTCGGTTAACACATCTAAGATTTTCTCTCCAAAAGCAACTTTGCCTGACGGGCGCAAGTCCGACTGGCTGACGCCGCGTTGGCCGATATTCAGGCCATCATACAATGTTTCCACAGGGGAATTAGTCGTGCCCTGCACCTCCTCGGGTTGCAGTTGAAATCGCTTGAGTCCCGGGATGGTATCGAAGACCATCACCTGCACGACGATTATGGTCGCGAGAATTGCAAATGCGGTCAGCACGGACAAGCCATTGACTTGAAATTGCCGCCACTGTTCTTGAGTCGAGGGCACCAGGACATCCTGAGTCGCCATGACCAGCGCCAGGGCGATCATTGCCAATCCAGAGATTCCGAAGACGCCAAATCCAGGCACAACAAACAACTCTAAGAGCAGCAGACCAACTCCGAGTGCAAACAGTGTCACCTCTAACCAACCCGCAGTGCCTCCCAAAAAATGGCTCCAGAAGAAAATCCCAAAGCATGCAATGGCGACCACCCCTGGCAGACCCAGACCCGGCGAAGTAATTTCCCAGTATAGTCCGATCAGTCCCATAATCAGCAGCAGGCCGGTGAACCAGGGACGATTGAGGATGTAGACCAGTGTGTCTTTCCAGTCCAGTGTCGTGGTGGTGATGGGCTGTGAAGTCAATTGTTTTAGTAGTTCCGTCTCAGATTCAAATACAGCGTCGCAAAGTTCTAATTGTTGGGCTCGCTCAGCTCCTACTGTCAAGAACAGGTCGTGGCCGGCTTCGGGAATCGCGTCACCGATATCGAACCTCTCGCGGACCTCGTCGCGCTGCGTTTCCTGTTCAGTCAGAAAAGATGTCTGGCCAGTCGTCTTGTCTGTTGCTGGATAAACCTTCAACTTGCGATTCACCATGGCTTCTGCGATGGCGGCTGGACGTCCGGAGCTGGTGGCAAGTTCGCGAACTGCCGTAGACGTATAGCTGACGATTTTCTCTTCTGCGTGTACGAACTGTCCCCCCGGTCCAAACATAATTGGTCCCGCGTCGCCCAAGATGGCCGACTTGCGCATGTAAACCACATCCGCTCCCAAGGCCATGATGGCGCCTCCACTGATCGCCTCTTCGGGAATCCAAATTGCAATGGTAGCCCAGTCGATCTCTCGCAGTTTGCGAGCAGCTGAGAGCGATAATTCCAAATCGCCACCGGGGGTCGTCAAGCGAATCAGCACCAGGTCAGCTTGGTGGTTGCGGGCCCGTGTCAAGCGGTTGTTCAAGTACCAATCGAATAAACCATCGATGGGGCGGTTGATGTCGATGACGTACACTCGCTCTAGCGTTTCAGATAGCGGGTCAGGTCGTTGCGGTCGATCCGCTGTGGGCGAGTCGGGGGGTGGTTGCCCCACCCCTGGGCTTGCGAACGCGCATACCAGCGCGCACCTGGAAATCCAATGGGTTAAGAAATTGCGCAAAGGAACGAACATCGGTGGCCGAGTCACACAGCAAAGTAAGGCGACAAACAAGATCAGGGCAAGTGTCTGCCTATTGTAGTCCACAGTTCGTCGATTTGTCTTCACCGGGCTGGCGGCGATGGTGTCCCACCAAGAATGCAAGCACCAGCCGACCAGGATCGACTCTAGCGCTGAAAAATCGTGGTTTGCGAAGCGGTTTGCGCGGGTGGGCGAGCGGTGCCTTCGCTATTGGCGAACTCTGCCCAAATGGGAAGGTGATCAGAAAGACGCAGAGCTTCGTCCAGGTTAATCCCAAACATTTGTTGCAAGTCAACAGTCCCGGCTCTTCCGGTAATCTCTGCGGTCATGCGCGGATCGAGCAGAAAGTTATCGAGTGATCTGTTTTGTCGCGTATTGGTAGGCACGTTGAGGACAGCAGTTAGACCAGGAATCTGCTGCAGGCCACGCAGCTTTTCAGGTTTTTCATTTAAATCGCCCAGTAAGATGATATCGTCTTCCGGAGATTCGTAGTTGCGTATTTCGATCAATAGACGAGCCAATGCATCCAGCTCGGTGTTCAATTCATCTGGATCGGTGTGTACGTTAATCAATGTAAACGTGAATGGCCTGTTCACACGCGTCGCAAAGCGACCAACAAAAGGCTCGCGATGCAGGTAGTCCTGCTGGTCTTGAACCAGGTAGCAGTACTGCTGGCCTCCCATGATGCGTTGGCTATCGAATACGAACGCATATTGTTCGTAGTAACCGGATGCCTCGCGACCTACGCGTGGACTGATGGCAAATTCATACTGGGCACCGTTTTGATTGACTCGCTGGATCAAAGCAGGTAGTACTTGTCCTGAGCTATCTGTGATTTCCTGGATCGCCAAGATGTCGAACTGGCGAACGATCTCTGCCAGCCGATTCATGGTCGTTTCATCGCGCATCTTGCTTGGGCCAAGTCGCTGGATATTAAAGCTACCCATCAGAATCGTGTTGGTCGTGCGCGGGGGTAACGAGGTCGCATGAACAACCGTCGAGCTAGTGGTGTGGCTGGCCGGAGTGACCGACGTCACCACATCGTTGGGATCACAGCCCAAATAGCTGCCCAGGCCAATCAATAATATGACGATCAGTGGATAGAATGGTATCGACTTCACCGCCAGCGCCTCCATGCTTTGGGTTGCGACTCGGCCAATTCAATCCTTCGACTGGCCATGTCGGAGTCTTCGGTTCTCTTCAGGTCAGTTCGTTTAAAGCCTGTGTCGCTAAGCGTCGTAAACGAGGGTCTTGGCTGGTGGCGGCCTCTGCGAGTGCCAATCGAGTTTGGGCTGATGCGCCAGTGGCCGCAGCCAACGCTGCGGCTGCCGATTGTCTGGCACCAAGGCTGGGGTGGTTGCTGAGAACTTCAACCAGCGGTACTTCAAAGCTGGCTACGTTTTTCGCCTTGCTCAACATACGGCAGGCCCAACTGACGACGGTATCGTCCGGATGTTTACACAAGCACACGACCTCGGACGCTTGCTGATCGCTGATGCTTTCCAACACCTGCAAACAATCCGTCGCCCATGCTCGGACCTCTTCATCACTGCTTGATAAAGATTCCAGCACCGCCAGCAATTGAGCAGCGGTGGCCTGAGGGTCGGACTGCAACTGCCGAAGCTGTTCGATTGAAAGGTTATGTGAATCCGAAATAGCCATCCGCTCCGCCTCCTTCCACATCGAGAGATCGTGTAACGCGAGCATTACGAAAATCCGATTGGCATGACATCCAGTAGCAGGTTTTATTTCAGAACTCTAGACCAACCACCTGCGAATCGAGCGTTACCTGCGGACCATGCGCTTTAGCCCCTACAGACTGCCAGCCCGCTGAGCGCGAATAGCGGTCAATTGCAGATTTGTTCGGCCCTAATGCTGGCTTGCCGCCGATATTCTAGGAGCTGGACTGGCTCTGCCACCACGTGGATGGCTGACCGTCCGTGGTGGCGTGGCTAGAGTATGATCTACCATGACCGCTAGGAAGACGTGAAACAACCCAGGAATTCATCGTGACCAATAGTTTTCCGTCCTATCTGAAACTGCATGTTGGCGACGAAGCGGACTCGCGTCGGCCAGCAAAGTCGCCGCAACAAGCTGTCAGCTTGCCAAGCTTGTTCCAGGCTTTTACGTTGGCGACGGGCTGGAGGGTTTGCCCAGCGGTGGCTCCACCACACAACACAGTCTTGTCGCATTTGGCAGCAGAATCGCCTATTCCCTTACAGCAGCGGATGCGACTGGTACTGGATGAACCGCTGGATGGGGCACTGGATGTCTCCGAAGATTTTGCGGTAACCAGTCAGCAGGCGGCTTGGGAACTGCTGGAGCGCATTGACGCTCTGGTGCGCAGTGTTGAACTGTCCGAAGCGACCATTCAGCGACAAGAGGCCCAACTGGCCAGTGCTGTGGGAGTCAACATTCGTGCAGACGAGGCCGATCTGTTGGCTGCCAAATTGAGAGAGTCATTGCAGCGCGCAGTTCAACAGACGGGCAGCGATGCGGCGGCCGTGTATATCTTGGACGAGAACACCAGTTTGCTCAAAATGCGCAGCTGCTGGGGATTGTCCACAAGTGCGCTTTCCAAACCAGCTCGTCCACTTCGTGGAGCGCTTGCCGACTTGGAGGCGTTGCTGGGCAACGCCGTACTACTGGAGAACACGGATCTAGCGCAAAGCTGGAACTGCCCTGAAGACTATAAGGCCGCCTTGTGTCTGCCCATCGGTTGTCCGTCAACGCCTCAGGGTACGCTGTGGCTGTGGAGTCAACACGTGCGCGATTTTACGTCTGCGGATATCGATACAGCCAAATCGGCCGCCGACAAAATACTGGTGGACATCGAGCGCAGCTTGCTGGCTGATGAAGTGCTACGGACGCGCGCCGTCAGTCGCGGAGTCGAACAGGCCGGATTGCTGCAGTCCACACGGCTGCCGGATCGTCAACCGCTGCACGCGGACTATGAAGTCGCCGGATGGACCTTTCAGGGCGACTCGCTAGGCGGAAATTTTCACAGTTGGACCCTCAATCGGTACGGGCAGATCATCGCCGTGCTGGGCGACGCCGAGCTAACCGGCACCGGCGGTGCCCTGGTGGCTACCACGCTGCAAACAATTGTGGAAACCTGTTGGAATGTACAGCATGAGCCCAAGCAGGTACTCCGCAAGGCCAATGACCTGCTGTGGGCCACTGAAGATGGTGATTGGCGCGGTTCATTGGGCTATCTGCAGTTAGATACCGAATCGGGACAAGTTCGCTGCGGATTGTCGGGAACGGTGCAGACGTTTCTAGTGCAGTCACAAGGCTATCGGATGTTGACAGGGACACCAACATTGCTCGGCCAACAACCCGATACGACGTTCATTTCGCCGACCGTTCGATTACAGGGCGGGGAGATGCTGGTCATGGCTTCGCACGATGTGTTGGCAGGACTGTTGCATGGGGGATTTACGCAGAGCAGTCTGTTGGAATTGATCCAGCGCATGTATGATGAATCTGCCGAAGCCATTGTCGATCATCTGGCCAGACAGTTGCCTATGCATCGTGGCTGCCAACCATCACTCGCCGACCGCAGTCTGGTCCTGTTGCGGCGCCGATTCTAACGGTTCGGTTGGTAGGGAGGCTGGTTAACCTACGAACTGATTCGATGACAGACCAATGCAGCTTTGATTTTGCCGTAGTGGGAGGCGGCATTGTAGGATTGGCCACGGTCCACGAGTTGAGGATGCGATTCTGTGATGCCCGCATTTTGTTGGTTGAAAAGGAGTCCGCAGTGGCTCGACATCAGTCGGGTCGCAATTCGGGTGTGCTGCATTCGGGGATCTACTATCGACCAGGCTCGGTGCGCGCGATTTCCTGTCGCCAAGGCAAGCTGGCCATGCAGCGGTTCTGCGACGAACAGTCGATTTCTTACGAACTGTGCGGCAAGATCATCGTGGCCACGGACGACCGGGAAGTGGAGCGTCTGGCGAACATTCTGCAGCGCGGTCATGAAAACAATATCGACTGCCGGCAAATCGACGCCTACGAGATACGACAGTTGGAACCACACGCTTCAGGCATTGCTGCTATCCATGTTCCGCAGGCTGGAATCGTAGATTATCCGGCAGTGTGTCGAAGATTGGCTGAACGGTTTGTCAGCGACGGTGGCCAGCTGGAGCTGGGACAGCCGGTAACTGGTATTCGTTCATCTCCTCAGCAAGTTGAAATTTCACTGAACGATGGACGCAGATTCGTTGCGGGCAGCATGATCAATTGCGGTGGCCTGTACAGCGATCAATTGGTACGGATATCCGGTCTCGAGCCGCCAGCGCAAATTGTTCCGTTTCGCGGCGAGTATTATCAACTGCGGTCGGAACGAGCCGCGTTGTGTCGCAATTTAATCTATCCGGTGCCGGATCCCAACTTTCCATTCTTGGGAGTGCACTTTACGCGGATGACCAGTGGAGCCGTCGAGTGTGGTCCAAACGCGGTATTGGCCCTGGCACGCGAAGGTTACAACTGGAGAACCATGCACCCAAGCGAACTCTGGCAGGCCTTGCGATATCAAGGCTTTCAGCGACTGGCGCGACGGCATTGGCGGACTGGACTCGGCGAGATCAAACGGTCGTTATTCAAATCTGCGTTTGTTCACGCGTTGCAGCGCATGATACCCGAATTACGCCCGTCGGACCTGGTTCCCTGTCGTTCTGGGGTGCGGGCTCAAGCAATCACAGCCGATGGAAATCTGGTAGATGATTTTCTGTGGGTCGGGCAAGGTAATCTGCTTCACGTTTGCAATGCGCCCAGTCCGGCGGCTACTGCCTCATTCGACATCGCCCGCGCGGTGGTCGACCGCCTTGTCCAGCAAGTTGCCTAGGGGAGGCGACCGACTAATTGCATTAGGGATGCTGGGCTGAATAGATGACCAGACAGCGCTCGTGTTGTTGGATCAGGTGGTTTAATTGGCTCGGCTGTTCTAAATGCGCCAGCCCGATGTTTTCAATGGCGTGACGAGGTAATCGGGATACTAGATAGACATGGTGATCGCGAGCCATGTCACATACGATGCTAGCGGCCAAGGCGTCGTTGGCATTGTCGCGGGCTAACCTGCTCAGTATCTGCTGTGGATCGGATTGTCCGGCACTCAAGCGTTGCAGAGCCGCGCCTGGCTTCTGCCGCAAGTCGGTACATAGCACAATCGAGCCCCCGACTGAGCACCTTTGGGCTGCATTGTGCAGCGCGCGGGCCGCATGCGGCCAATCTTGTTGGCAACCGTCAACAACGGCAATAACCAGTTCACTGCTGGTCGCTTCTGCATGAGCACTCTCCAGGCGGGCTAAGGTCGTTTGTGCAGCAGATTCAAGCGCTGCCGGGCTGCCACACAGCAAGGTGGCCACACTGTCGTTAGCGGCGGGGATGACTTGAATGCCACACAGGATGCCTAGCCACCAAGCGGCCTGGTCGGCTTGCTGTTGTAACCGCATTCGTTGCGCTGGCTGCGATAGAGCTTCGTAATTCAAGAAATGTCCCAATGTCTGACGATTGGAGAACAATGGGTAGATTCCAAAGGCTCCCAGATAGTCGATGGTCCGCATCGACCGGGCGCAACTGATCGGGATGACCACATCGGCGTCTACTAATCTGCGCTGAACGTAGATGGCTTCGGCTGCGTCATTGGCGGCTACATAGCTGATGCTCTGCGGATCGTCGGGGTCATGCGGATGCAAATCCACACCAGACAATCCCAGCCTGTCCAAGCCTTCTTGTATCGCATCCTTTCGGCTATCGTCTGCGGACAGAACGATCGAAAGATTCTGAGGCTCAGTACCGTGCTCAATCAACCAACGCGCGATCTGAGGAATGACGGCAGATGAAGCCGACGTGGCCGGATCGACGGCTAGAGCTACTGTGTCGCCCGAGACAACTGCTTGGTCGAGCGCCGGAAAATCGAGCGGCTGCGATAACGCCTGATCCACGGCATCCGCCAGGTCGCTCACAGGAGTGGCATTTCGCTGAATGCTAGCAACCCGCTGGCCGTGAATTTCCCAGTGCTGCGATCCAAATCGGAGAGGCAAAAGTTCTACCGCTGAAGGTTCCATATTGGCGATTCAACTTCTGATGTCGCGTGGTGGAGTCGTATGATCTGCTAACCGTTACAGATCAAGCATTGCCGCCATCGCAACGACTTTGCTAAGACTTTATCAGTTTATCAGTTCGACCACGTAATTGCCGACTCAGCTGTCGGTTTGGCTCGCTTATTCCGCCGAAAATTGTCGCATGTTTCATCGACTCAGATATTCGACCTGTCAACGATTGTCGGCACTGGTGGCACTCAACTGGGTACTGTGGTTCGTGGTAGGTTGCGACACTAGCCGTCCTCAAGCGGCAGTTCAGCCTAGAGAAGCATCGCATACCACGGGTCGCTTGGTCAGCAAACCAGTCACACCGCGAGAGATTCTTGAACAAACCGTGCATAGCTACCGTTCGCTGCGCAGCTATCAAGATCAAGCTCGAGTTGAACTGCATTACCATTACGATGGCACTCCGGCGGTAGACCATGCACCACTGAGTGTGGCTTGGGAGAAGGGTGGCTCGATCGGTCTGCGCGCCTACACCGTAACTGCGGGGCCCACCCAGTCAGATCGCTGGCATTTGACGCTTGGCGAGAATCATCCGGAGGTCGCTGGGCAGATCTTGAGCCGCCGTCGGTCTACACCCGCAGAACTGTCTTGGTTGCTAGACGAGCCGCTAGTGGCTTCCGCCTTGGCGTCCGGCCTAGCAGGCTGGCCGCCACAGCTTGATTTACTGTTCGGCGATCGGCCGTTGGAAGCACTGGTTGGCAATCAGTCAAACGTTGCGCTGCGTGGGACCGAACTGATCGATGGGCAGGAGTGCTATCGCATTGAAATCCACCAGCGTTCCCAGACGTACAAAATGTGGATCGTTTGCGACAGTCTGTTGATTCGACGTCTGGAGCTGCCATCGGAGAGCTTGCCGAGTGAGATACTTTCCAACAGTCGAGTCAGTCAGGTGCGACTGACCATCGATCTGGCCGGCATACGGATCAATCAAGGGGTGAATTGGAAAACTTTTCAAGTGCCTCAGCACTCTGATCGTATTCGCCTGAGTCGATTCGTGCCCGAGCCGCCCGAGTGGGATGTGCGCGGACTGGGGGTGAGTTCTCCAGCGTTTCGCTTGCGCGATCACCACGGAAACATAGGCTACAGTTCGATGCCAACCGAGCCGCGCAAGGCGACCGTATTGATTTGGTTAGCCGATCATCCTGGCTGTCGAGCTGCCGCACAGCAAGTGCAATTGGCCATCGCAGAACTCAAGTCACTCGGAATTGGAGAACGCGACCTTGAGGTTGTTTCGGTGTGGGCAGAACCTCAACCACCCGCGAATATGAGCTTTGCCGAACTTCAACAGCAGTGGCAATTGCCTGGCCGACTGGTCGTTGACCGCGAGGCGGCTGGCCGCGATCTGTTTCAGATTGAAGAAGCCCCGACGGTGATTGTGTTGGATGCCGACAGCCGATTGCAACTACGCCAGGTTCGTACCGATCCACTGCTCGATCATGCACTGGCACCGATACTTGAGCGAATTGTGCGCGGGACAGATATGGCTGAACAGATGCGACAAGCCAACGCTCACTCGCAGCTCCGATTTCAAGCCGAGTTGGCGATGGCTGCGGCATCAGATCGCCTGGCGACTCAGCCCACACTGCCCGACTCGTACCCGCCTGGGAATATGCAATTGACCCCTGTAGCCAGTCAATCGTATCACGGCCGCATTGCTTGTTTGGCCCAAGACGCCGGACAATCACCTTGGTTACTACTGGCCGATGGAACCTTGTATCAGTTGGACGCACAGTTGCAAACGTTGGCGACATGGGATACCGGCTGGACTTCAACGACAACGGAGCGCGGGCGCTTGTTGCCAGCCAGTGGTAATCGGTATTGCGCCTGGACCACCGAAAGCCTCGATCGCGTCGAAGTTCTTCAGTGTAAGACGAAGCAATCCACGACGTTTGACCTGCCTGCGGGCTCGCGGGCTCGCGACCTACAGTGGCTAAGTGTTCAAGGCTCTAAATCGCCTCGCTTAGCGGTGATCACGACCAACAACAAGATTCTGTTGCTAGACCCCGAGAATCGCCAGCAGCTCAGTGCCGACGTATCGCTGGAGCCAATAGCCATTCTGAATTATTCAACCGCTGCTGGAGCAGAGGCCCGCGACGTCAACGGCTGCGTTGCATTAGCGGATGGTACGGTCCAATCGTTGCATTTCGCCAATCCGCCCCAAAGCTCCGCGGCGGAAGCTCCCATCAGGCGATTGACGTTTGCTCCGCGTAACGGGCCATGGCTCAGCCACCCAGGCAGCGACGGCAATCTGACTCTGGCAATCGGATCGCTAGGTCAGGAACTGCCGGCAGCGTTCTTGCTCGATCATCGGCTTCAGCAACAGTGGCAGCATTACCTGCCGATTGCATTGTTAAGCGAACGAGCCAAGCCTCAATTGGCCTGTGCGTCAGCGCCACAAACTGGTGCCGCCGTGTGGGCATTGTTGGACAGCAGCGGCATAATTCACCTATTTCGTAGCGATGCCAGCTGGACAGATCACTTTCGACCTAAGCCGGTCGCTTCAGGAGTGGCCTTGCTACCCTCCGGTGATCGACTGCTATTGATTATTGCCAGTGACGACCAATTGAGCGCGTTTAGACTGGATTGAACAGGGTGCGCTGATTTGCCATCACTCCACCAACTTCGTCGATTGTGATGAAAAAGCGCGGTTAATACCGGTCAAAGCTCATTGGGAACACTAGAAAATCGAAAATCAAGCTGGACGGACGGGCCCGCATTGGAAAGAATTGGACAGCTTGGATGTTCGATGGCTACCGGCCAACGCTAAGGTTCCAGGCCAGTACGCAATTCAGGTAATTGAAGATGTCTCACAAAAATAGCCGCAGTCGCTCACAACGTCGCTATCACGCTGTCGCCGGCCCAGCCGTCCAGCCCGTCAATGAAAAAGATGTGTCCGAACTACTCTCAGGCGGTTCGCCGACTGAGGCTTCGAAGTCGCTCAAGTGGACATCAGGCAAAGCCCACACAGTGCAGCGGAACAACGTGAATTGGGAAGCGGTTATTTGGCTAACGGCTGTGCATTTGGGCGCAATCGCAGCGCCTTGGACGTTCACTTGGTCGGCATTAGCCGTAGTCTTTGTCATGCACTGGATTTGTGGCGGCATTGGAATTTGTTTGGGGTTCCATCGCTTGCTGACTCATGCCAGCTTCAATACCCAAAAGTGGATGCGTCGTACGATCGCCACAATTGGTTGTTTGGCCGGTGAAGGCCCACCCTTGCAATGGGTAGCCAATCACCGACTGCATCATGCTCGTAGCGATCAAGAAGGCGATCCGCACTCACCACACGATGGTGGTTGGTGGAGTCACGTGTTTTGGCTTGCCTATCGCGTAGGTGGACGAGATGCAAGCGAGTTCTATCGCAAGTGGGCTCCAGACCTGTACCAGGACCGCTATATTCGCTCACTGAACTATCTGTTTTTACCGCTAAACATTGGGCTGTCGCTGGTTGTCATGGCTGCCGGTTATGCGGTGGGCGGCTGGTCTCTGGCTGTCAGTTGGTTGGTTTGGGGTGTTGCCGTGCGCATGGTGTTTGTGCTGCATTCGACTTGGTTGGTCAACAGCGCCAGCCACATGTGGGGCTATCGCAACTACCAAACTCGTGATGACAGTCGCAATAACTGGTGGGTAGCTCTGTTGACATACGGCGAGGGCTGGCACAACAACCACCATGCACACCCGCGCATGGCTAAACACGGCCACCGCTGGTGGGAATTTGATGTCACGTTTCTGACAATTCGTCTCATGAAATTGCTCGGCACCGCCTGGGATGTTGTCGATTATCGCAATCGCGGCGAGCGGGCGTAGTCAAGCCCGACAGTCGATGATTGCACCAGCGTCGCACAGGAACAGTTGCGCACATGAGCTCGCTTGGCTCACAGGAACTGTCTGTCCAGTGCCAGCAGATTTGTCGCTGTTGAGGTCTGCTGCAGCAATCGTTAGACTGGGCGCATGGCTAAGCTATGCAGCCAATCGGCGCAACGCGAGAACTCTGCTGACCTATCGATGCTAGGTTGATAGCCCAATAGCGTGCGGGCTTGATCGATGTTGAAGTAATGATCCAAAGCCAATTGCGCTGCCACAAACCGGGTCATGGGCGGCTCCGATGTGCGCCGGAGCGCGCGAAAGACTCCCTCGAATATCGCCCCCAAGCGATAGGCAGTTCTAAAGGAAATGCTGCGTTTAGGGACGGGCAGTCCGGCAGTAGTTAGTATGTGCGAAATCCACTCCCAACAAGCAACAGGCTGTCCGTCGGTGATGAACAAACGCTGACCGTTCAGTCGTTGATCGTTGTCTAGCAGTCGATCCATGGCCAGCAGATGCGCGCGAGCCGCGTTGTCGACGTGCACGACATCGATCAGATTTTGCCCGCTACCTACGCGCATGAGCCGTCCGCTGATGGCTCGCTGGATGACTCGTGGAAATAAATGCGGGTCACCTTGACCCCAAATCAAATGCGGTCGCAATGAACAGGCCATCACCTTGCCTTGCTCTGCCGCTGCCGTGACCGCCTGTTCCGCCAGCGCCTTGGTTTGTGGATAGTGACATAACCACCGTTGTGGATAAGGCTCGGTCTCGTCAGCGCCGGACTGATGACGGCCATCGAATGTGACACTGGGGCTGCTGGTATAGACAAAGGCGTGAACTCCCTGCTCGATTGCGGTACCAAGCAGTACTTGTGTAGCCGCTGTATTGGTTTGGTAGTAGTCTTCCCACCGTCCCCAGACCCCGGCCTTGGCTGCGGTATGTACAACCACGTCGCAGCCTCGGCAAGCGGCAGCGCAGTCGCTGGGATTGGCAACGTCGCCACGCAAAGTCTGCACCCCCAGCCCTCGAAGCTCGGGATAATCACCACGAGCCAGACCGCGCACCGCCATGCCTCGTGCCAACAATTGGCGGCAGATGGCAGCTCCCAAAAATCCGCCATACCCTGTTACTAGTACTTGCGTCGCAGCCACATGATCTCCCGATTCAGGCTGGTTAAACGTTGATTGTCAAACAGTTGGCTCGCCAACTGCCTATGCCAGAATCTCGTTCACGGGACTAGTGGGTTCAACGCCGGTTAGTCGTTGATCTAAGCCTTGGAAAGAATAGTTGAGTCGTTCATGGTCGATTCCCAAACAATGCAAGATGGTGGCGTTAAGATCGTTCACATGCACGGGTCGGTGAGCGATGTTGTAGCTGAAGTCATCGGTCTGACCAACTTCCGTGCCACCTTTAATACCACCACCGGCCAACCAAATCGGAAAACATCGTGGGTGATGGTCGCGACCATAATTCTCGCGGCTCAGGCCACCTTGGCAGTAAACTGTCCTACCGAATTCACCGCCCCACACTACCAAGGTTGAATCGAGCAAGCCGCGTTGTTTGAGGTCTCGCAGTAGAGCTGCTGATGGCTGATCCACGTCGCGACATTGTAGTGGTAGATCGCCGGCAATGTCGCCGTGTTGATCCCAGCCGCGATGCAAGAGCTGGACGATGCGCACTCCGCGTTCGATCAATCGCCGAGCCAGCAGCGTGCTAGCTGCAAATGATCCCGGACGGTTCACATCGGGCCCGTACATCTCTAGTGTTTCAGCCGATTCGTCTGCGAAGTTGGTAAGCTCCGGTACGCTATGCTGCATCCGAAAAGCCATCTCATATTGCGCAATTCGCGTCTGAATTTCTGGATCGCCAATCTCCTCGAAGCGGTATTGGTTCAGCCGTGCCAAGGAATCCAACATGCGGCGGCGATGCTGACTATCCACTCCCGGAGGATTAGGCAAATACAACACGGGATCGCCAGCGCTACGCAGCGCCACACCGTTGAATCGCGTAGGCAGAAAGCCGCTGCTCCACATGCGCGTAAACAGAGCTTGAGCTGCCGCTCGTGAAGACCAGCTGGGCGTCAAGACCACAAAGGCGGGTAGATCGTTACTTTCGCTACCCAGGCCATAGGCGAGCCAACTGCCCAGACTAGCTTTGCCCGGCACCTCGCTACCAGTCATTACGAACGTACACGCCGGATCGTGATTGATGGCATTGGTATGCACTGACTTGACCAGTGCGATATCATCCACACACTGTGCCGTGTAGGGCAATAACTCGCTGACCCAACGACCGCACTGTCCGTGTTGAGTAAACTTGAATTTGCTTGGTGCCACTGGCAGCCGTTTCTGACCGCTGGTCATGGTCGTTATTCGCTGCCCCAAACGGATGGAGTCCGGCAGGTCTTTGTCGAATTGCTCGTCCAAGCCCGGTTTGTAGTCCCAAGTGTCCAGTTGCGAGGGGCCGCCATTCATGTGTAGGTAGATCACCGCTTTCGCCCGTGGCGCAAAGTGAGGTAATCCGGGCAGTGGCGGATTCATGCGCCCTGCCGACGCAGGCAGTTGTTCGGCCTGGCCGATACGCGACCGGAGTCCAGCCGCCGCCAACGCTGCTGCCCCTAAGCGTAGGCCACTACCGGCAAAAAACTGACGGCGCGTCAGCCACAACTGGTGTTCAAGTCTTGGGTCCATAGCTGAATCTATCTCAAGTCAATGAAAACGGATAATTGCTATCGCGACTCTGGCAACTGCTGAACGCACACCGCAGTCAACTTGTGTGCCGTTTCGCCATTGGCAGCGTCAATTGCGAGTCACCGTCTCGTCCAAATTAAAAATCAAATTGGCCAACAGGGTATACGATGCCAATTGCGTGGCCGGCAAATGTTCAGGCGGAGCAGCTTGTCCAAAGTGAATCAACTCAGCCGCCTGTGGCGGGTGCTCCGCAAACCGCTGTTCGAACTCAGCCAACAACTGTGCCAGTTCAGCTTGCTCGCGCTCGTCGGGAAATCGAGCCAGTGCGAGGCGAAACATCATGTCGATCCGGTCAGCGGTCTGCGGCGCAGCATACTGCAGTACGCGAGTTGCCAGTTGCCGAGCGGCCTCGACATGCTGCACATCGTTCATGAGTTGCAATGCCTGTAGCGGTGTGTTACTGCGCTGCCGGCGGGTACAAAACATTTCGCGGCTGGGTGCATCGAAATTCGCCATGAATGGTGGTGGCGCGGTGCGTTTGACAAACGCGTATAAGCTGCGGCGATAGATGTCGTTGCCGCGATCACGTAGGTAATAGCGAGTATTGCTGTTGGCATATCCCACCGGCTCCCAAATATTCGGTGGCTGGTAGGTCAAAAAGCCCGGTCCGCCCAGCTTCAAATTGATCAGTCCACTGGCCGCCAACGACAAATCGCGAATCTGCTCCGCCTCAAGTCGCACGCGCGGGCCACGGGCCAACCAGCGATTGTCGGGGTCTTGTTGCCAGCGAACCGCATCGGCGCTGGACGATTGTCGAAAGGTCGCAGACAGGACCAGCGTTCGCATCAGCCGTTTGACATCCCAATGGCTATCGCGAAAATCGGCAGCCAGCCAATCGAGCAACTGCGGATGCGAAGGTGCTGCGCCCTGCATCCCGAAATCGTCGGAGGTGCTGACCAGTCCAGTCCCAAATACCTGTTGCCAAAAGCGATTGACGGTTACGCGGGCTGTCAGCGGGTGATCGTCGCGCATCAGCCATTGTGCCAAATCCAGTCGCGTCAGCCGTCGCGCCTGAGCCGTCTCGCCCATCGGAGGCATACAGCCTGGAGTGCCTGGCTGTACCGGGTCGCCAGGTTGGTTGTACTGTCCACGCAGCATAATGTGCGCTTGCAGGGGCTCAGCCAACTCGCCAGAGATGATGGTGCCTGGGATGGCACTTTCTAGCGATCGACGAGCTTCGTTCAGCCGCTGCCACGTGGCTCGAGCCCGAGCCACGTGGCTGGGAACATCACGGGCGATGTGCTTGATGAACTGCGTGCGAATCTGAAATTCGATTCCTTGGCTGTCGCCATCGGACTCCACAAGTTTGCCGTCACCAGACGGTGGATCGGCTTTCTTGGGCGGTCGCTTGAGGGCCTCTGCAACAGGCCCTGGAACAACCGGAACATCCTTGCCCTTTACGAAGTTTAGCCAGGCGGACAACTGGTGGCGCGGATCGTCCTCCGCTGGTCCACTGCCGCGAATGCCCACGGCATCCCACCATACAATGCCACCAAACTGAGCCAACGTAATCGACTGGATGGTCGTGCCCGGCTCGATATTCAGTTGCTCAGCACCGACTTCAATGCGCGTCCAGCGACCCGAGGCCGGCAGGTCGCTTAGCCGTACATTGTTATCATCATTAAACGTCCCTTTCCCCAGTGCGGACACATCCCCCATAGCGTAGCGCCGCGAGCCGCGCTGGGTGACCAATTCAATCATCACGGCCCGTGGCGGATGCAGATCGTCCACGCGAATCCAAAATTCCAATAGCGGATTCTGAGGTATGACTCGCGGAACCAGGCCACCATTGATCTTCTGATCATGTAAGTCACCATACGACATTACCAGACTGCGATTACCCAAGGGCGGAGCTAGCTCCTCAGCGGAAACCCAATGTTCAGCATTGCGGGATGTGTTACTGCCTGAGGAACCCAACGGCAAATTGTCATCCAGCCATACATCGTACACAGGCCTCACCGGCGCCTGGGCGCGCGCGGCTTGCCAGCTTTCCCACTGGCTGGCTGCATCGGCGGCGTGTCGTTGCAATTCGCTGTCAGCCGCTTCGATCGCCAAACGCAGCCGCTCCAGCTCCGCCTTTTGCTCGGCAGTCGCCAGCGATAAGTAGGGAGGTGTAAACTCGATGTTGCCGTCCATGGGAGGATCTGACATCGAGTAAAAAAACGCATACAAAGAATAGAAATCTCGCATGGATATCGGATCATACTTGTGATCGTGACAGACAGCGCAGCCACCGGTGATTCCCATCCACGCCTGAAACGTGGTCGTTGCGCGATCGACGGCGTACCGAAATCGAAACTCGTCATCGATGGCACCACCTTCACCCGTGGTTACGTTGCAGCGATTAAACCCACTGGCAATCATCTGACCTTGAGAAGGCTCTGGCAGCAGATCACCTGCTAACTGTTGAATAGTGAATTGATCAAACGGCAGATTGCTGTTGAAGGCCTGTACGACCCAATCGCGATAAGCCCAGATTTGACGTACGTTGTCCAAGTGCAAGCCGTGCGTATCGCCGTAGCGGGCAACGTCCAACCAATGTCGAGCCATCTCTTCGCCGTAGTGTGGCGAATCCAAATAGCGATCGACCATCCGCTGGTAAGCGTCGGAGGACGAATCACTCAAATAGGTATCCAGCTCCTGGAGAGTAGGCGGCAGGCCAGTCAGCGTTAGAGCAACGCGACGTATCAATGTTTCGCGGGAAGCTTCCTCCAGCGGATGGGTACCACTGCCCAGTTGCGTTGTCAGCACGAAACGATCGACTGGATTGGATTGCCAGGCTGGCCAGCGCTGATCGGTGGCGGGGGGGGCTGGTTTGGCGATGGGCTCCAGCGACCAATGGCCTTGATACTTGGCCCCGGCTGCAAGCCAGCGCTGCAGCAGACTCTTTTCTTCATCGGTCAATTGTCGCTGTTGGTCGGCCGGCGGCATCACGGCCTCTGGATCGCTGCTGGTAACGCGCTTCCAGAATTCGCTTTCCAGCGGCTGCTCGGCATCAAGCACGGTCGCAGCCGTCTGCGCCGTATCCAAACGCAGTTCGGCTTGCCGCGTCGCCTGATCAAAGCCGTGACACTTAAAACACGCCGCGCTCAAGATCGGCCGAATGTCGCGGCTAAACTGAATCTCCGGTTCTTCAGCCCGGGCACCACTTAGGCTCGACCAAAACACAGCGCCAAGAATGCTGACTGGCCAAAAAAACAAGGCAATCCTGAATTGAAATCTCATCTGAACAGCCCAACATGGTCGCGTAGCCGGAGTCGCATCTTGGCTGCTCCGGTGGGGATGAATTTTGCGGCTTTACCCAGTATACCAGCTCGCCCCCGTCCGCGCGACCTTAACGGTTCGACTGCTGCCGGTGTTTCAGAGAAAAATAGATCGCTGGTGCTGACCGTTCCCTGTCGGAGTCACATCGGCCACCACAGTACACCGACGGACGGGGTAGCGTATCCTCGAAAACATGGGTCACCAAGCCGGGTTTGATTATCGCGTTTAGCCTTTAGACCGCTGCGGCAATCCAAGAAGCTGACCATCGGCAGATTCGACTGGGGTGGCTCCGAGAACGATTTCGAAATGAGCTGACAACTCTTGAATCTTTGAATCGGCGATGGGTGTAAAGTCAATGGTCACGTTTTTGCGAGCCTGATCGTCTTTGATCGACCGATACAGGCCGTCCTTCAAGTTCTGTTCGTAGCCGCTGACGAACATTTGTGTGGTGAGGATCCGCTGACCGTGCTGACTGACCGCCACATGGATATGCGGCGTTCGACCAGGATACGCTACAGGCTTGATTGTGCGGAAATAATACTGTCCCTTCGAGTCCGTCAAAAAGCGTCCGTAGCCCTGAAAATTTAGGTCGCGCCGGTCCTTGTTGCTGGTGCCGCTGTGCAAGTAAGCTCCATTTTGATCGCACTGCCAGATTTCTACGAAGGCGTTGCGAATTGGAGAGCCGCTGTTACTGAGTACCCTTCCGGTCAGGTGCGTTATCTGGCCGATCGCAGGCGTGATCGAGTCGTTCAGCAACAACAGATCATTGTCGGTATCCAGCGGTAACCGATCGGGATAAAACGGACCTTCGGTGAATTTTGGCGTCTCCGCCAGCTCCTGGGCGAACGCCCCGGCTGCGAACAGACTCGCAGTAGCTCCCGCCATCGTAAGCCATCGACGTCGATGCAAGCTCTCAGATCCGCAGATGCCAGCAGCCAGCACTTGGTCAATTTTCATCGTCGATGCTCCTTGGGCTAGAAACGATGGACACACGGTTGCCATTGAGTCATTGTAGCTGTTTTCGCGACGCGTGTAGCATTTAAAAAGGAACCGTTCTCGCTCACTTGCATTCATCCTGATGGTGGGCTGGCACGGGACGGAATCAGGCAGATTCAAGATTTTCAGACGCTGCCCTTCAGCTTTTAGGAATTCTCCAACATTGACAACGGCCCAGCTTGTCCCACTCGACAATCAATTAGGTGAATTGCATTCATTGCTACCGGTGGGGTGATTCTGGGGCGGCTTGGCTCAGGTGCGACTCGAAAGGGGCGTCCATTTTTGCATCCAAGCTATGCTCGCCAGTTTATCGGCCTACCGTACACGCCCTACATTAGGGTGATTTTCGTCTGGCTGGCGTTGAGGTTGCTATAGTTGCGGGTCCTGAGTTTTGATAAGGTCCGGCGTTGACATGGCCTTCAAGATCGCCGTTGATAGCGTAAGGCACAACCCGCCGCGTGAGTGAGGGGCGATCAGAGCCCCGTGCTAAAACAGCGGGTTAAGAGATCGCGCACTTGGCGAGTCGTGAAATCGTTCAGACAAATACTATGCATAGTCGCTTGCTTATCGCAGTACTTCTTGTCGCAACCACAGGCTGCCATGATGGCATCCTGTACCAAATGAAACGCGCTAATCCATACTATCGTGCGGAATGGAAACGCGATCAGAAATTGGGCACGACTTTTGTGCAACGACAGAATGAATTGAAGCTGCTGAGCAGCTCAATAGCTTCCATGTCTCCCGAACAGCAGGCCGAGTGGTCCGGTAGGTTGGAACAGCTGATTGCCCACGATCCCAGTGCGGAAATGCGTGCCGAAGCGGTTCGCATTATCGCGAAGATTCCCGGCGAGTCGACGCTGCGAGCTCTGAACATGGCTTCAACAGATAAATCGGAGAAGGTCCGCCTGGTGGCCTGTCAAGCTTGGCGTGACGTGGGTGGTGATGCCGCTAAGGACATGTTGCTAACACTGGTGAACAATTCCAACGAGGGTGTCAACGTCAGGCAGACGGCCATTGAAAGTCTGTCCGCCTTCGATTCTGAAGAGGTCCGCCAAACGTTGACCCGGTTGCTGGACGATCGCAATCCGGCGATCCAATACCATACGGTTCAAAGCCTGAGGAAAATGACGGGGCGCGACTACGAAGGGGATCTCCAGGCGTGGAAGGACTACATGCAAGGGCAAGATGTTCCCGAACCTGCTGGATCGATCGCTAAAACCTTGAGTGATTTCTTGCCCATTAAACGCTAAAGTCGCATGGGCCTCGCGCCGAATGGTCTATCAAGCTGCAGACGATAGAATGATATAGCGGCCAGCGCAAGTTATGTTGCCAGTCTAGTATGAACACGCACGCACTACTGTAAGCTTGCGCGGGTTCGACTGTGGTATCTGCTGGTCCAGGAGTGGGTGTGGACGCTTTCACCATCGTTTGTGCGACTTGCCAAAGCCGAATTCGCGTGCGGCGTGCGGAGCTGGTTGGCCAATTGGCGAATTGTCCGAAATGTGGCTCGATCGTGCAGATCTCAGCACCTCAGCAAGTGCATGTCCAGCCCGGAACGAGACCACCGGTCGATTCTGTGGCCATGACGCAGGAAGATCTGCTGTCCCATCCAGTTGCCATGCCTTCCCACGAGACGCCAGCTGTCGAGCAGTCTGATACAGGTCAGGATGCAGTCCCGGATAGGTTTGTCGCACTGCAACCTGCCGATCCTTTCGAACCAGCTGAGGCGGTCTCACCAGATTTTTATGGGAGCAGTTCGAGCTGGAATATTCCCAGCCGCGCGAATCCCACGGACAGTTGGACCAGCCCGCATACAAATCGAACGCGCCAGTTCGTTCTGGTCGGATTTTTGGGAGCCACCAGTTTGGTCGCTGCGGCAGCGCTGTTTATCGTGTTCTTGCGCTGGTATGGCACCCCAACCCCTTCTGACGTCCCAGTAGCTCAGGCGTTGCTTGAGCAGCGGCTTCCTGCCGCCACATCCAACCCCGAGACTGATGCTGACTCTGAAATCGAACCAGACCCTCGTTCCCTTGCAGCCGAAAACGAAGTCAATGCCACGGCTGTCGACGAGCCCAGTACTGAAGAAGACTCGATTGTCGTCAACGATCCGCCGTCAGCAGATACAGTTCAGGATGCAAGTGACGTCGATTCCGCGCCGTCCGAACCCAGCCTGCAGCCGCCTTTGGATCCTGTGGTTAACGACGCCCTACCAGACGCTGAGCCACCTAATGCTGCTGGCGGTGCAATTGCGGTTGAGCAACCCAAGGTAGAGTTGCCGAAGCGATTGCAGGAGTTGTACAACTTGATTGGCCAACCCATGGAGATCACGATTCCCCAGCAATTGGTTGTTCCAGATCGAGCGCCCGTTACGGCAGAAGAACTCGGTCTCAGTAGCCAGCGCGTCGACCGGTCGCTGCCACCGGTGGATTTGCATGTTGTCGCTAGTCAGCGCGAATTGCGTGGACTACGGCTGGACAAGGTCAGTTTGTCGCGGGCCGCGAACGTGTGGAGTTTGGTAACCGGCATTCCCACGGTCGTCGATTTACAATCGCTCTCTGCGGCAGGTCTGGATCGCAACGCCACGATTGATCTGCGACTGCAATCTGTGATGGCCGATAAGGCTGCCGAGCAACTGGCTTTGGCGGCAGGTCTAAAGATTCAAGCTATTGAGAACCGCTTTTGGCGACTGTATGCACCCGCGCCCGACGCCCAGCGGCTTCCCTGGCAAATGACCATTGAAGACCTGCTGCCCCAGCCCGATGAGCATGACTGGTTAGTGACCGCGCTGGAGCGACTATTGCCTGGGCTTAAGGGCGCAATGGCCGTGGTCGCTGGTGAACTGGTGTGCGAAGCAGGCAAGTGCGATGTACGAGACTGGTTTGCGGCCCTCCGTCTCTTGGAGAATTGGCGTAGCCTATCGCGCAAGCCGAGCCAACTGTCGCAGTACGAACCAAATATACTGCAAGCTCCGCTGACCACCGCCAAGCTATTACCCGGTCTAGAGCGCGAGCTGACCGAAAAGAATGTCGCGCAACGTCCGCTGGCCAGTTTTCTGAATTTGATCTGTACTCAAGCTGAAATAAACTGTTGGGTAGATTGGCCAGCTCTGGCCGAAACGGGCCTGGGGCCTCACACCGCCATCAGCAGCGTGACCTACAAACGCCGGTTGGCTGCCGTGCTGAAAGAGTTAGAATTCGAATACGGTGTGGTAGTGGCCCTAATTGACTCGCAAACTGTGTGGCTGACGAGTCCCGCGGTTTATCGGCAGTCTGCCGGGCTATTTGTACTGCCCAGCCAAGGTAAAGATCTGCAGGATTATTGGCTACAGTGGCTCAGACCGCTGACTCCGACCACCCCCACCGGAGTTAGCCAAACTGAAATTCAGTTAAGTCCTGACCAGCAGGTAGTTTTGGTGAAATGCTGCTATCCAAATTTGCAGTTCCGCGATTGATTTCCAATACAGTTGCTACATTTTGCCGTAGCCAATTCCGAATAGTAAATAAGAGCGCTTCAGGTATGATGGTATCCCACTGGACCTTCGTACAGGGTGAAATCCCAAGATGCAATCCAATCTAAACATTAGCCGACACGATCAACAAGCATCCAACGATCGACAAGTGTCCGTTCAGCGCGGGCTGGATCGACATGGTCCGGCACCTGTGCTGCACGGTGAGGAGTGGGCCAATGCACTGACTCATGCTGTCGCGGCCTTGGTCGGGATATTGGGGGCCGTGATTATGGCGCGTGGTGCTGTTGGCCAACCGCTGATGACAAAACTGTGTTGCTTGGCCTTCGTGTTTTCTTCGGTGGCGGTGTTTGTGGCATCGGCCTTGTCGCACCATTGGATACACCACCCGCGTTTGCTGCGTCATCTGCGCGCATGGGATCAAGGGTTGATTTATGTCATGATTTCGGGCACCTACACGCCGATGATCTGGGCTTATTCTGCGCCGTCGGTGCGATCCTGGCTGCTCATGGCGATTTGGATTGCGGCGGCCGTCGGCTTCCATGCCAAGGTGATCGCGCACCATCGCGTTAATTCAATGAGCACAGTCAGCTATCTCATGCTGGGTTGGTTGCCTTCGCTTGGCTTGATCGGCAGGGTACCGGGCGGGCTGCTGGTGTGGATGCTGGTGGGAGGTAGTCTGTATGTGTTAGGCGTGTGGCTGCTGATCAACGACAAGAAGATCAAATATCTCCACGCTGCTTGGCACACCTGCGTCGTAGCCGCTTCCACCTGCCATTTCCTGGGCGTCTATCAGTACGTGGCTCAGGGTGTTTAACCGCGCGGGTATCGCACCGCGTGTCTGCTGTAACCCTCGCTCCCGACACCATCATTCCTTACCTTTACGCCACGACCTGTAGCCAAACTCTCGCCATGGACATTCACGACTACACCGATTTGGTGGAGTTGGACAAGCACAGCCAACTTCACCCGTTCACGAACCTGTCTGACCACCAGCAAACTGGCCCGCTGGTAATGATGCGCGGTCAGGGCACGCGCCTTACCGACCATACTGGCAAAGAGTATCTAGACGCTCTGGCCGGTTTGTGGTGCATGAACGTAGGTTATGGGCGTACCGAGATAGCTCAGGCCGTTGCCGAACAGATCGAGCAGTTAAGTTACTTTCATTCATTCTTGGCAATGGCCAATCAGCCATCGATCGTGCTGGCGGACCGCCTGCTGCAAATCGCTCCTGAGCCGCTTTCAAGAGTGTTCTTCGGATTATCGGGGTCGGATGCCAACGATACGAATATCAAGATCATTTGGCTGTACAACAATTTGCTCGGTCGACCACAAAAGAAAAAGCTCATCGCGCGACGGGGTGGCTATCACGGTACCACCTTGGCCACCTGCAGCTTGAGCGGCCTGCCCCATTTGTACACGGGTTTTGACGTGCCACTGGACATCGATCGCTTTCTACTGGTCACCACACCTAACCACTACCGCTACGCGCAGCCCGGCATGACCGAGCTTGAGTTTTCCGCATATCTGGCAGAGGAATTAGAGCAACTGATTCTTCGCCAAGGTCCAGAAACGGTGGCTGCGTTTTTCGCTGAGCCGGTGATGGGTGCCAGCGGCGTGTTGGTGCCGCCGGAAGGGTATTTCGAAGCGATTGTTCCGGTGCTGCGCAAGTATGAAGTGTTGTTCATTGCCGACGAAGTCATCTGCGGTTTTGGCCGGTTAGGAAGTTGGTTCGGCTCGACGCATTTCGACTTGGCTCCTGACATGATGACATTGGCCAAAGGGCTTACCAGCGGCTATCAGCCCATGTCTGCATCGCTGGTCAGCCAAGAGATTTGGCAGGTCCTGCAGCGCGCCCCGACTCCGTTTAGCCATGGATTTACCTATTCATCGCACCCGGCGTCCGCCGCAGCGGCGCTGGCCAACTTAGATATTTTAGAGAGTGAGAATCTGATTGAGCGCGCGCAAACCGTTGGCGCTCAACTGCAGCGGCGGTTGCGCGAAGAATTCACTGACCATCCCTTGGTCGGTGAAGTTCGCGGTCTGGGCATGGTGGCCGGCATCGAACTGGTAGCCAACAAGTCCACTAAGGAATCCTTCGATCCGACGGTCGCCGCGCAAGTTCAGGTCTACAAGCAGATGCTGCGTCGCGGTGTGGTAGTGCGCCCTGTGCCAAACGCCCTGGCCATCTCACCGTCGCTGATTTTTACGCTCCAAGAGATCGAAACGCTAGTCGGTGCGCTCAAGGAATCATTGGACGACGTGGCACGACAACTGGCCTCACAAGGATTGTTGAGCTAGTGGCGTATGAACCAATTGCTGAAGTACCTACGCTACTCGATGGGCAATTTTGCCAACACGATTGCGTACAACGTCTTTAGCAATCGCGTCCAGTTCTATTACGTGGATGTACTCGGCCTGAGTGCTGCCACGGCCGGCACGCTGTGGACCATCTTTGGGCTGTGGAACATGGTCAATGATCCCCTGATGGGACAACTGACCGACCGCACTCGCAGCCGCTATGGTCGCCGCATCCCCTATGTGTTGTTCGGAGCGATTCCGTTGGGGCTGTCCTTCTTTTTGCTGTGGACTCCGGTGCAGCAGCCGCCTTGGGTGTTAGCCGCCTATTTCCTGGCGATTCTGTTCATCTTCGACACGTTGTATAGCTTGTTGTTGATCTGTTACAACTCGCTGTTTGTCGAAGTAGCCCCGACGGTGCGTCAGCGTGTTGATTTGGCAATGGTCCGCGAAATCATCGCTACCGTTGCCCTGTTGGCATCGTTTATTCTGGCTCCCATCTTGGCTGAGAATGTAGGCTACGTGTGGATGGGCGCGTCCATGGGTGGACTGGTTTCGGTGGGCTACTTGGTCTCTGTTGTTGGAGTTCGCGAGCGACCTCTGGATCATGCCGAGACACAAGTTGGTTTATTGTCTGGCCTGCGGATCGCCTTGTCGTCAATTGCATTTCGGTGGTATCTGGGAGCCGCGATTGCCAAAGAATACATCTGGTTGACACTGGCTGCCATGCTGCCCTTTTGGCGCAAGTATGCCATTGATATTCAGTCGCCGATTTCGATCTGGGGGTTAGAACTAGGCCCAGGGGACGCGGAGGCCGTGTTGCTCGGCTTGGCGATCGTGATGGCCATTCCCTGTTTGTTTGTGTGGCGTCCCATCGTGCATCGACTGGGATATCGCCTGAGCTGGATACTGGCTTCTCTGGTGTTCATTCCGGGTTTGTTGATGATGATGCTGGCCAGCGACTTCTACACCGGACTGGCCGGTACGCTGCTGACCGCCCCTGGACTGGCTGGATCAATGATCATGCCCTATCCGGTGATTACCGAAGTGATCGACGAAGATGCTCGGCGCGAGCATGGCTATCGCCGTGACGGCATTTTCTTCGGCATGAACGCCGGCATAGCCAAGCTGTCGTTTCCCATTTACGGAATCCTGTTTGCCTGCGTGTTGCCAGTGTCGGGATACATCGAAGGTCAAAGCCTGCAATCACCCACCGCCATTCTTGGCATTCGCTTTTTGATCGGCGGCACCACGATCCTAGCGTCGCTGGTGATGGCCTACTGCATGTGGCGTTATCCACTGGGGCGCAAGCCGTCCCGCGATTTGTAGCGTGGGACATGCGAGGCCAGTCTGGATTGGTACTCTCACTTCCAATTCTTTCGATGAATGCCAGGATGTGCGGGCGGAAAATGCTTTGCGTCTCCCCGGCCCACCACGGGTCTGAACGGTCAGAACAAAAGGACGCAGATCACCGCAAAGACCTGTCCAAGGCAATGAGATTCACCTCGCACCAGCCCACCAGTTACGCTGGTTGCCCGGCGCAGGTAGAATTCGAGCAAAACACGATAAAGTTTTGCAAACTCAATCTGAAAGACATCGCATGATCATACCGGAAATTGGTCGCAGCAAAGAAGAAGTAATGGCCACGCTGCAGGCGTTCAAATCCAGGGACATGGACTGGCGCGGCGGCAAGGTGTTTTGCTATGTCTATAAGTCGGGAGACGATTCTGAAGAAGTCACTCGCTCGGCCTACCTCTCCTTTCTAACCGAAAATGGATTGGACCCGTCCGTCTTTCCATCGATGCTCAAGTTGGAGACCGATGTGGTGCGAGCGTTAATTACCCTCCTGCGCGGCGATCACGACGCAGTGGGGCATTTGACGACCGGTGGAACGGAAAGCATTATGCTGGCCGTAAAAACAGCCCGCGACATGGCTCGCGACAAGCGTCCGCATATTAGTCAGCCGGAGATGATTTTACCGCGATCCGCGCATGGTGCCTTCCACAAGGCGGCGCATTATCTGAATGTCAAGCCGGTGATGGTTGAAGTGGACCCAGCCACCTATCAGGTTCGCCCGCAGGACATGCGGGCTGCGATTTCCGATAACTCGGTGTTGATGGTCGCTTCGGCTCCCAGCTATTCTCAGGGGGTAATCGATCCCATTGCTGAAATCGGCCAGATCGGGCTGGAGCATGACTTGCCATTGCACGTCGATGCCTGCGTGGGTGGTCTCCATTTGTCGTACATGCGGCAACTGGGTTATGATGTCCGCGACTTCGATTTTTCTGTACCCGGCGTGACTTCGATCTCAACAGACTTGCATAAATATGGCTACGCCGCCAAAGGCTGCTCGGTCATCATGTACCGCAGTCGTGAGATGCGCCGTTACCAGTTGTTCGCTTGTACGGAAACCACCTGCTACACGTTGATCAATACGACCGTGCTCAGCAGCAAGAGTGGCGGGCCGATGGCCGGTGCTTGGGCACTGCTGAATTTTTTGGGCAACCAAGGCTATCGGCAGATCGTCCGCAGCGTACAGGAGGCCACGCAGAAAATGATTGCCGGCATCAATGCGATCCCGGGACTGCGAGTCCTAGGAGAACCAGCGATGTGCATGTTTTCCTTTGCTTCGGACAGCGTTAATGTTTATGTATTGGCCGACCAGATGGCCAAACGCGGCTGGTTTTTACAGCCCCAGTTTTCCGCACCGCCAGTGCCGCGCAACCTGCACATTTCGGTAAACTATGGAACGGTGCACAATGTCGATGCAATGTTAGCCGACCTCCGCGACTGCGTGCAGATAGTGCACACGACCGACACAATCGACCCAGCAGCCATTCGCCAGCGAGTCGCCGAGGCGCTCGGCAGTCCCGATCCTATGGCGGCCTTCGGGCAGTTAGCCGCCCAAGCGGGCTTGGTGGGTACTGAGCTACCTACGGAAATGGCCTTTATCAACGAGGTGCTCGACGCGCTGCCTCCGGCGGTGTGCAATCAATTCCTGATCAATTTTTTTAACGACCTGTACGTATAGTGAGCCGCACTGTGCAGCTTTCCCATGTGATCTCCGATTTGGTGCTGGCCGCTTCAGGCGCGTACTCCTTTGTCCGGTACTTTCCGAGGTTGGGCGTGCAGATGGCAACGCTGTGGGGAGTGTTTTTGGTGCCTGTCGCCCTGGCAGCGCTGTTTGGTGCTCTGCGGTTTGCTGGTGTGCATGAAAACATGGTTGATATTTCCAATCGCTTGCAACAAGTCGTCGCCACGCTGGGTTCATGCGGATTGATGCTGGGCAGCTACGGCCTGATTTCTCGCGGGCCGCCGCAGAAGGTAACGGTCTACGCTTTCTTGGTAGCTGGCTTGGTGATGTTGGCCCTGGTCGTGACAGGAGTCGCCGATTCCCTGCGCGGATCGATGCAATTGGTGGCAATGGTCAGCGTGCTGGCTTGCGGCCTAGCCGCCTGCGTTATGGGCAAGCAAGCGATTGGCGCGTTTTTGCTGGCGGCTCTGGTTCTATCCGCAGCGGCCGTTTGGTCCGGTGGATATCTGTCCAGCCCAGCCTTGAGAATCGATGTGTTCCACTACCTTTTAGCAGCGTCGTTGATTTGCTTTGGTCTGGCAGCTAACGCAAAATCCCGAGGATGAATGAAGTTTTAAGGCACTTAGCCTAAAGAGAGGCCTCGACCGTGTCAGACATCTTAATTCGCGGTGGACGCGTGTTCTCCGGGCACGATCGACCATCCCGCATGGCCGATGTGTTGGTACAACAAGGCCGGGTGACGGCCATCTCCGAGCGCGCGATTGAGGTCGGGCCAGACACCAAGGTCGTTGAGGCTGCCGGCAAGTGGGTCGTGCCAGGGTTCATCGACAATCATACGCACTACGATGGCGAGGTATTGGTCGCTCCCTCGCTCAGCGAATCGGTGCGCCACGGTGTAACGACAGTGATGCTGGGATCATGTTCGCTGTCCTTTATCTATTCCAATGTCGAAGACTGCTGTGACATGTTTACTCGCGTAGAGGCTTTCCCGCGCGATGTGTTGCTGCCGATCTTGCATGATCAGAAGCGTTGGAACGATACGCGCGGCTGGCTGGATCACATGCACACGCTGCCGGTAGGTCCAAACTATGTTTCATTCCTGGGGCATTCTGATATACGTGCTCGCGCCATGGGTATCGATCGATCGCTCGACCCCAAGCAGTCGGCCACGCCGGCTGAAATTCAGCAGATGGTGGGTTATTTGGAAGAGTCGATGGACGCCGGCTTCATCGGCATTTCGATGCAGCATAATCCTTGGGACAAGATGGATGGCCGTCATTGGTCCAAGCTCCTGCCCGCAGCCTACGCCAATCGCCGGGAACGTGGAGCGCTCACCGCAGTGGCTCGGCGCCGCGACGGGCATTTGCAGGGCGTGCCCAACTTGGTCAGTCGCGTAGCGGCCTTATGGTACATGACGCAAAGCTCAGCGTTCTTTTGGCGCAAGCGGTTGCGGACTTCGATGGTAGCCATGATGGACCTCAAGGGCGACCCGTATATCTTGAGTCTGCTGAGCGCTATTGCCACCTTCTTCAACAAAGTGCTGCGCGCCGATTTTCGCATGCAGGCGCTGCCCGTGCCATTTACGGTATACGCCAAGGGCATGGACCTGGTGATCTTTGAAGAGTTCCCCACTGGGCAGCTGGCACGCCATCTAGCCCGCGATCGCCAGCAACGTGATGCGACCCTGAAAGACCCCAAGTATCGTCAACAGTTCAAGCGACATTACGCCAATCGACTGGCACCGAAAATCTGGCAAAAGGATTTTGGCGACGCCTTCGTCACGGATGCACCGGACAAGTCTTGGATCGGCAAGTCCTTTCTAGAAATCGCTCGGCAGCGTAATCAGCACCCGGTGGATGCTTTCCTGGATATCGTGGTTGATATGGATTCGCAAATTGAGTGGAAGACAACGATTGGCAATCACGATCCACTGCGTTACAAGAAGCTGTACACCAACCCCAACGCCATTTTCGGCTTCGCTGATTCGGGAGCGCACATTGACAACCTGGCGCTGTACAATTTTCCGCTGCGGTCGATCAAGTACTTGAAGGACGCTCACGAGCGCGGCGATCCTTTCATGAGCTACGAAAAACTGATCTGGCGGCTGACCAAAGAAAACGCCGACTTCTTCCACATCGACGCGGGAGTCATCCAAGAGGGAAGCCGGGCCGATATTGTAGTTATCGACTTCGACCGGCTGGATGATAGCGTGCACGAGTACCACTACGCAGACTTTTTAGGCGGCACCCAGCGCCTGGTCAACCGCAACGATGAGGTCGTCAAATTGGTCATGATCGGCGGCCGCATAGCTTGGGAAGATGGCGCATTCGCCCAGCAATTTGGTTCGCAGCGCTACGGGTGTTTCCTGAAGGGGAAACATCTTTATTGAGACCCTCCGCGATTATCAACATCACGAAATCGGCCTATTTGACGAGGGAGACCACGATGTCGGCCACCGATCCTGCTGCATCCACCGCATCGTGCGGCCCGGCCCGGCCACCGGAGCATCGACCGGCACCCTGGAAGCTGACCGGCGAAGGTATCATTCTGATTTACAAGTTCAGTCGCCAATGGGTTGAAGAGAACGGTTGGTTGGATCAGCGGCAGCGCGGACAGTTTCGCGGTGGCTTGGGCTACGTGATGCTGGTCAATTATCACCAGTCGCCAGTCGGACCCTACCGCGAACTGCTGATCATTCCCGGTAAGTTCGAGCCGCATGGTTGCCAGTCGATAACTCGCATTTTTGTGGACTCGCCAGCCAGCACGGACAACGGTCGTTACAACTGGGGCATTCCCAAATCGACGCTTCCCATGCAGTGGCGCGTTGCCGGAAAAACCGACTCGTTGTTGGTTGGTCCAGCCGACCGTCCTGTTTTCTATTGCCAGGTCAAACACAGCGGACCACCATTCCCGGTGACGACTCGATTGCTGCCGATCAAGTTGTACCAGGAATTGTCCGGAGTTGCCTACCGCGTTAATCCGCGCGGCTTGGGTTGGGGGCGGTTAGCCCGGGTGACGGAGCTGCACGTAGACAGCCAGCAATTTCCAGACGTTAGCCAAGTCAAACCGCTGGCATGTCTCAAAGTCCAGCCCTTCACCATGCATTTTCCAGTGTCTGCGTAAATCGACAGAGTAGTGCATCAACTATGAAAAAAGAGACAAGCTGTGTTCACGCTGGCACGTATCGCGATGCGGCGGTGGGCGGGGTCAATACTCCGATTTTTGCATCATCAGCCTTTGAATACATCGATCGAGCCGAGATGCTCTATCCGCGGCACTTCAATACCCCCAATCAGCGCGCGGTAGTCCACAAGCTGTGCGCGCTCGAAGGCATGCAAGATGGATTGCTGTTCAGCTCTGGCATGGCTGCTATGACCGCTGCCATCCTGTCTCAGGTTAAAGCCGGCAGTCATTTGGTCGTGTTGGATTCGGTGTACGGCGGCACCCACGCTCTCGCCTCACAAACGTTAGCTGGACTGGGCGTGCAGTGTTCATTTGTGCCCACAGATGCAGCGGCGGTTGAGAGCGCCATTACCGCCCAGACCTCCGCCATCGTCGTGGAATCCCCGACCAATCCGCTTTTGGATGTCATCGACTTGCGTCGCGTAGCCCAAATCGCGCGGCAGCGGTCGATTACCACTATCGCCGATAACACCTTTGCCAGTCCTATCAACCAGACACCGGGTGGCTTGGGCATTGATATCGTGGTACACAGCGGCACCAAGTATCTGGGCGGGCACAGTGACCTCAGTTGCGGAGTAGTGCTGGCTAGCTCTCAGTTGGTTGTTCAGATTCAAGCAGTCGCTTGTACGTTGGGTGGCAATGTCAATGCGCTGACCTGCCATCTGTTAGAACGCAGTTTGAAGACGCTGGCGTTGCGAGTCGAGCGGCAGACGCGAAACGCACAGCATGTCGCCGAGTATCTCGCTGGTCAGCCAACCATCCGACGAGTCAACTATCCGGGCCTGGCCAATTTCCCAGGTCATCAGATTGCTCGAGAGCAAATGACCGGTTTTGGAGCAATGATGTCATTCGAGCTGTCGCCGGAGGTTGATGCGACCCAGTTTTTGTTGCGGCTTCAGCTCATTCGACCCGCAGTCAGCCTCGGGGGAGTAGAGACATTGATCTGTGCCCCTGCGCAGACTTCGCACGCGCGACTGACGGCTGCCGAACGTCAGCGGATTGGAATTACTGACTCGTTGCTGCGGCTGAGCGTCGGTGTTGAACATGTCGATGACTTGATCGCTGATTTGGCGCAGGCCTTCGGGAAATAGCCGTCAGCCTACTGCACCTGCCAGCAAAAGTTTGATCAGTACCTCGCTAACGCGGCGGATTAGGCTAGTGCCCGGCGTTGCAAACCGAAAAACTGTCCCGGTCCAGCTGCCTCTTGGGGCTCGATTGTTTGGGCAACACTCTATAAAATGTCGGCCCCACAGGCTGGCTATGCGGCCGACAGCGCCGTGCGCAGCAAGTTTTTCAGTTGTGAACGTCGGCTCGCAAGTTGGCCGAAGCTGAATCGGATGGGTGGCAGAGTGGTCGATTGCACCGGTTTTGAAAATCCTAAGGCGTATTCGACACCCTCTAAGAAAACCTTGTTTTCCTTGGGTTTGCGATAATCTCCACTCCCCGAAAACCCCCGTTTTTCACCCTTAGCAGTTGTAGACTACAACTGTTGTGAATAACTGAACCTGTCCAGGAGCAAAACGAACCCATGACAACTCTGGTACCAAACGCAGTAGTTCTCGCAGAGGTATTACGTCTACAACGATGGGCCGCAGGTGAATCGGTTTCGGCTGCTCGAATGTATGGACTGCTTCACGGATTCGAGTCTATGCTCAAACAGGAGGCAGATTCATTCGGAATTAGTTGTGAAACTCAACGGAAAGTGGAAGACATAATTGAAGATGTTGAGATGGGCCGATTAGACGCCGATGACGGACTGGCAATAAAAGACAGGCTTTATCGTGATGGACTCGATGATACTACTGCCGGGCAAGTTATCCACCTTTGTATATTGCAGGGTAGATTTTCTGTTGGAACAAAAAAACTTACCTCTTCTGGCTCTCACTTTGCCACTCACGCACCTGACCGGAGCATGGATTGGCTTGGTTCATTACATTACATCGAATTAGTGGACTGCTCAGAAATAACTCACAAGAGACTTCATGGATGCTATGCTCCATCTGTACCAAGAATTGGCGAACTGCTCACACCCGAGAATGGCTCCACTATGAAGGTCGTTGATGTGGAGTGGGCTGTGATTTCTCAAGGCCAGCGCGAAGGGCTTCGACAACCTGTTCTTATTCCGCATGTTTACCTTGAAGAGGAGCAAGTTGGAACTGCTGGAAGCCCAGATCCTTAAATAATGCTTAGAGCCGATTTCTCCCGTTCAGCCGACCAAGTTTTAGGAAAACCTCGTTCAAAATGCCGGTCGGCATGAATTGGCCTTGCTGTTGCCGGTCTTCGACTTCTGCCCAGTGATAATATCACTGGGCATGTCGTGCTGGTTGACGCCCTTCATTGCCTGCCGAAACATCGCCAAGCATTCGGCGTCGCCCCAGTGCGTTAGGCGGCGGCTCTGGACTGCTCAAGTTGCTCAATGCGGACCCTCAGTTCAGCCAACTCTTGCAGCGGCCCGATTACGGCCAGCAACTTGCCCGCAGCCGCTAAGACAATCTTTTCATCGTCGCTCGATAGAAGTTTAACTAGCGCTTGTGACGCCGCCGCTGCATTGGCAGTCAACACACAAACAGCGTTGTCCACTGCCGCTGTTTTCAGCCTGGTTACCTCAGCCCTAAATTCAGCCGTACAACTCACGCTATACGCTGTGGACTCAGCACAGCCAGCAACTGCCGCAGCATCCTTGACCGATGAACCGCTGGCCACCGCTGCCGCCAGAACTTGCACAAACTTAGATTTCTTCATCTAGGCATCCAGGATAATAGCATGGCCATCCCCAACCAGTAGCTGGCAGTGGAATGAAAACCTCGGTCGGGCCGCGCGGCTCAGCGGTCTCTAATGCGTTGCGTTCGGACTCGTAGCCATCGAAGTAAACTCGGTCTGCTTCGGGATCGACTGCAACATCAACCGCAATAGCCGCTGGTGGCTCAACCTCTTGGGGAGTGTATGCAATCCGCCCCTGGGTATCTGAATGGCAGGTGACCATGCCGCTGGTCAAGAATGGCAACACCAACTCGGTCAAGTGCGACCAGTCTTCAGGATTGCCTACGCAATCACGATTGAATAGCACCGACTCACGCACAGCCGCTACTGAGGTTGCTTCCGATAGCATTCTTAGCGCTTGGATGACTGGCAACGCTGATTCTACTGTTTCCAATCCGCCAACCAGCGATCTGGCGTAGGCTTCACCCAGTGGCGTCAAGAACATCGAAGTAACCTGACCACTGGAATGGGTCGCTGTGACCATCTTAGCGCCGATCAACCGCTGACGTGCCGAATGCGAGTTTTTCCATTGGCGCTTGCCATCAGCGTGAACAGCAACGCCACTCACGCCCGATAGGTACTCACGCTGCCTACGCCGAATCTCCGTCATGGGTGGCTGTATGCCAATCTGCCAGCGCCACGGCCAGAATAATGCGTCTCGCCTGCCCAGAATCGACACCAATAACAACCGATCGGACTGGCTCAAGTCGGGTCCAGCTGGCTTTTCCAGGCGGTCCAGGCGGTTGTGAAGTCGCTTACTCATGTGATCTCGATTTTCGGAAGGTAGGCTGTCACTGTATCTGCCAATGCGCGGGCTGCGGAATTGCGGAGCACCTGAAAAGTCGCCGGAAGGACCCAAGCCCGGGGGGAGGGTGAAACGCTTCGGGTGACCAGCCGGGTTCTAACTGGCCACCCTCCACGCTCATCCAACTGTAGCTTAGGAGAAAAGCTACAGTTATTACTCATCCAGTGCCGCTTGCCGCAAACGATCTGACTCACGCTGCAAATCTGCCTGACGTGATTGGATTTCTCCGAGTGCATGTTGCCAGTCATCCAGTTTTTCGCGAGTGTCGTCCGCGGCATCATCGCGCCCAAATCCATTTGCTTCGTTCAATTCGAAGACTTGCGCGTTGTGCACAAGCGGCTTGATCGACTCAGCACAAACACCAATCGCGCCTGCCAGTGCCTGTTGCAGAAACTTGTTGCGTTGCCGTTTCCTTCGAGTCTCATCGCTGCAAATTCCAACCAAACGATTTTCCAAATTCGTTCGTTCCAGGCTCGCGCCGTACAGCGTCGATGCTTGGCGCTCAAGGCTTTCCTTTGAAAGCTTGTTTGACTGGCAACGGGTTTCCAATTTTCGATTAAGCTCAGTAAGCTCAGCTAAAAGCTCCGCCCGTCGCTTGGAAACGTCTGCCGCTGGCTTGCCGGAAAGTAAATCCAAGTGCAACTGGCTAAGCTCCGCTTGGATGGCGGACGCTGCCGCCTCGTGCTCGCTCGCCGCCCGATCGCTATCGGCATCCAATTGGCGGATAATGCTCTGCAAATCCTGGTAACGCAAGGCCGCAATCTCGGACTCGCGAATCCGTTTTTTTATTTCGCTTCGATGTGCCGACCGTCGCTCAACGTCATCCGAGTAACGCAACATCATGTAAAACCTCCGTTAGAATTTTCGAAATTTCATCACCACTCAACGCCGTCTGGCGGTACAACGATTCAGCAACCGCAATGATTGCCTCTTTGTTTTGCTCAACAAAATCCGTTGCTCGCCGTTGCAAATAAAAATATCTGTTCGCCCAAATGTGTGGGTTTTCTTCATGGCCGGTCACACACCACCTAGCGACATGCTGACAGTCCTGCTGCAACCCCCTCGGCAACTCATCAAAATCGGCGAAAGCACAGTGGCGTCGAAAATGCTCATCGGTCGATGTAGGTAGCTGCGTATTTGTTAGCTCGTCCGCCGTCCGTTCAATTTCGCTAGGTGGGTCAAATTCGGTGGCAAGAGATTCCGCTGCTGGTCCTGCTGCGTAGCAAAGTGCATCGCGGTCAACGCATAACTGGGATACGAAGGCGACACCGCAGGATTGTTTAACCAGTACCCCAGTGCATTTTCCACCGAGTAAAACCGCTGCAACCGCGTGGGCGCTTTCGTGGACAGCCAGCCGCCATCTCTCATTCGTCGTCATCGTCGCAACCCTCCAAAATTTCTTCCCGCTTTGCAAAATCTCTTGCGAGAATCCGAGCCGCAGCATTGCGCCGGCAGAGATCGACGTTGATTTTTTCGACGCCGTCACTGTCAAGGAACTTCGGGAATAGCTCCGCGGGGTCATCGGGTGACAACGGATCGGACCAGCCATCGTCTGCGATTGCACGAATCGCGTGGGTGGCGGTGGTGCTGTCTGGCCGGTCATTCGACAGCCGCTTGTACCACAACTTGCCACGAACATCCACCCGCCACGGAGTGAACACTTCGCCATCACCCTCCGGTAGCTGAGACTCCGGAATGTACATCGGTAAATCACCTCGAACCGTAGGAATCTGTGGTCCAACCGTTTTTGCCTCAGCTGGCTGTGGTGGGATACCTAGAATCGCTTTTAGTTTTTGGAACATGAATCAAACTCCTTTCGTGAATGATACCGAACCCAAAATCCAATCTGCCAAATTTTGGCAACACGTTATTCCTGGTCTTCGATGACAAGCAAAAATCGCCGACTGCATGACCGGCAAACGCAACGCCGGGTAACTGAACCGTCGCTCTCGGATTGGCTGCGGACAATAATCGGCCTGTCCCCGCTGCCGCAATGTGGGCAACGTGGCCTCTCGATAAACCGGATTGGAACATCCGCCCATTTTTCACTGGCCATCCACGCACGCCTCCTTATGCCGCTCAATCACGCACTCGAAGCAAATCTTGGAGCCTGGCGGCCACGCGTCGTACTTCCCGCCGCATTCGGGACACCTGCGCACCGGGCAGCGTTTCAACATTTTCGACCGGTCTTCGACGTTTCGCTTGGCAGGGGTGGCACGCTGTTGTGATCTCGCCTGCGCCACGCACGCACTACAACGCGCACCGTCGGCCAGCCAGTACGATCGACGTTGGCATTGTCTGCACGCCGCTGCTGCGATTCGCTTCGGTTTTATCCTCGCCATGTCTGCTCCTTGGCTACATCGGTGACGCGACTGAACTGTCCCTCGAACCGCACTGGCACGCTGCCAAGCTGACCGTTTCGGAATTTGGCAATCTTCAATACGCATTTTTCGCTATCTCGCTGCCTCACGATGAAGATACAAATATCTGCGTCCTGCTCTATCGCGCCGCTGTCTCGCAAGTCTGCTAAGCATGGCTCGCGATTGTTTTTTTCACTGTCGCGATTCAACTGGCACATCGCCAGCACCGGTAGCTCTAGCTCCATAGCCAGCGACTTAACCTTCTGCGAGACCGTGCTGACCTGCTCATAGCGACTCTTGCCATCGCCGCCAGCGATTAGGCCCAAGTAGTCGACCACCAACAGAGATATCGGCGCTCGACCATGGAATCGCCTGGCTGCACTCGATAGCTGGCCGATACTGCGACCAGCGCCGCCCCAGAGAATCAAATGCGAATCCGCCATTCGCTCGTTAGCGCGTCGTAGTCGTGCAAGGTCAGAATCGTCAAGCGTGCATGGTGATCGCAGAAGGTTACTCGGTATCCCCGATAGACGACTGAGGAAGCGTGTCCCCATTTCGGACTTACTCATTTCCAAATTTGCGAACAGAACGCGCCGGCCTGCCTCTGCAACTCGCTGCGCAATCTCGGCGCCTACGCACGATTTCCCGATTGACGGCCGCGCCGCCAGCACAACCATTTGCCCTGGCCTGAAGCCGCCGATATGCGCGTCCAGGTCGCGCAAACCACTCATCAGGCCAAGCTGTGTTCCCGAAGCTCTGGCAGACTCGATCTCTTGAAGCGCCGCTGACGCTGCTTGTCCCGCGCTGTAGTAATCGTCGGACCGCACTGGCTCCAAGTCGCGAACTTGCGACTCTATGCCGCGCACAATCTCATCGGCTGGCCTGTCGGAATCGCAATCCGCCGCTGCCTCAAGCAACATGGCACGCAGCCTGCGCCGTCGTCCAGCTTGCGCCACCTGCTGCGCATGATAAGCCGCTGCCTGCCAACTGACGCGCCCCTCGGAGTGCAGCAACCTCAAGCCATCCGCGCCACCGAATCCCACTAGCAAGCCACGAGAATGCAGTTCCGCCTGTATGGCGCTCAAAGCCAACGGAAGGCCTGACATTGCGATATCACGTAAACAAGCGAACAAGGACGCATTGTCGTCGTCGATGAAGTCGTCGGGCTGACAAACGCCATCAACATCTTCGAATCGAACTCGCCCGGTCAGAATGCCCGCCAGCAAGCTACGCTCGTTGTAGCTGACGGACTGGTCGTGGCAATTTAGTCGATCCATGATGCACCTCGTTGTGCTGGCTTGGGTGGTGGCTTGGTTGCGCTGCCATTGGTCGATGGTTCCTGCAACCACTCTCTCCAAGAATCTCTCAACCAACGGAATGCGTCCTTAGGTAATACGTCTGCGATTGCGTATGACTGTACGGCCTTCATGACCAGCGGTATGTCGGCAGGCTTCAGGCGGCTGAATTGCTGGAGCGCTTTTTGCTTCTCAAGTCTGCGGCCATTCCTAGGCGGATATGCTTTCCAAAAATCCTCGAACTGCTCGCTTGGTTGCGCTTGCGCAACTGTACTTTCTTTCCCCTTCTCTCCCCTTATTAATTCTGTATCAGAGCGCGTATCAGGGCGCGTATCAGACCGCGTATCAAAATTTGATACAGCCAAGAGGGTGGCAATCGGCATCGAAGTATCAAACCTGAAGATAGGTTTCGTCTCGATCAATCCTGCCTTCTCAAGTCGCGATATTCGCGATCTGACAGTGTTGATAGCTGGCGTGTGCAATGGATACAGTCGCTCGGCAATATTGCGCCAAGAAAACACCATTTGCCCTGGCTGAATCTTGACTCCTTGGAACTCGTCAGGCATGTAGTTCACTGCCGCCAGTATCGCAACGTACAAATCGAGATACTCAGCACCTAGTCCCCGCAGCTTGTTGATTGTCTTTCGGGGTAATTGAATGAATCCGTTATTCATCATTCTGTCAGTCCTCGGACAATTGCCTCAAGAATCAGTTCAAAATAGGACGCAATCAAATTGCCATCAGTTACACCGCGCCGACTGGTAAATTCTGCTGTTGCCTGCAAGGCTTCTAAAACTTGGTACCGATCTGGTTGGAGACTATTCATCGCGCCCTGCCTCCAAGTTTTCAATAATCTGTGCAAGTGTTTGGCGCTCCGACATTTCAACCAGCTTGGTAGCTGAAAGCGTATGAGGGTTGATATGCTGTTCGATGCAAGCACGGCAGATTGTGTGCAACTGCTGTGTTGTCATCGCTTCCAGCTCCACCGTTTCTGTGAATCCGCCTCTACGATCCTTTGGCGGTCGTGTCGGCAAATTGAACTCACGAATCTGCTCTTTGTTCAATGCCACTCGTTCAAAATGCCACTCGCAACCACTGGGAAGATATCGCTTAAAATCCCTTGCGATTCTTTTAGAAATGTCCATTCCTGCTTTGTCGTAATCGCCAAAATAGTACAGAAAACAAGGCTTGTCTTGGATGGCGATGTTTTCGGCCGCGCTGTGCAAGAATGATTTCGAGGGCTGCCCGCTGCATGGCATTAGGGGCACGTCAAATTCTTGGGTTACATCGTAGAGAACGCCTGCTATCGAATCGGACTCACACCAAATTTCAACGTAAGCATTTTGATCGTCCCAAATCGCTCGACGATAGGTACGTTGCGAGTGGTAGAGCATGCTTTCCAGGCTGCCATACGTCCTAGGCTTCCGCATCCAACGAGTGTTGTCGATGACCCATTCAAAAGGTAACCGCCCTTCTTCGCGCATCAGTCCAACCAACCGCACAATATCTTGGTTGTAAGCCTTCTGCGTTTTGTCGATCAAATTAGCTGCGACCGCTCGATAGAATAGCTGCCGAACCGTGAGAGGCTGAAATTCCTTTGCCAAATCATAGATGCCTTGGCGAAGGCTGGTCATCTCAACTTTTGTTTTCCTAGGACGTTTTATGCGTCTAGGGGCATAAGATGATTTCTTGCCTTTTGCGGATGTTTCCATTACCATTAGAAGCGCTCCTTGCTGGGAGAAAAAACCCTTGCGACGCCTCGGCCACGAACCGAGGCGTTCGCGTTTTCTAGACGTGCTGCCGGCGCGGCTTGATTGTCACGCGACGCTCTGTCGCTGGAGAAATATCTGCTAGGTTGCTGCGAGTCTTCAGAAAGCAGCTCAGGTCATCGGGCGACACCTTCCAGCGTGGTCGCTCGTGACCCTCGGATAGATTCACGGCCTTCAGTTTGCCGGTATTGATCCAGTGCAGAACTCGGTCACAACTGACCCGCAGTTGCTTCGCTATTTCTGGTGGACTTTGATACTGTCCGACTTTCACTAGAAACCCCTCCTAAATTTCGTTGTTGGTTTGACCACAAACGAATCTTAGAAGGGGTATTTGAGAGTGAAAATATACACGAATAGAACGTTCCTTTCGTTCCTATTCGTTCCCTTTATTTTCTCTTTTTGGCACCTGGTTTAGCCTTTCGAATGGATCGTTTATTCGCCTTGGCATATCGCTTGATTTCTTCAGTGACCGCCTTTTTTGTCTCAGGTGTTCCGTCAAGGGCTACGGCAACGTCGGACCACTGCACTGCCGGAGAGCTATTCCACAGCTCAAGACCACGTTCCTTGCGTTCAGTCTCCTCGATAGCGCCTTCTGGCTTCGCCAAAGCTCCCTGCGAGTAGGCTTCCAGTTCATCAACCAATTTTGGCAAGACATTAGCCGCATGGCTGAGCGCCTCTTCGGCCTGCTCTGGTGTCCAATTCGAATACTCTGGAATTGCTGCACTCAGTAAATCCCAATCCACTAACTGCAAGTGCTGAACAATTGCGTTGCAAAGCTCGACAGCGTAATCGTCTACAACCGCCCTGTGGACTTGAGTAGCTACAGGACTGCCGTTGAACATGATGGTTCCTGGCTTTGTTAAGTACTGCCTACCATCGCTCCACGGTCCGAACGGAACGCCTGCCTTAATCAACAGTTGCCTCACTCTGTACTTGAGACTCAACGATACAACGCCTGAAAGAACTCGCGGAATTGCCATAGCTTTTGCGATTGAACGAACTTCCGAGATAATTTCTTGCTCAGTCATCGCCCACCGCCTTTTCCAGTTAACCAACTGTCCACCAAATTGGCTATCGACTCCAAGCGTGGATCGTAAACTGAATGGATGTATCGCGCTGTGATGGTCCGATCAACATGACCTACGGCTAACTGCACTGCAATAAGGTCGCCGCCCTGGCTGGCCTGTGTTATGAACGTATGCCGCAACCACTGAAACCCACAGCGGGCCTTAGTGATCCCCGCGTTGCTCTTGAGTGTGGCAAACTCTTTCGCTAGGCAGTTTCGACCATGCCAAGGGCCACCGGTAGCCGATGTAAAGATCAGGTCATCGTCGGCCAATTGCCGATTTCCGATTACAGCTTGCAACGCCCGCACTGTCCTAGGCCACAATTTCGCCCGCCTGCGCTTCGCACGTTTGGCCCGTGGTTGCAAGTACCACCCGCCAGCTAGATCAACGTGTGATCGCTTTAGAGTAGTTATGTCGGCATTCTGGCATCCAGTATTCAACGCCAATAAAATCGCTGCGTACAACCTTGGGTGGTCTTTCGCATGACGTAACAACGAACGCACTTCGGCGCGGGTGAAGTCTTTCGTACCTCTTTCCAGTCGCTCATTCTCACGAGCGACCATATCCGGCGCGTCAAATGCCGCAGCGTAATCAGGGGCTGCCGTGATTATCTTGGCCTTCAGTAGCCAGTTGAACATAGTTCGCACGCGCGTTACGCGATTGTTTAGCGTCGTGTGACTAACTTGCCTTTGCTTCTCGCCCTTCCGCTTGCGAGTCAGCGATAACCGCTTGCGTAGCGATTCAAAGTCTTCAGGCGTCAAGCTCTCTACGGCCCATGATCGCCCCAGGGCGGCAAGTAATAGCTTACCAGTGCTGCACATGTCTTCGTACCATCGCCGCGATTTCTCGCCGCGCTCAACCTGATCCTCAACGTGATCCAGGAAAAGATTGACGGCTTCCTCCAGTGTCGAAGAACCTCGCTTTCGTTGGCGCGGCTTTCGGCCTGCCAGTAGATCATCTTTATCGTCACACCAACGTTGCAACGCCCTATCGGGATCGGCCCCGAAGTAATGTAGGCGACCTAGAACCCGCTTGCACCATTGGCCAGCCGGATGCCACGTTAGCGGAAAATCCTTCCGCACCTTAGGCTTAGCCCTTCCATTCCCTGGTTGACCGGTAGACGCTCGGCGGATGGTTTTGGTAGAATCTTTGCCAGACATTCGCGCAACTCCCTTCAGTTGTGCTAGTGTTCCCTGTCCGGCAACGTCACTTGCTGGGCAGGGGTTTTCGGTTCAAACTGTCCAGCGCAGTCTACAACCGATGCCGGGCAGGGGAAAGGCCCAAAGTTGTAGTTTCAGTTGTAGTCGAAGGCGGCAAGCGATGAACGAAACAGCTAAAAACGCGATATTTCCAGGGTTTTAGCCAATCGGATGGGTGGCAGAGTGGTCGATTGCACCGGTTTTGAAAACCGGCGTACCGAAAGGTACCGGGGGTTCGAATCCCTCCCCATCCGCTGACTGATATGGTCCCAGCTGATCAACGGAATTGTAGCATGTCACGACTTCTCTTGATCTCAGTTTGCCTCGTGCGAATGTTGGCTGGCGGGATGGGACTGCTGACGACCGGGCTGGCGATGGCGCAAGCGGATTTGCAACAAGTGCGACCGCCGGTGGTGGTTAGCCCGCAGGCGCTCGAGATTCATCAGCGCGGGTTTGTGTTCGATGGCCACAACGATCTGCCCTGGGAGATTCGCAGCAAAGGCTCGCGGTCGTTCGCGTCTCTGGATATCGCTCACTCCCAGCCTCGATTGCAGACTGATATTCCGCGTCTGAAGTCCGGTGGCGTGGGCGCTCAGTTTTGGTCGGTGTTCGTCCCGTCAAAGACGGCTCTCAACGGTCAAGCATTGCAGACCACGCTCGAACAGATCGACATCGTGCTGGCGATGATGGCTAGGTATCCAGATACCTTCGAGTTGGCTAGAACCTATGCGGATATTGTTCGCATTCGCCAGTCCGGCAAGATCGCGTCGCTGATCGGCGTGGAGGGTGGCCACAGCATTGAAGACTCGCTGGAGAACCTGCGGCGGCTGTACGATCTGGGCGCTCGGTACATGACGCTGACGCATAGTCAATCGTTGGCCTGGGCCAACTCGTGTAGCGACCAAGCTCGCTGTGAGGGGCTGAGCGAGTTTGGCAAGGCCGTGGTTTTGGAGATGAATCGACTGGGTATGTTGGTCGATATTTCTCACGTTTCGCCCGATACCATGCTCAGCGCTCTGCAAGTCAGCCGCGCACCGGTGGTGTTTTCGCATTCGTCGGCGCGAGCCGTGGCCGATCATGTCCGCAATGTTCCGGATGACATCCTGCAACTCCTGCCGGTCAATGGTGGTGTGGTGATGATCAATTTCTTTTCGGGGTTCGTCGTACCCGAGTCGGCTCGCAACACCAGTCAAATGTTCGAGCTGGCCAGGAAGTGGGACGAGCTGTACGGTGAAGACCAGGAGGCGATCGGAAAAGCAATGGCGCGGCATCGCGCCGAGCATCCTATACTGCCAGGTACGGTGCACGACGTGGTGGACCACATTGAGCACGTGATCCGTGTGGCGGGAGTCGATCATGTTGGCCTGGGCAGCGACTACGACGGTATTACGGTGCTGCCCAAGCAACTGGAAGATGTGTCCTGTTATCCAGTCATTACTCAAGCGCTGCTGGATCGCGGCTACAGCGAGGCCGATATCCACAAGGTGCTCAGCGGCAACATCATGCGCATTATTCAGCGGGCCGAACAGGTTGCGGAAAGTTTGCGCTAGGGAGGTGGCTATGATTTGTCTGCGCATCGGCTGTTGTCTGCTGGGATTGGCGATGGTTTTTGTGGCTGGCTGCAGTCGTCAAGACTCCAGTGCCGAAACGGAAGCGTCTAATCTCAAGCCGTTGGCAGTTTACTATGGCAGGTATATTGGTGCTCATCGTGGCAAACGACCGGCAAACGAAAAGCAGCTCAAAGATTTCATCGCCAAACGACCAATTGCCGAGCTACAGATGATGGGTGTCCATGATGTGGAAGCGCTGTTCATATCATCTCGCGACAACCAGCCCTATCGTTTTCGCTTTCAGTCGGGAGCGTCGAAGCCGAATGAAATCGAAGTGTTTGCTTGGGAGCAAGTGGGAGCTGGTGGTGTTCGCTATGTCGCGGGCACATTGGGGCAAGTGGTCGCGGCGGACGAAGAACGCTTTCGGCAGTTGGTTCCCAATCCGTAACCTGCCTGACGACTAAGGGGGCAAGCGTGCCGTACAATCCTCCTGCTCGCGTAACGGCTGATTAGAACGTGGCGCTGTTCTACTACTCGGGAGCGAGTACTTCGCCGTCGTCGCGCAGTCCCAGGCGATTGAAGGTTGTCAAGTCGATCGTGTATGCGATCTGCCGAACGCTGCCGTCGGCCAGCAGTGCATTGATTCCGGTAGAATGCGCGCTGCCAAAACGATATCCTTCCCAGCCTGCCTGACGCTCGTACTGGCGATCGGCAAGGGGTGCAAATCCGGTATAGCGGATGACATCTGGATCCCAGCCATCGGCCCACCCAGCGTCATCATGCCAATCACCGGTGTCATAGCGCTGCGGATGCAATTGCTTTTCACTAATCAGCAAGGTGTTCGTCGTACCGTCGGTGATATCCCCGATCTTGACTTTTGTCCCCTTCCATTGGCCATCTACATCGACACCGCCACGCGCAATGGCTCCTCGATATCGATTTGGCAACCAGTCCATGCCCCAAACATCACCATACCAATACTGATCCCACGAATTCGGAGCATTGGCGGGCGTTGCCGCTGCATAGTCCATCAAATAACGGCCGCCTTGCGAGCTAATCGCTGAGGAGCCCCGGCGCGAGGGGCAAAAGAACACGGTTGGACCGCCCGCGTTTCTCAACACGCTAACATCTTGAGCTGTGTTTTGATTGGACAAGCTCTGTTGCTCGACGAACGGCAAGATGTTTGTAGCCCAGCTTCCCACTCGCCCCCATGGATTGAAGCCTCCCGGAGGCATGTAGTTGAATTGGTCATGAAAGTTGGCCACGGCCAAGCCTTGTTGCTTTAGATTGTTGGTGCATTGCACGCGGCGCGCCGCCTCGCGTGCCGCTTGAACGGCCGGTAACAGCAATCCAACTAAAAGTCCGATAATCGCAATGACCACCAACAATTCCACTAGCGTAAATCCGGCGAGGCGAGTGTTAGATTGTGACGCGCGATGTTGCCCATGGAACTTGGTGCCGATGGCCTGCACACTTGAGCACGATTTTGTGTGCTGAAATTTCACGGAAGAGCCCTTAAACACACTTGCATTGGCGTGGGCGTAAGACAGCCAGTCTGGCAATCCGCCCCGACGGCCTTCATGGCCCAGGCGCAGCACGACGTAAGACCGCTCCTTTATGCAGTCGAAATTGTTCTTACTGACGCCTGACCAATGTAAAAGGGATTGGCCGCATTTGCAATCATTTTTAATGCCCTGTGTGCCGAATCTGATGCTTTAAGCCATATTGAATTCAATTCTGCGGCCACCCGCCTCTTAATGTGGACCAGTCTAACCGGCGCAGCCGGCGGTGATTTTGTTGGTCGCAGATGGGTTTAATTCAACTCGGCGCGAAGCCAGCTTGACCAGTTCTGAAAAGTCGATAACATGATCGACATTTATGTTAGGCTTCCGCCGAGAAGTCTATTAGGTACTCGATTGTGGCGAGAGCGAGAGGTTGAGATGTTGCGTAAATTAGGCGTGTTGACTTGTCTGGGGCTGGTGGCCGTTACTGTGGCGGTTGTTGCTCAAGATGGCTCGAAGCAACCCGGCGAGCTTCGAGTAGATAAGGGCTCAAGTGACAAGCCGTTGGCCCGGGCGCGACGTGAAGTGAAGATGTTGGATGATATTTATAAGACTGGCGTGGTGTTGATAACCGAAAACTTTGTCGATGGGGACTCTTCGGTACCCGCCGGCACGGTCTTCAAGCAACTATTTGCAGCGGCCAAAAAGAATGGGTGGCACGAAGTTCGGTTGTTGGATGGAACCGGCGAAGCCATCAACGATGAAAATTTGCCGCAAGACGACTTTGAAAAATCCGCTATTAAGTCACTGGTGGGCGGCCAGCCGTACGTTGACAAAGTCATCCACAAAGACGGCCAGCGGTACCTGCGCGCAGCCACGCCGATTCCCGTCGTGCTGAGCAAGTGCGTGGAATGCCATGACAATTATGCGAAAGTGCCAGCTGGACAAGCAATTGGGGCACTGGCGTATATGGTGCCTGTCCAAGAGGACTAGTGCCAGCCGGACACAGCCGACTGTTTTTCCTTCGGCCAGGAGGTCGATCCAGTCCAACATCAGGCTCCACTTCTGGCCATGACTGTCGGATTGGCACCATGGAGACACCGATGACTCAAGACGACCACCGCGTTCGCAGTGGATCGTCAACTGGGTCTCTTTTTTCTCCGATGTGTCGGGCGAAATGATTTTTCCATTGCTGCCGCTGTACATGGTGTCTGTGTTGGGGGCATCCAAGACACAGCCCGGATTGATGGAAGGTGCGGCGGCTTTTGTCAGTAGCCCTATTGTCGGTTTGGTCAGGGCTGCGCAGCCATGTTCGGCGGCGGCGAGCGGTTTGAATCCGCTGGCGTTACGGGGTACCGGTTTTGGGTAAGTCATTGATGGCGCTGGCGGTGGGTTGGCCGATGGTGGTGGCCGGTCGATGGTTGGATCGCTTCGGTAAAGGGTTGCGCAGCGCACCCCGCGATGCGTTGATCGTCGATCTAGTCAATCAAACAATGTTAAAAGTCTTATCGGCCAGCAGGTTAGCGCCGAATCTAGCCCACGGCTCGCAGTGGATTGGCTGAGTTTGCCAGCTCGATATTGGAAGAAGCTCGGCAGCGCTGGCCTTCAGTGCCTTACCAGCTAGCCTGGCGTTGTAATTGGTAGTCGCAACTGGCTGGTTGGCTATGGATCGAGGATCATGTACGAGCAGCGCATTCAATGAAACATGAGCGAGGTGACTTGTGTCCACGGCACTAAAAGGGATCACGCTGGCCGAGCTGTTCTCGATGTATGGAGTGCCCAAAATGTTGAGAAGCGACAATGGGCTTGAATTCATAGCCAAAGCAATCCAGCAGTGGCTAAGCAGACTATCGATCCAGACGCTGTATATCGAGCCAGGATCGCCGTGGCAAAACGGAGTGTGCGAGAGCTTCAACGGCAAGCTCCGAGACGAGTATTTGCAACCGAGGGAGCTGGTTTCAGTGGCGGACGCAAGACTCAAATCCCGACAGTGGCAAGACGACTACAACAGAGTCAGGCCCCACAGCTCGCTGGGCTACCTGACCCCCAACGAGTTCGCCCCTCGCTGTGCTGATTCCGTTCCGTTCGCTGCGCTCGCTCCACTCCATCAGCACAGCGAACATTCCATTCCCTTACCTATTTCCTAACCCAACCTTTCATATCACCTGGATCAGATTTTGGGGTGCAGCTCATCGGACCAAGCTGCAGTTGTGGAAAACTATTGGTAAACTCGTCGATCAATTCGCACCAGCAGAGTATCTGCGAAACATCTTGCACGCTGGACACAAATTGAAATCAAGCAGATTACATCAACCTTAGAAACGCTCTGGGTAAAGGCGCTGGGCATTGGTCGCTTGAACAATTCCCGATATACTACGAGGTTTCTTGGCTCTCAGAAGGAATCCAGGGGTGTCCGGTAGTTCAACGTTGTCCAGGCCAGCAGCCGTCAATCCGAGTTCATCGCTGCCTACAGAAAAAGTAGTGGTATTGGATTTTGGTTCACAGTACGCGCAGTTGATCGCGCGTCGCGTGCGCGAGCAAAACGTGTACTGCGAAATCATTCGCCATGATCTGTCGGCGCAGGCCATTGCCGCAAAAAAGCCCAGCGGCATTATTTTGTCGGGAGGTCCGTCCAGCGTGTACGACACGGGCGCACCGCGCTGCGATCCACAAATTTTTCAGTTGGGCGTTCCGGTCTTGGGCATCTGCTACGGCATGCAGCTCGCCTGCCAATCGCTGGGCGGCCAGGTGGGTACCTGCCAGTCGCGCGAGTTTGGTCGAGCCACGCTGCGAATCAGCGACTCTCAAGGTCTGCTAACCGGCCTGCCACCGCAGATGGATGTGTGGATGAGTCATGGGGATCAGGTTCACGAAGTTTCCGACGATTTTACGGCGTTGGCTGCGACCAGTTCATGTCCTTATGCGGCTGTCCAGCATCGCACACTGGCTGTCTACGGCTTGCAGTTTCATCCCGAGGTAACGCACACGCCCTTGGGGGCCACGATACTGCACAATTTTTTGTACGCTGTGTGCGGTTGCCAAGGTCAGTGGCATTTAACCGACTTTGCCGAGCAGACCATCCAGCGTCTGCGTCAGCAGATCGGGGATCATCGGGTAATCTGCGGCTTGTCGGGTGGAGTCGATAGCGCGGTTACGGCGGCACTGCTGGTCAAAGCCATTGGCAGCAGGTTAAGCTGCATTCTGGTCGACAACGGATTGCTGCGCAAGGACGAACAGGCGGCGGTGATATCTGAATTCACCAATCACTTCAAAGTCGACTTGCATGTGATCGAGGCGGAAGGTCGATTCCTGGAGGCGCTGCGCGGAATCCATGAACCACAAGAGAAGCGACGTCGAATCGGGCGACTGTTCATCGACTGTTTTAAGGAAGAGGCCGCCAAGATCTCTGGCGCTAAATTCTTGGCTCAAGGCACACTGTATCCCGACGTGATTGAATCGGGGGCGGCCGTTGATGGTCCAGCCGCGACCATTAAACTGCATCACAACGTGGGAGGTTTGCCCAAAGAGCTCGGGTTCGAGCTGGTGGAACCCCTGCGAGATCTGTTCAAGGATGAAGTCCGTCGTCTTGGATTAGAGTTGGGCTTGCCTGAGCAGCTTGTGTGGCGGCACCCGTTTCCCGGACCGGGATTGGCGGTTCGCTGTTTGGGCGAAGTGACCAAGGAAAAGTTGGATATCTTGCGTGAGGCCGATCACATCGTGGTCAGTGAAATTCGGGCTGCCGGACTGTATCGACAAACATCGCAGGCGTTTGCTGTGCTGCTGCCGGTCCAGAGTGTGGGTGTAATGGGAGATGCCAGAACATACGAAAACGCCGTGGCGATTCGCTCGGTGAACACTGACGATTTTATGACCGCTGATTGGAGCCATTTGCCCTACGAATTGTTGGCGCGCATGAGCAGCCGGATCATCAACGAAGTACGCGGCGTCAATCGCGTGTGTTACGATATCAGCAGCAAGCCACCGGCAACCATCGAGTGGGAGTAGCGTATGCAGCCAGTGTTCGCTACCCTGCTGGCGGGATCGCCACGTGAGAACCCGGCCTTGTTTCATCGAGTGCGTTTTGAAACGGGGGATCCGGCTGCCTGGATTCATATCCACTCACCGAACCAGCCCTGCAGTCTGTTTATCGTCCGCGACATTGAACTGGAACGAGCGCGGGCATCGGTTCGCGTCGATCAGGTGCATTGCCCTGCTGACTTCTCTCCGCCCGGGGGATTGTCTGGTGATCGCGCCACGGCAACGGCGCAAGCCGTAGCGGAATGTTTGTCTCGTCATCACGTCGCGCGCGTCGATGCCGATCGAACGCTACCATGGATTTTCGCCTGGTACATCCAGCAGGCCGGTATTGCCGTGGAGTACGATCCTGATTTGGGGGTGCTGGATCGCCGCTCCAAAGACGACCAGGAAATTCAGTGGCTGCAGGCCGCACAGTCAGCCACCGAGCAGGTCATGCTGCGCGCCTGTCAAACCATTGCTCACGCAGTGGCTGACGCCAAGGGTCAGCTGCAACATGCTGGTAGCCTGCTAACCTGCCAGCGGATGAAGCGGATGATTACCCAGTGGCTGTTGGACCTGGAATTTCAGTGTCCACATGGGATGATCGTGGCCACCTCACCTCAGTCCGCAGATTGCCATGCCTCGGGCAGTGGGCCGCTGTGGACCGGACAACCGGTAATTCTGGATATCTTTCCGCGCAGCACACAGACTCATTATCACGGCGATTGCACGCGGACTGTAGTGCATGGTGAGTGCAGTGACACGGTTCGTAACATGCACGCAGCCGTGATTGCTGCCAAGCATGCAGCCACCGCGCAAGCCATCGCCGGTGCAACGGCCGACGCAGTGCATGGGACGACCCTCGCCCAGTTGGAGCTGCATGGCTTTCGTTTTGCTCGCGGTCAAATGGCCGATGATCCAATCATGCCACACGGTACAGGCCACGGCATTGGACTGGAAGTTCATGAACCCATCTTGCTGGATGAGCGTGGTGGGACATTGATGGCTGGAGAAGTACTGACCATCGAACCGGGATTGTATAGTCGCCTGCACGGTGGCGTGCGCGTCGAGGACATGATCGTGGTGGCCGAGACTGGCCCACCGCGAAACTTGAATTGCTTGCCAGAGGGGCTGGACTGGCGGTAGGTGATCAGACTGGCAGCCACTGTTTCATCCTATCCAGCGCGGCGACCTGTTTGTAGACTATAGTTTTTGTCGCCCAGCATCTTCATCTTGCTCACTATCATTTTACTTTTGCGTTAGCTAAGTCATGAAGCAACTTAACAGGATCAGCAGTCGGATAACTCAACCCAAGAGCCAAGGTGCCTCGCAGGCCATGTTGTATGCCACGGGTATGACTCCCGAGGATATGAACAAAGCCCAGGTGGGTATTTGCAGCGTATGGTACGAAGGCAATTCTTGTAACATGCACTTGCTGGACTTGGCCCAGGCCGTCAAGCAGGGTGTTAATCAGGCTGGGCTGTACGGCATGAGGTTCAACACGATTGGCGTCAGCGACGGCATATCGATGGGCACTGATGGGATGAGTTATTCGTTGCAATCGCGCGATCTGATCGCCGATTCGATCGAGACCATCATGGGGGCACAGTGGTACGATGGACTAATCGCGCTGCCCGGCTGCGATAAGAACATGCCCGGTTGCATCATGGCCATGGGACGATTGAATCGTCCGGCACTGATGATTTACGGGGGCACGATTCGGGCAGGCAAATGGAACGGACAATCATTAGATATTGTCAGCGCATTTCAATGCTATGGACAATATCTGGCGGGCCAAATCAGCGATCAAGAGCGCGAGCAGATAGTGCGCCACTCATGTCCGGGTGCAGGCGCTTGTGGCGGTATGTACACCGCCAACACCATGGCCTCGGCGATTGAAGCTCTGGGAATGAGTTTGCCTTATAGCGGTTCGATTCCGGCGGAGGACCCAGCCAAAATCGACGAGTGCCATCGCGCCGGCCAGGCGATGCTCCAGCTGCTGGAATCCGACATCAAGCCGCGCGATATTATGACGCGGCAAGCCTTCGAAAACGCCATGGTTGTCGTGGTAGCTCTGGGTGGTTCAACCAATGCCGTTTTGCATCTGATTGCCATGGCCCGCAGTGTGAATGTGAACTTGACGATTGATGATTTTCAAGCGGTCAGCAATCGGGTGCCCTATTTGGCAGACCTCAAGCCTAGTGGCAAGTTTGTGCAAGAAGACCTGCACAGTGTCGGTGGCACACCGGCGGTCATGAAGTACCTGTTGGAGAAAGGGCTGATCCAACCGGACTGCTTGACAGTAACCGGTCGGACTTTGGGCGAGAATCTGCAAGCTGTGCCGGGCCTAAAGCCGGGTCAGACGATCATTCAACCCATTGAAAAGCCGATCAAACCCACTGGGCACATTCAAATCTTGCGCGGCAATTTGGCTCCAGAAGGTGCCGTCGCCAAGATCACGGGCAAAGAGGGGCTGGTGTTTACCGGTCCCGCCAAATGCTACGACAGCGAAGAGTTGATGCTGGCCGCCTTGGAGAACAAGCAGATCAAGGCTGGCGACGTGATCATCATTCGCTACGAGGGTCCCCAGGGCGGCCCCGGCATGCCTGAGATGCTGACGCCTACTTCGGCCATTATGGGCGCTGGGTTAGGCAACGATGTCGCCTTGCTAACCGACGGTCGATTCTCCGGGGGTTCCCACGGGTTTATCGTCGGCCATATTACGCCGGAAGCTCAAGTCGGCGGTCCGCTGGCGCTAGTGCGCGACGGTGATCGCGTAACAATCAATGCGGAGACCAATCGCATGGATGTAGACATTTCCGACGACGAAATGCGTCGGCGTCGTGCCGCTTGGACTGCGCCGCCACTGAAGGCGACTCGCGGAACGCTGTACAAATACATCAAGAACGTGAAGAGTGCGTCGGAAGGTTGTGTCACTGACGAATAGCTGGCAATCGGCTGGCCGTCATTCTTCCCAATGAAATATTCCGCTGGCCGGCGCATGGCGAAAATGTGTCTCGGCGATGAACAGCCCACCGGCCAGCTTTGACTCCACTTGCCGCTGGGCTGACATGTGCTCGACTGCCGTGGTAATGACCAGCTTGACGCTGCCATCGGGATGATCAATCAGCAAGGGGCAAGTGGCCTGCGGGCTGCCAGGCGTGCGCCAAATGGCTTCTAGCTTGCCATCCAGCAGTCCGTACTGTCGCGTCTCCCCGTACTGGGCAGGATTGGGATTGTAGAAACTGATAATCGCGCTCTGTTCGTCCGGCGTCAGTACCATCCCATCGGGAAATGATTCCAGATCGCTCAGGTCGATGATCCGTTCGGGTTCAGTCAGTCGCCCGGCTTCGATGTCTAGCCGATAGCGGACGACAGCCCGGGTTGGCGAGTCGATATCCAGCAGGTGCAGGCCACCGCTACCCGATGAAACAACGTCTTTGCCGTTGCTGCAGATTTGATCGCTACGAAGCCGAATCAACTGTCGATCCCGGCCACGAAACAGATACAAGCCAGCTTTGGGTGTTTTGAACTCCAGGTCCTTGGTGCCAAACACCAGGTTGTCGCCAAAGCTGGTTCCATCATTGATGATCGTTCCCGTCACATCTTGATCGATACCATCGCACAGTACGCGCCAAGACTGGTCCGCTATATCGAAGATTCCCAGTTGCCGTTCGCAGCCAATGACGAACTGCCCAGGGCGCGAGGTTGGCTTTGCAAAACCAGGGCGACCTGGCAAATTGAAGCTCTGATTGAGTCCGGTTTGAAAATTAAAGATATTCAGTGAGCCAGTCGTGGCTTGCGGACCATGTTGAATGGCCACCCAGCTAAAGCGCCCGTCGTCGAGCGCTGTTGGTCCCTCCGGCAAAAATCGGGCTTCGGCTGTAGGGGGCAAATATAGCAGTTGAGCATTACGCGTTCGAACCATAGCGCTGTGATCTCCAAGTAATTCCAATCAAACGTAATCCACCATTCAATATCAGAAATCACAATACTCGTCATAAGCGTCGCGGAGGAGATGCGCGTCTACGGATCGTCCTGTCCAACGCAGAAAGTCATGGGCTTCGCCCGCGACCCACAGATCCGCTGGGCTGATGCGACTGGTCATTGCTGATGATGCTGTCTTAGGAAACGAAAGCTCTTTGGGGAGAATTAATCCACAAAGCTCGTGGGTTTGAAGCCCGCTCAGTCGCTGAATTGTCTCCTCCGGAATGTGCGGGCTTTCGGAGACAAACGCCAGTAGTCGCGCCGGAGTTGCTGCGGCCGTCGCGCCGGCCTGTGGGTTGTTGCCAGTGTACGAATTTCGAGTTGTAGTTGGTGAGTTCGGTACCGCTTTATCTTTGGCCGCAGGCTGGGCGCTGGCGGCCAGCCAGTGCTGCAAGTGTTGGTCTACCCCGTCTGCATCCGATTCTAAAATTTGCGCGCGAACATCTCGCAGATATGCCGGCGAAGGCCACTGGTCAGACTCCGACAGCTTCGTGGGGTGAGTCCAGATCCAGTTGGTCGCGAGTTCAGATCGAGTATCCAACAGCGCAGCAAATAGGCTACGCGTTGTAAGGCTATCGCCATGTAGCCACACAAAGCTGGGAAGCTTGGCGGCTAGCGATGCGACTATATCGATCCAGGCATAGCCGTAATTATCCCACCATTGCCAGCTATCTGCGGTACGGATGGCCGAAGTTAGTCTGCCAATAAACTGAGTTGGCGGATCGTTGGCAGCTACGGATGAAACCGCTTGCAATTGTGATTCGCCCAACAGTCGCAGCCCTTTGAATCCCATGGCCAACATTCCCTGGCAGGCCGTGTGCAGTTTGTCGGGTTCGACTTCGACCGAGATGGCTCGCCAATCCAGCGACAACATGTTAAAGGCCCGCTCTAACACAAATTGCGTCGGCTGACCAGCAACGCTTAACCCAACGCAGCCCAGAATCGGCTGTGCAGTGGATTGAGTGGGCTTGTTCTTCATGAGCTGACTGCCAGTGCAGCGATTGTAAGGCATGAATCGAATGTAGCAGGTATGCCACTATTATACCGACGACTTCGCACCGACGTTACGCAGGAAGCAAGCTGCGGGCTGAATCTGGGCGTGATCGGTTTACAATGGCAGTGCGTTAACGATGCGTGAATTGGATTCGGCAAGGATTAGATTCGCCAAGAATTCTTGTAGGCTCAGGTCGCCAAACCGTGCAATAGAACTGTGTTCTACTCTCAGGCGAGAGTAGCGACCACAGTTGACCGACAGTCATCAATGGGTGGGAACTGAAATTGTCCGAACCACTGGCCGCAAAGAGTCACCCAAGTTTTTTCGCTGAGTCCAGCGATTACGAAGCTTCTGTACCCGATTACTTGGCTTGGTTCTGGCTGCCTTTGCTGCTCGCGGTCAATGGAATTGCGGTCGGGGTGCTGGCCGTCGGTAGCGAAATACCAGAGTGGCTTCAGCCAACTCTGGTGGGCTGGTTATGGGGATGTCAGTTTCTGATCGGGTTCTGGTTGGCGCGCTCAAGCGGCATTGCGTTTGGCTCGATGCTGATCGTGGCTGCTAGCAGTTGGCTGTGGACTCGTGTCCTGCAACATGTCACAGACTTGACTACTGCCGAGTGTTTATTGGTATCCGTTGGCCTGCAGGTTGCTGGGTGGTTGTCCGTACGATTGAATCCCGCCTTGACGTCAGCAGGTTGGGTGACACACAGTCTGCGCGGCGGCCAAGTTCGCTTGCTGGATTACTTGCTGGCGATCACCTGGGCCGCGTTGGCCGTACACAGTATCGTGCGGCTGGATGTTCCCTCGCTACTGTTGATTGGCGTCGCGGTCACGTTATTCATTGGCTGTTGCTACAGTAGTGCAGCCTGTGGCTGGGCATTGAATGACCGACGACCTATCGGTCCAGCAATGTGGCTGTCGATCCTGCTGACGTCCGTAGCAATTCTTGGCCTGCTGGCACTTTCGCCGGCAAACTCGGCGGGCAATCTGGCGAGCTGGATTCTGACTGGTCCACTGAGCGTCATTGCGGCGCAAGTATTTACTGTACTGCTCGCGTTGGGGCTTGCCCGGCAATATCGCGATCTGGACCGCTCTGCTATCCCGCCAGTAAAATGCTGACGCGATCGAATCACAACACATAGTCAATTCATGCAGACATCCAGCCCACACTACTGGCCAGCCGAATGGGAACAGCAATCCGCCATATGGCTGTCGTGGCCTCACAACGCAAACACTTGGTTGGGGCACTTTGATTTCATTCCCCCATTGTACGTTCAGTGGATTCGTCAGTTGTCGGCGCTGCAGCCAGTGAAAGTTCTGGCCGGTAGCGAGTCAAGAATGCCCGAAGTCCAGGCGGCCTTGGCTGGCATTGACCAGGTGACGATTTATCCCTGGAAGACCAACGACGTTTGGATTCGCGATTACGGTCCAACTTTTGTAAAACGCAAGAGCGACGGCGGGCTGGTAGGCGTCGACTGGCATTACAACGCTTGGGGTGGAAAATATCTGCCGTTTGACGATGATGCTGCTGTCGCCGCGCGTATTTGCAGTCATCTGGCCTGCGGTCGCAGTCGTTCGGCTTTGTATTGCGAGGGTGGAGGCTTGGAGACCGATGGTCAAGGGACTCTGCTGACTACCAGTAGTTGTTTGTTGGCCATGAGTCGCAATCCGGGTTGGTCACGCTTGATGGTTGAGGCCGAGCTGAAGCGGCAATTGGGCGTCCAGGAAATCATTTGGGTCGATGGCGGCGGACTACAAGGCGATGATACCGACGGCCATATTGACCAACTAGCTCGATTCGTGGCTCCGGGAGTGGTAGTGGCCGCTACCAGTTCAGCCCCCGATGATCCTAATCGAGAGGGCTTGGAGCAAAACCTGGAAATTCTTCGCCGCTCCCGGACGGCTCAGGGGCAATCCCTAGTTGTCCACCCGTTGCCCACCCCCCCGCCTCGGATGGTCGGGACGCAGCGTGTTCCAGAGAGCTATTGCAACTTCCTGCTGGTCAACGGTGCCCTCATCCTCCCCACCTTTCGCAGTTCGTCCACCGACCGCCAAGCGCTCAAGCTTTTTGAGGGTTTGGTGCCGAATCGGCAGATTATCCCAACGGATGCCTACGATCTGATTTACGGGCTGGGCGCCTTCCACTGCGCGTCACAGCAACAGCCGCTTTAAAACCTGGTTCATGTCGGTAGCGGTTATTTACCTAGCACTTTTGGTCTTTTCCCAGGGACGGGAAACAGTAAGATATCCCACCTACAAAACTTGCAGCGTGGGCTAAAACGTACTGAATGCCCCCCCATCCGGCGGAGATGGTATGGGGAGGTAGTCTGGGCCTACACAGTGTCACAATGCCACCGGAGTCACAACGGCTCTGGGCGCTGGTCTACCAGGACTGGGATTAACGGCTCTGTGGTGCTGGATCGCCATCGAATGCTCTGGGTGAATCTATGGACCTTACAAAAGTTCGCAATATCGGTATCAGTGCTCACATCGACTCCGGCAAGACAACGCTCAGCGAGCGCATTTTGTTTTACACGGGCCGCATACATAAGATCGAAGAGGTCAAGGGCGGCGGTGATGGCGCGACGATGGACCACATGGAACTTGAGCAAGAGCGCGGGATTACGATTACCAGCGCGGCCACCAGCGTTTCCTGGGGAGGCAGTCCAGGGGCCGTCATTACTGAGCCTCACCATATCAATCTCATCGACACTCCCGGTCACGTGGACTTTACCATCGAAGTCGAGCGATCGCTTCGCGTGTTGGACGGAGCCGTTTTGGTGCTGTGCGCAGTTGGTGGTGTGCAAAGTCAATCACTGACGGTCGACCGTCAGATGCGGCGCTACAATGTGCCTCGCTTGGCATTTATCAACAAGATGGATCGCACCGGTGCCGATGCCAAAAAAGTCGTGCAGATGATGCGCGATAAGCTGAACACCGACGCCGTATTAATGCAATTGCCCATCGGTGCCGGCGAAACGTTTGCTGGCTGTATCGACCTGATCACCATGAAGGCTTTGCGTTTCGCTGGTGATCGGGGTGAAAAGGTCGAAGAGTACGACATCCCAGCCGACATGGTGAACGAAGCCAAGGAGTATCGCCATTCCATGCTGGAAAGCTTGTCGATGTACAACGACGAGATGATGGAGTTGTTGCTCAGCGAAGAAGAGATCGCTGCCGATCTGATTCACAAAGTCGTCAAAGATGCGGTTCAGAATCAAGGACTTACTCCGGTCTATGTCGGCTCGGCCTTCAAAGATAAAGGTGTCCAGCCGTTGCTGGATGCGGTTTGCCGCTACTTGCCCAATCCGCTGGAACGAGAGATCAAGGCGCGCAAGTTCGAGAACGAGAGCGAAAAGTTTCCGCTCAAAGCCGACCCCAAAGAACCATTTGTGGGCATGGCGTTCAAGATCGTGGAAGACCCCTACGGTCAATTGACTTTCATGCGCTTGTATCAAGGCTCCATTTCTAAAGGTGAAATGTATACCAACCAGCGCACCGGACGGCGGGATCGTTTTAGCCGTATCGTGCGGATGCATGCTGACCAGCGCGAAGAAATCGACAGCGCCTCGGCGGGCGATATCGTGGCCATCATGGGTATCGACTGCGCTAGCGGTGATACCTATTCGGATGAACGCGGCTACTGTTCGCTGGAAAGCATGTTCGTGCCTGAGCCAGTGATCAAAATGTCAGTCAATCCCGCCAGCCGCGCCGATGCGGACAAGATGAGCAAAGCCTTGCAGCGCTTCCGCAAGGAAGACCCAACGTTCCAGGTGTACAACGACGAAGAGACCAGCGAAACCATCATTTGCGGCATGGGCGAGTTGCACTTGGATATCTACATCGAGCGTATGCGCCGTGAATACAAAGTCGAAGTTCAGGCCGGAGCACCCAAAGTCAGCTACCGCGAAACGCCCACTCAAAAGGTTGAGTTCGACTATAAGCACAAAAAGCAAACTGGCGGTTCCGGACAATACGCCCACATCAAAGGCGAACTCAGTCCCATCGATCCCGAAGGCGAGACACAGTTTGAATTTGAAGAGCACATCGTGGGTGGTCGTATTCCCAAGCAGTTCATTCCTCCAGTCGAAAAGGGTATGCGCGACTCGGTGGGCAAAGGGCCGCTGGCCGACTATCCGGTGGTCGGTGTGCGGATCGACCTGCGCGATGGCAGCTACCACGACGTGGATTCCTCCGAACGAGCGTTCTACATTTGCGCTCAGGGTTGCTTCCGCGAGTCGATGCAGAAATCCAAGCCAGTACTGCTGGAACCGATCATGAAGGTCGAACTGGAATGCCCCGAGTCCTATCAAGGGGACGTGGTCGGCGATGTCGTGCGGCGTCGCGGCCTCATTTCGTCAACCGACATTCGCGATTCCATTTCGTATATCATTGCAGAGGTGCCACTGGCCGAAACATTCGGATACGCCACCGACTTGCGCAGTATGACTAAGGGGCAAGGTACGTTTACGATGGAGCTGTTGTCTTATCGTAAGTGCCCCAGCAATGTTCAAGAGGAAGTAATTGCCGCTCGCAAGAAGCGCGAATTGGCCGCCAAAGCATAGGTTGGTTACGTTTGCTATTCGCGACCGGTTACCATGCCAATTCCAGTAACTTGCCCGACTTGCTTTACCCGCTTTTCCGTCAGCGATAAATTCGCTGGTAAAAGCGGGCCTTGTCCCAAGTGCAAGGCCACGATCAAGATTCCGGAATTAGCTCAGCAGGTAGTGGTTCATGCCCCTGCCGATAAGGGCCCCACCGACAGCAAGGGCAAGTCGGTACTCAAGCCAATTGGCCGCCAAGACGTCAAGCTCAGCCTACCAGTCATATTGACTGCGGCTCTCGGCACACTGACAGTCTTCGCCGTGGCTTTCGGGTTGAGGCTCAGTAACCAGCCGCCATCTGCCTGGATCGTCGGCGCGGCGGGGCTGCTGCTGGCGCTTCCGTTGGTGGCTGTAGGCTACTGGTTTTTGCGCGACGATGAACTGCAGGGTTTTCAGGGTCACGAATTGTGGGTTCGCTGTCTCATCTGCGCGGTTGTATTTGCACTAGGATGGGCGCTCTACCGCTTTATTCCCGCCTACCTAAACGGGTATGAGAGCGCCGCCGAGACTTCACTTTTGGAAATGTTGTTGATGTTCGCCGTCATGATCGGGCTAGGAACAGCAGCGGCGGTGTTGACTTTAGAAATTGAACTGGGCCAAGGCCTACTGCTTTACGCGCTGTATTTGATCGTCACGTTGGCGCTGGCGGGCTTGTCCGGTACGCCCTTAGGCGAAGTCATGCCCGGCAAGTCGTCTGCGACCGATACTCGACCGCGCGTCAGGCAACCGGCTGTTGACGTGATTGAGCCGAAAGATGATGGTGCCGCTGAAGCGGCACCTGCCAGTGAGCCTCCGCCTCCGACGATACCTAACCTGCTGCAATAAACAGCGATGAACAGCCAGCAATCCACTATCGACTGTATCTTGTGGGTGTCATTCGGTGGGCCCGAAGGTCCGGATGATGTAATTCCGTTCTTGGAAAACGTGCTGCGCGGCAAGCCGGTGCCACGCGAGCGACTGTTGGAAGTGGCCGAACATTATCTGCATTTCGGTGGAGTTAGTCCGATCAACGCTCAAAATCGCGACTTAATCGCGCGATTACAGCAAGAGTTGCAGGCCGCTGGCATCGATCTGCCCATCTATTGGGGTAATCGCAATTGGTCACCCTATCTAGTCGATGCGCTGCGCGAGATTCAGCATGCCGGTCATCGACTACCATTGCCGATCTTTACGAACATGTTCAGTTCGTACTCGGGCTGCCGACAATATCGCGAGAACATTGCCGCTGCGCAAAGCCAGTTAGGTCCTGACGCACCGCGCACCGCGCCACGTTTGCGCTTTGGCTTCAATCATCCCCGATTCATTGCTGCCCAAGCCCAGTTGGTTCAATCGGCCATCGAAAAGCTGCCTCAGCACCTGCGTGCCGATGCCAAGCTGCTATATACCGCTCACAGCATACCGATATCCATGTCGGATCATTGCCAATACGTGCGGCAGTTGTCGGAATCAGCCGAGCTGATCGCTCGACAAGTGGTCCATCCTGACAGGCAGGGCGCTCAGTGGGAATTGGTCTATCAAAGTCGTAGTGGACCGCCGCAACAGCCGTGGCTGGAACCCGACATTGGTGACCGCCTGGGTGACTTGGCTCAGCAGGGTGTGAAAGCAGTGATTGTCGTACCGTTGGGATTTGTCACCGACCACCTGGAGGTGCTGTACGACCTGGACCTTGAAGCTCAGCAGGCGTGCCAGAAATTGGGAGTTGCTTACAGTCGAGCGCCGGCGGTAGGAACTCATCCTGAGTTCGTGCGAATGATTGTGGACCTGATCATCGAGCGTTTGCAACCCTCGACACCACGCGCCTGCGTTGGCAACCTATCTCCTGTGACCGACGAGTGTGCCGCAAACTGCTGTTTGTACCCACGTGGTGGCCCAATTGAGAGTCTGTCGCGTCCGAGTGGTGGCACCAGTTAAGCGCAGTTGGTATTCCCGAATTTCAAAAGTGGATGAATCATTCGGAATGGACTCCATGAAGCGGCCAACGCCGAAAAAAGTTGACTGTGCAGCTGATGCTGCCCAGTGTGAAAGCAGTTGGACTCAGGGCGTCTTGCTTCCATCTCTGTGTAGCGCAGTGCTGCTCCAGCTAGCCTTTCCGCCATCGGGCCTATATCCATTAGCCTGGATTGCACCCATTGGCTGGTTGCTAGTTTGCAGGCGTCCTCAAGCGGTTGGGTATGCAGGCTATTGGGCGTTGTGGCTCAGCGGCTGTTTGTTTTGGCTGGTTGCGGTACATAGCGTACGCTTGGCCTTTTGGGCACTCTACTTCGGCTGGTTGGCCATGTCCGCGTACCTGGCGATTTATATTCCGCTGATGGTCGGTATAACTCGCCTGCTCGTTCACCGTTGGCGTGTGCCGCTGGTGTTGGCCGCACCTGTTGTGTGGACAGGTTGTGAGACCTGGCGCTCCCATCTATTCTCGGGCTACGCAGCAAACTCGCTGGCCCATTCGCAGGCCATGCAGCCGTTGATCATCCAGATGGTCGATCAGGTTGGAACCGGTGGATTGAGTTTTTGTATGGTGATGTTCGCTGCCGGGCTCTTGGAATTCGCGCAGCGACTGTTGGCCAGGCGTTGGTGTCACAGTCTTGTCCCTGCCATGATCGCCGGATCGTTGCTGATGGCTATTGCCGGTTATGGTCGATGGCGTTTGCATCAAGCCGACTCGCTGGCCCTTCAACCTCCAGTGTTGCGTTGCTTGCTGCTGCAAGAGAATACGCCCAGCATTTTTGAAATGAGTCCTGATTTCGACGAGTATGTTGCCCGCGCCCGTCGGTCGTGGGACAAGTACGCCTTGTTGTGCCAACAGGCGGTGGCGGAGAGGTCTGCTGGCGGACCATTTGCGTTGGACTTGGTGGTGTGGCCTGAATCGACGTTCACCGCCCTGTCACCGCTTGTTCGTTGGGAACTGGATGGTGATGATATGCCACCAGCGCTCAGGTCAGATTTGCAAGCCCAGGGACTTGATCGCCAGGACTTAGAAGACCATGTTTCCCAGATGAGGCGGGGATTTGACGTACAAGTTCAAAAAGCCTTACTGGCCAGCCGAGGGGTGGACCCCAATGCTCTGCCCGCAGATCCGTCTACAGCTTCAACCGAAAAGAACCTGCCTGCACCGGACCTGTTGGTAGGCTGCGATTACATTCGTTATTCGCCGGACGACGTCCGCCGTTTCAACGCCGCTGTGTGGCTAGGTGCCGATGGAGCAGTGGCCGATGTCTACAGTAAGATGCATCTGGTCATGTTTGGAGAGTACATCCCGCTACGACCACTGTTGGGCTGGTTGGAAGGCATGTTCAGTTTTGCCAGCCTACAAGCTGGCGACCAGCCCAAGTCATTCTCGATTGGCGACGCGCAAGTGGCACCCAACATCTGCTTTGAAAGCATGATGCCTCACGTGATTGGGCGTCAACTGCGTCAGCTTGCGGGGCAGAATGCCAGTCCCGATGTGCTGGTCAACTTGACCAACGATAGTTGGTTCAAGGGCTCTTCGATGCTCGATCACCATCTAGCGGGTTCCATTCTGTGTGCCGTTGAGAATCGTCGGCCCATATTGGTGGCTGCCAACACGGGGCTCTCAGCCGAGATCGATGGCAGCGGTCGACTATTGCAATGTTCCGAGCGGCTGACTGCCAGCACCATCTTGGCCGAGCCACGCCGCGATGGTCGCTGGGGATTGGTTCAGTCAGTCGGCTATCCGCTGTCATGGGCCTGTGCGGTGCTAGTAGCTTGTGCTGCGCTAACGCTGCTCAAGCGACAAAGATCAGCAAAGTGACTGGCTTATTTAAGTTGGTAGGAACCTTCTTCAACAAAGCCGCGGTCGCCTGTAGCTTCCCAGCGTATTGCGTGTTCGTCGGGATGTTGAGTCACGGTCAGCTTGAGCAATTCACCATCGGCTCGCTTGCCGGTTCCCTCCAATCCGCGCTCGGTGTTTTGCAGGTTCAAGTCGGATAACCCGAGGCTTTCGGCAACTTTGGCTGTAACACGCTCAACTGGCCATGAGCCAGGGTTATCCTGACGACAACCGCTCATCGCTAGAATTGCACAACCACACAGGCAGACGACCAGTAGAGTACAAGTCGCGCGCGAAATCGTTGCGTGATTCATCGGATACTTCCTCATTATTGAGTAGACGCCAGCTATAATAGGGCTCACTATGAACAATCAAGCCGCATCCGCTGGAGATGGACAGCCTTTTACAGTGTATCATCTTGGTCCCAGTGTAAGTGGCCTGACGTTGGCGGCGGCCCTAAAAGATTCGCTTGGAGCGGTCAGTTGGGGACAGGTGCGCCGCTGGATATTGGCTCGCCGCGTAGAAATCAACGGTAATTTGTGTCTGGACCAGGCGCGGCGTGTCGGCCCTGGTGACGTCGTGAAACTGTGGAGCCGTCCGCTGCCTAAGCCCGTCGATACCAACGACATTCGATTGGTACATTTAGACCAGCACTTGCTGGTCGTCCAGAAGCCTGCCGGCATTACCAGCGTCCGACATTTTGAAGAGCGGGGGCTGGGTACACGTCGTCGACAGCTTCAACCCACCTTAGAAGAACTATTGCCACCGGTAATCGCACGCACGCTGCGAATGCGCTGGCCACCGTTGCCGCCCAAAGGACAAAATCGGGGTACGCGACACTCTAAGCAGCGTCTGGTGCGCAGCGGAGCAACGCCTGTCCAGCCGGCGTATCGTTTGCCCGCCGAGCTACAAGTGATTCCCGTCCATCGACTGGACCGACACACCAGTGGCTTGATGCTGTTTGCACGCACGCGACCAGCCGAACAAAAACTGGTTGCGATGTTTCGAGAACATCTGATCCAGCGAGACTACGTTGGCGTGTGCCATGGGAGCTTAGCGGCTCAAACCATTCGCTCGCTGTTGATTCGCGATCGCGGTGACGGCCTGCGCGGCAGCTTGCCTGAGTCGGCCGACGATCAGCAGCGCGAGGCAGCGCAGCTTGCAGTGACGCACGTATTGGGATGTAAGCCGCTAGCAGGCGGGAAGTACTCTCTGTTTCGCTGTCGACTAGAGACCGGACGGACGCATCAGATTCGAATCCACCTAGCCGAGATCGGCCATCGACTGTGCGGCGAACCGCTGTACATCCGCGACATCAACGGGCAGCAGTTGACCGATGACAGCGGCGCTCCACGACAGGCCTTGCACTCGGATCGACTGGCCTTGATGCATCCGTTTACCGGACAGCAGCTCAAGTTCGAAATGCCTTGGCCGCGAGATCTAGCCGATTGGCTACGAGGCCTGTAACAAAAACTGTTGCCCATTCGGATGAATGTTAGTCGAACATCAGTCGTCTTTTGAACAGCATGGCTTGTTCGAATTCAATGAAGTAGCCTGCCTCCGGAAAACCGGTGGTTCCAGTCGTTCTTGCTGTACATTCAGTTACTTCACAAGCAGGCCGAGACGTCCTACATGGTCTTGTCTACGGCTGCGGCGACACGCCGGCAGCGTTGCATCAGCTCAGTGAACTGCTGAAAATCCAGCGATTGGTAGCCGTCCGATAGAGCTTTCTCGGGGCAAGGGTGCATTTCGATCATCAGTCCATCAGCTCCCGCAGCTACGGCGGCCACCGCCATATCGGCCACCATATAAGAATGGCCTGTCCCATGACTAGGGTCAATGATCACCGGCAGGTGCGTCTTGCGATGCAGATAGGCCACGCTAGCCAGTGGCAACGTGAAACGGGTGTGGGTTTCGAAGGTACGGATACCACGTTCGCACAACATGACCTGTTGGTTGCCTTCGTTCAAAATATATTCGGCAGCCAGCAAGAACTCTTCCATGGTAGCGCTGGGGCCACGTTTGAGCAGGATGGCGCGATCCGTATTTCCAACGGCTTCCAACAAGCGATAGTTCTGCATGTTGCGGGCACCTATCTGCAGAATGTCGGCGTAGCGCGCAACTAGGTCGACCGATTCGGTGCTCATCACCTCGGTGACTACCGCCAGACCGGTCTCTTGGCGGGCGGTGGCCAGCAGTTTGAGGCCGTCTTCCTTCATGCCCTGGAAACTGTACGGGCTGGTACGCGGCTTGAACGCCCCGCCGCGTAGCGCGGTGGCCCCAGCCGACTTGGCGGCCCGCGCGCAAGCCATCAACTGCTCTTCACTCTCCACGCTGCATGGACCAGCCATAACGCCTATCACGCCAGCGCCGGCCCGAAAGCTGCCGACTTGAACCTGGGTCGGTTGCGGTTTCAATTCGCGGCTGGCCATTTTGTACGGCGCTAGAATGGGCAGCACTTGCGCCACGCCTGGACCGGTCTCCAGCGCCTCGGGATTGGTAATTCGCTCATCGCCTACGGCGGCGATCACGGTCCGCTCCGTGCCGCGAATGACGTGGGCCTTGAGCCCCAGTTGCTGAATACGATCCGCCATGTGTTGAATTTGTTGCTCTGTAACGCCCGGCTCCATGACAACGATCATCGGATTATTCCCTAATTTCTGAAGTTCTACTGACTGGATTTGAAACAAAAAAGCCCCGGAGTCTATTGATCCCCGGGGCTGCGTTGGTTGTGATTCATGTCGGCTAGCGTTGCCCATGTACCTTTCACGGCCCCGGAATGCGTTCCAGGTAAAAATAAAAGCTGGGTTCTAAGGTACGTAAGTCTGCGACCATAGTTCAGGTATTATGTGGGTCGTCAGCACCAATGACAACCCCTGACAATATTATTAAGGTGCTGACCGAAACTGGGTCATTATGGGCTGTTCGTACCGGCTTTGGCTTGAATTAAAGGATAAAGCTGCGAACATAGCTTAGCGAGCTACGTAGAAAATACTTAGCCGACTCCCTGCCCTGCATCCAGACGAGATTGCTTGTTCACGCAAGCGGCCCTGCTCCGGTTTCAATATTCAACGGGCGCTGCCATGCAGACTAAAACGCCAGTTTCGATATGGAGGTTAACCTCGGTCTGGGCTACTCAGATATCGGCTTGGTTTTGGATGGTTTGCCTGTGGTTGCCGCTTTCGGTGGGCAGCAATGATTCAATCCGACGGCCGATCGGAATCTTTCATGTGTCCAGTGAACTATTTGCAGAGCAGGGACTTACGGCTGCCAGTCTGATATCGTTCTCGAACATCTGGTTCGTCGCCGGCGGGATCTTGTTGGTTGCCGTAACCCACAGTCGAGCACTTTGGATTGCTGGCTTCGCCCTGCAAGCGCTCGTTAGCCTACTGCTAGTGGTGCTGATGACAGTTTGGACTGCGTCAGAGTTTCAGCATCCGCGCGACGCAATCCCGCCGATTCTGGCATGGGGCTTACCGCTGATTCTGTCCGCAGCATGGATCGGTGAGGCAGCCTGGCACCGGCGCTGGGTGGATACATGGGCGAGGTTCCAGCACTGCTGGACGATCATGGCTTGGTTGTTTCTACAGTTGATGACGTTTCTGTTTATCCGGCAATTGATGTACGGATATGTTGTCGCCTCGTTGTGTCTCATGACAATGGTGGTGTCTGTCGAGCTGGCCCGCTGTCGCATGGTCCATGAATTATGGGATCGGGCCGCGCCCGTCGAACCATTTCACTTCTCCATCAGGAGCTTGTTGATCTGGATGACCGTGCTGGCAGGCATCATCGCCTATTACCAAGGTGTCAATGTATTTCTAACTTGGCTCGATGAGCAGCCTACTGTCTGACTCCATCGGTCTGTGGGCGTTTCCACGCCGACTTACCAACAGCATAACTGTTCGATAGCTGCTGCGGAACCATCTCTGAGCCAGCCGTCCAGTTGAGCTGGCTCTTTGAGTTGCTGACCACGGATTCGTGGCACCACGATGAACTGGCTACTTACCTCGGGCAACGCAGTCATATCGCCCCACAGCCGTTCGAACTGCGTTACTGGAAAAACATCTTCTTGACCGTTGCCCCAGCGTTTCTTGACGTCTTTGAGTGTAATGTAGGTCGGCATGCGCCGAGCAAATTGTCGAATGGCTTCGTCAACCAGCGCGGCTTGATCCAGCATTCCGCGCGACAAGCCGAACAGCTCTAAGAGTCGATCGATGTCGATCCAGGTGGTCATCGAATTATAGTACGATAATTCGAATTCTAAGTCTTCGTTGGGCATGGCCAATCCTTCAACCAATCGTGGACGACCGTCAACGCGAGCCAGCCCACCACCGCGATCCTCCAAGCGCCGCGCGATGACCTCGAATGACAAGCAGGCTCCGGCGTGCAGGTGGATCGCCAAGACATCTGGGTCAATTGTGGCCCCCAGTGTATCGACGTTGTGCAACAAGATTGTGCGAATCTGTGGCTGTTGCTTAAGAAGTTGACTGAGTACTCCGTTGCGCAGTAGATTGGGCACTTCGTACCAATGCCCGACCGGGTGTAGACACTGTTTGGGCAGATTGTCACGGTAGTCGGCTGCCTGGCCCGCCGTGTCAGCCCAACTCCGTAGAGCGACGCGCACGCTTTGACGGACCTTCTCCTGCTGTTCGTCTAGCAGCTGTTGAGGCAGCTCTTCCCAAGCATAGCGCAAGTCACGCAGGGTCGGAATCATTCTCAGACCCACGCTCTGCCCGCGAGACACAATCTTGGCGCCAGAATACGACAACTGCTCCAGGTGCTGCCGAATGGGTGCATCGGTCAGATAGCCAGTAGCGACGATATGGGCTGGATAACATCCCGATTGTTGTCCCACTTGACGACTCTTAGCCAGATGTAGGTCCAAAAATGTTCTATGGCGTCCACCGAATTTGCAAAACGGATGCAGGGCTTTGACTACTCCAGCACCTTGAGTCCAGCGGCTGCCGACTCCAGCCGCTAATGTGAACACCGCCACTTGACCCTCGGCGATGGCTTGCCGCGCCTTCTCGCGCCATGATAAATCGTTAAACCGTCGCACATCGATGACATCGTCGGGCAAGACGTCCTCGATCGTAGTACTTGCCGGCATCCGATTTTGGGCTAGTCCAAGCCGCCCGTTTAGCAAATCTTCACGCAATTGTTGGTGCTGAATTGGATCGAAGCCGTTTTCATCCAACATGCGGTCAAGCGAATCGCTCGCGATGTCGCAGTGAATTGTGGTTGGTAAAATCCGCTCCAGCAGTCGCTTGGTGAAATCGCTATCGACATTGTCAAATCCCGTCGGCTGGCGGCTCAATCGGCCAACCTCTTCCAGTTCGGCGCGACGCAGAGGGCTGAGTGACTGGATGTCTTGGCGTAATAGCGCCGGCACAATCAGTTCATAGTAGCCTCGTGGCAGGTGATTGGCCGCTGTAAGCTGTGCACTGGTGCCGTGGTCGTTGATGGCAAAGTCGTACACTACGGGATCCATAGCGAAGGGCAAGCAGTGCTCTAACTGGCGCTTCGTGTCCAACAAAGTTTGTTCTAACCACCCACTAGCTTGCGTCTTGCAGGTTGGATCAAACAAGAATCCCATACCGCCACCGGCCATGCCTCCCAGCATCCAGAAACCCCAAAAACGACTACCGAATCTGGCACGCGATAATTCGATCATGCGTTCGGTGAAATGGTTGGAGCACCATGGCACTATCTGCTGTAGCGGGCCCGCAAAATTCTGATCGGTCAATTGACCTAGGCGGCGCAAGTCACCCGCCTGCAGCGCTATTTGGATGTCGGTAAGAATCTGAGTGGCTTGCGTCCTGGCTTGCCATGGTCCGGGACTGCGCAGCAAGTATTTCTCAGTGACCATCTCCAAAATCGGTCCAACGTTTTGCGCCATGCCACCGTGAACCAGGACCAAAGAATCTTGCAAACCTTGCCGGGTGCTGGCGGTGATTTCGTAGGGACTAAAGACATGATGGCGTGGCAGCAATCGACCGCGACTGATGCCATACTCGGGGTCATGCTCGGTTGCCAAACATCCTTCGATCAACTTGATGCCTGGCCAGATGCCACCGGAATCCTGCCAACCCCCGCCCGATCCGCCCAGCCATTCACCCAGAATAGCTCGCGCGGCCACGATGCGCCGATCCTGCTCTAACAATGGTCCGGTTAGTTGAGTGACCTGCCCGGTGGCTCTCATGCACGCTGAAATCAGCGAACCTAACAGATTCGTGGAAACAGCCAGTCGTGATCCTTTAGGGATGTCATTCACGCGACTGACGATCTCCAGTCCCAAACCTGGACCGACCAATCGTGACAATACCGCTTCGATGCCCGATTCGCAGCCTTCCATGCCTGGAGGCACCAGGCCCGAGGCGATCACGGCAGACTTTAGCAGTCCCAAATAGTCGCGGGCAAAGTCAAAGACTTCCCCCAGGGACGTGATATCCGTCGCCGCCTGCAAGTCGATGCTGACAAGCCTGAGTACTGGCTGGTCCAAGACGCGCAGACTGCATTCAATGGGAGGCTGAGGGCGCGCGTGCTTGCCGCGCACCGCCAAGTCAATAGACGCGTTGATGACTCGCGCACCTTCAGGGTAATCCATACCCAAAAAGAAAATGTCGCTCCACCCACTATGCGAAAAATCCATTCGCACACTCGTGCTTTCGCGCAACACTGGGAAGGCGCCGCGCGGATCGCGGTTGAGCAATTCAGTCCGGATTCGCAGTGGCGTATCAGCCGGGTGACCCGTGCGGAACATCCACTGATTGCCTTTCACGGTTCGAACGCTCTGGCGAACTTGATCGGCCAGCGTTTGAAAGGCCAGACGATGGTAGGCGGTTGCCAAGCCACTGCTGAGCGCAATACTCGGGCCATTGTCGGTCAACTCAGCCAGCATGACGCTGACCGATTCGTAAAAGCGACGCTGCAGCAAATGTTCGTAACTGATCGCGGGGATTCGACCACATTCGCGTTCCGCTAGATGGCACGGCAAGTAGAAGCGATGTAAAGCGTACAGGAAAAACAGCGCCCGCACGCGATGATACAGATTGTCGCTTTGACGCCGAAATTCGTCCAATCTCTGACAAGCGTTTAGTAGCTGTGACAGGTTCTGGCCCTGGCACCAAGCATCCAACGACAAATCACGCACCGCAGCATCGGGCGCCGTGATGACCTGCAGGGGATCAGCGCGCAACTGAGCGCTGGTAGTTATGGTCATGATCGTTCACGCATCTGGTTTTCTGCAACCAATTGAAGCAATTCTGTCAACACGCGATCTCGGTCCTCACCCGATAAAGCAATGGCCAGTTGAGCGATCAACAACCCGTATTTTTCGCCAATGTTATAGCGATTGCCATTCAACTCACTGGCCAAGTAACGCTCGTTGCGAGCCAATTGATTGAGCGCACCGGAAAGGTTGACTCCGTGGGCGGAGGGAAACTGGTTGACCTGCTGCTCAAGTAATTCAAATATCCTGGGGGTCAGCACATGCATTCCAAAAAGACACAGGTAATAGCCTGCGCGTTGGCCAGCAACGATCAGACGCTGTTCGGCGATGGTGGGCGTCGGCTTCTCCAGCACCTCGGAAACTTGATACAGGCCAGGCTTCATCGGTACCGGCGTGCCACCGATCGCACCGAAGTACGACAAGTAATTCTCACGCGTTGGCTGGACAGCTGAAATCGCGCATTTCTCGCGATTAGCGATCTCGATGAGCTGTGCAGCACACGAGCGATTCGTCTGGCTGACGTACAGATGGTCGCTGACTAAATGTAGAAATGGCTCGGCACCAACAAATTCACGGGCTCGCAAGAGTGCGTCACCGTAACCCAACGGATTGGTTTGCTCGTAAAACGATAGTCGATCTGCCATTCCGCCTGCCGCTTGACGATATTGATCGGCTGCTCCGGGGCGAATGACGACCGCCACATCGTTAATTCCAGCCTGAGAAATGTCCTGCAAAAGGGTGCCCAGAGCCGTATAGACATCTCCGGAGCGCGTGACCACCGACTGCAGGGGCAGATGTGCTTGAGCCAATCCGGCGGCTGTGATGATCGCTTTGGTAATGTGCATGAAGGGAACTGATATGGGCAGGATGGGGCTTGAAGAAGCTGCAAAGCCGACTTTGCACAATGTATTGTAATTAAGGTCCCGAAAAACTTTGAAATCTCGACTGGATTGCGTTAGTCTGATGACTCCCGAACCAAATCTTTTCTTTAGGGAGTATTGTTATGGTCAAGCCAGCCACAGTCGCCCGCGATTTGATGACAACCAATTTGGTCACACTTTCGCCTGGCTGCGATGTCTTTTCGGCGATTGATGTCCTGCTCAAACACCGCATCAGTGGGGCTCCCGTTGTTAGTGCAGACGGCGAATTCTTGGGGATCTTTTCAGAAAGATCGTGCATGGAAGTTGTGGTCAACGCACTTTACGATGGGTTGCCAGACGCGACGCTGATGCCCTTTGTGGATAGCGATCCTCCGACAATTACCCCCGATACCGATCTGCTGACAATCTGCCAGACGTTCCTGAACCAAGCTACGCGGCGACTTCCCGTGCTTGAAGGTCGCCGACTGTTGGGGCAGATTAGCCGCCGCGATGTTATGCGGGTGGTTTCGCAACTCTCAAAAGTCGAAAAACCGGTCCATGGCGAAGTGCTGTACCTGTCGGCCTTAAACGAAGATTCGTCGGGAATCCTGATGAGGATCTCGTAGTCAGCAGCATCTCCTGGCCTGCGATGCCTCGACGAGCGTGAAACAGCCGCTGGACGGGGACAGGGACAGCGCCGGTTGCGCCTTAGCCAACTATGTGGATTTCGTTGGATATTTCACCCATGCCGCAGCACTTGCGAGCAATCGAGGCTGCGCGCTGCTTGGCAGTTGAGCTTCCAACTTTGCCGCGCAATACGACCAGCGAACCGGTGCACTGGCAATAGACGTCGTACATGCTGGCGCTGCGAAACAATTGGTTGATCATGGCACCCAGTTTAAATGGAGTGTAAAGAGAACTCTGCATTGCGCACCCTTGAAATCAGACTCACAGATCAGACAGAAGTTCGTTTTGAACTGGACTGGAATTGAAGGCTCGACCAGCAAACCGTTGTTCAAGCCGATTCAGGCCATTTCCAGCCGCAATTGAATCCTAGCTCGCAAATCGGCAGCAGGCTGAGAAAACTTTCATCCTGTTCCTACTACCAGATCCTGTTCGGCAATTCATCGGCAACCCCCACGAAAAAAATTCGTGACATCCTCAGCCAATCCGGCTTTCGTGTTGTCAAAACGCCTCGCAAGAATTGATTCAATTCTGCCTACATTGCCACTTCTTCCAAAGACACTTGCATCCATTAGCGGGGGCAATGCAGCATTGATCAGAATTAGCATTTTCCATGCTGGGTAGTTTGCTGTGACCAGCAATGCAAGCCGTACAACCGATGTAATCGGTTTATTTGAATGAGCATGATTGCACGTAAACGCGGCGATTTTCCACATGCGCCAAGTTGCTAAGCCATTTGGGGTGTTGATTCTCCACTGGAGCTAGGTGGTAATCCACATTTGTCGCAAATCGAACAATCTTGTCGCAAATCGAACAATCGAGACAGATTGATTTCCCTAAGGTGGATGAACGAATGCTGTGGGTCATTACCAGCTATTTCAACCCTGCCGGCTATCGACGGAGACTGCAAAACTACCGGCAGTTTTCTGAGCGACTTGGAGTTCCGACTCCACAGGTTTGCTATTCGCCTAGAGGGTCTCGATCCGGGATGAACGCGAAGGAGAATGCCTCGTCCCAGTAATCGCGGCGAAGTTTCCACTGGCCTTGCTGAAGCCGAGCGGTAACTACGTAGCGTTCTCGAGCACCGCTCCTGGTGCGTCCTTCGGCGATGTAGGTCGCCAAGTCGTCACGACGATAGCCTTCGATGTATTGCCAGGAAACGGGGCGTGTGTCTTTATAAAGACCTCGGCCGACGCTTTCCAAATAGTCTGTCGGCCAGTCGTCGGTGATAGCCTGCATCAGCGCTATGTCGGATTGATCGAGGGCTTGCGTATACCGATGTAGCAGCAACTCCAACTCCGGAATTTCAACTGTCAGCTGCGCACTCGTATTGCCATTGACGAAATCGCCTGTGGCGCCAGCGGCTTGCAGGCGATCCACTAAGTCCCATTGATTGCGGTCAAAAGCGGCTTCGATGGGCCGACGATTCCAACCCGTTTGGGCTGCGTTGACGTCGGCCCCGGCCGCCAACAGCGCGTCGATGGCCGACGGTTGGCGACTATCGATTGCCGCCAGTAACAATGGTCGTCCTGCTGAATCCCGACTGTCCGGCGAAGCACCCTGAGCCAGTAGTTCTGTGAACTGTTGCCATTCTTTGGCTTGAAAAGCGGCGAGTAACTGTTGCGTTAGATCAACCACTGGCCGCTGGGAGTTCAGACTGCGTTGTCGCAGAGAAAGCATTCCAAAGCTGCCCAGCGTTCCGGCCAAGCCGGCAATCAGCGCAAAAAATAGATAGACCGCAGCCGTTTGGTTCAGGTGTTTGATCCCCTGCTCTGGCTCGCCAGCCAAGACTTGTAAGCCACCATGGCCGAGGTCATTGACCAGACCACCCAACAGTTGATCGTACTTGCCGATGACGCAGATCGGTTGATTGACAGCGATTGCTTGTTCGACCAGCCGACAATGTTGCAGTGCCGTACGATCAGCGAACATTTCTTCGGCGCCGTCAAACCACAAGTCTTCACGCACCGGCTCGGATGATTCACGCAGGACCAGACTGGCAAAGCTGAGCATCTTGCCAATTTCCCACTTACCAACACGAGTAAACTCGGTCTGCTCAACAAATTCTCGAATTCGCGGGTAGTGTTGATTTGTATCGACTGGTTGTTCTTCAAACTGGTCGGGAACCGGGAACCCGCGTACTGGAACAGGACCGCCTTGCGTCTCCACGGCCCACTGAGTCATCGCCAAGCCGCTGCTATACACGACCTTGTGGGTGTCCGTACGCGAACCACTCTGGGTGCGAACGCGAACCGACTTCTTTTCGGACAATTCATACGCGTACAGGACACACGGCTTGTGCCGAAAGGGAGTCTGCAGAGGTTCGACTGTTGCGACGGCGCGGCCGATGGCTGCGTAGGTCCGCCCAGCAAGGGGGATAGCCCCTGCCAAAGAGTCGCGAATTAGAGCGGCTTGTCGCCGTGCAAGCCAGGCGTTGCGAACCAGGCCCCAGGCAGCGGCAACTAGAAAGCCGCCCGCCAGACTGCCCCACAGTGGTCCCGGCGCGTCAAAGCGAGGTTCGAGACAGTAGAGCAGACCTGCACCGGCCAACAGCCACACGAACACGAACTCTAAGCAGCCTCGGGCGAGAGCAAACATTCGAGTTGCCTATCGACGGGGAGAACTCACCAAGGCGACATCAGCGCCGTTGACCCGGATGGTAGCCGGGTTGGCTGTTGGCTTCCACATCGTTTTTGACGTACCAGGACGGCTTGAACTGACCGGAAGCGTACAATTCTGCCTGATCAAACCAGTGTGGCGATTTGGGATCACCAGATTGCCCAAACTGCAACACCGTCTTGGCGCGCACCGCTTCGGCGAATTCAACTACGCCTACGAAACTGTGGCCAGCCACACCATATCGTCGCTTTTGATCTTTTTGAGGCAGAGCATAGAAGTTGAAGACAACTCCCAGTGGTCCAGGCGCACCGGCAACCGGCAGACTATGTTCCGAATCGCTGAATTGTCCTTGGCCGGTCATATCGATCTGCGATCCGTGAATGCGTTGCAGTCGATTGATCTCGCCCCAGGCGACCTTCCAGGTTCCAAAGTTCTTTTCCAAGTCGGCCAGCGTAGCTTCCAAGGCACGGACGCGCGGAGAATTCAAGATGTCGCCTTTGGGCAGCATCTGCATTAAGCGCTCAAAAGTCAGCATGGTGAGCGTCATCGGTACCGACTCGATCGTGCTGATGCCGTTCCAGTCGCGCAAGGCTTCCACCACTTCTCGTAGCTTTTCGCCGCGCTCCGGCTCTTTGGCCAACAACTTCTGCCATTCGTCAACCAACTCAGGTATACGAGTCTCAGCTTCGATAATCGTGGTATCAAATGCGTACTTGGACCAATCTTCGTAGCTGAACTGTGCGTTGCTGGCCAAGATACGGCGACTAATGCGGGCACGTCCGTTATCACGCTCCTTCTCGGTCACCATGTATTTAGGAAATTCATTGCTCTTGGGATTCTCGTCGACTTGCCCGACCGACAATTCCTTGCCCAGATTGGTCGTTGTCCAGGGCGACTGATTGCAGTTTTGCACGAATCCACAGGCCGGGTTTTCCACCTGCGGCAATTCTTCAAAAGCGTGAAAGCCTTGCCATTCAGATTCTGGATCACTGCCATCAACGGGAGCGGACCAATCAAACTTCAAGGATCGTCTGGGGATGGCTCCACCGTAGACATAGAAAATATTGCCTTGAAAATCGGCGGCCACCGCGTTAAACATCGGGATATTGCAGGGTTCCATGGCCTTTTTGAATTCGGCCACCGTTTTGGCTTTGCCCATGTGATACCATTGTTCCAGCGCGCCGCCCGAATCCAGCTTGGCAAATTTAACGGCTAACAGCTTTTCGCCACGCTTGGCGACAATGGGACCATGATGTGTCTTGGTAATCAAGAACTGGCGCGTCACTTGGCCATCGTCGGTCTTGACGTTGATGGCCACCTTTTCCTGAGTCGCCTGACGATGCTCGTTGCCGTAGCGATACTTCAGCGGATCATCGGCATGGTCGAAGTGGATGGTATACGTGTTGGCGATATTGGGCTGATTGACGGTATGGCTCCATCCTAAATGCTCGTTGTAGCCGATCGTCGGAAAGGGAGAGCCGAATAAGCAGGCACCTGACAGATTCCAGCCTTCACCGCTGACGACATGCCCTTCGTACCATTGGCCAGGGCCAAAAAACGGCTGGTGCGGATTGATAAATAACAGCGCCTTCCCGCTGGTCGATTTTTCTGGACGCACCGCCCACATATTTGAACCTACATGTTGGGTCAGCGAGCGATAATCGGCTTCCATCTCCGCCAGTTCATCCAATCTTTGGCGAGTTGCCGGAAGTAGGCTGACAGCCTTTTTCTCTGCACCGTCGATTTCTTGAACGGCGGTCAGCACTTCCCTGGCTTGCAAACCAGATTTTTGATAGATGAAGGATTGGTACAGTAGAAAACGTCCCAGCGCCAGGGGATGCCATGGTTCAAACTTGTGCATCGCCCGGGGCTGAACTTCCGGGTGGGTGGCCAAAAAATAATTCAGTGCGTCGGTGACAGCCTGGTTGAACTCGCGCGTCTGTGCGGTCGCGTTAGCAAACTCCTGTTGCGCCAGCCCACAGATATCCAATCCGCGATTGATGATATCGTTGGGTAATTCCGACTCGCCGTGGACTTGAGCGGCCAAGCCCAGCGCTCGCAGATATCCGTCTTCGACTTGCCAAAAGTAGTCTTCGCACTGAGCATAGGTAAAGCCGAACATGCACGCGGCATCGGTTGGACCGTAGACGTGCGGTACACCGTACTTGTCGCGATAAATCGTGACGGTCTTGGCCATCTGAGCCGCGCGTGCCACTGATGCTGAGTCCTGCACGCGTACCTGAGGCGATTGCAACTGCGCGCCTGCCGGTCTGGGAGCTGCCAAACAGAAGTACAAAATCAACAGAGCCGATCCGGCAACGTTGAACAGGCGATTGATAGATGTTTGGCAGCTCAAGGTTTGGCTCCTTTATTTAGCATCGGTTGGCCACAAAATGGATGGGTAGGCGCATGGCAATTGCAGGTTGAATGGAGCTACCGTCGCCAGAGGGTGGATTACCAGCCAGTCCAACCTTTGGCGACAGCGGCTACGTCTGTGCTGCTCGCCCAGTCACTGGACTGAACGAGCGGCTTCGCTAGCGACTCAATGATTGTGTTTTCTCAGCTCGCATTGTCAATCAGCAACGCCGCCTGAGATTCCGTTTTGAGCCAAAGAAATTCAGGTCAATCGGCTACCAATCGGGTGTCTGGTTGGTCGGAGTTCGCAGTCCCAGTCCCCCGGCGTAGGCTGGGTACTATGTCTCGCATCGGGTACTGTATGTTTCTGATTTTTTTTTGCGGCACGCATGAATTGGACTGATCGTTAGCCGCATCGGTAGCCGAATCCAATTAATTGGACACAGCTCTCCTTTCTAACCAACAGGAGTTGCCACGCACGGACAGGTGAGAGTCACTGCATTAACGGCTTGACATCGCGCTTTGTCTGGAAATAGATCGAGCTAGGGAGAGCTGAAGATCGTGTCCATTACGCGCCCGACTCCTTGGAGCCTGAGGGTAACACAGTTTTCGTGCAGTGCACGCCGATCCCGACGTTCACTGACAGAACGTTTCTCAGTCGATTCAGGTTAGTCAGCGCGATCCACCCTGCTCCCATCCCAAGCTCATTTAAGGAGGCTTCGGATGATCCAGTTCGGTTCGCGGATTTTGCCGGTGCTCGTCGCCCCGTTGCTTGTCGTGTTGACAGCGGGCGCCGGAGGCAGGGTGCAGACGCAGGTGCATCGTGTGGATTTGGTTGAATGGAATCATTGCTACGACGACTTGGGACGTCATTGCTACGATCAAATTGTCTTCTACGAATGGTCGCCCGACTATCGGCGTTATCATGTCGTTGCCTGGTGTCTGGTCGATAACAACTTGTCACGTTTGCCTTCGCTGGATCGAGCCAAGAATCAGTACGTGGTGCGATGGCACGACCGTGATACCGGTCGCAGTCGTGAGATTTGGTCGCCGCTGTATCGGGAGACATGGAGCAATTCCGATCCCGAACGGGCCAACAAAAAGCTGATGGATGAAAAATATCGTGTCAGCCTGCTGCGACAGCCGGCCCGCGATCAATGGCGCTAGCGCCCGCCAGCAGCCGTACAGGCCGGATCCGAAAGTTCTACATCATGACCGCGAAGGTAAATGTTACTACACAGCCAAGGATTCTTTTGCTTGCGCAGCACATTACATTCTAAACTGCGAGCGCAGTCGCTCAAACTCGACGTTTACATCGCTGCCAACATAGAACGAGATGACCCCTAGCAACTCGCGTGTCTCGCCTGGTGGGCAGTCGGGGAACTGAGGATCGGAGTGCATACAAGGACAGGGTGGATTGGCCCAGGCACGTCCGCATGCTTGCCATCCGGTTACGATCCAGCGCTGGCCAGATGCATCGCAGCAGGCTGCAAACGGTTTCTGTAAGACCTTGTTGTCGTTGGTCAGACCATCAAATCCAGGTGCTCCAGCTAACATCACGCAGTTCTGCACGGCTAGACCCGATAGTAGCTTGTCCGATCCGTTGCGCAGCCAAAGTTTCATTAGCAGTTCATTCTCATGAGGCTGAGCTAGAGCGCCAAATGCGATTCCGTCAGGTAGTTGCCGCTCAACTTGCCAACCCGATTCGGTCTGCTGCCATTCCACTGCGGGCAACCGGACGCCGCGCTGATCCCAGGTGGTCTTGATGTGTGTGTGCGCTAAAAACAGCAATTCACGACGTTCCTCCTGCATCCACCAAATCGCCTCGGGGACGTCCACTACCACATACGATCGTGGTTCCCAGGGTAGAAAGACACTGAGCTTAGACTCTCGTTGTGGCCGAATGGCTCCATCGCGAAAGCCGGTGCGAGGATGTCGCCCGCCGGGATAGGGCAACACACGCAGTCGTCCCTCCGGTAACGGCACGGGTGTGTCAATTGAGAGCCGCTGAGCATGTGAGTGAATCTCGTCGGCGCTCATGCCCGTGATCGCAGCGGCTTCTGACAGCGTATACCGATGATCAACCAGCATGTTGGCGAGCCAGAATTTGATCTGCAAATCGCCAGCTGGTTTTCGGAAGTCGTCGTAACTATTGCCGCTGGCCAAAACGGCTTGACGATCCTCGATTACACCCAGAGGGTCCTTGGGAGTGACCGTTGGATCGATGAATCGCTCCAGATCGCGCATGGCGATGACCTGATAGTCGTTGACAGCCAGATAGTGCATGTATTGCTGGAACTTGTGCTGCGGCGTGTTGACCCACGAGTGCGCCGAGTCAGGCACTCCGTGGAATTGCAATACGGCGATGCGACCGCGCGTAGCCTGCTGGACGGCCCGTATAAAGTCGGCCTGCTCCCAATCAGGCCGCGAATCGCCGGCAGAGGGAATCAGCAGAGGGTGATCCAAATAGGGCTCATACGCAAAGCCGCGACCGGCCTGATAGGGCCATTCCGGTGCTCCACCGCGCCGCGCGAAGCGAATGCCCAGCTCACTCAGCTTGTCCAATGCCCGCAGCGACATGGCATTGCCCGGCCAGGCAAAGCTGATGGGAGCGGGAATGCCATATTCGGCACATCGCCGTTGAATGCCTTCAACTTGCTCGACAATGTGCATTGCATTGTCATCGTTGATGCTCAGATGGTCGCGAGTATGATTGCCGATCTCGAAGCCATCGCGGTGCAACTGAGCGATCTGCTCCCAGGTCATATAGTCTTGCTTGTTGTCTCTAAAATCGTAGCCTTCGGTCACAAAGAATGTGGCGCCCAGACCGTACTGCATCAAGATTGGGCGTACGACCGTGAAGTGTGATTTAGCCGAGTCGTCGAAAGTCAGCACTACCAGCTTTTCGGGGATGGGTTCGCGGGCATACAACCATTCTGCGAAACTGGCCGACCACAGCAGCAGTCCAGTAATCGTGGCGATGCGCAGAGGGTTGATGAGGTTGATGTTGATGTTGTGCATAGCGAAGTGCTCAGGAATTGTGCTGGGGTACATGCGTAGAGTGCGGTGGTCCAGTGGTTGTGCTGCCAGGCTCTTGGCGAACGTAGCTACATGTTGCGAGCGTAGTCACTGCGTAGTTGCCAAGCTAAGCCATGATTTCACGAATGGGGCGCGCAGGTTGAACTCCGGTCAGTTTTTCATCTAGTCCCCCGTGAAAATAGGTTAGACGATGATGATCCAGTCCCATCAAGTGCAGGATGGTTGCGTGCAGGTCGCGCAGGTGTCGGGGATCAACAACTGCCGTCTCGCCGATCTCGTCGGTCTCGCCGTACGAAGCACCAGCGCGCACGCCGCCCCCGGCCATCCAATAAGTAAATCCTTTTGGATTGTGATCGCGACCACCCGGTTTGCCACCGGTATTGTAAGTCTCCGAAACCGGCATTCGACCAAACTCACCACCCCACACCACCAGCGTCGAATCTAACAGGCCACGACGCTGGAGGTCCGTCAGCAGAGCGGCAATCGGTTGGTCGACTTCTGGGCAATGCAGTCGCAGATTCTCTTCGATGCCGTGATGTCCGTCCCAAGTATTCTGACCTCCAGCATTGCCGCCGCCGGAATAAATCTGAATGAATCGCACACCGCGTTCGACCAGCCGCCTAGCGATCAAGCACTGCTTGCCAAACGTGCTAGGGCCAAGCGCCAATGAGTGCCAGTCCGGTTTGGGCTGATCAATTCCGTACAGTTGAAGCGTTTCTGCGGTTTCGTCGGCCACGTCCAGCGCCTCAGGCGCCGCCGCTTGCAGCTGATAGGCCAGTTCGTAACTGGCAATGCGCGCCGACAACTCGCTGTAATCCGGTCGTTGAGCGAGATGCATTTGATTGAACTGGTTAATCAGATCGATTTCCGATCGCTGTTGTGCGGACGAGACACCGGCCGGTGGTCGCAAATTGAGGATCGGCGGGTCGGTGGAGCGAAATACAGTACCCTGATAGGCGGCAGGCATGTAGCCGCTACTCCAGTTCGGTGCGCCGCTAGTCGGCCCGCCGCGCGGATCGAGCATCACCACATAGCCCGGCAAGCTCTGATTGATGGTTCCCAATCCATAAGTGATCCAGGAGCCAAGCGAAGGATGGCCTTGCAATACGCGTCCACAGTTGATCTGCAGCAGTGCACTGCCGTGGGCAAACGAATCGCTGTGTAATGATTTAATTAGCGCCAGTTTGTCCATGTGCTGCGAAACATGCGGTAGCGCATCGGAGCACCAATGGCCCGACTGGCCGTACTGCTTGAAGGTCCGTCGACTAGCTTGCAACGTGGCCTGGGTCTTGGCGCCCCGACGAAATTCGTTGTCGATAGTTTTGCCGTCGCTGCGCTGTAGCTCGGGCTTATAGTCAAACAGATCAACCTGCGAAGGTCCACCAAACATGAATAAGAAAATGCACGCCTTGGCCTTTGTCGGCAGCGTCGGACGCTTGGCTGCCAGCGGTGCCAGTTGGCTTGCGGCGCCGTCACTGCACAAGCCATCTTGAGCCAACAGCGCTCCCAGTGCCAATCCGCCAAAGCCGGCCCCCAATTCGCTTACGAAATGGCGGCGATTGATCAAGTTGGTTGGTGGCAGGTGCTCTTCTGGTCTCATTATTCTCAGTCTACGTAGATGCATTCATTGCTATTGAGCAGCACGCGACACAAGCTTGGCCAAGCTTCTGCTGCCTGCGCGTGGGAATCCAAATAGTTGTCTGCAGCTTGATGTTCTGCAGTGCTGGGCATACGCTGATAAACAATTTGCCACAACTGTTGTAGCTTTTGTTGACGTGTGCTGCCCACTGGTCGGACCCGATCGGCCAACTGCTGGGCCATACGATGGACAAACTGTTCGTTCAGTAGCATCAGAGCTTGTGGCGCAACAGTCGTGACCGGGCGCTGAGCCACTGGGGCGTGGCTGTTGGCAAAATCAAACGATTCCAGCAGCGGGTCTTTGAGCGATCGCTTGACCGCCAGGAATACGCTACGACAATTCTGCTCGCCTTCAGGACTTGCAATCCAATGGGACACTGAAACCGGATTGGCAGTGGCTTGGACTTCCGGAGACAGCGTTGTGTAGACGCTGGGACCGCTCTGCTTGTCACCTAGGCTGCCGGCATAGTACAGCATCGAATCGCGAATCGCCTCAGCATCCAGGCGGCGCAGGTTTTGCCGCCAGAACAAGCGGTTGTCCGGGTCGGAGTCTTTAGCCGCTTGGCCGGTTGTTTGAGCATTCGTATCCCTGCCGGCCCTATTGTCAGTATCCAATTGTTCCTGCGTTCGCGATGACATGCGATACGCTGCGGACGTTAGAATCGTGCGATGCAACGCTTTCAAGGACCAGCCACTTTGGATCAATTGGCTGGCCAACCAGTCCAACAGTGCAGAGTTTGAAGGTGGCTGGCCGGCGTTGCCAAAATCGTCGCTGGTGGCAACGATGCCTCGTCCGAAGTGATTCTGCCAGACGCGATTGGCCAGTACACGCGCGGTGATTCTGTCAGCTGGTCCGGTCATCCAACGCGCTAAGTCCAAGCGACTACGAATCGGACTGTCTTTAACGGGAGCCGTAGCGTCAAGTGCTTCTGCCGGTTGCTTTGAGCCAAGTTCGTTCGACAGGGAATGAACGGCAGAGGCTGTTGCCAATCGCAACACCTGAGGAACGTCAGCCTGGACTAACCGGCCTGGCGTGCGATAGTCGCCACGAGTCAAGATATGTGTGGGCTTGCGATCCCCAGGTGGTGGCAAGATCGTGAGCGCTTGAGCAAACGGTGGCTGGGTGGCAGCGAGCTGTTCGAGTTGTTGTTTCAATTCATCTGAATTCTGGACATTCGGTGCGGCGAGTTGTTGTTGCAGGAGTTCAACTTTGGCCGCCCTGGCCTGTTGCCAGGCAACTAGCCGATCGTCGCTGACCAAATAACGCTGAATACGCCCGGTGCCTCGTCCCCCGCCCCCTTTCTTTGGAAGTCCGTAGGGGTCGATATCGCGCAGCAGGTCGAGCAGCCCATAGTAATCGGCTTGTGATAAAGGATCGAATTTGTGGTCGTGGCAACGAGCACACCCAATTGTCAGGCCCAACATGCTAGAGCCGATCGTAATCAATACATCATCCAGGTCGTCCAACTCGGCCGCCTGGGTGTCATCCGGCTCATCATCCCACACATGGAGTCGATAAAAGCCGGTGGCGACTACTGCATCCTGCCAGGGCTGTGTATGCGTTTCTGGGTTCAGCCGTTCAGATTCGATCAATAGATCGCCCGCTAATTGCTCGTGCAGGAAACGATCGAATGGTTTGTCGCGATTCAACGAATCAATCACATAGTCGCGATAACGCCATACATCGGGCTTGGAACCGTCTCGCTCGTAGCCGTTGGTTTCGGCGTAGCGCACCCAGTCCAGCCAATATCGGCCCCATCGCTGGCCGTAGTATGGAGAATCCAGTAATTGGTCAATCAATCGTCGCCACGCTTCGAGGCTACTGTCGCGTTCAAATTGCGCCACTACTTCCGGTTCCGGTGGCAAGCCCCACAAACCAAAATAGAGTCGGCGCACCAATTCTCTTGGACTGGCCGGTTTGTTTCGATGTAAGCCTACTCGGCGTAGCTCGGTATCGATCAGTTGATCGACGGGATGCACCAATGAGTATGGTGCAGTTTGCGAGGAGCTTGCTGTTTGAGGATCATCGACGTTCCATTGTGGCAGGTGACTTGGTAAGGGAGCAAAGGCCCAGTATGTCAAATCCTGTTGAGTAATCGAAAACTCGGCAGGGCGGCGCTGCGGCTCGCTAGATACATTCCTGTCTGGATCAGTTCGAGGATCAGGCGCTCCCAGGCGAATCCATTGTTCTAAGTCGTTCACTGCGGCAGCCGGCAAGGGTCCGCCATGATCCGGGGGTGGCATCTGCAAATCCGAATCTAGATAGCGCACGGCTGCGATCAGTCTACTCTGCTCCGGGTCGCCCGGCACAATCACGCCTGCGGCTTGCCATCCCTGACGTGAATCCAATGCCAACTGTCCTTGTGGATCGCCGCTGCCATGACAGCCGATACAGTGGTCCAGCAACAACGGGCGAATGTGACGTTCAAAGAAGTCGAGCTGCGGATCAGCTCGGCTCCGGCCCGCAGCCCAGCAAGCGACAACAAACGTCGCAAACATCATTCCACAACGCGAGACCACATGCACCTCAATTCAGTCGATACTCAACTCACAGCAACCATGATAACTGCTCTGGACACGGATAGTGGGCTGGCCGGGGGCTAGACGTGTTGCATTTGAACGATTGTGGCGGCGCCTTGTATCTTCGGGATTTTAACATCAGCCTTCATCTGCTTACATGTTCCACCCTACAAGACCGTGAACGAGATTAGCATCAAGCAGTTCGAAAGGCGGTGCGAGCCTCGCGCAGCCAGTCAATATTAGGATTGCCCTGGGTAATCCAGTACGCTTTGTGTTGATCGACAATTCTCAGACGTCGATCATGCAGTTTCGCCAAATGTTCGATTCGCCCTCGATTGGTATAGGTCATAACCAGGTAATGGTCCTCGGTTTGCAGCGACTTAATCAACCATAACGAAGCGTCGATACGCAGTTCGGCTAGCTCCAAGAGTCGCCCGGCGCATTCGGGCAGCTCGCCGAAGCGATCCTTGAGTTCTTCGCGAAGGTCGTCCAACTCGCGCACATCGGCAATGCGACTAAGTCGACGATAAAAGTCGATTCGCTGTCGCAGTTCTGGCACGTAATCGGTGGGCAGGTAGGCTTCCACCGGCAAGTCAATATCCACATCCACCGTCAATTTGGGTGGCTGATGCGTTAATTGCCGAACGGCGCTGGCCAAGAGTTGGCAGTAGAATTCGTATCCCACCGCAGCGATGTGCCCGCTCTGCTGAGTTCCCAGTAGATTGCCCGCGCCACGAATTTCCAGATCGCGCATGGCGATGCCGAAGCCCGCGCCGATCTGCGAATATTCCTCGATGGCATGCAACCGGCGCGTGGCATCCGGCGACAGATGCTTGTGTCGCTCGACGACCAAATAACAGTAAGCTTGATGTTTGTAGCGGCCCACTCGCCCACGTAGTTGGTGCAGCTCCGCCAAACCGTACCGATACGCCTCATCGATGAAGATCGTATTGGCGTTGGGAATGTCCAATCCACTTTCAATAATCGTGGTCGACAACAAGATGTCGTAGCGATGTTCGATGAAGTCAATCATTACTTGTTCCAACTGTCCTTCGGGCATCTGACCGTGGCCAATCACGATGCGCGCGTCGGGAACGATGTGTTGCAAGCGGCCGGCGACTTCCATAATATCTTGCACGCGGTTATGCACGAAATAGACCTGGCCGTCGCGGTTGAGTTCTCGCAGGATGGCGTTGCGAATGATTTGTTCGTCAAAGCGAATCGTACGCGTCTCGATGCTCAATCGATCTTCCGGCGGTGTCTCTAAATTTGAAATGTCGCGCACACCCACGAGCGACATGTGCAATGTTCGTGGAATGGGAGTCGCTGACAGCGTCAATACATCCACGTTGGATTTGAGATGCTTGAGTCGTTCTTTCATCTCGACGCCAAATCGTTGCTCTTCGTCGATAATCAGCATGCCCAAGTTGTAGAACTGGACGTCTTGGGAAGCCAGTCGATGCGTGCCGACGACGATATCAACCCGGCCCGTTCGCAGGCCCTCCAATGTTCGCGCCTGTTCGGCGTGTCCCACGAAACGGCTGAGCTTCTCGATGTCGAACGGAAACTCCGCCATCCGCTGACGAAACGTCTTGTAGTGCTGTTCGGCCAATACCGTGGTGGGAACCAGCACAGCGACTTGATAGCCGCTGTCGACCGCTTTGAAGGCCGCACGCATGGCAACTTCAGTTTTGCCGAAGCCTACATCGCCGCAGATCAAACGATCCATGGGCCGCGACCTGGTCATGTCCTGCTTGACGTCAGCAATGGCTCGCAGTTGGTCAGGCGTTTCAACATACGAAAACGAAGCGTCGAATTGACTCTGCCATACGCTGTCTTGCGCAAAGGCGATGCCAGGTTGCGTTCTGCGCCGGGCTTGAAGTTCTAAGAGCTCGACCGCCATGTCGGCGACGGCTCGCGCGGCAGCTTGCTTCTGCTTAGCCCAACTAGCTCCACCAATCTTGGCCAGCTTCGGACGGCTTTTGGTGCCACCGACGTAGCGCTGCACCAGTTCGATCTTCGAACTGGGAACGTACAATTTCGTTCCGCCATCGAATTCAATTACCAAGTGTTCGAAGCGCTGACCGTTTTTGTCTAACAGTTCGGTGCCACGATAGGCGCCGATGCCGTGAGAGAGATGGACAACCAAATCGCCGGGGCGCAAGTCCAGAAAATTATCGATCGGGCGGCTGTGCAACCGCTTGGTAACGCGGCGAACGTGCGAGCGCCGCAACAGTTGATTGGCAGTCAGCACCAACGGCCCGCCACCGAGCAATTCAAAGCCGTGCTGCAACTGGCTGACTTCGATCCACAGTCGCTGCTGGGTACTGGCCGCCGAATCAGCCAACAGATCGCTCAGTCGCTGCCGTTCGCCGTCGTTGAGCGCTACTACGATAACCGCACGCGCGTTGGCGTGGCGGTCGATATCTTCGGCCAGTCGATCTAAGTCGCCGCCGATTCGCTCGACGTTGCCGATGGGCAAGCGAGTTAGCTGGCCGCTGTAGCCATCAATGGCCAATTGCGATGTGTGGAGCAGCGGTCGCCCGGCCAGCGTCTGCCATACAGCGCGCGGCGAATGAAAGCGTTCCGGAAACGCGACTCGATGCATGAACGCCTCGGCGGCTGCCTGCACCGCACCCGGCTCGTGTACGATGATCAAGCAGTCTGTCGGCAAGTAGTCGGCCAGACAGCCGTCCTGCTGAATCGAGCCGGTGGCTGCCAACAGTTGCAGTTCATTCAGAGGCTGGATGCTGCGCTGCGTGGCCACATCGAATCGCCGTAGCGATTCCACATCGTCGCCAAACAGTTCGATGCGAACCGGCTGCGGTTCATCCGGCGGATAGATGTCCAGGATGCCGCCGCGCATGGCAAATTCGCCCGGCATCTGCACCGATCCGGTGGCGTGATAGCCAGCCTGGATCAACCACTGCCGCAAGTCTTGTGCATCCAATGGCACACCGCAGCGAATCAATCTCTGGTCCCCTTCCAACGACTGTGGTGCCGGGACCGACTGCTGCATACTGGGCAGCGTGGTGACAACGATCAGCGGCTGGTTGGCGGCCTGTTCGTGTGGATGTGGGGTTGCACGGTTGGCCGCCGAGCGGGATTTGTAGAGCTGACTCAGCACCTGCAGACGCTGCCCGGTTTCCTGATGCGTTAATGACTGGAGCTGGCTGTCTTCGCTGCCAGGCGGAAAGACAACCACCGGGAAATGGGTCAGCTCGCTAAGCTCACTGGCCACTGCTTCAGCTTCCGCCAGGTGCGACAACACCAGCAGTACCGTTTGCGGCGCGCGTCTAGTCCAAGCTGCAATCAGTGGCGGCAGCGCGCCCAGCCACACGCCCTCAAGTGTTAGTTGGCCGTCGCGCCCCAGCTGTTCCTGGGCGGCTGCAAGCGCAGGTAGATCCGACACAAGACGGATGACTTCCGCCAGCGTTAGCGCTTCAGCTCGTTTTTCCCGTGTGACCGACAATACCGCCGGCCTGCGCGGAGCAGGTGGCATTGGCCAAATCCTATAGCTGTCAGAGCAGTTCGCTACTGGCGACCCCAGCGCTCCGACCGACAAGCCCAGAATTGTAACACAACGCCATGGATTGGCAGATTGATTGGTCAAGTTGTCCTAGATTTTCGACATTCTCCGGCCTCCAAACACAAATCCGGCTCCGGCTTGTCCGACGGCTTGTTGGGCTCCCGGCTACGCTCTGGACTCGGACCAGCGAGCAACGGGACAATCTCTAGAGCACGTCGTGTAGCCGTCGATGCCGCGATTCTTCTTCCGCGATTGTTCAACAGGAACAGAGCAGTCTGTTGCGGCAAAGAGCGTTTTGGCGTGATAGCACAGTCAATCGCTACCAATATCTCGCCCCGAGCTGGGCTGGCGGGTCAATGCTAGCAATGCTCAGTGCTCTGGTAGTGACTAGCGAGTGCTCGCTATAACTGCTGCAGGTTCGAGCAAATGAAGCTCAATTGAGTGTATAGACCAAATTTGAACGCTGCATTTTGAGAATGTGGGCGGATATGGATATTCGACGAAGCCACAGTTCCATGTTAGCGAGTTGGGTTCTGGGAAGCTGGCTGGCCGTCGCTACGGTTGTCCTGGGCGGGATGCGGTTGATGGCTCAGTCGCCGGCGCTGGTCGGCGATGCAGTTGGTCAGCTAAGTACGGCGGCTACTGCTGCGGCAGTGGACCCAGTGATTCCCGATGATCCCGTAGCGCGAGTTTGGCAGCAGGAGGCCTCATTGCGCTCGGTGGCATGCGTCACCGAGGACCAACTTGTCGCCGTTGGTGATCGCGGAACCGTCTTGAGGAGTTCGGATGCTGGCCGCACTTGGAACATTGTACAGGTAGCAACCACAGTCAATCTGGCCGACGTTCAGTTTCACGGGCAATTCGGTTTGGCGGTGGGAGGCTGGATTGGTCGCCACTCGGGTACAAGCTTTGCCGTGATGCTTAAGTCGACCGATGGTGGTCTTAGCTGGCAGGCAGTATCGGCCCAGCGGCTGCCTCGGCTGGCAGGCGTCCGCATATTTCCGGGCCGTATCGTGTGCTGGGGAGATTACTCGCTGCAACTTCGCAGTTGCCTGTTTGAAAGCTTCGATGGAGGTCAATCGTGGCACGGAGTGTCCAACCAACTTGGTCTGGTCACTACCGCTGGGACTGAGGCCCATGGCCGTCTGGCGGCCATCGACAATCGCGGCCAGATGTTTGTCGAAGGACAGCCACCGTTCAGCGGCAGCTTGCCCAGAAACGCACAGTTCAACTCGATGCAAGCGCTCGATAATTCCTGGATCGCCGCCGGAAAATGGGGGCAGGTGTGGCGGGCAGAACATGGCGGGGCATGGTCGCCGGTCGATCTGGGTCTTGAAGGACAATCTGAATTGCTGTGCTGTTGGAATTGCCTGATCACGCGAGGCAACCGCGCGTGGTTGGCCGGGGCGCCCGGCTCCATCGTGCTGTGCAGCAGCGACGGAGGCAACCAGTGGACCGCGTCCCCAACGGGTCAGTCTCTTCCGATCTATGGATTGTGCATGGCCGACGACAATCGCGGTTGGGCGGTGGGCGCCCAGGGCTTGGTTCTGGCAACGCGCGATGGTGGACAGTCCTGGTACGTGCTGCGTTCGCAACCCAGTCGGTCAGCGCTGCTAGCGTGCGCTCCAACCGTCCCCGCCATTGCTTGGTCGGCGGTTACAGCCACTATGTGGGATCAGCAACGATGTACGGCGGCAATCGCCCTGCAGTCATCGGCCAATACAGATACGGTACAGCTTGACGCTTTTGCAGATGATGCGACCATCCAGGCCGCACGGCAAATCGGTGTGTCGGACGTGTTGTCCTGCGATAGCACTCACGTTCCGCCACAAGAACTCCAACGGCGATTGGCGATTCAAATTCTGAGTTGGCGTCCCGATGTATTGTTAATATCAAAGCCCGTTGCCAATGGTCATTCTACGCGAGGCGCTGCACCAGTGGCTCAAGGGTTGGCGGCTGCAGAGCTGGCAGGCAGCGAACAATTTGCAGGAACCGTCAAGTCGCTGAATCTGAAAGCCTGGAAAGTCAGTAAGATCGTTGCGGAGACCGAAGCGAGTCGCGCCGAATACAGCCAGCCGTTGCAACAGGTGTTGCCTGATCGCGGCATGGCCGTTTGGGATGTGTTGCTTGCGCTTCCGGTCGCGGAGCTCAAGCGGGTTCCGGCGACCAACATGCATACCGTTTGGTCTGGCAGCCAAGCCCACGCCAGCCGAACTCAGCTTCTGGGCGGTGTCCTGGATTCGCCCGACACACGCTTGTCGGCGTTGTCAGGAACTCAAGGCAATTATCAACTGCTGATGGGGCGCACACATCGACAGCGCATGGCAAAACAGCTGGCTAGTACGCAGCACTACCCGCTGCCTGACCAGCGCTGGTTAGCGGACTTTCGGTTCTTTGCCCAGGCGCAACCGGCTCGCGAGGCCGATGTAGCGCTGGCTGACATGCTGGAGAATATGGGGGACAATCAGCAACTTGCACACGGTCAAAGTGTGCTGCAATACCTGGCCTATAATTTTCCTGGTCAGGACATTTCCCTATGGGCACACCGTTGTCTCTTACAACGTGCGGCCAGCGATGAATGGGTCGACTGGAGCGATAACCTGGCACGCTCTGGCGAGCGTAGCTACCTGTCACAAGGGGCAGATGGCGACCAGCAGATTGGAAGCACCGGCCAACACGTCCGGCCTCCTGCATCGCTCAATCAAACGACGGGGAAGAACATCGCTGCCAACCACCTGCCGGTTGTAACTGCAGTCTATAGTCAGGACCGATCTTCGTCACCTTTTGCGCAATCCGACTGGCCAGGGAATAACGCGTCCACCGTAACTTCTTCACCGTCTAGTCAAGTAGTCCCTGCTTCCGCTGAGCAAATGGCTTTAGCGACGGTTTCGGGGAAGCAGTTCGGGCCCGAGAGAAATCGGTCGTATGAAACCAGACTGGCCGCCTGGAAGTATCAGGTCGAGAGGTCGCTTAAAATGTATCCTGAGTTGCGATTTCATCCGTCGGTCATCATGCAGATGGCGAAATGGCATCGACGGCAAGGGGACATTCAGGCTTGGCGGGGTACGTTGGCGGAGCTGGCCGAACAACCGGTGTGTGGGCCGTGGTACTCAGCGGCCACTCAAGAGCTGACGATTGCAAGCGGTCGCACAGACCACTTAGAATGCTTGGCGCGCGCCGCCCGAATTGAACATCCGCCACATTTGGATGGAGAATTTTCAGAGGACTTCTGGTACTCGGAAATCACGACTGCAGGTTCAATTCAATTGCTCGACCCCCCCGGCACTGTCGCCGCGCCGAACACCGAGATTCGCTGGGCTCACGATCAGGAATTCTTGTTCATCGGCATTCGTTGTCAGCGTGCCAAAGTACGCCCTGTGGTGCCACTAGCCAGCGGTCGCCCCTACGACGCAGATTTGAGCGGGCTAGATCGAGTGCAGCTATTGCTGGATGTTGATCGCGATTACTCCAGCGCCATCGAATTGTCGATTGCTGAAAATGGATTAACGGGTGACCGGTGTTTGGATTGCAAAGCTTTCAATCCCAAATGGTACGTTTGTACACGCGATGCCGGCCAGTATTGGCAAGCAGAGGTCGCAATTGCCTTGTCCAGCCTAGGCGCGGCGAACACAGAGCCTGCGAGACTACCCTGTGAGGCGTACTGGGCAGTGGCTGCTAGTCGGCTATGTCCCGGAATGCGTACGACCCGCTGGCCTAGCACGGCCATGCACGGCTTGTTGCAACTGGACAGCGAGCTCACGCCCGCTCGATCGGAAAACTAATAACCTGGTCAATATGCTGACTGCTGCTCAGCACCATTAACAGTCGATCCAGGCCCAGTGCACAGCCGCTACAGGGCGGCAACCCAGCTTGCATAGCCGCCAGCATTCGACCGTATGATTTCAGTTCTGGCTTGCCATCTCGCCGACGCTGTTGACTGGTTCGTCGATTTCGTTCAGCCAATTCACCGGCATCCAATAGTTCATGGTAGCCGTTGGCCAGTTCGACTCCACCGATGAATAGCTCGAACCGTTCGGCAACACGCGGGTCGTCTGCGCAAACGCGAGCCAGCGCGGCTTGTGATGCGGGAAAGTGCGTTAGAATCGTCGGTTGATGGCTGCTAAATCGAGGCTGAACCAACTCGGCGAACAGCAGGTCTAGCCAGTCGTCGCGGTCGGTACTCCACCGAGTGTCGACGCCCAGTCGATGCGCGGCAGCAACGTCAGCCAGTTCGCCAATCGAACTGCTAAGTGGACAAATACCGACAGCATCTGTAAATGCGTCTTGATAGCGCAGTTGACGGGGCTGTGAGTTCGGTAAAACGGAGCGGACCAGATCCGCTAGTAGTCCGATGGCTGCCGCCAGATCATCGCCAACGCGGTACCACTCCAGCATGGTGAACTCCGGATTGTGCATCACCCCGCGCTCGCCGCTGCGAAACACTGGACATATCGCATAGATGCGCTGGGCTCCGGCCGCCAACATGCGTTTCATGGCGAATTCCGGCGATGTCTGTAAGTACCAGTCGGACTGGCTCAGTAGCGGCAGGCCCAAGGCGGAACCTGGGATACAGACCGGATCGATGTGGCGATCGACGACTGTGTCGCGGCTCAGCAGCGGTGGCTGGACCTCCAAGAACCGAGCCTGATGGAAGAATTGCCTGACGCGCCACAGCACTTCCGATCGCAGCTGGAAATTGCAATGGCTGGCCGTTGGCTGCCAATCATCGGCGGAAAGGTTGGGAACTGGGACAATCATTGTATTTTGCAGCCTTTGAGTGCAGAATGTTACCAGGGGCCTGAGAAAATGAACAGGCAGGCGTTCGTTTAGACCCATCCAGGATGCAGATCAAGGATTCGCCCGAAGCGTGATGACACTCAAACAGCGTGCTCTCTTCTGCCGACGGCTGAGTATCGGTCTCAGCGCCGGCGTCGATTTGCTGCGGGTGTTAGAGAATGAGCAGAAATCGGCGACGGCCCAACATCGGCATGCTATTGGCCAAGTGATCGCTCAAATTCGCGGCGGCAATTCGTTGGCCGAGGCGCTGCGTGCTCAGCCGGGATATTTTCCGTGGCTGTTGACTCAACTGGTTGATGCCAGCGAACTCGGTGGACGCACTGAGAGCATCCTGGCCTATCTGGCCGACTATTACGATCAGCTTCAGGCCGCGCATTCCACATTTCGCCAGCGAGTATCCGGGCCGCTGATTCAATTGGTGCTTGCAATCGGCGTGGTGGGATTGGTCATCGTGCTGCAAGGCGTGTTGTCGCCTAACTCTGGCTACGATGCATCGGGACTTGGGCTAAGAGGTTTTTCAGGGTTGGCCATTTTTTTAGCGGTGCTTGGCGTCGCAGGCGGCATTGCTAGCTTGGTGTTCTATGGGCTGTGGAAAAATTTTTTCCAGTGTCATCGCTGGGTTGTTCCCGTGCTGTATCGGGTACCGCAAGTCGGCACAGCTCTGCAAACACTGGGACTGGCGCGGCTGAGCGTTACCCTGTCGATGCTGCTCAATGCAGGCGTGGATGCCAAACGATCCGTCAAACAAGCGTTTCAGGCGACAGGCAACCATTATCTCATGAGCGGCACCAATCGCGCCTTGGTGGAGCTTTCCCGTGGAGCGAGCTTTGCTGACGCCTTCGAGAAATCAGCGGTGCTACCTGACGACTTCGTCGACGCAGTGCGAATCGGTGAAATCAGCGGAACGGAAACAGAATCTTTGGATCGTTTAGCTAGCCAATATCAGCAGCAAGCGACAGCGGCGCTGGTGACCGTTGCCAACCTAGCTAGCGTAGCGGTCTGGATCGCCATTGCCGGATTGATTGTGTGGATGATTTTTCGCATGGCCCTGCAGTACGTGAATCTGCTAAACAACGCTGTAACCATGTAAACCAGCGCCACCAGGCCTGTTGTTTGCTAGCCACCGAAGCCCGGCACAGTCTTTCTAACCGAAAAAGTTTAACTTGTCGGAATAATCCGAATATTTTAACGGTGGCTGCCGAAAACAAACATTGACCTCGAATTTTGTATTAAGTATTCCCAATTGACGGCAATCTCCGCTCGACGAGTGACAGGCGACGGGTGAGAAAATTGAGGCGTGCCAGGAAAAGCAGGCTGATCGAGATTGAGGCAACCGGAAGCTCACCATCGCGAAGAAGGAGTGTCGCGTTGAGTCAAGTTAACACGAATCCAATTGGATACGGTATTGGCCGCACGGTGGACTCCGGCGCACGAATATGGCGGCGCCTGTTGGTGACTGCCGCGCTAAGTCCCGTCATTGCGGTGGGGCTGTTCGGTGCCTGCGCTTTTGCACAAGCCACTCCAGCCACTCGCAATTTGACGGACAGCACGATCCTTGTCGATGCGAACTTCGTCATGGGCTGGTTGGCTCATGCGCAGCACATGATCGAATCTGGTAAGACCGAAGCGGCAACAGCCTCGTTTGCTGAAGCCCTCAGAGCTCGAAAGAGTCTGGCGACACCTGAACCAACTGTTGAACGGCGCGCCCAGGAAGTTGCCCGATTGCTGGCCAGCCGGAATATCACACCAGCACAAATCACGGCTGCGGCCGCGCAGTTGGGTGCATCGCGTCCAGCGCCAGCCGTGCAAACAGCTTCAGCTCAAGGCCCAGTCGCATCGGCCTCGTCCGGTCAAACACAAGTTGACGGAACTGGAGTTGTACCAGGAGTATTTCAGCCGCAGCGTGATGCCACTTCGGTAGAAATGGCCAGAGCTCAATCGGTGGCAGCCGCAACCGATGTGTTGCCTGAGGCCAGCGGAGATCAACTCTACCAACGCGGCATTGAACTGCTCGGTCGTGGCGAACGCGAGCAAGCCCTGGAAATCTTCCGCCAAGCCTGGAATCATCAGGGTGAATTAGATCCCGCCATTCGCAGCGCTCTCAAGGACAAACTGGCCAGCTTGCAGGCCAGCGGCAGTCCCGAGTCCGTCGCCGCCAACGCGTTGTCGCCCCAAGAGCGCGCGCAACTGGAAGAACGGCAGCGGTGGATGAGCGAAGTGACTGGTGAAATTGCCGATGCCAAGCGCTTTCGCGAATCCGAGCCCTTGCTGGTTGCCGAGCGTCTGCAGATTCTGCGAACGCGAATCTCACAGGCCAATGTCGGTGGAGACTTCCGTCAGCGGATGTTGACGCACATCGATCGCGCGATCACCGAACATCAGGTGTACATGGATCAGAATCGGGCTACGATCGACCAGAACACTCGCAATAAGCAGATCAAAGAACAAATTAATTTGGAGCATGAACAACGCTACAAGATTGATCAGCAAATCGCATCGTTGGTGGAAACATACAACGACCTAATGGACAAACACGAATACATGCAGGCCGAGACGGTGGCCAAACAAGTTGGAGCTCTAGACCCAGATTCTACGATTGCTAGCCTGCTGATCGCCAGTGCCAGAAACGCCCGCCGCATTGGGGAGTATGAAGCGGTTCGAACCAATAAAGAAGATGGGTTTATTGACGCGATGCTGGATGTCGATCGGTCGGCGCGACCCGTGTCAGACGAAAACAGCTTCCAGTTTCCCAAAGGTTGGGAAGATATCTCTCGTAAACGGCTTGCCAGTCAAGATCGCGAATCGCAGCGCGGCATGTCCCCAGCTGAAGTGGCCATCTGGGAAAAGCTCAAGCAGCTAGTCATGGTCAACTTCGACCAGCGTCCTCTGCGAGAAGTCGTGAAGACTTTGTCTGATATGACAGGCGTTATGATTGTGTTGGATACACCGGGAATGGCGCAAGAATCTATTCAGCCAGATGAGTTGATCACTTTGGATCTGCCTTCCCCAATTCAGTTGCGCAGTGCTTTGGCCTTGATGTTGAATTCGCGAAATCTGGATTTCCAGGTGGTGAACGAAGTGTTGAAAATCACCTCCGTGCGCAATACGGCTCAGGCCAATCGCTCCATCGTCTACAATGTTAAGGACTTGGTGATTCCAATTCCCAATTTTGTCACCGATTACAACAGCGGTATGGCAGGAGCCTTGCGACAGGCTTATGAAACGATCAACAACGGTCTGGTTGCTCGCACGCAGCCGCGGTATGGATCTGGCGAGAATGCCCAGTTCGGTGCTCAATCACAATTGGTCAGCACATCGCTCAATCCCGATTCTCAAGTCTTAGGGCAATTTGGCGGAGCCAATATGCCTCCAGGTATGGGCGGCATGCCTGGTATGCCTGGATTGGGCGGTGGCATGAACATGCTTCCCGGTACAGGCTTTGGCGGTTCAGGTCCTGTCATGGGCGGGCCACCAATTATGGCGATGGGATCGCCCTCGCCAATCGGCGGTGGAGGTGCTGCCGCGGATTTCGCCAGCTTGATGAACTTGATTCAGCAAACGATTGAACCCGACAATTGGGCGGCCAACGGTGGTACCAGCACGATGTTGCAATACCCGGCCAATCTCTCGCTAGTTGTCAGCGCCCCGCAGACGACCCACGAGAAAATTGCCGACTTGTTGGAGTCGCTGCGTCGCTTGCAGGATTTACAAGTCACCATCGAAGTGAAATTCATTACGCTGACTGATAACTTCTTTGAGCGGATGGGAGTTGACTTCGATTTGCGAGTGGAAGACGGCAATCGTCGCATTCCGTCGGCTGAACAGAAGAAGGGTCGAACGGTAGTGGGCTTGAGAACCGGCTCGACGGCTACCAACCCCTTCCCGTTTACAGCCGATTTAGATGTGGCCTTCGATCAGAACAACTTTGATTCGGCGGTGCCTGCCTTCGGTGGTTTTCCAGGGGTTGCCAACGCTGGTATCAACATGGGATTCGCGATCCTGAGCGAATTGGAAATGTTCTTCTTCATGAATGCTGCTCAAGGTGACCAACGGACCAACGTCTTGCAGGCACCCCGCGTGACCATGTTCGATGGGCAGTTTGCTTCGATTAACGACACGGTGTCGCGCCCCTTCGTGACCAGCTTGATCCCCGTGGTCGGCGACTTCGCGGTAGCCCAACAACCAGTGATTGTCGTGCTCAACGAAGGCACGATTCTGAACGTCCAGTCCACTATTTCGCATGACAAGCGCAGCGTGCGTTTGACGCTCAATCCAACGTTTTCACAGATTGACAAGGTCGATACGTTTACCTTTGAGGGCTCACGTCGTACACGATCCACATCCAGGCGGTCCGGTGACAATATCTTGAACCCTGACGATGGTTCGGTGGACGAAGAAGATGAAGAAGAAGAAACCATTATCTCAGGTACCACGGTACAGCAACCGAGCTTCTCATCCACAAATGTGTCGACTACGGTCAGTGTGCCTGACGGGGGTACGATCCTATTAGGCGGAATCAAGCGTATGCGAGAAAGCCGCATCGAACGTGGTGTGCCGATTCTCAGCAAGATTCCCTATCTCAACCGACTGTTCAAAAACACCGCCATTGGCCGGGAGACCAGTACGTTGATGCTCACGGTAACCCCACGCATCATCATCCTGGAAGAAGAAGAGCAGAAGTACGGCGTTTTTGATAACTAGCAAGTCCCTGTCCAACGGGCTACTGAAGCTTCAATACTACGGTGGCCAGCGGCGGTAGCGTCAATTGCAACGAAGCCGGCCGACCATGGTGCGGTTGGTCGCTGGCCATCACACCCGGATAGTTGCCAACGTTGCTACCGGCATAGAACTGCGAGTCGCTGTTGAACAGTTCAGCGTAATAACCGACTTGAGGAACTCCCAGTCGATAGCCCTCCCGCACGACCGGCGTAAAGTTGCTGGCTACGACCACAAAGTCATTAGGGTTATGAGCCTTCCGCATGTAAGCGATCACGCTGTCTTCGGCACTCAGGCAGTCGATCCATTCGAATCCTTCGGAACTAAAATCAACTTGATGTAACGCAGGCTGCTGGATGACCAGACGATTCAGGTCAGCCACCAGACGCTGGATGCCGGCATGCGTCTCCCACCCCAGCAAGTCCCACTGCACTTGACTGTCATAGTCCCACTCGTGCCACTGCGCGATTTCGCTACCCATGAACAACAATTTTTTACCTGGGTGCGTCCACATGTAGGAATACAGCAGTCGCAAATTTGCAAACTTCTGCCACAGGTCGCCCGACATTTGGCTGATGAGTGACCCTTTGCCGTGCACGACTTCATCGTGAGACAGCGGCAGCGCAAAGTTTTCGGTAAAGGCATAGATCAGGCTGAACGTCAATTCGTTGTGATGAAACTTGCGATGTATGGGTTCGTGTCGCATGTACCGCAGCGTATCGTTCATCCAACCCATATTCCACTTGACCGAAAACCCCAAGCCGCCGCAGTTGGTGGGGCGACTGACTCCGGGCCATGCCGTGGACTCTTCGGCCAAGGTCAAGATTCCAGGGTACTGCGTATGGGCTTGCTCGTTAAACTCGCGCAGCAAGTGAATTGCATCCAGGTTCTCGCGACCGCCGTAGCAATTGGGAATCCATTGACCGTCCTCACGGCTATAGTCCAGGTATAACATGCTGGCCACAGCGTCAACCCGCAGGCCGTCGATATGATACTTGTCCAACCAAAACAGGGCGTTGGAAACCAGAAAGTTGCGGACCTCATTGCGACCATAGTTGAAAATCATCGTGCCCCAGTCGGGGTGTTCGCCCTGGCGCGGATCGGCGTGTTCGTACAGCGCGCTACCATCGAATTGCCTCAACCCGTGGCTGTCTTTGGGGAAGTGGGCCGGCACCCAGTCGATGATCACCCCAATATCATGTTGGTGACAGTGATCGACAAAGTACATGAAGTCTTCAGGCGTACCATAGCGGCTGGTAACACCGAAGTAGCCAACCGTTTGATAGCCCCACGATCCGGAAAACGGATGCTCGCTAATGGGCATCAGCTCGACATGCGTAAATCCCATCTGCTGGCAGTACTGGACAAGCTCGTGCGCGATTCGGCGGTAGTTCATCCAGCCGTGATGGCCTTCGGGGTCGCGGCGCCACGAACCCAAGTGCAGTTCATAGATGTTCACCGGGCGCTCAAGGGCAGGCGTGGCTGCCCGGCGCTCAATCCACTGCTGATCATTCCAAGTGTATTGGTCCAGTGACGAAACGATCGACGCCGTTCGCGGCGGTAGTTCGGCGTACCGACCGAAAGGGTCGGTTTTGTCGATTGTCGAACCGTCACGCATCTTGATGCGAAACTTGTATTTCTCGCCAACTTTGCAGCTAGGGACGAACAACTCCCATACCCCGGCGGGAATGTGTTTGCGCATCAAATGCCCAGTACCATCCCAATGGTTGAAGTCGCCCACGACTTGAATGCTCTCGGCATTGGGAGCCCACACCGCAAAATTGATGCCGCTGACTTCATCCACAGTGCGCGGGTGCGCACCGAGCTTATCGTAGATTTTCCAATTGCGACCTTGCCCGAACAGGAACAGGTCAAAGTCTGTCAATAGCGGTTTGACTGCGTAGGGGTCGTGCATTTCGATGATTTCGCCGTTCTTCGAGGCAACTCGTATTCGATAGTTTGAATCTTGAAATCCTTCTACTGGACAAATCGCCTCGTAGAAGCCCGATGGATGAACACGGCGCATCGGCAGGACACGTTGATGCTGACGGTCGACTAACCAAACTTGTTGGCTGCTTGGCATGTAGGCTCGAATCGACATGGCTTGCCGATCCGGTAGGCTCACAGGATGCGGCCCAAGCATTTGAGCCGGGTTGTCCAGCGTGCCTTCCACCAGTCGGTGAATGCCCTGCAACGAAAGCTGAGTTCGCACATCGGTCTCCATGGAAAAGTCAGTGTAAATTCAATCCAGTTGTAATTCAATTTGCCTGGCCAAGAATCAATTCTGGCTCAAGACTGACGGTCAACCACCGCCTCCGTGCGTCCGGCTTTGGTTCTTCAGCGTCTGACAGCGGTAGCTGCCAGAGGTGGATGACGAAATCATGTCCCCAACGCGGCTACAGAGGAACCGATCGACCCGTTAGCCGTCTGAATCCAGTTGGCAGCCATCTCCCACCATTGGGGCCGAACTGCCTGGCGACCTGGTTCACTTGCCGCTCGGCGTAACTGGCGATCAGCAGGCGGATTCGACTTGCGCGTCGCGATGCGTCCGTCACGACCGATGCGATAGGCAACGGCTCTGCGCCCGCTGCGTGTCACTTCGTCCATCGCCAAGTGGTCCATCAAATCCTGCTCGTCGGGTAGTTGACTATTCGGCAGCCGCTGCGGCAACGCTTGCACTAGGCCGGTATCGGCAAACGCGGTTCGTGAATTCAAGAGTCGACTGGCAATTTGGTGGTACTGCATCGCCGAATCTACGCGTTGCCACAAATCGGCGTTGCGAATCGTTTTGAATGAACCAAAACTCTCCCACTGATAATCCGACTCGCGCCAGTTAGGTAAGCCGAACCGCAGTCCACGATCGACGTAGCGACTGGTCGTAACCAGTTTGACGCGCGCCGCCTGCTCGAGCGCCTCCAGCCCGCGTACTACCGACAGCAGCGCAATGCGGTCGCGATCGATGTTCTGCTCCCAGTCCAAAGCTTCTAACCGCTCGGGGCCGTCCAGTCGTTCAAGAACGAAGTGCCAGCAGCCTGCACCCATTCCTGGGGCTCCGTCGCCTGCATCTGTGTGTACTTCCCGGCCCTGGAGCCTCAAATGCGAATCACAAACTAGCAGGTATTGAGACTGAGTTACCATCGGCTCACCTCAGAAAAGGGACATCAACTGGCTGGAAATGACCCGCCAAGCAAATCGTTCACACCCTTACGTGGCTTGGGCCGGTCGCCAATCCTTGGGTACTTGTCTTCGACGGGCCTTCCATCCGAAGCGGTTTGGAACGACCGCCCTGGCAGCGATTGTTCTCTGGCTCACTGAGCCCATCGGCTTCGGATATGTGGCTGTATCGTTCGTCAGGGGAGATTCCCTTACCAAAATCAGCCATTAAAATCTCCGCGACTGCTAAGGCCTTCCCATTGCTCAGGTTTTTCCGATAACTCAAGCATTACCCAGGCCGCAGGTCGCTGCTGGGAGTCCCTGCAACAAACGGGATCATGCAGCAACTTGGGTTGTGATTGATTGTGAATTGTTCCTGGGTTGGTCCTGCGTCCACGCCCTGGCGAGCGTAACTACACGGTAGCTGCCGGCGCGCAGACGGCGGTGTTCAGCTCGCCGCGCGCCCAACCTTAGGTGAGGCATGACTAACCGATAGCCGACACGGGCGGATCGGCTGGCCCAGAAAATCGGCTGGAAGTAAGATTGGTTCAAGATTTGCACCTGAGGACCGGTCTTTGCCAGGAATGCAGCCATGCAAGATAACACACTTCGCGTTTTTGGGAGGTTTCTGATGTACAGTAAGTCGGGTTGGTTGATTAGCGCCTCTGTCGTTTTGGCAGTGCTCACCGGGTTAGTTGTGCATCCCTGGTCGGGCCAGTCTAGTGGACCAAGCCAGGTCTACGCCCAGCAACTGCTGGATGCGCAAGCGGCTCAACAGCAAGCAATTGCTGGCGCGGACCAGTTATCTACCGCGTTTCGAACGGCTGCCAAAATTCTCAAACCATCCGTGGTGCAGATTAACGCTCTTGTAGATCAGCCACAACGCCGCCTGCGCCAACTTCCTCAGGGACAGTCGCCGTTTGGTTCTCCATTTGGCAACGACCTGTTTGACGAATTGTTCCGCGAGTTGGAAGGGCGGGGGCGTCGCCAGGTACCAATTGAACCTGAAGAACAGCCGGAGGGGCCAAAATCGCGGGTCCAGGCTGGAGTCGGCTCTGGCGTGATCGTTTCAGAGGATGGATTCGTTCTTACGAACAATCACGTAATCGAGCAAGCCGATGAATTGCAGATCCGGTTGAGTGATGGCCAAGAGTATAAGGCTGAAATTGTTGGCCGTGACCCCAGCAGCGATGTGGCTGTATTGAAAATCGACGCCACCGGGCTGGCCGCCGCCAAATTGGGTGATTCATCGGCTATTGAAGTTGGCGATTGGGTCATTGCCGTCGGCAGCCCGTTTGGACTAGAGCAGACGGTCACAGCAGGCATTATCTCGGCTACAAACCGTCGTACCGGAATTCTGCGAGGTGGCTTCGAAGACTTTTTGCAGACCGATGCCGCGATCAATCCAGGCAATAGCGGTGGACCGCTGGTCAACTTGCGCGGTGAAGTGGTGGGTATCAACACCGCGATCAACTCGCGCACCGGAACAAACGCCGGAGTTGGCTTTGCCATTCCCTCGAATATGGCGCTGCAAATCATGCAGGACCTGCGCTCGACTGGTCGAGTCGTTCGGGGCTTTATTGGAGCAGGCTTGGATGAGTTGACACCAGAGTCGGCTCGAGAATTGAAGCTGCCCAACAATATTGCTCGGGGCGCCATCATTCGCAAACTTCTGCCTGATGGCCCGGCGGCGCGCGCTGAGATGAAGGAAAAAGATGTCGTGATCGGCATCGGCAATCGCCCAATCACATCCAGCTCGCAACTCATGAATGAAATCGCTATGGTACGCCCAGGCTCACAGATCGAGCTTAAGGTGCTTCGCGATGGAAAGCCGCGCACCATTACGATCACGGTCGAGGAGCGCACCGAAGAGAAGATGAGCCAATTCAGCGATCGAACCGTTATCGAGGATTGGGGTTTGGCGCTAGAGACGCTGACTCCCGAACTGGCCAAGGAGGTCGATGTGGGTGAGGACTTAGAGGCTGGCGCCGTTATCGTTCAGTTAGACCGAACAAAGCGAGCTGCCAAACTCGGACTGCAACCGGCGGACGTCATCGTGGCCATCGATGGCAAACCGATCCGGACTGCCGCCGAAGCCAAGCAAGCTCTGTCGGAAGTTGGCAAGCAAATTAGCCTGCAAGCCCGGCGCGGACACATCGACATGTCGCTCACTCGGCCCGTACCGCCTAAGTAGTTAGTTCAGCGACTCAGTTCAGCCATCAACGGATAACGGAAAGACTCATCAAGTCAGTCGTCATCAGAGCGCACCTGGTCGCCTGCGGGCAGGCAATGCCAGCCTGCGCTCTCCTTGCCTCAGCGTTTCATAAGGGCCATTCCGGCACGCGAACCAGCGTACATTTGCACCGCCCAGTACAGGCGCGCAGTTCCGCAACCAGGACTACCGATACAAACCAAGACCGACTGAACCAGGAAGACTCAAAAAACACGAAGGGATGCCAGGCAGGCACTTTAACGCAGTTGTAGGCTGCTCGGTTTTCTTTGTGACTTCGTGTTTGATATAGCAATAGAGGGCGGATGGCACCATCCAGTCTTTGGCTGGATCCATTACTTGCGGTAGTCGAAGTTGCGACCGGTGATTTGACCTTGGCCCATCAGAACGCAGCGACGGACGGCGCGGTTGACAACATGCACGATAACATTCTCGTCGGGCGAGGACTGTTCTTTGCGGGCCCTTCGAGCCATAGTGGTACGTCTCCGGTAGGTGCAGCTGCCGCAGTTCAGCTAGGGTCCAGTGACCAATGCTAGCCGAATTGGTTTGATACCTTGTTAGACGAACGTGCCCTGGAAGTCTTTGACCGGCATTCCCAACTTTTTAGGAATTCGCTAACCGCTCGGCATTCTGCTGTGTCCCCTCCCCATTCTGCTGTGTCCCCAGAGGGCCCCATCACCAATACGGTGGCGAGGTTGCGCAACATTGAATCGATTCGTTAGCTAAAGAGGGCAAAAGCTGCGAGCAATCCCTGGTAACAACTGTCAGTTTTGTTTGCCATCCAAGGGTTAGCTTGAGTTTTGCCTTTTTCTCATCCTAGCGTTTCCAAGTACCGCAAACATGATAGCCAAACAAGCGGCGGCTGACCTGATTGACAGAAACAGCATCAATGGCAGAACGCGGGAGAGTTTAGCTGCCGCGCGTAGCGCGGTCAGCTTCAACAACTTGTTACGCCTTTGTACGAGCTAAGCTGGAAATAGCTAATTAGCTTCTTTCCATAAACCCTGGAACAAAAACTAATTGAGCTTTCTCTCTATAAGCTTAAACAAGATGTCCAGCCTTCGATTGACTCTTCGACTTTCGTTAAAAATTAATGAAATAACAGCAACAAACAACAGCATTGCCTGTGTTGCAAAATCAAACTTTACCGATATGAAATATGACAAAACGGGGAACCCAACGATGAACACCAGTAATGTGATCGCAAACTCCATTGGCTTCGTTCTGAGCTTCAAAAATTCGTCTCGAATACTCTGAATGTCTTTCTCTTCCTGAAGAGAAATGTTCGCCAGCAATAAATTGTCCTTGTTATCCATACAATTCCTTGTTCATATCCCATGTAGCATAACGACACGCATCAGCGGGTCGGCGCGAGATGCGTTGATTTCAAAACCGACCCGACCGCCGGCTCCGTTGCCTGTACGCCCAGCATGGGCGTGTACTTGTGGGGTGCGGAACTCGCAAGAGTTCTTAGCCCGCTGTGTTTAGGTCCGATTTTCTTATTGGATTCAGTATACCAAATGAACATCTCGTAAGAAACAGACGCGAGATGAGGGCAACTGCCGAAGGGCGACAGACCGTGGGAAGGAAGCCTGCGGGGATGATCTACAAGTCAGCACAGAATCGTCGCTGGACATCCCCACGCCAAGACCTGCCAGGCTACGAACAGAAACCGCATAAGAGATCGACGGCTCCAGACGAGCGTGCGCTCGCCATTGTGCTGTGTCCCCAGAAGGCCCGGCGGAGAAACACCAAGAACCGCAAACACAAATTGACTGATCTGATCGTGATCTGCATTTGCGCGATTATCTCGGGTGCTAGAGGTCCGACAGGCACCCGAGCGCTGGGCCAAGGGCAAGCGAGACTTTCTGGAAAACTTCTTGGAGCTTCCCGGTGGCCTGCCATCACGAGATTGTATTCGCAGGGTGCTCATCGCGCTTGAGCCTGAAGCGTTTCAGAAATGCTTCAGGCGCTGGCTGGCCTCGCACATGGAGCAAACGGAAGATGGTCAGCCTCGGCCTAATCGCCACCCGATGGCAAGACCTGTCGCGGCTCACATGATCGCTCGCAGGGACTGGGGCCGCTGCACATTGTGAGCGCATGGGCTAGTGAGCAAGGCATGGCACTTGGACAGATCGCTACGCAGGAGAAATCCAATGAAATCACAGCGATTCCAGAGCTACTGGAGCAGATCGACTTGAAGAACTCGATCGTCACCATCGACGCCATGGGATGTCAAAAGCAGATCGTAGCCCAGATCGACAAGCGACAGGGAACCTACGTGGTAGCTGTCAAAGCCAATCAGCTGAACCTATTTGAAACGGTAGAAGAATTGGTCTTTGATGTACTGGAGGGAGTACGGGAAGACCTGTACTGCCGCAGCCTCCAAACCACCGATCAGTCACACGGGCGGATTGATGAACGCAGCTACGCAATTATCAAGCTGAAGAAAGATTCGCCAATCAAGAAAGCCTGGCCCTCGGTCAAAGCCATCGGCTATGCGGTTCGCGTCAGTACAGATGCCAACCGACAAGAGACATTCCAGACACGCTACTTCATACTCTGGCCGGTTGCTGACAGTATCTGCGGTTGCCGCTGCCGTGCGCGGTCACTGGTCGATCGAGTCGATGCACTGGACGTTGGACGTAACCTTTCGCGAGGACGCCCAGCAGACCAGTGAGCGGGCCTTAGTCAACAACCTCAGTTGGCTACGACGCTTTGCTATCTCGCTACTTAAACGCGGGCAGAAGAAGAACGAGAGCATCGTCGGTCGCATGGAATTAGCAGCCTACAATACCGACATCCTCGAGCAAGTCCTTGGCGGGCAATGACTTAATTACGCGCTGGCCGTGGGTCGGGTTTCTGTGCACAACCTTCTTGTTCCAATCTAAAATGTCGTCAATATCTTTTATCTCGCTATGCACATGGTCGATCAACTCCGTGACTAGTGCTATCGCCCTAACCCCCGATTCCCCAGGACAAGCCAGTCCATCTGGCTTTTGCTCAAATTGTAGTTGGTCTGATTCGTTCTGAGTCATTTGCTTCGCTCCATTGTCAAACGTACGCCACTGCCCTAACTACCGATTCAACCAGAGGGCTACTGGCGTTTTAGCCTCGTTCAATCTCAACCTTTCGCCCCTGGTTAATCGGGGGTTCGTTGGACGACTCCGGACCGTGGATGTTGACAGGTGTGCGGTCGTTGCTTTTTGGGTGGCGCGGACGGATGCGCGGACGATCGGGCTGACCAATGGGCGCCGTTGCTCGGACGAATGCGCGGTGGGTTGCGCGTGATGATCGTGCAGGGTGGTCGCGCGCAAAAATGTTTGCTGTTGGCACGACGGTCTGCTACATTGGTCGGCATCGTTGGTGATGGAGGGACGGTCTCGCCGCTCGCCAACGAACAGGGGGATGAACGGGAGGGCTCGGCGGGGTCGGTCCTGAAGTCGTCTTCTTCTCCTCACCCGCCCGTTATCGCAATCGTTATCCGACAGATACTCGGACCAACAGGAGCGTCAATTTGATGGACAACTCTCTAGGCGATGCAGACTACTACGATCCGAAAGACTATGCTGGCTTCGGTACGCGATTGGTTGTCATGGTCATTGACTCGATTGTAATTCTGTTGATCGGTATCATGTTGTGGATACCCTTCCTAATGTTGGTCCTGGCTGAGGTCATTCAATCGGAACCGAGTGGCATGTTTTGGATTGCCTTTCTGCTGGCAATCTGGGTTTACCTTGCACCAATCAAGAGATCGGATTTCGGAACGATTGGATATCGACTATTTGGTATTAAACTTGTTTCTGCAAAAGGTGGACGTCCTTCGTTAGTCAGTATGACCATTCGGATGATGATGTGGATGTTTGGGCCATTCAATGTTGTGCTTGACCTACTATGGCTGGGTGCGGACACAGAAAGCCAATCCTTGCGTGATTGCTATTTGGGTACGTACCTCATAAATCGCAATGCTACTCCGCTTGGGCGTGCTTCAGTCCATTTGACACGATACAATGCCATGGGGTTTGCTCTTGCCTATCCGCGAGTTTGCCGCCCAAAAAAAGTCGCATAACAAACCGATGCAGGCGGAGCGGAAATGGCGTTCCGATTTTTCTCCAATATCACGATCAGTCGCGCCATTTCCGCTCGCTGATCGGTGGCGTTAGGCAGATAAGAAAATCTACATGATCACAAAAATAACAAATAACCCTGACTTCCTAGGGGCGAAAATTCCAGAACTGCCATGCGCTCCAAGTGAACTCAAGCGGTTCAAGACTGCTAGTTGGATTGTGCTCGCGTTGTCTGCTCTAGTTCTCACGATGGCTATAACGTTCGGCAATGCCTCTCGATCGTTCATCGATTACATGAATATGTTTCTCGCCCCGATTGTTGTCGTAGCCCTTTATGTTGTTGCATATGCGCTGCGGCGCTTTCGAAGAGCTTGCATTGCCTGGCGTGAACAGAAGCAGCCCAACACTTCAGCCTAACAAGCGGATGCATGTGCGGACTGGAAAATTGTTTGAAGACGAGCTGGGGCGGCTCCCGCCAGGGTAACTGTTAGCCAGAGGCCCTGTATCGAGTTTTGCAGCGTTGATATAAGGCGGCTTCCGCCGAAATTCAACGTTGAAGCGTAGACAGAAAGGTAGGAAGGATGAAAGGTAGGGACTAGCTACCCCGCCCTGAATGGTATTGAGCTCCGAAATCTTTGTTCCTGTCGGATTCTGCCCAAAGCATGTGCATGCTGAAAGGCAACACCGGTTATAGCGCCACGGCGAGCCATGATTCGGAGACCCGGAGTCGAAGGCCGATTCGCGCTACACATCACGTTTTCAAAGCAACCAGTTTCGACTCAAGCCAAAAAACTACCTAAAACCACATCAATCACTGGCTGGTTTTAACTCGTAAACTGACACATGAAGCGTATGTACCGACTGTGGAGATCGGCAGGGCTGAGAGTACCAAGGAAACGCAGGAAAAAGCGAAGTCAAGGCCAAGCGGTGAACGCCTGTCATCGGAAGCCAGCCAGCCAACCGAATGATGTATGGACATGGGATTTTATGGAATCGACGACGCTCCAGGGCACAAGACTCCGATGGCTCAATGTGATCGACGAATACACGCGGATGTGTCTGGCGATCAAGGTGTCACGAAGCATCACCAGCGAAGACGCGGTTGATACGCTGGCCGAGCTATTCTCGATGTATGGAGTGCCCAAAATGTTGAGAAGCGACAATGGGCTTGAATTCATAGCCAAAGCAATCCAGCAGTGGCTAAGCAGACTATCGATCCAGACGCTGTATATCGAGCCAGGATCGCCGTGGCAAAACGGAGTGTGCGAGAGCTTCAACGGCAAGCTCCGAGACGAGTATTTGCAACCGAGGGAGCTGGTTTCAGTGGCGGACGCAAGACTCAAATCCCGACAGTGGCAAGACGACTACAACAGAGTCAGGCCCCACAGCTCGCTGGGCTACCTGACCCCCAACGAGTTCGCCCCTCGCTGTGCTGATTCCGTTCCGTTCGCTGCGCTCGCTCCACTTCATCAGCACAGCGAACATTCCATTCCCTTACCTATTTCCTAACCCAATCTTTCATATCACGTGGTACAAAAAAATGGGGCAGCTCACATGCCGTCATTGATTATAGATGGCAGTTTATTACGGCATGAATACATTGGGGTTCAAGATGATTGAACTTGTTTCACTTTTGAGGTAGCGCGCAGACACCGGCACACGGTTGGATGTTGCGATTTCCGAAGGGCTAGGCACCAGCCCCGGTGTCGCCATTATGCTCGGCAAAGTGCTTGAAGTTGATTCCTTCGACACGCATGTGCTCGCGAACTGCATCGAACTCTCGCTTATTAAGCCTTGCTCCAATTGGGCCAACACGCAAGAAGATCTCACTTATGAACCGAAAAGAACTTGGTGAAGTAATCTCAGCTCGGAAGACAAAGCGAGGAAGAAAGAGCCGCATAAGCCAGAACGTTGGAGCAAACTCGATTCGACAGTCTGTCTCAACTCGGGTGAAAGCGACAGTCTTTTTGAGAAGTTTGCCGGCGATAACTTCCTCAAAGTAGAAGCAATTGCCTGGTTTGATGCCTTGGCCTTCTGTCCAGCGAAACAATTTGTGATCCGGATGCCATGAGAGGTACCGCTCATGGGACATGCCTTCGAAAAACTCGAATAGTCTACAAACCGGCGCGTGAATTTCGATCGAATCTTTCAGGATCATAATAAAATTCTGCGAGTTTTACCAATGCCTGACGACAAAGTTGACCGGGCGGCGGCCAACGACTTCCAATTTTGAGACCGCGTTCTTCCGCCGCTCCGGAGGAACGCCTTGTTCGCAAGACTGGTAATTGTGCATAACGACGTTCGTAGTGTACTCTGTGGCGAACGATACCGGGCACTGCCTCTGCTATTGCCAGACGCTGATGCCAATCCCGGCCCCGCCACATTGAGACAGGGTGCGAACTTCTCGGACATGACTTGCTGCGGGATCGACACCCGCGCCATCGACGGCAACAGCGTCTTAGAGGGTGTCATGCCTTGTCCGTCCTTACGGTTGCGGTTCCCTGTTCGCCTTTCAGAGCAGGCCTTGCCGGTCATTACACAACGGCCAGTGTCCGACATCTCCCAGCTTCAGCGAGCCATTGTCGCGAGAGGCTGTCGCGGGTCTCACGATGAAGGGTATCGTTCCCGGTCTCTGATTGGTGTTTGTCGCGATATGTCGTCGTGCCGTGACAACGAACACGCCGCAATTGGTTTTTTTTGTGTGAGTGATTCTGTGAACGCCACGGTTAACCGGGCCGCCGCCAATCAACATTGACTTCAGGAACGACGCGATCGGCCGCGCCGCGTCCAAGGCTTAGTTAGGTCCTAGCATGACGGCTTCATGAACTTTGTACTTCGCTCACGTGGCCGGCGACAACTCGCCACGCGCCGTCTGCCTCAATCGCCCAAACCCGTGTGTAACAAAAGGTGCCTTCGATCAAAGTGCCAGCTACCTCCACACTGAGCCTTGTGCGCAGGGAACTAATTGCAACATCCGGCCTTACGCAAGCAACACGAAGTTCCTCGGGCTGATGGCTCATGAAGCGAAAGAATCCAGTGCGATGTGCTTCGAGATCCTGGGCCTTCGAACCGAGTTGTCCATCATGGCCGGTGAAAAGGAGATTTTCTGAGATTAGGCTGTCTAAGGCTGCGACATCGCCATCAAGTTGAGCCGCTCGGATACGTGTTTCGAGGATAACGATCTCGGGAGCAGGCTGTCCGACTAGAACTGAATCTAGGATTTGGCTGTTCACGTCGTAGGTTTTGTTTCTTCCATTGTTCTGCGACGAGTCGATCATGTCAGCTCTCAGTGGCCTAACGACTAAGCTAACCCGGTTGCCGCGAACGAGCTTCCATTTCAAAAACCCGCCATCGGCAACTCGGGGTCAGCGTTTTGTTTCTGCGAAGGTGCTACTTCACGCGCGATTAGTTCCGGGAACTCTAGATCGCAGTTTACCAGTTTTCTTGCATTCTGCTTGTCTCGCACCGTGTTTACTTACACAGTAGTCGTTGATTTTCCAGTGCATGTCAATCCGATCCTGCAACGACCATGCGTTTGGAAACTTGAGTTCAACGTAACCGCTAAATCCATCGTGGCAGTTTTCGAATTGAACACCTGCATCACGCAACACAGACAGTAGTTCCTGCCATCAGTCACACTGAAGTTTCTGACAGCAGCTGTAGACTTTTTTGAATTGCCCACCGGTCTTGATCGGTCTTCCGCCTTTGTGGCATTGCTCGCACACGAGTACTATACCACTTTTCATTGTACTCGCCCATAGATTGTACTTAGGACACCGGTATCTAACGGTTAGGCTTGGATAGATCGCGTGTCCTGCAAGCGTCGGATCGTCTTCCGTTGGGGAAAATCCAAACGCGGCGAGTTCCTCTTCGTTCATGTATTTCGGATATCCCAAGCATTGATCCTATCGCAGAACGAAACGCATCACGGGGCGGCGGCCAAGAACCTTTGATTTCGGAAAACGCCCGATCCGCCGCTCGGGTTGGCCGCTTGGTTATCCGTCATTACACATGCGGGTTCTCCGACATCGAATAAGAGTGACCGCGTGCCCGAAGATCATGCACATCGAAACCGGCCGAAATCCACAACTTATTAGCAATTGACTCGGTGTCGTCGTAAGCACGCTGTGCAAAGTCTGGTGTGCAGAGTGATTCTCATTTCGCCAATGGTTTTCGCCGATGCAATTCTTCACGCATCCCAGACTTGACTAAGGAATCATGAATAAGCAATTGAGGTTTGCCATGTGCAAGTCCATCCCGCGCGTTGAACAATTCATGCTAGGGTATGAAATGGTCTTTTACCCTTGCCGATCGACAGGCCCAGTTTATCCAGAATTGCGATCTGTTTGTCCGAATGTCTGTTGCGTTCGAGATCGTGCCAATTCGGAAGCAGTAAGTAGCCTAAATGATTGATGAACGCTTGGTGCTTGAAAGCGGAGACCACCAGACAAGATATGATTTCGTATAAGAAATCAAATTTTGTTGTTTCGCGTTGCCCAACAGCACACCGTTCGCATGCGACAAATCGCCGGACATGTTTATGTCGCGGGAATGCGAGATTTTCGCTTTAATGTAATCTTCCAATTGATTCCTCCGCTGGCTGTTGATTGGAAGACAGCATGTCGACGCTGCCGGTTTGGTTGGTTTGAGGCGGATAACGACCACGTTCACCGGGCCGTGGCGAACGATTTTCCATTTCAAAACCGCGCGACCTGCGGCTCCGTGTGCAACGGATTATTCGTCGGTTTCAATCAACAGAAGCAACATCTCCAGCTGACCGAGTCACCAGCGCATTGAGCGTCTTTTGGTCTATTGTTTCAGCTAAGAAGCGAACGGAACCGTCGCCAAGACCGACATTTGCCCCGGAACTGTGGAAGCTGAAGATTCCTGTCGCGTTGGTGTTGTTAATGGCCTGATCAGAGTCAAACACGAGCCACCAAATATGCGCACTGATGCCCCATGCGGCTTGATGATTGTCCATTCCAGTGTTCGGATTTGAATAAGGATACGGTTCGACGGGTTTCCCACGATGATACCAATCCGGGCGTCCGGCACGTTCGCCAATCAATATCGTGTTGGAGAGTCCGTCAGAGACGTTTGCAAATCGTCCTGACCTGTAAGAAAGGGGTTTTCGATTAGCATCGTAGCGCGTTTCACCCCATGGTCCGAATTTTACGGCGCTCAAATCTCCACTACCCCTCACAGCGGCATTGTAATTTACTCCCGAGATTGCCTCGTAGTCGCTTCTCGCAGCTGTGCCAATATTCTTCGTTGGTATCGCGCCGTTGTTGTACTCAAAGATGTCCGGAACAGCCGTGTTTTGAATGCTTGTGGATGGGCAGACGAATAGGGGAACTGGTGTGTTGAGATTGGATCGATTGGCAGCAATCGTTGCCGCCAGCGAAAGGTCGATTCGTTCGAAAAGCGCAGTCTGCTCAACTAGCGGAAGAATTGCCGTGCGCCAAGAGTGAAAGTGAAATTCGTCTAACGCAGTCCGAGGTTGCTTCAGGAAGGTACCGAGGTAGAGGTTCGGCAATGTGCCATGAGCGGCCTCGTGGCTCTGAACGGCAAGCGATAGTTGACGAAGATTATTTTGACAAGTGACCCGACGAGCAGATTCTCGCGCACTCTGAACGGCGGGAATCAGAATCGCCAATAGAATTCCAAGAATGCCGACTACGACAAGCGTTTCGATCACAGTAACGCCAGCACGAGACCTTTTCATCGCAATTCCTTTGCAGTGTTTGTCAGTGCATGTGAATGAAACTGCGGCAGCACATGAAGGAGATGTCCATTAAGAGTGGTTTTGTCTAAGAGAACAGAAAAAACGCGACGATCTTCGCCGACGAACGTCGGCGGTAACCGGGCCCCCGCCAAAAAACTATGATTTCAGAGCCCGCGCGATCGACGGCTCCGGTTCAGCGCTTTGGTACGCCCGTCATGGGCATGAGTTTATGGGGTTCAAGTCCCCTGTACGAGATAGGAATCTCTGGGAGATCAGTATACCAACTGACAGCTTCGAGAGAAGAAGTACTAGGTGAAGGCAACTGCGGAAGGGCAACCGACCGTGGGAAGGAAGCCTGCGAATGTGTGGGTAAGTACCGGGTCTGTCGACTGCCGTCAGAGCGTCAATCCCCACTCGGGCGCATTCACACCGAATCTGCGGGGCTACGAACAGAAACATCCTACAAGGCCGGACCGGTCAGGCGAGTATCAATCGACAAGCCCGATGGCGGCAAGCGATTGTTGGGTATTCCAAACTTAATCGACCGCTTGATCCAACAAGCCATCGTTCAAATCCTGACCCCAGTCTTCGATCCGAACGTTTCGACATCGAGCTACGGGTTTCGGCCAAAGCGATCTGCTCACGGAGCAGCCAAGCAAGTCCAGCGCACGATCAGACGCGGCTACCGTTTCGCAGTGGATATGGATCTTTCCAAGTTCTTCGACCGAGTCGGACACGATGTGTTGATGGCTCGTATATCGAGGAAAGTCCACGACAAGACATTGCTACGGCTGATTGGTGGCTACTTGCGAGCAGGAGTGATGGTGGATGGTCATTTTCAAGCAACCACCCAAGGGACACCACAAGGCGGCCCTGCCTTTCCACTGTTGGCCAAAATCCTCTTGGATGAACTGGACAAAGAACTAGAGAAGCGAGGTCTGCCATTCGTGCGCTATGCAGATGACTTTGTCATCTTCACAAAGTCCAAGCGTAGTGCCGAAAGGGTATTTCAGTCGGTGCATCGCTATCTCACCCGTCAACTTCACCTGGTAGTCAACCTGGAGAAGAGTTGTATCGTCACCACTGAGCAGCTCGAATACCTCGGGTACAGCTTCGTGGGGTCACGAGCGACGATCAACGTTTCGGGGAAATCCATCGAACGGTTCAAACACCGTATCCGCGAGATCACTGGGCGTAGCCGAGGCATCTCGATGGAGCGACGCTTAGGGGAACTGAAGCGGATTGTACGCGGTTGGATGGGTTACTATGGTCTTGCTTCGCAGTTGAAACTGTTCGCAAGCCTGGAGCAGTGGATACGACGACGCATTCGGTGCTGTTACTGGAAACGTTGGCGACATATTCGCTCGCGGATTCGGGAGCTGATCGCACTGGGCGTTCCGAGGCGACAGGCCGTCCGACACGGTCGGAGTCGTAAAGGACCTTGGCACATGGCCAAGACGATTGCCAGCGGTGTTGGCATGACGAACGCTTGGTTAGCCGATCAAGGAGTCCCCGAGCCTGAAGACGTTATGGAGCGAACTTGCTCATCTTCGTTGAACCGCCGGATGCGGACCCGCATGTCCGGTGGTGTGGGGAGGGCGGTCAGCAATGACCGCCCTTACCCGATTTCGGCTTCATGGCTTTTCTGGTGTGTGCTTTAGGTCAACAACCTTGTCTTTCGGGATAAGGATGATGTTACCATTGTCATCCTCAAGCACCACAAAGCCATCTTGATCAAGATCTTTCAATTTGCCGTGCGATGTTGTTGTTCCACCCACGCCATCCAAATGATGAACGTCGTAGACTTTGTCCCAAATTAACGCGAATACCATCGCCTTGATCTGTTCAGGACTTGGACGTGCTTCGTCTTCGGTGCGACGGCGAGTATATGACATGTGCTCTATCTCCGGTTACCAATTAAATGTGGCGCGAATCACATAGTACACATTTTGCGAGGCAACGATGCCAATTAACGCCATGCCAACGTAGTTGCAAACCATGCAAACTGTCCGTAGCTTTGAATGCGTTTCGTCAGAAGCCGTTCGGATTTTCCAATAGGCCTCGCATAGATGCTCAGCGAAGTCGTTATCGCGGGGATCTGGAATGCCAAATGACTTTGCGTCTTGTTTCAATTCAGCCACATACTGCTCAAGATGCGGACGACCTTTGCCAGCATTAGTAAACCCGGAATAGTCGTCGTGCTCTTGGATGATCTTTGGGCACTTGATTTGGAATATAGCAGTAGCAAGCGAAAATGAAGCAGCAGCAAAGAAGAAGAGTTTCCATGAAAATGGAAGGCCGATTGCGATCGAAAACGTCTCGCCAGCGACTTTAAATGTCAGGCTATCCTTGAGTCCAACAAGCGCTTTGGCGAATAAAGGCACCACGAGCAACCAAAAGTACGCAGTGCGGACGGCCTTGCTCTTTCCAAACTTGGCAAGGTCATCCCACGACTTTCGCATAATCGTCCTTTCGTAGCCGAACGGTGGCGTTGACCGGGCCGCCCCCAATCAACATTGACTTTAGGAACGACGCGATCGGCGGCTCCGCGTCCAACGCTTGGTTATCCCTTTTTTGCCAAGTGCGTTTCCATCAAGAACAGTGCCATTGTTCCAGCGAGGTTCGTCGCGAGTCGTGCGTGGCGAGCGTGGGGGCGAACATTGGCCACCCCCTTTCCGTGGGCATCACCGAGTCGATTTCGCACCGAGCCAAGTCCGTTTACGACGCCAGAGCATCCAGTTAGGATTTGTTTGAAAATCTGCTCTTGGTGATCCTCGGGAGCGAGGTTCAGTTCTTTTTGTACAAGCTTAAACAGTTGGGGCAACTCAATTCGGTCCCCATCATACGCAACATGGTTGTCGTCAAGTATGTGCTTAAGCACAGTCTCAACAAGCTCTCGCGCTGCCGTAATCGCGCCTTCGGGATCATCCTGAATACGCCGAGTTACTCGACGCCAGGAACGCCGAACGCCCTCGGCGTCAAAGGCATCGAGTGCGAGCTCCATGTCGTCATGCGACGGATTGATTCCACCCGTTTCGAGTGCTCGCAGAAGCGGATCAAATTCATCCCAAATGTACGTGCGGCGTTCAGCGTATGTTGAATACTTGTTCTTGATGAATTGCCAGAACTGGTTTAGCGATCGCTTGGATCGAAACCATGCGGGCAGTAGTGCGTCGTGGGGTGAGTCGAGGAATTGCTGTCTCAACGCAACGAAATCCGACTCTTGCGCGCGGCCGCCAGTCGCTTGGTCAATCAATAGATGGACCAGAGCATCCGCGCGTTCATATTCTGTCTGAAGTTCGTGTAGTATTTCCATGCAATTTGGACACAAGTCGTCAGTGTTGGTTCGCACTGTAAGGGATAACGATTAGTATACGCAGCTAGCGAGCCAGAACTCCGATATTCGAATAGTCGGCACGGAAGCCGACGCTCTAGGATTTTACTACACGCTAGGCTGCGGTCAATCTGCACCATTGCGCTAGTCTGGAATAACCAAATACTGCCTCGGTGGGGCGGTTCGGTAATTGACGGAGGGTAACGCAATGTCAGCGGCAGAATATCAGGCTGTGGTTAAGCGTTTGGGCCTACGCAGTAACGACATGGAGTGGTTTCCGCGATGGATCGAACAGTTTCAACTGTTTCAGCGCAAGGAAAACATGAAACGTTGTCGATCGACCGTGATAAGGGGGTCGAGTTTCTGGGTAGCCTGAAGAAGCGCGGGCAGGGCGCATGGGTTCGCTTGCAGTTAGCGAGGGCGATCGACTCGTATCAGTCAGTCGTCTGGCAGCACAAGCCGATCGATCTGAGCGACATCATCCAGAAGCTGACCGAGCTGGCTGGTAAGGAGAGGCAGTCTGGGACTTACGGGCGTTCGAATTCAGGCGCTGGAGACTCGGCGGCTATGCCCGGTCTACTCGATCCGTCGGAGCCAGAGATCATCCAGCAGTTCCGGCGCGAAATCCGAATGCGACATTACTCCATTGGCACTGAAAGCGCTTACGTGGGCTGGGCAATGCGGTTTTTGCGCGTCTACGGGGTCAGTCAAATCCAGGCTCTTGGCGAGCCGCAGATCAAGGAATACTTGAGTTCACTGGCGGTCGATAGAAATGTATCGGCAAGTACTCAGAATCAGGCTTTTAGCGCACTGCTATTTCTATTTCGCGTGGTACTCAAGCGGGAGTTGGGTTTCTTGGACGCAGTGCGGGCCAAGAATTCCGATCGACTGCCTGTGGTGCTGAGCCGTGGCGAGGTACAGCGGCTGATGGAGCAATTGGGTGGGCGCGATCTGCTGATGGCTCAGTTGCTGTATGGAGCTGGGCTGCGATTGATGGAGTGCTTACGGCTACGAGTCAAGGACATCGAATTCGATACCGGGCAGATATTGGTTCGCGAAGGTAAGGGCCGCAAGGATCGCGTGACGGTTCTGCCAGCCCATGCTGTCGATGCGCTACGGCTGCAAGTGGATGTGTCACGAGAACTGCACCAGCGTGATTTAGCGGAGGGGTACGGCCAGGTGTGGCTGCCTGATGCGTTGGCGGAGAAATACCCCAATGCACCGCGGGAGTTTGCCTGGCAGTTTGTATTTCCTGCAACCAAGCGAGCGAAGGATCCTCGGAGTGGCACCTGGAGGCGACATGTTCGCACGCGGATTCGAGAGCTGATCGCACTGGGCGTTCCGAGGCGACAGGCCATCCGACACGGTCGGAGTCGCAAAGGGCCTTGGCACATGGCCAAGACGATTGCCAGCGGTGTTGGTATGACGAACGCTTAGTTAACCGATCAAGGAGTCCCCGAGCCTGAAGACGTTATGGAGCGAACTTGCTCATCTTCGTTGAACCGCCGGATGCGGACCCGCATGTCCGGTGGTGTGGGGAGGGCGGTCAGCAATGACCGTCCTTACTCGATTTCGCCGCGTTTCCGGCATTCCAACGCAACGTGTGAGTTTATGTACCGTTCGTCACGGCTGACGTCGAGTTTGCCGTATTGCTTCCGTCACGAATTGACACGCGGATTCGACACTACGTGCTCGTTCCTCAATTCGAGGTTGTTCAGTACTGTCGCTTGATCGTCGGATTGTGTACGCCAGTCGATAGTGAAACCTAGGCAATCCGTTGTCAAGTGGTCCGTAGTCTGGATGATCAATAGTCGCCGTTATCATAACGGTTGCTCCGCTCGGTGCGGAATACTGTAACCATAGTTCGCGACTGACGTGAGGCGTGGCGAATAAGCAGGGCCCGATAGGTTCACGACGAAGTGCGTCGAGGAACGTAAGCATCATCTGACCGATGCGGGCATCATACGGTGAATCAGAATCGGCAAGCGTCCGAAACTCGGCGTCGAATTGTGGTTCTTCTGATCCAAGTAGGTTGACGATGTCCACGTGTCTTTGCTAGTCGAGCTTGAGCGGCGAACGGCAGCCATCACCCGGCACGCGCGAGTAAGGCCTCCATGTCAAAAACGGCCGATCGCGTGCTCGGTGTGCATGGCTTTGGTACGCCCGTCATGGGCATGAGTTTATGGGGTTCAAGTCCCCTGTACGAGATAGGAATCTCTGGGAGATCAGTATACCAACTGACAGCTTCGAGAGAAGAAGTACTAGGTGAAGGCAACTGCGGAAGGGCAACCGACCGTGGGAAGGAAGCCTGCGAATGTGTGGGTAAGTACCGGGTCTGTCGACTGCCGTCAGAGCGTCAATCCCCACTCGGGCGCATTCACACCGAATCTGCGGGGCTACGAACAGAAACATCCTACAAGGCCGGACCGGTCAGGCGAGTATCAATCGACAAGCCCGATGGCGGCAAGCGATTGTTGGGTATTCCAAACTTAATCGACCGCTTGATCCAACAAGCCATCGTTCAAATCCTGACCCCAGTCTTCGATCCGAACGTTTCGACATCGAGCTACGGGTTTCGGCCAAAGCGATCTGCTCACGGAGCAGCCAAGCAAGTCCAGCGCACGATCAGACGCGGCTACCGTTTCGCAGTGGATATGGATCTTTCCAAGTTCTTCGACCGAGTCGGACACGATGTGTTGATGGCTCGTATATCGAGGAAAGTCCACGACAAGACATTGCTACGGCTGATTGGTGGCTACTTGCGAGCAGGAGTGATGGTGGATGGTCATTTTCAAGCAACCACCCAAGGGACACCACAAGGCGGCCCTGCCTTTCCACTGTTGGCCAACATCCTCTTGGATGAACTGGACAAAGAACTAGAGAAGCGAGGTCTGCCATTCGTACGCTATGCAGATGACTTTGTCATCTTCACAAAGTCCAAGCGTAGTGCCGAAAGGGGCTTTCAGTCGGTGCATCGCTATCTCACCCGTCAACTTCACTTGGTAGTCAACCTGGAGAAGAGTCGCATAGTCACCACTGAGCAGCTCGAATACCTCGGGTACAGCTTCGTGGGGTCACGAGCGACGATCAACGTTTCGGCCAAATCCATCGAACGGTTCAAACACCGTATCCGCGAGATCACTGGGCGTAGCCGAGGCATCTCGATGGAGCGACGCTTAGGGGAACTGAAGCGGTTTGTACGCGGTTGGATGGGTTACTATGGTCTTGCTTCGCAGTTGAAACTGTTCGCAAGCCTGGAGCAGTGGATACGACGACGCATTCGGTGCTGTTACTGGAAACGTTGGCGACATGTTTGCACGCGGATTCGAGAGCTGATCGCACTGAGCCTTCCGAGGCGACAGGCCATCCGACACGGTCGGAGTCGCAAAGGACCTTGGCACATGGCCAAGACGATTGCCAGCGGTGTTGGCATGACGAACGCTTGGTTAACCGATCAAGGAGTCCCCGAGCCTAAAGATTTTATGGAGCGAACTTGCTCATCTTCGTTGAACCGCCGGATGCGGACCCGCATGTCCGGTGGTGTGGGGAGGGCGGTCAGCAATGACCGCCCTTACCCGATTTCGGCACTTATACACCGGCTACTGATTTGATAACGCTTTGAAGCCTGTGGGTTTAGGGTTCATGGCACACCAGTCGGCAAGTATAGCAAATTGCGACGCGTCCAGATCGAGAAATGGGCCGCCGTAATTCCGCAAATCTGAAAGAACCGCATGAAATCCCAGCAAGGATTTATCGAGAACAGTTGGGAATTCCGCCTGTTTCGAAAATCCTTGTGATCGCATCAGTTCCGTGTGGGGAAGCGAGCAATCGCCAACGTGGTAAATGACAATGCCAAGTCCAAACCGATAATGGAGTTCCAGTCGATGATCCCTGCGAATGAACTCACCAATGGCAAATCGTCAACCAGACGAATTTCCGACAGTTAACAATGCGAACGTGAAGCCAGCCGGTTCGAGCAGTTCGCCCAATATCGCTGCACCAGCGCGCAGTTGTTCTTCAGGTGAGAATGGATGATCCATGGTGCCCGAACGGCAGCGGTAACGGGGCCGCCGCCAACAAGCTATGCCTTCAAAATACGCGCCATCGGCGGCTCCCGTTCACTGCTTTGTTATCCGATGTCTTCGCGTTTGATTTCAGCAATGGCTTGAGCCTTGCATCGTATCGCACCGAGATGATATGCCACATGGGCAATTACGCCGATGATGTTGGCGAATGTATCGCCATCGTCAATCGATGCGTTACGAATCGTTTGCCGAAGTTCAGCATACCCATTTCGCAGCTCTTCGCGCAGGCGATTCCACGAGTCGGAATCCAAGTTGTCGATCGACCAACTCTGCCGCCATTGTTCGGCATTTGGTGCGTCCGCATCGCCAGAAATTGATTCAGTAGCTACGCGGATAACAAATAAAACGTGCTGAGTTTGGGAGGCGATCGAATTGCCATAGATGGATCGACGAGCACAGTGAAAGTCGATAGTGTCAAGTGTGCCGAAGTAGCCCGAATCGCCGTTTCCGTCGGTGAAATGTGCCCACGACGTCGGTGGTCGATCGAACGCCTCGTCGAGAATCGCAAGCAAGGTCTTAGTGACGGTCATTCAGTGGCAATCCAGCAGTCACGGAATTTGTACGGGATAACGACGGCGATCACCCAGTCGCCGCCAAAGACCTACGATTCAAAATCGCGGCCGACCGGCGACTTGCGTGCATCGATGTCGATGAAAGAGTTGACTAGTGGAAAAAATGGCTCTCCAAGATCATGGGAAGACGGGTGATCGCAGGAGAATCCTTCGGCCCAAATTGGTCAAAGTCCCTCTCGGAGAACCAGGTCATGTTATACCTCGGAATCGACCAACATGCAAAGCAACTGACCGTACTTGCTGCGGACGATACCCGGTTGCGGGCACTATATGGCACTGGCCCTGAGCTGCCGGATTGGACAGGCTGAGCGATTCCCACGAGGCAAGAGTCTGTCGCATTACTGGGGGCTAACTCCCGGCGTGCGAGACAGTGGCGATACCAAAGGCCGGCGGGGACACATCACCAAGGCAGGCAGCACCACGGCTCGTTGGCTCTTGGCGCAGGTGACTCTGCATGTGCTCAGGCGTGATGCAGTCATGCGACGCTGGTACAAGCCGATCTGCGCACGCCGGGGCAGCAAAATAGCGCGAGTGGCCGTCATAAGGCGTCTAGCCGTCATCATCCGTAACATGCTGGTTGAGAACCAAAGTTACACCGAGTGTCGCGATGCCATGATCGCTCGGCGCAGGAAGCAATTACAGATTGGTCATGGCAGTGCTGAGCAGGTTGTAATTGAGCAGTTGCCCGATGCCACCCAGAAGTCCAAGGGGAGTAGAAGTCGCAAGTCAATCGCCGCCAGAACTGACCAGCCTGCGCAGCGGCGAGGCACCGCGACAAAGAGACCACCGAGCCCGAAGAGCCGCTTGAGAAAAACCTCTGGTAACAAGCCCACGGGTAAGACTAAGCAGGGAAGAACCAATAGGGAGCAGAAATGATGATAGAAACAAACTTTCAATGGGAGGGTAGCCACTGAAGCAGCAGCTCAACGGTGAAGGCATCGGCCAGGCCCACAAGATCACGCGCACAGCGTCGCTCGGTTGAGAGCGACGATTTTGAAGCGGTGCTATCTTCCGCCTGGCTGCTCACTCACTCCAATTCGCCCGTAACCATGCGTAGATTCGGCCTCGTCGTCTCACCGATGGCCTGATCGCCGAACGGTGCATTGATTTGCAGCCTTGGAGTGTGGTGAGCGGGTCGCATCGACAAATATAGTGCTTGGCCTCCGAGCCAAGGGGCAGACGCCACTAGATGCGCTGTCGGAACCACGAAGGAATGTATGGGGTGCGGTCGCAGCGAAAAGAACGACCGCAACAGCCCGGAAACAGACCCAGCCCAAACGCAGTGAGCCGATTTAAAAAACTTCGAGTCTGTAAACAACTGACTCGCCGAGATCGCAGAAGCCGCATTGCCAATGCCGAATTCAGCACACGGCAGACAGCAAAAAGAGACGCCGCATGGCGTGCAGAGTGATAGTACGTCCCAGCCTCAAGACAAGCACCGCAAATTTTCCCCCAAACTAATCGTTACGCTTAAACTCTTTCAGGAACGCTTGGTTCGCGACGATCCCAGGCGTTTGACAATCCATTCTGGGTCACGTCGGCAGTCCAAGATCGCATAGACGTCAATCGTCTCGTTTTCTATCAGGTAGTACACAGCGAAGGGAAATCGTTTGGCCAGCATTCGATGAAAGCCGTCAGCCATCGCGTGGATGCCGGCGAAGACTTTCAGGGATCGTACATCTGCCTGCATGCAGTCAAGAAAATAGTCGCCCAGCCCTACGGCATTCTGTTCATAGAAGTTCCAGCCCTCTCGCAAATCCTCTTTCGCTGTTTCAAGTAGCCGAATGTCCACGCAGTTCCTTTCGTAAGTCGGCTATTGCAGTATCCCAATCGAGGAATTTCAGTTTCCCCTCAGCGACAAGTTGCCGTCGTTCATCCAAGATGTCCTTATGCCAACTAGGTGACGGCAAATCGGCTGGTTTCCGCGAGATGTCCGCCCATAGAGCCTCCATCGCCTCCAATTTGTCAACGAGCGTCATGTTGTCCAAGGGCAAGTCAATTGACATGGCAGTACCTCTGTATTGAATTCACTTCTAAATCTTACCGTCGCGAACGACTGGATTCAGCGGGCGGGCGCGAAAACGCCACCATTGCCAAACCGCCCGGTTCGCCCGCTCCGTTGCAACCCTTGGGTACGCCCGTCATGGGCGTGATTGTTGTGGGGTGCAAGTCCCCTGTACGAATTTGGGAGACTCAAGGAGATCAGTATACCAAATGACCACTCCGATCGTCAAAGTACAAGACGAAGGCAACTGCGGGAAGGCGACAACCCGTGGGGAGGAAGCCTGCGAATGTGTGGGTAAGCACCGGGTCTGTCGACTGCCGTCAGAGCGTCAATCCCCACCCGGGCGCATTCACGTCAAAGCTGCGAGGCTACGAACAGAAACGTGGTATAAGGCCGGACCGGTTAGGCGAGCCAGCACAACATGGCAAAGCCGTTCCCAAACGACCGATCAGGTAAACCACGAGCTTGTGCAGCGAAACATCACGCTCTTATCCGGGGAGACCTGCTAGGCTGCTAGCGAGCCTCCGTTTGCTCCAACGAGTAAGCATCTGCGGCTGAAAGGTTGGAACAAGCTGAAGAAATTCAGCTTGGGCGAGGCAGGAGTCAGCAGAGGTCGTAGTACTGAAACCCCAATTCCAATGGGAACAGGAAGGACCAAACAATGAAGAACAAGGAGGAGCCATTGGTGGACTCGCGACGAGGGAACCCCTGTGAGCAAGCAGATCTGCATTTTCCAGGCTGCGAGGGTTCACAGACCACAGGTTCATTATCCCGACCGGGACCGACCTTCGCGGCGCACACCGAGCAGCCAGCCTTGAGGGACTTTAGTGAGTCGTTGATGGAACGCGTTGTCGATCCAGCCAACATCGAAACCGCTTGGAAGAACGTGAAAGCCAACCGTGGAGCCCCCGGGCCCGACGGGATTACGATCGCGGAATTTCCAGAATGGTTTCGCCCTCGTTGGGAAACGATCCGACAACAATTGCTCGATGGCACCTATCGCCCGCAAGCCGTGCGACGAGTGGCTATCGACAAACCCGATGGCAGCGGTCAGCGTTTGCTCGGCATACCAAACGTAGTGGAACGTCTGATCCAACAAGCCATCGTTCAAGTCTTGACACCCATCTTCGATCCGAGTTTCTCGGAATCGAGCTTCGGATTCCGCCCCAAACGCTCGGCTCACGGAGCGGCCAAGAAGGTCCGCAGCATCATCCGGCGTGGCTATCGCTACTCGGCTGATCTTGATCTTTCCAAATTTTTCGACCGAGTGCAGCATGACGTTCTCATGGTGCGAGTGGCCCGAAAGGTGAAGGACAATCGACTGCTGCGTCTGATTGGCAACTGCCTGCGAGCTGGCGTGATGGTGGAAGGGGTACTGCAAGCGACCGATGAAGGAACTCCGCAAGGAGGTCCAGCCTCTCCGCTACTTGCCAACACCCTGCTGGATGACCTGGACAAGGAATTGGAGAAACGAGGACTGCCGTTTGTGCGCTACGCCGACGATTTTGCGATCTTCGCCAAATCGGAGCGAGCCGCCGGACGGATCATGCAATCGGTCACGCGATACCTCACCGAAGAATTACGATTGGTCGTCAACCAAGCTAAGAGTCGGATCGTATCCTGCGACCAGTTCGAGTACCTCGGGTTCTCGTTCAAGGGCAACAGGGGAACGATTCAAGTCTCTGAGAAGTCGACCCAGAAATTCAAGCACCGCATTCGTGAGCTGACCGGTCGAAGTCGAGGCATCTCGATGGACTACCGACTCAGTCTGCTGCGAAGCTACGTGCGTGGCTGGATGGGCTACTTCGGCTTGGCAGCACAGTTGAAACTGTTCGACCGGTTAGACCAGTGGCTTCGTCGCCGCATTCGCATGTGCTACTGGAAACAGTGGCGCAGACCGAAGCGTCGCCGCGAAATGCTGATTGAGTTAGGCGTGCCAACTCGTCAAGCCATTCGCCATGCGCGAAGTCGTAAAGGCCCTTGGCATATGGCTAAAACCATAGCCAGTGGTGTCGGAATGACCAACGCCTGGCTAACCGAACAGGGGTTACTCAGCCTCAAGACTCTCTGGGCCTCGCTTGCCCGTATTCGCCCGACCGCCCGGTGCGGACCCGCATGCCGCGGTGGTGTGGGGAGGGTGTCCCGAAAGGGACGCCCTTACCCGATTAGCCCGTGGTTCAGAATGTGTATGGCGAACGCGCATCGAGTTCCGCCCGTTCTTTCGGAGTCATTCGGTCTCGAATCAATCTAGTGGTGTAGGCGCCAACCAAGCGGCCGCCATCGACGTACATCCAATCTGAGATGTACGACGGATCAAACTCGACCCTCTGCATGAAGGTCAGACTCGGCAGATCGGGTTCGTTGGCAACGACGCCACTGGGAAGTTCGCCCGAAAAGTCGAGATCCGCCAGCCATATGTGTTCGCGCTGGTCTCCTTCGTCAAAAACCACCTTTAAGAGAAAGCCGGTTTGCTGTTCAGTTGGGCTGCAATATGCGTCAAAGAATTGCTTGATGGTGGATTTGGCGTCGTCGATCGCGGCTTCCATTTGCGCGTCGTCTGAGGAGAACGAAATCGTTTCGTCTTGTGCCATAGTTTGAAGGGCTAACGACCAAGGTAACCGGGCGGCGGCCACCGGCTTGGAGTCCAGAAAACGCGCCAACCGCCGCTCCGGTTGACCGCCTTGTTCGGCGATTTGTTGATCTACCGACCGTGCAACTTGCGCCAGCGTGTTTCACAGAACTGCCACCATACATACGCAACCAGACCTGTAACAGAGCCCGTTATTATTCCTGAAACGATCCATCCAATTACTGGTGCAAAATTTGTGGCTTCCGCCAAAAGGCCCTCAGTAACCTTGACCCCCGTGTAGACCACGACACCACCAATCAAACTGGCTAGTCCAGCCTCTTGCATTAAATCTTCAAATGTTTTCTTCGATACCACTTCGCTGAACCAAATCTGATGAATTTGGAGCATAAGTGCGAGGTCAGCAGCGGCGATTCCCAGCTGCTTCGGCAATTCCAGCATTGGCGTTGGAAGCGCAGAGATGCCACCAGTGCCGAGTATTGCAATGCCAATTGAATAGACTGTGTCAGTTTGCTTCTTGGCGATTTGGCTTTCGAGTGTTGTAGCGACGGTGGTTGTCATTTTTGGAGCCTACTGTTGGGGCTTCTGATGTCCAGGGTGACGACATTGTGGCGGTTGGCGGATTTTCTCGCGTTGCGTTTTATAAAATGCGCTGCTGAGTTTCTTATCGCCGAACGATTAGTATACGCAGCTAGCGAGCCAGAACTCCGATATTCGAATAGTCGGCACGGAAGCCGACGCTCTAGGATTTTACTACACGCTAGGCTGCGGTCAAACTGTACCTTTGCGCTAGTCTGGAATAACCAAATACTGCCTCGGTGGGGCGGTTCGGTAATTGACGGAGGGTAACGCAATGTCAGCGGCAGAATATCAGGCTGTGGTTAAGCGTTTGGGCCTACGCAGTAACGACATGGAGTGGTTTCCGCGATGGATCGAACAGTTTCAACTGTTTCAGCGCAAGGAAAACATGAAACGTTGTCGATCGACCGTGATAAGGGGGTCGAGTTTCTGGGTAGCCTGAAGAAGCGCGGGCAGGGCGCATGGGTTCGCTTGCAGTTAGCGAGGGCGATCGACTCGTATCAGTCAGTCGTCTGGCAGCACAAGCCGATCGATCTGAGCGACATCATCCAGAAGCTGACCGAGCTGGCTGGTAAGGAGAGGCAGTCTGGGACTTACGGGCGTTCGAATTCAGGCGCTGGAGACTCGGCGGCTATGCCCGGTCTACTCGATCCGTCGGAGCCAGAGATCATCCAGCAGTTCCGGCGCGAAATCCGAATGCGACATTACTCCATTGGCACTGAAAGCGCTTACGTGGGCTGGGCAATGCGGTTTTTGCGCGTCTACGGGGTCAGTCAAATCCAGGCTCTTGGCGAGCCGCAGATCAAGGAATACTTGAGTTCACTGGCGGTCGATAGAAATGTATCGGCAAGTACTCAGAATCAGGCTTTTAGCGCACTGCTATTTCTATTTCGCGTGGTACTCAAGCGGGAGTTGGGTTTCTTGGACGCAGTGCGGGCCAAGAATTCCGATCGACTGCCTGTGGTGCTGAGCCGTGGCGAGGTACAGCGGCTGATGGAGCAATTGGGTGGGCGCGATCTGCTGATGGCTCAGTTGCTGTATGGAGCTGGGCTGCGATTGATGGAGTGCTTACGGCTACGAGTCAAGGACATCGAATTCGATACCGGGCAGATATTGGTTCGCGAAGGTAAGGGCCGCAAGGATCGCGTGACGGTTCTGCCAGCCCATGCTGTCGATGCGCTACGGCTGCAAGTGGATGTGTCACGAGAACTGCACCAGCGTGATTTAGCGGAGGGGTACGGCCAGGTGTGGCTGCCTGATGCGTTGGCGGAGAAATACCCCAATGCACCGCGGGAGTTTGCCTGGCAGTTTGTATTTCCGGCGACCAAGCGATCGCGTGACCCTCGGAGCGGTGCGTGGCGACGACATCATTTGCATGAATCGGTGCTAGCTGAGGGTGTCAAGCGTGCTTCCGTACGGGCCGGTATCGAAAAAAACATTTCTCCGCATTGCCTGCGCCACAGCTTTGCCACTCACTTGCTGGAAGATGGCTATGATATTCGCACCGTCCAAGAGCTGTTGGGGCACGCCGATGTCAGCACTACAATGATCTACACCCATGTTTTGAATCGACCTGGAATCGCAGTCAGAAGTCCGTTGGATCGCTTGGCAATGGCTGATGGAACAATGGGGTGAGTGCCCCACGGGAACCTGGCTGAAACTCAGAGGGCGTGAAGACGGAACCGTCCAATCCTGCGGCCAGAGTACCGGACCAACATGCGTTGCTCAAACGGCGGTCGCTCAGCATCATCTGCTGGGCGCTGGTCCGGAGGCGGCCTGCGACGCGCTCTGGCAAAAGGGAAGTGGTTCCAAATTTGGGGCACTTCAATTCAACCGATTCGCATTGAGGTGCATCCTGCTGACTGCCAAGCTAAAATAATGAACTTTTTTATGCTCAACCAATCCGGTCGCCATATCCTGCGAATAATTATGGACCAGGCGAGTCGCATGCCTGGCTGGCAGCGGCTGGCGGTTGGTTGGCTGGCTGGCTGGCTAGTATTAGCGCCGGTCGTGTCGTGGTCACAGCAGCAGGCTGTGGAGGCTTCGACCAGCGACAAAGCTCCATTCGAGTTCCGCAAGATCGAATGCGAACATCTGGTAAACTGTATTCAGGTCCACGCTCAAGTATTCTCTGGCGGTTTGCCACAGGGAGAGGCGGCGTTTGCCGAACTGGCCAAGCTGGGCGTCAAGACGGTGATCAGCGTGGATGGGGCGACACCGGATGTGGAAGCTGCGACTAAGCATCGCCTGAGCTATGTGCATTTGCCTCACGGGTACGATGGCATTTCTGATTCGCGGGTGATGGAATTGGCCAAAGCCGTTCGCACACTGCAGGGACCGGTCTATATCCACTGCCATCACGGTCGCCACCGCAGTCCGGCTGCTGCCGCCGCCGCCTGTGTGTCAGCCGGATTGGTTACACCCTCAGCGGCGCTGGACATTCTAAAGTTGGCGGGCACCGACCCGAATTATCGCGGGCTGTATCAAGCGGTCCGTCGCGCCGTGCCCGTCGACCTCAATGAGCTGGATGCCCTGCCGGTTCAGTTCCAACCGGTTTCGCCAATTCCACCTATGGCTGAAGCGATGGTGGACATTGAGGAGTTGTTTGGTCGCCTCAAGAGATTCTCCCAGGGCGGTTGGCAGCGATTGGACAATCATCCCGATCTTGATCCGGTACACGAGGCGCTGTTGTTGTACGAGCACTACGTTGAGCTGTTGCGTACGCCGCAGGTCTCAGAACTGTCCGACGACTTCCAGCAGTCGATACGTGAGTCGGTTCAGGCGACGGGCCAGTTGAAGGAAGTGCTCGAATTGGAACTGCCCAAGCCAACGCCCGATACGCTGAAGACGCTAGACAGACTGGTCCTGCAGATTGGCCAACAATGCAAGTCGTGCCATCAACAGTTTCGAGACGTCCCGCTGGGCGAGAAGTAGCCCTGCGTTCTTAGCGAATTCTGGTCCACCGAGATTGCATCAAGCCTCCACTGACGGCAGGCTTCACGACCTGAGACCCGGGCGAGGGTTATCAGTCGGTCCCTCGCCGACGCAGCGAATTGGAGAGCTAACTGCGAGCCCACTCCAGGCCCATGAGAATGCAGGCAACCAGCATGAACAGCGTCGACGCGATCAACATGACCGTGTAGACGTCTAGTGGTCGTTTCAAATTCATAACGGCCCAATCGGCGAGCTAGAAAAGTTTGGAATTGACGCTGTCACCAGCGCGGATATAACCCTTTTGATAGCCGGTTAGAACCTCAGCTACCGCTTTGTCGTCGCGGACCGTCTTCACCTTGACGCGACCCAGGTACTGGCCAGAGCGATGGACTTCCAGGGTAAAGCCCTCGCGAATGCCGTCGTCGCGTCCCAGCGAGACCACCACCAAGCCGTTTGAAGCAACATCCAATACTTCACCCTTGACTTCTGGAGGCGCGTCCAACAGGGTATCGGGTTTGAAACCTAGTACTTGCAGCTTCTGCGTTACCAGATTGTTCTCCAGTCGCAACTGCACGGCGCGCTCCTGCAGAGTTTGAAACGAACCCTGGAGTCGATTGTATTCGTCTTTAGCTGCGACCAGCTTTTGCACCAGTTGATTGCGACTATCGCGCGTGTTCTTGATCTGTTCACGCAGTTGTTCGTTTTCTCGGCTGCGAGCGGCCAACTGTTCGGTGGTCGATTTTTCTGCAGCCGTCAGTGTGGTATGCGCGGTTTGCAGGTCACGCAACTCTTTTTCCTTGGCCGACAGTTCGGTATCCAACGCACTAACCTGAGTCTGTAGTGCGGCCAGGGCAGTGCGCCGCGCCATCTGCTCAATTGCCAGCTCGCGTTTGAGGCTCTCTAGCAACCCTTGTAGTTGCTCCTTCTCGCGCGTGGCATTATCGGCCAGTGTCTTCTGTCTTTCCGCTTCCTTCTTTTGGTTGATGTGCGTCGAATTGACCGCTACGGCAACCGAAAAAAAGATCACACTCAACACCAGGATGGTGAGTGTAAACACTTTTCCAAGCAGAGTCATACTGCAATCCCTTTGAGATGGCTGGAAGCGTTCAGCCAGTTTTCTTGGAACAGACTAGTTCATTCAACCGCCGTCAGGCTAATCCACCCGTATAGGTGGACCGACATGCGCGGACAGACATCCCTAATCATAGTTGGGTAGCCGAATTGTTGTCAATGAATTTAGGGAAATAAGCGGTTTGTGGAGGCTGGGTAAAGCAAGGTGGCTGTTCCGAACCTGCCGATTATTCTGTTTTTAGCCGCCCAGACTGGGCGATAGAACCGCCAAATTGAATCTGAAGACCAGGGTTAGCGTCGCCAAGACGGTGGGTGCGCGTGACTGGTTAACATTGACGCAGAGGCGGTAACCGACGCCCAAGCGCCGATGCGCAGCGACGTTTGTCAACGTCGGTATAATGTTCCACCTTGAGTTACAAAATTCGTTGACAGCTATCACCTGCGCAAACGCAGCTTCCTGCCAGTATGGATCAACAAGAAAACGGTTTGCCCGACGACGACCAGTTTGATCCGCTTCAGCGGCACTATCTAGAGCTGGCCGAGTTGGCGGGTTCATTGGCTCACGAAATCAAGAATCCGATTTCGGTGATCCACATGAATGCTGACTTGTTGAGTGAGGAATTGACGGAGGCTCAGTGGCCAGGTCGGCGGCGTGCCGAAGCCAAGGTGGACATTATTCGGCAGCAGTGTCAGCGTATGGAGAATCTACTCCGCGACTTCTTGCGGTATACTCGGCTGCGCGACTTGCAGATGACTCCTGGCAATCTGAACGAACAGGTCGACAATGTATTGAACATGTACCAAGCGCAAGCTGACAAGCAACACGTCGAACTGCTGCGCTATTTGAATCCAGACCTCCCCAGTGTCTTGCTGCATAGCGATTCACTGCAAGCCGCGTTGGTCAATCTGGTAAAAAACGCACTTGAGGCGATGGAAGATGGCGGACAGTTGATCGTCAGGACGTACATCACGCCGCGCGGTGTCGCCATCGACTTGATCGATACCGGTTGTGGCATGGAAGACAACACGGCCATTCACATGTTTGATCCATTCTACTCGACCAAGCATGGTGGTTCTGGCCTGGGATTGCCGACCGCGCGCAAGATCATCGAGGCCCACGGGGGCCGGATCAGCGTGCACAGCGAGCTTGGCCGCGGCACCAAATTTGTTCTCGAATTCCCGATGCCGGCTCGGCTAGGCGAGCGCTCGCCGGGTGGTGAAGTGTAGCGGGTGGTGAAGTGTAGCGGGTGGGTCGGTGCGGAGCTGGACCAGGTAACGATTGCATGAACCTTAACACTGAATGCACCTGGTGGTTGTTACGACCAGCCTCGCACCAGCTCCGCTTGTCCCACCCGAGCAAGTGTGTGCACGGTCACCGCTACTAGCTTGGTTTTCTGCAATTCCAAGGCATCTTGCCTGTATCAACTGGTCCAGATACTCGCTATGATGACCGTACAACACAAGGACTAGGCTTATGGCACGCATCGTTCGCGGCGCATTGATACAAACGAAACTCTGTTCGGATTCTAGCGATGTTCACGTCATCAAGCAGGCGATGATCGATCGCGTGGTAGCTCAGTTGGACCAGGCCGCTCAGCGTGGCGCGCAAGTTGCCTGTATGCAGGAGCTGTTTTACGGACCGTATTTCTGTGCCGAACAAAACAGAAAATGGTACGACATCACCGAGCGGATACCTGACGGTCCAACGACGCGACTGATGCAACAGATCGCCGCCAAACACCATATGGTATTGGTGGTACCCATCTACGAAGAAGAGATGACGGGCGTGTACTACAACACGGCTGCCGTCATCGACGCGGATGGCAAGTACTTAGGTAAATTTCGCAAGATGCACCTGCCGCATTGTGAGCCGGGTTTTTGGGAGAAGTTTTACTTTCGGCCGGGCAACTTGGGGTATCCGGTGTTCAACACCCAAGTCGGTCAGGTGGGTGTTTACATTTGTTACGATCGCCATTTTCCAGAAGGCTGGCGCGCATTGGGGCTGGGCGGTGCTGAGATCGTCTTTAATCCATCAGCCACGGTGGCTGGGCTGAGCGAGTACCTGTGGAAGCTGGAGCAGACGGCTGCGGCGGCCAACAATATTTACTATGTCGGCGCGATCAATCGTCCGGGTACCGAGCAGCCTTGGAACATGGGCGAGTTCTACGGACAGTCGTATTTTGCCAATCCTCGCGGTCAGATCATGGCCGAAGGCAAGCGTTTGGAGGATGATGTGGTGATCGCCGACCTGGATTTGGAGATGATTCGCGAAGTCCGCAACGTATGGCAGTTTTACCGCGATCGCCGTCCCGACAGCTATCAAGACCTGACCGCACCCTAGTGGTTGATCGTACATGACACCAGATTCCACGGCCCTTCGCGATTCTCCGCTGTGCAATCCCGATTTAGCGCCGGTACCGCCGGAGCATCGCACGTGGACTGTGTGGAATATCGCTGCGCTGTGGGTCGGGTTGTCGGTCTGCATCCCCACCTACATGATGGCCGCTGGACTTGTGGCCCAAGGCATGTCGATCGGGCAGTCGATGCTGACGATCGCTTTGGGCAACCTTATTGTGTTGATCCCGATGGTGCTCAACGCGCACGCCGGCACACGCTATGGAATTCCGTTTCCAGTTTTATTGCGTGCCTCGTTCGGAACGCTGGGTGCCAACGTACCGGCAATGATGCGCGCCCTGGTGGCTTGCGGGTGGTTTGGCATTCAAACCTGGATCGGTGGTGCCGCCATCTACACGCTGCATGTCGTGATCTTTGGATTTTCAGCCGCCGAAGTCGGCAGCGGCCCGTGGTTGGGCTTAACACTTGGGCACTGGTCGTGCTTTCTGCTGTTCTGGCTGGTCAACATGGCCATCATCCTGATGGGCATCGACAGCATCAAATGGCTGGAGAATTTGGCTGCCCCGTTTTTGTTGATCTCGGGGCTGGCGCTGCTGGTCTGGGCCGTGCGCACAGCCGGCGGACCCGCTGCCCTGTTTGATCCTCAGGTCATCCAGCAGATTCGCGGGCAAGAGGTCCAGGAGTTTGATTTTTGGCGTGTCTTTGGTCCGAATCTCACAGCCATGGTGGGCTTCTGGGCGACACTGTCGCTGAATATCCCCGACTTTACGCGATACGCGCGCTCGCAGCGTGATCAAATGCTCGGGCAATTGATTGGGTTGCCTTCAACCATGGCCTTGTTCAGCTTTATAGGAATCGCGGTGACCTGCGCTTCGGTGTTGATCTATGGTCAGGCGATCTGGCAGCCGGTGGACTTGGTAGGCAGGTTTGGCAATCCAGTCTTGGTCGGCGTGGCCCTGTTGGCTCTGACTGTCGCCACGCTTTCGACCAACATTGCGGCCAACATCGTGTCGCCAGCTAACGATTTCTCCAATTTGTGGCCACGACGAATCAGCTTCAAGCTGGGTGGCTTGATTGCCGGAGTAATCGGCATCGGCATCCTGCCATGGAAACTGATTGCCGATCCGAGCGGTTACATTTTTACGTGGCTGATTGGCTACGGCGGATTGCTGGGTGCAATTGCTGGAGTAATGATCGTCGACTACTTCTTGATTCGTCGCGGTCATTTGAATGTGGATGAACTCTACCAAGTCACAGGCCGTTATCGCTACCAGGCAGGTTTTAATTGGCGAGCACTGGTCGCGCTGGCGCTGGGTATTTCTGTGAACGTGCCAGGGTTTATCGTGCAAGTCGTTGGCCGTGAGTCCTTGCAAATTCCAGAAGTGCTGAATGTCATCTATACCTATGCATGGTTTGCGGGATTGCTGGTGGCGGGTGTTGCTCATGCCACACTGAGCACACTTTTTCCCGCTGTTAGCCACCAAGCCACACTCAGGGGAACATGAATATGTCGATAGCTCACCAGTTTGCCGTCAGTTTGCCCCAGTGCGACCATCAGCCACGACGATACACCGGGCCTTCGCGCGACGAGGTATGGGCGTTACGACAACGCTATCTGAATCCAGGTCTGCTGACCTATTACCAACGGCCACTGATGTTGGTCGAAGGTTACATGCAGTATCTCTTCGATGACGCAGGGCAGCGATACCTGGACCTGTTCGCCGGGATTGTCAGTGTCTCCTGTGGGCACTGCCATCCCAAGATAGTGCAGCGAGTACAGCAGCAGGTAGGATTATTGCCGCACGCAACGACAATCTATCTGCACCCGAATGTCGCTGAACTGGGCGCGAAACTGGCCGCAAAATTGCCGGCCGGTTTAGAGGTGGCGTATTTTACCAACAGCGGCAGCGAAGCCAATGATTTGGCGATATTGATGGCTCGACTTTATACTGGGCAGCGTGATGTCATCGCCCTGCGCAATGGCTATCATGGTGGATCGGGCATTACCATGTCCATCACGTCGCATCATACCTGGAAATATGAAGCGGCCGCTACAACCAGCGTGTATCATGCTGCCGCCCCCGATCCGTATCGCAGTTTATTCAGCGGTGATGCCGATCAAGTCGCGCGGGATAGCGTCGCCGATTTGCGGCAGGTCATCCAGTACAGTACCACTGGCAAACTGGCCGCATTCATAGCTGAGCCCATTCAGGGCGTGGGCGGAACAACGGCGGGAGCACCATCGTACCTGCCACAGGCCTATCAAGCTGCCCGCGAACACGGTGGCTTGTGCATCGCCGACGAAGTGCAAACCGGCTTTGGGCGAACAGGCGAGCACTACTGGGGTTTCCAGAATTACTCCGTCGTCCCCGATATCGTGACCATGGCCAAGAGCCTAGGTAACGGAGCGCCCATCGGTGCCGTAGTCACGCGCCCCGAAATTGCCGACACCATGCGTCAGCGGCTGCATGTTAATACCTTTGGAGGAAACCCGGTTAGTACGGCCGCCGCGCTAGCGGTGCTGGACGTTATCGACGAAGATGGCTTGCAAGAAAATGCTCGGCAGGTGGGCGGCTATTTCAAAGATCAACTGTTGCAACTCCAAGATAAGTACGAGATCATCGGCGATGTTCGTGGGTTGGGACTGATGTTGGGTGTGGAGCTGGTCACCGATCGCAGCACCAAACAACCCGCCCGAGAACAGACGGCGCGCCTGCATGAGATGCTGCGCGAGTGCAGCGTGCTGGTAGGTAAAGGTGGGCTGTACGGCAACGTGCTGCGCATCAAGCCGCCGCTATGCATTACTCGGGCCGATGTGGACTACGCCATCGCAGCCATCGACTATGGATTAAGCCAGTTGTAGTTCGATCCGCGACATAGCAGCTTAGGGTGCAGCGGGTGAAACTAGCGGAGCCAGGACCAGATTACGCCACATATCAACGTGAATATCAATTGACGTTAGAACTCTGAGAGCAATTTAGACTGACTCGCGCCGGTCCACCGCTGGCGTAGACTACCATTGCCCTGAGCCATTCACGACACATCAAGCATTCCGGAGGCAGCCATGAGATTCGACAAGCTAGTAACAGGTGGCCAGATCGCAACACCTGGCGGGATTGTTCAGGCTGACATTGGTATTGCGGGCGACAAGATCACGGCGATTGGTCAGAACCTGGCCGATAGCGCCAGTGCCGATACGATTATCGACGCGAGTGGTCATCTGGTAATGCCGGGCGTTTTGGATGTTCACGTACATCTGGAGCTACCGTTTTGTGGCACGACGTCATCGGACGATTATCGCACGGGTACGCGTGCGGCAGCTCGTGGTGGCGTGACGACGCTGATCGACTTTGCCATTCCTTATGCCAAAGAAGGGCGATACGAATCACTGTCCGAAGCGGTCGACAATTGGCACAAGAAAGCCGAAGGCAAGGCGTTGATCGACTACACGTTTCACGTGTGTATCACCAACTGGGATCAACATCGACAGCAGATTCCAGGTATGGTCCAGCGCGGGTTCTCCACGTTCAAAGAGTTCATGATCTACCAAAGCGAAGGCTGGCAGTCGGATGATCGGGCGCTGTTCGGCACGCTGGAAAAGATGGCTGAGCTGGGCAGCATGTTGCTGGTGCATGCCGAATCATCGCGAGTACTGGATGAGCTGATTGCACGACATCATACACCCAAGCTCATGCAGCAGTACGGAGCCCAGTTGCACGCCATGACTCGGCCCAACTACATTGAAGCCGAAGCGATCCAGCGAGCCGTAACTTGGTGTGAAATCACTGGCGGGCCGTTGTACATTGTGCACATGTCTACAGGCCAGGGTGCGGACATTGTCAAGGCAGCGCAGGCTCGTGGCGTGCCAGTGATCGCTGAAACATGCGCTCAGTATTTGATTCTGGACGACTCGGTTTTTTCGCGACCGGATGGACATCTATATGCATGCTGTCCGCAAGTCAAAAAGCCCGCCGACATCGCGCGGCTTTGGCAGGGGCTGCGCGACGGTGAAGTGTCTGTAGTGTCCACGGATACGTGCACCTTTACGCGCCAGCAGAAAGCGATGTGGAACGGCGATTGGACGAAAATTCCCATGGGAATGCCGGGCCTGGAAACGCTGCTACCCGTGGTGTACACCACAGGAGTGCTGGAAGGCCGACTGGAATTGGCTCAAATGGTTGATGTATTGTGTCACCATCCAGCCCGCGTCATGGGGCTGGCGCCCAGAAAGGGAGCTATACAAATTGGCTCTGATGCGGACCTGGTAATTATCCATCCCACACGCAAATTCACGGTTGACCCAGCTACGATGGAGACCGGCGCTGATTGGAATCCCTACGAAGGCATGGAACTGGCTGGGTTTGCTCGCACCACGCTGTCTCGCGGAGAGGTGATCGTCGACAACTACAAAGTAGTTGGCAACGAGGGCCGCGGACAGTGGCTGGCTCGACGGTCAGCCGGTGGGTAATCGTTCACGCATGTGTAGGATGATGCATGAAGCTGAGTGCAGGCGGTAGTCGCGTTTCGTTATCGAACTCCAGTGAGAACTGACATATATGTTGCAAACATTGTTAACGGTGCGCAAGATTCCCAACTTCGTGGGTGGCAAGCAGTGCGACAGCATGTCGTCTGAGCGAGGCGAATTGCTTTCGCCCGTCGATGGAGCGTCACTGGGCGAGCTGTCGATGTCCACCCGCGACGAATTGAATGCTGCCGTGCAAGCCGCTGCTGTCGCGCAGCGCGCCTGGAGTGGTCAGTCGCTCAAGGATCGCATCCAGGTATTATTTCGACTCAAAACGCTGATCGAGCAGCATACGCACGAGTTGGCTCAATTGATCACCCGCGAAAATGGCAAATTGGATGCAGAATCGCGTGGCGAGATTTCTCGAGCCGTCGAGTGTATCGAATTCGCGACCAGCCTGCCTCAAATTGCTGCCGGGCAAGTATTGGAAGTGAGTCGCGGAGTGGAGTGCAAATTATCGCGCTTTCCGCTGGGTGTGGTGGCGGCCATTACTCCCTTTAATTTTCCGCTGATGGTACCGTTGTGGATGGTGCCCACGGCGCTGGCCATGGGAAACGCGGTGATCGTCAAGCCATCTGAGCAAACCCCGCTTAGCCCGCTGGCGCTGGGCCGATTGCTGGACCAGGCCGGTTTGCCGGCTGGCGTTTACTCAGTCGTCCAAGGCGCGCGAGACATCGTCGAAGGCATCTGCGATCATCCGCTGATTTCCGCGATCGGCTTCGTGGGTTCGACGAAAGTTGCCGAATTGGTTTACCGCCGCGGCAGCGCGGCCGGAAAACGGGTTAAGGCGTTGGGCGGGGCCAAAAACCATTTGATTGTAATGCCAGATGCCGACCCCGAGATGACGATAGCCAATGTGGTGGCTTCCTCAACTGGATGTGCTGGCCAGCGCTGCATGGCAGCTAGCGTCCTGTTGGCTGTAGGTGACACGCAGCACATCATCGACGGCATCGCCGACCGCTTTCGCAGCATGCGTGCTGGTCGTGACATCGGTGCGATCATCAGTCACAATGCGCTCGAGCGAATCACCGGATACATTCAGCGAGTCGATAGTCAGGGCGGTGCAAAATTGCTGGTGGATGGTCGCGGAGCGATCGATCCGGCCGCTCCCACTGGCGGCAATTATTTGGGACCAACTCTCTTTGATTACGCCCAGCCGGATCATGAAGTGAGCTGCGATGAAATCTTTGGACCCACGTTGACCGTTGTTCGTTGTGCGTCGCTGGACGAGGCCCTGAGAATCGAAAACCAGAATCCGTATGGCAATGCAGCCGCCGTTTACACCTCTTCGGGCGAAGTTGCCGATTATTTTTGTCAGCGGGCAAGTGCCGGCATGGTGGGTGTCAATGTGGGAGTACCAGTGCCGCGCGAACCGTTTCCGTTTGGGGGTTGGAATGCTAGTTCGTTTGGCCAAGGTGACCTTACCGGCCAGGGCTGCTTTGAATTCTGGAGCAAGACTAAGAAGATCACTACGAAGTGGACCGACAAGCATCGGTCAAATTGGATGAGCTAAGGCGAGCCACGCATTTGAAGCTATCGTGTATAGCTGCCCTCGCCGGAGGGTGGAACCTCAGTTCGCCTCCGTCTGGTGCGGTGGCAACTGGTATACTCACTTGACCGCTTGCCTAAGATGGTGCGGATTTAGTTGATAATCGTGAACAAGAACATCATGAATCGAACTCCACTAACAGCCGAACAATTGGCGGAAAACTTTGCCGATCTGCATCCCAACTATACGGCCGATCAGGCTATCGTCGAGGCGGCTGGCTGTTTGTACTGCTTCGACGCGCCCTGCACGCGAGCTTGCCCCACGCACATCGACGTCCCCCGGTTCATACGGCAGATTCTGCATCACAATGTGGCTGGTGCGGCACAAACCATCTTGGATGCCAACATCTTTGGCGGTTCGTGCGCCCGGGCCTGCCCAACGGAAGTGCTGTGCGAGGGCGCCTGTGTAGATCGCGCCCGCGCGGGGGCCCCGATTCAAATTGGCCGCTTGCAGCGCTATGCCACCGACTTCGCGTTGGATCGTGGTTTGCGATTTTTCCAGCCCGGTCCGCCTACTGGACGACGAGTCGCCATTGTCGGAGCGGGACCAGCCGGATTGTCTTGCGCTCACGAGCTGCGGAGGGCTGGACACGAGGCGGTGGTGTTCGAAGCCCGCGATGTCCCCGGAGGACTCAACACGCTGGGGATCGCAGCCTACAAATTGACTCGCCAGTTCTCGCTCGCAGAAATCCAGCCGATCCTCGACATGGGCGTTGAATTGCGACTCGGTCAAGCTATCGATGGTGCCACTCTCCGGAAGCTGCTGGCTGACTTTGACGCTGTATTTTTGGGACTTGGCTTGGGCAGCACACAACGACTTGAAATTCCAGGCGAAGACAGTCCGGGCGTTTGGGAAGCTCTGGAGTTCATCTACCAAATGCACCAACCCACCGGCTTTGCCGATTGTCAGGTAGGTCAACATGTAGTGGTGCTGGGATGCGGCAATACCGCCATTGATGTGGCCACAGCCGCCGTGCGGTTGGGAGCTCAGCGCGTGACCATTGCCTATCGACGTTCCTGGGAAGATATGCCTGCTTATGCGTACGAATACGAACTGGCAAAATCCGATGGCGTGCACTTCGAGTGGTTCGCTCAGCCGGTCGAGTTTGTAATCGAGTCGGGCAAGCTGGTGGCGATACGATTGTCCCGCGCCGGCACGAATGATGCTGGAGGCAAAGCGAACGATGTATTTGAACTGCCTTGCGATATGGTGGTCAAAGCCCTGGGGCAATCGCCCATCGTGGACTTGCTGGCGCAATTTCAGCCGGCGGCCATTGACCGCGGCCGAGTGCTGGTCGATCCGCAGACGCTGGCGACACCAATTCCAGGGTTGTACGCTGGCGGTGATTGTGTCAGCCGGGGAGCGGAAATTGTGAACGCGGTGGAACAAGGCAAGCAGGCAGCCCGGGCGATCCACCGGTCGCTGGCTGCCAAGGAGTAATTCGATCATGCAGCCTCTACCCGACTTATCCTGTGACTGCGCCGGCATTCGCTCGCCCAATCCTTTTTGGCTTGCCAGCGGACCTCCTACCAACACCGGCGACCAATGTTGCCGCGCCTTCGAGGCCGGCTGGGGAGGCGTAGTTTGGAAGACCATCAGCCACGAGCCGATAGTCAACGTTTCGTCGCGTTACGGAAGCTTGGATTACGACGGTCGCCGGATGATGGGCTTCAACAATATTGAACTCATCAGTGATCGACCTTTGGACGAAAACCTTCGCGAGATCGCCGATACCAAGCGACGTTTCCCAAATCACGCTGTCATCGTGTCGCTGATGGTCGAGTCGAAACAGCAGGCCTGGCATGACATCGTACGCCGAGCCGAAGACACCGGTTGTGACGGACTGGAATTGAATTTCGGTTGCCCGCACGGCATGAGCGAACGCGGTATGGGCAGCGCTGTCGGTCAAGTGCCTGAGTATGCCGAGATGATTACCGCCTGGGTTAAGGAGATTGCCACGACTCCCGTGCTGGTCAAGCTGACACCTAATGTCACCGATGTGCGCACGATTGGTCGAGCGGCAGCTCGCGGCGGTGCGGACGGTTTGTCGCTGATCAATACGATCAATTCGATTATCGGCATCGATCTCGACACCTTCCAGCCGATACCTCACGTCCAAGGTCGCGGTTCCCACGGCGGATACTGTGGACCGGCAGTCAAGCCGATTGCGCTGAATATGGTCCATGCCATCGCTAGCGATCCGGAGATATGCCGGCCCATTTCCGGCATTGGCGGAATTCAGGCCTGGCAAGATGCGGTCGAGCACCTGTTGTTGGGGGCTAGCACTGTCCAGGTGTGTACGGCAGCCATGCACTTTGGCTTCCGCATAGTCGATCAAATGATATCCGGCCTGCAACACTGGATGATGAGCAAGGGAATCCAACGCCTGGACGATTTTCGAGGCGCTAGCGTGCAGCGCGTCGGCGACTGGGGTGATTTGAATTTGGGTTACAAGGTGGTCGCTCAAATCGATCAACAGAAATGCATCCACTGTGGGCTGTGTTATGCGGCTTGCGAAGACGGTGCTCATCAGTCGATCCGCCTCCTGCCGACGCCGATCGATCAGTATCTCGCCACCTATGGCGCGGGCGCAACGAGTCAGCTGCAGCGCAGTGGCCGCAGCCAATTCATGCCAGGGCTGGGTGATGGGCGAGTCAACGTATACACCATCCAAGAAGCGACTTGTGTGGGCTGCAACTTGTGCAGCTTTGTCTGCCCCGTCAGCGGCTGCATCGACATGGTCGAGCGCCCTTCCGACATTCCAGCGATGTCGTGGCGTGAATACCAACAAAGACTAGCCGTCGGCCAAGTCGAGCACATTCGGCCACCTGTCCATTGATTCCGTAAGGATTGAATTTGCCATGCGAGAAGTGGTATTGGGCTGTGGACACCAAAAGAGTCTGTGGTCTATCGTTGTCATTGCGGATGAGCAATTGCGATCGATCCACGGTTCGCCACGAAAGATGGTCGTTCGATCCAGGACGCTGAGCGTTGAAGCGCTACGGCCTGACTACGAAGGTGAGTTTCATTCGTTCACGATTCATGTCCACTTACCAGCATCAGAACTGGACAATTGCCGTCGCGCATTGACTGAAATAGTCTCAGTGCAGCAGGCCGATTGTCGCCTGGTTGACGAGACCGGAGGGCTGCAAGTGCAGTGCCAGCCCGCAACCGATGGGGATATTGCTCATGTGCATGCTGCCTGTGATGCGTTATCGGCGGCTTTTGAATTGCCGGAAGTCTGGCGTGTTCACGGCGAAGAGTACCGTAGCCAACATATCAGTTCGGAGACACTCTTCCGGGCAGTCACCAAATTCAAGTCTAGCGATATCCATCTGTGTCCCGGCGCGCCACCCATCTTCCGTGTCGATGGACAATTGCGCCGGGCCGACAATTTCGCACCGCTGTCAAGCGCACAGATTCTGACGCTGATCGAAGAGATTGCTCCCGAAAAAAACTGGCAAGAATTTCAAGACAAGCTGCAGTGTAGTTTCATCTATCATCAAGTCGGTTTGGGATACTCACGCGTATCCGCGTTCACCAAATCGGGAACACCACACTGTACCCTACGGTTCTTGCCGGAGAGTATTCCGAGCTTTGAGGACTTGCGGATTCCAGTCGATTCAATGCAGCGGTTAGCCAAGTTGCACTTTGGACTCGTGCTGGTAACGGGCATGACCGGCTCTGGCAAGTCAACCACCGTAGCATCGTTGGTCGATTGGATCAACCAGCATCGGTCAGTACATGTTTTGTGTATCGAAGAGCCGGTAGAATTCGTCCATAAGAGCAAGAAGGCCGTGGTTTCGCAACGTGATGTCCCGGAAGATGTCGGTAGTTTCGGCGAAGCGGTCAGAGGCGCCTTGCGGCATGATCCCGACGTGATCGTGGTGGGTGAGATGCGCGACCCTGAAACCATTCGCGCCGCCATCAACGCCGCTGCCACTGGGCATTTGGTTATCAGTACGCTGCATGCTGGAACGACCTACGAAGTGGTCAACCGCATTGTGAGCTTCTTTGATCCTGTTGAACGCGATTTGGTGCGATTGCAGCTGCGCGACGCGCTAAAATGTGTTATTTGTCAGCGGTTGCTGCCTAAACTTGGTGGAGGACGCATGGTCGCCATGGAGTTCATGTTTAATGACATCAAGTACATCAACGACGCCATTCTGACTGGTAACACCGCGGCTATCAAAGTTGGCATGCAGCAGACAGCATCCAGCTCGTTCGTATTTGAAGAGCACCTGTTCAAACTTTACAAACAAGACTTGATCTCATGGGAAATCGCCCGCGAGTTTGCTTCGGATGCGGCCATGTTAGAGCAAATGCACATTGGCACTTACACCATTCCGCCCCTGGATTCCATGCACGATGCGCGCCACGCTGGTCGTTCCAGTCATTGATGTTCCCCAGTCAGCGCCAGGTGATGATGCGACGCATTGCATGAACACATCAGCCACACCACCGAGTGCCTCAGAATTGTCCTCGCCAGATCGTTGGCAGCGATTGTTGGCGGCAGTTTCGTTAGCGGCTTACGCGGTTTTTGTGTTGACGGTCAGCGCTGGCTTACTGTTTTGCAATTCGGTAACTAGTTTTGTCATCTATTCGACGCTGCCACAATCGAATGACGAGGACATCACGGCTCGAGTGAGCCAGTTGTTTTTCTTTGTGATGCCGGTACTACTGACCTTCTTTGAGTGGTATCTGCTGGACTTGTTACGAAGGTATCTGCGTCGCTAAAGCTTTGGAGAATCGCGCCTGCGACTCGTAGCGTGGGACAAGGTTGCGGTGGCGCAACGATACACCGTGAATCAGGCCAAGCATCATCTCACCACCACAGTCCCGCGACCGTCGGCCCACCATGAGCCTGGATCTGATGTTCCTCGAAAAACACAGCGTTGTAATCTCCGGCCTGGCTTGGTTAAGCGTTGTGGACACGCATGGTGGGCTACAACTTGTGAAAGGTTACCGATCAGGTAACCCGGCGACCGAAGGGCAGTGAGTCGATGGCCCGCAGAATGCCTTCAGCTTTATGCCATGTCTCTTGTTCTTCAAATTCCGGGCGGCTATCGGCTACGATGCCGCCACCGACAGGAACTTGCCACCAGCCGTCGCACATGGTTATGGTACGAATCAGAATATTCAAGTCGATATCGCCACCGCTGCTCAGGTATCCTAAACAGCCGCAATAGGGACCGCGAACCGTCGGTTCAAGCTCGGCAATGATTTGCATGGCGCGGATTTTGGGAGCGCCGGTGATGGAGCCACCTGGAAACGTAGCCGCCATGAGGTCGGCGAGCGAATGTTTCGACGCCAATTGGGCCTTCAGCACACTGACCAGATGCCAAACATACGGATACCGCTCAACAGCCGCCAGCGCCGTGACTTTCACCGAATCCGGTTCGGCCACTCGCGACAGGTCGTTGCGAAGCAAGTCGACGATCATCACGTTTTCGCTGCGGTCTTTCAGGCTATCGCGCAGCAACTGCGCCATGCCCGCGTCAGCTATCGGATCGCTCAGACGCGGCCGCGTACCTTTAATCGGGCGAGTCTCAATCTGGCGATCTTGCATGCACAAGAACCGTTCTGGAGAAGAACTTACTACCTGAATGCGACCAAAATCTGCATAACCCGCGAATGTTGCAGGGCTAGCGCGTCGAAGGTGTAGCGCCAAATCTTCTGGGTCGCAAATGGCGCGACGCAACAGTCTCTGCGACAGGTTCACTTGAAAGATATCGCCAGCATGAACGTACTCAACGCACTTGGCTACAGCTTGTCGATACGCCTCCGGTGAAAAACTGCTGGTCCAATCAGCAGACCAGCGCGTCACGAATTGTGGGGCAAGTTGATGTTCGACCAGTCGATAATTGCGGCGGCGCCTCTGGAGAGCAGTTGGACCTGGTAACTGATGATCCTCGGTCTCCAACAAGGACAGGAAATGTTGTAGACGCCGATACGCGTGCTGCTGACGTGCTAGAGGGTCTCGCAGTGGCCATCCCTGCGAGACAATATAACCCTCGCCGCGCTGGTGATCCCAACTGAGGACGACATCGTATAATCCCAGCATAGCCAACGGCAAAGCAAAATCATTGTGCACCGCTGCGGGCACCGCTTCGAAGCATCGGCCCAGTTCGTAGCCCATCCAGCCCATCCAGCCGCCTTGCATTGGAGGCAGATCAGCCAGCGCTGGCTGATGCAAATCGTGCAGCGTATCGACCAGATGTTGTAAGGCTGTACTGTAGGGATGATCGATGCGCAGCGTAGTCACCGGGGCGGCAGCCAGGTAGCTGTAACGACTCAAGCCCTCGACCTGCAAGCTGCTGTCCAGCCAAACGCAGCCATCCAAACGCGCCAAACGACGAAAGCAGTAGGCCGCCGTCCAGTTTGATGGCAGTCGTCTAACCAGCGGTCGAGCCGGCTCCAGAAGTGCGCTAGAACGCTGTCGGGGGGTGGAGTACTGGGTAGTTGCCACGCGTCATCTCCACCTGTTAACCGGAGGTCGATGATGCTTGGTCAATCACGCTCTCAGCCACATAAATCGGCAGCGGTGGGTCAAAAGTCACTGCCACGGCCAGAGCGTCGCTGGGGCGGCAGTCGATGTCGATCAATTGATCGTCACGGCGCAACTGCAGCTTGGCAAAATAAGTGTGCTCGCGAAGTTCGCTAATCATCACGCTTTCGACTTTCGCTCCCAGTCCTTCGGCCACGCCTACAATCAGATCATGCGTCAGCGGTCGGAGCGGCTTGAAATTGGTCTTAATGCGCCGATCGATGCTGGTAGCCTCGAAGATTCCAATCAAAATCGGGAATTGGCGTGTCCCCCCGATCTCTTGCAGATAGATAACTTGATTATCGCTTATCTCGCTAATGATAATCCGCGAAAGTTGCATCGGGACGGGCATGGCGGACTTTCAAGACGAGCGACCAGTTGGAATCTACCAGTAGCTACCGTGGCCAGAGGGTGGCCCCCAGCTTTGCCTCCGTCTAGTGAGGATGGCTGAACAAGGGCCGCTCGCTCAAACGGCTCTTTCCGGCAAACTCAGGTAGTTGAAAATGACACAAAAATCGGGCACCCCATAGTGCGGGCGTCCCTGACCTGGGATGGCCAAATTATAGCTCAGCGCTCGCAGTTGGTCAGCTAGTCTATGATCGTATGGTGTCGCGGATCTGCTATTGCCGTAGGCTGGCTCAGGATACTCCACCCGGTATGACCGGTTCCGTTGGGATTTTTCTTAGGGTACTTTACGAAATCGGTCTGATGGATCAAGACTAAGCCATTGGACGATTTCCCAGCGAGATTCCGGTTAATCAAGGAAGCAGCGATGGCTCGCAATGAGCAGCTCATTCGACAACACAAAATCCTGCAGATTCTTGAGCGACTGCGTTTTGGGGCGACACTTGAGGAGTTGCGTGATAGCTTAGTCGACGAATTGGGGCTGACTTCGCTTCACCCCCGCAGCGTCCGCCGAGACTTGGAGGCTCTGATTGCCGCGGGAATGCCAATCATGGATGAGGAGAATCAGCGCGGCCGCGTGTGGAAGCTCAGCCGCAGCGATAAGGGCTTGCACAAGATTCCAATCACTGCCAGCGAGCTGATCTCGCTGTCGATGGGCCGCGATTTAATGCTGCCCTTGGTGGGAACTCAATTTTGGATCGGCATCGAGTCCTTCTGGAATAAAGTCCGCGATCAACTGCCCGAAGCGGTCTTTGAACACTATGAGCGGTATCGGCGCACGTTGTACGTACTGGGCCTACCCACCAAGACCTATGAGAAGCATCAGGGGATGCTCAAGACCGTCAACCGCGCGATCCAAGAGCATCGCCATTTGGAAATTGAATATCAAGTCCCTGGGCGACTGCCCAGTCAGCGCAAGTTGGAGCCCTACGGCGTGGTTCTGTTCCAGTCGAGTATCTACGTCGTATCGACCGAAGAATCGCGCGATGGCCAGGGCTCACAGCGGCTGAGGCACTGGAAACTGGATCGTTTCAACTCTGCCAAAGCGCTTGATAGTTGGTTCAAACCCAATGCGGCGGTTGATCTTCGCGAGCACTTGGGCAAGTCGGTCGGTATCTTCAGCGGTGGGAAACCGCAGGAGTATGTGATTCGTTTGTCAACTCAGGCAGCGCGTTGGGTTGAAGAGGACCCGTGGCACGCCCAGCAAAAACTCCAGACCGCATCGGACGGCCACGTTTTGTTGACGGTTACGGCCTACCACCATACGGAGATCATCCAGCGCGTGTTGCAATTGGGCAATGAAGCTGAAGTGCTGCAGCCAGCCGATTGTCGCCGTGAGATCAAGAAAATCATCGCTCAATTGGCGCAGCGCTACGGGCGGTAGAGCGACGGACTGCGGGGTGAAGGTCGGCAATCACAAGTCCTCAGTAGCCAGTACCTTGACTGGTGGCTGATTGCCAAGGCCAAATGCTCACTGAATAAAGTCGCGTTCGCAGTCGATCATGGATCGGCGAATCGCCAACTGGGCATGGCGTCGGCCCGTAGTTCGGCGTTGGTCAGGTAGGCCCTGAGAATTTCGATGGGGATCGAGTGTTCACGAAGGACCGCATCGTGAAAGTCGCATTGAGTCATCTGACCACTACCGAGAACTAGTTCGCTGTGCAGCTTGCGCAATTGTTGGCCGCCCAGCATGTAGGCTGCTTGATACAGGGGGCCATAATCACCCATGACCGACCGACGAATTTCGGCTGCTGCGGCCGATCGTTCATGCCCGACATTTTCAACCAGATAGTCGATGCATTGCTCGGGGGTCATCTTGCCCAAATGATAGTTCAGCGAAAAGACGATTCGCGCACAGCGATGCTTGCGCCAAAAAAGCATTCCCAGCCGATCCTCAGGGCCGCGTGGAAAATCCAAGTCCCACAACAGCATTTCCCAGTGCAGCGCCCAGCCCTCCATCCAAAATGGGGTACTGAACAGACTGCGGTAGGTGCGATGCCGAGCCAACATGTAGTACTGCATGTAATGACCTGGTATTAACTCGTGATGCACCGTGGCCCTGGCAAAGTGCTGATTATTGCTGCGCATGCTCATCAGCTTTTCTTGGTGGGTCATGGCGTCGGTGGGATAAGAAACAATGATTGTTTCGCCACCCAAGAAGTAGGGGCTGAGGCGCTGGCGTTCGGGACTCATCATCGTCATCCGCCAGCCGTTGGCCGCCAACGGGGGAATTGTTAGCAAGTTATGCGACTCGACAAAGCGAATCGCTTCAAACGCTAGTTCGCGAATCATTTCCGGCTGTTTGCCAGGCGGCACATGCCGCGCCTTGATGATTTCGAGCGCCTTACGCCAATCGTCTCCACACTGTAAATCGGCCGCCGCCAATTGCAATTGTTGGTCGCACCAAGCCATCTCACGCTGGGCCATAGCGATAAGTTCGTCGGGAGTATGTGCAATCCATTCATTTCTTAGCTCCAGAGCAATTCCCTCGGCCCCAAGCGGCAGTCCAAAGATCGTTGTGTCGTCGGCTTGTGGCACGCCAACAATTCGGTCCTGTAGATACGTGGTGTATTGATCGATGGCGTTGCGCAATCGTTCCCAGGGCTGCTTGCACCACCAGGCATAACTTGGGTCATAGCCTTGATAAAACCCATCGGCCTCTACCAACGACTTGCGGAGCGATTTCAGTAGCTCGACACTGCGCAAGGCCTTCAGGCGCCGAGGTACTGAATCTTCCGCCATGCCGCTACCATTCCCGTTAAGTCGCTTCGGCAACCGTTCGACTAGTTCGGCTAGACCATCTAATTGCTCGGCGGCTCGGGCGGCATCCAGGCCAGAAATGTCCTCGCGAGCCTTGCAAAACTTGACCAATGCTTCGGCAAACGGCAAGAACTCTTCAGCCGCCAGCGCATCGCGTTGCCGATCAAGTTCCAGCTTGGCAAGCACGTACTCCAGCTTATTTCTGAGCAACAGGTAGTCGATCTGACCAACGCGATCCAGGAGGGTAAAATCGAGCCTCTTCAGTTCGTTCAGCCAGAACTCAGCGCAGTGGTGCCGAAGCTGATGCCGTTCGGCATCCAGGACAACTTGAAAGCGATGATCGACAGTAGCCAAGTCAGCGACGTATTGGCGAATGATTTGCTGAACCGCATCGGTCGGTAACGCAACTCCCACAGCTACACTCGCCGCAGCGTGATCCGCTCCCTTGGCGTCAACTTCTTCCTGTGCCTCGGTCGCGGCTTCAGTCACCGGCTCGGAAGTCGCAACTACAGTTTCTTCGGCAGGAGCGGCAGCCGACAACCTGACGGCAAGGCAGGCCGCGATCATCAATACAAGCCGCATGCGTCTAGGCCTCCACGGCCATGTGCTGTAACTGGCTCTCTGCATGCGCATAGGCGAACTCGTAGCATTGACAATTCCTACCAACGCCGCCCACAGCTCGGGCTGGCCGAAACCATAGTAACTGAGGTCGGCAATGTTCGCCATGATTATCTGGCATGTCGGCACGGAACGGTGCTTATGGGCTATGAGAACCCCCTGCCGATCGAAGGGTGATGGTGTAGAATCATGGGGGCGGTTAGGCAAACCGTCGGTATGTCACCGGTGCTACGGTCGTCTGATCGTGGACATTTTGCTGCCCCCCAACTATCTGGCGAGAGTAGCAATCAGGTTAGGCAGAAGTAGGCAGCAGAGTGGCTCTAGGTTTTGACGACATCGTGATTACCGGTGTAGGCTGCGTGACACCTCTTGGCATAGGTCGCCCAGCGCTGGAGCAGCAGTTGCTGCAGGGCGTTTCTGGCACACGCGCGATATTCAACTGTCCGTCTGGACATCGCGTTTATTATGGCGCAGCCATCGACAATTTCGATGGCAAGGACTATGTCACGCCGCGCAAGGCACTCAAGCTGATGGGGCGCGAAGTTCAGTTAGCATATTCTGCCGCTCACTTGGCGTGGGAGGATGCTCGGTTGACCGAAACCGCGTTGGAACCCGAGCGGGTGGGAGTCGTGTTTGGCTCCGAGATGTTACCCGGCGATATTAGCGAGGTAGCAGCCGCCATTGATGCATGCAAGACTGACGGTCAATTCGACGCGCGGCGCTGGGGCAGTGAGTTTTCAAAACACATTTTTCCGTTGTGGATGTTGCGCTACTTGCCCAACATGCCTCCCTGCCATGTCGCCATTGCCATCGACGCCCGCGGTCCGAACAATACGATTGCGCTTGAGGAGGTCAGTGGTCTGCTGGCTCTCGGTGAGGCGATTGGCATTATGCAACGCGGCGACGCGGACTTAATGGTTGTAGGAGGATTAGGCGAGCGAATCTCGCCGACTCGACTGGCCTATCGCTTGCCCGATGTCTACTGCGAACAATCTGGTGCCGTAGATGACAATTACCATAGCCGCGCCTTCGATGCGCGGCGGGCAGGAATTGTGCCCTCCGAAGCAGCAGTTGTCGTGGTGCTCGAACGCCGCCGACATGCCGTTGCTCGGAAGGCTCATATCTACGCACATGTGCGTAGCGTCGTTAGTCGATTCGGCCGACCTGTGATCGAGCGTCGTGGTAGCAAGCTTGGAATAGAATTGGCCGTCAGTCATGCTTTACAGGCCGCCGATATTTCTGCCGACGACTTGGCGTGTGTCAGCGCTCAAGGATTCTCCCAACAACAGCTCGACCAAACGGAGGCTCAAGCAGTCGCCACGGTGCTTCCCGGAACTCCGGTGACCGCTCTTTCAAGCTATTTCGGCACAGCCGGGGCGGCCAGCGGTTTGTTACAATTGACGGCGGCGATGCTGGCTACCGGTGCTGGTCACGTTTTACCCACGCTAGGCTACCAACAGGCTGACCCGACCTGCCCGGTTGATGTGGTTCGGCAAATGCAGCCGACGTCGTTGCGACATGTGTTACAATCCAGTTTCACATTTCACGGACAGGCTGCAGCCGTTGTCTTAGAGTGCTGATGCAGGTCGCCTATGATCGAACACCTGCGGGTTTTTTCCGACGATTCTTCGCCGTGCAGCTATCTCCCTGACCAAGTGGCGCGGTTACCGATGTGTTTACCGACTGTGGCAGTCGGTCTGGATCAATTTGATCAATTGATGGAGTTGGGCTATCGTCGCAGCGGCTCATTTTACTATCGGCCGCATTGCCCCACTTGCACCGCTTGCCAGCCGATTCGCCTGGAAGTTAGTCGATTCCAGCCGTCTCGGTCACAACGGCGAGCCTTGCAACGGTCCACGGGGATGGACTTTCGATTAGATGAGCCAACCGTCGATACTGAGCGTGTGGACCTATTCAATCGCCATCGCCTGCAGCGACAATTGGCGCGCAACCAACAACCATTGACCGTCGATGACTACCGATCGTTTTTGCTTCACGCTCCCAATGCCTCGCTGGAACTGAGTCTGTGGATGCAGGATCATCTGATCGCCATATCGATTACCGACGTGGGGCGCAATTGTTTATCGGCGGTGTACTGCTTTTTCGAGCCGGCCTGTGCGGCGTGGAGCCCAGGCACGCTGTGCATTCTCAGGCAAATCGAGTTGGCGCAGCGGCATGGGCTCCAGTGGCTGTACTTGGGCTACTACGTGGCTACCAACCGACACCTAAACTACAAAGCAAAATATCGCCCTCATCAGAGGCGCATCGAAGACACGTGGCTCGATTCAGATTCAGGATTGTGCAACCAAAATGGGCAGGAGGCTACCTGACATTCCAGGTGACACCAGTGCAGCGTTGCGGTAACCGTCCCGCCCTGCCCTGCCCTTGTCAGGCTAGCGCTGGCCGCGATTGTCTCACCTTGAAAATCGTGTGAGCGATTATGAATTGCCGTCGGTTTCGGTCGGCACGGCACGGGTGTTTGTAGACAAGCCTATCGCAGGCGGTTATGGTGATCCATTTCTTGAGGCCGGTAGCGCCATTAACTTCACTTTATAACGCGGTTAGATGACAACTCATGAAATGGACTCCCGCAACTGTTGAACGCATGCATGTTTGGGATGAGGGATTGTTCACGCTGGCCGTTCGCGCCCCAGCAGTGGAGCCGTTCAAGCCTGGCCAATTCTTGCAACTCGGCTTCGATCTACCCGACGGTCATTTACATCGCCCGTACAGCGTAGCTTCCCCGCATGGCGACGTTTTGGAGTTTTTTATCGTCATGGTTGAGGGCGGGCAGTTGACTCCCCGATTGTGGAACTTGAAAGTCGGCGATGTGCTGGATGTAAGCCAAAAGGCAGCAGGCAGTTTTACTTTGGAGCATTGTCCTGATGCCAGTAGCCTATGGTTGATCGGAACCGGCACCGGATTGGCTCCCTACATCGCCATGTTGCGGACCCAACAACCCTGGGAGAGGTACCAGCGCATCGTGATCGTCCATGGAGTGCGGCATGTACGCGATCTGGCGTATCAAGCAGAAATGGCCGAATACACACAGCGCAACGCCGGTCGATTTTGTTATCTGCCGGTTGTCTCGCGCGAAGCCTACTCACATGGACTCAGTGGGCGCATTACAACCTGTATCGAAAATGGTTCGCTGGAGCGCGCCGCTGACTTGGAATTCTCGCAGGATAACGCCATCATGCTCTGCGGCAACCCAGACATGTTAGATGACTGCGAACAGCTGCTGGCGGCTAGGAATATCGTCAAGCACAAGAAAAAGGCCCCAGGGCAGATTGTCATCGAACGCTATTGGTAGATTACAATGGAGTGCTTGCAACTCTGCATCATCCGCCATTGCCAACCTGTCAGTCATGCTTCACCAACGCACCAAATTGTTGTCTCAGCGCTGGGCGCTATGCCTGGTCCAGTGGTTATTGGCCCTTGCAGTTCTAGCGCCGCGTACCGCGACATGTATTGCCCAGCAGCCGCCCGCTAACTTTCAAGATGTTGCAGCGGTACTGAAAAAATACTGCAGTGGCTGCCACGGTGAACAGGATGCCGAGGCAGGATTTTCGGTTAGCAGCTATGAGGCGCTCTATAAGCCGCTTGAGGAGGATCGCGGTCCAGCCATCGTAGCAGGCAAGCCCGACGAGAGCGTCCTGTATCAACTGCTTAGCGGTGCTGACCGACCTCGGATGCCCCCTCAGGATCAGCCACAACCGACATCCGATGATGTTGCGTTGATCGCCCGCTGGATTGCCCAGGGTGCCCAACCGCCCGCAGGAGATGCCAGTTCATTATCTTCAATGCCTTCTCAGGCGAAAGCGGCGACGATGCTGGTGTCGCCGGCCGAACGGTCGAATCAGCATGTAACGGCGGTCGCGGCGATCGGTAGTCGGCAGTTGGCATTGGGGCGCTGGGGACGCATCGAGTTTGTGCAAGTTGATTCCGGAGAAATCACCACCGTTATCGACCAATTGCCTGGCAAGATTACCAGCCTACGACTGTCTCCGGATGGGCAGAGACTGGTGGTAGGTGCAGGTCAGGTAGGAGCCAGCGGTACGGTGACGCTCGTCGGGCTGTCCGAACGGAAAGTCCTGAAAACATTTGCCGATCATGCAGATGCCGTTTATTGTGCCGCGCTCAGCCCCGATGGTCGCTGGTTGGCCAGCGGCAGCTACGATCGAACAGTCGTGGTCAGAGATATGCAGTCTGAGCAAATTGTCGCGAGATTGACGGGACACAACGGAGCAATCTACGATTTGGATTTTCACCCCAGCAGTCAGCATTTGGCAACCGCCAGCGCGGATCAAACCGTAAAACTGTGGAGCATTCCCAGTGGCCAGCGGCTGGATACTCTCGGCCAGCCCGAAGGCGAGATGCGCTGCGTCCGCTTTGCTCCAAATGGGCAAACTTTGTTTGCCGGTGGCGGCGATCGTCAGGTTCGGCGTTGGCGCATCCAGTCCACTACGCAGCCCACGATCAATCCTTTACTGGACGCCAGATTCGCACATGAGAAGGATGTGGTTGCCGTCCAGTTCATTGGATCCGATCTATTGGTTTCAGCATCAAACGACAGGACAATCAAACTCTGGACCGCAGACAGTCTGATGCCCTTGGGAGAATTGGCCAGGACGCTTCAGGTACCAATCGGCCTGTGCAGTTCGGGCGACGGGGCACTGCAAGCGGTTGATCTCAAAGGTGGCGTGATCGAGATTGCCCGCGCGACTTTGGACCAGATGCTGGCTGAGCATGCTCGACAAATGAGCCACAGTCGGATGCCATCAGCGTCGGCTGACATGAGTTCAGAATCTGCAGCTCGCACGCTGCCTTCCGTTAGTGCGCACGTGGCTCAGGCCAGTCAACTGACCGAACTGACAGAAGTCGAGCCCAATGATCACGTTTCGTCGGCAACGGATGTCTCAATACCTGTCAAAGTATTGGGTGTCATTGACTCGCCGCAAGCCGACAATCAAAGTGCAGATGTCGATCTGTTTCGTTTCACGGCGCAGCGCGGTCAATCGTGGCTGATCGAAGTCCGCGCAGCTCGAGATCAATCGCCGCTGGATAGCCTGATCGAAGTCACCGATGTCCATGGACAGCCGGTGCTGAATACGCGACTGCAAGCTACACGGGCGACCTATTTTACGTTTCGTGGCAAAGATAGCTCAACCGTTGATGATTTCCGGCTGCACAAGTGGGAAGACATGGAATTGGACGAATATCTATATTCTGAAGGGGAAACCACGCGACTGTGGTTGTACCCGCGCGGACCCGACTCGGGATTCAAGGTCTATCCCGGCAGCGGCTCGCGCCACACATTTTTTGGTACCACAGCCGTCGCACATGCCCTGGGCGCACCGGCCTACATTGTGAGCCCATTAGCCGCTGACGACGTTCCCTTGCCCAACGGTTTGCCAGTATTTCCCGTTTACTTTGAAAACGACGATGACTCTCAGCGCGAGCTGGGGGCCGATTCGCGGCTGATGTTTACCGCGCCGGCCGACGGCCAGTATCTGCTGCGCGTGCGGGATGCTCGCGGCTTTGGTGGTCCCCAATATCGATATCAGGTATCAATTCTCAGGCCCCAGCCAGACTTTCGGCTGAGTTTTTCGCAACTGAAAATCAAGACACCTCGTGGCAGCGGTCGCGAATGGTCGGCCAGCGTCAAGCGCATCGACGGTCTGAACGATGCGATCGCTATTTGGCTCCATGATTTGCCGGAGGGTGTGTTGGCTACCAATCCTTTGATCATCGAGGCAGGTCAGCAGTTGGCACTGGGGACGATTTTTGTGCAGCCCGATGCGATCCTGTCTGAGGCAACGCTGGAAATTCCGCTGACGGCTCGAACAATCTCTGCCACAGAATTGAACACCGCATCTATCACAGATGATCGAGGTCTGCCGCTGCCAGAGAAGCTGGAGCTGGCCATTCAGGATGCTCAAGAAGTACGCATCAGCGTGTTGTCAAATTCACCTGAATCCGTACAGCGCCCCGTTCAGGAAGTCGATCGGCTGATCATTCGTCCTGGTCAAACTATCTCCGCCAGAGTACGCATCGATCGCCAAGGATTTGCCGGCCCAGTCAGCTTTGGTCGAGAGGACTCGGGACGCAATCTACCACACGGTGCGTTTGTGGATAATATCGGTTTGAACGGTCTGTTGATACCTGAGGAGCAGATCGAGCGCGAGTTGTTTATCACCGCAGCTCCAAAAGTTAAACCGGGGCTGCGCCAATTTCACTTTCGGACCGAGACCAGCGGCAATCCAACTAGCCGACCCATTTGGTTGGAAGTGGTCCAGTAGTTGCGCTCGCCAGAGCGTAGGCGGCTCGGGAATGGACGGATAGTGGACGCGTGGGAAACAGGGGAATGGAACAGGTGCCATTCTAATCTGCGCCTTTTCTATTCGACATCGGCCCATCACGTGTAGGGTGAATGGTGTGAGCGACGACTAATCGCCGGCTAGCTCCGGAAAGACTTCGTCATTCAGGTTCTGCCGCCCGACCAGGTTTTTGGTGCGAGTCAAAAAATCGGACTTGTAGTTGGCAATTTGCTGTTCGGTCATTTCCAACAATTCAGCCACCTCTTTGTTGCCCATACCGACCACGAATAACAGCTCGATGCACTTCAGTTTTGCCCAGTCGCCACGAGCCTTCCATTTTTCGATTTGGTCACTCAACGCGCTAACAATGGCCTGTTCCTCAAGTCGCTTGCGTTCGCCACTACGAGCGATGGTACTGGCGGGTCGAGCACCACTGGAGGCGATTTGCCATGGGGATGCGCTGCTGCCCGACGGACTATTGAGCGAAATGGTTGGCCGTCGCCCTTCGCGCCGCAAATGATCGGTCAACTTGTAGGCAGCGATCGAAAACAGGTAGCTCTCAAGAGATCGACCGCTGTCGTAGTTGGGCAGGCTATTGAGAAATCCAACAAATGTCTCTTGTACTACATCCTCGCTAGCCGCAGCATTGCGAATGCGCGACTCGACGAAGGCTTGTAGTCGACCTTCATAGCGGGCGATCAACTCCTCCCAGGCCTGCGATTCCCCCTGGCGAATACGCTGCACAAGCAATTGATCGGCGTCGAGCGTGGACATATCGTTTCAACTAATAGACCAGAAAATTACGGCTCGCCAAACCTGAAAATCTACTGGCGAATAGCGACACTTAAATGTCAATGGCTACAGTCTAGGTACTCGACAAATGATTGGCTAGTCGCCTCCCCTTGGCAGACTTGTAGGTGGCATGATACCCTTGGGAAATTTTATTTTGGACGGCCAAGGGCCGGTATTTAGAATGTTTCGCCCCGCTTGCCAGGACAGTTGACCAAGTGCCACGCAGAACCGACATCAAAAAAATCATGCTCATTGGCTCCGGGCCCATTGTGATTGGCCAGGCCTGCGAGTTCGACTATTCGGGCAGTCAGGCCTGCAAGGCTCTGCGTGAAGAGGGCTATGAGGTCGTGTTGGTTAACAGCAATCCGGCGACCATCATGACCGATCCTGGGATCGCCGATCGAACCTACATTGAGCCGCTGACTTGGGAGATCGTCGCCAAGATTATCGAGAAAGAGCGACCCGACGTGCTGCTGCCGACACTCGGTGGCCAGACCGGTCTGAATGTGGCTATGGATTTGCACAAGCATGGCGTGCTGGAGAAATTCCATGTCGAAATGATTGGTGCCAATCCACAGGTGATTGCCAAGGCTGAAGATCGTGACCAATTCAAAGTCGCCATGGAGAGCATCGGGCTAGAGGTCTGTAAAGGTGTCGTCGTGGGAACCATTGAGCAGGCCCGAGCGGCGCTCAAGGAAGTTGGCCTGCCATGTGTCGTTCGTCCGAGTTTTACCATGGGCGGCAGTGGCTCGGCCATCGCCTACAACCGTGACGACTTCGAATCCCTAGTACGCAACGGCCTGATCCAATCGCCCATTAGCGAAGTGCTGATTGAAGAGTCGATCATCGGTTGGAAAGAGTATGAGATGGAAGTGATGCGCGACATGGATGACAATGTCGTGATCATTTGCTCGATCGAAAACTTTGATCCAATGGGCGTGCACACCGGCGATTCGATCACTGTGGCTCCGGCGCAAACACTGACCGACAAAGAGTACCAGATCATGCGCGATGCCTCGCTGAAGGTCATACGCGAGATTGGTGTTGAAACCGGCGGCTCCAATATCCAGTTTGCGATTCACCCCACCACTGGGCGAATGATCGTAATTGAAATGAATCCGCGCGTCAGTCGTTCTAGCGCGCTGGCCAGCAAGGCTACCGGTTTTCCAATTGCTAAGATCGCTGCCAAGCTGGCAGTAGGCTATCGTCTGTGGGAGCTACCCAACGATATCACCAAGAAAACCAAAGCTTGTTTTGAGCCAACCATCGACTATGTGGTTACCAAAATCCCCCGATTTGCCTTTGAAAAATTCCCCGAAGCCGATTCAACGTTGATGACGCAGATGAAAAGCGTCGGCGAAACGATGGCCATCGGTCGTACGTTTAAACAGTCCTTTCAAAAGGCGCTGCGTGGTCTGGAGGTCGGTGCGTTCGGCTTTGGCTGTGACAACAAAGACTTGTGGGGAACGGCGGCACAACCAGACGATGACGAAATCCGCAGTAAACTAGCGCGGCCCAATCCTGATCGCGTGTGGTATTTGCGTTACGCGCTCAAGTACGGAATGAGCGTCGAAGAGATCTACCAAATCACCGCCATTGATCGCTGGTTCTTGGATCATTTGGCCGAGATTGTTCAGATGGAAGAGATGCTGCGCGAGTTAGGCAGCCTGTCGCGTATTACCGCCCAGCACATGCGGATGGCCAAGCAGTCGGGATTCTCCGATCGACAACTTGCCAACCTGCTCGGCAGCGATGAGCTGGAGGTCCGTCAGTGGCGTAAGGCGCACGGCATTGTCGCGACATTTAAAGCTGTTGACACCTGCGCTGCTGAATTTGAGGCTTATACGCCCTACTACTACAGTTCGTATGATGACGAAGATGAGTTGCCGCCCAAGCAGCCGGGAAACAAGCGAGTCATCATTCTGGGTGGCGGCCCCAATCGCATCGGCCAGGGAATCGAGTTCGATTATTGCTGCTGCCATGCCAGCTACGCGCTGAAAGAGCTGGGCATTCAGTCGATTATGGTTAACAGTAATCCTGAAACGGTTAGTACTGACTACGACACCAGCGATATGCTGTTCTTCGAGCCGCTGACGACCGAAGATGTGTTAAACATCTGTGATCGCGTGGGGCCCGATGGTGTCATCGTGCAGTTCGGCGGTCAGACACCGCTGAATCTGGCTCGCGCTCTGGCGTCGGCAGGCGTGCCAATCATTGGCACTAGTGTGGATACGATTGAAGAGGCCGAAGATCGCGAAAAATTTCAACAGTTGTTGCATCAACTAGGTCTAAAACAGCCGGCTAATGCAATCGCGCGCAACATGGCGCAAGCCCGCTCCGAGGCGCAAAAGGTAGGCTTCCCATCGCTGGTTCGGCCCAGCTTTGTGTTAGGTGGGCGAGCCATGGAAATCTGCTACGACACTGTGCAGTTCGAGCGCTATGTCGCCGAAGCTTTCGTCGTGGCCGAAGGACAGCCGGTGCTGATCGATCGGTTTCTGGAGGATGCGATCGAAGTGGACGTTGATGCGCTGTGCGATGGCGAAAATGTAGTGGTCATGGGCGTCATGGAGCACATCGAAGAGGCGGGAGTCCATTCGGGCGATTCCGCCTGCGTGATTCCGCCGTACAGTTTATCCGAGGAGGTCATCCACGAAATTCGCCAGGCGACTTGGGCGATGGCTAAGAAGCTGCGTGTGATTGGCCTGATGAACGTTCAGTACGCGATCAAAAGCGAAGATGGCCGCATGAACGTTTATGTTTTGGAGGTCAATCCGCGAGCCAGTCGGACCGTCCCGTTTGTGGCCAAAGCTACTGGGGTTCCCGTTGCCAAGCTGGCCGCAAAAGTCATGTGTGGTAAAAGCTTGCCCGAGTTAGGCATGATTGCCGAACCGGTGCCCAAGCATGTGTCGATCAAGGAAAGCGTGTTTCCTTTCCGCAAGTTCGCTGGCGTCGATATCGTCCTGGGGCCTGAAATGCGCAGTACTGGCGAAGTCATGGGCATCAGTGAAGATTTTGCGTTGGCCTTTGCCAAAAGTCAGTTATCGGCTGGCGTGCTGCTGCCCACCCAGGGCAACATCTTCGTCAGTTTGAATTCGCGACATCGGCATCGGCTGGCTCCGATGGTTCGCAGGCTTAGTCAATTGGGCTTTACCCTGTTGGCCACTTCCGGAACTGCGGCGGAAATTGAAGCTGCCGGCATTCCGGTGACTCGTGTCAAGAAGATCGCCGAAGGCTCGCCAAATTTGATAGATTACTTGAAAAATGAAGATGTGTCGCTGATTATGAATACCCCCAGCGGAAAGGGGGCTCGCACTGATGAAGGTCGTATCCGGGCTGCAGCCGTTCAGTATGGCGTGCCGTGCATCACCACAATTGCCGCCGCTCAGGCCGCCATCACCGCCATGGAGGCGCTGCGCGAAGGGGAATTAACCGTCGAGTCCTTGCAGGAGCGGTTTGTCCAGTCCTGACCGAGTATAATCGTGGCTCACACGCTTACGCTCAGCACCTCATTCATCGTTCTCTAGAAAATCAGTCACTGGAGCTTACGCCATGAACGTTCATCGTCGCCAACTGTTGCAGACCACCGCCGTGATTGCCGCCGCTTCCGGCCTAGCCGCGCCGCTACGCGCACAGGACAAAAAGCCATGGTTTGAGATTTCGCTGGCCCAATGGTCGTTGCACCGCCAGTTTTTTGGGCGCCCCGGCTTTGCCAAACTGGATCCGCTGGACTTTGCTGTAATCGCCAAGCGCGACTTCGGAATTAATGCCATCGAGTACGTCAATCAGTTCTACAAAGACGTCGTCAAGCAGCCCGACTATCTCGCGGAGTTGAAGAAGCGCGCCGCCGACCAGGGAGTAGCTGGAATTTTGATCATGTGCGACGGCGAAGGAAACCTCGGCGATCCAGACATCAAACGACGAGTCACGGCTGTTCGTAATCACATCAAATGGCTGGAGTGGGCAAAAGAACTTGGTTGCCATTCCATTCGCGTTAACGCTGCGTCGGATGGTAAGCTCAGCTTCCAAGAGCAACAGCAATTAGCAGCCGACGGTTTGCGACGCCTTTGTGAAATCGGCGATACGTACGATCTGAACGTGATCGTGGAAAACCATGGTGGTCTGTCGAGTCATGGTGGCTGGTTGCGTGGCGTCATGGAGCTGGTCAATCACCCGCGAGTTGGCACGTTGCCGGACTTCGGCAACTTCCGAGTACGTGGTGGTGCAGTTGGACTGGAGTATGATCGCTACCTGGGCGTGCACGAATTGATGCCGTTTGCCAAAGGAGTCAGCGCCAAATCGCATGACTTTGACTCTGAAGGCAATGAAATCCACACCGACTACAAGAAGATGCTGAAGATTGTTCACGAGAGCGGCTTCCGAGGCCACGTGGGCATCGAATATGAAGGCAACGTCGATTCCTACCAAGGTATTCGTGCCACCAAAGCCCTGCTGGAGAAAGTCCGCGACCAAGCTTCCTAGGCACCCACAGTTGGCGGTCAATCAACTTGGCGAGTATCGTTTGACTGCGATTGTTGGCGTCGGATTTCGTACAGTAATATCCCCGTGGCGACGGCCGCATTGAGTGAGGTGACCCGGCCCAGCATGGGTACGCAAACTCGATGATCGCTCATGGCCAGCAGATTGGGATGGATGCCGTGCGCTTCACTTCCCACGATCAGTGTCGTTAATTCCTGTAGCTCAGTCTTCCAAATCCTGGTGGTGGCATTGGAGTCCGCTGCTACAACCTGAGATCCCAACTGCTTGACCAGCCGAACTGCTTCGATCAAATCGTCGGTGCGCGCAATTGGAACGTAGTTCACGGCTCCTGACGAAGATCTCGCCACATGCGGCGTCACTTCCGCCTGGCACTTGTCGCTCACAATCACTCCGAAAGCGGCTGCGCCATCACAACACCGCAAGATGGCCCCGAAGTTAAACGCATCTTGAATTCGATCACATACCACAACCAGCGGCGGCAAGCTGACTCGCAGATGCTGTCCTGAAGTGTCGCCGGGCGTCATGCTGTTAATCGCAGTGCGTAAATCTGACAGTAATTGCTTCATCGTGAGATACGGAAACGGACCCAGCCTTGCCACGATGCTTTGGTGTTCGCTGGAGCGAACCAACTGCTCCAGTCGATTTGCCGATACGATTGCGATTGGCACAGCCTGTTGGCCTTGCGCTTGCAAGAGTTCCGCAGTTGGTTCGAAGGCTTCTTGGGTTGTGAAAACTTCCAGAATTGGCCATTTCCCTGCCCGAATTGTTTCGGTGACCGCATGATGTCCCCACAGCCAGCTGCGTTGGTGACTACCGCTAAAGGACCGTTTGCTCGGCTTCTTATCAGATTGTCCTGGCATCAGTGGCTCTTGTACATCTCGGGTTGAGTGAGCAGTCTGGTTCGGGCGCTCACTTTATTGTCCGCAGATTGTAGCACAATGAACGCGCCAACCAGCGTATTGATCTGAGCGTGTACCATACCTGTGGCGACGGTACTCGTCACGGTTCAGCTCGAAAATGTGCCGCGCGCCGCCGGTAGGTTACGTCTGGCTGTCAGGCAGCTTACTGCGTCGCTAGTGATTAGAACTCAGCATTTTGTATCAGCCAGATGCTATCTAAACCCATTCAGGCGGCGATTCTCTACGTATCAGCATCGCCAACGGCGAATTGCCTCAATCTCGCGATGCCTATTTCGGCGTCGCCCTGAACTCTGCTAAATGTTAAAATCGGGGGCTGAGGATGGTATGAGCTTGCTGGATGGTACACGGTTTACTTGATCGTTGAACGTGAAAGGTCCTGAGCGAGCGTTTCTTGACACAACAAAATAAGGATACTGAGATGTTGCGGAGCGGCCTGTTTGCAATTTGGGCCTTAGGCTGGTTGGTTGTCTTGAGCAGCACGAGGAGTGCTTCGGCCGAACAGCCTGCAGCAGGTTCAATGTGCTCGATCGAGAGACTTCAGTCGGTGCTACAGAGCATCGATCCGTATCAGCCTCAACAAGTCGTATCGGGCAAGTTGGCGTTATTCGGGTCCAGCACCATGGACGGAATGGCTCACGCCTGGGTCGATCAGTTTCGTCAGTTTCATGCGGACGCCGTGATTGAAGTTTCGTCGATTGGCGAAAGCCAGGCGGTCGAGCGGATTTGTTCAGAGCCTAGCAGCATGTGGCTAGTCTCGCGACCGGTCACGCCTGCCGAATTGGAATCGCTAAAATCCAAAGGTATGCGACGACCGATTGCCCTTGAGGTGGCTCGACAGGCCTTGGGCATTTTCGTGCATCAATCCAATCCAGTGACTTCAATTTCTGGAGAGCAGATGCGATCCATCTTCACAGATGAATCGACTGGGACGCCCACCTGGAAGCTGTTGGGTGCCACCGGGGCGCTTGCCGACCAACCGATTCGCATCATCTCACGAACTGAAGATTCGGGCACGCACAAGTATCTCAAAGAAAGTGTGTTTCGCTCCAACCTGCGCGAGGGGCTGCCGGTCGCGTCCAACGCGGAGATCGTAGACGTCATCAAGACAGACCCATTGGCCATCGGCATCTGCGGATTGAAGTGTGGCTACAATGAAGCCCGTGCATTGAGCCTACAAGCTGGCGGCAACACGATTCCCAGCGACGAGATGGCGATTCTGTCCGGACAATATCCGCTGGTCAGACCACTGTCCATTGTGCTGGACTTGGGGCAGGCTCAAAACAAACTGGCGATCGAATTTGTACGCTACGTGCTCAGCCAAAGTGGTCAGGCAGAAAACGTGCTGGCCGGCTATTTCCCGGTCGATCTGCCGCTGATTCGTGCCGAGCTGGCTCAATTAGCTTCCACGGCAGTTCGCTAGAATAGACTTTAGTTGCGAGCAATCACAACCCGGTGCGATGTACGTGATCAACCTCTTCATCCCCTAAAACAAAGCCTAATTGTCATTCGATCCTCAACCCCATCGCAACTAGGAAGCCGCTGTACCATGAACACCATGCACTGTTCGCGTCGAGTTTTGTTTTCGGCAATATCATCCGGGCCTGGGATGTTGAATAGCGGGCACCGGTGGCTAATGGGGTTGTGGGTTGCGGTGTGGCTGGGGACCGGTTTGACTCAAGCGCAGGATCGCTGGAATCCTGACGGTGGGCGTGACCGCTTTGGGACAGGCAGTCAAGCCTGGCCGGGCGGCAGTTGGATGCAGGGGCCTGGCGGAAACCAAGAATGGACGCTGGGAGTGCGCGGCGATAGTACAGATACAGGCTTCATGGTTCGGCAAGTCACGACCTCCGGCGCTGCTGATCGTGCACGAATTCAAGCGGGCGACACGATTATTGCAGTGGAAGGCTATCAGGTTGGCATGGTCTCGGGACGACTATACGATCTTACTCAAGAGATCAATCGTCGTGCCGATGCCTCGGGTGCCGTGCGGCTATTACTGCAAGATGGACAAACGGGGCGTCTGGCAACCGTCCGCGTGCAATTGGACGATCATTCTCATCGCTTAACTGGAACGCTCGTCTCTCGTAGGCCACTGCCGCCCGATGCGACAGTCACCGTGCAGATCGAGAATCTGACCCGACGCCAGTGGACGGTTCGTAACGGCCAACAGACCTTCTCCGCCGCCAACCAGCAGTCGATTCCGTTTCAAATAAGCTATGATCCGACGTATGTATTCGATCAAGACTTATATGAGGTGCGAGCCTTTGTCTCGTCGGGAGGTCGCAACATTATGTATACTCCTCAGGCGGCCCGTGTGTTGACTCAAGGCAACCCGAAAAATGTTCAACTGCAATTGGAAGATGTGTCGCGTGTCACGGCCTACCCCAGTGGTGGAACTACGGGTACCTATACCGATTACAACCAGATCGACCAGGAGGTCACTCGAATTTATCAGCGGTACGTCGGCCGTCAGCCATCGGCAGCCGAATTGGCAGCTGCGCGCATCCTAGGTAATGATCTGCGCAGCGTCGTCGAATCGCTGCCACTGAAGCTGATGGCTTCAGACGAATACTTTGACTTGGCCCGGCATGATCGCGACTTTTGGCTGCGAAATGTATTTGGCGTGATTGTGGGGCGCGAGCCGACGGCCGTCGAAGTAACTCAGTGGAAACAACGCTTCACCGAGCTGCGTGATTCTCGCACCGAACTGCTGCGGCAACTCTACGCCCAGTCGCGTTAGTCCTCAGGCTGGATCCAGGAAGTGCACCGTGTCGTCACCAGAATCACCGTCGTCTCCGATCTCCCCGTCGTCATCGATTACGCAGTCTAGTCCAGTAACGCTAGCCGAAGCCCAACGGCGAGTGAACGATTGGATCAGCACCGTGGGCGTACGATACTTCTCCGAGTTGACCAATTTGGCGCAACTGGTCGAAGAGGTCGGCGAACTCGCACGCATTATCTCGCGGCAATTCGGCGAGCAAAGTTTCAAGGGTGACGAGGCCCAGCGATGTAGCTTAGCCGACGAAATGGCGGATGTTCTGTTCGTGCTGATTTGCCTGGCTAATCAAACGGGAGTTGATTTGACGGAGGCCTTCGAGCAGAATCTGTCCAAGAAGACAAACCGCGACAGCCAGCGACACCAATCCAATCGCAAGTTGCAATCATAGCGGGTCGTCATATCTTGGGAGATTGAGCTACATGAGCCTGACCATTATGCGGCGCATTAAATTTTGCGCCGGCCACCGCCTGTACCAACACGGCGGTAAATGCGAACATTTTCACGGTCACAACTATATTGCCGATTTTTTTGTGACTGGCCAGGCAGTTGACTCGGTGGGTCGCGTGCTCGATTTTGCGGACTTAAAAGCCCGCACGAAGGGCTGGATCGACGAGAACTGGGATCACAGCTTCTTGGTTTACGAACAAGATGCAAACGCTATTGCTGCTTTGGAGCTAGTGCAGCCCAAACGCCTGTTCCTAATGCCCTACAATCCAACTGCGGAGAATATGGCGCGGTATCTGCTGGAAGTTGTCAGTCCACAGATACTTCAGTCCAGTGGCGCACGAGCTGTACGTGTCCGCATTTGGGAAACGGATGAATCATTTGCGGAAGCTGCTCTGGAACCCGAAAGCTAAGAAGCCTTCAACGTCGAACAAGTTGCAGAGCTGTTGGAGGTTTGGTTCCATGGCATTCGCGCCAGAATCATGCCCATGCCGCAGGTATCCGTCACTCCGGCAAATACCAGACCAGCTCCCACAAACGCGGCCAAGCCAAGAAAAGCCGGATGAATGAAGCTCAAACCACAGCCGACCAGAACCAACGAGCCGGCGGCGATGCGCACTTGACGTTCAAGCGATATCGCTTTTTGGCCGCGAACAACAGGTAACCCGGCTTGCTCACAAGCCAGCGTTCCGCCTTCGACGTTGATGATATTTTGCCCGCCAGCAGCCAATATTTTTTGGCACGCTTGGCGACCGCGCCCGCCCGACTGGCAAATGACGTACAGCGCCTGCTGGCCATCGCGATATTGAGCAACAAGTCTTGCTGCGTCCAATTGATCCAACGGTACGTTGCGAGCACAACTGACATGCAGTTCTTGATATTCGACCGGAGTGCGCACATCAATCAAATCGAATTGCGTGCCTGATTTGATAAGACTGGCTAGTTGTTGCGGAGTTATGGTAGTTGTCATAGAACTTTCTTCCTCTAGGCAAACCGCTGTTCAATACAACGCATGAAATTAGCCAAATGCGGCTCGACGACACGGTAGTACACATTGCGTCCCGCTCTGTCGCTGGACAAAAAACCACAGCGCTGCATCAGCCGCAAGTGCTCGGACGTCATCGCCTGGGGCAACTTGCAACTGGCTGCCAGTTCCCCCACCGTATATTGACCTTGCAGCAGCATTTGGATCATGCGCAGCCGATGTGGATGAGCCAGTACCTTCAAGCATTCGGCAGCCTTGCCAAGCGCTTCAATGCTGATCAACTTCGTCTGTTTGGTTTTGGTCATCGACTGCTCCCAATGTGCAAATATATCGGAAGCTTCCGATATGGCAACTAAATAAATTAGCTCAAATATCGGGACTACCAAGGTGAGGGCGGACTATGGCTTTTCCTCTCGCGTTGTCGCCACCGGCAATTCTTTCCGAGCCTGTAGCAATGCAATTCTGGTATACTGGACGCAAGGTATGATTTGACTTTGGCTCGAACCAGTGGACCGACGAGATGATGTGCGGACAACCAGACTTTAGAAACCAGCGGCTCGGCAAATGGCTGCTGGCTGCAATTCTAATGCTAGCCAGTTCGATCTCAGCCAGTCTCTCCCCCGCTTACTCGCAGCAGGCATCGCAGGCTAAGGATGCCATAGGCAGGCAAGCGACTACCGCCCAGCCCGATATAGGGGAATTGGATGCTGCCCGCGAGCAGTCCGAAGACGACTTCAGCGAAACCGGCGATGCGTTAGATGCCAAGTCGCTGCTGAAAGCCAAGTCATCGTACATGGGTCGAAAAATTGCGCCGACAATGGGTTACGCCCATGCGGGCTGGCTAATTCGGTCTGAGCGTCAGCAAGAGGAAGACCCGCAGCAGGCTCTCGAACAACTGCAATTGAGAGCCGGCATGGTGGTGTGCGATATGGGCTGTGGTAACGGGTTTTACTCGTTGGAAATGGCCAAACGCATCCTGCCAGGTGGACGTGTGCTGGCGGTAGACATTCAGCAGGAAATGCTGCACTTGCTTCACTTGCGTGCCGAGCAGGAGCAGGTCCAGAACATCGAGACAATCTTAGGTGGTGTAGTCGATCCGCAATTACCTGCAGATGCCATCGACTTGTTGCTGATGGTGGACGTTTATCACGAATTTTCGCATCCGCAGCAAATGCTGACTGCGATTCGCCAGAGTCTCAAGCCGACCGGACGTATCGCGCTGCTGGAGTTTCGCGCCGAAGACCCGCAAGTTCCGATCTTGCCGCTGCACAAGATGACCAAGCGGCAAATCATGCGCGAGTTCACCGCCAATGGATTCCGATTGGTCGAACAGTACGACAAACTGCCTTGGCAGCACATGATGTTCTTCCAGCGCGATCCCGATTGGCAACCACCCCAGACTGGCCCGAAAGTCGATCGCTAGCCGGCTAATTGTGGAATGGGCAAGCGAATGATAAACGCGGTGCCAGTGCCGACCTTGGTCTCGACGCGAATTTTGCCGCCGTGCGCTTCTACAATTTGCTTGCAGGCGGCCAGACCCAATCCGCTACCGCCTTTGCCTGACGCATCCGGCCCGGCTTTGGTGCTGAAGAATGGATCAAAGATTTTTGGCAACACTTCGGCAGGGATGCCAGAGCCGCTATCGCGCACGGTCAGCCAAACTTCGCCACTACTGGTCGGTTGTTTCAGAGTCACCCGTACCCAGCCCCCCTCAGTTGTGGCTTGTCGAGCGTTGGTCAGGACATTGATCAGGACTCGCTGTATTTCATTGCCCTGGCCCATGATGTCCGGAACCTCTTCAAGCTGAAGCTCCAATTGCACACGGTATCGACGGAACTCGCGCTCCAAGAGCAGCACGGTATCTTCGATAACTTGCTTGAGGCAGGTTGGCTCCAACGCGCCGCTGCGATTGCGGGCCAGTGCCAGAATGCTGCCGGTCAGGCGGCTGGCTTTGGTGGCTGCATCGTGGATGCGTTGCAACGCTTTGTCACGCGAGGCTTGGTCTTGGTGGCGCAGACCGAGCTTGGCGTAGTTCAAGATCGTCATTAGCAGATTGTTGAATTCGTGGGTCGTCGTCCCAGTCAATTCGCCCAAAGTGGCCATCCGCCGAGCGTGATCCAGCTGCTCGTTGAGCGCTTGAACCGTGGCGGTTAGTGCTGCGATCTTGAGTTCAGCATCGGATTGGGCAGCAGCAGTTGCGGAAACTGGAATGGTTGGAAAGCTGCCTGTGTATTCCGTTGCCGATTGCATTGCGGTCCCTATCGAGTGGAAAAGCCGAGTGTAAACCTAGATATCGTCCGAAGGAGCTGGCAAAATGCACTCTGTCCACCACCGCCTGCCAAGGCTTGCCGCACAGCCCTACCCGCCCAAATCTGCGCCTCCAAAGCAAATTCGCAGTCCACCCAGAATTCGCTAAAGCTCTTCACGAATGCCAGCAATAGAGGTAGATTTTCTTGCAGCGGTATTGCAATATGTCAGCAGGTGCGCCTGCTGGTGCTACCGGGGAAAGACATGCTACGGGATCTGGAAAGACTACTTCGCCTGGACGAACCGGTCTTCGCAATGCAGCTTGAGGTGTCGGTTGGCTAGTCGCTGTGTATCGCTGATTTGTTTGACGATGGCCGTGGGCTGGCACGACGGTGTCTGCTGCTCTAGCTTGCTGGCTGACGAAGTGGAGTTCTTCGAGCGCAAGATTCGCCCGGCGTTGATTGAACATTGCTACAGTTGCCACAGCGATCAGGCTTCAAAAGTTAAAGGCGGCTTGCGCCTGGATTTGAAGAGCGGTTGGCAGCAGGGTGGCGAATCGGGGCAGGCGGTGATTGTTCCAGGTAAACCCGAGCAGAGCTTGCTGATACAAGCCGTGCGACACGAAGGCAACGTGTCGCCGATGCCGCCCGATCAGAGCCAATTGCCCGATGCAATTATCGCTGATCTGACGACGTGGATTCAACAGGGCGCGCATGACCCACGACATGGCGAGATAACTGACCAAGGACGTCTAGCGACTTGGGAAGACGTATTCCGTCAGCGCGTGCAGTGGTGGAGCTTGCAGCCACTGGTTTCGACACAGGTCCCCAAGGTAACAGACACCAGCGATACGGAACGCCACGCAAATACTTTGAATTGGCCGCGCACCCCAGTAGATAGCTTCATTCTAGACAAGCTGAGAGAGCAGAGTTTACAACCCGTTGGCGAGGCAGACCGGTACGCACTGGTGCGACGGTTGAGTTTTGCGCTAACTGGCTTACCTCCAGATGCTGCCTTGGTCCAGCAGTTTTTTTCGGACGATTCTCCGCAAGCATATCAGCGACTGGTGGACCGACTGCTCGATAGTCCTCACTTCGGCGAGCGCTGGGCGCGACATTGGATGGATGTAGTGCACTACGCAGATACGCATGGCTACGAGTGGGATGTGCCAGCTAAGAACGCATGGCGCTTTCGAGACTATTTGATTCGCGCCTTCAATGATGATCTGCCCTATCGCGATCTAGTGATTGAACAAATCGCTGGTGACTTGATCGCCCCGCGCGTCGACACGCTGTCGGGAGTGAATCAGGCGCTGATCGGGCCAATGATGTTGCGGTTGGGCGAGCGGCGACACGGCGACAACGCGGCGGCGGAAGGCGTCACCCAAGAGGCCGTCGCCAATATGATCGATACGCTGGGTAAGGCATTTCTGGGGACAACATTGGCCTGCGCCCAGTGCCATGATCACAAGCTGGATGCCGTCGAACAACGCGACTATTACTCGCTGGCAGGCATGCTCATGAGCACTCGTTACAGCGCCCGACCGATCAATACCAGTGACGACAATCTCGCTACGATTGAACAATTGCGAGACATCAAAGAACAACTCCGAGCCGAACTGGCTGGGCGGTGGCTTGAGGCAACCGCGCCCGAGCAGTTAGAAGCGTTTCGCGGTCAGTTGCAAGCCGCCAAGTGTAGTTCGACATCGGAGACTCTGCCCGCTTCAATTGCCGAGTTTTGGCAGCGATCAACTGCGTCAGCCATCACGATTGAGCAATTTTTTCAAGAGCGACAAAGGCGAATCGTCGCCAATCAAGGTCGGCTCAAGCTGGTGGCAGATTTTTCGCGCGCAGGTGACGTGGCGGGTTGGCGATGGGAGGGCTGGGGCATGCGGCATGGCTTGGTCGCCGACGGCGAACTGGTTGTGGCGGATCAGGGGGATCAGGCGCTGTTGCACGTACTGCCGGCCGGCCGGTTTTCGCACGTCTGGTCACAGCGACTGGCCGGCAGCCTGCAGAGCCCACAACTGGATACAACTAAGCCCTTCACGCTGTCACTGGAAATGATAGCCGGAAAGTTCTCTTCGCTGTCATTCATCATTGACCGGGCATTGAATTCCGAACGATTACAGTTTCCTCAATTGCCCATTGCTCAATGGAAGACTTTGACCGCTGGCAACTTTGATACCTTGGAGGGCTCTATCGACAATGTGCCGCGCCGCGTGTATCTAGAGTTGGCTACCAAGTCGCTCAATAACTATTTTCCACCACGAGTAGGTTATGGTGGATTAATTGAAGAGGAGATCCATGATGAGCGTAGCTGGTTTGGTGTCTCGCGAGTCTACGAACATCCCGCCGGACATCCTCCGGAGGACGAGCTAGCGAGATTTGTGCCTCTGTTCCAAGAATTCTCGCAAGAAGCCGATTGGTCGGTGCGACTGGCGAGCTTGTTGCGCGCGGCCATCGAGCGTTGGCAGCAGCGGCAATGCAGTTCGGCAGATGTAGAACTGCTCAACGATGCCCTGCATTCAAAATTGCTGCCCAATGACATTCCATCCGGTTCTGAAGTCGAGCGCTTGGTAAACGCATATCGAACGATCGAGCGGCGCATCGAACCCGATAAAACGGTTGGTTCGGCAGCAGACTGGCCAGAAGGCAGCGACGATCGGTTGGCGGTTCGGGGCGACTACACCGCGCTGAGCGACGTAGTGCCGCGCGGTCGCCTACGGTTTCTTCCGGAACCTCAGTCGCCAGATTCATCAGCCAGTGGCAGACTGGCCTGGGCAGAGCTCATCACCGACGATGCGAATCCCTTGTTGGCACGAGTTTACGTCAATCGCGTGTGGCACTATCTGTTTGGAACCGGGTTGGTGCGAACACCGGACGATTTCGGACACCTTGGCGAATTGCCCAGCCATCCCGAACTCTTAGATTACTTGGCCCAGGAATTCATCGCTAACGGCTGGTCGACCAAGCGGTTGATTCGGTTGCTGGTCACGTCAGCGGTTTGGCGACAAAGCAGCGTGCCCGTTTCGAGATCGCTGGTCGTCGATCCTGAGAACCGCTGGTGGCATCATTATCCCATGCGGCGACTGGAAGCAGAGGCCATTCGCGATTCTCTGCTGGCAGTTTCAGGACGTTTGGATCCGATGCAGTACGGTGCTCCCGTTCATCCCTTCCGGACTGCAGAAGATAAGATGAAGCGTTTGTTTCAGGGGCCAGTCGACGGTCTGGGGCGACGCAGTATCTATCTGGAAATGACGCTCATGGAACCACCGCGCTTCTTAGCGCTTTTCAACCAGCCCATACCCAAGTTCACCGTTGGGCGCCGCGACGTTTCAAACGTCCCCGATCAAGCGCTGGCGCTACTGAATGATCCGTTTGTCTTGGAAATGGCGCGCTGTTGGAGCCAGCACTTAATGAACGACAAGGCAACTTCGGCAGTGCAACGTGCTGCAAACATGCTGCAGACGGCTCTGTGGCGATCGGTCAGTCCAGATGAAGTCGGGGCGGTGGTGCAATTGGTCCGCCGTAGCGCCGACTTGCGAGCAACGTCATCTGATATCCTTCTTCAATCCGACGCCTGGCAGGACGCCGCACACGCTATTTTTAATCTTAAGGAGTTTGTATATTTGCGGTAGAGCTGTTGATAGTCAGACGCAAACGGATACTGATTGCCCCGCGCAGCAGCGGGATTGGGGTTGGCCCTTGAGCAAAGAACGTTGATAGAAAGGTATTGGCAAATGCAGCGATGGCTGGGGCGGGGCAGAATGACATGGCCACAGTGTCCGGGACACGCTGCCCCGTGTGCTTCTCGCCGCGAGTTCTTGCAGCAATCCTCTCTGGGGTTTGGCTGGTTGGCCTGGTTGGGACTGTCGTGTAGCACACAGCAAGCAATCTCGCGAGAGAGCACGGTCCTAAATCCCCAACAGCAGCCCATGGGCAGCAGGCATTCCATGGACAGTACCTTGCATCATGCGCCTCGCGCCAAGCGAGTCATCTTTCTGTTTATGGATGGCGGCGTGTCGCAAGTGGACTCGTTTGATCCCAAACCGGAGTTGACTCGGTTGAGCGGGCAACCCGCTCAGTGGCGTTCCGATCCGCTCTCGCAAGCAGTCAGCGCTGGACGGAAGTGGCTGGGCAGTCCTTGGCAGTTCGACAGGTATGGTCAGTCTGGACTGTGGGTCAGCGAACTGTTTCCATACGCAGCCAGAGTGGCCGATGATTTGTGCGTCGTTCGGTCGCTGGTTGGCCAATCACCGTTGCATGGTGCCCAGTCGCTCTTGCTACACACCGGTCGTTCGGTGGCGGCAGCACCGAGCATAGGATCGTGGGTGTCGTACGGATTAGGCCGCGTGTGTGATGAGTTGCCCAGTTATGTGCTACTCAATAACGACTGGATTCCCAACGGTGGCTTTCAGAATTTCGCCAGCTCGTTCTTGCCGGCCACGCATCAAGCGGCTTTGGTTCGGGCGCGCGGAGTGCCGGTGGACAACATCCAATCCAGCGACAGGTCAGATATTCAGCAAGCTAAGCTAGAGTTCTTGCAACACCAAGATCGTCGATTTGCAGCCAGACAAGCAGCCAAGGAGATCGAAGCGGCCATCAGCATCTATGAAACGGCGGCGCTGATGCAGACCCGTGTACCACAAGTCTGCGATGTCGCTGATGAAACTGCCGAGACATTAGCGTTGTATGGCGTCGATCGTTCCGATCCTCACGATCAGCTATATGCTCTGCAATGCTTGCGAGCTCGTAGGATGGCAGAGTCGGGAGTGCGGTTTATTGAGGTGACCTGCCCCAATACGCACGGCAACAATTCTCCCTGGGATCAGCACGGCGACTTAAAGCTGCGGCATGCCGAGAATGCACGCATCACCGATCAACCGGTAGCTGCGCTATTAGTCGATCTCAAGCGACGTGGGCTGTTGGATGATACGCTGGTGGTATGGGCTGGCGAGATGGGGCGTACGCCGCACAGTTCAGGAACCGACGGACGAGATCACCATGTCAGCGGCTATACAATTTGGCTAGCCGGCGGCGGTATACGTGGCGGTATGACATTTGGCGAGACCGACGAACTGGGCATGAGCGCCATCGAAAATCGCTTGGACATTCACGATATCCATGCCACAATCTTGCATTTACTAGGACTGGACCACGAGCGACTGACGTTCCGCTTTGGTGGCCGCGATATGCGATTAACCGACGTACATGGCCGGGTTATCAAGCAGATCATGAGTTAGTTACTTACAATGTGGGTTCTAGTGATGGAATTTTTTATGCGTTTGGATTTAACCATGCGATATTGGCCAATTCTGCGTGGGGTAGGGCTAGGGTTGCTCATCGCGCACCTGACATCGACTGGCAAGCAGTTAGCCGCTCAACAAGATCCTGATACATCGGCCTGGACGCTCTTGTTCAATGGTCACGATCTACACGGCTGGGTGCCAGTCAACGTCGCGCCGGATACATTCTCGGCACGCGACGGCATGATCGTCTCGACCGGTAAGCCGACAGGCGTGATGCGCACTGAGAAAATGTACGAGAACTTTATCGTCGAACTCCAGTGGAGACATATGCAGCCCGGCGGAAACGCAGGACTGTTTTTGTGGGGAGATGGCCTTCCGGCTCCAGGCATTCCGTTTAGTCGTGGAATCGAAGTGCAGATTCTGGACAACGCGTTCAATATTCCCGGCAAGAATCAGTGGTACACAACACATGGCGACCTGTTTCCCATTCATGGTGCCAAGATGACGCCCAGGGGACGAGTAGCCAAGAGCGGCACTCGCAGTTTTCCCAGCCACGAGTTCAGCAAGAGTTCGCCGGAATGGAATCACTATCGTGTCGTTGCCAATCATGGATGCGTGACGCTGTCAGTCAATGGCCAGCAGGTAACGGAAGGCATCGCGTGTTGGCCACGCAAAGGCTACATCTGCTTGGAGTCGGAAGGTTCCGAATGCCATTTCCGCGACATTCGTATTCAGGAATTGCCGTCGACCGGAGTGTCCGATGCAGACACCGCACGAGCTGCCGACGGTTGGTTGCCGCTGTTTACCGGAATAAACCTGGATAACTGGATTGTGCCAGAGGGTGATGGGGGACATTGGCGCGTAGTCGACGAAGTGATCGACTACGATGCGCTCAGCGAAGCCCCAGGCGACAAGTCGTTGTGGTCAGCACGCGAATACAATGACTTTCAACTAATCGTCGATTGGCGCATCAAGGAAGCCCCGTTTGTCAATTCCCAGGTTCCACAGATTCTGTCCGACGGCAGCGAAGCGGTCGACGCGCAAGGACAACCGGTGCTACTGAGTCTGGCCGATGCCGATTCTGGGATTTTTTTGCGTGGCCAAGGCACGTATCAAGTCAATATTTGGTGTTGGCCTATCGGATCGGGTGAAATGTACGGCGTGCGCCGCGATCCAAAGATGCCACCGGAAGTTCGAGCTGCGGTAACACCCAAGGTCAAAGCTGATCATCCGATTGGCCAATGGAATCGCTTTGAAATCACAGTGTTAGGCAGGTCAGTCAGTGTAATCTTAAACGACACGACAGTCATCGACAAAGCGTTCATTCCCGACATGCCGCCTCGCGGGCGCATCGCTCTGCAGCACCACGGAAGCCAGCAGGACGGACAATGGACCAGTTCGCCGTCGCTCGTGCAGTTCCGCAATATCATGATCAAAGAGCTGTAGTCCAATTGTCTGGACAAGTTTCAGCCAGCGTGAATTGAGCACTGGTAGAGTGCCGGAAAGTCACAAAGCTGCACAGTCGATTGATGCCAAGCTCTGTTTGTGCCGTGGGAGGGGGACATCGCAAACCACCTCATTGCCGTTAAGAGGTCTTTGCTGCTGTTCGTTCTTTAAGTTCTACCACACAGTTTTAACCAGCTTGCTTGTCCGAGCCTACAACTTGGAGGTTCAACCGAGTTTAGCTTTCCGTGTACAACCGGTACAGTGCTTGCGTGCCAAGGTTTTCCCAACCCATGCCGACGACTCGTTCGTATTGCCGCTGTGCTTCTTGCATTCCAGGCAGCTCCAGTCCCAGTTGGGCAGCGCTTTCCAGGGCGATGCCAATATCCTTCAAGATATGTTTGACGTAAAAACCGGGTTGAAAATTACCTTGCAACGCCCGTGGAGCCAAGTTGGTCATTGCCCAGCTGCCTGCTGCGCCGCCGGCGACACAGGCTTGGACGGCAGCAGCATCCAAACCAGCTCGATCAGCATAAGCCAGCGCCTCACACCACGCCAACATGCCGATTGCTCCGGCGATTTGATTGGCCAGCTTGCAGTGTTGGCCAGAACCGGCAGGGCCCAGCAGTGCGATGTGCTGGCCCATCAATTCGAACAGGGGCTTAGCTCGCTCGAATGCCGCCTGCACACCGCCCACCATGATCACCAACCGTGCTTCGCGCGCACCGATATCGCCTCCCGAAACCGGTGCGTCCAGAGCCATCAAATCTCGCCGCTGGGCAGCTTGAGCGATCTGTTGAGCCAATCGAGGACTAGAGGTCGTCATATCGATCAGCAAAGCGCCGGGGCGAGCGTGCGCCACAATTCCGTTTGACCCCAAATAAGCAGCTTGTACGTCGTCTGGAAAACCTAGCATGGTAATCACGACGTCAGCCGCCCCAGCCGCTGGCGCAAAGCCATCATGCCAGCGAGCGCCAGCTTCGACGAGTGTGTTGGCCTTGTGGCGAGTTCGGTTATAGACGTGCAGTCGATGTCCGGCTCGCAGTAGGTGTCCAGCCATGCTGGCTCCCATTACTCCAGTTCCAATAAAAGCAATGTCACACGGCTGCATATTGCAAATCCTCCTGCAGACAAATAGGCCTAGGATTGTGGGTTGCATTATTGTGCACAATCTGCACTCTTTGGGGACATCTCACGCGGTTGCTAGACTCGATTGTGACGAGTTTGTGAAGGCTGCGGTCAGTCATGACCAGTCCGGCAAGGCCACGATCGCCTGCGTTGGCGAGCAAATAAGAGCTGTCGAATCCATGAATGCCGATAATCCCTGTCAATTGCCGTCGTTGCGCTTGGCGCAAGCCCAAGCCACTTGGCTTAGCTCCGCGCGGTCACGACTATTGCGCGCGGCTGATATACACCGAGCTCGCCACATATTAGATTTGGGCTGTGGCTGGGGGGGCACTTCAATCGAATTGGCTCGACGCAGCGCAGCGACCGTCATTGGTCTGGATCACCAGCCAACAGCCATCGCGTATGCTCAGTCGCAGACCCCTTCCGAACTACAAGGTCGATTGTCCTATTGTCTGGCCAGCGCGCATCAAATTCCACTCCCCGATGACTCTGTGGACGTGGTCTTTACGCAATGTTCCCTGTTGTGGATCAAAGACGTTCGGCGAGTGCTGGGCGAGTGCCAGCGGGTACTAGCGTCAGGCGGTCGAATGGCGATGATCGAGCCGGACTATGGCGGGCTGATGGAGCACCCACCGCAAATTGCCGCTCGCGATTTGTGGATGGAAGCACTCGCCGAGCGCGGTGCCGACCCATTGGTTGGAAGACAATTGCTCAGCTACTGCACCGCTGCCGGCCTGAGCTGCCAAGCATATCTGTTGGACCGCTACCTGCATCCACAAGCCGAGTACCTGAAGTTCTTAGGCGAACTGCCACTGGCCGACACACAGCGCGACGAATTGAATCGGATTCAAGCAGCCACGCAACAACGGTCCTCCGAACAATTGACGGTACACTTGCCTTACTGGCTAGTCATTGCTGTAAAGCAAACATAATCAGATTGATGCCCAGTCGCGCTGCATCTTCGCGCACGTAACCTTTGCATTGCAATGAATGGCGACTCTCTAGCGCGCAGCTCATGTCCAGCGGTGAAAACGCAACCACGATCCGTCCATCCGCATAACCGACCTCGATCACGGGCGCGATTTTGCGTGTGGTAGCCGATATTTGTCCAGCGCTATCGCGGTTGGGATCGATGATCGATAATTGCCGAATGTCGAAACCGTGATATTGTTCCGTCAGCAGCGGGTGCTGGATATCCAGCGGTTTGAGCGCTTGACCCAGAATCGTCTGCATCTGCGCGCGGAAGCTGTCGCCAAATGCTTCGTCGCCGCAGATTGCATTGCAAATCAGAAATCCACCAGCTTGAAAATGCTGCCGCAACGCTTCTCGTTCCTGAGCCGACAGCTCCAACTTGCCGCGACCATGCATGAAGACAACGGGGTTGCGAGCTAGCTCATCCGCTTCAATCGGAATCAATCGCTTCCGACTACTCATCGGAAACGGAATCTCTTGATTCAGCCACTGGATCAACGTCTTTACGGCGCGCGGTGCATCGTCGGCGCCTGCCGAGTGCATTAAGATGGGCAGTTCAAACAGTCCGCGTTGGCTGGGGTTTTTGTTGACTACCTCTTCGAGAATGCTGACCGAATCCAGTTTGTCCTTCAACTCCTTGCCTGTCGCGTAGGTCAACACGTTCAGGCCGATCTTGGTGGCAGTATCCAAGTCACTTTGCACGCGTGTACCGTAGTCTGGGCGATTCCCGTAAGGCAGGTTCAGCTCCCAGCGGCAAGATAAACTGTACGGCACGAACACGACGCCCAATCGACAACAGGTCTGAACACCATACAACCAAGCGTCTGGCGGCAAATCCTGTGGCGCGATGCGAGCTTGGCAGCTCCAAACTGGATGATCGGGGGGCAGTTTCTCCAACGGCTGTTCAAACAGTTCAACAACGAGTTGCTGGACATACTTTTCAAATTCTTCACCACGACAACCATTACCGTGGCAGGCCTCGAAGAACAGAAAGCCCCCTTGCTCTTGGACATAGCGTTTGAGCAGTAGCTTTTCCTCGCGACTGAAATGGGGTGCTGCTGTTCCTGAAATCAGCAGCACTGGCGCTTCCAGCAGATCCTGCATGGTGGCTCGTTGCAATCGCACGGTCTGCCAAGTTAAATCGCGCTTCCAAGCCTGTTCACAGTGGCCCACGAGATTCTGAGTTGATTGTGGGTGATGATTCCAATCCAATCCAGGATCGAACTGCAAGCGATTGAGTACGACCTGGCGTTTGCCTTTGGACAGGAACAGCAGACCAAACGCTATCTCGCTGGCGCTGTTGCCAAGCGTCTTGGTTCCAAAGTTTCCCGATTCGTCTTGCCGTTTGATGAGCGCGTGAGCGCCCTCACGATACCAGTCCACTTGTCGGCCCTCACGGCCGATTAAAAAACGTCGGCCTGCCAGGCGTCCTGCCCGCTCCAGAGCGTACATGTAGTACAGATAGTGTGCATCTGATCCACCGGCGTTGGTGTGCGGGTTGAAATTCTGTCCGAGCCAAGCCAGGGCTGCTTCGATGCGTGCTTGATTCTGGAGCGGATCCTGACCGCAGCAGCGAATCTGATCGGCCACCGACGCTTCAAACTGATCGGCCTGTGCTCCCACAATAACTAGCGAAGCCACACCGGCCGAGGTCATGCTGGCAGATGGGGCGCCACCAGAGATATACGCAAAGCCGCCGTCACGACCTTGCGCTCGCATCCAATAACTGCGCGCTGCATCGAAGCACTTCTTCATCTCTGCCACATCGGGACGAATGCCGACTCGTTGTGCTTCGTGCAACGCCAGCAGTGCGAACTGAGCGTTTGATGGGTCCGACATGGCTCCGGCACCCGTCGTGTAACTCCACCCACCATCGGACGATTGTGCTTTGACCAACCACCGGACGTTGCGTTGAATCAATTGCGCATAGCGATTGGGATTGGCAGCACATAGTGCCATCGTTTGCAACGAGACGGTGTAAACCTTTTCCAATTCGCGTTGACTCACATAGCCCAGAGCGCGCTGGATGGCGGGTGCGTCGGGACTCAGCCCAGCACTCAGCAAAGCCAGCGTGGCCAAGCCGGAGACGCCGTACGGATATTCGTTCAGCTCTGGCCAACCGCCGTCGTCGCGCTGTTGGCTGATGAGCAGATCTCTGGCGCGATCAATACACCGCTGGACTTGGGCCGGTGTCGGCTCGGTCTGGGCGCAGGCCGTGCCACAGAGCGTTACAAGCGTTAGAATGATTAAGCTTACGGAGACAATGCCCAGCGACCGCTGCATAATGGTCTTCCTGCCATAGGGCTCGATCGGTGATAATGTTGGACCCGTTTATCCAGTTGACCACGGGAAATTCGTATTCCAACCTGTTGCTGGGGTGCATTGTAGCAAATCTCGTCTGGATGCTTAGATTGTGTCGAATAAACCCAAGAATGTAGGCGACTTGTTGCGCGAGTTCCGAGAACATCGCGACACCATCCGCCAAGAACTGGCCAAAATCATTATCGGCCAGGATGAGGTCATTGAGCAATTGTTGGCCGCGATTTTTACCCGCGGACATTGTCTGCTGGAAGGCGTGCCAGGACTAGCCAAGACGTTATTGGTCAGCACGCTGGCCAGGATCGTGGATGTCAGCTTCAATCGTGTGCAGTTCACGCCCGACCTGATGCCGTCGGATATCACGGGTACCAACGTCTTGGACGAAGACGAAAATGGCCGCCGCCAATTCAATTTTGTTCAAGGGCCAATTTTCACGAATATCTTGCTAGCGGATGAAATCAACCGCACGCCCCCCAAAACGCAAGCCGCTCTGCTGCAAGCCATGCAAGAGCGTGAAGTGTCTGTAGGACGCATGACCTACTCGCTGCCAGATCCCTTCTTCACCATTGCGACTCAAAACCCCATTGAGCAGGAGGGCACCTATCCGTTGCCGGAGGCCCAGTTGGACCGCTTTATGTTCAACATTATCGTGGACTATCCTTCCCTGGAAGAAGAAGAACAGATTCTGTTGGCCACCACGCGCCACGAAAAACCCGAAGTCCAAAAAATACTGTCGGCGCGTGCCATTTTGAATATTCAGAAACTGGTGCAAAGCGTGGCGGTTAGCCCTTATGTGGTCAAGTACGTTGCGCATTTGGTTCGGGCAACCCGACCGCGTGATGATCGAGCCCCAATCTTTGTGCGAGAAATGGTGGATTGGGGAGCCGGGCCGCGCGCGGGTCAGTTCTTGATCAATGGTGCCAAGGCGGTTGCGGCTATGGATGGACGATTTAGCGTGGGTGTCGAGGACATTCGTCGCGTGGCCGTGCCCGTGCTACGACATCGGATCAGTACAAATTTTCAAGCCCAAGCCGATGGCCTGGATAGTCAACAGATTGTGGCTCGATTGGTCAAAGAGATTCCAGCGCCTGAAATCCCCAAATTTGAATCGCCTCCTCAACGCTAATCCGCTGAGTGCTCATCCGCTCGATACCGCCAGCCATCCTTTCGCAGCCATCCTTTCGCCAGCGCTTCACCACCGATTGTCATGGTCGCCGTCAAGCAGTACCTGAAACCCGAATTGGCCGCGCAAATCAAGCGTCTTGACTTACGTGCGCAGATGATTGTCCGTGGTTTCTTGCAGGGGCTGCATGCCAGCCCATTTCATGGCTTCAGTGTAGAATTCAGTGAGCATCGGCGCTACGCCGCAGGCGACGATCCGAAAGATATCGACTGGATCGCCTACGCCAAAACCGATAAGTACTACGTCAAGAAGTTCGAGTCGGAGACGAACATTACTGGCTATTTGGCGATCGATCTCAGCCAGTCGATGAACTATACCTATCGACAAACCTTGACCAAATTGGACTATTCGATCTGCCTGGCTGCCGCCTTGGCCTATCTGATGATTAGCCAGCAAGATCCGGTTGGGTTGGTTACGTTTGATACCAAGCTGGGAGCCTGCGTGCCGCCTCGTAGTCGGCGCAGCCAATTGCCGATCATCCTTAGCCAGCTCACAAAGCTAAAAGTCGCGGGTGAGACCGATTTAGCCAGCTCGTTGACACAGTTAGCATCGATGCTCCGCCATCGCAGCTTGATCATGTTGTTTAGCGACTTGCTGACGGAGCCACAGCCAATGTTGCGTGCATTGCGCAGCCTGCGCCATGTCGGTCATGATTTAATTGTGTTTCATGTACTGGATGAAGCTGAAGTTACCTTTCCATTTCAAGGCCCTCTACAACTGCGTGATCCTGAAACTGGCCAATCCGAAAACGTGTTGGCTGCAAATGCCGCCGCCGACTATCGTCAGCGAATTCAAGAATTTTGCCAGCAACTGGACCGCGATCTGACAGAAGCCGGTATCGACTACGTGCCGTTGGATACCAGTCAACTGTACGACAAGGCGCTGATGGAGTACCTGCTCAGACGTCGCGGGCGGTTTTAGTCTGGGGAGGGTGAGTAGCCAGGATGAATTTTGCACACCTGACGTTGTTGGCAGGCCTAGCGGCGCTGGCGGTCCCCGTGGTCCTCCACTTTCTAGGTCGGCGACAGCCGCAGGTTATCGACTTTCCAGCCTTGCGGTTTGTGCGTCAAACGCAGATGGAGCACAGCCGAAACTGGCGCCTGCGGCATGTCCTGTTGTTGCTCTTGCGGATGTTGTTGTTGGCCATCCTGGCATTTGCACTCGCCCGGCCTCGCGTTCATAGTGCCAACCTGGGCAGTGTGGTGGGCATTGGTGGACTTGTGCTGCTTGCGGCATTGGCAGGCTTGGCCGCAGCGGTGGCCCGGGCCTCACAGCGTCCGCGCGGCGTTTGGCTGAGCGCGCTGCTGGTGGCGCTGGCGCTGCTGGGCAGTGCTGCAGTGTGGGGCCTGCGCACGTTGCAGGCGGGGCCGGCTTTGCCTTCGGCAGATTCGAAAGCTCCCGTGGCCGCAGCAGTCATCATCGATACCAGCCCGTCGATGGAGTATCGTGCGGGCAATCAAACGCGACTCGATGCCGCCAAGGAAATGGCGGATTGGCTGATCGGTCGCCTGCCACCGGACAGCCAACTGGGAGTGCTGAGCGATGCACCCCTGGGTTCGTTGTCACAAAATCCTACAGGTGCCGCAAATCAAGTGCAGTTGATTCAAAGCACAACGCCTCGAGTCGAACTGCTTTCGCGCCTGCGAACCGCCATCGATTTGGTGCAAGCCAATCCACTGGAACGCAAGGAAGTCTACCTGGTTACCGATTTGAATGTGGCGTCCTGGGGCACCGCGCGCCCGGATCTGTTAAGTCTCGTCGCCGCATCGGCTGATCGAGTGCTGATTCAGATTATCGATGTGGGTGTGACCGATGCCGTTAACCGACAATTGGGCGATGTGCAAACGGATTATTACACCTTGCCGATCGACAGCGACGCAACCTTCCGGGTTCCCGTTGCCCAGGTTGGCGGAGTGACCGATGCCCAGGAGACCTTGACGGTTGAATTGTGGCAGCAAACGATTGACCCTCGCTTGCCAGTTATCAATGACGGACAACTGAAAACCTCCTCCAGTCAGATCGTTGATCGTCAAGTTGTCTCACTAACGGGTGCAGGAGCAGCCGAGGTTTCCTTGTCGGCCAAACGACTATCGGAAGGCGTTCACCACTTTTCAGTGCGTTTGGATCACAGCGATCCGCTGACCGTTGACAACCAGCGGTTTGTGACCATTTCTGTTCAGAAACAACAGCCAACGTTGATCGTTGCCGACGATCCCGAAATTGGTCGTATCATGTGGCTGGTACTCAATCCGCGTGACACCGGTCTCAACGAAGACTCGTCTGTAAGCGTCGTGAATTTTCGGCAATTGTCACAAGTTGAGTGGACTAAGTATTCAGTACTTGCGCTCTACGATCCTCCCAGTCTTGCAGATTCCGTCGTTGATGCACTTCACAAACGTATTTCCGACGGAGCCGGATTGTTGCTGGTACTGGGTCCGGCGTTGGAATCGTTGTCGGGCGCGTTGGACAACACACCTGTTGGCCGCTTGCTGCCTGGCCAGCAAACGCAGCTTGTCAGCCGCGCTAAGTCCGATCGCAGTGCTTTCTGGCAGCCAGCCACTCTAGCACATCCGGTGTATCATGATCTGGAAGTACCTGCCGGCGACATAGCCTGGCAGTTGATGCCTATCTTTCGCAACTGGAATTTTCAGCGGTTGCACGATAACACACAGGTTCTGGCGACTCTTTCAACAACTCAATCACCGCTGCTGACCGTTCAACCTCACGGTTCCGGCCAGATCATGACGCTGACGACGCCCATTCCGGAACTTGAGCAGCCGTCGCGCAGCGTGTGGAATGAGCTGTGGATTGCCGACCAGTTCTGGTGGGCTTATGGTATATTGTCGGGCAGCCTACGCACGCTCAGTGGCGGCGACCAAACGTCCGCCAATTTTCTGGCCGGACAGCGCGTGCGACTCAGAAATGATACCACGCTGTGGCCGAGTCGCTGGGATCTATTCACGCCTACGGCCCAACGTCAAGCGTTGCAGTCCGTTGACGGCTGGTTGGATGCTGGAGCCCATTGGCCGCCGGGCACCTATTATCTGCGCGGTACGCTACGAGTCCCCGTGTCACGCGGATTTTCAATCAACGTGCCAGCCGCTGACACGACCATGAAGCGTATCGACTCGGATACGCTCGATCGTTTGTTGGGCACAGGCACCTATCGGGTAGCTCGTGAGCGTCAGCAGGTGGAGAGCAGCGTGGTCCAGGCGCGTTACGGCCAGGAGTTGTTTCCACTGTTGATGCTGTTTGTGGCAGCTATCTTCCTAGGCGAACAGGTTATGTCAAATCGCTTTTACAAGATAAAGCTGCAATTTGGCAAGCGCACGTATCGGGGCTCGGACTGAATGAATATCGTTGGAGACTGCTTACCAAGCGACGTCCTACCAGTCGCCCAATGGACCGTCGAGCCGATCTTTGGCTGGTGGTTGTTGGTTGCGCTGTCAGCAATCACTGCCGCTAGTTTGTGGTTCACCTTGTCGTCCCGCGAGCTGAGTGCGAGGCGGCGCTGGACCTTGGCAGGTCTACGAATGGGCTCGTTGTTGCTGCTGCTGCTGGGCTGGCTCCGGCCGACGCTGCTGACCAGCATCGATCGCGATACCGAAGGTGCCATTGCCGTGCTGCTGGATCGCAGTCAAAGCATGAGCCTGCCCAGCGATAGCCTGGGCAAGTCCCGGTGGGATGTACAGCGTCAGGTATGGCGGGCCATTGTTGATGCAACTGGCTTGCAACTGGGTGGTACTCAAGTTGTCCCGTATTTCTACGACAAAGAGTTGATGCCCGCCGAGTCCTCGGATTTGCCACAATTGAACCTGGGGCTTGGCCAGGCGCCCGAAGGTCGTATCACCGATCTAGGCCAAGCATTGGCTCAGGTGGGGCAGCTTCAAGTGCAGCCTCCGTTGCGAGGAGTCGTGATGGTCGGCGATGCGACTCAAACGCTTGTGCCGCCGCAGCACGATCCGTTATTGATCGCTCGGCAAATGGCGCAGCTCAATCAGCCGATCTTTCTAGTCGGCGTCGGTGCGCGCGGGGAAGGCGGCTTGCTGCGTGATGTGGCGCTGGAGGCTATGCCGGAACAGATTTCCGCTTTTGCCAATAAAGAGGTCAGCGTGCCATTGATTGTGGCCGCACAGGGCATGCAGAACCAGCCGATCGACCTACGCTTGAGCTTGGTCTCTGGAGATCTGCCGCCTCAAGAACTCAGGCGCCGCAAAGTGTTGGCCTCGCAGCCCAGTGAAAAAATTGCTGTAGACTTTCGTATTCAACTCACACAGCCCGGTGACTATCTGATAGTTGCTGAGGCGAGTGTTGATACGACCGAACAGATTACGTCGAACAACAAGCTGTTGAGCTTTGTGACCGTCCGCGACGGAGGCGTGCGCATTCTGATGGTCGAAGGCCAACCACGTTATGAACAATTGTATCTCAAGACCTCTTTGGACGCTTCGATCGACTTCGATCTGCAATTCACTTGGCTCCCGCAGCGCAGTCGACCTAAATGGCCTATCGATATCGGATCGAATCTGGACCTGTCTGCCTTCGAAGCCTTTGTGATTGGCGATCTCGATTCGCGAGCCGTTAGTCCGGATGCCTGGAAGAAGATCGTGTCGCAGGTGCAACAAGGCGCAGGATTGTTGCTACTGGGCGGCTATCACAGTTTTGATGCGGGCGGCTATCAGGACAGTCCGCTTGCACCAGTCATTCCATTACGACTGGCCCCTGGGCGCCAGGAGTGGAATCGTCCGATCGACTCGCGTTTTCATCTGCCTGGCCCCAATCAACTTGTGCCAACTCGGCCTCATCCAATAACCAATCTGTTGCCCGAGCCCGATAATGCGCGGTTGTGGCAGAGCCTCAAGCCGCTGGATGGCATGAATCGGTTTGGACAACTGAGCTCGTCGCCGGGGACACAGGTGTTGTTGGAGGATGCAGAAGGCAATCCTGCCTTAGTCGCCGGGCAGTTTGGTCAGGGTCGCATCCTGGCCTTTGCAGGTGACTCGACGTGGAAATGGTATTTGTCGGGCGAACAGTCCGGACAAAAGCGCGCCCATCAAACCTTTTGGCGTCAAGCCATGTTGTGGCTGGTCAGTCGCGATAACCCCTATCAAGGCTTCCGACTGGATATCGACTCGCGACGTCAAGACATTGACGCCGCGCCCAAGATCCGCTTGCAATGGTTTGGTGGGGGCAGTCAGTTGCCACTACCCACGCAATTGAAACTAGCGCTCAGCCGTCAAGGCAAACACCTGCGCGATTTGGAAGTGATATCTACGGGTGATAACTCGCGGGAAGCCACCGCCACCGGCCTGGATCAGCCCGGACTGTACGAAGTGCGCTTGACCGCTACAGGCGACGATGGTGTCAGTTACGACAATCAACTGGCGTTCCTGGTTCAAGACAGCTCGCGAGAACTTGCACAGCCTGCAGCCGATTGGCAGATGATGTCGAACTTAGTTGCCGCTGGGGCTGCTGCCGGCAGCCAGCTGTTTCTGCCCGAAGAAACCGACCGGCTGGTTGAACAGTTACTGCAGCATCAGAATTCGGCCAAGGTTAGCTCGCTGGAACGACGGAGACTGGGCGATGCAGCCTGGGACTCATGGCTCTATTTTCTACTGTTCTGCTGTTTGATGACCACCGAATGGGCTCTAAGACGCTTTTGGCAGTTGCCCTAGAAGTCAGCGTCACTGAATGAATGGTCGCTCAGGTCAAATATGAGGCTAGGCTGGGATACATCGACATGGCAGAGGATTTTTACTATATTCGGGCGCAAATTCTACACTCAATGGAAATTCAATAGCGGCGGTATTGATGCAAGCTACTACGAAGTACTCACCAAGGATCAGCTACCACGTGTCGGCTCACGCGGGTGGTGCGCATCTCCAGCCATTGCAGCGTTTTTTTCGGCTGCTGAACCTGGACCGCCAGGACATCGGCACTATCGCGTTGTTTTCTTTTGTGGCTAGTATTTTGAGCTTGGTATCTCCACTGGCCGTCGAGGCTCTAGTAAATGTGGTGAGCTGGGGGATTTACTTGCAGCCGCTGCTCATACTGGCACTGATTCTGTTTGTTGCATTGACGTTCGTGGCTTTTCTGAACGTTTTGCAAGCAACTATCGTAGAGATCATTCAGCGCAGGTTGTTTGTTCGCATCGTTGCCGAATTGTCGCACCGATTTCCGCGAGCTTCACGCATGGAGCTGGCTGGTGCGTATCCCCGTGAAATCGCCAACCGTGTATTCGACATCATGACCATCCAGAAGTCCATGTCTGTCCTACTGCTTGACGGCATCTCGATCATCTTGGTTACAGTCCTAGGTCTGCTGCTGTTGGGGTTTTACCATCCTTTTTTGCTAGGATTTGACCTGATTCTGATAATGCTCATGACCATCGTGATGTGGCTCTTAGGTTGGGGAGGCACGCGGACGTCGATCCTTGAGTCAGTCAGAAAATATCGCGTTGTCCATTGGTTGCAGGATGTGCTGGATACACCATCAGCGTTTCATGTCAATGGTGGCCAGAAGCTGGCTGTGGAGCGAGCAAGTCAGTTGTCAGCGGATTATGTCCAGGCGCGGAAAAGTCATTTTCATGTGCTGCTCAGACAACTTGCGTTCGCGGCTGGGATTCAAGTGTTTGCGCTGACAACTCTGTTGGGTTTGGGCGGGTGGTTAGTTATCGAAGGCGAGCTAACACTCGGGCAGTTGGTAGCCAGCGAGTTGGTCGTAACTATTGTGTTGGCCGCTTTTACCAAGGGCGGCAAGTCCATCGAAAAGTTCTTCGACCTGATGGCAGGACTGGAAAAAGTCGGTCATTTACAGGACTTAGCTCTGGTAACGCACCAACCCATATCCATCGACCATGCAGGCCCACTGGCAATTCAGTGGGATCGGATTGAGTCGCGGTACGGAAATCAGTTGTTGCGATTGGATGCCTGCCAAGTACCCGCAGGGACATGCGTGGCCTTATTGACCTGGGAAAACCCTGCATTGGTCATGAAAGTACTGAGCGGTTTGCTCGTGCCACACACTGGACGAGTGACGGTTCAGGGAATTGATACTAGTCGACTGGCATCCGGCAGTCAGCAGGAGGCGGTAATCGGTTATGCCTCGCGGCCCAGTTTTTTTTGCGGGACAATCTCTGAGAATGTGGCCTTGGGCCGCGATGGCGTTGATGAACAGCGTGTTCGGGAGGTCTTGCAACAGGTTGATTTGTGGTCGGACGTTGCAGCACTGCCGCACGGACCATTGACTCAGTTACAGTCGGACGGGTATCCATTGTCCGAAGTACAGCAATGTAGGCTGATGATTGCTCAAGCGCTCGCGGCTCGGCCGCGCATCCTGCTGATTGAAGCTTTGCTGGACAACCTGCCGCCCAAGGACCAATTGCGGTTGTTCAAACTCCTCCGGTCAGAGCACGCTGATTGCACTACGTTGATCAGTACTCGACTGCCCGGTATCGCCGAACAGTGCGACGATCAGATTCGAATGGAGGCTTAATGAAATGAGTCAGTTGCTGACCAGTAAACAATTGGAATTTCCGGCCTTAGAATTGGCACAAAGTAGTCACTGGATCCGTTGGGTTGGCCGAGTCACGATGGTGGCTCTGGGCTTGGCCTTTCTAGGGCTATTCTTCCTGCCGTGGCAGCAAACGGCCGCCGGTACCGGCATTGTCCTAGCCAAAGATCCACAGGAACGTCCCCAGGCATTCAAGAGCCCTGTTCAGGGAATCGTCAAATGGGTCAAGCCGGATCTCTTGGAGGGTTCGGTTGTCGAGCAGGGGGAAACGCTTATCGAACTTGAACCTACAGCTGCCGGCGGGGTGCAGCAATTGAATCTGCAAATCGAGGCCGCGAAGCTGAAAATAGCTGCTGCAGACGAACGGATTCGCTTCGCCCAGGAACAAGTTGCGTTGCAAAAAACTAGCGGTGAATTGCTGGCCGAATCGCTCGATAAGGAACGCGTGGCGGCAGTGACCAAGTGGGAGCAGGCTAAGCGCGAACTAGCGTCCCTGGAAGCCGAACTTGTAGATAAACACAACAAACGCATGATCGCTGAAAAGGTCTTTGAGAGCGGGATTATCTCGCAAGAAGAACTGGTAACCAAAAGGCAAGATGAACAGGTCCAGCAGCAAAAAGTAGAGAAGGCGGAAAAAGCTGTGGATGAGGCTGAAGCCAATTATCAAGCACAGCAGAAGGCACTGGAAGCCAAACTCCGTGATATCGAGATCAAAAACCGTGAAGCTCAGAATAAAGTGCTCGTCGAGCAAGACAAATTACAATCGGCACTGCAAGAGTTAGGCAACCTGGAGGTAAAACGTCAGGAACAGGTACGTCTAAAAATTACAGCCCCGCGCAGTGGTCACATCCAACAATGGTTCGGGCTTGAAGGCAGTGATACCATCAAAGAAGGCGATCAGCTATTTGTGATAGTCCCCCGGGCCTCCGAAATGGCGGTCGAATTGCTGATCAATGGCAACGATTTTCCATTGGTACACCAAGGTGATCGAGTCCGACTTCAATTTGAAGGTTGGCCGGCAGTTCAGTTCGTCGGCTGGCCATCTGTTGCCATTGGTACCTTTGGCGGTCGAGTCAATCGCTTGGCTCCGACCGACGATGGCAAAGGCATGTTTCGAATCCTAGTATTGCCCGACAATCACTTAGCCCATGACAACAATTGGCCGGATCAAGCGTATTTGCGGCAAGGTATGCGGGCCAACGGTTGGGTCTTGCTCCGTCAGGTTTCATTAGGCTACGAACTCTGGCGACAAATCAACGGCTTTCCCCCGTCGTTGCCGAGTCCCGATTCGAAAGCCAACAAGCCGAAGATTAAACCTAAAGTGTGACCGTTCACGCGGTGTGTAGGCGAGCAGCGTTATCGGGGTGCTGTCGCCCAGCTGTGGGTGAAAGGTGTTCCACGTTCTGGCGACTGTAGCTACCGGAACACCATGGCCAGCTGTGCTAAGACGGTCCGCGATTGGTGCGCTTCTGCCAATCACTTTCGAATTCGCGAGGCGCAACCGCTGCTTCTTTTGGCAGGTCACCAGGACCTGGACGTGTTGATTCTGGTAACTGCGATACGTTGAGCGCTTGCTCAAGTGGATCCAGGCCTAACGCAGCTTGCAGATTCGCTAAAAAAACAAACCAGTCACGCTGTGCATCAACTACCAGAATTTCAACTTCATTAGCCTTGGTCTCCAAAATATTCAGATACAACAAGTCCGCATAGCCAAGTTGAAATGCTTGTCGATAACTTGTCAGCGACTCGAAGGCAGCCTGAAGTGCATTGGAAATCTGCTCGACTCGCTGGTTAGAAAGTTCTAGAGCATTGAGCGCTGTGCGCATTTCAATGGCGATTTTGTCACGCTGCAGCGCAACTTTCTGTTCAATTTGTGAAAGCTTAGCAGTGGTTTGTTGAACCTTGCCGATGGCATTGCGGCGTTGGATAGGTACATCCCCCCGAATCCCCAACATCAGCTCGAATTGTCCCTTGTCGTTCTTGGTTGTGGCTGGGCGACCAACATCCTGTGAAGCCTCTGTGACGATATCCAAATTGGGTAGTCTTTGATTCTGAGCTAGCTGACGATCCAGCCGAATCTGCTGTGCCTCGATCGATAGCAGTGCCAATTCAGGGCGCCGCGCCAATGCGGACTGAAAATCAGCCTGGAAATCAGTGGCTGGAACGGGCTGTATTACTGGAAAGTGCAGCGGTAACCAGCCGTCTTCAGGCACCAGAGATACACCAGAGGGATCTCGCAAGTACAAAGAGAGTTTGATGCCAGCTTCGCGAAACTTCTGCTCCGCTTCCAACCGTTTGCTGCTTCTTTCGGCTAGCAATTGTCGATTGAAGACGACATCAATCTGCGCGAATTTACCTGCCTTAGCACCCTCTTCAAACTGATCCTGACGAACTTGGGCTAGTAGTACCAACTCGTCTTGGGCCACCAGCCGAGCACCAGCAGCCACCCATTCCCAATACACCTGGGCCGCCTGGAAGCTGGCTTGCAGTAGGCTAAGTTGCACCTGAGGCCCAACCGCCTGTTGCGCAAGTCCGGCTTGAAACACTGCCACGCGTTGCGGATCGATGGCCCTGCCCTGCAGCAATGGCCAGCCGACTCCAACGCTAAGCTCGCCTCCTTGATTGGTTACCCTCTCCTGGTACCACGGTTGAAATTCACCTCGTCCGATTCGATAGCCCGCCGATACATAGCCACCCCACCATGTCTGCCGATAGGCACCTAATCCCTGACGATAATTGCGATAAAAGCCTGTCGGTTCACTTAGCGACTGTACATAGAGTTGCGTGTCATACGCTCCCATCGCCGAGGTATATTGTCCGCCAGCGACAGAACGCTCCAGTTGCGCTTGCTGAATTACTGGAAAATAACGATAAACGCTGGCCACTACATCGGCCAAAGTCAATTTTCCTTCAAGCTGGTCTTCAACAGTCGGCGTCGGTGTACGGTTTCTGCGTGTCGATAATGGCGCGTCTTGTGCCGATATGGCTTCTGCATTTTCTGATAGGGCTACAGCCTCAACAGCCCTGCTCGTACTGTCAGCACCACGATCGTCTATGACCTGCGCCTGTGCAGACAGGTGCAGCACCAGCGCCATTCCGGCCACCCAGACTCTACATGCAAGCATCCAGCCGTTCATCATCCGTCGCACCGTTACGATTGCGTAATCTGCAATGCAAGCATTTGATTCGAAGAGCAACTTCCCATACTCCTATCGGCATTTAGCTCAATCAATGCACGACGAAATGCCTATTCCAGAAACAAACTCCGTCTCAGCAAGTTTATGAAACGAGCCGATCTGACTGCTGGCGGTTAGTCGATAACGCATTTTAAGGAGGGTTTAGCTGGCACTGTGTACTTGCTAGCTCAACCGATGCTACTACAGCCCCTGCTGCCGAACTGATTGGCTGCTTGGAACAGTAGCAGCCTAATATTACCAATAGGGTGGAGCGCTAATTGGCCACAAATCAGACAATTCCGATGCTTGCGATCGCTGGGCTGCTGGCCTGTGAACTTGGCATGCCCTTTCAGTCCGCATATTCTGTGGAATTGCCTGCGCAATTATTTGGAATCACCCATGGCCAGCCGACTAGTCAAGCTAGCTCTGCAGGTCAGTTCACGGAGGTCGAGCAGAACACGCAGAAGTCAGATCCAGGCTGCGATCAACTGTCAGACTTGGGTGAAGTTGATGATTTGACCAAGCGACTGAAGAACTGTGGCCTATTGTATAAGAGTGACAGCAATCCGTATGTTCAAGAACTGTGGTTCCTGGGACGCTATCATGGCCAAAGCTATAACGCTGCCGGCAATGCAGGCGACAGCGACGACTGGGAAATCCGGCGATTTAGAATCGGCTCGCAACTCCAATGTTTCCAGCGACTGACGCTGCACGCCCAGATGGTCAGCGGCGCGGATATGTACCCGTTTTATAACGGCTTCACGGAACTGTGGACCCAGTGGAGCTTTCACAAAGTGTTCGCGATTACTGTTGGACAGCAGAAGCATCGGTTTACTCACGACCGCAACGTCTCCAGCCGCTACCTGAATACGCTCGAACGCAGCATGTTGGTAAACATGTTCGGACTGGATTATACGCCTGCCGTGACAGCGTCTGGTAATATTGAAAGGCTTTCCTATTACACCGGAGTGTTCTCCAACGCTACCAGTCGCGATATGTGGAATTCTTTTACCGAATTTGATTCTGGCTATTCACTACTATGTTCCGGAACACTCGATCTTGGCGATCGCTTGGGCACAGACCAAGCCTTTTGGAATCTGGGATACCTGTATAGCGACGCGAACTCGAACGCCACCAATCTCAATCGCTTTACCAATGGATGCTCTACCGCATTGATTTTGACCCAGGGGCCGAGATCACTGATTTCAGAGCTGCTGTTGGGCATCGGCGGCGCATACGGCGATGGCTTTGGAATCAACATCCAGCCCGGCGTATTTTTGAGCAGGTCACTGCAACTGGCCAGCAGATATCAATTCGCAATCTCTGACCAGGACAACAGTCTGGTAGCTCAGCGGCGATACGAGCAACCTGCGGGACTGACCAGCGGGGATCTCTACAACGCCGGATATCTGGGACTGAATTACTACCTGGCCGGGCATCGCGCTAAATTGATGAGCGGCTTGGAGTATGCCAACTTGAGCGGTCAAGACGTCTGGACTTTCAGCGTCGCCTTGCGCCTGTTCTGGGGACCAAACGCCAGCGGTCCGTTCCCCATCGACAAAATGTTGCAATAATCCGCCAGCGTCCCGCGTTCGCAGTCCCCAATTTCAGAATATGCAGGACTGGGCACGGTTCGTTCCCCCGGCTCCAATTCCTGTGCTTGCCGAGCCACCGCAGACTGTTTCAAGCTTTACAGCGCCGTCACACAAAATCGGCTCGGCGAATGACCGCCGAGCCGGATTGAAATCTGGTGGGTCTGGCCAGTACAGAGATAGCAGCAGGCAGAGGCAGATGTGCGTTGGGCGCGCTAGCTGGGCTGCTGAATGCGCAGCCGCTTCTGAATATCAGTTTCCAGTACGCCGAACACAGCTTCGTGACGCTGCACGGACATCTGCAGTGCAGCCAGTAAGCGTTTGGCGGTGTAGAAATTCAGAATGACGCGTTGAGTTACATGGATTGGATCCTTGGGTATGCCAACCGGTTGTGGATTCAACCCGAAGTCGACAATCAGCTCTTCTGGCGAGCCGGTTACGCGACAAAAATTCGCGTAGCAGGCGGTTGCATGACTGTCGTCAACATGGACTTGCACAGCTTGCGCTTGTTGTTGCGTTGCGGATTCGGCAACCGGGGCGTCAGCGGCTGGACCTGCAGGTGCGTTGTCTGTCTTTGCCATCTCTCTTCATTTCTCCTGTGCGAAACACCTAATAGCTGGCACATCAACTGAACGTACCAGACTCGTAACCATGTAACGAAACATGTCTTCTAATGCGAGCAATCGTTTAGGACCATCTTTGCAAGCGAGTGAAGACCAATGCGGCCTTATGGTCTTATCGGACCAAGGCGACTAAATCTCCAAGCGAAACGTTCGTGCAAAAAAGCGGTAGACTCTCCAGCCCAGCGATTTCCAGCCGACATACACCCGAGCCTGTCCCCGATACCCGATGCGCATGGGTAATTGTACGCTTTCCAATGGAACACGGGCTTGGTACGAAGTGCTAATCGGCTTTAATTTTCCTGATGCTGTCATTTCTGTATCCAGGCGCCCCCCCGATTGTAGCGAGATGTTCTCAGGAGCCTCTTTCATGTCCATCTCTGATATCCTAGCTATTTTGCCAGACAGCGACTGCATTCGGTCGGCCTCCAGTAGTATTTCCACACCTTGATTTTCGCGCACCAAGTCGATGTCATGTTGATCGATGACCAGGATAGCCTCCCAGGCGTCGGGCTGACCAATCAAACACAAAAGATCGGATTCGGCAAAGTAGGCATCTTGGTTCTTGGAGTCGAACGGACTGTCGCTCCAACTGGGCAGCTGCTCTTCCTCCGATACATGTTTGGGAATGGGCTTTGGTGGCGGAGGGAAGACCACGCCATCGTCGGTAGCAACCACCGTCAACTGTGCTAAGCGGTCACGTATTTCTCGAACCAGAACTTCTCGAGAACGAACCTTCTCTTGCTGGATTTCAAGCTGGGCACGAGCGTTCTCAAGCTGCGATTGATCCTTGAGCACATTCAATCGAACTTGAGCTTCAGCCAATTCGCCTTCGTATTGAGCCAACTGCGCACGTTCCGCGATGTTATCTAGCTGGGCGATTACGTCACCATTTTTGACAGAGTCGCCGGGTCGCTTGTGCCACTGAACCAATCGTCCGGGCAGTATGGCATAGACTTGCTTGCTGTCCTGGGGCTGGATTTCAACTGCACAACTTACGTGAAATGGAAGTGGCAGCCAGATGATTGTCGCCAAAATAGCAGCCGCTACCGCCGAGGAAACCACCATGTTCTTGCGCTTCATTTTACTCGCTCGCCCCGGAGTTCGGAAGAATTTAATCACATCCCAACATGGTTTGGCGATCATGCCTACCACGCCGGCAGCGGCCACGATTCGCCCTAGTGCTTGCAGCCCGTAAGGCTCCAACACTTTGATCAAAAACATCATGATCGAAAAAACGACCACCCAGCGATAGATCACCGACGCGACGGTGAACAAACCAAACCACATTTTGTTTCGCTGTGGCAGGAATGGATTGTCTTGTAGTTCCAGACCTAAACACTTCTGCTGAAACCACCGTTTGAGTATCTCGGTTGCCTTTTGACGTAGATTCGGGATCTCCAGAATATCCATCAATATGTAGTAGCCATCGAACCGCAGCAATGGATTGCCATTGAACACCACGGTGCTGACGGAGCAGATAAACATCACCGACAGGCACAGAAAGTTAAACATCCCCGGCTCGCTGAACCACCACAAATAAGTGGCAATCGAGGCCAGAGTTAATTCAACGTACATGCCAGCCGCACCAATGAACACGCGATGCCACTTGTTTGGCAGCATCCACGAATCGGAAACGTTGCAGTACAGGCAGGGAGTAAACACCAGGAACATTACACCCATTTCGTGACATTCGCCACCGTACCGCTTGCAACTCAGGCCGTGGCCGAATTCGTGCAGAATCTTGACCAAACCCATGGTCACGCCCAGATAGATCCAGTTGTGAGCAGCAAAAAACTGTTCAAAGGTGGGTAACTTGCTGCGAAACTCTTGGAAATTGACCAGCACCAACGTCAACGCGCTGAGACCAAAAATGGCGATTAAGATCAGTACCGGTAAAGTAAAAATCCACCAAGTAAATGGATTTAAGAAGCCAAGAATACGTTCCGGGTCTATACCGCGAAAGCGGAGTGCAAAAATGTTTGCCAGTTTGCCCAGTAATTCTTTCTTTTTCTTCTCATCGCCCCGGCGGCGCAGTTGCCTACCCTGACCAGTGGCTTGCGAGATGACCAAGCCGCTACGGTGCAACATACCGATGAACTGCTGCAAGTCGTGCAGCGTTATCCGCTGCGGAGCGAACTGCGCCTGAAAGCGATCTTTGATCTGTTGCAGGCTGATGTGGCCATCCAGCATATTCAGAATCGCGTACTCTTCGTCATGGAAGCGGAAGTAATTGAGTCCGACCGGTTCCTTGACCACCCAATAGCTACGTCCGTGGTACAGATGCCGTTCGGCTTGCAGGTCTGGCCGACGGCGCACTCGCAGCGGTCGCAATGCGCTGTTGACGAGGCTGTCGGCCATAGTGGTCATGTGGATTCAGTCCCTGGCGGTTACGATTTGTAGATGAAATTCAACCGCCTACCGCGCCGAGATCGTGACTTGCGCCGGCATTCCCGACCGCAGCAGCCATGAATCGCCAACCTGCTGATTCTTTATGCGAGTCCAAATTTTGATTCTGGCTGATGTGTCAATAGCACCGCTGACAAATTCGACCTGACTGTCGACAACATGCTTGTGAGTCGGAGAAATCTTGACGGCAATGCGGATCGGAGCGCCTTCTAGGCTGGCCACCGACATGCCCTTTTCATCCAGCGTTCGCAATGCGATATAGCCGACGACACGCATTTCGTACATGTGCTGAATGGTCAGCACTGGTTCCCCCGCACGAATCCAAGCACCTTGATCCTTGAGACGCTCGATCACCACAGCATCCCACGGAGCTTGAATGTCGTACAGACTGAGCTGCACCATGGCAGAACTTTTCTTAGCCTCGGCAACGTTTACTGCCACTTGGTCGGTTTGGCGCTTGACTTCGGCAACTTCGATTTGCAGCTTGGTCTTGTCACGCTCTAAATTCTTTCGCCGGACCATAGTTTCATTGGATGCCCCGCGTTGCAGCAGTTTAATCTCAGCTTCGGCTTCAGCTTGGGCGACCGCGTAGGTTGACTTAGCAAAACGAACATCTGCATCCTGTTTGGCTTGCATGATCGCCGCCTCTAGCTCTTGCTTGGCTACTTCCAGTTGAGCGTTGGCGACTCGATTGTCGATGCGAAACAGTACGCCGTCCGCGGGGACGGAATCACCTTCTTCAACAAGCATTTCTGCAATCAGTCCATCGGCTTGAGCGGCCACTTCAATCTTCCGCAAGCACTCGACGAGAAAGTTATCGTCTTCCAAAACACCCGACTGACCCCAACAGGGGACAGCCCGCATCAAGCAGGCTGTAGTGAGTACACATTGAAGCACGAATTTCGCACACGGCATGGACAGACTCCGCATCATGATTAGTCCGTTAAAGTCGAAAGAGCACATTGGCTTGGAACCACTCGACAACCTCGTGGAACCATACAAAGGCGGCCGAGCGCCGCCCACAGTTTACTTTGGCAATGACAGTGGTATTGGGGCGCCTGGTCAACTTGCTCATTTCGTCAGGTTGGACTCGCATCTTGACCACCGGACCGTCGGTAGTGTCCAATTGGGCTCGCGCGTGAATCGCCTGCACGGGCAGTTTGCCGGTATGATACACCGACGGGTCAGATGCCAGCACGAAACTGACATCCAGCGGCTGGCGGTCTTGCGCCAAGACGGCATCGTCCATGTGTTTCATGCGTTTTTCGGGCATCATCAACTCCAGCTCCCAGTCCTGCGTGGTGTCAGCCACGTTGACCAGCACTTGGCCCACAACAACCGGGCGGGCTCGCAGCCTCTCTTTCAACTTCCAGTCCATGACCACACCGTTAATAGGGCTGCGGCGTATCAATTGCTCACGGCGTTCGTCGATCAGTTTCAATTGTTCTGTCAACGTCGCCTTGCGAATCTTCAATTCTTCCACCTGCCCGCTGGCTTGAGTCCGATCGGTAAGCGGAATGTCGCGACTGCTGGCCATGCGCGTCGTGACCAGCGACTGTTCTAGCGTCTGCTCAAGCTCACCCTGCAGCCGTTTGTACTCAACTTCCAATTCCCGGTTTCGTAGAATAACCAGCGGCTGGCCAGCCACAACGGTATCGCCATGATCGACTAGCACTTGCTCGATCTCGCCGTTCTCATGGGAGAATACTTGCCGCTCGACCAATGGCTTCAGCACGCCGTTGGCCTTGAGATTGAACTGGATACGTACCAGGAACATGGCCAACAGACCAACCGTCAATAGGCTGAGCACGGTCATGGTCTTGGGGAAAGCCGAACCGCGAAATAGCCACGTCAGGCGGCTCAGAAATTTCCACAGCGGCATCAAAAACAGATCGCTGTGGCTGATCGAATTACTGAGGGCTCGTGCGGCGTGTTCGTAAACGAGGTCGCAGCGCGTGCGCAACGTTTCCGTCGAAATCTGACTTTCGATTTGCTCAACGATCAGCGCTCCGATGATTTCGTTCTTGGAAGTATCCTCGCGCTGCACCTTTTGTTTCGATTGAACGTCGCCAGTGATCAGCTTTTCTGGCCGACGAATGGGCAGCACAACAATCGAGCGACCGTGCGACAGGTCCACATATTCTTCGACAGCTTCTTCCAGTTGCGGGGGCAACTCTTCGGTGCGACCGTCGTACCACAGCGATTGTCCTGCCGCTACAACGCGCGTCGCCAGTTTGTTAAGCGCCGTGACAATGTTCGAGCGACCTTCGATTGAATCTTGACCGCTAATGGCTTCAACTTTGCACTTGCGGCCGCGCAAAATGGCGACACTCACGCGATCGCAGCCAATCAGTTGTCGTCCTTCGTTGGCAATCGTGTAGGCGGTGTCTCGGCGATCCAGATTGTCGTGGACCATCCGCGCAAAGTGGTCGGCCTGCTGCCACATGACTTGACGGTCGGCCACCTTTTGCAAGTGATGCCCTTTGAGCCACTCGCCAATCAACCCGGCCATCTGATCCAGAAAACGCATGTAGCCGCGTTGAATATTGGGAGACGAATCGGGACGCTGAAAGACTTCCACCAGCCCCGACGCTTGCTTGCCGCTGGTCAGCGGAGCTACAATCAACAAATACTGGGACGGGTTTCCCTCTTGCTGGTCTTCCCCCAACATCGAATGGGGCGGAACTAACTCGCTCTTGCCACGGGCCATCAATCGACTCAGCAGCCGAGCGTGCTTTTGAGCATCCTCGTTGTCGGCTTCCAGCAATTCACTGTTGACATTGATGTGATAGCCCAGCCGCATTTGGTTGGAGTCGTCCAACAACCAAATGGCTCCACCAATTGCAGCCAGGGCATCGACGATGCGCTTGAGTACTGCCGGAAAATACTCTTCCGCAGGCACATCCCCGCGCGACAAATCGGCGATCTCGCTAATCAGCCCGCGTATCTGTTGTTTGGTCTCTTCAACCGATTCCGGCGAAGGAACTGATGACATGACTAGTTTCCCCTTTCAAGGAGAAGTTGCATTTTGTATTAACAAAGAGTATAAACAAACTGCCGCGCACAGGCAAATACATCGTTTGGGGGGGCTTGTGCGGTGCCCCTGGGTATTATCCGTCGCTAGACCGTAGACGAAATGGGTCTTCAGAGTGGCTGACTGCGCTCAGCGGTGGGTTTTTTAAGAGCCGCACGCCCTGTGAGGCAAATAGCGGTTGTACTGAAGTGGATGTCAGTGTCCGGATTCGTGCTCATCGCCTGGTGGTTCTCCGATTCACTCCGTGAGTTGGGAGTACGGCCACCCTTACACTGAGCATGACTATCGTTCCTGATTGAAGCTTGTAATTCCAAAATGTCCATGCCAGAGAATTCGAGCGCCACATGACTGCGGTACTGCAACAGACGCTGGCTCAACTGCCGCAGTCAGGCGATGCGTCGCAACGCACCGGGCAATTGTCGGCAATCGTCGATAGCGATCTGCCGCTTCAAAGTTTTCTGGAGCAGCTTCTACCGCTGCTAGCCGATCTGCTTGGTGCCCAGGCGGCCGTAGCCTGGATGAAGATCCAAGGTGCAGTATTTGGCGTCCGCTATCGCATGGAGCAGGTGTTACCGTCGGTGGCGCAGCAGAAGAAACATGAGCGGTTGGTACAATTCGCGTGGTATCAAAAGAAGTCGCTGATGATTGAACCTGCCGGTACGACCGGCGGCAACACACAGCCAAGTGGACCACCATCCTCCGCCGCCAACTACAATCCAACTGGCCACCGGCTGCTGTTCGCGCCAATCCTGCATTTAACCGAGCCAATTGCGTTGCTGGAGATCGTGTTGCCGCCACAACATGCTGAGCTATCCGTGCAGCATAAGCAATTGTACCTGCGTGCTGCCGAACTACTCGCTGACAAAGTCTATCTAGGACTCAAACGGCGCATGGCAATGCCGCAAGCGCAACTGGCTCAAGCACACCAAGAGCTGACGAGCCTGGGCGGCGAGTTGCAGGCGTTACAAAGCCAAATCCGTCTAACCATTGATGGTCGCTTGGCAAAATTCCACGGTTGGTCGTTTGGCAGTCTGACTGAGAACCAACAGTTCGCCAAGCTGGTGCATCAACTGGTCGACAGCCATGGCTTGCGCGTCGTCTGCCAAGAATGTCAGCATCCGGCCATTCTGCGTTGCTTGCGGGCCGGCAACGCCAAAAACGGGGTCTTCGTGTTTGATCACTATCTGGAAACCGGCCGAACCTTTCATGGCGGGACCACAACCATTCCACGACTAACCGTCATTACCAAACCCGCGCGCCGCAGCGCGGTTGGATCCGACACGGTCGCTGAGGAGCCGTAATTGTCAGTTGCGATGGAAACCGGAGTGGTAACTCGCGTTCCTATTGCCGACAATCCGTGACTTTCTCGCGGAACTGCTCGACCGCTTAACAACGCAGAAGTTTCACCCTTTTGGACTACACTGGCCCGATCTGGAGGAAGACCTGTCGTTTCGAGGATTGCTCGAAGGAGATTACGGTCAGCGGCTAAGTTGTCGGCCCGAACGAAAGCACTACACAGATTGTCCTAGCCGAATCAAGCCATACTGGCTAAACGTCCAGATTGCGCACTTCTAGGGCGTGCTTTTCGATGAATTGGCGACGGGGTTCGACTTTGTCGCCCATTAAGACGCGGAACATTTCGTCGGCGGCGGCAGCATCGGTTAGAGTTACCTGCACCAATGTTCGATTGTTGCGATCCAATGTGGTTTCACGCAATTCTTCGGGGTTCATTTCGCCTAGCCCCTTAAAGCGTGTCAGTTGCATTCCACGCTCGCCGGCGCTGCGAATGGCAGGCAGCAGCGCTCGCAAGTCGTCGATACCAATCCGATTCTCCTCGCGATGCAAATGAAACTTGGACTCGGTACTGCCCGTCTTTTGTTCAGGAATCAAGTCGCCAATCGTAAATTGCAGCTCCAGCAAATCCTTCAGCCCTGAATTGATTGACTTGACCTCGTGCGTCTCAACATAGTGCGCCACAACGCCATCGCCGTTGGTATCCGCTGGATCGCCTTTGTCCTGGCCATCCAGTTGGATGTTGTTCTGCTGGATAAAGCTATCCAGCGCATCGCGTGAGTGAAACCACTGCGTATCTTTACCGACAGTCAACAAAAAAATCGGTAGGCGTTTAGTTTCCGGATCCATCCGCTGGGAATGCTCCTTTAGGCTCACACCACGACGCTCAAGTGCCACAATAGCGTCTTCCATGCTGGCCAATGTTTCGCACAGCTTGCGCATTTGAAATGCCTCGATGCGCCGCCCAGTGTCCGTCTCCAACCAGCAATCGGACAAGCCACGCTCAAGCAATTGCGACTTCATCTCTTCGTCGGTTTGCACGTAGTACTTTGATTTCCCGCGCACCACGCGATACAGCGGGGGCTGGGCTAAATAGACGTGACCGCCGGCCACCAAATGATACATTTGCCGATAGAAAAAGCACAACAGAAGCGTGCGAATGTGAGATCCGTCCACGTCGGCGTCAGTCATGACGATGACCTTGTTGTAGCGCCGTTTGCTGATGTCTTGATCGGCACCGATACCGCAACCGATGGCTTGGATCATCGACTTGACTTCTTCGTTAGCCAGTACCTTATCTTCGCGGCTCTTGTAGGCGTTGATGATCTTACCGCGCAACGGCAAGATCGCTTGGAATTCGCGGAAGCGACCGCCTTCGGCGCTGCCACCGGCGGAATCGCCTTCCACCAGGTAGACTTCGCACTCTTCCATCTTGTTGCTAATGCAGTCACGCAGCTTGCCGGGCAGTCCACCGCCGCTCAGCGCGTTCTTGCGCTGTCGCAGCAAGTCTTTAGCCTTGCGCGCCGCTTCGCGCGCTTCGCAGGCCAGCAATCCCTTTTTAACAATGGACTTGGCGCTCTTAGGATTTTCTTCCAAGTACTTTTGCAAAGCCTCGCCGACAGCGGTGGTGATGATGCCCTCGACTTCACCGTTACCCAGCTTGGTCTTGGTCTGTCCCTCGAATTGAGGGTGCGGTACGCGAATGCTGATGACGGCCGTTAGGCCTTCGCGAAAGTCCTCGCCGGTGGGTGCTAGGTTCTCCAACAAGTTTTCTTTCTTGCCGTAAGCGTTCAGCGCTCGAGTCAACGCGGCGCGGAAACCAGAGACATGCGTGCCACCTTCAATCGTATGGATATTGTTGACATAGGACTGTACATTCTCGGTGTATTCCGTGGAATACTGCATAGCCACTTGATAGCTAACGCCTTCGCGGTCACCTTCGATCAGCAATACATCGGGATGCACAGCGTCACTAGCGCGATTGAGGTGCTCAACGAATTCAACGATGCCACGCTCGTAATAAAACTCATCGGATTCGCCGATGCGCTCGTCTTTGAACCGTATGCGCACCCCGCTATTGAGAAACGCCAGCTCCTGCAAGCGCTTATACAGCGTATCAAACACAAACTTGGTATTAGGGAAGATGGCCGCATCGGGCTTGAAGGTGGTCTTAGTACCGATCTTGGTCGTGGCGTGTCCTTTGGCAACAGGGCCGGTGGCTACACCTCGCTCGTAGCTTTGCGTCCATACAAAACCTTCGCGACTAACTTCTACTTCGCACCAAGCCGACAAGAAGTTGACGACCGTTACCCCCACGCCGTGCAAACCACCTGACGTCTGATAGGCCTTCTTCTCGAACTTTCCGCCGAACTTAAGCACCGTCATCACGCCTTCCAGCGTACTGACTTCGCGCTGCATCTGTTCACTCAGTTGTGGGTGACGTGCTACTGGGATTCCGCGACCATCATCCTCGACCGTTACCGATCCATCCTGATTGATCTGGATGCTGACCATCTTGGCGTAGCCAGCCATGACTTCGTCGATCGAATTGTCGACGACTTCGTAGACCAGATGGTGCAGCCCTTTGAGGGTCGTATCGCCAATGTACATCGCCGGGCGAGCGCGCACATGCTCCATATCGCTGAGGTGCTTCAGCGAATCGGCATCGTATGTCGAATCACTCGACAGCGTAATCTGTTCATCGGGTGGGGTGTTGGACTGGTTCTGTGAGTCAGACATGATTCTTCATTTCAGGCTACCGGGGCCGGAACGGTGTGCTTAGGACGCAATTCATTGCAGCTAATTACTCTTCCATGACGTCGGCTTCGCGAGCCTTAGCCAGTTCGCCGGCCTGGCCTTCAAATTTCTTTGTCAACTCTTGCACTTCATCTTTAAGTCGCTGGCAGTCATCTTCGCCGATTTGTTTATCTTTCTCGGCGGTTTCAATCAGCTTGTTGGCATCGCGGCGAATGCTGCGAATAGAAATCTTGGCTTCTTCAGACAATTCTTTGATGCGGGCGACCAGCTTCTTGCGCACATCGGTACTGAGCGCCGGAATATTGATGCGAATGATCTTGCCATCGCTTTGAGGATTCAGCCCCAAGTCGCTGGCCACGATGGCCTTTTCAATTTCCTTGATCGTACTGACGTCATAGGGTCGAATCACCAATTGATTGGGTTCGGGGGCACCAATCGAAGCTAATTGCTTGAGCGGTGATTGCGAGCCGTAAACCTCGACGCGAACGCTATCCACCAGGCCTGGCGTGGCACGTCCAGTTCGAATTCCGCTGAGGGCGTGCTTGAGCACCCCGACCGCCTTTTCCATTCGCTCTTCCGCATCCAACAGTGCATCGTCGATCGTCATAGTAGAAATCCTTGGGGCTAGCGAATTGAAATGCCGTCGATGTTCGATCTGCGCCGACCATCGATCTAGTTAGTCCATCAAGCGACTAGCTTACGCTGGTGGCCACAGGGCCAACTCGCGTTCCAACGCGGGTGCCGCTGATCGCCTTTACTATATTGCCATCCTTCTTGAAATTGAAGACTAGGATGGGTAGCCGATGGTCGCGACACTGCAAAATCGCCGTGCCGTCCATGACCTTCAAATTTTGTTGCAGTACCGTATCGTAATCCAGTTCATGATGCAGAATGGCGTGCGGATTCTTTTCGGGGTCGTCGCTATAAACACCATCCACCCGCGTAGCCTTGAGCACGATATCGGCACCCAGTTCCAGAGCACGTTGCGTAGCCGCTGTGTCCGTGGTCACAAACGGACTTCCGGTTCCGGCAGCGAGGATAACGATCCGACCTTTTTCCATGTGTCGGATGGCGCGGCGTCGAATAAATGGCTCGCAGACTCCGTCCATGCGGATGGCCGACATCACGCGCGACGCACAACCCAGCGATTCCAGTCCCTCTTGCAGAGCCAGCGCATTGATAACTGTAGCTAACATGCCCATGTAGTGTGCAGTAGCCGCTTCGATGTAGGACCCAGCCGACGTCTTGAACTGCGCGCCGCGCAGGATATTTCCGCCACCCACCACCAAGCCGATCTGACAACCCAGTTCGTGAGCCTGCTTAACCTGCTTGGCGATCGCGATCACCTCGTCCATATTGATGCCGCGCTCGCCTGAGCGACTGAGACTTTCGCCCGAAAGCTTGAGGATTACGCGGCGAAAAACGGGGCCGGTGGCTGCGTCGGACATAGGCTGGTTTCTCAGGAGGATCGGAACCTGGGGCGGCGGCAGCTAGTTGTCCCGTGCTGACTGCCAGCGGCACCACAGCCCGCTGAAACGACTGTGGTGACACCCAGACAAAAGCCGTGTGAGCACTCGCAAAAACTAGCCAACAGCAACTCGCTTAAAAGCGATGATGGCTGCTTGACTATGAAAAGCCTTCACCGCAGCGTCCACTGACTTAGTGTCGTCCAGAGCGAAGTTCTGATTCAGCAAGCAGCGCTCTTGATCCAACAGTGTGTTGTCGGCGATAAACCGCTCGATCTTGCCCGGCAGAATGCGATCCCAAATCTTCTCTGGTTTGCCTTCGGCCTTTAACTCTGCCTTGATGGCCTCTTCGGCAGCTTGCATGACTTGCGACGTTAACTGCAAGCGGCTGACAAATTGGGGCACGACTTTCAGCGGCTTACCCAGTCGCTGTCGGTCTTCGTTTTCGACGCGAATTTGGTTTTGCATCGCTTCGGTTTCACGAGCGACAAAGTCCGCATCCAGTTCGGTGTAATTCATGATCGACGGCTTCATGGCAGCGATGTGCATCGCCACACCACGGAAGAATTCGGGGCCACCGGCCTGTCCACCGTCTTGGTACGAGACCAACACACCGATTTTGCTACCGGCGTGAACGTAACTGGCCAACTTTTCGCCTTCCAACCGATGCAACGCGGAGACCACGATCTTCTCGCCAGTCTTGCCGGTTTGATCGACCAGACGCTCATCGACCGTCATGCCGTCGATTGTCAGTTGAGACAGTTCCTCAGGCGACTTGGCACCATGCTTAACGGCTAGGTCCAGCAGGCGCGTAGCCAACTCGATAAAGCCCTCGTTCTTAGCCACAAAGTCAGTTTCGCAAGCCAAGGCCAATAACACGCCAACTTTGCCGTCGGCGCTGATATGGCTGACGACCACGCCTTCACTGGCTTGTCGATCCGCGCGCTTTTCAGCAACCTTCTGGCCTTTTTTCCGCAGATAGTCCAGCGCACCTTCGTAATCGCCAGCCGATTCTTGAAGAGCCTTCTTGCAATCCATCAAGCCGGCTCCGGTTTGCTTGCGGAGCTCGGCAACATCACTCGCTGAAATCGTAGTCATATTACTCCTCGTACAATGCCGCCAGCCAGAACGCTGAGGCGATGGGCGTTAAGCTGAAGCGGTTTCCTGCAATTGCTCCGCTGGTTCCGATGTCTGGTTCTTTTGCATGTCGGGATTCTGTGCCTTGCCAGCCAGCACAGCATTAGCCAGCTCGCTCAGCAGCAACTCGATCGATCGAATGCCGTCGTCATTGCCAGGAATAGGCAGATCCACCATCTCGGGGTCCGAATCGGTATCGATCAACGCTACCGTGGTGATTCCCAAGCGACGAGCCTCGCGAATCGCATTCTTCTCCTTAGAAGGATCGACGACTACCAAGCACTCTGGCAAGCGGTTCATCGTTCGCAAGCCGTTCAGATTGCGATATATCTTGCGATATTCGCGATTAAGCGCCGACTGCATCTTCTTGGAAAAAGAGTTGATTCCTTCTGAATTGATGATCGTTTCCAGTTCTTCCAGTCGCCCCATTCGCGAGCGAATCGTGCGGAAATTAGTCAACGCACCGCCTAGCCAACGCTCGGAGACAAACGGCATTCCGCAACGTAACGCCTGCTCTTCGACCGATTGAGACGCCTGACGTTTGGTCCCGACAAACAGCACTAGGCTGCCGCCGGCAGCAACTTGATTCAGATACTTCTTGGCTCGTAATAATCCACGCAACGTCTCGCGGATATCCAGAATGTGAATCGAATTCTTGACGCCGTAGATGTACGGCTTCATCTTGGGATTCCAGCGGCTGACACGGTGGCCAAAATGCACACCGGCCTCGACCAGGTTCTTGACAAATTCTGATTGCATTGCGATCGGTACCTTTCTGTTGTTTCCGCGACTCGCCAATGTACCTCAGGTTCAATCGCCGCTAGCGACGACCAACACGAGGGCCGTGAAACTCGGCCTTGAGCGCTCCACTAGAGTTCGGCTCGCAGACCAAGCCACTCCGCCACAGTACACAGACCCGTCAATAAACAGGCCTTACAGCACTTGAGCCCGGAAGGCTAAGTAGTAGTGCACACCTGAACAGTAGTGTGCTCTGAAATGAACTGTAGAGGATAGCCTTAGAAGTGGGTAATCGTCAACTGCTAATCGACGATGTCCCTGTGCCAACAGGCGACTTACGAGAGCCCCCATTCTTGGGCATTTATTCGATTTGGCTTCCACGTCACAGCCGATTGTCATGGAGTGTGTGGCTGTGGTAACCTTCGCATGGCTACCCTCGCCAGACGATGGAATCCATGCCGCTGACCGACTGCCGACGGTGGCTACGTTTCTGGCACTCGCCGTAGGTTTGGAGGAAATTGGCGGATTGCCCGGTGTCCCAATCGATCCTGGGTAGCCATCTTGGCGTTACGGACTTACGGCTGCCAATCTAGCGGCAGACTTAACGACCAGACTTCGTTGGATAGCGGCTGTGCATGTCCGCCGGCAATCCATAGCTTGTCGCCTAAGACAAAGGCTGAATGTTCGTGGCGAGCTTTCCAGCAATGTTCGGTGTGTAATTGCTGCCAGGACACACCATCGGTCGAATGCCAAACGTCCCCCAGATTTCCGCTCTCCTGCGACCAGCCGCCCAGAACCCAAATTCGATTTCGATAGACGGCTGCAGAAAACCAGATTCGCGGCTTCCAGGCAGCTGCTGAGCACAACTGGGTCCAATTAGCTCCATCTTCTGATGACCATACATCGCTCAGTGCGTGATGTTCAGGAACATAATTTCCACCACCTACCACGTAAATACAACCATTCATAGAAACCGCTTGGTGATAGGCTCGCGGGCTCCAGGGGGCATTTTGTGTAATGCAGGTCCAATCGGCGCCATCGGCCGACGACCAGATGTCGTTTTTCAAACTTTTGTCATTGCCAAAATAGTAGTTCTCGATGCCGCCCAACAGCCACATCCGCTGGCGATGTTCAAGTGCAACCCCTGCGCAGCGCGGTGACCAGGCTGCAGCCGGCGCGACTTGCCGCCATGACTTGCCATTGCGTGAAGACCATACTTGATTGCTGGCTGAATGTCCTGGTAGGCGACCGTTGTGCCAGCCTCCCAGCAGCCACATCCGATCGTCAAAGACCAAATTCATCGGTAAATCGCTGTGAATCCAATCGGCCGACTGCTGCTCGAGCTGCCAATTACAGCCGTCCGCAGACGACCAGACATCGCGCGGCGGCGCCTCGAACGAGCTCATCCAGCCACCACCAATCCATAGACGGTCGCGATAGACCCACTCGGCCTGCGAATCGCGGGCTGACCAACTGGCCTGAGCCTCCAATACCCAATCAGGCGCCTCAGCCAAGGCGCGTTCGGCTGAAGTCGTCGGATTCAAGATGCAGGACAGCAGCAGCCAACCCAGCCGCTTGAGGCAAATGGAAATCGTGAAATTGGGAATCATGTTTAATCTCAGAGGTCCAGCCAAAATAACATCCCCTTAAACTCATGAAAACTACCTGGAGTTAGATATCAGCCTCAAACGGTAAGTCAAAAAGTGAGCCTGGCACTGGGCGCGCCAATTCGCATCTAGTCACTTCACGTCGCAGTCTGCATTTGTATCGCGCCCGACAATGTCTGGGAGAATCCAATGTCGTGGGGCAGACCTGGACGCTGGGTCGGTATCGCTAGGCCGTCGGCGCGTTATACTGCTGTTTCAGGCGACCAGGAAAGCGATGCCCCTCGGTTGGTGGCCGGATCAGGCAATGCCGCCTCGAAATTTACCGCTGATTTAAGGTTGTGCAAAAAACAGACTCTCGCATGAGCTTCCAACGTGTCTCAATAGGGCTGCTGATTGGTTGCATCGCACTGCTGGCTGGCAGCAAGCCTAACGACGATGGCTCGCCAAATGGGTCCACTATGTCTGCCACTCCACGCGAGCAGCAGACTGCTGAGCGTTTGGTTTCGAAGGCGATGGCGGTACCTTGGCTAGAACGCGGCGAAGATTGGCGCGTATTCCTTGGTCCACAAGGCAATGGTCACTCGCGCGAGACGGGTGTTGAAGCCAGCTTGTGGCAACCACATCCGCCCATTGTTTGGTCAATTCCCTTGGGCACCAGCTATGGCGGTCCGGCGGTCGTCGGTCAGCGGCTGTACCAATTCGATCGCTACGGCGACCAAGAACGATTGACCTGCTACGATGTGATGACGGCCGGTGCGTTGTGGCACTGGCAACGTCCCGTGCGCTACGACGACGCTTACGGTTACAACAACGGTCCGCGCTGTTCGCCGATCGTCGATGGCGAGTTGATATTTTTGTATGGCGTGGCCGGCGACCTGTATTGTATTGATGCTCAGTCGCACGAACTGCTATGGAACCGCAATACCATTCGCGACTATCGTGTCGTCCCCAATTTTTTTGGAGTTGGCAGCAATCCGGTTGTCCACGGCGACAAGTTGTTGGTGATGATCGGTGGCAGTCCTCAACGGTCGCTGCAGTTGCCGATGGAGCAATTGCGGCAGGTAGAACCCGACGGTTCGGCCATCGTGGCATTTGATAAACGGACCGGTAAAGAACTGTATCGAGTCGGTGATGATTTATCCAGTTACGCATCGCTGACGGTGCAAACGGTAGCTGGCCAAGCCACTGGCTTGGCCTTTTTGCGCGGCGGCCTGCTGGCATTTGATCCAGACACTGGGCAGAAGCGATTCGAGTTTCCATGGCGTGCGGACATGTTGGAGAGCGTCAACGCGGCGGTACCTGTGACCGATGGCCGGCGCGTGTTAGTCTCCGAGTCCTACGAAATCGGCAGCGTGTTGTTAGACGCAGTTCAACAGCCTTGGACCGTTGCATGGCAAGATGCAGGCCCGCGCAATCGTTGTCGCTTTCGGGCCCACTGGGCCACACCGGTGTTGATCGACGGTTATCTGTACGGTTGCAACGGCCGCAATCCGCAAGACAGCGACTTCCGTTGCATTCGATGGGAAGACGGACAAATCATGTGGGCCGACCGTCGTCATGAGCGCTGCAGTGTGCTGGCCGTCGATGGCTACCTGGTCGTGTTCGGCGAGCACGGACGATTAGACCTAGTGCGCCCGAATTCTGAAAAGCTCGACACACTGGCCACTTGCGATTTATCGACATTGAAGGGGCCCGACGGCCAGCCTCTGTTAGAATATCCCTGTTGGGCCGCTCCCGTTTTGTCGCATGGACTGCTCTACCTCCGTGGCAACAACCGGTTGGTCTGTCTGCAATTGATCGCTCAATAAGAGCCACGAGTAACACCCCCACGGATGGTTAAGACCTGCCTGGTAGCTGATTGCTATAGCTTAGCCGCTTGAGCTAGTCGGCTATCTAATACCAGTTGGCCTTTAAATCATTGATCATCAAACCGCCAGAAACATAGGAGAGTTTTTTTCCGCCTGAGTCTTAGTCCCGATTTTCAGCAGCTTCGCAGTCACGACCTTGGCTTACAATTGCGAGCCATTTTGCCGGAAGCAATACAAGTAATCATCGGATCGCAAATAGAGTTGTCCTCGATCCACGGCTGGCGTTGCGTTGAATTGACTGTCGTCAGATGCGATGCGATTATGGGCCACGATGGTCAGCTCCTCTTTGGCGTCTAAGACCAGAACCCCAGCCTTTCGCGATTGGATGTAAATCGTGTTGTTGACGGCAATAGGAGAAGCATACACTGGTCGTCCACCGCCCAGGTCGTGACCACGTGTTCGAACAAGCTGCTTTCCGGTCGAGGCATCCAGGCAACAATAGATTCCGCGGTCATCGATCCAGTAGAACTTTCCGGCGACCAGCACGGGCGTTGATACATACGATGTAGCCTGACTAGTCCAGCGAACATGCGACTGGGTGACGTCTCCTTGGCCCCCAACTTCGACGGCTACACTCCCAGAGGGTTGTCGGCCACCAAAAGCATACGCCATGGTGCCATCAATAATGACACTCGGCGATAGATTGCCGGCCATCGGTGTCAGTGCGTACCACAGCAGCTTGCCGGTTTTCGGATTGATTCCCCAAATCTCTCCGGCCACGGCCAGGACCAGATCGTCTCGGTCATCGCTGACACGGCAAACGGCTGGCGTGCTATAACAAAGTTCCAATGACCCTGCTGGAGCTTGCCATACAACCTGTCCATCTGCCTTATTGATTCCATAGAGCGTCTGACTCTCCTCGGCACCATTCACGATGACCAGATCATCGTAGAGAATCAGGCTAGCGGCACTACCCCAGTGGCGATTGCTTGAATCCGTCCCTACCGACACTCGCCATAGCTCGTGGCCGTCGAGATCAAACGCCACAACGCCTGACTTGCCAAGAAATGCAAAGACTTTGTCTCCGTCGGTGGTACAGCTATTGGTCGCATACCCATGTTCAGGAAGTCCCATGCCTTGAAAGGCATCTTCCTGCTGCGTGGCGTCATAGGTCTTGTCCCAAACAATCGTCCCTCCGGTTCGATCGATACACAGCACGTGACGTTTGAGCGCGCTCAATTCGCCCGTTGCCCACGATTGTCCGTAGCCAGAATAGGCAGTGAGAAATACGTATTGCTCTGTGAGGATAGGGCTGGATGAACCGGCTCCAGGCAATTTGCATTTCCACTGAAGATTCTCAGTCTCGCTCCACTGAATTGGAATGTTGACTTCGCTGCTCGTTCCGGTTCCGTTGTCGCCTCGGAATCGTGACCATGTGGGCGATTGGGGTGATCTAGGTGCCATTAACGACTGGGCCGGTCCGGTAGCCAAGTCGACGGTAGGTTGCGGCACGGGACGCAAGATCACTCTGAGCCGTGCGGTTCTTGGCTTGCAGGCAAAAATCACAACTAGGCAAACACCTGCCAGTAGAACGGGCGATAGAAACAGCAATGATCGTCTGCAGAGCATGTTGGCTAGCACTCAATTCTTACGACATTTTATGATCAGGCGACGTGATTTCGACAATGTGGCCGCCCGGGTCTTGGATGCGAACTACGCCGGGTTCCGGCTGAGATATCTTGCCGTCCGCCCAGGTCATCAAGGCTTCTGGCAGATTGGAGGCATCAAAACTCTCGACGGCAAAACAGCAGTGGTTCATTCCCGGCGTATCAGCTTGGTGAAGTTCCAAATAGGCGTTTGGACCAACGGTCAACAACCGCCGTGTGGTGTCCGGATTGCCGCTGACACCGGTAAGCCCAAATATCTCCTGATAGAATCCTTGGGACAGTTCGAGATTGGTGACGTTCAACGATATGTGATGAATGCGCACCGTCTTGAATATGCCTCGATCAGCATCCGTTAATGTGTCGCTGCTGATTCGCCCCCATCCATGACGTTCCTCCTGTACCTGCACATTCAGTCGATCCGGATCGTAGCAGTGCAGATTGCGTTGTCCCATCCGAAACGGCTCTGTCTGGGCCAGACTCAGCAACTGAAACGCAGCCTGACCGTCGAAATCTTCAATGCTCATGCAAAAGTGATTCATTGTGTTACGATTCGTCGCCAATACATTGACAAATCCCTGCTGAAAATGCATGAATTTTTCGGTTCCACCACGGCCATGGGACACCGACGTCATGCCCAGGACTTGGCGGTAGAATTCTTCGGCTCGATGAGCCATCTCAAACTCCAGCGACAGATGATTCAGCTCCACCGCGCGGAAGACGCCGTGGGCCGGCTTGACTTCTGCCGACCGTGTCCAGCCCGGAAAGCAGTACACTGCGCCTAGCGTACCCAGGTGGCGAACAAAACGTCGGCGAGACTTGAGTAACGTAGCCGTATGTCGAGTCAAGATTGGAAGTCCTTGCATGGAGGAGAATTGTGAACCAGGTTCAGAAGATCGGATTGGTGCCATCGACTTAATTCGATGCGGGCCGCGATGGTTGATCTTGGCTCGTACCCTGGTCTGAGCGGCGCTGGAGTCCTTCTGTACCGCCTGGTCGACCGGAGCCCTCAGGTCGCCCCGCGCCGCCCGGTCGCCCAGAACCACTGGGCGGTCCGAGGCTGCTCGGTGGACCGAAACCACCAGGGCCGCCTCGTCCTCTTCCCCCGAATAATCCGGAGCTAATGAATTCGTCCACAGCCCTGCTGAGTTCTTGCTTACTCAACTGGCCATCCTGGTTCTCATCAAACGACATGGCCATGGTCACTATCAGTTCTTTGTCGATGGCAGGTCCCGATCTATCAGGGCCGCCACCCAGGTCGCCACGCGGAGTCTCCTGTGCAATACGAGACATCTCACTTGAATCCAAGGATTCATCTTGGTTAGCATCAAATCGGCTAGCCATCGATCTGAGGCGGGGCGGCAATTCATCCAGGGCGACTTTGCCATCGCCGTCACCATCAAAGGCTCGCAGTCTGTCCAGCAGACCGCTGGCACCGCTACCACGGGGTGGCTGGCCAACCGCCTGAACAGCAGTCACGCTCAGGACCGCGAGGGTTAGTAAAAGTCGATTGCGGTGCATGGGTTTCTCCTGGATTGATTGAGTTCACGGTACGTTACGCGCCACTGTCATGTAGGGTTAACTGAATAAACCTGGCGGTCGTCCACCGCGCCGAGGAGAAATTTCTGAGCTGGGCGGTGGGATGGTTGGTGGTTTTCTAGCCTGTAAACGTCGACTGCGGCTTGCTAGCCGGCCGGAGTTATTAAGCTGATAGTTGGCAGCTATGAAGCGTCAATGCAGTATTCCAGCTTTAACCGCACAGGTCGAGTTTTTTGACATATCCAGTGGACAACTCGCCGGTCTTTTCAGTTAATAGAAAAAGTAAATTGGAATCAAGCGAATCGAACGATCATGTCACAAACGCAATCGCCTTTGGCCGGTTTATCCAACTCAGACTTTGACGAGCTTGACTTCCTGCGGCGGTCAGGTTCGGCGGCCCTGGCCGAGCTATTCACCAAGTATCAACCGCAGCTTCAGCGTATGGTAAGTTTTCGACTGGACCAGCGACTTTACGGGCGTGTTGACCCCACTGATGTCTTGCAGGAAGCATTCGTAGAAATATCTCGCCGCATCCACGAATTTGTCACAGATCCCAAGACGTCTTTCTTTGTCTGGGCCAGGCAAATCACTTGGCAAACACTGCTAACGATTCATCGACTAAACTTGGAAGTTCAAAAACGAGACGCTGGGCGAGAATTGCCGCTGCATTGGTCGGCGCACTCCGAAGCCACTTCAGTGTCGTTGTCATCGAAGCTAGCAGGCGACGCAACCTCGCCCAGTCAGGCATTGATGCGCGACGAACGGGCTGCATTATTAAGGCAATCGCTCGATGCGATGGACCCCATTGACCGCGAAGTCTTGGCACTGAGGCATTTCGAACACTTAACGAACAACGAAGTCGCCGAAGTATTGGGTATACAAAAACAGGCCGCCAGCAATCGATATGTCCGAGCGCTCGAGCGGCTGCGAATCATCATGATCGAGGTGATGCCCGATGGCCAATGAAACGGAAGAATTTGACGCGGATCGCAATCCGCTGGATCGTATCGCGGAGGAGTTCAGCCAGCGGTGTCGGGCCGGTGACAACCCGCAGATTGAAGAATTTGTCGCCCGGTATCCGGCTCATAGTGCCACCATAGCGCGATTGTTCCCGGCCATCGCCGCTATCGAGCAGCTCCAGCCGCAAGAGCCTGGGCTGGTGAAACACCCCACACCGCTCAATGCGCGACCGCTTGAGCGTGTGGGCGACTATCGAATCGTGCAAGAAATTGGGCGCGGCGGTATGGGAATCGTCTACGAAGCCTATCAAGAAACGCTGGGGCGAAAGGTCGCTGTAAAAATACTGGCCCGACAGGCTCTGCTGAACGACAAACACTTGCAGCGTTTTCATCGTGAGGCTCGAATGGCTGCGAGTTTGCACCATACGAATATTGTGCCGGTGTTCGGTGTCGGTGACTGTGAGGGGCATCATTACTATGTGATGCAATTGATCGAAGGGGTGGGGCTGGACGAAGTATTGTTAGATATCAATCGACGACTAAGAACGGATGCCAGGCTATTAAGTAGCAGTTTGACACACTGGGGAGATGCTCGAGCCAAGCAAATCTCTGAAGTTGTGTCGGCCTTAAAAAGCGGAGTCTTCAGGCGTTCGAATTTTCTTCGTTCGGCAGCGCAATCAACTGAAGCGGCCTCTACCGCTATTACGTCAACGCGGGCCGACAGCCTTAACCCGCCTATGCTCGACCTGGAGTTTGACATTGAACAGGGAACAGCCTTCTCGCTCGGCACCAACTATTGTCGAAGTGTCGCGCAAATCGGTTGGCAGATCGCCAGTGCTCTGGACTATGCGCACCGTCAGAAAGTTCTGCATCGCGATATCAAACCCGGTAACCTCTTGTTAGATCGCCATGGGGCCGTGTGGATCGCTGATTTCGGGCTGGCAAAAGCGCTGGAAGATGACGATGTCAGTCGCACCGGAGATATTGTGGGTACACTGCGCTACATGTCGCCCGAGCAGTTTCGCGGTGCGGCCGACCATCGCTCGGATATTTACAGCTTTGGCTTGACTCTGTACGAGATGCTCACGCTGTCGCCGGCCCTGCAGGATCCTCGAAGTGCGCATTTGCCCGTTCCAACCGGGCAAGCGTGGCAGATCGTGCCACCCACCAAACTGAATTCCTCAATCCCCCGCGACCTGGAAACGATTGTGCTGAAGGCCTGTGCCAGTGAACCCGGGGAGCGATACGCTTCGGCAGGGGCCTTGGCACAAGATTTGGCTTGCTTCCTGGAAGATCGCCCCATTCAGGCGCGGCCCGCTACGCTTGTCGAGCGGCTGGTTAAATGGTGCCGCCGCAATCCAGCAGTTGCATCGTTATCGGGTCTGACACTGTTGCTGCTGATTCTGGTTGCTGTTGCCGCCAGTACGGGTTACATCCGCACCCAAGCTGCACTGGCTAGAGAATTCGAGCAGCGGCAGCTTGTTGAAGCGGAGAAAGCTAAGGCGGAATCGACCCTGCAAATATTGCGCGAAGCCCTGGATCGGGTTTTCAATCGACTGGCTCCTAATCCAATGGCGCAGCGCAAGAATTCGATCCTGGCCGGAGCCGAGGGGAAAGATGCGGCAGTGCTCGACCAGCCCGTGCTGTCCAAAGAGTCGGCTGCCTTGTTGGCAGACTTGTTGAGCTGCTATGATCGCCTGTCCCAGCAGGACATCGATAGTCCAACGCTCCTCGTGGAAGCGGCGGACGCTAGTCGTCGCGTTGGCGACATCCACTTGCGGCTGGGAGCATACGATCAAGCAGAGCAAGCGTACCTGAGCAGTATCGCTCGTTACCAGCAGCTGGCGGCTGACGCACCCGTGCCTGCAACTACCACCTGGCAAGTGGCACGCCTTCACAACGACCTGGGAATTGTCTATCGAGCCTGGCAAAGGTTGGAGGATGCCCAGAAATCTTTCAATACAGCACAGAGCATGTTGACCCCCGTCGCCAGAGAGGCAGCAGCATCGGATGCTACGCGATTCGAATTGGCACGCACCTGGTACCTGCTCTCCAAACGACGGCCAGGAATGCCAGGTCGAGATTCGGTCGGTAGTCGCCATGCGGTGCCTGCAGTTCGACCGCCATCGTCCTTGAGTCGACATTCTGATTCACCAGCAGGTGATTCCGAAGATCAAGCGGAGAATCTTAACAAAGCCATCGACTTGTTGTCAGCACTCTTAGTTCAGGCAGAAGAGCCTGATCATCCCGAGTATCTCTATCTCATGGCGCTGTGCTACAGAGAACGCGCTCGTGACTTCCGATCGCCAGATATCACGCAAGCCATCCAGCTACTGGAGGGGCTGATCAGCAGATTTCCCGGAGTGGCGGAATATAAGAATGAATTGAGCGACACATACGCCAGCATCGACATGCGTCGCTTGCGCAACGCTCATCTGCCAGAGGTGATCGAGCGTCTACAGCAGGCTGTGGCTCTGGCGGAGAGCCTTGTCAACGAACATCCCAACATTCCCGACTACGCACACTCACTAGCCCATATCAATCACCGGTTGGGTACCGCCCTGCTTCGATCAGTAAACAGTGAGTCCACGGAGCAGTCACAGAGTATCCTGAGCCAGTCGATAGTTCGATACGGTTCCGCTGTAAAATTGCAAGCAGCCCTGGTCGAACAGTTCCCCGACGCACTCTCCTATCGACTGTGGTTGGCAAAGATGCAGGAGTCGATGTCGGACAGTTTGCTACGGGCACAGCAGTACGCTGAAGCCCAGGCACTAGTTGACTCCTCCATTGAATCCCTAGAACAAATTCTCAGACTGTCACCGGACATGCTGTTTGTCCATCGATCACTCTGGGAGCACTATCGGCAACTTGCCGAAATATTGACTCAGCAGGGCAACGCAGAGCGTGCGTCGCATTTTCAATCCATTGCCGCCGAGCATCTTCGTCGAGCTGAGGGCTCTAGCACCTCAAGCCAAAACACGAATCTTTAAGCACATCCAGCTTTTTATTGCGCAAGACCCGCCAGCGATGCGCGACACTGAAGTTTTCGCTTAAACTTGAGGTGATTCCAGGTAGAATGATGACGTGTAGATTAGCCCCATTGAATCTTTTCGGGGAGGGCTACCTGTGGCTCAGCGGCTTGTCGCAGTCGTCCTGCTGGTGACGACCGTTGGATACTGCGCCAGGTTGCAGGCGGCCAAAGCCAGCCACAGTTGGCAGGTATGATCAGCCAGGACGAGGGTTGAGCGTCTTGCTGCTGAGGGCCGATGATTGGAAAATGTCGATCGGTTGCTATGGAGTACCATTGACACCCCAGATGGATCGCTGGCATTGTACGACCATGAACCCGATCCGCACGAGCGAAAAAGTCTGGCTGGCTGGCCAGACCTAGCTCCGCTGTTGTCGGAGCTTTCGCGAATATTGGACGAAGGTCCGGAAGCCAGCAAACCGTTCGAGCGCAAGCGTCCCTAGTTCCTTTTTCAAGAGCCGATGGCTTGAGGTTTCCCGCTTAATAGAGAATAAAATCGTGACTCGCTGTTTTATGAGATGGTTGCACAGGAATATGCTCTGCTTGCTTGCTCTTGTATTGTCATGTTGTACCGGGCTAATGACTCCAGCGCGGGGCGATGACGCTCCGCCACGGCCACCGAACTTCGTTGTCATCATGGCCGATGATTTGAGTGCCAGCGAACTGGGCTGTTATGGCCATCCTACTCAGCGAACTCCCAATCTAGACCGACTTGCCGAGCACGGGGTTAAGTTCGAAACGGCCTTTGCCTGTCCAGTTTGCCATCCTACTCGTTTTATGATCATGACCGGACAGTACGGGGCTAGAAACGGAGTCTACAACTTTGCGGGAAGTCGCGGTGGACCTCCCGAGAAACATGCAGGTGTGGACGATATCGCTAAACATTTAACCTTTTCCAAACTCCTCAAAGATGCAGGCTACACTACGGCCATGGTCGGCAAGTGGCAGTTGTCTGGGCGACCGCCTGGATTGATTCGGGAGTGTGGATTCGACGAATATTGTTGCTGGGCATTTGGAGAATACTACAGCGACGATCAACGGCGATTGGCTCGACAAGCAGGCGTCCAGTTTCGGTCTCGGTATTGGCATCCCAGCATTATTCGAAACGGGAAATGGGTACCCACCACAGTCGATGACTACGGCCCCGACATATTTGCTAAGTTTGTGGTTGAATTCATCCAACGCAATCGACAGCATCCTTTCTTGATCTATTATCCAATGGCTCTCACACACAGTCCCTGGGTCGCCACACCAGACAGCCTTCGAACGGAGAACGAGAAATTCGACAAGGATAAACGGCATTTTTCCGCCAACGTCGAATACGCAGACAAAATAGTTGGGCGCATCGTAGACGCATTACGTACACATGCATTGCAGGAAAATACGATGGTCATCTTCACAGGAGACAATGGCTCGGGCCGAGGCGGCAAATCCGAGCCCACCGAACGTGGAGCGCGCGTGCCCTTAATTATTGATGGTCCAGGTATTGTAAAAACGCGAGGTTCGACGATGGAGTTGTCTGATCTTTCGGACATCTTGCCGACGCTGGCCGACTTTGCCGGAATAGACTTGCCGCCTCAGCATCCTATCGACGGAGTCTCACTGGCTCCGTTTCTGACTGGACAAACCGAAACGACACGGCCTTGGATATTCTCATATCAAGCCGACCGCAGAATTCTACGCACCCAGCGCTGGTTGCTTGAAGACAATTCACCGCTGCGTCCAGGTCGTCTGTATGACTGTGGCAACTACCGCGACGGTCAAGGATATCTAGAGGTAACCGACTCAACCGATCCCCAGGTAACTGTCGCTAGGCAATTCTTTGATCAATTGTTGGCCAATCTGCCCGCGCCTGTCTTGCTCGCGGATGGCCCACCCAACGAACGAAAAAGCGGCCAGGATGACGACTAGCAAGCAACCTATACCTTCCGACCAAGGGCACTGTAGTTCCAATGAAATCTACGGGCGGCTGATGGCGGGATGGCTATGGTTTTTGAGTGTTGGCGTAATTACGGCCGGTACATCTGCGGCCACTGAATTCAAACCGCCGCCGAATGTCGTTTTGGTGATGATCGACGATATGGGCTATGGCGATATTGGCTGCCATGGCAGCCCGTTTATCGCGACGCCCAGCCTGGATCGATTGCATTCCAGCTCGATACGACTGACCAACTTTCACGCCGCCCCCATGTGTTCTCCGACGCGCGGTCAGCTATTAACAGGCTTAGATGCGATGCGCAACGGCAGTAGCATCGTGGCCAGTTCGCGGATGTTGGTGCGTCGAGATATTCCCTTGCTGCCCCAGTATCTGCAGGCCGCAGGTTACGCCACAGGCATATTTGGCAAATGGCATTTAGGAGAAAACTATCCTCACCGTCCACAGGATCGTGGCTTTCAGCGGGTGCTTACTTTCGGATTGCAGGAAATCGGTTCCATAGCGGACTACTGGTGCAATGACTACTTTGATCCTACCTTGCGCACGCACACCGACCAGCTTCAACAGTTCTCTGGCTACTGCAGCGACATATTTTTCGAGCAAGCTATGTCATGGATGCGTGAGCAGTTGTCGGCGGAGCGTCCATTTTTTTGCTATATTCCGCTGAACGTAGTGCATGGCCCTCAATGGGCTCCCCGCCACATGCGCGAGTCAATTCGGCCTCAGTTCCCTCAGTTGACCGAAGGTCAAATCGGATACTTGGCGATGCTGGCCAACGTTGATCTGAACATGGGCCGTTTGGAAAAGTTTCTTCAGTCGACCGGCAGCATGGAAGACACCCTGGTCATCTTCTTGAGCGACAATGGTGGCTACGCACTGATTGATCACTACAACGCTGGGATGCGCGGCGGTAAATCGCGTATGACCGAAGGTGGGCATCGCGTTCCATGTTTCGTTCGCTGGCCAGCAGGCGGGTTAGGTGGCGACGGTCAAGGCCGAGATTTCCAAGGATTGACCCAGGTGCAAGACCTCTTGCCAACCATACTGGAACTTTGTGCTGCCCAGCCGCTTGAGGAATGTCACTTCGACGGTATCAGTTTGGTGCAGTCGCTGAGGTTCCAAGGCGATGCGCCTGAGCGGACGCTAATCGTGCAATATGGACTCCCAGAGCCGTTTCGTATGACCTGTGTCCTACAGGGTTCTTGGCGATTGCTCTCCGACATTCGCGGCTTGGCAGAAGGTGGGCCGGAATTGTACGACCTGGACCGAGATCCACGGCAACAGAACAACCTGATCGATGACTATCCGGAAAAAGCTGCTGAGCTGCGAGCCGCCTATGACCGGTGGTGGTCCGAGGTCGAGCCGCTGACACGCATGCGATCCCGAGTCGTTGTCGGCAATCCGGCTCAAGAGTTGGTAATGCTGAGCAGTGCCGAGTGGCGAGATGGAGCCCTTAGCAGCCTGGAGCGGGTGAGGAAAGGTGACGTCAAGCGGAAAGGAATCTGGGATATCGAATTCGATCGAAATGCAACCTACGAGTTCCAGTTGCGACGCTGGCCCCTGGAGTCTGGACTGGCGCTAGGCGCGGCCGCGCCTACGTGGACTCCCAGCGATGCGCAGACGCCTGATCATGCTGGATATGAATCTGGAGCGGCCCTGCCCATCGCATCGGCCACTTTGCGACTGGGCGACCAAGCCCACCGCATTCCGGTAGAACTGGATCAATGCGCAGCGCTCGTTCAACTGGACTGTCAAGCTGGACCGTCGCAACTGCAGGCCTACTTCGAGGATGCCAAAGGACAATTGCTTTCCCCCGTCTTCTACCTCAGCATCCGTCGCATCGAATAATCGTCATCAACTTCGAGTGTCGCAAGTAGGCTGATTACCTTCTATTTAGTCGTCATTGCCAATCGGGTGGTTGTCTGTTGACAATCTTCAGTAAAACGTGATGTCTACACTGGAGGGTTTTATTTTAGGAAAGTATACGAAAGACTCTGCCACACTACTGGTGGGGCCGCGCCGGGTTGAACCAATTTGGGGCTCGATGCCCTCTGACAGCCTTCCAAGCTACTGGAGTCTATCTGATACTGAATGCATTAGCCCGGCCGGGTCGTGCCTTACTGGGTTCGACTTGTTGCTCCCCTGCCCTTCTGTCAACAGTTACGAATTTGGACAGTATGTATTGCTTTGGTTCCCATGTTAGTTGTGCCGGTGGTTTGTTGGCGGGCGTGGATCGGGCTCAGCAGTTGGGCTGCCAGTGCTTACAAGTGTTCGTCAGCTCGCCACGCAGTTGGCCTTCTCCCCAAGGGTTGATTCCGCTGCGTTCGGTCAAGAGCCGTTCCGCTAAAGTTGCCACACTGGAATCGGCGACGAGCGCTGGTCGTGTGGGTGGTGCGGCGAGCGAAGATCCTGCAGAGTTTAGAAGCTATCTGGCGACTACCGAACTGGTTGCGCCTATCGCCCATGCCTGCTACTTGATCAATCTGGCGTCGAGCGACTCGGCACTCTGGGAAAAGTCGGTAGCGGCGTTGGTGATTGAATGGAGTCGCGCTGAACAGCTCGGCCTGGATGGTATCGTGCTGCATCCAGGTTCGCATACGACGGCTACGCCCGAGCAGGGAATGCACAATATCGTGCGCGGAGTTAGCGAGGCGCTCCGGCGGGTTGCTCCCAAACGCTGTAGCCTGCTATTGGAAAACACGGCTGGCCAAGGAAGTTGTCTGGGTTGGAAAATCGAGCAATTGGGTTGGCTGTTGGAAACGCTCGATTGTGAACTGCTGGGCGTGTGCTGGGATACCTGCCATGCGCTGGCTGCCGGTTACGATTTTCGCTCGCCGGCCGGTCTACAAGCGATGATCGATGAACTGCGTCAGTATCGTGTGCTGGAGCGCATTGGCGCGGTGCATGCTAACGACAGCCTGAAGGATTGCGGTAGTCGCGTCGATCGCCATGAGCATATTGGCCTGGGCCGCATCGGTCAGGAGGGATGGCAGTTGTTTCTGCACGCCCCCGAGTTTCGGATGCTTCCCATGTACCTGGAAACGGAAAAAGGGGTGGACGACAACGGTGTCGATTGGGATGAGCGCAATCTAGCTGCTCTACGCTCTCTAGCCGCTTCCAGGTAGCGACGGGCTGCCAACTACTGAAAAAAGACTTCGACCAGTTCGCCGCAACGCGGACAGTGAGCGCGCCATAAATCGGATTTTCCAACCAGCACGTGCTGTGGCGGTGTCAGCAGCGCATAGGCGCGGCAACAGCCGAAAAAGATACGCACGGGTTGCCGAGCTACTGGCTTGGCACTCTGTCCTGTGGATGACGAGCGGCGACCGAGAAGGGGGGGATCAGAGCTGATGTCCAACTCAGCAGTGTTGGGGCGTTGAGGTGGTTCAGTTGGCACGTCAGGCAAGCTCCATTAATGGTCCGTCTCTGGGGCCACGATTTCCAATAGCTGTACAGCCGGCGTCGTTCCCACAGCGATCTGCGCGGTGCGACCAAAGGTGACGCTCCCCGCCGGGACTGCAAAATAAGCGGCCAGTTCGTCGCCGCACTCGACTCGCCATAAGTCGCTCAAATGAACCTGTCGCAGCACATCGTGCTGGATCAGAATGCGGCCCAGCGGAATCTGCTTGCTGGTAATCGCGGCTTGCACCTGCTCAGACAGCGAATCCAGGGCCAGGCTGACAATGCCGAACTGAACGACTCGCTGATCGGATCGACGTCGCAGCAGTATCTGGCGCTGGTAGGTGGAGCCAAGTTGGCGATCGGCCAGAACCTGAACGTCAACCGGCTGTCCGTGATGTTGCTCGACCGTAAGGGTCATGTGCCCGGTGTGCGCCAACAGGCGACGATACACGGTGGGGCACTGGTCCGCCGTGATACTTTGAAATTGTCCCAATAGAGCTGGGTCAACGTAGAACAGCGCGATCAGATCGTCAAGTTGCTGTGAATGGGATAGCGTGCGCCCCACCGGTTTACTCCCTCAAACCGTTCAGCCTACCGCATCGCCCCACACCGCACAAGCTATCCATCGGCTCGCGGGTCACAGCTCTTGAATATCTCGCTGCAATCGGCGAATTTGCATGCGTACCGGCTCCAAGTCAGGGTAGACATCCAGCGCCTGGCGGAACCAATGCAACGATTTGACCAAGTCGCGGCGTTCCAGGTAGCAGTGGCCCAAGCCTACCATCGCCGCGTAGTGATAAGTATTCAGTTTTAGCACTTGCAAGCAATCCGCAACTGCGCTATCCAGGCTGTCAAGCTGAAACAGCGCCAGCGAGCGCTGATGAAAAAATTCTGCCGTACCGCCGGTGGAGTCGATCACGCCGGACGCCAGTTCAATCGCATTAGCGTAATGGCCGCATTCGTTGTAGCGAATCACTCGCTCCAAAATCTGCCGTTGCTCGGCAGAGCCTTCGCGCGCAGCGATGGCTCGCAACGAGTCATCCGCTACCAAGCGCAAGCGACGATCATTGCTGCGCAGAAGCGGGCCTAAGAACGATACGTCGCTGTTGTCGCCTAACAAGCCAATGGCCAACGCGGCTGCACGACGCTCTTGAACGCCACCGTCGGTCAACAGCCGCTGCAGCGTAGATGGTAGAAACCGTCGCGCAATGGCAACAATCAAGCGCGGCGTGTCCCCATCGCTAAGGTAGCGATGATAGTACTTCACAAGGATCGAAGTTCGTGTGGCTGGCTCGGGCACTGATGGGTTGCTTTGGCTAGTACACTTTGGGGGAAACTCAGCCACATCCATGCCCGTTTGGCTGATCGGGACAAACATCTTTGACTCCAGTATAATTGGATCGTCCACCACGGCAAATCAATCTCTGCGTCGGCTGCCGCCCTGGAGAGTCTGACGGAGTGGACCGTGAAACGCCGTAAGCCCATCATGCCGGTAGATTGTCAGCATAAGCGTGATGTAGGCCTGCGGCCTGATAAAACTTGCGATTGGTTCGATTTTAACTCTCAGGACTAATATGCCGAATCCTCCCGCACGACTTGGCCTCTTGACTGGAAGCGCAGTCTTAGGCTGGGGAGCGGGTTGGATGCTGGTTGCCGGATTGTGGATAACGCCCTGGGCCAATGCTCAAGAGAACCGTAACGCCTTTAATTTGCTGTTGCGTTCTACCAGTCGGCAAGCGCTGGTGCAGATGCAGAGAGAATGCAACTTGTGGATGGATCAACCGCTGCGAATCGCCGTCGCCAGCATTTCGCAGCAATACGGTATTTGCATTTGGATCGACCGCCGAATCGACCCTGGACAGTTGGTCAGTTTAAGCAGCGCAGATCAATCGGCTACCCTGGGACAGCAGCTCGATCGACTAGCGCAATCAACGGGAGCTGCCGGAGGTTTGATCGAGAATGTCTACTTGATTGCACCAGCGGATTGTCTGGCGCGCATGCAACGAGCCGCCGTTGTACTGCATGGCCAGTTGGCCAGCAAAGGCCAGACCACATCTAACCGGTCACAACCACTGGAATGGCCCGCCCTGACTAGTTCCAATGAATTGCTGCGAATCATCCTAAACAACTGGAACGTGGAGTCAGCGGTGGAACTACCCCACGATTTGTTTCACGCCGGTCAACTGCCCGCTTGTTCGCTGGCAACTCAAATCAGCCTGCTGCTGGGCGGCTTTGATCTGCAAGCGATGCTGGATCGTGAATTTGGCGACGATCGGCAGAGCGACAATCGCGCGTACAGGAGCGGAGTTGCACTGCGACTTAAAACACAAGCTCTAGATACCGTCACGCAGTGGCAGGATTGGTATCAAGTTACGCTCAGCCAGCCGAAGGTCGAGCACTTGCACGGTCAATTCCCAGGCGAAGTATTGCAGCGTTCACCGGATGGACGCTGGCGGGTACAGGGGCAAACTAATCTACACTGGCAAGTACTGGCCTCCGGTCTGCCACCACCGGAGCGGGCTGGCTCTAGCAAACCGCAGCGATACTCGCTGGAGATTCAGGAACCGGTGCCGGTCGAAGTGGTGTTGGGCAACTTGGCCAAGAATTTTGGATGGCAGTTGCGGTGGTCCGACGACTGCTCGGTAGCCCAGCGCAATCGCTTGGTGCAATTGAAAGTCGAAAACGTCACTAGTCAGCAGTTGTTAGAACATGTTTGTCAGCAAGCTGGGCTAGCCTGTTCGCTGAAAGATCACAGTGCGTCAATCCGTCCCGCGAAATCGGATTCCGGCGTTCTCAATTCGCCCCAATAACGACTTCACGTGCGGCACAATCCGCGCACAATAGTGTTCGATCCTTCGAATATCCTGTCACGCTCCCATTGTCCCCAAGCCCATGAATACAGCGCTGGACCAGCCCGCCAGTGGGATATTGAATATCTCGACCTACAGATTTGTGCCGTTGGACGATTTGCCGGGACGCCGACTGAGGCTCAAGTCGCTGGCCGAATCGCTGGAATTGAAAGGTACGATCCTGCTCAGCCCCGAAGGGATCAATATGTTCCTGGCGGGACCACGCGAGCGAATTGAAGCCTTCTTTGAGCAGCTAGACGGCGATCCACTGTTGGCGGGAATGCAGCCCAAAGAAAGCCTCTCCAGCGCACCGCCGTTTCGACGCATGTTAGTTCGCATTAAGAAGGAGATTATCGCCTTTGGTGTGTCGGAAGTGGATCCGATCAAAGGGACATCGTCCAAGCTGCCGCCACACGAGTTGAAACGATGGTTGGACGAGGGCCGGCCATTGTGTCTGCTGGATGTGCGCAATGACTACGAGATTGAACTGGGTACTTTCCGGGATGCGCAGCACCTGGACATTCATCACTTTCGCAGTTTCCCCCAAGCTATCAGGCGATTACCGGAAGCGGCCAAGCAACAGACGATCGTCATGTTTTGCACCGGTGGCATTCGCTGCGAGAAAGCTGGGCCGCTTATGGAGCAGGCTGGCTTTAAGAACGTCTACCAACTGGATGGTGGCATTCTGAAGTACTTTGAAGAAGTGGGCGGCGCTCACTGGGATGGCTCGTGCTTTGTGTTTGATGATCGCGTGGCGTTGGACCCACAGCTACAGCCAACCGGCGATCAATTGTGTTATGCCTGTCAGGCTGTTCTGCACCCTGCCGACCTTCAGTCGTCGCTTTACAGACTGGGCGAATCTTGTCCTCACTGTTATCAATCGCCCGAACAATGTGCTGCCCAGCAGCTTCAGCAACAGCAGCAACGCATCGACCAGGTGGCGCGGCAGCAGCCGGGAACACAGCCCTACGACAACTATCGCAGCGTGTACGTGCCTGGAAAACTGGCGGGGCTGACATTGATTGATTTCCTGGTGCAGTATCAACCTGGCATCGCTGCGGAGCAATGGATGCACTGGATCGCCGCCGGTCAGTTGACTTGTGGCGGCCAGCCTGTTACCAGCGATTTGGTTGTGCGGGAGGGGCAGCACTTCGTGCATCATCAGCCGGAAACCGTCGAGCCGGAGATTAATCCGAACATTGTACTGTTGCACGAGGATGACAGCCTGGTAGTCGTCGACAAGCCAGCTCCACTACCGGTACACCCCTGCGGCCGTTTTAATCGCAATACGCTCAGTTGGATACTGGAGCAGGCCTATCCACAGCTTAAACTGCGAGTCGCGCATCGACTGGATGCCAACACTTCGGGCGTGATCGTGTTGTGTCGCAAGATTCAAGCTTCCCGACGTGTGCAACCGCAGTTCGCGGCCGGACAAGTGCGCAAAGAGTACCTGGCTCGCGTGCTGGGACATCCCGCGTGGAACGCCATCTCACACTCAGCGGAAATCAGCGAACAACCCACGCCGCAGGGCCAGCGCTGCATCGCGGTACCGGGAACGGGGCAGCTATGTGCGACGCGGTTTGAAGTGTTAAGTCGCCTGAGCGACGGCACAAGTCTGATCGCAGCTTTCCCCGAAACTGGACGGACGCATCAGATTCGTGTTCACCTGTGGGATTTGCACTACCCGATCGTCGGCGATCCCCTGTACTTGCCGGATCGAGCCCACGGTAGCAATTGCACGCTTCAACTGAACGATCCGCCCATGTGTTTGCATTCAAAGTCGATTACACTGATACATCCCGATTCGGGACTGCCCGCGACATACGTAGCTCCGCTTCCCAAGTGGGCCGAAAGTTAAAGGCCGATTGAACTTCGATGAGTACTGTTGGGCCAACGACATAGTCCTAGCCACCCTCTGGCGACGAAGGCTACTTCGCGTGATTAGTATGGTGGGCCGGTTGGGTCAAGCGAGGCGGTGAGTCGTGTTAGAGGTTTTTTGCCTGGTGGTTCGCTTGGATCATGCCGGACCTAAAATGTGCACTGGTCCCGCCCCGCGCCGGCCTACCACTGGCATCTGACGAATTAACTAATTAACTGAATCATTAACAACGCAGACTTCCTTTCCAATTAAGCAATACTTCGATGACAGCAGTCGATTCCGCATCTTCCATCGACCATGAACGATTACAACGAGCCGTTCGCGAAATCTTGCTGGCAGTAGGCGAGAACCCAGATCGCGAGGGCCTGCATGAAACACCAGCTCGAGTGGCTCGTATGTACGCCGAAATGTTTTCCGGATTGCGCGAAGACGCCAGCGTACATCTGCAGAAGGTGTTTACTGAAAAATACGACGAAGTTGTATTGGTTCGTGACATTACGTTTTGCAGCATGTGCGAGCATCACCTGCTGCCATTCACTGGTCGCGCTCACATTGGATATTTGCCGGACGGCAAGGTGGTCGGGCTGAGCAAGCTTGCCCGCGTCGTCGAATCGGTGGCGCGAAGACCTCAGGTTCAAGAGCGCATGACGGAAACGGTGGCCGATCTGGTCGAACAGCATCTGGGCGCCAAAGGGGTGGCGGTGGTCGTACAAGCCACCCACAGTTGCATGACCATTCGCGGTGTGCGCAAGCCGGGTAGCCTGTGTATTACCAGCGCCATGCGCGGTATTTTCCGCGACAATCCAGCCAGCCGCTCAGAAATCTTGAGTCTAATCGCCAACCACAAAGAATGAGTGTCTCGTGGCGTAGGACCAGCGGGGCGGTGAACTGCGAAAAATCTTCGTCTCTCGTTGATCGTTCACAATGCGTTGGACCTCAATTGCAAACGGGTTCCGCTCCGCGCCGGCCCACCCTGCCCATTGCGGGTTCGCGTTAGAATAGCTCACTGATCTCGCGAAATCCGGTATCGACGATTGGGAACGGCCGGCCGCCGGGGCCGGGCAGATGATCGGACAGGTCTAGTCCGAGACTCTTGAAGATAGTCGCTACAACCTCTGGTGGTTCGACGGGGCGATCAGCAGGCACCGCTCCGATTGGATCGCTGGCCCCAACCACTTGCCCACCGCGCACGCCACCTCCGGCGAAGTAGACTGTAAAGCACTGCGGCCAGTGATCTCGCCCGCCCGCCGGATTGACCTTCGGAGTGCGACCAAATTCCGCCAAATTGGCTACCAGCGTATCCTCCAGCAGTCCACGTTCGGACAGATCGCTGATCAGCGCAGCATAGCCTTGATCGTACATGGGAGCCACGATGTTCTTCATGCCGGCGATTGAGGTGAAAGGTTTGCTGCCGTGGATGTCCCAAGTGATTTCGTCGAACACGGTCAGGAAGGTATTAATCGTCACGAATCGCACGCCGGCTTCCACTAGGCGTCGGGCGAGCAGACAGCACTGGCCGAAGCGATTCATGCCATACCGCTCACGCATGTGCGATGATTCTTTGGACAGATCAAATGCATCGCGCGCCTGAGGGCTAGACATCAGCCGATAGGCGGTCTCGAAATGTTCGTTCATCAGCCGAGCGCTCTCACTGGCCTCGAACTGTGTCATGGACTCTTCGACAGCCTGTCGCAATCGCCGGCGGCGATCGACACGCGCGGCTGGCAGTGAACTGGGCGGCAAGAGATCTGGGACCTTGAAGTTCTCCTGCGATGGATCAGCCATCAGCGAAAACGGATCGTAGGCTTTGCCCAAAAACCCTCCGGCTTGACCATTAGGCAAGTTGCCACCTCCCCGCCCCATCGTTTCCGGCAGAACGATATGCGGAGGCAGGTCGGAACGAGAGCCGCGCAAATACCAGGCTGCAGAACCCATGTGAGGTGTATCGACGCCGCCGGTAAACAATCGGCCGGTTTGCATAATCTGCCAGCCGGCATCGTGTACCGCCGCACCGCGATGGAAACAGGAACGCACCAAGGCGATCTTGTCAGCGATCTTGGCGTGCTGCGGTAGAATCTCAGAGAGCTGAATACCAGAGACGGCAGTAGCGATCGGCTGGAAGGGGCCGCGTACCTCCGCCGGCGCATCCGGCTTCATGTCAAACGTGTCTAGTTGACTCGGCGCGCCCAAATTGAAGATCAGAATACAGGAGCGGCGATCACCCTCAGGCGCGACTCGTCCTTCTTCCCGAGCTTGCAACCATTGAGGCAATCCCAATCCAACAGCACCCAGAGTGCCGACTTGCAGGAAATCTCTGCGAGTAGCCCCAGTGCATGTATGTGCCGTTCCTCGGCCAATAAAATCCAACATCGCTTGTCGCCTCGACGTTTTTGTTACCGACAGAAACAATGGACAAAAGCGTGGTCCGCACAGCTATCCAGCATACACCATCTGGCCGCCACCGGGGACAGCCGCATGCAAAAAGCCAGATGCTAAGCGAGCGGCCAACAAGTAAACTCCAGAAGCCACCCTCGCCAGACGGCGAATGATTTGCATTTTCTCCGTCTGGCGACGCTGGCTACAATCGGGCCGCGTGCCTGAAGGTTCAATCCCACTTCCATCGAGCCGGCTGCGGATGGTTGGTCGAATCTGGGGCCAGTAATCGTTCCAGCAAATCCTCGGCAGTGGCCCCATCGGGCGTTGGTAAGTGATTGAGCCACGCCGTTTGACCAATGTCCAGAGTCCCAAAATCGTTCTCCACGCCCAAGACGTTGGCGGCCTGGCATGTCACTGCCGCCAGAACGTCTGCAGCCGACAATTGCCGATGGCAGCGCCGCGCTTCCAGGCACTCAGACCACAAATTTAGATCAGGGTTGCTGGCTCGCGAGTCCGTACCGAGCAACAGCGGGATGTCTCGGCACAAAATTGACGTCAACGGATAGGGGCGATGTCCGAAATGGCGATGGGTGCGTGGGCAATAGACAATGGCGATCGACGCGTCGGCGATACGATCGAGCTCAGATTCGCTCAAATAGTTACCGTGTATCAGTAGGCTGCGCGGTTGAGTAGCTAGCAGTTCAATCGCTTCGCCGATTCGCATCGGTGGTTGATCCACGGCAATTCCCATTTGCCGGTACAACTCCGCAAACGCGCCCTCGCGTGTCTGAATCCAATGCAGCTCGTCCACACTTTCTGCAACGTGCATTGCTGTGAGCATCGGTACAGGAAGCTCCACTAAATGCTGTTGGACTTGGCCATTGCGAATCGAATATGGAGCATGAGGCGACACGCCACATCCCAGCACACAGAGGTGTTGGCTCATTTCAGCAACGTCTCGCAGAATCAAATTGGCACACTGGGCCGAAGCCGCCAATCGCGCCGAGTCTAACCCCAGCAGTTCTGGCATGGCGATGACTTTAGGCATACAGTCAGGATTCCAGGCAGTATCTCCGATCTCTCCCTTGATGTTCGCAGTGTCAAAAATGTTCGCTTGCCACGGCGGTGTGACGATATCTACCAGCAGCGCTGTGCCTGTGTTGCCACATTCGGCCCAGCCACTGCGAATCGCGCGGCGGCGAATTTGCTGCTGCCACGGGGGGCTCATGTGCGCTGATTGATGGCGACGATATTCAATCACCTGTCCGATCCACTCTGGAAAACTCCTTCCGGCAGGAAATGGTTCAGCCAGATCACTGAATTCCAGATGCGTATGGGCATTGATTAGGCCCGGTAAGATAACCCTCCGCGGCCAATGAATGTCTGCGGCCAGCTGTGGCGTCTCATGGATTTCAGCGATTCGACCCTGACGGATCACCAATTGCGCATTGGTCAAAATGCGCCAAGGATCGATGACAAGAAAATCAGCCTGGATACGTAGGGTAGAATCCGACATCAGTAGATTTGCGATTCAAAGTCAACAATATGGCCAAACAAGGCGGCGAGCCTGCAACTGGACAGATGGTGGAATCGGCTGACGATGAGCCATTGTCGTCATTACTGGTCCGCTCAGAGCTCACAGAAGCCAGCAGTATAATATCTGTCTGACGATCAGCCTTCGAGGGCAGCAGCCGTCGCCCGTGAAGGTTATATTGGTCGTGCAGAATCGCCCAGGCGAATTTTTTAAAGAATCCATCAATCACCAAGAGCGGACACAACCGATCATGCACAGATTTTCCAGATTCATTCAGGCACTGGGCGTAGCTCTGGCTGTCCCACTGTCTTGCGCCGCAACTTCGGTCCTGGTTGCCCAGGCGCAGTCCACCGGGCGGATGACGGGTGAAAAGCTGTTCGACTTAGGACGCATTGGCGACGCTGCGGTCTCGCCCGATGGCAGCCAAGTTGCATATTTAGTGACCTACTATAATCTGGCAGATGATTCTTCAACCGTGACCTTATATCTCCAGAGCTTGGTCACGCAGCCCAGTGGTGTCACCTCAAAAGGATTGGGAACCTCGTTAGCATCCAGCCGGCCGCAAGTATTGCTCGAGGGCGTAAAAGGCTTGGGCTCCTTGAGTTGGATCGCGCGACCCGAAGGGGCTCGACTACTCTATATTGCTCCAGGTGCAGACGAGAATTCCAAGCCGCAAGCATGGATGCTGGACCCGGCTGCGCCTGACACCGCCCGGCAGATTACGCATGTTCAGCAGGGGATCGCGAATTTGAAGGCCTCGCCCAAGGGAGATCACATTGCTTTCTCGGTGAACATCAAGCTTGATGCTACCGTCAACGAACTTTATCCAGATCTGCCCAAAGCCGATGCCCGGATTATCGACTCGTTGATGTATCGCCACTGGAACGCGTGGCACGACTACACCTATTCGCATGTGCATGTGGCCCGTCTGTCAGAGGACGGTACGGCTGGCGAGGCTATAGACCTAATGCCCAATATGCGAAATCATTGTCCTCTGCCGCCGCACGGCGGTGCAGATCAGTTTGCCTTTTCGCCCGACGGCCAGCAACTGGCATTGACGCTGAAGTTGGTTGACAACCCGGCGGAGAGTACCGACAGCGGCATCTATCTGGTGCCTGCCGGCGGCGGTGAATTGCGATTGGTCACGCCCGACATGCCCGGCTATGACATGCAGCCCAGGTATTCGGCAGACGGACGCTATCTGATTTTTCACTCGATGCAGCGCGGTGGCTTTGAAGCCGACCGCAATCGCATTTTTTTGATCGAGTTATCCAGTGGCCAGCAGCGCGAGCTGACCCAGGGTCTGGATCAAGATGCTCACGAAACCGTTTGGGCTGACGATGCAAGCTGGGTGTATTTTTCAAGCGAGCAGCAAGGCACCAAACAGATTTATCGTTTGGGGGCTGATGGTCAGGGCCTAAAACAGCTTTCGCAAGGTTGGTTTGATTTTTCGGTCGTGGCCACAGTACCTGACAGTCCTTGGCTGCTGCTGAAACAACAAAACATGTTGCGGCCAGTCGAGTTGGCACTGCTGAACACCCAGGACGGACAACTGTGGACGATCACTGACGTTAACGGAGAAGTGTTTGCTGGCTTGGAATTACCTACGGTACAACAGCAGCACTTTCGAGCGACCGATGGACAGTCGATTCAGTGCTGGGTGGTGGTGCCACCAGACTTTGATCCAACTACGGCTGGTCGTTGGCCGATGCTGACCTATTGTCAGGGTGGACCGCAGAGCCAGATCGGGCAATGGTTTTCATATCGCTGGAATTTTCATTTGATGGCCGCAAAAGGCTACGTTGTGTTGGCCGTCAATCGCCGTGGACTACCTGGTTTTGGCAGGCGCTGGAACGATCAAATCAGTGGCGATTGGGGTGGGCAAGCTATGCAGGATATCTTGTCGGCTACTGACGGCATGATCGCTCAGCCCTCTATCGACGCACAGCGCGTGGCGGCCATTGGCGCGAGCTTTGGCGGCTATACGGCATATTGGCTGATGGGTAATTCCGGCGACCGATTTTGCGCGATGGTTTCGCATTGCGGAGTCTTCAATCTGGAGTCGATGTATGGAGCGACTGAAGAATTGTTTTTTGTGAATTGGGATATGGGCGGTCCCTACTGGCTTAGTCCAACCGTACAGGACCGCTACAGTCGATTTTCGCCTCATCGGTACGTTGGAAACTGGAAGACACCGCTACTGGTTATCCATGGGGAAAAGGACTTTCGGGTTCCCGTCACGCAGGGTATTGAAGCCTTCACCGCCGCACAGGTGCAGGGCGTGCCCAGTCGCTTTTTGTATTTTCCAGAAGAAGGACACTGGGTCATCAAGCCTCAGAATAGCGTGTTATGGGGACGAGTATTTTTCGATTGGCTGGCAACCTATTGCAAACCCGGTCCTGTTGATTAGCCTCAATAGCGTGCCATTCCATCCATGCCACTCAAGTGAGTCGAAGTCGATGAGCCGCGAGCAACTGAGCAAATCTAAACGCATTCAAGAGTACCTGCGCGGACATCCGGACGACCGCAATCGCGATGTGGTTAACGCATTATCTGAGTTTGGTGTGACCGCTGCCGATGTCTCCAACGCCAAGGCTCAACTCAAACGCAAAACCATTCGCCGCCGGTCGCGAACCGCAGTCGTAGCCGCTACATTGCCTGACGGGGCCGTTGTGCCGGCCGAAGAAACTCGCATTTCGCTGTCCGAAATCGAAGCCACCATCGACTATGTACAAGCCGTGGGCGGCTTGATCCGCGCCCAGCAACTACTCTCGATCGTCCAACAGATTCAGCAAATCTGAGCGCCGGACGCTTGAAAGTCAAAGGGAGCGTCGAATCTGCCGTTGAATGGGGCGCGAATCTGCCGAACGACAGCAGGTCAGAATTCGGCTTGGCGGATTGGGCCTTTGAAGCGTTCAACGTGTTGAGGCTGGTCCTTGTCGATCAGGCAGGTTCAAGCTAGGATTTCAACCTGAGTGCTTCCAGCAAGTGCTGTCGCATTACTCCAACCTTGGAACGCCTCCCATGTCATCTAAGTCCCTGCTGTTGCTAACGGCGACCGTCGCGATTTTGTTTCTCAGCGCACCACATGCGCTGGCTCACGAAGGACACGGTTCGGCTGCTAACGGTGATGGCAATTCACTGCGGCACTATTTGAGCGAGCCGATTCATGTGGCTCAAATCATCGCTGTCGTGGTGACGCTCGTCGTGTTGACATGGGCCGCCGCACACGTGTACTACAGCCGCAAACGCAATCAAAGCGCCGGCGATCAGCGCTGGGGTACTTAGGTTGAATTAGACGCTGATACTCAGCCGCACAGTTTGCCTTACCAGCGGTTTGTTTGACGGCCGACTTCGACCAACTGGCGGGCCTCGGGGCTGAGGCCATATTCCAGACCGGCTTGGTTGAGTTCTAAAAAGAGATTGAAGCGCGCATAATGCGCATCGGCATAGACTACGGTTGCAGGTGCGATGTGCAGTAGACTCGTCGGCGCGCCATTCCATTTGATGACGTATAAGTTGCCACCCAGCGACGGTTCTTGAGACATTTGATAGGCTTGTTGCAGCTCGGCAACGAAACGCGTTGGATCGCCCACGGCAGCATGAACGGTCAATCGTTTGAGCTGCTTGTAACGGTCAAAATAGTAAGTCAACGTGCCGGCTAAATCGCTTGGAGTCGTACCCGTGATCAGCGGCACGCGCAGGCCGTCTAGTTGGGCTTCGGATAGCACCGTGGAAACGCGTGGAAATCTTCCCATGACCCAGTCTGGAGTCACGTCAAATCGCAATACTTCTGCCAGGGTGGCAATGGGCAATTGCTCCATCACGTGGGGATTAGGCTGAAACGGATCAACAGTCAGACGATTGGCTGCCGACTGAAGGCCACCTGCACCCGGTAAGCCGAGAGAACCGGTTGATCCGGCAGGGCCGGTTCCATAGCCGACCGCACTGTAATCTCTGTCTTGAGCATCCGAGACGCCCATCGTCCCCGCCACCGACTGCCAAGCTTGACGACTATGCTTGCCCACCTCGGTTTCGTACCACAAATAGGGACCTCCGGCAGCGCTTGCTAATAGCAGCAGTCCAGTCAGCGGCTTGCGCAACAATGTTTCAGACATACAGAGCTCGAAGACAAATGACGTGCGGTACCTGCTTGACTGACAAAACCCAGCAATCGTTCATCAATCACTTATCGGCAGTTGCTCAATACTATCTCGCCTCGACTTTGCGTCAGCTTCCGGACCGCTACAATCACTCTGTGACTTGCCAACCGAATGGCAGGCACATTCGTTACAACTGAACAGGTCAGCTCGCCTGGCCAGCGTAGGAAAAGTCGGTTTGAATTTACAAGTCACGCTAGATGATTTGCAGTGCTGGTTGTTAGCGCATGGGCGTGCGTATCTTGCGGAGCCGGAGCTGATTACACGCAGCCGATTGAGTACTGCACAGCGAGCTGTGTTGACTCGGCAGGCGGAACTACGCTGGCGAAGTCGCCATCGGTTTCCGCATCCCGACAAATGGCTGTGGACCGACCGCAGCTTGGCGCAGGCCAGCGATTGGTGGTCTGCATTGTGCAAGGCCGATTTGTTTCCGCCAGAGGAAATGATTCTCGACGGATGTTGTGGTGCGGGCGCAGATGCGATGGCCTTGGCCAGTCGTGGACCGGTCATGGCTGTCGATAGTGATGTGTTCTTGGCGGCCCTGACGGCCAATAACGCAGGGGCGCAGGGGCGAACGGTGACCGCCATAGCCGAGAGGCTAAGTGTGGAGTCACTCCGGGGCGCACAGTGGTTGCATGTTGATCCCGATCGGCGACCGACCGGCAACAAGACGCTACGGGCTGACATGTTTTCTCCGTCACTCGTCGATTTGCTGCCTCTGATCCAACAAACCCAAGGTAGCCTAGTCAAGATCGCGCCTGCGACGCAGTTGACCGGGCAGCTTGAAGAAGTCGTGGATAATTCGAGCACGCGAGTTTGGGTGGGCAACCATCGCGAATGCCGTCAACAGTGGTTGCTCTTTGGTAAATTGCGCGAGCGCGCACGTCTGGCGGAGTGGACCAACGCGAAGCCTATTGAGGCCGGTGAAGAACGGGCATCTCACGCGCTGGCCAGCGGCGCAGCAGAGGCCAATGTAACTCAGCAGTTGAGCACCGCTTCCACGAATCATTTAGTAGAATCGCCGGATCAGCGCCGCGCGGCTGCTATTGTTGTGCCCGCATCGGCTGACCGCGAAAGTTACGTTACGGTTGTCTTTTGGGGGCGCGAAGATACAGCCCGTGTGCCGGTAACCGAACAGATTGGAGCGATGGTCTACGATTTGCATCCCAGCCTGCATGCAGCCGGACTACAGGCCGCGTGGGCAGCTCAACACGGGCTGACCGCGATCACATCTGAGCAAGGCTACTATACCGGCGACATGAGATTTTCCACTCCCTGGGCCCAAGGGTTTGAAGTTCTGGACACAATCGCTTGGGACCAGCGCAAGCTTCGCAGTTGGTTGCGTGAGCATCACATCGGCCCTGTGGAAGTCAAGTCGCGATTGCTCAAGTTAGATGCCAGTCGAGAACAGCAGAAGCTTCAACAGCCAGCCGGTCAAAGCGTAACACTGTTGGTAACTCGGCTCGGATCTCGCACTCGCGCGATCATTGGCCGGCGACTGGCAGATTAGCTGGTGGGCTTCATGGGTCACTTGCCTGCTGTGCCCTAGCGCCGTCAGCGAATTCGGCCGGCAAACTGCACCGCAAGAGTTTCTTATCCAGCACCGGTCCAATCAGCATAACCGATCCTGAAACGGCAGCCACGCTGGAAGCGGACAGTTGGGATCCATCGTCAAGAAATACTTCCGCAACACTAAAGTCATGTTCGCCTTTGCGAGTTAGCTTGAGTACTTGCGACGGAGCCAGTCGGCGGGTATCTCTCGCGTGGCGGACAAAGCTCAGCAGCTTGGGGTGACAGCCCACCCACAAGTTGCCATCTGTATCGCGTTCGATGTTGTCAACTCCTGTGCCGAGCAGCACAGTTCGCAGTTTCTCTAACTTCCCGCTAGCCTGATCGCGGCGATAGACTATCAGCTGTTTACCAATCGGCGATGCGACATACACGTAACTGGCGTCGGCAGAGGTGTTGATTCCGTTAGCATATGCGATTTGCGTTGCCACCTTCGAGTAGCCCTTGCCATCGTAGTACACGACACTGCCACGACTAAGCTGCAGATATTCTTCAAAAAACTTGCCCCAACCAGTCGCCGAACCATGATCGTTGGTGAAATAAAATCGCTGCTCGTCAATAGCCACTACATCGTTCGGGCTAATCATCCAGGTCGCGTCCTGAAAGGTGTTGACCAATCGCAGTCCAGCGTTGGGCTCGACGACGTAGTGCAGGATGCGATGTTCGGGCAGTTGATGGTCGACAACAAATAAATGGCTGTCTCCAGAGGGCGATTGATACAGCGAAATGCCGTGGGGAGCGATAGGCTCGTTCGGCTGTCGCTTCAGCAACACTGGTTGAGCATGAACATCGCTGATATCCAGCCGATAGATGCCTCCGACAGCTTGGTCGGGTTGGCGGGCGCGAGTCTGTCGATCGTCGGCGCTGATGTAGGCGATCTGCCGAGCGTGGTCGATAGTGATATCCTCACCCCCCACAACATCGGTAATTGTTCGTTTCTGGCCGGCAAAGTGCGGCTGAAGGCTTTTGAATTCTCCAGCGTCATACGCAGTCTTGACAATCCACGCTGTCAGTAACGCGACTAGTCCTATTAATCCGTATGCGATGCGTCGTACCGTGCGTTTCATAGTACCAGCCCTGAAAGTTCACGATTAAATGGCGTTGGACACAAGTAGCTTGAATCGAACCCGGGCATTGTAACACGGCACCCGGGGGCTAGCTTTTGCATTCTTCGGAGTGCGTGAAAATTGGATGTCAAGTCGGCAAATTGACGATGAAAACCGGTCGGAAAGCTCAGGAAACCAGAAAAACCCTGGAAAAACGTACCTTTTTAGCTGTTTTCGCTATTTGCCCCGTTGAAATTTGGTCGTCGCGGCCTTTAATCTGTGCACAGTATCCATTTACTTCCCCACTGGACTTCCACTTACTTGAAAGGGATTGAACGTATGGCGAAAGCCTCAGCCAAGAAGAAGCCAGCTACGAAGACAGAGGTCTTCAATAGCTTGGCCGAACGCACCGGAATGACAAAGAAGCAAGTTGCTGAGTTCTTCGATGCATTGACTCAGGAAATTGCTCAGCAGATTGGCAAGAAGGGGCCGCGAGTATTCCAGATTCCCAATCTGTGCAAGATCGTTGCCGTAGACAAGCCAGCACTGCCCAAGCGACAAGTTCGCAATCCAGCTACTGGTGAGATGATTTGGGCGGCTCCCAAGCCAGCGTCAGTAGTGGTTCGCGTACGACCGCTGAAGAAGCTCAAGGAAATGGTCTAAACGATTTTCGGCTGGGCGACCTTGGTGGCGGGACAGGTCCGTCGCAGTCGAGCACCGGAATTTCTGACAGGGGCAAGTCAATGCATGTTGACTTGCCCCTGGCTGTTTTAGGGCTTGGGGCCCAAGTTGCCAGCCAGTAGCCAGACGATTGTTGGATCGAGCAGCGATGGAGCGCGCCAATGTGCGCCGCTGAAATCGTGTCCGCAAGAGTGTTCTCCCGGCACGGCGATGGTGCACGCGCCGGCGGTGACCCCAGCCTTGCAGCCGTGGTGACTGTCTTCCAAGACCATCATCTGCTCAGTAGGCACGCCCATACGCTGTGCTGCCGCATGATAAATGTCCGGATGCGGCTTGCCGCGCGGCACATCATGAGCGGTAATGACAAAGTCAAAACGTTCGCGAATCGAAACCAGCCGGAGGACGCTATCTGCGAATCCCGGCGAGCTACTGGTTGCAACGCATCGCGGCCAGCCAGCCCGGTCCACATGGTCCAACAGTTGATGAACTCCCTCCAGCAACGCAAGTTGCTGTGGCAATATCTCGGCAAACAGGGCATCCGACTCAGCCTCCAAAGTCTCCACGGTATCTGAGAGGCTCTCCCACTGGATCATTAATTCAAAGGCTTGCGGACTCGGTAGACCAGTCATGGCATCCTTGAGCTGCGAAGTGAAGCGTCTGCCGCGGCGTTCCAGCAAGACGTGGCCCACCTGTGTATAGAGTTGTTCGGTATTGACCAGCAAGCCATCCATATCGAAAGCGACGGCGCGCAAGGGGTGAGGCCAGGATGTTGGTTGGCTAGGCGGCTGATTCATGTTGATTCCAGATAGTGTTTCGTGCGGTCCCGCGCTCGGTGAACAGCGGGTTGTGAACATTGTGGCGATCGTCAATCAGCTGAACAGGACGTGGCATGGCCGAGGTTCGAAACCATCGACATTCAAACAGGCTGCTGCACAAATCGGTCTATCGGCAATCTGCGGAAACGGGCACAATGCCGGCTTGAAATGCTTGGTCATTAGCGGACTACGAATTCCTGGCGATTAGTTGGTGGGTGTAGGTTCAGGATAACACAATGTTGAGGGATGCTCAGGTGAAGAACGCACAACATCGACCACCGTTATTCTCGGATCGCTCCTTTTGGGGAATTATATCCACTCAGTTTCTGGGAGCCTTCAATGACAATCTCTACAAGCAGTTGATGCTGCTGCTGGCTCTGCCTGTGGCCTTGGCCGCCGACGCTGCGACTGCTGACGTAACCGTCGGTCAAGTGACTGAGCAGGCCGACGTGCAAGGTTGGGCAGCTGCAATCTTTGCGCTCCCGTTTGTGCTCTTCAGTGGATTCGCGGGGTATCTGTCCGATCGTTACAGCAAGACTCCAATTATCGTTTGGTGCAAGTACGCTGAGATCGCCATTATGGGGCTGGGGCTGTTAGCCTTCCAAATGTACGGCTTATTTGGTCAAACCGGCACCTGGATTGTGCTGTTTCTGATGGCTACCCAAAGCTCATTTTTTGGCCCTGGAAAATACGGAATACTGCCTGAGTTGTTTGCTCATCACGATTTGGCCAGAGCCAACGCGCTAATGCTGATGAGCACGTTTCTGGCCATCATCCTGGGCACCGTTGCCGCTGGACTGCTCAAGCAGATGATGGGAGGCCATTCGGCTGAGCAATTGGTCAGTGGTCTAGCGATTTGCATCCTGATCGCGATCGTGGGAACCCTGACGGCGCGGATGATTCGCCTGACGCCGCCAGCTAATCCTCAGCTGCGCTTGAGTTTAGATTGCTGGGGAGTCAGCCGTGATATGTTGGCGCTGTTTCGTCAGGATCGCACACTGCTGGCAGCTATTATGGTCTCCAGTGTCTTCTGGCTGGTATCCGGCCTGGCAGTCCCCACCGTCAATCGCCTGGGGATGGAACAGTTGGCCGTGGGTGAATTCAAGACGAGTATCTTGGTGGCCGGAGTTGGTCTGGGCATCATGTTCGGCTCGCCGCTGGCCAGTTCTATTTGCCGCTCGCGCCTGGGCAATTCAGCAGTCAATATCGGCCTAGGTGGAATCTTCGTCTCGCTGGCTCTGCTTGGCATGTGGAGCGGACAGCACCACGTGCTTGGCTACTGGGGTAGTTTGATTGGCCTGATTAGCGTAGGCGTGTTTGCGGCGATCTTTTCGATTCCCGTCATGGTCTTCCTGCAATCGCGACCGCCCATGCGCTTAAAGGGCCGCTTGATCGCTACCATGAATCAGGCCAATTTCGTAGGCATTCTCCTGGCCGGCCCTCTGTATCAGTTGTTTGAATGGCTGGCCGGTACAGTTCAGTGCCCGATTTCCAGCGTGTTCTGGATGATGGGAGCGCTGGTCCTGCCTTTCGCCTTGTTCTACCGCTTGGACACGCGAACTCCCAGCGATTTGGCGGCCGTTGAGAATTGAAGTCCAGGGCGGTTCGCTATTCCGATCTTTCATTCCCGGTGCAACGCATGTCAGCTCGCTTGTTGGTGATTGGAGCGCATCCCGACGACGCAGAAATTCTGTGCGGTGGGCTAATAGCACGCTATTGTCGCTTAGGTTCTCCCGTCAAAATAGTGTCTGTAACCGACGGCCGCAGTGGTCATCATCGACTAACCTCAGAGCAACTTATAGACGTACGTCGGGCCGAGGCGCTGGCTGCGGCCGAGCGGGTTGGCGCACTGTCGGCGGTGTGGAGCTTTCCCGATGCGCGATTAACTGCCAGCCTGGAAGTGCGTCAGGCGATTATTGGCGAAATCCGTGATTTCCGCCCCGACCTGGTCATCACGCATCGACCGTATGATTATCATCCGGATCATCGTGCAGTGGGTCTGGCGGTCCAGGACGCCAGCTACCTGGTTACAGTACCGCTGGTGTGCGCCGACAAGCCAGCGCTGCGCAGCGACCCAGTCGTAGCCTACATGACCGACACCTTTACTAGGCCGTGTAAGTTGCGAGCCGACGTAATCTTAGAAATCTCCGATGAATTCAACACACTGGTCGACATGGCCGCATGCCATGCATCGCAAGTGTTCGAATGGTTGCCCTATCACGATCAGATCGAAGTTCCATCAGGCAGCCAGCAGCGCCGTCAATGGCTGGCAGAGTATTTGTCGGCGCTGTTTCGCAAGCGACGAGAATTCTTCGCTCAGGAATTGGTAGCTCACGGATTGCCGCTGGCGCAAGAAGTCAAAATCGAAGCCTATGAAATTAGCCAGTACGCCACGCAGCCTACCCTGGAGAAGCTTCAACGACTGTTTCCGGGTTTGAAGTAACTTCGGAGGACCAGCCAGTTCCGACGCTGGTAGGATCAAAGCTACCGCCACTGACCGGCCTGGGGACGGTTACGTTGGGTCGGGTACGTGGAGCGAAAAAGCGCCCGCGCTGTTGAGCATCTTCGTAGGCCTCGCTAGCCCACGGCCCTTCACTGAGATTGACTTGGTTGTAGAGCAACAACGATCCCTTCTCACGGTGAAAGTCACGTAGCGCCAATTGATAATCGACCAACGAACGGAAGAAGGCGGACTGACTCGCCACCAACTGTTGCTGTGCCTGCAACAGAAAGTTGATATTGTCCAAGCCGCCTTCGTAACGAGCTTGTAAGGCTGCAACTTGATCGCGGTCGGATTGTTGCCGGTTGAAATTGGCCTCCATTAAATTGTAGGCACGGGCAATCGACCGCGATGCGGTACTCAGGTCGTGCGAAATTCGTAATTCCGATTCTTCAAGAATCGCTTGTTCACGCGCCAGGCTCAACCGTGCATGGGTCACGGCAGCGCCCGCCTGACGCATTCCGACGGGATAACCCCACTCGATTCCGGCGAACCACTCTTGGTATTTGCCTGAGAAGATGTCCTGATACAGACTGTTGGAGGACTCGGCTGCGTAGCCGTCGATCAAATTGTCGCCGAATCCGCGCCAACGATACTGGCTGACCAAGTCGAGCGTCGGACGGCGGTTGAGACGCGCTGCCAGCAGTTCCAGTTCGCGACGTTTAATGCCCCATTTTTGGCGACGGACTTCGACGCGGCAGGTGAGCGCATCGCGCAGCGATGTTTGCCAATCGTAGACAACCGAGCCTTCCATCGGCTGGCTGACCGGCTTGAGCAGTGTGCCATCGGTTGCCGACAAGCCGAGCAGGTACCGCAGATTCTGCTCGATGGCGTACAAACCGCGCGGGCCGGTCAACGCCTCGCGGACCTGGACGTCAAAACCATAGTATTGCGATCGAGCCTGAGCTTCGGAGGCGGCGTCGCCACCGCGAGCTCCGACGCGTTCAAGCTCTTTGACTCGCTGCCATGTCAAGAGAGCGCTATTACGACCTGCGACCAATGCTTCCAAATTATGGTACGCAAAATACAGCTCCCAGTAGAGCGACTCGACTTCGTTAACGTAATTGATGATCCCGTCCTCGAAATCAGCCAGCGTAATATCGGCATTGATTCGCGCAATTAATACGCCGTTATAGACCCCATTGGGCGATCCTGGTCCGGCGATGCGGTTGTACTGCACGCCCGCCCCCCGCAACAGTGGTTGACGCCACTCGGCTTCGAACCAGCCGTTAAAGGCACCGTCGTATAAGCGGTTCGGAGTATTGTTGTAGTCATAACCCACCACGTGCCGCGCGGCAAATCGGGCTCCGGTAGCGGTGAATTTGGTTATCTCGTAGTTAAAATTTGCCAGGTCGCCTCGAAAATTGGCGACTTGGAAGAGCCCGATGATGGGGTCGGATATGTCGATATTCACCGGGCGATTGTCAGCCTGCCAGAAAAACCGTCCCGCCACGCGTGCATCAAAGGCGGACAGCGCCGCTTCGACGCCGATTCTGGGGTCAGCTTCGGCAAGTGCTGGATTGAATTTAGTGATCACACCCAGCGGGTTGATTTGGACGACGCTGGCGTTGAGTGATCGGAGGATGTCGCCATTGCTGAGTGCCAGGTTTATGGCTTCGGGCAGCAACAATTCGCGGTTCGGCAGTTCAGCCGGATTCTCCAATCGTAGCGGCTCAGGAATTTGCGTTGTATTGGCATTCAAATAGGACTGAACCTTCGGGTACTCAATTTCCGTAGCCACAGTCTTGACGTAACTTGGAGTGCTATCCCATGTATCGCGAAACCGGAAGGGTTTTTTGGGATGGCAGCCCGTGGTTACGATCCAGGCTGTAAACATCCAAACGGACATCGATCGAAGTTGATGAATGCGCATTTTTCTTGCTCAGCACACGCCGCGAGAGTATCTGGTGACGACGACTTCACAGAGGACAGTCGCTACCAGCAGTATCGGCCTGTGAATCGACAAGAATCGAACGACCGTTGCTAGCCCTTCGACAAGTATTAATGATATCAACCGGGCATTCGCGATAATCGCTACAGACTATCAGGCCGACAGTGCCCGATTGGTCATGCCGCGCCATGCGAGCGCGATTCAGGATCGGTACTCAGGCGATGGACCTGTTCAAGTGCTCCACCAACCGCTTGCCGGTAGCAGGGAAACGCAACGGTCGAGACGGTTGCGCAGAATGTGCTGGCAGTGGAAGCAAGTCAAATGCTGTGGGCAAAGGTGAATTGTTCAAGAAATCTGAGCTGTAACCTAAGCTTCGATGGTGAATTTACGGAACTGTCAGGCTTGCTTCGAACCCTGGTTACCCGGTGCGGTAACCGAACTGGCCGAGTTCCGCCAGCATCGTCACCAGAGGAACGGGATGATCAAGCTGACGCGACTGGATGGACAGCCATTTGTGCTGAACGCCGATCTGATTCGCTACGTCGAACAACTCCCAGACACCTACGTAACCTTGGTTTCCGGCGAGCGGATTGTCGTTACGGAAGCCATGGATCGAGTGGTTGAGCTGTCACTTGACTATCAACAACGCAAAGGCATGTTCCCGTCCTTTTTAGGGCATACAACTTTAGGGCCGACAGCTAGCACGATCGATCAAGAGTAACTGGCATGGACATTACATCACTCATCGGATTCCTACTTGCCTGGGCGCTGATTGTTGGCTCTATCCTCATGGGTAACGCCCCATTTTCCGCGTTTATCGACATACCGTCGGTGTTGGTCGTGGTCGGCGGTGCGGGAGCGGCGGCCATGATGGCCTTTCCGTTGAAGAGCATGTTGGCTCTGCCCATGGTGTTCATCAAATCGTTTCTTAACAAAGAAGACGATCTGCTGGGCTTAATCAAGCAACTTGTAGAACTGGCCGAGACCGCGCGCCGCGACGGCTTGTTGGCGCTGGAAAGTAAGTTGGCAGACGTATCAAGTCCCGTAATCCGCTCCGGACTGCAGATGGCGGTCGACGGCAATGACGCGGCAACAATTGAATCGGTCATGCGGACCGAAATGGAGGCACTGGCTCGGCGGCACAAAGAGGGACGCTCAATTTTCGACCAGTTGGCTCGCTTTGCTCCGGCCTACGGGATGATCGGTACCCTCTTGGGGCTGATTATGATGTTGTCCGACATGTCAGATCCATCCAGTATTGGTGCCGGTATGGCCGTAGCCTTGATCACAACGCTGTACGGTGCCATCGCCGCCAACGTAGTGTTCCAACCATTTGCTGAGAAGCTGGGGTTGCTGAGCAAGAAAGAATTGTGTGCAGTCGAACTGGTAATTCGCGGCGTATTGGCCATTCAGTCGGGCGAAAGTCCACGGGCCATCGAGCAGCGATTATTGACCTTCGTTCATCCCAAGAAACGCCCCGTCAAGGAGTAGCGGATGATTGAAGAAGATCCACCTGCCGGGATTCCCGAATGGGTTGTAACCTTCGGGGACATGATGAGCCTGCTACTGACGTTCTTCATTATGCTGGTTTCGATGAGCGAAATCAAAAAAGAAGACCAGTATCAAGCGATCGTGGAATCCATTCGCGCGCAATTCGGTCATGTGAAGGTGATCGACAGTCTGTCACCAGGGAAGCACAAACCGCGCGAGAGCGAGTTGCGAGTCATGTCCACTATGGGCCGTGCCAAGAGAAAAGACACACACAAAGGTGGTGTACCCACACGGGCTCCCGATGGCGAAGAACCCTTGGTGCGGATCGTTCGGCCTGGCAGTAGCACGGGCATTGGAACGGTTTTGTTTTTCGGCAACGATGGCTACGAATTGGATGATGAAAACCGTGCTGCTCTAGATCGGCAAGTTGCTGAACTGATTGGTAAACCCCAAAAAATCGAAATACGTGGACACGCTGCGCCGCAACTGGCCGCGTCGCAGACAACTCAGGCTAGCGCTATGGACATATCGTACCGACGAGGACGGGCAGTGATGCAATACCTAATTGAAAAACACCAGATTCCACCGGAACGCATTCGTTTGTCGTCAGCCGGCGCTTGGGAGCCGATGTACGCCTCCGGTGACTCAGAACGCATGCGACTGAATCCGCGAGTCGAAGTGTTTATGTTAGAGGAAACGGTGAATCAATTGTCTGGAACTGAAGAAGAACGCCACCAGAAAGTGTTGAATCCGTAGACTTGTTCACACAGACAGCCTAGGCAACTTTCCAGGAAGTCTGCGTCCCGACAAATTACCGCTATTGCAAATCTAACGGACTAACACGCCACCTATCACTTATTTCAGAATTCAACCAACCAGCTGCTGCCAAATTGTCTCGCAAATGACAGCATTCATTGGACTGGACTACTAGCCATGTCAACCGACGCACGAGCAACCAAAGAAACCACGACCAAGCCATCAATGATGCCCAAGTTTCTCGTGGGTGGCTTCATTTCATTGATCGTCATCGCCGAAACGTTGATCTTTTTCTTGATGGTACCGAGCGCCGACGATGTGGCCGCTCTGGCCGAAAGTCGGCTAGTGGAAAAGCTGGAGGCCAGGCTCAAGGCAAAAGACGAGGAAGTCATTGACAAAAACAAAGCTATTCAGGAATTCAATTTAGGTCAGTTCGGTATTCCTGTTACACCAATCGGTAGTGATAGCAATTATCGAGTGGAATTTGATTTGCGCGGGACCGTCAAAGGCGAGGAGCGGGCAAAGCTGGCAGCGTTGTTTGCCGAACGCGAAGGCCGTTTCCGACACAAGCTGATGATGGAATTGCGCAATGCGACCTTGGAGGAACTCAAGGAATCACAGTTGGGCTTGATTCAACGCCGCATACTTGCGACAAGTAACGAGGTATTCGAAACGCCAATTCTATTGGGCGTAGTGTTCAACAACTACGATTTGATAGAAGAATAGCTGGTCTAGGTAGACAGTTGTCGCGTTTCTGGCGCTTGGAGGCTCCCCAGCATGGCAACTAATCAAGAAGACTCGGTTCAAGCCGATGGAGTTGGCAGCGCCAAAGCTGCGGGTGCGCCGGGCAGTCAGCAGGTGATTAACCAAGCTTCACAAGCGCTGCGGGATGCTCAACAAGCCCTAGATTCCTTGGACGAAGCAGGCGCGCCACCCCCGACGCCTTTTCACTTAGAGGATTTAGTAGGCCACGAAGGCCCGCCTGAAAAGTGCTCGATCGAGCTATTGCGTGATGTTGATTTGGATTTGAAGATTGAGTTGGGGCGCACCCAGATGCTGCTGGAGGATGTCCTTAAGCTGCGTCGCGGCTCGGTGGTCACGCTTGATAAATTAGCCGGCGACCCCGTCGACCTTTATGCTAACGGTCGCCTGGTAGCGCGTGGCGAGATCATGGTGCTGAACGATAACTTTTGCGTCCGCGTAGCTGAGTTGGTGGGCTCCGACCTGTTCGGTCCGACTTAATCGCGCGGGCCGGCCCGTGCGGCAAACGACAAGGATGTCGCTGATGTTCTCTGAGGGAGTTGCCTGGCTGAATCGCCGCGTAAGATCACTTTGGTTTTGTGGCTTAATGGGGCTGGCTCTCGCGACCTCTCTAGCCGTTCCAGCTCCCGCTGAACAACCATCCAGTCAGCAGCCTCTGCCATCGCTGCCCGACTACAACGGAAACTTCCAAAGCCGACAACGCTCTCTGGCAGCCGCTGACGAACTCCGTGGAACCAGTGATCCAGAAACCACTTGGATGCGCGGCCGCCACGATTCGCAATCCTCTCACGACTTCAGAAGTACTCAAGCTCAGAACTCGCCAGTAGTAACTACTCAGCGACCGCAACGAGTGATTACCGCTTCTGCCAGTCAACCAGCCTCTTCCGATCAACGCTTGACCGCCAACTCGTCGGCTGTCGTCAATCAACGGGCTGGGTTCAACGATCCGGCCGGCAGTGGTCACGCGGTTACAGCCAATTACGAAGCGTCTACTGGTCCGTCAACGACCAATAAGCAAGGTCTATACACGCCATTACAACCACGCAGCGCGCAAGCGGCTCCCGTCCAATCCACCAGCGGAAGTAGCACTGTGAAAATGTTGGTTTCAGCCGGTTCCAGCCTGGCGGTGGTGATCGGGTTTTTCCTGGGCTGTGCTTGGCTGTATCGCAAGTCATTCGGAAACACTCTGGGGCGTGGCTTGCCCAAACATGTTGTACAAGTTCTGGGGCGCGCACCGGTAGCTCCTCGACAACAAATGGTGCTGCTGCGTTTCGGTCCCAAGTTGGTTTTGGTCAGCCTAGTTCAAGGCGATGCACGGACAATCAGTGAAATCACCGATCCACTCGAAGTCGACCGTATTGCTGGATTATGTGAAAGCCAACAGGCCGACAGCATGGCTCAATCGTTCCGCGAGATACTGACTCAAGGAGCCCGAGTATGACCGGCCGGATGACTGTGCGTACTTGGGCTACTTGCGGCAGTCTGTGCCTAGCTTGGCTCTTAAGCCAATCGACAGTAGTTGCCCCATCAGCCTATGCACAGGAGCAACTTAGGCCACAACTCGCTCAGAGCGACCAGACGCTCAGCACGCAGTCTGAAGCCGGACGACTGCTCGATCAAGTATCTGAAACCTTCAAACGAGCCGGTGCGGAGCCGACGACCGCCGGCGAAAGCTTCTTTCTGGCCGGTCCTGAAAAATGGACCAGTCGCGAAGGCTTGTCCAGCAGCCTACAAATCGTCTTGCTGCTTACGGTACTGAGCCTGGCACCGGCCATCCTGCTGATGACGACCTGTTATGTGAGGATCATTGTGGTGTTGGGGCTGCTCAAGCAGGCCTTGGGTACCGGCCAGTTGCCGCCCAGCCAGATTATCACTTCTATCGCGATATTCATGACGATTTTTATTATGGCACCAGTTTGGAATCAGGTGTATCGGGATGCCATCGTGCCTTACACCGCCGAGGATTCCACCATGACGCTTGAGCAGGCATGGGAGGCTGGAGTCAACCCGCTTCGAACGTTCATGGGACGTCAAATCAATATGGCTGGAAACCACGACGACGTTCACCTGTTCTTTGCCTACAACGATCCAAACGCTCAGCCGCCCAAGAGCTTTGAAGAAGTCCCACTGCAAGTATTGCTGCCCGCCTATATGTTGAGCGAACTCAAGACAGCATTCTTGATGGGCTTTCAAATCTTCTTGCCATTTCTGTTAATCGACTTGGTGGTTGCGTCCGTCACCATCTCGATGGGGATGATGATGCTGCCACCGGCAATGATCTCGCTGCCATTCAAATTATTGCTGTTCGTACTTATCGACGGTTGGCACTTGATTGTCGCCATGCTGCTGGAAAGCTTTGGGACATACGGCTAGGTCCACCCTCAACGGTCGGTGCATGGCACTGGAAAGTCGCGCACACTCAGTTGACAACACAATCTACAAGGAAATACAACGATGGAACCAGGAATTGCCGTAGAACTCGTTCGCAGCGCGGTGATGAATGCCATGCTGATCGGTGCCCCCCTGTTGGTCATCGGCATGGTGGTGGGCCTAGTCATTAGCCTGTTGCAAGCAGTCACACAGATCCAAGATCAGACGCTCAGTGCTGTTCCCAAGATTGTGGCAATGATCCTGGCGCTTGTTTTTTGCTTGCCGTGGATCGCCGATCGAATGGTTGACTACACGCGCACTGCGTACATCAATATTCCTGCCGTCGTGAACAAGTAACACGTCTGTAGGTCCATAGAGAACCAAGCGATGCTGGGTGAATCACTAGTCGCAATAGTTGGTCAACCGCTGTGGGTTTTCGTGTCGATTCTGGCACGCATTGGCCCCGTACTGATGCTGTCGCCACCGGTCAATTCCAGCGGGTTGCCTATGCGATTGCGCGCGCTACTGGTGATATCTGTGGCTGCCCTGCTGATGCCCATCGCCTCGGCAGCTGCAACCCCCATGCCTGGCGACATCCTACACTGGGTGATTGCTCTGGTCGGTGAACTGATGCTCGGCGTACTATTAGGCAGTGTCATCATGCTGGCTATCGTGGCTCTGCAAGTGGCCGGCCACGCCATTGGGAATCTTTCCGGTATGGACATTGCCGTTTCCATCGATCCCAGTACCCAAGAAGATCTTCCCGTGCTGTCGAATCTGCTGAGTCTATTGGCGATCGCGACCTTGCTGTTGTTGGGTGGGCATCGGATGCTCATGCAGTGCGCCATGGAAAGTTTTGCACAATATCCTGCAGGCGGAGTGAGTTTTCAGGAGCACTGGCTACCTGAATTGCAAATCATGCTTGGTCATTCGTTCGTCGTTGGCTTGCGCGCGGCCGCGCCACTGGCCATCGCCCTGCTTCTATCGAACATCGTAACAGGCTTGCTGGCACGAACATTGCCTCAACTGAATATTTTGTCGATCGGTTTCAATCTCAACATCAGTGCCCTCATGATCGTCCTATTCGTGTCATTGGGCAGCATGAGCTGGGTGTTTCAGAGTGAACTGGCCACTTGGATTGACAGTTGCCAACGTGCCATCGCCGTTCGCTGAAGGCGTAAACCAAGTTCACGTTCAAGCAGGTGCCAATCAGGTTGCGCGTGTACCGAAGACGCGCGGCCATGCCCAGGCGGGTATGCGAGAAAACTTAGATGTGAACGGTTGTAGGGAAAGGTAGTTTGTGGCTGAGTCTGCTGGAGAAAAGAAACATGACGCCACGCCGTACCGCCGTCAGAAGGCGCGCGAGCAAGGACAGTTTGCGCGGAGCCAGGACCTGGCCTCTTCGCTATTGCTGCTAGTTGCGGTGACGTTGCTTTGGTGGTGGGGACCGAACATCGCCCATTCGTTAACGGAAATCATTCGCGCAGGTTTGACTCAGGATCGCTATTGGGATTTCAGCCAACGCTCGGCAGCCGGTTTCATCGGCCAGTCGCTACTGCAGACACTGGCTTCATTGGGGCCACTGCTATTTGGTATCTGTTTGGTCATCGTCCTGACCAGTTGGGGGCAAAGTGGCATTGTGTTCTTGCCCGAAAAGATTGCCTTCAATTTGAACCATATCAATCCGCTCAAAGGCATCAAGCGACTATTTGACCTGCCAAATGCGGTTCGAGTCTCCTTTGGGGTTGCAAAGATCTTGATGGTCGCCAGTGTGATCGCTGTGGGTCTATGGGGTAAGTGGGATACGATTCAAGGAGCGCACACGCTAACCGTTGGCGAGATTGGTACCTTGGTGTGGGGCACATTACTGGATTTGTGCTTGCGTGTGGCGATGTTGCTGTTCTTGCTGGCTCTGTTTGATTACGGTTTTCAGTGGTGGCGTCACACCCAAGATCTGCGTATGACCGACGAGGAAATGCGCGAAGAAATCAAAATGATGAACGGCGATCCCCAGTTGATCGCTCGGCGTCGCGCCGTCCAGCGTCAATTAGTCATCAATCGCATGCAGTCAGCGGTACCCGGTGCCGATGTCGTGGTCACAAACCCTACCGAACTGGCGATTGCCATCAAATTTGATGCCGAAACCATGCCTGCTCCCATTGTGGTCGCCAAGGGTGCCGGGCATGTTGCCGCTCGCATTCGTAAGATGGCCTTGGATCATGGTGTACCGGTCATCGAACGTAAGCCACTGGCGCAAGCACTCTTCAAACATGTCGAAATCGGTGCCATGATCCCCAGCGAACAATATGCCGCCGTGGCTGAAGTTCTGCGATACGTCTATCAACTCAAAGGCAAGAAACTACCGGTCGCCGGCTAAGTCCAGTTGACATGGATGAGCTCAAGTGACACCAGCATGTCTAGTCACATTTTGGTTCCAACTATGGCTGTTGTTCCAACTTCTCGCGTCTACCTGACATCGGGTTCTCGAATCTCCACCTGGATTCTGGCGATTGGCATTGGTATAGCGCACGTGGGTTGTCGGTCTAAAACGGGCAACCTAACTGACTACACGGCAGACGTCTTCAGGTCAGCATTGGTAGGCTGGGTCGAAAACGACGAAGGTGTGATTGAAGTCGATCGGCAGGCGAAAACAGAGCGCGCCTGGAAATGGCATTGGCGTGAAAACCCTGACCAAATGCCGGTCATGAGCAAGAAATTTAAGGATGACTACAGATAACCTTGCACTCGCGTGCAGTACCACAGGTTCCATGTCCTGATGCTCTTGGCGGAAACAACCGCCTATATCTTCGTCTGAGGTGGACCAGAGTTGGAGCGGTCATACAGATGGTCGATGGCTATTTTGCTTACCAAACGTAACAATCGTCGCTTTCAATTCCGCCAGGCACTTACCCACAAACTCATCGTCGGGCGACTCGGAAAGGCCACGTTCGACGGAAGTGTCCGAGTCGTATTCCTCGTGGCGTCTGCTAGCTCAAAGGCAAGAATCTACTGGTCGCTGGATCTCCGACCATGCATGGCCCCAAGTAGCCAGTGGCTATTGCCACACTACGACTGATGTTGTTCTGACCCTTCCAGGGTTACACTGGCGACCAACTAGACTATGAGGTCTGCTTGACCAAGCCAGCACGGATGTCGAGCAACCAATGAACCGAGAATTGCCAACCCTCACCTTTGATCAAGGCACACTGCTTCCGAATGAATTCAGTGCCCGCGCTGTCGAGCGTGTTTTTCCAAGCGCTCCGTGGCTGCTGGATGCTCGCGTCGGAAAGTACCGCGCCGATGCGCTGTGGCTGGCGGAGGTTCAGCGATCGCTGGGGAGCGTTGCTGGTCGCGTCAGCTCTGATGTGCCCCGTTGGCAGTAGGTGGCTTGGTCCGTCAATAACTTGCCGCCGCTCAAGGCCCCGCAGCAGATGGCGGTGGATGCATTTACAGCGGCGGGTCAGCGCGGTGTGGTGGTCATGCCCACAGGCACAGGCAAAACGGTTGTCGGCTTATTCATCGCTCGAAAACTGGCCATGTCCACGCTGGTTATAGCTCCTATTCGCGATCAGATGTACCAATGGCATCGCCGAATACGCGACTATTTCGACGACGATGCTGGAATCATCGGCGACACTACGTTTGACGTGCGGGCCGTGTCGGTCACGACCTATGACAGCGCAGCGCTCCGTATGTGATAGCGCAGCGATCTATATGGCGAACTTGGGCAATCGTTTCGCCTTCATAGTATTCGACGAGTGCCATCATCTACCTGGAAATCTCTATCGCGAAGCGGCTTTAATGTCGGCAGCCCCGTACCGTCTCGGCCTCACGGCTACTCCACTGCGCAGCGATGGCCGACAAGCCGAGTTGGCTAAACTGATCGGGCCCAACTGCTATCAGTTGCAAGTTCAGGAAGCAGCTGGGAGCTGGCTGGCAACCTACCGCGTGGTGCGCATACCAGTCACCTTGTCCGCCACTGAGCAGGCGCGTTACGACGAACTTGCGCAGCAGGTCCGTCGGTATGTTTTTGTGCGCGGCCGACAGGACGTTGCCTTCAATTGGAGTCAATAATTCCCTGCTTACTCAGTCATTGCGGCAAACGCGAGCGGCACAGCATATTGAGTGGCTTTGAATCGGGTCAGTATCTAGCTAAAGTAGCCAATCAAATCTTGGACGAAGGCGTCGAACTGCCCGACGCCAAAGTGGCCATCGTAATTGGCGGCAGCAGTTCGACTCGACAGGCCCGACAGCGATTGGGGCGCGTGCTGCGCAAGTCGCCCTATGGCGACGCAACGTTGTAAGAAGTCGTGCTGTCGGAAACCAGCGAGAATACTCGCTCGCGCGCACGACGTCGCAGCGATGTCTACCAACGCCGCCCCGACGATGCAGCTCAGCAGCCAACAGCTGCCAAGCCCCAGGCAACTGTCAGGGATGGATGACACATGCTGACCTCGCAAGAAGCCTTGGCAGAATTCGATTTCGCCAACGGTTTGATCCGTCCCGGTCCACTGATTCGATCCACGCACGCACATTACTTGGCCGCCGCCGAGCAGTTGTTGAAGACCTATGCAGACAGCGTGGGGGCCACGCGACAAGTCGTACACCAACACGCCGAGGACATTTTAGATCAACTGCCGGATTGTTCATCACGACGCATGTCGGCCATCATCAAATTATTGGATGATGCCAGTCAGTACGCCTCCGATAGCGGTCGCCGAGCGACCAAATTAAGAGAGCAAGTCTTCCAGGCCGCTGCCGCCCGACATCCCTTGGTTTTCAAGGCGGAGGGGGGATCGAATCGCAACACTGGGCGGTTAAGCGAGAGATTGCCGCACAGATGGGTCAGCCCCGGGAGCAGATCGAGCGTGAGCTGTTCGCTGACGTGATTGAATTCCATCCGTTAGAATCCCTTGCGGGCTTCGACAGTCCAGCGGCACTGTTGGCTCGGTACGACGTGGCTCAGGTGCAAGTCTGTCTGTATCGGGCAACGCAATTGACCGTGTGAGCCAAGTCGGATTTGAAATTCGTCGTGCGCGCCATTAAACTGACGGGGTTAATGCATATGGTCCGACACAATGGAGACGAGTATCAATTCACGCTCAACGGTCCGGCCAGCGCTTTACGACCAACGCGGCGTGGCCATGGCCAAGATGATCCCCATGCTTTTAGCTTGCCAACATTGGCGATTGGCTGCCAAAGTCTCGGTGGGCAATGCTGGTCGCTTTCTCCAGCTCCGCTTGTCCAGTGATGATGGCTTGAGGTCACCCATTGAGCCGGATGACCAGTTCGATTCCCAGATCGAAGCCGATTTGATGCACAAGTGGCAAGCAGGTCCTGTGAACGGCTGGGCTTTAGAGCGTGAAACTGGCCTGCTAGAACGGTACCAAAAGATTCTCCTGCCTGACTTTTTATGGACGCACCAGTCAGGCAAGCAAATCCATCTGGAGATCATCGGCTTTTGGACGCCCGAGTATATTCAGTCGAAACTGCATACCTAACTGCAATTCGCGGATGAAACTATTTGAATCATTGCTCAGCAAGATCGACAAGCGGATTTGTTTGCGTTGTCAGCTCAGCTACAAGCGTCTGTGATGTGGTACAAGACAAAGTCTCACTACCAGAACTGGCCGCCAAGTTAGCTGCTGCCATCGGCCAGCCATCCGGTGAGAATTAGTCGATTTAGACACCTCGTCCAGCCAGTACTATCATGAAGCAATTCGCCCAAGCCCTCCGCCACCCAGGCAAATGTTTGCAGGAACGCAAGATAGCACTATTGCCCCCAAACATGCCGTTCTCCAAAAACACATTCGGCTGTGATTCAATGCAATTCGCTAAATGGTGGCTTGCGTCATTCGTCCTGGCAATGACTTTCTCGGCTCAGGTGTCGATAGCCCAATCAGATCCCAATGTTCACATTGAGTCGTCCGAAATCACTGAGTTGTTTAGACGTCTGGATCGTCGCGCAAGCTGGAAGCTGATCAAGCGCCAGCCGCTGGCGTTCGATACGTATCATCCACAAGGCTTAACGCGCGTAGGTGAGTTGTTTTACTTGTCGACCGTCCAAAAACCAACGCGAACTGACAACGCAGCCAATGGTTCAGCCGCCAATCCCCAGGCAACTGCTGGCCAAGGGTTTCTGATCACCTATGATGACAGCGGACAGGAGGTGCGGCGCAGTGGAGTGGGCGAAGGCAGCCTTTATCATCCCGGCGGAATCGATCGCGATGAGCAATATATCTGGGTGCCGGTGGCTGAATACCGCCCAGACAGCAGCACCATTATCTATCGCGTGGAAATCAATAGTTTGAAGGCTGAAACGCTGTTTCGCATTTCAGATCATATCGGGGCCGTCGTGCGCGATCCAATTGAGAATCGGTTGATCGGCTTCAGTTGGGGCTCACGACGCATCTATGCCTGGCAGCTGGACGACAGTCACCAGTTGCACAGTGCACAGCGTACGGCACCGAGCCAGACTTCGGAACATTCACTTCAAGAGTCGTCAGTTACCGCTGGTAACGATTATCAACTTCTGTCTCAGCACTACATCGACTATCAGGACTGCCAAACTGTCGGCAATCGTCTAGCCATCTGCTCTGGGCTAGCCAACTATCGTCAACCCGGTGGTGGCAAGTACTCGTTGGGTGGTATTGAACTCTTTGATCTAGCGACTCTCAAGCCTGTGCATCAAATCCCCGTGGACATATTCACAGAAGGCCCTGCCGCTCGGGTCATCACGCAAAACCCATGTTATGTTGAATCAGTCGCTGGCGCTTTACGATTCCACTTCGTCCCTGAAGACAACGTCTCGCATCACCTAATCTACGAAGTCCGCCCACGGTAAGTATCGGACGCACGTAGTGTGTCACTGATGGCAGTTGGTGTGATCATGGATACGATGTAATCCCCAGATTTTCTAGGCTTGTAAACGTCTTTGAGAAATCGCTGGCCAGGCACATATTGAAATCACTGTGCTTTTAAACGAGAATCTTAGTAGTCATGCATCGCCATTCATCTCGCAGGGTGTGACTCGGGGCCATCGATTGTCGGTTGATACATGATCAGAAGAATCTCGCGAATGTTGAAGTTCAATGCGATGAGGCCATCGTTAGTGTTGCTGGTGGCGCTCTATGGCAGCAACTGGTTGGGTGCGCAGGAGGTTGATGAGCAGGCAGGATTTCGCAGTTCTGTGGCACCGATCTTGTTGGAACACTGTGTGGCTTGCCATGGAGCCAAGAAATCTGAGGGCGGTTATCGGCTGGATAGCTTTGCCGAGCTAACTAAGCCCGGTGATTCGGGGCAATCACCACTGATGGCACAGCAGCCCGACGCCAGCCTGCTGTTGCAGCGAATGACGGCCGACGATCCGTCGGAACGCATGCCTCCGGATAGCGATCCGCTGGATGCCGAGTCGATTCAGAAAGTCAGCCAATGGATCGCGTCGGGAGCGAAGTACGATGCTGACGATGCGAGCCAGTTGCTCTCAGCAATTATTCCACCTCCAGTCTACCCACCGCCACCCGATAGTTACGGGCCAGTGCCCATCGCTGCCCTGACCTTTTCACCCGATGGCAAGCACGCGATCTGTGCAGGCTATCATGAGCTAACCATTTGGGATTGTGCCACCGGGCAGTTGTTGCGACGCATTTCTAATTTACCGGAACGCATCATGGCGTTGGCGTTTACATCGGATCAATCGTTGCTGGCCGTGGCAGGTGGTCAACCCGGTCGAAGCGGTGAGGTACGCATGGTGGACTGGGCGAGCGGTGTGGTAGTTGGCGTCCCAGTGCGTCTGTCTGATGTGGTGCTGGATGTTGTCATACGTCCAGGTAGAGATGAAATCGGGGTTGCCGCAGCGGATGGCAGTGTGCGCATTGTCAACTTCCATACCTTGGAACTGCAGAATGCATACGCCAGTCACGCAGACTGGGTTACTGCCATCGCCATTAGCGATGATGGGCAGCGGTTGGTGTCGGCCAGTCGCGACAAGACCGCCAAGGTTTTTGACCTGGACGCCGGACAAATGATCAGCAGCTACTCCGGCCATGCTTCGCCGGTGCGCGGGATTGCGCTGACGCCTGATGGAGCGCACGTGTTATCTGTCGGAGAAGATCGCAAGCTGCATCGGTGGAACGCGGCGGACGGTAGCCGAGTGGCTGATGTCGCGTTGCCCTCTGCAGGATTTCACGTTGCGCGCGGCGATGGATTTGTTCTCATACCGTGCGCGACCGGGCAAGTCGTCAAACTGGATTTGAAAGACAATCAAATCGCGGCCAAGTTGGAGGGACATGCCGATTGGGCAACGTCTGTCGCAGTCAACATCGCCGCAGGTCACGTGCTGAGCGGCGGGTTTGATGGAAGAGTCCGACTATGGTCGATTGACGGAACGCTACTGAACCACTGGTTAGCAATTCCAGGCGGCGAGTCATCGCTGTCAACGGATGCCGCTCAGGCAAGTAAACAGTAGCTGCTCTCGCCAGAGAGTTGGGGCATACAGACACTGCCGCCAGAAAGTGGAAAGGCCGGTTGGCTGCGACCCTTGTACATTCTCAGTCCACGGACTGGTGGCCGTGGCCACATTCAATCCTTTGGACCTAACCAAACAGCGGCGCGATGGGGCGGCCTTGGTCCAGCAGATGATAGGGGCGCCCTTGAGAATCATGAGCCAGCAAGTTGTTTGTGCCCGTCGCAAAATAGACTGATTGGACAATGTCGGCTGGCGTCAGCGGATGTTGGTCCGGATATTCACCTAGGCGATCGGATGAACCGTAGGTTTGACCACCGCGTACGCCACCACCGGCCATCAACACGCTTAAACAATGCGTCCAATGATCTCGCCCAGTTCCACCGGCACCGCCCGATCGCGGATCGCCAATCTTGGGCTTGCGGCCCATTTCGCTGGTAACCAACACCAATGTCTGCTCCAGCAGGCCGCGCTGGTGCAGATCCTCAAGTAGCGCCGAAAAGCCTCGATCAAATTCAGGCAGCAAGTGTGTTTTTAGGCACTCAAAATTATTGCCGTGCGTGTCCCAAGCTCCCTCGCTGGCGCACTGCTTGGCGAAAGCTTCGTTCTCTTTCCAGAACACGGTGATAAATGGGACTTCGGCTTCCACCAGCCGCCGGGCCAGCAGCAAGCTCATGCTATTGACGGTCTGACCGTAGCGCTGTCGTAGCGACTCAGGTTCGCGGCTGACATCGAACGCAGTGGTTACCTGAGATGACAACAGCAGGTCCATCGTTCGCTGCTGTTGTTGCTTCCAGGCCGGCTGGGCGGGAGACGATTCGAATTGTCGTCGAGCAGAATCGAGCGCTGACAACAACTGCTGGCGTGACTGAAGTTGTTGTGGCGTAACGTTGCCCGATAATGAAAGCGATGGAGCTTGAAATTTGAGCGGTTCGCTGAGGCTGCCGTGGACGTACAGCGGATCGAATTGCACGCCCAGCTTGGCTGCGAATTGTCCGGGCCGCGTGTAGGGAGCTTTGCTGGGCATGTGCGGCAGCGTGATTGCACCGGGCAGGCCTGGTGGCGGTTGTCGGCGTGAGGCCACGACAGTTCCCATGTACGGCCAATCATCCGCGTAGGGCCGGCGGTCGTTACCCAGTGATTGAAAGGTTGGATCGGCTGCGTGGCCCGTCAAATTGTAGTAATAGCCGGCGTGATGGTCGTTGGTATTGACCGTACCTCCCACCGAACGAATGACGGCCAGATGATGAGCTTGCTGTCCCAGCATTGGCAGATGTTCACACAGTCGAACATCGGGCGCTGACGTGGAACATTCGGCGAACGGACCACGGTATTCGGCGGGCGCTTGGGGCTTCATGTCCCAAGTATCGATCTGCGAAGCACCTCCACATAAGAAGAACAGAATCACCGATTTTGCTTGACCGCCACGCCGCTCGCCGGTGCCAGTGGGGCCGGCAAGCACCGATCCTGGAGCACCCAGCGGCAATCCCGCCAAGCCGCATGTCGAAGCCACCAAGAAATCTCGACGGCGCTGGCGACCTGACTGCAGCGGATTTGTAGTGGAGTTCGCAGACATCAGTAGTCAGTCATTCTCAGGCTTGGGTGGCAACACGCCGTCTCGGCGGAAGTGTTGAGGACTGCAGTCCCCGGAGGGGCTCGAAATGCTGCCAGTCAATAGTATAGCAACTTGCGCTGGGCAATAGAACTTTACTGATAGCCGCCGTTGAATGATCCGGTGAACGTTGTTTAGTCAATCAGAATATCTGGAGTTTTTCGGGGAAAACCGGGCGCAAGCGCACTGCGGTTGAAGTGCGCCGTAACCTGGCTGCATGGGGCCAGCCGGCGACCTTGCGATTTGCCGAGGAGTCGAATGGGAAATAGAACTATCGACTCCAGGGGCAACGGGTACTTGAAATTCTGATGAACTGGATCGGGTTTAGTTGCCAAGCCACCGTAGATCGTTAAGCTAATTGGCGTGTTTTCTTTTTCCATCTGGTTTGGGTAGTCGTACAGAAGTTAACGACAAGCGAGGAAACTATGGACACCATTATGATGCGCCGGCATTGCAGTAGCCCGCGTCGGCTGGGTCGCCGAGGCTTTACGTTGGTTGAACTGTTGGTAGTCATTGCCATTATTGGCATTCTGGTCGGACTGCTCTTGCCCGCCGTTCAAGCCGCTCGCGAAGCTGCTCGCAGAATGAGTTGCGGCAACAATCTCAAACAATTAGGCGTGGCATGTCACAATCACGAAAGTGCGCTAGGTAGATTTCCCGGCGGGTTGTATCAGACTTCGTCAACTAGTCCGTCTCAGTTTTTCGGCCGAACGCTTTTCGTCGAATTGCTTCCGTATATGGAAGGCAATACCATTTATGACCGCTGGAATCTTAAAGAGACTTGGGCAGACGCGGATTCAAACGCTATCGAAGCCGGCTCTAGTCCTGCGCAACGCACTACGAAGGCAATTACCGCTAGCGTGATTCCAACGCTGCTGTGTCCGACCGATCCATTACCCAGTAACGTTGCGCAGCTCGACTATACCGGAACCGGTTATTGTCTGGGCCATTTTGGCATGTCCAGTTATGTGGGATGTGCTGGAACCTACTCAACTTATTTTGGCGATACAGTCATGGATTGTAATGGAGTATTCTTCATGACCGGCCCAAATTCAAAACCGTTCGCTAACCAAACGTTATTGACCAGGGACGCTAAGGCTTCGAAAATCTCCGATATCACCGATGGTACCAGTAGCACGATTATGTTTGGAGAACGCTACCACAAGGATGACAATTTTGACCGTATTCTGCACAATCATCCAACGAAATTTAGTAGGTATCCCATTGCTAAATGGGGAGTCTGGGGTTGGTACGGTGGCGGCAATGGAACTACCCATACGTTCGGTAGCACATTCGTGCCGCTCAACTTTCGCACGGCAGCCAACGCGTCCGCTTCGTACCCCAGCGTTAACCAGCGAATGTCTGCCTTTGGTAGTGGTCATTCTGGCGGCGCGAATTTTGGTCTTTCCGATGGCTCCGTTCGGTTCGTTGCCGATCGAGTTGACTTGGTAACTTACCAGGCTCTGTCCACCAAAGCCAAAGGCGAAATCATCGCTGGTGACTATTAGCCATGGGGGCTTGGTGATTTCGGTTCGAGAGCAGAGTTTGAGATTTGCAACTTCAAGCGGCATTTTCTACCTACACGACAAATTGGTGGGTGCCGCAAAACACGCAGGACATCTATGAGAAAATTGCTAACTGCTGCGCTTCTGGTTGTCGTTTCAGGCTGCGGAAGCAATCAGGCAATTACTGAAGTTAGCGGAAAAGTTGTGAAGGGCGGCAAGCCGCTAGAGTACGTGCACGTTGAGTTCTTGCCGGACCCAGAAAAGGGACTGAGCGGTCCATTGTCTTTTGCTGATACGGCAGCTGACGGAACTTTCACCTTGCAGTTGTACGGCGATAAGCAACAGTCGGGGGCATTAGTTGGTTGGCATCGGGTGACGTTGCAGGATTTCAAGGCACTCAATAGTCGCGACAATCCTATGCCGCCGCGCTTTGGTGCGACGTTCGGTTTTGCGGCTTCAACTCCGATTGCAATCGAAGTGAGGCCCGGGATGGAATCCGTGACAATCGATCTGAATGACTACCCAAAGTAGCAGATGCTCGATGATGTCGACGAACATGATGCCTATATTGCTCCTGTCGATCTCGAACATCTTCATGACCCTGGCCTGGTATGGTCACTTAAAGTACAAGGCGGCGCCGTTGGTGTTAGTCATCCTAGCTAGCTGGGGTATTGCGCTGGTCGAGTATTGTTTTGCGGTTCCGGCTAATCGCTGGGGGCATGCGACTTACTCGGCGGCCGAGCTAAAGACGATTCAAGAGATCATCACGCTGCTGGTCTTCGCCGGCTTTTCCGTGTGGGTACTCAAAGAGCCACTCGGCTGGCGTCACGCGGCCGGTTTTGGGCTGATTGCGCTGGGAGCTTGGTTTATCTTTCAAGGTAAAGCTGCGCCAGCCATGTAACGAAAATGCGCGTTGTGCGGGTTAAGTGGCCGCTATCGGCGGCAGAGTCGTCAAATTGCAAGCTCACCGAGCTGTTTTCTAAGGTAAGTGCCTTGCGAGGACTTGCGTTTCGGACAGTCAGACTAGTCTGGAACGTATGACCAAGCGGACCAATCAATCTATTGCCTCTCGGCTACATTCTGCCGGTCGACGTTTATCGTTGAGCGCCGCGCTAGCGATGATCACGATTGTATTCTCACAGCGCCAGGCAGCTGGTGAGTGGATGACATGGCAGTCAACCTACACCCACAGCTGTACAGGCTGCCGAGTTGACCAACATACGCCGCCGGTCGAACCGATGGGCCCCAATCGAACCGACGTGGTGCGCAGCGGCTATCGCCACTTCCGCAGTACTCTGCAAGCCGGTCAATCGGCAGACAACTATCACGTGACTGAGCAGTGGGGAGCACCGGTTGTGCCCTACGAACATTGGCGGTTTCCATATCGACCCTACGGAGTACCCTACGATGCCTGGGGACCACCCACTCCATACGGCATGTTCTTCGGTAGCGGTCTCGGCTTTGGGTTCCCAATGCCACCTGGACCCGTGGGTGGTGGTTCCGGACATGGTGGTGGGCCCGGGTGGAGCGGACCGGGCTGGGGGTTTGGACCGTCAGGCTGGCAAGCACCTTGGGGCGGTGGTAATCCACAAGGTTTTCCGCTGCAGCCCAATTATCAGAATCAGCCGTGGTTCGACGGTACATATCCCGACGCGCCACCTCTGAACACTATGCCTGATCGGCAATTCTTTTGGAAGCCGAGCAACTAGTACTTTCTCACCAAGTGCCCATGGCTGCCAACAGTCGTTGAGCACTGCTGATGATGTTGAAGTTGGTGACCGCATGGCCAGTGTGGTTGCGTCCGTCATGTAAAATAGCTAACGTACTGACGCCGCCAGCGATCGAGCTGACTGGCCAGCCGGCAGCGTTGACGGAAAACATCAAACTGGGGAGAGGGCAACTTGAATGCACCGCAACCGACTTTGCGTGACTGTGTCATCGCAGAGATTCTTGGGACGTTTGTACTTATTTTTTTCGGCTGTGGTGCCGTACATGCAGCCGTGTTGTTCGGGGCTCAAGCGGGCCTGTGGCAAGTCGCCATTGTCTGGGGTGTAGCAATCATGCTGGCGGCTTATGCTTTTGGTGGCATTAGCGGAGCACATATCAACCCGGCGATCACGGTGGCCATGTATTGTTGGAACCGATTTCCTGGCGAGCGAGTTTTACCATATATCGGCGCGCAGTTGTTGGGAGCATTCTTGGCAGCGGCAGCACTGTACGCAATTTTTTCGCCGAAGCTTGCGGCCGTAGAATCTATCAAGCAGGTGGTGCGTGGCCAACCCGGCAGCGAGATCACAGCCTGTTGTTACGGTGAATTCTTTCCAGCGCCAGGCGGCTTGGCAGCCGGTACAACGCCGTATCGCGCCGATGAGCACGCAGAGTTACGCAAAACAGTCACGCATTCCGGTGCATTCTTCGCCGAACTATTGGGCACATCCATCTTAGCTGTGATGGTGCTGGCAATGACCGATTTACGAAATCAGGGAGGCCCGGGCGCAAAGACAGCTCCCATCTTTATCGGATTGACGGTTTCCCTGTTGATATCAGTTATCGCTCCGGTAACGCAGGCCTGTTTCAATCCGGCCCGCGATTTCGCGCCGCGGTTATTCTCGTCGCTGGCTGGGTGGGGGCAAATTGCGCTGCCCCTGGGAAGCGATTGGAGTTGGTTAACAGTCTACATCGTTGCGCCGACTTTGGGGGCTGTGCTGGGAGGTGGCTTTTACACGCGTGTCATCAAGCCGATGTACGGTGTTGGCGACCTGTGATGAATCAGCATGAAACGCAAGACCAGCGCTTGGCGGTCGACATCGGTAACAGCGGTGCTCGCGTGGTGCGGTTGCCTCTCGATCCGCAGGCTCCACTGGCGACTCCACTACGAATCAATTGGCTGCGCTTTGTGAAGTCCAATGGCCAGGAGACGTATGCTCCGGACGACGAGCGGTGGACGAGTCAGCTTGAACCACTGATCGATTCCCGCCAGAATACACAGTGGTGGATCAGCAGCGTCAATCGGCCGGCTACTGCCGTATTGCAAAGGTTCCTGCAATCGGTGCCCTGCCAAACTATGCAGGTGGTGGATTATCGCAGCATTCCTCTGCGAGTGGACGTGGATTTGCCCCACCAGGTCGGAATTGATCGATTGTTAGCAGCGCTAGCCGCCAGCCGTGTCGTTCAGCAGCGTCCAGCTATTGTGATTCAAGCCGGATCTGCAGTAACCGTTGATTTGGTAATTCGAGTTGATGATCAACACGCCGAACCGAACCGTCACGATGCCTTTCAAGGCGGAGCGATTTTGCCCGGAGTGCCGATGATCTTGCGTTTGCTTGGCAGTGCAGCGGACTTGCTACCGGAGGTGGAAGCCAGCGAGCTGATGGTGCTACCGCCGTTGCCCGGACGCAATACCCAAGCGGCGATGTTGGCGGGAGCGTCCAGCAGTTTGGTTGGTGGAGTGAGGCACTTGGTCGATCGCTATCGGATGCAGTATGGACCCCAGGTACCCATCGTGCTCAGCGGCGGTGATGGTCCGGTGTTGGCTCCGCATCTGGACGGTCCAATCGTGGAAGTGCCGCAGTTAGTGCTGCAGGGTCTGCGCACTCTAGCCGATAGCCCCTTAGGCAAGCAGCAAAAGTAACCCAGTAGACACCGCCGCCAAGACGCTGGGTGAACTGGGGCTCCACCCTCTGGCGACGGTCGCTACCTAATTGGCAACGAACTGCCGCAATAGCTTGGAATAGATTTCAGCGCCAAGCTGCAGTTGATCGAGGGCAATCCATTCGTCGCAGCGATGTGCTTGATGGACACTGCCTGGACCGAGCACAATTAAGTCCTGCATATCGCTGAAGCGGCAAGCGTCGGTGGCATAGCCAATCGCTGCCGGGGCCTGTTGCTTGACGGTTTCCAGTGACTGAATAACAAATGGTCGATCGGCGGGCGTTGAAAGTGGTGGCAGGCTGGAGATCGCCGTGACTTCCAGCCGCATTTCGCGGGCCGCTGTGGTCAGCTGGTCGACCAAGCGCTGCCATTGTGTATCCGGCATGGTGCGCAAAAATACCTCGCAACTAGCTTGACCTACCGAGATATTGAATTCCGCAGGTTGATTGCGAATGACGATATTCAAATTCAAATGCGGGGGGTCGAAGGTGGGATTGAGCAGGCTCGGGTTTTTCTCAATGTCTTGTGCTAACGTTTGCAATTGACCGAGCCAACGAATAAGCTGCCAATTGGCGTTGAGTCCGCCACTGGTACTACTATGTGCAGCCACGCCGTGAGCCACAACTCGAAAGCGGCAGCCACCCTTATGCGCATTGACCACACGCATTTCGGTAGGCTCGGTAACAATACCTACCGACTGTGACGTTACCGCCCGGCGATAGAGCGGACATCGTTTGACTAAATGCTCAGCGCCCAACATTCCACATTCTTCGTCGCCCGTCACGAAAAAATAAATGGGGGCACGCTGATCGGCGGCATCTAGCTGGTCGATCGCCGCCAGTGCCGATGCAATGGGGCCCTTCATGTCGCAGGCACCGCGACCCCACAACCGGCCATCGTGCACGGCAGCATCGTTCGGTCCGGCACCATGGGCGACTCTCCAGCCGTCACTGGAAACCACATCGCTGTGGCAGAAGAAGGCTAGTCCGCCCACGGTAGAGTTGCCAATCGCCCGCACGGCTGACAGGTTGACCTTTTCACAGCCGTGCAAATCGCGATAGGCAAGCGTATGAACCTCAAAGCCGCGTTGTTGCAACAGTCGCTGGATCAGCGATGCGCACTGGGCATTGGTGCATGCAGTGTCCGAATCGCAGTTGATCAGCTGTTGAGCAAGCGTTAGGGGATCCATGGATGTTGTGACTTTTTGTGATCATCAATCTTCGTAACCGCGTCAAGCACTTCTGGACCTATCGTACCGCGCCATGGAAGGTGTGTTAATCATCGTTTGCAATCAAAGGTTGGCGAATTGCCGTAATGGCGACCGGTTGCAATCCCGAAGAACCTGGGTGCCATCGGTCAATGATTTAACGAACGCACGCTTAGTTCAACGATTTTTTATGGAAAATTCATTTTCAATCACTGGCGGGCTTAACTTGCAAACGCTTCAGGCCATCGGTCCTTTCGCCAAGTCGCGGCTGGTGTTATGCTGCCTTTCGAAGCCAGGGGTGACGAGCACTTATGCCGCCTATGTTGACGGCAATGAATTGGCTGCGACAACTATTGCCCGTGCCAACGAACGAGAAGATTCTCCCACGATTGTGTCAGGTGAGCACCACGATGTTTGATGTCGACCCGCGTAAAGTTACTGCCTTGATCCTCGGCGGAGGCCGCGGATCGCGTTTGTACCCGCTGACACAGTATCGAGCCAAGCCAGCGGTGCCTTTGGCCGCCAAGTACCGCTTGATCGACATTCCCATTTCCAACTGCATTCACAGCAATATCAACAAGATATTTGTACTGACGCAGTTCCTGTCAAATTCTTTGCATCGTCATATTCGCCAGTCTTACAGGTTTGACCAGTTTTCCGGAGGCTTTGTCGAACTACTGGCGGCGCAGCAGACAATGGAGGGCGGTACGGATTGGTACGAAGGTACCGCTGACGCCGTTCGCAAGAATCTGCGGCATGTCGATCAGCGCGGAATTGAGTACATTTTGATTCTGTCAGGCGATCAGCTCTACCGTATGAACTATGCGGACATGTTGCGGACGCACATTCTCAACCAAGCCGACGTGACCATCGCCGCCTTGCCCGTCCAGCGCCAGGCCGCGCGCGCGCTCGGCGTGATGCGCTGCGATGCGCGCGGTCGAGTCACAGGGTTTTTGGAAAAGCCACAGACTGACAAAGAACTTGATTTGGTACGCATGGATCCGGCATGGATCGACGCCCAAGGCGTTGACTCAAAAGGTCGCGATTGTTTAGCCAGTATGGGACTGTATATTTTCAAGCGTGATCTGTTGTTTGAAATACTTGCCAAAACGGACTACCGAGATTTTGGCAAAGAGGTGTTCCCGGCTGCCATCCGCAGTCGCAAGGTTCAGGTGCATTTATTCGACGATTACTGGGAAGACATTGGAACCATTCGGGCTTTTTACGATGCCAATTTGTCACTGACCAAACCCAATGCACCGTTCGATTTCTGGCAGCAAGATGAGCCGGTTTATAGTCGGGCGAGGTTTTTGCCACCGTCACTTCTTAATGGAGCGACCATTCGCGGCAGCCTGATTGCCGATGGCTGCCGCATCGGCCAGGGGACTGTCATCGAAAATAGTATGATTGGACTGCGGTGCGTGATCGGTGACGGCGTGACCATTAAAGACAGTATTATCATGGGTGCCGACTTCATGGATACAGCTCAGGATCTGGCTCGTCACCAGCAACTGGGACAGCCGCCGCTGGGGATTGGCGACGGATCGAAAATCGTCGGTGCCATTCTAGATAAGAATGTTCAAGTTGGCCGAAACGTGACTATCGAAAATCGTCAGGCCACCGAGAGCAGCGATGCGCAAGCTCCCTGTTTGATTCGCGATGGCATTCCCATCTTGTGCAAGGGTGGAATTCTGGCGGACGGTTTTCAGTTAGACGGATAAGAGACTTGGCCATTGTCTAACCGACTGACAGCAAGCTGGCAGGTTGCTGGCTGTGCAGCCGCCAATCCACCAGGTGCAGCTCGACCTTTCGAAAGCCACGATACTCGTTGATCACTGGACGAAACGCCAAATCAATCAAGTCGTCGGTGTGTTGCATAAGGGTTGGCAACCATTCTTCAGCATGTCCAAAGGCCACAGCGCGCATCTTCCAGCCATGTTGCACAAGCTGCATACTGAGGTGCTTACCGCTGTCTCCCAACGGCTTGGGCGGCTGGTCCATGCGAACGGCCGTGGCGCAAAACAGAGGTCGCGAGTTGCTCATGCCGAACGGTGCAAGCTGCTCAATTTGTATCATGGTGGACAAGTCTAGCTGGCCCAAGGCGGCTTCGGCGTCGAATTCCAATTCAGCTCCGTGTTGGACATCTGACGACTGCTCGGCAACCGCCTCCAAAAACGCTGCGCGAAACGTGGATAAATTGCCTTCGTTGATCTTCAGACCGGCGGCAGCGGCGTGTCCGCCACCGCTAACCAGCAGCTCGCGGCACTGCAGCAACGCCTGATGCAGATTGACGCCGTTAGGACTGCGGCCAGAGCCAATTGCCGGCTTGGTACCCAGTTTATCTTGAGCGATCAGCACAACGGGGCGATGATATTTTTCAGCCAGCTTGGCGGCCACAATGCCGATCACTCCCGGATGCCAGCCCGGCGAAGTCAGCACGAAGGCTGGGTCGTCCTGGATAGAGTGTACTTGTTTGAGCTGCTTGGAAGCTGCAAGGTGAATGGAGCGTTCCAGTTTATTGCGAGTCTCGTTCAGTTCTAGGATGTAGCTGGCCAGCGCGGCGGCGCGTGCCTCCTCTTGGGTCACTAGCAACTCTACGCCCAATTGCGCCTGCCCCAATCGGCCAGCCGCGTTCAAGCGTGGAGCCAATGTAAAGGCGATGTCTTCTGAATCGAGGGCCAGTTTGCTACTAAGCTGAGATAATTCCTTCAGTTTTTTGACGCCGAGCGGAGGATGGGTGGCCAGCATCTTGAGTCCATTACGGACGAGTATTCGATTTTCGTCAATCAGCGGCACAACGTCGGCCACAGTACCGATAGCGGCCAGTCCCAGGGCTTGCAGCAGAAAATCACGCAGGTGCTGGGCGACTTTGGGTGACCCAGTGTGGTGTTGGCAGAGCGCCCAGGCCAACTTGAAGGCGACTCCTGCTCCGCATAAATCGACGAACGGATACCCTGCATCGGGCAGCGCCGGGTGAACGATGGCGTCAGCCGCTGGCAGTCGGTCACCAAAGCGGTGATGGTCAGTGATGATGACTGACACCCCCAACTGTCGAGCGCGATCGGCTGCCTCGATACTGGCGATGCCACAATCGACGGTGACGATCATCCGCTTGCCCTGAGCAGCGAATCGCTCGACGATATCGGCATGCAAGCCGTAGCCTTCTTCCATGCGATTGGGTAAAAAATAGCTGGCTTTGCACCCCAGTAGACTCAGGCATCGAAACAGGATTGCGGTACCGGTCATGCCGTCGGCGTCATAATCCCCATGCACTACGATTTCATGTCCAGCATCACGAGCACGCATGATCTGTTCGACGGCCTGCGGAACGCCGGGCAGTTCTTCGGGTGGACGTAGTCCCGATAGCTTGGCTTCCAAGAATTCTTGAGCGGCCTGGGGTTCAGAAATTCCACGGCGCAGCAACAATTGCGCGACCACTGGGGATATCTTCGCCTGCTCTGAAAGCCGCTGGATCAGTACACGATCGTGCGGAACGAATTTCCATTTCTTGTCTGCCATCCCGACAGTTCCCCGCATCCGCTGGCGATTTTGAACTGTGTCCGTTGAAAGCCGGGACACCAGCCGCACCTATCTTACCGAGCTAACTGGAAATTCCCAGGCACGACAGACATGCATTGCAGTCAATTTCATGTTCCTTACGTTCTTTGACGCCCTGCCCCACTCAGTGCAAAAGCCTCCGGCGGCTAGAATGTAGCCCTGAAACCATACAATTCCTGATCACCGGAGCCAAGCGCCAGCATGAGTTTGCTTGTAGTAGGACATCGCAATCCAGATACCGATGCCATTTGCGCGGCACTAGCCTATGCCGACTTGTTAAGGCGCACGGTGCGGCCCGATGCCGTAGCCATTTGCTGCGGGCCGCCCAATCAACGCACCGAATACGTGCTCCGCCGTGCAGACATGTCGCCACCGCGCATGGTGATGGACGTGCGGCCTGAAGTAGGCAATTTTTGCCGCCGTAGCCCGGTAGTCGCCTACGAAGACGAAGTTTTTTCGCAGGTCTACGAGCGCATGCAGCAGCACAATATTAGCGCTATGCCAGTTTTGAATCGTGACGGTGGATTGCTTGGACTACTGACCCTGCTGGACCTCATGAGAATCATTTTCGAAGGTGATTCGGATCACTTGGCCGCACGCAAGGTCACAGCATCAATTCGAGATATCGCCACGGTATTAGGCGGCAAGCTACAACAAGCCATCGACCCAGATGAAGTGATCGACTTGATGATCTTAGTTGGGGCTATGAGTGCCGAGGGGTTCACCGAGCGTTTGCATCAATTCCCGGCGCGGCAATTGATCGTAGTCAGTGGCAATCGCCCTACCATTCACTTGCCTGCCCTGGAGCATGGTGTACGAGTGTTGGTAGTCACTGGCGGCTACGAATTGTCGGCCGGGCTGATGAAGCTGGCCAAGATGAATAAGGTGACAGTGATTTCGTGCGCTCTGGATACTGCTTCAACAACCATGCGCATCAAATCGGCGCGACGGATCGCTACGGCGGTACAGGCGGTCTGCGTAACCTTGCCGGCCAAGACGCAAATCGCCGACGCGCGAACCTGGGTTGCTCGGACTCGTCAGAAGCTGTTTCCGGTCTTGGACGACAAAGGCATGTTGTACGGCGTATTGTCTAAGTCGGACCTCGTAAATCCTCCTAAGCCGCAGCTGGTGCTGGTGGATCACAACGAACTGACTCAGGCGGTCGAAGGCGCTGCTGAAGCCGATATTATCGAAGTGCTGGACCACCATCGACTGGGAGGTTCGTTGCGCTCTGAACAACCGATTCGGTTCATCAACGAGCCCGTTGGTTCTACCTGTACGCTAGTGGCGCGACAATTTCGTCAAGCCGGCCTCGAACCTACATCCAGCATAGCGTTGTGCATGGTAGCAGGGATCATTTCCGATACGCTGCGCCTGCGATCACCGACGACTACCGACGTGGACCGGGAGATGTTGAGCTGGTTAAGCGGATTGTGTCGAGTAGATATGGACGAGTTTGTGAATGACTTCTTTGCAGTCGGTTCGGCTCTGCGGACACATTCGGCTCAGAATGTGTTGCACGAAGATTGCAAAGAGTTTGAGGAGCGTGGGCATCGCTTTTCCATTTCCCAAATTGAAGAGACTGGATTTGACCTGTTTTGGGATCGGCGCGAAGAGTTGTTCGTGGCCCTGGGTGAATTAGCTCGCCAGCGCCGATTGGACTTTAGCGCACTGTTGGTAACCGACATTATTACCAACGGCAGCCTGCTGCTTTTATCTGGCGAACCTGACTTTGGCGAAGAGTTGAATTACCCACGACTGGAGCGATGTCTATATCGCCTAGATGGTGTCGTCAGTCGCAAGAAGCAGCTTTTACCACTGATCTCCAAATTGTTGGGCGACACTCGGCTGGCCAGTTCGCGTTGAATGCCCAGACGTGAATCGCGGATCATGGGTCTCCCTTCACTCCGACGACTGCCGTTCTCAACTAGATGTCTCTTGGTAGCGACAGCCGCCATTGGGCCTGCGGTTCGCTAGATGACTGGAAACATTTCAGCCAGGTGACATTGGCAGCACGTGGTCGTAGGCCGTGCGAAAATCTGATACAATACGCCCCGGCCGCGCACGGCAACGCCAATCCAGCGCACAAGAGTGCATCGGTCCAGGACTCGTGGCCGATTAGTCCCTTCTACCTGGGCCTTCAATGAATGAAATTGGAGCTTTCTGTCCTGTCTCTGCTGAGCTATGAGACGCCATATATTCCTATACAGCACGAACCGATAGAGAACAGCACCATGACCGAGAAGAACTATTCGGCATATCAGCAAAAGGTGATCAAGCGCTTCTATGAGAATCGTGACGCTATTGCCCTGCAACGCGCCAGCGAACTGGTGACAGAACTGTATTTAACACAGGGGGCCAAGCGTAAGAAGGTTTGGCAGTCGCTTGAAAAGAACTTGGAAAAGGCGGGTGTTCCGGCGGCACAAATTGATCACTTGAAACAGCAGGACAATCCTGAACTAGTTGCCAAGTTACTGTCACAAATGGTCTAAGGTGTAGCCAAACATGTTTCGTTCTCCAGGGGGTATCCTCGCAACTGGCGTTCGTTGGCGAGTGTGCGGGATAGTCTTGGTGCTATTGGTCGGCTTGAGCAGCTTGCTGGCCAAGCCAGTTCTGGCGCACGATCCCGCTGTGGCAGTTGAGGTCGCGCCATCTGAATCGGCGCCTGGCGCTCCGCCCCTACAGGCTCAACCCGTTCCCGATACGTCCGATCTTTTCCGAGTCCACAATCGACTATTCGTGTGGGTGGACTGGCAATCGAGAAAGCCCGCACAAGTACCACGTGTCGCCGCTCCACTTCGCAGCGTGCGTTGGCATGATGCAACTGTTGCAGACGCGATTTCCGTGCAGCCCGAAGTTAACCATTGGCTGCTGAAGTGGCCTCGGTCAGCCAAGGTACCCGAGCCTGGAGCGTGGATAGAATTGGAGTTTGATGCACCACCTGAGTTACTTCACGAAGTTAAACCGATCGCACAGATGGCTGATGGCAGCTTCTATCTGCCGGCTCATGTGGCTGAGACCTTAGGTGCAAAGTTACGGTATGAACCTCAACCGCATAAGAATACTGTGGGCTATTGGACCAACGCCACGGACCGAGCAGTGTGGCGCTTTGAATTAGATCGCCCAGGGCGATTCAATGTGGCGATACTGCAAGGCTGCGGTGCCGGTCACGGTGGGAGTCGAGCGGAATTGAGCATCACGCCGTCTAACGGCTCATCGGCGGCCGCGCGCGTCGAATTTCAAGTAGTCGAAACCGGACACTTCCAGGACTTTCGCTGGCTGCAATTAGAGAGTATTCATCTTGGTGAGACGGGAGTTCATCAACTTCAAGTTCGGCCATTGGAGATTCTCAACGGCGCTCTGATGGACATTCGTGCGATTCAATTGGTGCGACTACCCCAGTAGTACCACCGCCAAGTCACGCAGACTCGCCAGTGCCACCGAGCCTGCTCGGCTCCATGGAGTCGTCAAGCGATCTTGCCGCGTAGATCGCGGATGTTGGCTTGCGGCAGGGCCTGCTGGAGCGCTGCCAGCACCTGTTTGCGACAGAGCTGTAGTTCTTGCAGTGCCGAACTGTCGCGCACGAGAACCTGCAGTACGCCGCGTTGGATCGTGCACGGCCTTGTTAGCGCAGACAATTGCGGCCCCACGGCGGATTGCCAGGCTACCGCCAGCTCGTTGGCTGCTTGGGTTTGTGCCAAGCCATGGCGGGCCATGAGGTTCCTCATGGAGTGCCCGATATGCTTGGCGCGAACTCGGCTCGGGCGCTGTTTTATTTGCTGTAGATCCCACAGCTCGCGTTGCTCTGGCGTCATTGTAATACCACCACCGGCTGCGTTAGAGTTCGATTGGCTGCGCGATTAACGCATTTTGAAACTGCACTGTGGCGAGCGGCCTAAAGGTAGCTAGCGTCGCCAGACGGCGGACCAGCCTGGGTGCTACTGTCAGGGCGACGATGACTGACTGCTTTATGGCGAATCGCTGCTCACTTTTATGAACAAGAATCCTACCGCGAACTGGGCTGATGCAACAATAGGTTGTGGTACAATCTGACTTCCAACATCTCCAAAATTCTCCTTTGAATTGAAAGTACGCATGTCTGACTTCACAGCACTCCGGCCTTCACAACGAGTCTTGATGGGCCCTGGACCCAGCGACGTATCGCAGCGAGTCTTGCAAGCCCTGGCCGCCCCTACGCTCGGACACTTGGACCCCGAGTATTTGCGCATCATGGATGAAACTCGGTCGATGCTACGTCAGGTCTTTCAAACCCAAAATGAAATGACTCTGGCCATTTCGGGCACCGGTAGTGCGGGTATGGAAGCCTGCGTGTGCAATTTGGTCGAGCCTGGTGACGAGGTCATCATTTGCGTCAACGGAGTCTTTGGCGGGCGCATGAGGGATGTCGCTCAGCGGTACGGGGCCATCGTACACACGGTTGAGGCTCCCTGGGGCAGTGCTATTGAACCTGAGCAAATCGAAGAAGCCCTGCGGCAACATCCGCAAACGCGAATTGTTGGAATCGTACACGCCGAAACCAGCACCGGTGTGCATCAACCGATGGACGAAATCGCAAGCATCGTTGGACGTCATGGCGGGTTATTGCTCCTGGACGCGGTTACCAGTCTGGGCGGCATTGACGTCCCCATTGACCGATGGCAAGTGGACGCTTGTTATAGTGGCACGCAGAAATGTTTGAGCTGTCCTCCTGGATTGTCGCCCGTGACATTTTCCAGCCGGGCTCTGCAGCGCATTGATCGTCGGCGAAACAAAGTCACCAGTTGGTATCTGGACATCACCATGCTTCGCAACTATTGGGGCAGCGACCGCGTCTATCACCACACCGCGCCGATCAATATGACTTATGCATTGCGGGAATCTTTGCAAATGATCTTGGAAGAAGGATTGCCACAGCGAGTCGCCCGCCATCAACGAAATCATGCGGCCCTGCGAGCCGGTTTGGAAGCGATGGGAATGAACTATGTTCCCCAGTCATCGCTGACGACACTCAACGCTGTCTACATTCCCGAAGGGGTCGATGACCTGACTGTTCGCCAGCGGCTGCTGAACGATTACGGTATCGAAATTGGCGCTGGATTGGGGCCTTTCAAGGGCAAAGTTTGGCGAATTGGGCTCATGGGCAGTAGTTGCACTCAGCGGCATGTGATGCTGATCCTGTCGGCGCTGGGGGAAATCCTGTATCGGGACGGCAAACTGGGAAGTCCGGGAACTGGTCTAGCGGCCGCCAGCGAGGCACTAATGTCCATCGATTCTGTTTAGACGTAAAATTCAGGGGCTCGGTCTCAAATGCAACTAAGCAGCCACGACCTGTTAGCTCAATTGAGCAATCTGCTGCCGCCGGATCGCCTGCAGAGCGACCACTGTGCTCTGGCCGCTTTTCAAAGCGACGGTCTGACCGCCTTTGCGGTGAAACCGCGAGCGGTTGTCGTACCGCAATCGGTCGACGAGGTGATCAAGCTTGTGCGTTGGTGCCATGACAACCGCGTTCCCATGGTAGCTCGAGGTAGCGGCACCAGCCTATCTGGTGGATCGTTACCTCATGCCGATGGCATTGTTATCGCTCTGAATCGGCTGAATCGAATCCTAAAGGTCGATCTGGAGAACCGGTTGGCTATCGTCGAGCCTGGCGTTATTAACTCCAAGCTGACAGCCGCCGTCGAACATGCCGGACTGTACTACGCGCCTGATCCTAGTAGTCAGCAGGTTTGCACGATTGGCGGCAATGTGGCCTTTAATTCGGGGGGAGCGCACTGCCTGAAGTACGGCATGACCAGCAATCATATTTTGGCGATGAGGGTGGTCCTGGGAAGCGGTGAAGTCGTTACAGTCGGTCAAGCAGGTGGTGAGGCAATCGGTCCCGACATGGTCGGTCTAATGGTCGGTGGCGAGGGACTATTGGGCATTGTCATCGAGCTTACGGTGCGGTTGTTACCCAAACCGGAAAGTTATCACACGGTGTTGGCTGGCTACGAAACATTGGAACGCGCTGGCCAAGCGGTCGCTAAGATTATTGGCAGTGGCCTATTGCCAGCGGCGATTGAGATTATGGATCGACTCAGCATGCAAGCTGCCACAGCCGCCGTCGGTGCTCAGTATCCTCCAGACGTTGAAGCAGTGTTGATTGTCGAGCTGGATGGCAGCCGCGATGCCGTATCTGCCGAACGACAGATACTGGACGATCTGCTGGCAGCCAGTGGTTCAAGTGCCATTCATGTCGCGCAGTCTGCGGCTGAGCGAGCCACGATATGGAAGGGCCGCAAGAGCGTTTTCTCGGCGGTGGGGCGATTGAGTCCAGATTTTATCGTCCAGGATGGTGTGGTGCCGCGCAGCCAGCTCGGATACGCTCTAACTCAAATCCAGCGGCTCAGTCAAGAAGCCGAAATTCGGGTAGCCAACGTATTCCATGCTGGCGATGGCAATCTGCATCCACTGATTCTGTTTGACGGCAGCCGGCCAGGCCAATTACAGGCCGCCGAAGAATTGGCGGCCCGAATTGTCCAGTTGTGCATCGAGCTTGGCGGCTCCATTACCGGCGAACACGGTGTGGGTATGGAAAAGCGGCAGTTTTTGCCAGGCATGTTCTCGGAAAACTCCATCCAGTTCATGAAACGACTCCGCCGCGCCTGCGATCCCCACGAAATCTCCAATCCTGGTAAAATGTTCCCCTCTGCCGAAGCGGCATCGCTCGGAATGTATGGCTTGCACCCACTGGAACAGCAAGGGGTGGCCAGCCGCATGTAGTCCGCAACTCGGCCACACAAGAATAATCGATGATCTGGTTTTACTCGGTCAACTGGACCTTTTAGGATGGAGTAGTTCAGCCATGCACGACGCCAAACCACTCGGCAAGCCCAGTGACGAACACGTCACATTACGAGCGCTCAAGCGACTCAAGTCGGTCAACCAACCCATCAAAGTTGCCGACTCAACCGGTGTCAAGCTATCCAGCCGCGACTTACTGATTCGTAGCTTGGCCCTGCGCCGCTACTTGCTGCGCGAAGTGTTGGGAGACGACGAGCAGCGCGTAGGAGTGTTCCTGCCGCCCACCGTCCCCGGCGTGGCCGTCAATCTGGCGGTCAGCTTGGCTGGGCGAGTAGCCGTCAATCTGAATTACACAGCCAGCTCAGCCCAGCTCAAACAATGCTGCGAACTGGCTGGTTTGAAGCATGTGCTGACCAGTCGCAAGTTCGTTGAAAAGGTAGGGCTGGATGTCGGTGCCCCGCAAGTATTCCTGGAGGATGTCCGCGACAAGATCACCTTGGGTGACAAGTTATCGGCGCTGCTCAATGTTCGACTGCGGTCGGCCACATCGCTGCATCGTGCGTTAGGATTGTCGCATCTGCGTAGTTCCGACCCCGTGACCATCCTGTTTACTTCGGGATCGACTGGGTTTCCGAAAGGTGTTGTGCTGAGTAGTTCGAATGTGTCCAGCAATATCGACGGCGTTAACGAATTAATCCGACTGAGCGAACGCGACATGGTGTTGGGGATTTTGCCCTTCTTTCATTCTTTTGGATACACGGTGACGCTGTGGACCCCACTGTGCCTAGAGTGCTGTTGCGCCTACCACTTTAGCCCGCTGGAAGCGCGGCCCATCGCCAAATTGGCGCAAGAATTTAAGGCCACCATCCTGCTGTCCACTCCCACCTTCCTGAGATCTTATATTCGTCGCGTCGAGCCAGAACAGTTTAAGACCCTTGAGGTCGTGGTCGTGGGGGCAGAAAAAATGCCAATCGCGGTAGCCGAAGAGTTTGAACAGCGGTTTGGCGTTCGTCCCGTGGAGGGCTATGGAACTACGGAACTCAGTCCGATCGTCAGCGTGAACGTGCCCAAGTCGCGGGCTACTGCCAACCGATCGGGTTTGCGCGAAGGCAGCGTCGGATTGCCCTACAGCCACGTGCAGGCACGCGTTGTTTCGGTCGATACTGACCAACCGTTGCCGACTGGGGAATCCGGATTGCTAGAAATTCGTGGTGAGAACGTTATGCAGGGCTATTTGGATCGACCTGATTTGACCGCAGATGTGATGCACGGCGAATGGTATCGTACCGGCGACATGGCCAAGATCGACGAAGATGGATTCATTTACATTACCGGACGGCTCAGTCGATTTTCCAAGATTGGCGGCGAGATGGTTCCGCACGTGCTGATCGAAGATTCGATCAATGAACTGGTCGGCTTGGACGATGAGGGCCGGCAGCGCGTGGCCGTGGCTTCGGTTCCTGATGTCAAGCGCGGTGAACGTTTGGTTGTTTTGCATACACCTGGTCTTTCGCTAACACCCGGTGACATCGTCAAGGGCTTGTCCAATAAAGGGTTACCCAATATCTATTTGCCCAGCGAAGATAGCTTCGTTGAAGTTCCTGGAATCCCCATGTTGGGAACCGGCAAACTGGACCTCAAGGCGTTGCAGCAAATGGCTAGAGATTTGTTTGCGAATCAGTAGCCACGGTTGTCAGGTGCGAGCCAGGGCAATACGAGGCCTTCGCGTTGGGCTTGCCGCAACACCCGGCGATGGCTTGTAAGGTTCCACGAGCAATCCCTGTTGGCATCTAGGGCTGCCGTTTCGGGCGGTTGATCTACGCCAGTGGTGCTGAGTGGGTCATGTCGATGACGCGCATGTCGCGCCACTTGCCCTGAATGAATCTCAGCAGATAGATGATCCCTAACGCCCAAACCCAAGCCACAATCAAAGCCCAGCAGCCGTAGATACCAAACTGCCAAACTTCGACCGCCAGCCAGCTCGACACGGCCAGCACGAGCCCCATCACTAGACTGACGCCCAGCACAAATCGCGTATCGCCTGCACCTTTGATCGCGCTGACCAAGATCGTGAGGGTCGCATCCAGGAGGTTGTATGCCGCAACGAACTGCAGCAGCTTAGTCGCCAAAACGCCTACATCTGAGCCCAACCCGTGAGCATGCTCGGTGCCCGCAAAGAACCACCACAAGAACCATGTTGGTACCACGATGTACAACACGGAAATCAGCGACATGTAGCCAATCCCCAGAGCCAAGGAATTCCACGAGGCTCGGGCGGCCAAGTCCGGTTGATTTTCGCCCAAGTGCTGCCCTACCAAGATGCCCGCCCCCATGCCGAATCCCCAAATAGGCATAAAAGCCAGCGTCGATATGCTGAAGGCCATCGAGGTGGCTTCGGCTTCGAGGTTGCCCAGGCGCGCTACCAGAACGATAAACGTGCTGAACCCCACGACATCCAGCAACATCTGCAACCCGCTGGGACCGCCAAAGTAACACATCTTTTTGAAGAGCGACCAATCAAATCGGCAGCCAATTCCGGTACCGAATTCGGCGCGATGTGGCTCACGCAACATCAGTACTAGGTACACAATGGCCTTGAGTGTCAATGCAACCGCAGTGGCATATCCGGCACCCGCGATTCCCGCTGCGGGAAAGCCCCAGTAACCGAATATCCACACATAGTCCAATACCGCGTTTAGGACTGCAAAGAAACTATCAACCACCATCACGATGCGAGTCTTACCGCGCCCGCTGTAGAAGGCTGCTGCAGCTTGCGACACCAACATGCCTGCGGCGCCCCAGTTGAGAGCCTGGAAATATCGAATTTCTTCGCTACGTATGGCGGGCGTGTGCCCGGCCAATTCAAATAGCTGTGGAACCAGTGGATTAAAAGCTAGTATGAACGGGCTGACCACAAGGGCTACCCAAATAGCTTGCCAAACGGCCAGGCCAATCTGCTTGTACTGCCGATCCCCGAAGTATTGAGAAACAAACGTGTTAGCATAGGCACAGATCCCCAGCGGCAAACACAGTAACACAAACCACACAGTTGATGCGGTAAAAGCAGCGGCCATCGAGTCGCCCGACAGCCACTTCAGAAAGATGCGGTCCACAAAGGTCATCACCGTCCATGACAGACTGGAAATGACTAGAGGCAACGAAACCAGCAGTACTTCGCGGCCTCCGGCTGGCTGTTTCCACCAAGTGGACAGGTTGCGGCTGGTCACTGGATGCGATTTTAACATGACCGAGTGGTGCTTTGCGAATTTGGGAAAACACCGGACGCGGCGCCATGCCCAGGCAGCCAGTGTGGCATTGTTCGACGTTTGAGCTGCCTACTTGGACCGATCAGTATACGGGCAGGTTCGGGCAAATGCTACTTCCGCGCTCTGGCCGCTCTTCGGCAGCTATTGTTGACGCAGTAGCTACCGTCGCCAGACGGTGGGGCTGTGGGTCCTGCCTTCGATGCGTCTGCACTCTACTTTTCCAATCCTGTACGCTCTGACGAGCGGAGCCACGCCCGCTTACTGGTCCGCCTCTGGAGAGTCGAAACCCGCTAGTGAACCTGGCAATTTAGGTACCTGCAAACCGCCACCATCGGGGGTTGGTAGTGTGACAAAACTGTGGCGAGCCTGCCAATGAGCATGCTCACGAACTTCAGCCAGCGACAGCACAGGTTCAAAACATGCGTCGCTGGAGCCGAAAATCGTGATCCACTCCTCTCGGGTTTTCGACGCGAACAGTTCAGTCAATTGTTGAATGACTGCGTCGGCTCCCGCCCCACCGTGGTAAGGCGACATCGCCAATTCGGGTAGTCCCAATTGTCTGACCGCCTTTTGCCAAAACTTGGGTTCGAGCGCTCCCAGCGTTACGTGATGACCATCGCTGGTGCGGTAGATGCGATAGCAGGGGGCTCCGCCAGTCAGCAATTCTCCATCGCGCCGAGGATCTTTCCCAAGGGCACCAGCCATGGCATACGCGGCGGTCATCAGTGGTAGCAGCTGCTCGGACATGCTGACATCGATGTGGCGACCGTGACCGGATTGCTGTCGTTCTATGAGGGCTGCCAGGATCAACATAACCGTGGCGTAGGAGCCGGCCGCTGTGTCGGCAACTTGCAACTGCGGAACACTCGGCTGTTCTCCTCCGGTCAGCGATAAGACGCCAGCCATTGCCTGATATCCCAAATCGTGGCCTGCCCGTTGGCTGTAGGGGCCAGACTGTCCGTAGCCAGTGATGCTGCACAGAATGATGCGCGGATCAAGCTTGCACAACTGCTGATAACCAAATCCCAGTCTGTCCATCACGCCCGGTCGAAACCCTTCGACGACAACATCGGCTCCACGTACCAGCTCCAAAAACCGCTCGCGATCGGTGGTGTCTTTGAGATTTAGACTCACGACTTCCTTGCCGCGATTGAGTGCCATGTAGCTTGCCGATACCGAACCTACCTTGGGCGGCCACAGCGACATCGTGTCACCAGGAAACGGAGGCTCGACCTTGGTTACCTGTGCCCCAAGGTCGCGCAGAATGAGAGTTGCCAGTGGACCAGGCAACAGAAGCGACAGGTCGATGATGCGACAGCCATCCAGCGGAGCCATATTCTTGCCGATCGTAAAAGCGGATAGCCGGGGGGCTTGGCGAAAATAGAAAAAGTGCGGCATCCTGCCGCTTACAATGGCACTATTTGCCAAGGACTTTGCTGGTCATGCATACCGCGCGCGCTTCCAAGCTTACGGCAAATTCGGCAATCCTGCCTAGTAGTTCATCCCTGGGTGCCGGAGCGGAGGCAAATCCTAGGCATGACAAGCAACAGTGAACGACTAAGAGACAATGTTCGATTCTGAATTGGGTCAGAGTTGACTGAGTCAGAATAGACATTACGTACCTTTGTATGCGCTAGTGAGCTAAAGGGGCTCATCAAAACGACAGGCCCGTCAGGCTATCGTCGTGACACCGAAGCAATCCACTAGATGCGTAAACGAGAAGGTTGCGAACGAGATGGTTAGGATTGTGTGAAGTAGCGCGCAGATTGTCAATCACGGTAGCCAAAAATTTTGTTGTTCTCGCTGTTGATTCAACATGCTACAAAGTACATCTCGCACACACGGCGAAACGATCACGATATCCTGTATAATGTGCTCGGGCTGTAGCGCAGGAGAAAAGATTTGGTGTACCAGCCTCAACACCACTTGCTTGGCTGCGAAACTTTGGTACCACTCGAGCTGACCCCACATCACTGGAAATTCACCCCTCGTTATGCATCATCAGTCGGACACAGCCAACCAGTCAAGTACTGCCAGCAATTCGGCAAGCACTACTGCTGCAGACTCGCATGAAGTGCGATTGAGCGCATCGCAAGCGCATCGACTGGACCACATGCTAACGGATGATGTATGCCGACGATTGGGCATCTTCGCGATACCTGCAGACTTCAAGCTGAGTGTGATTGTGCCGGTCTTCAACGAAGTTAATACCATACTTCAGATTATTCAGCGGCTGCGCGAGACCCAATTGCCGCTGGAGATTATCGTGGTGGACGATGGCAGCCAAGATGGCACACGTGATTGCCTGCAACGGCTACCTCCGTCCGACGATTTGCGGATCATATTACATCAGCGGAACCAGGGCAAAGGTGCCGCGTTGCGAACCGGCTTTGGTATCGCAACCGGCACGGCCGTGATTGTCCAAGATGCGGATTTGGAGTACGATCCAGAAGACTTTCGCTTCTTGATTCAGCCCATGATCGAAGACCGCGCGGATGTCGTGTATGGAACTCGATTTGGCCATCACGATCGCCCGGTTTCGCCACTCTGGCATTCGCTGGCCAATCGCTGGATTACGCAACTATCCAATCTGCGCACCGGCCTGCATTTAAGCGATGTCGAAACCTGTTACAAACTTATACGTCGCGAATTGATCCAAGAGCTGGCGCCCGACCTACGCGAAAACCGCTTTGGTATTGAAATCGAATTGACGGTGAAATTGGCGCGGCGCCGAGCCAGGTTTTACGAGCGTCCCATTCGCTATTGGCGACGTGGCTTTCATGAAGGCAAGAAGATCGGTTGGCGCGATGCGGTGCGAGCCATCTATTGCATGCTGCGCTACTAGGTGGCTGGCTGTTGTTGCCCTGCATCGCGCAACCGAACGTCGCCAACACGCTTGAATCTAAGAAAGTCAACTCGATGGTAACGCGTACTTCTCGAACTGCCGGTGACAGCACCACCGAACCGGCACAATCGCCCACACTGCAACTGTATTCACCGGCCATGATGGCTCAGATGTTGGGAATATCGGTGCGCGCTATCCGCTTGTGGTACCGAGCTGGCTTGATTCAATCGACTCAAGTTGTTCACAAGATTCCCTATTTCGATTATGCCATGTTATCCACCGCGAAAACGTTGTCGCAGTGGCTCAAGCAGGGCCTAACAACACAGTCGATTGTCCAACAGATCACGGCTCTGCGACGACTGCCCGGCGTGCCCGCCCAGTCGCTGGGCAGTCTGCCAATTTTGCTGGATGGCAAGCGGTTGGTGTTGGAGTTAGATTCACAGCAAGTAGATGCTACCGGTCAGATTCACTTTGGCTTTACCCAAAACAGTGAAAGACCGACCGTCGAAGTGGTCACGTTGAAGTTCGTGCAGCCAGCCGCAACGCAACCGGCCGCTCCACTCGATTCGCTGGCCGGTATGTTGGAAGCAGCAGAGGCAGCCGAAGACAGGCAGGACTTGGACGAGGCGGTTGACTGTTATCGAGCCATCCTAACTCAGTTTGGCCCCGACGCTGAAATCTGCTTTCAACTCGCCGAAGTCATGTATCGCCAAGGCGATTTAGGCGGAGCACGCGAACGCTATTTTATGGCGATCGAGCTGGATCCGATGCTGGTTGAGGCCCGCGCCAATTTGGGTTGCGTGTTGGCCGAGTGTGGCCGGCCCCAGTTAGCCGTGGCAGCTTTCCAAGGCGCGCTGGCGCTCTATCCTGATTATGCAGATGTGCATTTCTTGTTGGCGCGGACGCTTGATGAACTCGATCAACAACACACCGCCACCCAGCACTGGCAGCGGTTCATCGAGCTGGCCCCGGCCAGTTCGTGGGCCGATGAAGCCAGGGCACGATTATCGCGCCAGCCGTCGCTGGAACTCTAGCTGCCTTTCTTCTTGCGTTTGCGACTGGATTGCCCGCGCTGTGTGCCCGATCGCACCGAAGGCTTGTCCAACATGCTGCGCCATTTCTCCATGGCGCTCGGTTTGTCGGGTTCAATTTCCCTTCGCTCTCGTTCACTCAATCGGCCTCGCGGCTTGAGTGGTGGTTCGGCTGCAGCACTGTCGGCCGTCGCTGCCGTATTGGGTGGCGGCAAGGTGCGCTTAACGATCTGCCGTTCGACCAACGACCAAATACTGGACGTGATGAAATAGACGCATAGGCCAGCAGGCACTTTGAAGAAGATCACGCCCATGAAGATGGTCATGAATTTCATCATCGTCTGCGTCATCTGCGTTTGCGGGTCGGTGGCTTTGGGCATCAACATCTTCTGTTGCACCAAAAACAGCACCACCGTGACCATCGGCAAGATATTAAAGTACGGACCGAACCAACCTGTTCCGCGACCAGCGATGATCTCAGGCATCCAGCTGCTCCAGTCATAGAATCTGTCTGGACCAGCTAGATTCGAACACCATTCCAGCCCAGGTATCAGCGGCTCTTGGCGCAAGGAAACATCCACGCTCAAACAGCGATACAGGCCAATAAAGATCGGCAGTTGGATAAACATCGGTAGGCAACCAGCCAGAGGTTTGAAGTCATGCTTGCGATACAGCTCCTGCATGGCCTTCGCCCGTTTTTCCATGTTGTCTGGATATTTTTCGTTAATCTTCTTGATCTCCGGTTGCAACTCCTGCATGCGTTGCCCGGTGACGGCCGCTCGCCGGCCAAGCGGAAACATCGCCAATCGCACACAGACCGTCAGCATGATGATCGCCAAGCCATAGTTGCCGACGATGTTGTAAAACAGATGCAGCAACCATCCCAACGGCTTGGCGACCCACGGGAACCAACCGTACTCAATCGCCAATTCCAATCCGTAGCGGCTCAAGACTTGGCTGTCCTTGGGTCCAATAAAGATCGAATAGCGCTGAGTGAAACTTTCGCCAGCGGCCAGCGATTTCTCCTGCGTGTCAATCCAGAAGCCGATGTTGGCGGCTTGTATCTGCGATTTGTTGATCGACTCCACATCGCCAATTACACGCCCACCAGCGCGGGCCAATTCCGTCAATGATTCCGGCGATTTTTCATAGGGCATCAGCGAGGCGTTAAAATATTGCGAATCGAGCCCGATATATCTCAGGCTGCGTCGCTCAGCCGGTTCGCCCTCGGAAAAAAAGATCGAATGCGGTTGAGCTGCGTTGCTCTTGGCAAACGAAAAAACGTCGCGAGTCGTCTTCAATGAGTGCACGCCGGTGTGATCGGACAAAGCCACGTCGCGATGCCCGGCTCCACTGAAGAAACTCTGACTAAGCTTGACCGAATACCACCAGCCTTCTAGCGACAGTCCCGTCGGTCCCTCTTGGCGCAGGGCGACTTTCACAGGTTGATCGTTGCTGTTGACAACACTGGTCTCCAGATCAAGCAGGAATCCATCGGCTGACTCCGATTGCGGAAGTAGTCGGTAGCGCTTGACAAGTTCCAGCTTCGGGTGCTCCGTTTGCGCCAACATGTTTTGTAGGGGCATACGAAATTGGACACCGCTGCCCCCCGGAACGTCCACAGGCTGAACTTCCCAGTCAGCTTCCAAAGTTCGCGCCAGTGCAGGTAGCACGATCTTGCCACTCGGTATCTGTGTGCCGTCAATCGCGGCCAATGTGGTGCGCAGTCCGCCCAGTTCTCGGTTGCCCGGAATAACCTCGCTGGCAAATGGCACCGATCGCAACACATCTAGCGGAGCCTGAGAAAGTTGCGTCGAGTACCTCAGCTCTTGCTCGCCACGCTTAATGGTTAGCTCGACCACCTGACCCGCCTTCATGGTTCGCAAGCAGGCTTCGACATCAACTGGAGTCACCACGGTTGAGTCTTGTATCTTTAGCAACAGATCGTCGACTTGTAGTCCGCCCTGTACATCAGCACAGCGTGCAAGTGCGGCGGGGCTACCGTCTGGTACAGAGCGAACACGCAATCCGTTTAGAGATTCGCCTAGCCCAAGATAACCCAAGTAGCCGCCGGTGTGTTCCAACGATTTGTACAGCAACTTACCGGGCGATGACTGCCCGACCATCTCGACGCGCTCGACGCTGGCACCGGCGGTGTTGAGCGTCAGCAGCAGACTATATTTCTTCTGTGGGTCCATTGAACCCAGTGTGACCAACCGGGAAGGAAACCCGTCGGCGGCCCGTTCCACGGCCGCTGCTGCCGGTGTCTCCTGTTCAGGCAGAGCGCCGGACGGCTCAGCAGCTGTTAATTCCGCATTGCCAGCTTGATTCGAATCGCGCAGCAGTGGATTTTTTTCGACCACATCGGCTTTTGCGGGCCCATCTGGCTTGGGCTTCACGTCAGCCGGTTTTTGCATGCTGAGGTACAGGAAAAATAGCCCTGTCGTCAGCATCATCCAAGTAAAGAAGCGTCTATCCACGTATCATCTCGAACGATCAGCCTGTGCGGGGCGGCGTCCCGCAGGCAAAATCTAAATAGGAGAGTCAAAATTGCCGCTCGAACGTAATTATTTAATTGCCCAATTGCCGTGTCTGCCAACCCGCTATTCTGTGCCCGCTGACGGTTCTTGACTAGGCCCGTCTTTGACCCAGCCAGCAAACATCCCGGCATAGCCCGCAAGATTCTCTATTTGTACTAGTCAACCGGCTTGTTATAGTGGGACCCAAGGGTCGCGTTTTAATCTTCACCAGGAATCTTAAGTAGCATGAGTCGCCTGAGCACATTTCTGTTTGGTGTCATCGTGGGCGCTGTGGGCATCGTAGTGTCCGAGAATTACTATGTCGTTCGCTCGAATGAATCCTTCCATCTGGTTCCGAAGATCGCCGCTAAGTTAGAAATCCCCTATCGTGACATTCGCAGCTTCAATGTCCAGGACTGGCAAGAGAACCAATCCCTGGCACTGGCCATTATCAAGTCTCAAAAGCAGGATTTGATGGTCGAAACAGGCCTGAACAACATGCAGCGCCAATTCGAGTCGATGCTCCGTAATCTAGGCGGATCGTAGCCGTAGCATGTTGTGATGCGATTGCCGTGACAATTCGGTCGTGCTCACACGACGATCAAACGTCGATCTGCCGTTTGTACTCAAACGCACCCTGGTGATTACCCAAGATACCATAAGCGCCGTGGGGCACGGGGTTGCCATTGCACGACCTGCAGAATATGTCACGACCGAAGAAATTACCGCAACTGGCGCGCTCAGCAATCACATCCAATGGTGCGCGGACGATGGGGGTCGTGCGCGACCATCGTTGATCTTGCCGCGAGTTGCGGGGCCGATCGCTGCACACTCCCTGCACGCTATGAGTTTAATGACCAGGCAGCGCGGTAGGGCTCGCGGATAATCTCGGTTGCTTCGGGGCAATCGCTGGCGGTCATGTTTGGGCCATCCCAGTCGATGGCTTGTCCGGTTCTCAGCGACAGCGCGCCCAGCATGGCCAGTTCGGTCAACTTGGCACCGTACTGAAAATTGCTGCCGGTGTTTGGTCCTCCTCGAATGGCATCCAGCCAATCGCGAGAGTGACTGGCCACGCGCGGAATCGAAGCTTCAGGGCCTGTATAATCTGGACGACCCACCACTTGCGGAGCACCACCGGCACCACCGCAGTACAGCACGCCTTCATCGCCCTCGAAAAGTACCCCACGGCTTGGAAACTTTTGATCCTTGGGCCACTGCTTGGGAAGTTGGGGCAACAGTCCACCGTCATGCCACGTCACCTTCACGGCGGCGCGATGGGCAGTGGCTGGGAATTCGTAATAACCGATGCAGCCATGCGGACCGATATCGGCGTTGCACGTTCCCGCCGGCGAGAATTCGATTCGTGTCGGATACTTCAGGTCCAGCGCCCAGCAGGCTGCATCCAGGTCGTGGCAGGCAAAGTCGCCGATGTTCGAGTTACCGAAAGCCCAAAAGTCTCGCCAGGCAACTGGGAAGTATTTGGAAGAAAACGCAATCGGCTCGCGTGGCCCCAACCACAGGTCCCAGTCCAAACCTTCGGGCGTCGGTTCTTGATCCGTAGGCCGACCTGACAGCGTCGGATTCCAACGTTTGGCACCGACCCAGGCTTTGACGTGACGCACTGTGCCGACGGCACCAGCTTGAATCCATTCCACAGTTTTGCGCATGCCCTCGGAGGAGTGCCCTTGATTACCCATCTGGGTCGCCAAGCCGGTTTCTGCGGCCACGCGTGCCACCTCACGCGCCTCCCAGATGTTGTGAGTGAGCGGTTTTTCGCAGTACACGTGTTTGCCCGCGCGCATGGACTTGATGCTTACGTAGGCGTGCAAATGATCGGGGGTTCCACAGATGATGGCATCCAGGTCTTTGACTTCACTCAGTAGTTCTTCAAAGTTCGCAAAGGCCGCACAGCGAAAGCCAGCGTCGTCAGGTTGATAACGCTGTTCGATCAACTGCCGAGTGGACTCGCGACCGCCTGCGTCGCGGTAGTAGTAACTCTTTGTCGAGAAGTCTCTAGCTGGATCAGCTACGGCGATGGCTCGGACATCGTCGTGGGTCATCATGTCTTTCAGTACTTCGCGTCCTCGACCGCCGCAGCCAACCAAGGCCAAGTGAATCTTTTCGCTAGGTGGCACATGCCCTGGACCACCCAGCACATGCCTTGGCACGATGTGAAACAGGCCGGCAGCTACTCCCGCCTTCAATAAAGTTCTGCGCTGCATGATTCCATGTCCTGTGAAATTGGTCAGCCGTCAGGCATTACGACAGTCGCGATTGGACCCGCTCAACCCCTGCGGTTCAGTTGACGTTAGCATACAATGATTGCCAACCGAATACAGATAGGCTGGCCAGTTTCTTATGGCACTTTCACCTCCAATTCAGTGCCTTAATTGCCCAGAAAGTCAGAGTGAGCCATGCGTCAACTTAATCCCGAATACGCTCCGAGTTGGCAATTGCGCACTCGCCGAATGGAATTTTGGCAGCGGCCGGCCATCATGGGCATCGTCAATGTGACACCCGATAGTTTTTCCGATGGCGGCCAATTCCCGACGGCTTTGGCGGCCGTCGAACATGGGCTGCGTTTGGAAGATGCGGGGGCGGACGTCTTGGACGTCGGTGGTGAGAGCACGCGACCTTACAGCCATCCAGTAACTGAAGACGAAGAGCTGCGGCGAGTCGTCCCTGTGCTGGAAGCCCTCAGCCGCCGCGCCTCAGCGGCATTGTCGATCGACACCTCGAAATCAGCGGTAGCGCAGGCAGCCATCGATCTGGGGGTTGAGATCATCAACGACGTTACCGGACTGGAGGGCGATCCTGAAATGCTGCCGCTGGCAGTTGACTCCCGCGTGGGCGTGTGTGTTATGCACATGCGGGGTAGTCCACAAACGATGCAGGACAATCCGCACTATGACAACGTCGTCTCGGATATCTGCGACTATCTCCAGCGACGTGCCACTCAACTGCAAGTGGAAGGAATCAACCCCGATCGCATTTGTCTGGACCCAGGCATTGGATTCGGTAAGACACATCAGCACAATTTAGAATTACTGCGGTCGGTGCAGCGGCTTCTTAAGCTTTCCTATCCAATCTTGATCGGGCATTCGCGCAAAGGATTTGTCGGAAAGTTGATCGGTGACACGCAGCGGAGTCGCGATGCTGGTACACTGGGCATCAGCCTGGCCATGGCTTGTCGTGGCGTTCATGTGTTGCGAGTCCACGACGTGGCCGCTACGGTCGATGCAATACACTGCTTCAACCTGTGTTATGAATGAACCACCACGGCGACGGCAATCGACGGTTTGTCGCCGCAGCCCAAGCTAGCTCCAGCTGACCAAGACCCTTGTTCGCATTTATGTACTCTCGATATCAAATCACACACAATTAATCTAGCCATGCGCAAGTTCCATCGCTGCTATCAACTACTAACCGTTCTGAGCCTGACGTTTCTGGCATCGCTCACTGGCTGCGGCTCTACTGAATCCTCCAAGGCCACTTCGCGCGACGGCCAAACGCTGGATTCTGTTGTATTGATGCTTAATTGGTATCCCGAGGTCGAACACGGCGGATTTTACGCTGCCAAAGTACATGGCATCTTCGAGCAGTTTGGGTTGGACGTCGAGATTCGTCCGGGCGGCCCCAGCTCTCCGGTGGCTCAAGAGCTGTTGACCGGGCGTGCGCAGTTTGCCATCGGTAATGCCGATGATGTATTGCTGTTTCGTGAGCAGCAGGCCGACATCGTGGCGCTGCTGGCGCCGGTGCAAAATACGCCACGGTGCATTTTGGTTCATGCCGAATCAGCGGCCAAGGATCTGAGCAGCCTGGCTGGGATGACTTTGCAAGCCAATGTCGGCCGTCCATTCGTGGATTATATGCAGCACTTGGGGCTGCTCCGCGATGTCAAGGTGGTGCCCTATTCCGGCAGCATCGCCAACTTTATTGCCGACAAGAATACGGCGATTCAAGCCTACTCGTTTAGCGAGCCGCTTCTGGCTGCGCAGCAAGGCGTGAATTCGCGGTCCATGATGCTATCGGACGTGGGCTTTAATCCGTACGCTTCGTGTTTGTTGGCGACTCGGCAGTCGATAACGCAAAATGCGGACTTAGTCCGACGCATGGTCCACGCATGTCAGCAAGGTTGGCAAAAATACTTGCAACAACCTGAACAGACTAATGCGTTGATCCTGCAACTCAACACGCACGCAATGACGGCGCAGGCGCTGGAGGAAGGCGTAAAAGCTTTGCGACCGCTGTGTCTGCCGCAGGATACGGATGCTGGCACCATCGGCCAGATGAGTCTGCAGCGCTGGCGCACCTTGGCAGAGCAGTTCGTCGAATTGGGCTTATCCACTACAGAACGCGCTGCTCCGGAGAAAGCCTTTACTACCGAGTTTTTGCGTAGTGATGTGGGCGAGCTGTAAGGTGGCGCGGATGACGAAGCAAGTTTGGGGCAGTTGCTGTCGCGCAGGCAGCGGGGATGTCGATCCAGGTTCATGTTCTGGCGAGCGTAGCTACAAGTCGGAGGGTAACTTCTAATGAGCAAAACCCAGTGGGACGCCGGACTGTACGACGGTAAGCACGCTTTTGTGAGTCAGTTGGGCGCTGGAGTATTGGAGCTGTTGGCACCTCAGGCAGGCGAGCGGATTTTGGACGTCGGTTGTGGGACTGGACACCTGACAAGTAAAATCGCGTTATCCGGTGCAGAGGTAGTGGGCTTGGATAGCTCGTCGGAAATGATTGCCCAGGCCAATCGGCTCTATCCCCATATCCAGTTCATCGAGGCTGATATTTCCAAGTATCACGGACAGCCGACCTTCGACGCCATCTTTTCGAATGCTGCATTGCATTGGGTGCATCGCGCCGAGCAAGCCGCTCAGTGTATGGCGGCACTGCTCAAGCCGGCTGGACGACTGGTTGTTGAATTCGGCGGTCGCGGTAACGTGCAGCGAATCGTTGGTGCATTGCAAGATGTGATTTTGGAAATGACCGGTCAACCGGTGTCAGCCGAGAATTATTTTCCCAGCATCAGCCAATACACTGGGCTATTGGAGCAGACCGGCTTTGAAGTTCGCTCCGCAGAACTGTTCGATCGTCCCACGCGACTGGAGGACGCGCGGCACGGACTGCAGAACTGGTTGCGAATGTTTCGCCACCAAACGCTGGCCAGCGTGCCCGTCGAGTTGTGGCCAGAGCTGATGATCCGGATCGAAAGCCGCGTGCGCGATAGTTTATGGCGTGATGGAGCGTGGTGGGCCGACTATCGCCGCTTGCGCATTGTGGCTCTCCGCACCGCTTATTCTTCACCACCCGAAACGGCAATTCGCGCGCAGGCCACGATCTGATCAGCGGTAATCTTGAAGTGGTTGTACAGGGTTCCTGCAGGGCCTGACGCGCCGAATCCAAACATGCCCACGAAATAGCCGTCGTGGCCGATATACTTGTCCCACCCCTGTCTCAGACCAGCTTCGCACGCAATCCGCGTCGCGCAACTTGGCGGCAATACGCTATCCCGGTACTCGGCAGATTGCTCGTCGAACAGCTCTTGGCAAGGCATGCTGACCACGCGAGCTCGAATGCTCAGGCTGGACAGTTCTTCGGCGGCTTTCAAGCACAGCTCAATCTCGGTTCCAGTGCCGATCAAAACGCAGTCTGGCTGGCCGTCGCAATCCGACAGCACATATCCGCCGCGCTGCACGCCGGCTGCAGGAGCGTAGCGCGAGCGATCGAGCGTCGGCACGTTCTGACGTGACAAAACCAGGGCGGCGGGCTGATCGCCGCGCTGCATGATGATTCGGTAGCATTCCAGGACTTCGTTGGCATCGGCCGGACGATAGACAAACAACCCTGGGATCGCGCGACAAGCCGCCAGATGCTCGACGGGCTGGTGTGTCGGACCATCCTCGCCAACGCCAATCGAGTCGTGCGTCAGTACGTACAGCACCGGCTGGTGCATGAGGCTGCTGAGTCTCATGCTCGGACGCAAGTAGTCGGTAAACACAAAGAAAGTTGCCCCAAAGGGTCGCAGGCCGCTGAGCGCCATGCCATTGAGAGCCGCTGCCATAGCGTGTTCGCGAATTCCAAATCGAAAATTGCGACCAGAATAATCGTGGTTACTAAAGTCACTTTGACCACCCAGAAGCGTCATCGTACTGGGCGCCAGATCGGCCGAACCGCCGATCATCCACGGCAGATGTGGAGCCAGCATGTTCAACACCTTGCCACTACTGACGCGCGTGGCCATCGGCTTATCATCGGCGGAAAATGGTTTCAGTCCGCTATCCCAGCCAGCCGGCAATCGCCGTGCAAACAGTGCATCCAATTGTTGCGCCTCAGCAGGGTAGTTGGCGCGGTATTTCGAGAACAACGAGAGCCATTGAGCATGGGCTTCATGTCCACGTTTGCCAAGAGTATCGGCAAAGTATTCGACGGCCTCGGCGGGGACTAGGAATTTTTCGTCCGGCCAGCCATAGAATTCTTTCGTCAACTTGATCTCATCCTCGCCAAGCGGCGATCCGTGGGCAGAATGCGAATTGGCTTTGTTAGGAGACCCAAAACCGATGACACTGCGGACGATGATCAAAGTCGGCTTGTCGGTACAGCCTTCGAACGACTCGAAGGCAGCCGCCAAGGCATCTAGGTCATTCGCGTCGGCCACACGTAGTACGTTCCAGCCCAAACCTGTGAATCGTTGTTCGACATTTTCGCTAAAGGCAAGATGTGTTTCGCCTTCAATGGTGATTTGATTGTCATCGTAAATCCAGCACAGATTGCCCAGTTTCAGGTGCCCGGCCAGCGACGCCGCTTCATACGAGACACCTTCCATCAGATCACCGTCGCCACACAGCGCATGGACGTTGTAGTTGAACAGCTCAAAGTCACGGCGGTTGTAGGTTGCGCCCAGCCACTTGGCGGCCATGGCCATGCCGACACTATTGCCCACGCCTTGACCGAGCGGCCCCGTGGTGGTCTCGATGCCTGCCGCTTCGCCGTACTCAGGGTGGCCAGCGCAAGGGCTGTGTAACTGGCGAAACTGGCGGATGTTGTCAAGGGTGATACTGGGACGATCCAATACCTGGCCCTGATCGTCGGTGGCCTTGACCCCTGCCAAGTGCAGTAGCGAGTACAGCAGCATCGATGCATGGCCGCAGCTGAGCACAAATCGATCGCGGCCTGGCCAGAACGGCTGGTCGGGAGCAAAACGCAGTGAACCGGTCCACAGCTGAAAGGCCACCGGGGCCAACGCCATAGGCGTGCCCGGATGTCCGCTGTTGGCGGCTTGAACCGCGTCCATACTCAAAGTGCGAATCGTGTCGACAACCAGCTTTTCAATGGTTGTAGTAGAATGGCGCATAGTCTTTTTCCTCGCTTCCAAGCAAATTTTGCTTGCGAAGATACCCCGAATCGCCGTTTCAAGCAATTGCGAAACGGCAACTTACAACATCAATCTCAACCGGCAGCCCCGATCTTGAGAGGTGCGAGGCGGTCAAGCCTAGGCGAAACACAGCCTGTGGAGTATCATTCCCCGGCAACTTGCCAGTCGCCAAACGGGCCTTGGCCAACGATGAGCCGTGGTAGGGTGTTCTAGAAATTATTTGAGGAGCCGACGACCGATGGGTCCGACCGAAATTCGCGATGAAATCCTGGATATTCTCAGTGATATCGCCCCCGATGAAGACCTGAGCAACTTGAACGACGACGCCACGTTTCGCGAGCAGCTTGAACTGGATAGCATGGATTTTCTGGACATCGTGATGGAGCTGCGCAAGCGCCACCGCATTCACGTGCCCGAAGAAGATTATCCACAACTAGCCAGCATGGCCAGCACGGTCCGATACCTTGAGCCCAAGATGGCAGAAATCTAGCCATCCCAAAAGTAGGCCATCGGTGGTGCTTCGGATCGCCTAGTGCCGGTTCTGCTGCCACTCCTGGGCCAGCGCGTCCACCATGGCGAATCGTTGCGACCAGGTGTTTGATACCGAGTCTGGGTGTATTTCCGTGTACGACACGATCATCATTGGTGCAGGAATGTCAGGCTTGGCCGCCGGCATTCGGCTAGCGTACTATGATCAGAAGGTTTGCATTCTTGAAAAGCACTGGACGATCGGTGGCTTGAATGGATTTTATCGTCTGGGTGGCCGCAACTACGATGTTGGCCTGCACGCAGTCACCAATTTTACGCCACCGGGTACCAAAAAAGGGCCTTTGGCGCGGTTGCTCAGGCAGCTGCGATTTCGCTGGGAAGATTTCGAGCTAGCTCCGCAAATTGGATCGGCCATCGCCTTCCCCGGGATTCGCTTGGCGTTCAACAATGATATCGAGCTATTGCGCAGCGAAATTGCCCGCAACTTTCCCACGCAGCGAGCCGGTTTCGATAAGCTGCTCGAGCAGTTGGTCGACTACGACGATCTATCGCAAGATAATTTCGGTGGCTCGGCGCGAGAATTCCTGGGCCAGTGCCTGAGTGATCCGTTGCTGGTTGAAATGCTGTTGTGCCCGCTGATGTGGTATGGCAACGCGCGCGAAGATGATATGGATTTTGGCCAATTCTGCATTATGTTTCGCAGTATTTTCTTAGAAGGCTTTGCCAGACCGTTGGCCGGTGTGCGCCTGATTTTGAAGCATTTAGTGCGTCGTTTTCGGGCGCTGGGCGGTGAATTGAAGCTCCGCAGTTCAGTGGCGTCGATCAAAGTGGAAGATGGCCGTGCCATCGGAGTCGTTTTAGAAAATGGCGAATTCTTGGAGGGCAAGCGAATTTTGTCCAGCGCCGGAATGTTGGAAACCCAGCGTTTGTGCAGTGACCTGACCCAAACCGCTCCTTTGCAATCCGCTGGTCAGTTGACATTCATCGAGTCGATATCGGTGCTGGATAAACAGCCCAAAGAGGTGGGCTTTGGTGAGACTATCGTGTTCTACAATGACAGCCCCACCTTTGAGTGGCGGCGACCCGTAGGCCAGTTGTGTGACGCCCGCACCGGCGTGATCTGCAGTCCCAATAATTATCAATACGCGAGTGAGCTTGGTAATTTGCAAGACGGCATTATCCGCCTAACGACGATCGCCGACTTTGATCGCTGGACGCAGTTGGACGAACAAGAATATCAGCGGCAGAAGATGTGGTGGTATGACCGCAGCGTTGCCTCGGCCGTACGATTTGTGCCCGACTTCCGCCGGCATGTGGTGGACACTGACGTGTTCACTCCCAAGACGATTCGTCGCTTCACTTCGCACGAAAACGGGGCGGTCTACGGTGCCCCCGATAAGAAGCTGGATGGTACGACACATCTGAAAAACTTGTTTCTCTGCGGGACAGATCAAGGCTTTGTAGGCATTGTCGGTGCCATCGTCAGCGGAATCTCCATGGCCAACATGCACTGCCTGCGCGAAAACTGAAATACAACCCGCAGGTTGCTAATCAACACGCGGGGCCTCTACAGTCCGCTGGCTTGCATGGCGGCGCGCATGTTGCGCATGCTTTCGCGGGCGATGGTTTCAATTCCTGGCCGGTAGTCAAATACCTCTACGCTGATCCAGCCCTGATAGGCGACTTGCTTGAGCGCCGCAAAGATTGGCTGAAAGTCGACATCCCCCATTCCAGGACCTAGCAGATTGGGATCGTTGGCGTGAAAGTGGTGCATCCAGACCGCGTTGTGGCGGATCACGTCAGCAATTGGCTGCGGCTCGGTGCTCATGGCTTTGACGTCCAAGTGCAAGCGAATCCAAGGCGAATCCAACCTCTGGATGACCTGCACCACCTGTGCGGCTTCATTCCAAAAATTGCCTTCGCCCGGCCCCAACGGCTCAAGGGCCAGCGTGACTTGATGCCGCTCAAGTGCGGGAAGCAGTTGTTCTAATACCGTAACGGCGTTATCGGTCGCCCTGTGGTGGTTCATCTGTTGCGGGTCGAAGTTGCGCTGCTGCGGCGAACCGAGCACCATCAAGCTACCGCCTAAGTCGCGGCACAATTGCGACAACTGCGACAGATAATCTGCTGTTCGACTTCGAGTAGCCTCATCCGAAGTGGTCAAATGGTAGCCTTGCGTCTTAGCTAACAACCAGTGCAGGCCCACGACCTCAACGCCGGCACTGTGTACTTGCGCGGCCAATCGGCGGCGCTCTGAGGACGGTAACTCAGTTGGTCTGTCGCTTAAGGTAAACGGAGCGATCTCCCAACCGGTGTAGCCGCACTGAACCGTTAGCTCCAAGGCGCGCTGCCATGACCATTCCTGAAACAATTCATTACACAACGCCATACGCATGGTTGGCCCCACTTGCAAGTCCGGTTGTCCGAGTCAGTCTTCGTCAAATCACGACGCAACGTCGCCACTGTAAAGCAGTCTATCCAAGGCCGCAAGTTCTGGTTATGGTTTACCCGTCATGAATCATCGGTCTCGCAAGACACAAGCATCTCGCCCCGGCGCTGCTATCGACGTACGAACTGCGTCATTGGATTGGGCGACAATCATTGCCGCTCAGGCAGATAAGCCCAGAGAGCTGGAAATAGGATCCGGCAAAGGATTATTTTTGCAGAGTGCTGCCCATGCGCAGCCGGAACGGCATTTCATTGGTATTGAACTGGCAGCTAAGTTCGCTCACCGTTCTGCCGAGCGACTAGCGCGCTTGGGGCTGGCCAATGTCACAGTCTTGTGCGGCGATGCGCGGGCTGTATTGCATTCGACGGTACCTGACCAGTCAATTCAGCGCGTTCACGTGTACTTTCCAGATCCGTGGTGGCGCAATAAGCACAAGAAGCGCCGCGTGCTGAACGATCAAACGCTGCAAGACATTCAACGCGTGCTCGTTTCCGGAGGGCAATTTCATTTCTGGACCGATGTACTGGACTACTACCAGCACATCTGCGCCGAAGTAATGGATACGACTGAACTAGCCGGTCCGCATTACATACCGGAGCGCGCGGCCAGTCATGCCATGGACTACACTACGCACTTCGAGCGCCGCGCACGGCTGAACAGTCAGCCTGTCTATAGGGCGCTGTTTGAGAAGCGCTCATCGACCGTAGAATTGTAGGTTGCCTGACGGCGCTTGCCTGGTGAGACTCCAGCCAGCAGTGCTGGAGAGTACCGATACCCAGTGCCCATGGATTGAAAATCGTTAGGGTATCGCAGTTGGAAGCCAAAATTGTGCGGTCGCGCTTATTCGACCCTAAGTTGCACTGTGCTCACGTTTGGATGCAGAGTAGCTAATGACAGCAACGGAGGCCAGCAATAGTGCTCCGATGATATCGAATAGCTGGAGATAGCGGCCAAGAAGATCGAAACGATCGGGAAAGAGTGCGCAGGCTGCGGCCAAAAACAGTAGAGTTCTCAACGGCCACTTGAGCGGATGAAACAGATAACCGGAAAGTGCTCCCGCCAGCGAGAGGATACCAAGGACAGCAGCCGTGACAGCGACGACAACGTCTAGCACCAGCGGAGCGCCTCCGTCGTCACCAATCATGCAGAGCGCTGGGCGATAGACAAACATGTAGGGCAGGGTAAAGCCGACCAATGAAAAACGGAAGGCCGCCCAGCTCGCTTGCATCACGCCAGTTCCGGCAATTGAGGCGGCTGCGTAGCCAGCCAGGGCCACAGGCGGCGTAACCATGGCCATCATCCCAAAATAAAAGATGAATAGGTGAGCAGCCAAGATCGGTACGCCCAACGTCGGATCAGCAAATACAGGCCCGATGATGGTTGCCAACAGCAGATAGGAAACGGCAGATGGCAAGCCCATACCTAGTATGAGCGAGCAGACCATGATGGCTAATAGTCCAAGAAACAGATTGTTGCCGGCCAGGGGAATAATGGCTTGAGGTACACCAGTGCCAATGCCTGTCCGCGACACCAGACCAATGACTATTCCAACGCAGGCGGCTGCTACGATCAACGGAACTCCGCCGTTAGTTGCTGAACGCAGGCAGTCCAAAACTTTTGATCGCCAGGTTGACCAGCATAACGCAACCAGCCACGATCCGGCCATCGACCAGATCAACGCTTCGGGCCAGTACGAGATTAGATTCGGAAAACAGAATTTGGCACAAACGATGAGTGATGACCAAACACCAACGGCGGCCAGACGCGCCAGCTTGGAAGCCTTGGTTTGCGGACTGAGAATGATCATGAGCTGAACGAAGGCCATCGCGTAACTGACTGCGCGAAACGGTGATGCGCCCCAAAGCAGAAATGCCAGCAGCAGGGCCAGGGCGCCAAGGAACGTCGCACCTTCAAATCCATACCAGCGAACGGGAGGCGGTTGTTCACTCTCCGACTGGCCAGATGCCAAGGTTGATGACGATAGAGTTCGAGAAATTTCAGCATCAGTATCCAGTGAATGGTCTTTGCGGTTCGCGTCGTCCTGGGCATCGTTACGTTTGGCTTGAAAATGAACCAGCATGAACAGCGACAGATAGTACAAGATGGCGGGGATCAAGGCCGCTTTCATAACTTCCAAATAGGTTACAGGAGGCTGGCGATTGATAATCTCCAGCATCATGTACGCGCCGGCTCCCATCACAGGTGGTGCCAGCGCTCCGCCAGATGACGCTGCGGCTTCGATGCCGGCGGCGATATGCGGTTTGAAGCCGACACTGCGCATCAGGGGAATCGTAAACACGCCGGTGGTTGCCACGTTGGCCACGGCGCTGCCAGACAGCGATCCCATCAGTCCGCTGGCCACAATCGATACCTTGGCGGGACCGCCGGATCGCTGGCCAAACAACCGCAAGGCCATTTCGATGATATACCGGGTCGACCCGCTGGCTTCTAACAATGCTCCAAACAATACGAAAAGAAAGACGTACTTGAACATTACGCCCAACGCCGTACCGAACACGCCTTCGGTGCGCAAATACAACTGTCCAATCAGCGATTGCCAATCTTGTCCACGGTGCGGGAACATCCAATCGGGTAACTGCTGCGCAATGCTCTCATGCGCGTAAACTAAAAAAATGACCGACAAGCAGGGCACGGCCCAGCCGATGGCTCGCCGCGTGGACTCCCAAACCAGCAGTAGTCCGACGGCGCCGACGGCTAGGTCCAGCGGGCTATACAGGGCAGCGCGTTGGCCAAGCTGCGTTCCGTGGTACAACAGGTATCCGCAGCAGACGATCGCTAGCACGACCAGCACCCAATCCAAGACATGCAAGGCCGTGGTGTTACGCCAGCGACCGATCATGGGGAATTTCAGCAGGGCCAGAATGACACCGGCGGAACCAAAAACCGCCAATTCTTTCAGCGGTGCTAGCAGTGAAAAATTGACTTCGATTAGTACATACAGTGTGAGGCAAACGGCGACAACGATACACACGTAACCGCGAAAACGTTGTTGGAACGTGGTCGGCGGCGGCTCTGTCGAGCTGTTGCCCATTTATTCACCTGCGGTCGGCAGTATGCCGACTTCTCGGAAGTAACGAATGGCTCCTGGATGGTACTCGGTGCCATTATTGCGAGCTGCTGTGTCAGGCCGCAGATTGCCCACAGCTTTATGCCGCTGAGTGATCTTTTCCCGGTTCTCGTAGATCAATTTCACGAAGTTGTATACCTTCTGATCGTCAATCTTGGCGAGGGTAATCAGATGCGCCGAGCCAACATTCAGACCTACAAACTCAGCGTCAATGCCCTTGTATGTACCTCCGGCAATGGAGGCGGATTCGAAAAAGCTGTAGTCGTCGATCAGTTTTTTCCGAGCCGATTCGTCGTAGGGGATCAGCCGAATACTATTGGCCTGGGCCATTTGCGACAAGGAAGGATTGGGAGTGCCGCCGCCGATCATGGCTGCGGCGACTGCGCGGTCGCCAAGCAGGTCTACCGCACTTTGCTGGCTGCCGTAGGTTGGCTCCAGATCGTTCAGTTGCAAGCCGTGAGCAGCCAATATGGGTTTGACAAAGTACTCAAAGCCAGCGCCTTCTGGCCCCAAGTAGACTTTCTTGCCTTTGAGGTCGGCGATCGACTGGATACCGGAGTCTGCCAGCGTCACAAACATGGCGATGTTGGGAAACAAGGTAACGACAGAGCGAATGTCGTGTTTTGCTTCCCAGCCTTCTGTTCCTCGAACAGCGAAGTAACTGATGGAAGAATTGGACATCGCAAATTCCAGTTTTCCTTGGCTCAGCAAACGAATGTTTTCCATGGAACCACCCGTGGACTCGGCGGCCACGCGCCAGTTCAAATCACCACGATTTTCGTTCACTACTTCACAAATCGCGCTGCCCACAGTGAAGAACGCGCCACCCGTAGGTGCGGTGCCAACATTGATGAACTGTCGTTGGCCGGATGATGCCGAACCCGCAGAATCGCTACGCGTACAGCCCGCCATGGTGGCAAGCAGGACCAGGGCCGTCAATAACTGAATTTGGCCAAACCATCGGTCCAAAGGCAGTAAATGTAAGAACAGGCATCGACGTAAGACTTGCGAGTCACGCATGAACGCTTACCTTTTAAAAAATTGCGGCCAGACGGGCAGTTATTTCCCAAGAATCGAGGTTTCTCCTTGGGTTCAGCAGGTCAGTCACAGCCCGCAAGCAGCGGCAAATCAGGATCGTGGAGTCGCACCACTTTAGCCGGACGTTCTTGGTCCGCCAAGTGACTTGCCTGGAAAGCGGGCTTCTTGAGCAGCGGTAGCTACTATCAATTTCTCAAAGATCGCTTGCCCTAATCGCGTCCGCGCTGCGTGGCCAGCAGGTAGCGAAAGATGTAGTAGGCCAGGATCATGACCGCTTGCATCGTGGCTGCAACATAGGTCAACGCAGCCGCGTTTAGGACTTTGCTGACGTAGGAAATCTCGCGTCCCGAGACAATTCCTAATTCGACCAGCTGTGTTTTGGCGCGGGAGCTGGCATCGAATTCGACCGGCAGATTAATGAGTTGGAAAGCCACCGTAGCGCCAAATCCAATGATGCCTACTAAAAACAGCGTGGGGCCGATCCCGGCAGCACCTTGTGCGGCTCCAGTCATACCCAATCCAACCATACACAGAATCGTACCGATACTGCCACCGAAATTGGCTGCGGGCACAGCCATGTTACGGATGGCCAGCGGGGCATAGCCTTGTGCATGCTGAATCGCGTGACCGGCTTCATGGGCCGCGATACCGACGGCGGCCATCGAATTGCTACGGTAAACTCCGGGGCTGAGTCTCAGCACGCGGTGCCTGGGGTCGTAGTGGTCAGACATTTCACCTGGAACTTGCTGAATACCAACACTTTGCAGCCCGTTGGCGTCCAAGATGGAACGGGCCGCATCGTATCCGGACGTCCGCGCCGCCACTTGGCTCATCTGGGAGTAGGCACTGCGGACCATCCACTGAGCTACCATCGCCAACAGTAGTGCGGGAGCTATGAATACAAAGTAGATGGGGTCAAAGTACATCATGTGTGATCTGGCTCCAAATCGGACACTTTCGGGAACATACGGGCTAAGTTGAGGGCACTAACCAGCGAACTTCGGGGCGTCAACTGTCTAGCTCATGCCTGCCTCAGCAACCCTCAGTCTGCCAAGTTGACACAGTCCTCGCCAGACTCCAATTAACGGGCATTTGCTGTGCCAATCGCCAATCCGGCGATCAAGCATCCTATTCGAATGCTGCCAGCTTTTCTTGTTAGTTGCTAAGTCCCGCAATCCGGAATTGGAGGAATGGGGGGAATGTTCTGGCTAAGGTTAGGCCAGCGGCCTACCTAACGCTGCCTTTGCCAAACCTTGGGCTAACTGGGATTTGATCGTCTGCTGGGCGTAGCTAGTGGCGACTTTTTGTCGTTCGCCTGCTTTAGCGCAGTGTTTTGCAATTTTTCATGAATAGCTTGGACAATTGGGGCTTGTGGAACCTAGGGCGGCTCGGTTACATTTTTGGGTCCGAATCGGTGCATAGCCCGGTCCTACTGTCCAGGCCCGCACCACGCCAGAGTGGCGGAATGGCAGACGCGCTGGATTCAAAATCCTGTGCCCGCAAGGGTGTGTGGGTTCGACTCCCACCTCTGGTATTTGACGCGCACGTGCCTGCCTGTTGCCAGTCAGGCATCGCCCGTGCAAGTGCAAGCCCGACAGCAGTACTTAACACAGTCAACAATTACTACATCCAATAATTGGCACCGCCATCCGGCGACCGTACTTCGTTTCCAGATCAGGTATTTCAATCCTATGCCAACGATCAATCAATTGGTCAAAAAGAATCGAGTTGTTCAACGCAAGACGACCAAGTCGGTCGTGCTCGAAAAATGCCCACAAAAGCAGGGTGTTTGCTTGCAAGTACGAACGATGACTCCCAAGAAGCCCAATTCGGCATTGCGCAAGATTACTCGTGTGCGCTTGTCTAACGGCAAGGAAGTTACGGTCTACATTCCGGGCGAAGGTCACAATCTTCAGGAACACTCGATTGTATTGATTCGCGGTGGTCGAGTCCGCGATTTGCCTGGGGTTCGCTATCAGGTAGTGCGCGGCTGTCGCGATACGCTGGGGGTTAACGGACGTAAGCAATCACGCAGCCGTTACGGTGCCAAGAAGAAGTAGTTGGCCGAGAGACAGTTCAAGCACTTTAGTTCAAACAAGTCAGTCTTCAGAACATCGCAATTCAGTTAAGGTTGCACACCAACAGGGGTATTTAGCAGCTCATGGGAAAGATTACCGCCAGCCGTGAAATTTTGCGTCCTGATCCGAAATTCCAGTCGCTGTTGGCTGGCAAGTTCGTGAATTGCTTGATGTACGACGGTAAGAAGTCGGTCGCCTATTCGGTGTTCTACGATGCGTTGGACATCATTGCCGAAAAGGTTTCGGAAGTGCCGCCGATCGAAGTCTTCGAGCAAGCTCTGGAAAACCTCAAGCCGCACATCGAAGTTCGCTCCAAACGCGTGGGGGGAGCCTCGTATCAGGTTCCGATGCAGGTCAATCGCAATCGACAGCAATCGTTGGCTATTCGCTGGCTACTGTTAGCTGTCCGCGAAAAGAAGGGCCGGGCGACCCATCAAAAGCTGGCTGACGAGTTGCTGGCCGCATACCGCAAGGAAGGTGTGGCTATGGCGCGTCGCGAGAATACGCACCGCATGGCGGAAGCCAACAAGGCCTTTGCGCACTTTGCCTGGTAGGGTTGAAAGCGTTGTTTGCGAGCGCGGTTTGGCTGGAGTGCTGAATCCATCTGCCGAGCACCGGATTGCGTCCCGTCAGCCCGGTAGCAGGAAATTAGCCTGTCTGTAGCAATTTAGCCTGGTTGCAGGGTTCTCCGTTGGCTCGTGAACTTCAAAAAATTCGCAATATCGGCATCATTGCTCATATCGACGCTGGCAAGACCACGGTCACCGAGCGAATGCTGTACGTCAGCGGTGCCAAACACAAGGCGGGCGGTGTCGATCAGGGCACTACGGAGACCGACGACGACCCCGAAGAGCAGGAGCGCGGCATCACGATCTATGCTGCCTGCGTGACCTTCAAGTGGAAAGAGATCATCGTCAATCTGCTGGATACGCCCGGCCACGTTGATTTTACGGCTGAGGTGGAACGCTGCTTGCGAGTCTTGGATGGCGCGGTGGTTGTCTTCAGCGGACGCGAAGGCGTAGAGGCGCAAAGCGAAACGGTCTGGCGTCAGGCCGACCGCTATCAAGTTCCGCGCATCGTGTTCATCAATAAACTGGATCGCGAAGGCGCCGACTTCTACCGCGTCCTGGATGAAATAAAGCTACGGTTGGGCGCCAATCCCGTGGCTGTGCAAATTCCCATTGGCATGGGACCCGCTCACGTGGCCACGCCATTTGCTGGCTGCATCGACTTGATCGACATGCAGGCGCTCCGATTTCCGAAAGACGAGGACGGGCGAAATGTCAAGATTGAACCGATTCCCGATGATCTCATGGATGATGCGCTGGCCTGGCGCGAAGCAATGCTCGAACCCCTATATTCGCTCAATAGCCAGTTGATGGAGCTGGCGCTGGAAGAGAAGCCAATTCCCGCAGAGTTGATTCGCCAGACGTTGCGACAAGGATGTCTCGATCGCAGCTTGCAACCGGTCGTGTGCGGTTCAGCCTTGCACGGAATCGGAGTCCAAGCGGTTCTGGACGCCGTTGGCAGTTACCTGCCCTGCCCGCTCGATCGACCTCCCGTTACAGGTATCGATCCTCACAAACCCGACAAACAATTGACGCGAAAGCCCTCGGTCGATGAGCCGTTTTGCGGTCTGGTCTTTAAGATCCTTCCCGCCAAGACAGGCGATATGTATTGGCTGCGAGTCTATTCCGGCAAGCTGGAGGCTAACTCGCGAGTCTACTGTCCCAATCGTGATAAGAAGGAAAATGTCGCCCAGCTATGGCAGTTGCATGCCACCAAAAAGGACCGCCAAGGCCAAGTGCAGGTCCTGGAATGTGGCGACATTGCTTGTGCTATCGGGCCACGTTATGGAATTACAGGCGATACGTTTTGCGATACTCGCGAAATGATCCAACTACCCAGTATCCAGTTCGCTCAAGCCGTGTTGTCGATGGCCATCGAGCCGGAAAACACCACAGAGCGAAAGAAACTGGCTGAAGTATTAGAGATGCTGAAGCGCCAAGACCCCACCTTCCATGCGGCGGAGAATGCCGAGTCTGGCCAAACATTGATCAGCGGCATGGGTGAACTGCATTTGGACGTGATCAAACACCGGTTGACGCGCGACTTCAATTTGAATGTCAAATTCTACAAGCCGCGGGTCAACTACCGTGAGACGATCGCCAAGTCCGCCGAAGTCCAAGGGCAATGCAATCGTCAAATCGGCGACAAGCAGATGTTTGCGCGTGTCACGTTACGGATGGAACCGTTGGACGATCGATCTGCTCAGCCGATTGTTTTAGACCGGTTGTTTGGAGAGGCAGCTTTGCCTGATGCGCTGAAGACTGCAGTGATCGAAGAACTGCGAGGTCGCGTACAAGGTGGTGGGCTGATTGGCAGTTTCCCCTTGACCGGACTGCGAGTTACGTTGGTCGGTGGTGAGATGCGCGAAGTTGGCTCGGATGAAGTCGCCTTTCGCATTGCCGCCAACGACGCCTTCGAACTGGGCTTGCAGGCCGGCGGGCCAACGCTCCTGGAACCCTTAATGCGTTTGGAAATCGTTACACCCGAGGACTACGTGGGCGAAATTGTTGGCGACTTGCAGCAACGGCGAGCCATTATCGACTCGACTGAAGCGCGTGGTGCCATGACCTGCATTATCGCCTTGGCGCCGCTCAAAGAACTGTTTGGCTACTCGTCGGCCATTCGTTCCTTGAGCCAAGGCCGCGCGGGCTGCTCCATGGAGCCACAAGGCTATCAGCCGGCTCCGGAAACTGACGTTGAAGGCTTCGGATTTACCTAACTGAGCGCTCAGCGCTACACCGCCGTACGATAGCGCTATGCAGTTCCTGGATTTGACGCTGCCGACACCGGCACAGAATTTGGCCTTGGATGAAGCGCTCCTGTTGGCGGCCGAGCCTGATGAGAATCAACGCGCAGTCGCCATGGATTGCGAAGTGCTCCGTGTTTGGCAATCGGCTCAGACATGTGTTGTAGTTGGCAGGAGCAGTCGAGTAGACGCTGAAGTGCATCGTCAACAGGCACAGCAGTCAGGCATCTCGATTCTGCGTCGTCCCAGTGGCGGAGCGTCGGTAGTGATCGCTCCAGGTTGCCTGATGTACAGTCTACTACTCGACTTGCGCTACCGACCACAGCTGCGCATGTTGGATGCGCTGCATCGGTTTGTCATGAGCCAAATGTTGCAGGCACTGATCCGCGTCTGCCCAGAGGCTACGTTCCAAGGCACGTGCGATCTGACATTGCATAATCGCAAATTCAGTGGCAATAGTCTACGCCTGGGACGCGATTGGGCGCTCTATCATGGAACGTTATTGCTGAACATGGATTTGGCTGTGGTCGACCGACTGTTGCGACATCCGCCGCGCGAGCCCGACTATCGGACCAAGCGTCCGCATTCGCAGTTCATCACCAATCTGGGTGTGGATGGTGACGCTGTGGTCTCAGCTCTGCGTAGCCAGTGGCAAGCGGATCAGCGACTGCCACATCCGCCTGTGGAGCTTGTCGCCAAGCTGTGTGCCGAACGCTACTACCTGGATGCCTGGAATTTTCAGCGTTAGTCAGCAGCTGAATAATCTTGACGGCTGGGACGCGGCAGGAGCGTGGACTGGGGCCAACGCTCCGCTCTCCGGCGAAAATGACTACCCGAGAACTACCGCACTCTGCGGGACATCGCCACCCAGGTGACTCGGTCCACTTATCCGCACTCAGGCTTGGCCACTTGCGGTCTTGAAGTCAGGCTGATGAACCGCTCTTTAGGGCTGACGATCTGAGTAATACGGATGCCAAATTTCTCGCCAGCCTTTACAATGTCACCCTCGGCAATTGGCTGATCGACCACTTCGACGCTCATGGGCGAGTCGTAAGGTTTTTCAAATTGGATCATCTCACCGGGCACCAGCTTGAGCAATTGGTCGATCTGGATCGACTTCTTGGCCAGCGTCACGACCACCGGAACGTGTACTTGCAACACGCTTTGGCAGTACGGCTTCAGCAGTTGTGGCTGTGACATGCTCAATCGCGTAAAATAGGACGGGTGCCAGATAGCAGACAGACCGGTTAGAATGCTCTATCGTCGCTTGCGTCAGCAGACTTGACGAGTTCAGCGTTCGGGCCTACGGCTTAACAGGCAGTGCACAACCCAATGCCTTCGTCGACCGTGGCGGAATTTTTCAGTGCCAATCCGATGCACGGAGGAATTGCTAGCATAAGCGGTGTGTGCTCGGATTTTGCCAGCATTTGAGGTGAGTTAACTAGAGTCAAAACGATGCCGATTGCTCCCATTCTTCCCAGCTCCCCTGGGAAATTTTCGCTAGCCGATTACAAGCCACTGGGCAATGAAGAACTGTCGCATCGTATTGATGCTGGCCGGCGCCAGCTAGGCAAGAGCCTGTTGATTCTGGGGCATCATTATCAGCAGGACGAAGTCATTCGACATGCCGATCTGCGCGGCGACAGTTACCAGCTTAGTCAACAAGCTGCGGCCAGCAGTGACTGTCGTACCATCATTTTTTGTGGCGTGCACTTTATGGCCGAGACGGCGGATATTTTGGCCAATCGACCCGACAAATTGCAGGAGCGCAGCGGTGTGCGCGTGCCTGTTATCTTGCCAGATATGGCAGCCGGGTGTTCGATGGCTGATATGGCGGCAATTCGTCAAGTCGAAGATGCCTGGCAGCAGCTAGGCGAAGTGGTCGATACCGCGCGAATGATTCCTGTGACGTATATCAATTCGGCGGCCAGTCTAAAGGCGTTTTGCGGACGACATGGAGGTATCGTCTGTACCAGCAGTAACGCAGCGGCCGTGATCCGCTGGGCTCAACAGCGTGGTGACCGGGTATTCTTCTTTCCGGATCAGCACCTGGGGCGCAACACAGCCCTGAAAATGGGTATCACCAACGATCAAATGCCTGTGTGGGATCCCTACTGTGACGATCTGGGCGGCAATACCCACCAGCAGATAGTTGACAGCCGCGTCGTGTTGTGGAAGGGGCACTGCAGCGTGCATCAAATGTTTCGTCCCGAACATGTAGCGCAATTTCGTCAGCGAATCCCCGGCATAAAAATCTTGGTGCATCCTGAATGTCCACAAGAGGTCAATGACTTGGCCGATATCTCAGGCTCCACCAGCATGATTCTGAAGACCGTCCAGCAGGCACCGGCGGGAACGAAATGGGCCATTGGTACCGAGCTACATTTGGTCAATCGCATTAAACAGGAACATCCGGACCAGGAAATTCATTTCCTGTCTCCCGTTGTCTGCATGTGTGCGACCATGTATCGCATCGACTTAGCGCACTTGGCGTGGAGTGTCGAAAATTTACTGGCCGGCGACATTGTTAATCGCATTGAAGTTGACCAAGAGACTGCACGGTATTCGTTGATTGCCCTACAACGTATGCTAGAGGTGCGTTAGCCGAGCCGGCTTCGTCGGGGGGATCTGATGGGGGTGTACGAAAACTGGATTCTGCCAAGCCTCATTGACTGGAGTTGCTCGACCCAGCCACTCATGAATGTGCGTCGTCAAGTAGTCCAACGCTGTCGCGGTACGGTGTTAGAAGTCGGTGCTGGATCGGGAATCAATTTTCCGCTTTACGATCCCACTCAAGTCCAGCAGGTGTACGCGCTGGAGCCATCCGCTAGTATGCGTCGTAAGGCTGTCAGGAAGTCGCGGCTGCCAGTTGGTAACTCATTCGTGCAATGGTTGAATTTGCCCGGTGAAGATATACCGCTAGCCGATAGTACTGTAGATACCGTATTGTTGACTTTTACTTTGTGTACCATCGGTGATTACGCCGCAGCTCTCAGGCAGATGTATCGCGTGCTCAAACCGGGAGGGCAATTGTTGTTCTGTGAACATGGCCGAAGCCCCGACGCGGCAGTGCGGCGCACACAGGACCGCTTGACTCCTATCTGGCGCCGATTGGCTGGTGGCTGTCATTTGAATCGTCCCATTGCAGATTTGATTCGCCAGGCCGAATTCGAAATCACCAGCCAGAACCAGGAATACTTGCCTCAAGTTCCCCGCTTTGCTGGATACATCTACCACGGAAACGCGGTAAAATCTGGCGGCGAAGTGTCGGCATGATAGCGGCCTATGCTGCTATAGCTGACACCCTGACCAAGGCTGTACTTTGAGAGATGCGGCGGGTTTGGTGATACCGATTGGCCTCGAAGTTTTTTGCAGGGGAGTGGGCAACATGGAATTCTCGCGAATGGATCGACGCCAGTTATTGGCTTACGCCGCATTTTCGTCAGCCGCGCTCAGTAGCGCGGTCGGTCCGCAGGCAGTGTCAGCGTCTGTCGCTGGAGTAGATTCGGTCGCCGGAGCAGGCGAAGCACCGGCCTCCGGTAGCGCGACAACCGCAGTCTCAGCGGCTCCGCTGGCGCGTTCCGACAAGCGATATTCCATGAAAAAGTCGATCAACCTATGGGCCTTCCCATATCCTCAACGCATGAATTTGAGGCAATGTTTGGAGCTGGCCAAGCGCGCCGGGTTCGATGGCATTGAACTGAATTATGACTTGGACAGTGACCTGTCCCCACAGGCCAAAGCTCAGGATTTTGTCAAAATTCGGCGAATGTCCGAGGAGATAGGTATTTCGATCAGTGGGCTGTGCTCATTTTTGTTCTGGCCCTATCCGCTGACCAGTAACGATCCCGACGAACGTGCACGCGGGATGCATTTGGCCGAATTAATGACGCAGGCGGCGCACGATCTTGGTACTGAGAATCTGTTGGTGGTGCCTGGTGCCGTCCACATGCCCTGGCGCGCCGATCACCAGCCAACCCCCAACGATGTCTGCGATCAACGGGCTCGCGATGCGGTGGCGCGGCTGTTGCCGGGTGCCGAGAAGTTGGGGGTATATTTAAACATCGAAAACATCTTCTTCAACGGATACTTGATGTCGCCGATGGAGATGGTGCAATTTGTCGATAGTTTCGCCAGCTCTCATGTTCGCGTTCATTTTGACACCGGCAATATCATGTTGTTTCAATTTCCTGAACATTGGATTCCCATTTTAGGCAAGCGAATCAAAAATGTTCACTTGAAGGAGTTTACTAAAAAGGGGACGGATTCATCGCTGGAATCCTTTCGCCCGCTGCTGGATGGGACAACCAATTGGCCAGCGGTGGTCGATGCCTTCGATCGAATCGGGTACGACGGCTATTTGACGTTTGAATACTTCCATCCGTATCCGCATTACCCCGAAGCACTCATCTATCAGACCTCCGATTCATTGGACCGACTGCTCGGGCGAAGTTGAGAGGAGACAGGATGTCAGGTACTAGCCGCAGGCGCGATCGCCTGCGACAACTGTTGGAAGCGGCTGGGCGCAGCGCGATGCTTGTTACGCACGCGCCCAACGTCCGCTATTTAACTGGTTTTACGGGTGAAGACAGTTACTTACTGGTGACAGACCAGGAGGAGTTGTTGATTAGTGACGGGCGTTTTGAAGAGCAGCTTCGGCAAGAATGTCCAGGCTTGCCCAGCCTGATACGCCAGCCAGGTGAGCCGATCGCCGAGGTGACTTGCCAACAACTTCGCGCACGTCGGTTGTCCGATCTGGTCGTCGAAACATCGACGATGTCGGTAGAAGTGTTTGACGTTCTATGCCAGCAGTCCGTAGCGGAGCGTGTGCACAAAGGTGGCGTGCAAGTCGAAAGCCTCCGCGAGCTTAAGGATGCTGACGAAATTGCGATACTAAAACGCGCAATCGATGTTGCACAGCGAGCTTTCCTGGCCGTGCGCAAGACGCTTTCCACCTCGCACACGGAACGGGATGTAGCCGCCGAGCTGGAGTGGACGATTCGCAAACTGGGTGGTGGTGGCTGTAGCTTTGAGCCGATTGTGGCTGTCGGTGCCAGGGCCGCGCTACCGCACGCGCGTGCCGGAGATGCCAATTTGGGCAGCGGTGGGTTAGTGTTAATTGACTGGGGAGCTACCGTTGACGGTTATCGCAGCGACTTGACTCGTGTACTTTGGACAAGTAAAATCCCCCCCAAATTCACAGCGATATACCAGACGGTTTTGGAGGCTCAGCAGGCTGCTATCGCTGTAATCAGGCCCGGGATTCGAGCGAGTGACGTTGACCGTGCGGCTCGGCAAGTTTTCGAAGCAGCCGGGATCAACGACCGCTTCAGTCATGGGCTGGGTCATGGCATTGGATTGGAAGTCCACGAGGCTCCTCGACTCAATAAGAACCAGGAGCGTGAATTGGAGCCAGGAATGGTAGTTACGGTCGAGCCTGGCGTTTACTTTCCGGATTTGTACGGCGTGCGCATTGAAGATGATGTTTTGGTTACTCAGTCCGGCTGTGAAGTGCTGAGCGACTTGCCGACCGACTTGCAGTCCAACTTGGTTACATTGTCGAGCTAGCGCGGGCTAGCTCGCCCGTTCGCGATCGCTAGATTTGCCTGGATAGGAATACAGATGACGAAAAAGTCGACTAGCCCTAGCTCGAGTGGAGACGTGTTTAGCGTCGACAAACTGCGCGAATTGTTGGAGTTGATGCGTGAGTTTGACTTGAATGAAATCGACCTGATGCAGGCCGATCAACAGATTCGCTTGGCGCGCGGCGGTCAGGGTTCCTCGCCAGTGTTTTTGCCTAGCTCACTATCGCAACCGGTTGCCGCATCATCGGCTGCTGCGGCAAGTGGCGCGGGCTCTTCCGAACCGGCCAAACCTGTGGATGGACCGCATATCAAGCTGGTTTGTTCGCCTATGGTCGGCACGTTCTATAGTCGCCCCAAGCCGGGCGCCGACGATTACGTCAAAATCGGCAGCAGAGTTGGTCCTGAGACCGTGTTGTGCATCGTCGAAGCCATGAAGGTATTCAACGACATTCCCGCCGAGTGCAGCGGCACGGTCGTTGAAATATTGGTGAAGAACGAAGAGGCCGTGGACTTCAATCGGCCATTGTTCAAGATCGATACGCGCGGATAGCGACGACAGCGGCATGTATAATCGAATCTTAATTGCCAATCGTGGTGAGATCGCTCTGCGAGTCATCCGCGCCTGTCGTGAGATGGGAATTGAATCGGTCGCCGTGTTTAGCGAGGCTGATCGTGATTCAGCGCCTGTACGTCTGGCCGATCAAGCATATTGCATCGGGTCGGCCCGTTCCAAAGATAGTTATCTGCGCATCGAGCAGATTATCAGTGCTGCCGAGGTCAGTGGGGCGCAGGCTATTCATCCAGGCTATGGCTTCTTATCCGAGAATGCCCACTTTAATGAAGTTTGTCGCAGCAGTGGATTCGACTTTATTGGTCCTTCGCCAGAGGCGATGCAGTGTCTGGGCGACAAGAATTCGGCGCGGAATGTTGCCTTGGAAGCTAAAGTGCCCGTCGTGCCCGGTAGCGATGGCCTGATTACTGATGAACAACATGCATTGCACATTGCTCGAGATATTGGCTTTCCGGTACTGATTAAAGCCACAGCCGGTGGCGGTGGCAAAGGCATGCGAATTGCCGAAAATGAGAATATGCTACCGGCCGCGTTGCAGCAGGCCCAAATCGAAGCTCAGGCCGCCTTTGGCAACGCCGGAGTGTACATTGAGAAACTGGTCACCAAGCCGAGGCACGTAGAAGTACAAGTCATCGCGGACAAGCATGGTAAGGTCTGTCACCTGTTCGAACGTGACTGTTCAGTGCAGCGCCGCCATCAGAAATTGATCGAAGAAAGCCCTTCACCGCTGTTAAGCCCCAAAACCCGAACCGCGATTTGTCAGGCGGCAGCCCGTTTGGTAGCCGCAGCTGGTTACGAGAATGCCGGGACGGTAGAGTTCATTGTTGATCAGCAAGGCAATTTCTATTTCATTGAGGTCAATGCGCGTATTCAGGTCGAACATCCAGTGACCGAGATGGTGACCGGCATCGACTTGATCCAGACTCAAATTCGAGTCGCGGCTGGCGAGCCATTGCCGTTTAGTCAGGATGATATTACTCTGCGGGGCGCTGCGATCGAGTGCCGCATCAATGCCGAAGACCCAGCTAAAGGTTTTCAGCCCAGTCCAGGCAAAATTGGCCACTTGTTTGTGCCGGGCGGATTGGGCGTGCGATTCGATTCGCACGTTCACGCTGGATATAGTGTTCCCCCCTATTACGATTCGATGATCGGCAAATTAATCGTGCATCGACCGACGCGACAGCAGGCCATCGCGTGTATGGTGCGAGCGCTGCGCGAGCTGCAAGTCGAAGGCATTCACACGACAGTCGGTTTCCAAATCCGCGTTTTAGAGCATCCCGATTTCATTTCGGGTAACGTGGATACCAAGTGGGTCGAGCGTGAACTGCTGCTGCAGCCGTAACGATCGCCACCATCAGATGCAACTAGCCGCCACGCTCAGCAGTGGCTGGAAACCAAGTGTGCCCACCGTCTGGCGACGGTAGCCGCGCGTTCGCCGCCGACCCTCGCCTGAGGGTGCTATGCCAGGTCGCGGTATTCGCGACGCTGGAACCAGGCCGCCCCCAACAGTAGCAAGACGATTGTGAGCGATGCCAAAACGATCATTGCCGAGTGTCCACTAATATTGCCGAACTGCGACTGTTCGGGCTGCACGCCGTGCTTGGCGGCTGCTTCATAGATCATGCAGTTAGCGTAGTAGGAAACAGCCAAGCGTTTTATCGTTCCCGGCATACTGCCCAGCAGGGCTTCAATCAAAAATGAATACACGACCGCCATGATAACCGGTCTGGGCAATGCAGCACCAAACAGTAAGAACAGCGCCGTGTAAGTCAGGCAGCCATACAAGATGGCCGGCCAGTAATCCCGCCAAGCGATGTGTCCAGCCTCGGCACCAGCTAAACACACGAGCGAAAAGCCACCCAGCGAGGCCAGCAGCACAATGGGCATGATACCCGCTGCTTTGGCCAGGTATATTCGCCAGCGAGCCAATGGGCGAATTAAGGTATATACCAGCGTGCGCTCCTCACGCTCCTCGCCAATTGCCGCTGTAGCGTAGGTCAGTACCAGAATTGGCAGTAAAAAGGAGACGAACAAGCGTACAACCACCGTATTGGTCATGAAATCGAGCTGCGCGATCAGCGGATCGAGTTCGTCCTGCTCGTGGAAATGATGGCGGCGCTGCGTCCAAATGCCGGTGGCCATCGTCAGCATTGCGATTAGCACGGCGGCCACAAAGCTCTTCCGCGCCAGGATTTGCCGACGAAAGGTCAGTAGACTCAGTGACACCAATCCAGCCAATTCACGCATTATTGTGCCTCCGCCAAATGGAACAGGGCTTCGGCCCAGCCCGCTTCGGATTCCAAGTGGTCAACTCGATACTGGTGTTGGCAAACCAAGCGACCAATCTCAGCGCACAGCCCACTGGGATCTCGAGTCGTCAGCACGCATTGATCGTTTCCGCGAAAGTGGACATCAATAACTCCGGGCCACTGAATCAGCCCTCCAACAAACTCTCGTATCCGATCGCTCACGATGTGTACCTGTTGTGGTAAGTCATTGAGAAAGCTGGAAACATCTCCCCAGGAACCTTGCGTCAGTACCCGGCCGCTGCCAACCAGAATGACGCTATCGGTAATCTGCTCGACCTCTTCCAGCACATGGCTCGATACCAGCAGCGTCTTTCCCTGCCGTGACAGGTCATTGAACAACTGACAGAACTCACGGCGCCCCACTGGGTCGAGCCCCGAGAGCGGCTCGTCTAGAATCAACAAGTCCGGATCATGTGCAATGGCCTGAGCTAGTTTGATTCGTTGTCGCATACCTTTGGAACATCCGCGCAGTACTTTATCTGCACGTGAGCCGGACATGCCGACCGTTTCCAGTGCGCGCTGAGCCAAGTGCTGTGTCTCGTTTTGCCGGTAGCCAGCCAGCCGGAGCATCGTCTGCACAAATTGTCGACCGGTCATTTCTTCAAAGTAGGCGTCGACGTCTGGAGCATAACCTAGTTTGCGCCGCGCAGCGACAGAGCGAACGGATTGACCGTAGATGCGAATCTGGCCCAGATTGGGTCGCAGTTGTCCGGTCAACAACTTCATGAGTGTACTCTTGCCGGCGCCGTTTGGTCCGAGCAGGCCTACGATGCCGCCCGCTACCTGGAGGCTGACTTCGTTGACCCCGATGACTGCGCCATACCACTTGCTCACGCGGTCCATCCAAATCGGCAATTCGCAGGCAACGCTTGTCGTGGCGTCGGCAGGCTTCAAAGGCGCTGTCAAGTCCGCATGGTCCTTGTGTTGCGGCTGGCCGCCTTGGGTAGGCGTGCCAGACGGGACCATATGCGAAGTGTGCTGTGAACTCACGTAACCACCTCCACCGGCCGCAGGCGATTAAATAAAGTCAGCCACGCGACACTGGTCACTGTACCCAATACAATCAAGGCATCATAAGTTTGAGTGCGCCGGTCCTCATCCAGCATGTGGAACATCCAGCGGCCCACCAAGCGGCAGTTGCGGGGAATGTGCAGCAGCATCCAATCGGGGTTGTCCAAGATGGCTCGCAGCATCTCAGCAAAAGCCGGAATCACCAGCACAATGGCACCCCACATCAGCACCAGCGGTGCCGTCCGGCGACACACGACGCCAACGGCTAAGGCCACCGAACTGAGCACGAGCATGATGAGCCAACTGTAGCCGATGATGGAAACGGCGATTGAGCTGTTTTCGCGCCAGTAGTCGAACATCGACGGCGAATAGAGACCACACTCAATATACAAAATCAAGGCTGGTATCAACGTTTGCAGACTGACCACGGCCATCAGTGCCAGTGCCTTGCCTGCGATCCAGTGCGACTTGCCAATCGGTTTTGACAGGTAGAAAACGATGCCACCGGCGGCATAATCGGTGGCCACCATCACGCTGGAGGCATAGGCTAACATGACGATCACGGCGTTGGACTGTTGAGATATGAAGCTGAAATAGCCTTCTCCGTTGCCGGTCACTTGAAAGCGATCGACAACTTCGGCAAACCAACCGCCTTCGAGTGCTATCTGTGCCTTGATATAGATCAGCACATAATGCACCAGAAAATGCAACATGCTGAGCGCCATGATCACCCAGAACAAGCGATACCGCAGAATCATGCGGATATTGCAGCGAAAGATCGCCCACACACTCCGCAGCCAGGGCCATGATTCGCGCTGGACTCCACGATATCCTATATTATCGCCGCTCATTTTGGCTTCCCCTGTTCCAGAAGGCGATGATATAAATCCGACAGGTCTTCGTGGTTGGGCTCAAGCGTTCTCAGCCGCAGCGAACACTCGGCGGCGATCAAGAAAAATTCTCGCGTGTCGAATTCAGGTGGCATAGCGACCCGTACCTCAGCATCATTTTCAGGCGATTCCTCCGCAGACAACCCCCGAGGGTCAGGCAGGATTCGAGCACCACGATTACGAAGTGACTGCAAGAACTGGCTGCCATCACCGTCCCAGCGCAAGCGATACTGGGGCTGTTCATAACGCATCAGCGTCGCCAGCGAGCCGGAAAACAATACTTGACCGCGCTCGATCATGACCACGTATTTGCAAGTCTGTTGAATGTCGTCCAACAGGTGTGTGGAAATGATCAGCGACTTACGGAAGCGATTTACCAAGCCATCAATCAAATCTAGCATTCGTTGGCGGCCTGGAGGGTCTAGGCCCACCGTTGGTTCGTCCAGCAGCAACAATTGCGGGTCATGAGCCAGGGCGACGGCCAATTTGAGGCGTTGCTTCATACCGGTCGAATATTGCTCAACGTTTCGGTAGCGGGCTTCGCTTAAGCCGACATAGGTCAAAACCTCATGGGCGCGACGAATCGACTGCCGCTGCCCCAGGCCGCACAGCTCGCCGGCTAGAGCCACCTGCTCCAGACCTCGCATGCCTACTAGAAATGCATCGTTTTCCGGCATGTAGCCCACCGTCCGTCTCAGAACCGAACCGGCGGCCTTCAAATCAATGCCCAGTACCTGCCCCTGGCCAGCTGACGGAGCGATTAATCCCAGCAAAAGTCGCATGAGAGTTGACTTTCCGGCTCCATTGCGACCGACCAGGCCGATGGCGCCCGCCGGTAAACTCAGGGAAATTCCCCGCAACGCCTCGAAGTCGCCATAGCGAACTTGCAGATTTTCAAGCTGCACAATCGTGGCTGCCGACCCCTTCTCGGTCTGCGGCAGTGTCGTGAATTCACTGGTCGTTTCGGGCATTTGTTAGCGGGTCTGGGCTGGCGATGGTTCATCCGGCTGTGGCTGTGGGCTGTATTTTAGTCAAAAACAGCAGTGTTGGTCACCCACCTGGCGGGCTGTTGTCGCGCGACAGCAACGTAGCCACCATCGCCCGACGATGGACGAGCGCTGGTTCGGCCGACTGGCGACGATCGCTACCAATCCGCCAGCCACTTGAGCTGTTGCAATGCTACTATTATCCGTGACAAGCTGCTGTAAATGGAAAGCCTTTATGACTGAACCTCCCAGCCTACCTGAGCTGCGGTTACCGGGTTCATCAGCGACTGGACCGCCGTTAACAAACGCTGTTTTCGGCAAGGTTTGCCTAGAGTGATTCAACTCTTCTTCAAGGATCAACCGATACTATCCGCACAACCGGAATTTTATTGAGGGTGTATCGCGTCCGATAAGCGGCTCGCGGTGCACTGGGGTGCCTGCGTTGCTACGTTGGAAGGCAGTTATGTCGCTACACAGACAAACTTGGCGCTGGATCGCGGTGGTGGCTTGCTTGATGGTTGCTCCCATAGCGCGGGGGCAAGTCCATTTTGATCAGTTGCCATTTGCCGATCCGCTGGAATTCAAGCCAGACTGGCAATGGTTCGCGCCTGTCGATTCGTTCTCGTTGGCCGAACTGTCGCCGCGCAAGCGAGCAAACACAGGATTCTTCGGCACCTACGATGTTACCAGTCTGTGGGTTACTAGGCCTGCATCGTTCAATGCGGATGCTTCACCCCGAGGTGTTGCTGGCGACTTTGGATGGGGACATCGAGTCGACGTAGGATTTATGCGCGAGAACGATCACGGCTGGCTCGGTTCGTTCCGCTCGATGAATGTCGACCAGAATCACACTTCGTACTTTGAAATCATCGATGGCAACTACGATATCGTGCTCGCGTTCATCCAAGAAATCTTGGGGACATTGGGAGAAGGTACAGATTCTGCGTTCAATTATTTCAACTTCCCAGTTGTCAACAGCGTCAACTCGGGAGCGTTGCATCACTTTGAACTCAACAAGACCTGGCGTAAGCGTCCGTATCGCTATGGTGGAATCCTAGAACCGCTGGTGGGTCTGAGATACGACAGTTTTACAGATCGCTTTCGAAGAGAATCATTTACACTAACTGAAGAGCTTGAAGATCCATTAGATCCCGATAGTACTCTAGTTACGTTCGGTAATTGGGAATCAGATCGACAAGAGGCGCTCAATCGCATGTTGGGTGGCCAGTTGGGATTCCGGTACTTCACACACTATCATCGCTGGAGACTAAGCACCGAGTTTCGTGGCTTCATGTCGGCCAATTTCCAAACGAACACGCGCACGTTCAACTTCATATTCGCAGATCTAGACAACACGGATCTGGGAACTTTTCAGACGGTTCAGAACTACCGTACCGATCAATCATTGGTATGGGGATTTGAGGCCCGCGCCGAGGCTGCCTATCAGTTGACCAAATACCTCGCAGTTCGTAGCGGTATCGATGTAGTTGATTTCGCTCGTGGTATCTGGCGCGGCAGCGAGCCAACCAATCTACCTGTGACGGGTATCCCGAATCGTTCAAACCAACATCTGTTTATGGCTGGTTTGACGTTCGGTATCGAATTGAATCGCTAGTCAGGTGGTTGTCTCGCCAATAGACAGTTGAGACCATCCGTCCGCCAACAGTTCTGGCGGCTCGGATGCTCCGACCATCGACCGTTGTGTTCTACAGCGTCAACCCCAGCGACATTTCGTATTCCTGTCGCTGTGACGATAGATTCCGCTGAGTGATTACATCGCAGGCCGCCGCTGCGTTTTTCAATCCGTCGGCGATTTCGACTTTTCCCATAACTATCCGGGCCAACTGCTCTGCAAGAGCATGTCGATACTCCTCGGTTCGAGGAATGCGGGGTTCACAGCTCAAATTGGCATCGGCAAATCGGGCAAGTATCGCGCGATTCATTCGATCGACGGCCGTCGTGCCAGCAGGCTGGTTGGTGGCTACTCCCGGCACCAAGGGACGCAGCGACACAAGGGTTTGCTGTTTTGCAAGCCACTCGATCAACCGCTGAGAACGGGCCGATTGACGACAATCAGTCGCTAATGCGACCATTATGCCGGCACCATTATTCCATGCACGCACTTCGGGCAACTCCACCGTTACAGCGTGATCCAGCCCCCAAGCGCTGCTCGGCAGTTCTGTAGCCGACACCAGTGCATAAACCGGCTGCTCGTGCTGCTGTACCCAGGCCCAAACTTGTGCATGTGACCCCAGTACGGCAGTTAAGCCTTCCGGCTGCCCGGCCATCACCTTCATTAACTGGGCAGCGAACACAAACTCGTCGGCAGTCAACCTGGACTTCATCGTCCGGACGTCGAACAGTATTCCATATTTTGCATTGATCTGACTCTGGCCGATGGCAATCGTCAAAAAGCGATCGACGAGTGCATCAACATCCACCACTGGTTGCTCTTGATTCGCTTGGCCGTCGTTTGATTGCGGCGGCGAATCTTCGGCGGTGCGATCCATCTGCAGCTCACTAGCCAAGTCTGACCAGCTATCAACGGCCTCTGCATTCGGGCTGCGCACTAAGCTGACCGATGAGTACCCCAAGGGCAGTCCATACTGCACGCCCGCATAGCTGATGGCGCTACGCTGCCCCGCTGGTATCGACGACCACTCAGTCCGGGAACCGTAATCGTTGGCCTCTGGTTGCTGCTCATTCGAATTAAGACGCAGCTGCAATCTTCCAGGCAACCGAACGATCCATTGCCGATGGACAAGCTCACCCAACAGCCGCGAAGGAAATACGAGTACATCGGCTGCGCACTGCTGCTTCCCCAAAAACTGTTGCGGGGTCATCATTTGCCATTCGACTTTCAACTCGGTGTCGGCTCGCGCCAACCTGTCAATTGCATCCACGTCCGCTCTTGACGCCACGATCCAGGCGCGAAGCGGGACTGTTGAACTGGAAGTTGCCAGCGATGTAGGCGTTTCTGTAGATGTGGATTCTGGCGCCGCGATATCCTGTGGGCGGCAGCCTGCCATACAGAGTAGGCTGATTGTCATCATTGCAACAACGATGGGCCGATGTTTGAACGACCAGATAACCGGAGCACTGGTGCTGCGTGCTGCGACTTGCCCTATCGACCTAGATTGCACGTAACGGTTTACGGCAGTGGAGGGCCGGCGCGGGGCCAATGCAAGTGCAGTGAAATGAACTTTGTCATCAGCGCAAAACTTGAATCTCAATTCCAATTGGCACTGGCCCCGCTTGTTCCACCCTACGAACTGCGGGAACGGATACGTTTTCATTGCTTCATCCCAGGATTTCATAGATCAATCACCTCGGCCAAGGCTGCTGGTAACGACTGGATGATCTCGGTGGGTAAGACAACATGAGAGCCGCCACGCTGGGCGGCGATTTCTCCAGCTCGGCCATGAACGTGCACCCCCAGCTGCGCTGCCGGCAGAGGTGCTAGTCCCTGACAAATCAGGGCGGTGATCACGCCGGTTAATACATCGCCACTACCTCCGGTAGCCATGGCGGGCGTTCCAGTTGAATTGCGAATGCTACTGATTCCGTCGGTTATCAAGGTACGATGGCCTTTCAGCACGATCACACAGTCGTATTCCGCAGCCAGTTGTTCGGCGACGGCGGCTTGTTCGGCGGTTTTGTCGGCCGGGATTCCGCTCAATCTTGCCCACTCGCCAGGATGCGGAGTCAGCACGGCGGGATTTCGGATGGCTGAGCCCCAGTTGGGATGCTGACAAAGTGCGAACAGACCGTCTGCATCTACTACCAGTGGGCAAAGGGGGCGATGCTCTGATAGCCAGGCCAGTGTATCGAGCACGAATCGAATCTGCTCTGGTCCGCGCCCAAGACCTGGACCCAATGCAATGCAGGAACTTTGCTTCAACCAATGTTCAAACTGCTCAGATTCACCGGCAATCGCTCCCTGACTATCAGCAGGCAGCGGCAGCAACATGGGGCAGGCCGAGAAACCGGCGACGGTTTCTAGTATTGGGTCCGGTACAGCCAAGCGAACCAACCCCGCCCCGCTGCGAACCGCCGACATGCCTGCCAGCGCAATGGCACCTGCCATGCCACGCGATCCACCGATCAGCAGCGCGTGACCATAATCGCCTTTGTGCGAGTCGGCTGGTCGAGGTGCCAGTCGCGGAAGCGAGTGAGGCGGCACAGACTATTTGCCCTCGCGCAGCGCGTTAAAGTAGTCACGCGTATGCTCGCGTTGGCTACGTGGAAGAGGCGTTTCATCCAGTGGCTCTGGCTCAGATGCTAACTCGCGCGCTATCTCTTCTTGTACGGCTACACGCGACACACCTTTGCGATTCTCGCCACCAATCTTGCCGCTATACACGTTTTCACCCTGCCTCCTTTGCGCACGTACTTGAGACTGAAAGAAGTCAACATCCTCCTCTTCTTCAGGTCGCTCGCCCTCGCCTTGGCCTTCGCCCAAGCCATGCCCTGGTCTTTGGGAGTTCATCATGCCCTGCCCCTGGCACATTCCCGACTTGCATTGAGAAAGGCTGTCCATCAACTGGTCGATATCCTGCAGTTGGCTGTCGCTGGCGTCCATCTGATCCAGTAGACTCTGTATGCTTTCCAAGGAATCCTGTACCCCTTGCTGGTCCCCTTTGCTTGCACAATTCCTGCATTGCGACAGCATCTCGGACAATTGTTGCATTCTTGACAAGCTACTGTCCATGGCCTGCAACTGTTCCAACTTGCGTTGCAGCTCGCCGGCGCGTTGCAGATCACCGGTCTGCTGGGCTTGGCGAATCTGCTCTTCCAAATTCTTCATGGTCTGCTGATGGGCTTGCTGGGCGTCGCTGAGCGCTTTCTGCAATTGTTCCATTTGCTGTTGCAGTTTTTCCAATTGCGTGGCGTCCATCTCACCGCTCTTCAGCTTCTTAAGCAGTTCGTCCACCGATTGCTGGGCCTTCTGGAAGTCGCCGTCTTTGAGCGCGGATGCCAATTGCTGCATCGGACCGCTTTCAAACTTTTCTAGATTCTGCAAGTTCTTCTTCAGGGCTTCCGCGCTGCCCAGTTCTTGACGTCGCTCGTCGAGCTGCTTCTTAATGTTATTCAGCTGCGCCAGAGCTTGCTTGGTATCAAGTTTGGCATTGGACTGCATTTTCTCCAGCTCGCCCTCAAGCCGTTTCAGCATCTCGGCGGCTTCATCATGCTGTTTATCTTCCGCTTCTTGACGTTTTCGTCGGACTTGGTCCAGGAGAGGCTGTGTTGCGCTCTTTACTTGCTTGACAGGCAGAGTTGCCGATTCCGTAGAAGCTTCTGCGGGTTGTCGATTGGGAATGACAAAGTAGCCCGTGCTCAGCAGGCCCAAGCTTAATGGCACAAGGAGCCGCCGATTCCAACCCCACCCAAATCGTGAAGCGACGTCTAATACTTCAGCGCGGCTTTCGGCATCCGCCATCAGCGCTTGCCCCAAGGATGTCTGCTGATCCTGCGGAGTCAATAACACAGCGCTAGACAGGCGTTCGCGCAAGCCAAAACGCCGATCAACTTCGGCGGCAGTGTCCGACAGCGAAGGTCGGCTGGTCCAGGTCAACACACTATTGACCAGCAATCCCAGGAGTGCAGCAGAGCCAAGCCAACACCCATACCACACTCCGTCAGGCACTGGCAGCGCCATGATTTTGGGAAGCATCACTGCCACACTGGCTATCCCTATGAGCGTACCAAAGCTTTGAGGTGCAAGGCTCAGAAAGCGTTGGACGATCAAACGTCGTTGTGCGATTCGAGATTGGTGATGAAGCTGCTGCATGATCGAGCCCCTGGGATGTCCTATGGAACCGCACTCAAGTCCCCTAGCTAAACTTGCCAGAGGGTGAAGGATCACAAGTCGCCTTCGCAGCACGACTACTCGAAGCCTCTACAACTTACTGAGCTATGTCGGCAATGGTTGGGCAACTCAATAGCCAACGTACCTCAAGTATACATCGTCCACGGAGTTCCAGGCAAACGCAGCAGCCACAATTCGCGTCCCACCTGATTAATGCCGTGGTCAATATCCCAACTGGGCTGTCAAACTACTGCATCCGGATATTGTCGCAGCGAATAAATCCGGCATTTGAGTGGTCCACTACTCTCAATCGTACGATTTGATCTCGCGCCGAGGAGACATCCATATCCTGCCGAGTCATCAAGTCGGCTGAAGTTGGATTCAAATATGCCACGCGGCGTCCAGTGCTCTCCGCGATCAGTTCGACAAAGACTTCCGGCACTTGGCTGCCGGACAATTCAATGCTCAGCATACCGTGACTCAATAGAAAAGGTCGACTAACCAGCTCGCCGACGAGATTGGGCTGACCGCTACCGGTGTCGATGGTACCTGCTTGCAAAGCTTGACGGCCCGCAGGCCCGCGCGCTTCCCAGTCTAATAATTCTGGGGCTTCAAAATCAAAATTCAGCTTACGCGAGTCGAGTGCTGGCACAAATCCACCATCAATCGCTTGCGATTGCACAGCCGGTCGCTGGCCAAATCTATCCAGTTTGGCTTGGGCAGCGACCAGTGGCTGGCCGACAACCATCTTTGATGGTCGCTGCAGAAAAACGTGAGCCCCACGCTTGGTCCCAGACAGGATGTCAATTAGCCCGTCACCATTGAGATCGCCTGTCGTTATATCACATCCCACTCCCGACGAATTATCCACGACGTGAGCTACAAAACGAACTCGCCCGCCTGAGCGCTGAGTTTCCAACCACAGTAGTGTCGCAGGTTGCTCGTTACCAGGGTCTTGATTGGCATGCGCCCACCAGCGCTTGCCGGTGACTAAGTCGGGCACGTCATCGCCATTGATGTCGGCAATTGCCACGGCATGCAGCTGACTGACCGCCAAGCCCACCGGACTTGTGGCTGGATCATCGGTCATAATGTCGTGACGATCAAAACTGGTCGCCTCGGCGTCAGAGGCTTTGTAATAAACCAGCCCGAACCCATGGCCTGCCAAGCTGGTGACCACTTCGTTTCGACCGTCGCCATCCAGATCAACCGCATACATTTGTGAACCGCCGCCCGGCGAAAACTGAAAGGCGTGAAACGTCCACACATCCTGCGTCTGCCGGCCAGGATTCGCCCACCATCCGTCTTTCTCCAACAGATCCAGATGTCCGTCGTTGTTTACGTCGCCAACTCCTAGGCCATGTGTAAAGCGATGGTACTTGTTGTTTGGAGAAATGGTTTGAAATCGCCATGGCTGTCGTGGGTCTTGGCCAGCATGAGTTGCATAGCCGTAGTGTCCCCCGCTGCTACAGATCAAATCCGCTTTGCCATCGCGGTCAATATCCGCGATCAGTGGCGACTCGTTGTCTACCGAAGCCAGCATGACGTGGCGCGGCCAGATTGAGCGCACATTGGCAACTCCGGGATTCTCAAACCACCAACTCTCTTCACCGGGAAAGCCGATGACATAGATATCCACCAGACCGTCACCGTTGACGTCACCAGCATCCATCAAGAAATTCTTGCTATAGCCGATTGGATCTAGCGCATCGCCTTCGTAAATTCGCGAAGAATCTAAGTAGTTTGGCCCCCAATAAATCCATGGGCCAACGACTACATCGGACTTTCCATCAGCATTGAAATCGCCGATCGCACCGCCTTCGGCATAGAACTGATCGCTCAATTGAATGCGATCAAATGTAATTTCCGTTGCCTGTGCGGTCGGCGCAGGTTTTTCGGCCGCCCCTAAACCGCCGATCACGACGGCCAGCGTAACTGGCGCAGCGACCGCATGAGTCAGCTGAGTGAGTAGACGCAGCATTCGTGGAAACGCAACGCGCCCATGCCTAAGAGAGCGGTCAGTCATGTTGAAACTCGCAAGCAGAAGTAAATTGAAATCGACTCTGGGCTTCAAAGCAGAAATCTGTTGGCTAAAAATTCACGGGCGATGTGGCGCGCTTGACCGTATCGCGCAGGAGTGATGACGGTGCTTCCTGACCAGTGAACAACTTGTATTGGTAGGCGGCCTGACGCACGAACATGTCCAAGCCGTTGATAAAAAAACAACCTTCCCGTTTCGCATCTTTGATTAGCACCGTATTTTCTGGATTATACACAGTATCAAAGACGATCGTATCTGCCGAGAAGCCCTTGCCAATTTGGAAAGGCGAGCTGTCGATGTCCGGGTGCATACCGATCGGACTGCAATTGACCAAGATACCTGGGGCCACTGAGTGGCGTTCTGACCAAGGTACAAATTCGCCGCCCAGTTCATGGGCCAACTCTTCAGCACGAGCGACCGTTCGGCTGGCCACTATTACCTTGCCTCCTCGCTGGCGAACGCCGTAGCCAATGGCTCGTGCCACGCCGCCTGCTCCCAACAGCAGCACACTGCGCCCACGCAGAAGGTCATCGTCACGGTCATCGCTCTTGCGAACAGTCTTTTGCGTTTTTAATGCCGCCTGCAAACAGTCCATGGCCGCGCGGTAATCGGTGTTGTAGCCGGCCGACGCACCGCCTCGGAAGACAACGGTGTTCAGCGCACCGATATCCACTGCGGCGGATTCGGCTTCATCAACCAGTTTGAGCATTGCTTCCTTGTGTGGAATCGTAACGCTTAGACCAGCCACACCCGACTGGCGACACCAATCAAAGAACAGTGGCAGATCGTCTGCTGGAACGCGAAACGGCAAGTAGCAGGCGTTTAGTCCGTGATGGGCAAAAGCGGTGTTGTGAATTAGCGGGCTAAGCGAATGCGCGACGGGGTCGGCAACCACGCCAAACAGCCGTGTCTGGCCATTGATTTGCTTGACGCGGTACAAGTCCTTCATGTGTTCGTAAGAGATTTGACCCGGAGCGAGTTTTCGCTCGCTGGACATAGCACAGTAGGTCAGAGGGGCTCCCAAGTGCAATGCTAAGATGCGCGTCACCATGCCAATTTCGCCCATGCAGATTCCAACTGTTGGAATCTGCGCGCTACGAACCAATTCCATCATGCGAATACAATCCTCGAAAGAATTGGCCAGGGTGGCAATTTTGACCACATCGGCATCCAATCTGGCCAATCGAGCATGAATTTCGGGCAGGTCCGGGGGCGTGATTTCAAAATTATGCAGGCTGACTATACGCTTGGTACTGCCGTAGCGCGGTATCTGGGCGGCGATGTCCTCTTCTAAGTCAACAAAATCTACACCCGTCGCAATCGCCGAGCGCAAGATCATCAATCGCTCGCCTTCATCCCGATCCCACCGGCCTCCGTCCTCGCGGCGACGGCAAGTAATCAAAACTGGCGTATGACGCTTGGCCAACAATCGGCGCAAGTCCACACTGCGACCAATAAAATCCAGTCGCATCTCGGTGAGATCAGCGCCGCGCTGCCCCAGGTGCTCGTATTCGGCAATCATCGCCGTGTGTCGTGTGCGACCGATCGTGACACATAACATGCTGGTGGGTTACTTGTTGAACAGGTGGATGTGAGATAATTCGAGTTTCAAAAGACGCGTCACCGTCGCCCGTCAACCGCTAGCACAGGCCGGCTGGCATTGGGGATTCCAGTTTAGAAATCGCTTCAACAGCTCAATCCCCGGTTCGGTTAAAAAACTCTCCGGGTGAAATTGCCAACCTTCGATCGGCAGGCTGCGATGACGAACCCCCATGATAATGCGCGAGCCATCGGGGGCCTGCGTCCAGGCGGATGCTTCCAGTTGTTCTGGCAAGCTGGCCGGATCAATCACCAGCGAATGGTAACGAGTTGCCACAAACGGATTGTCGAGACCCTGAAAAAAGCCTCTTGCATCATGAAAAATTCGATCCGTCTTGCCATGCATCAGCTGGGGTGCTCGAACGATACGCCCCCCCAATGCCTGACCGATCGACTGATGCCCTAGGCAAACTCCCAGAATCGGAAATCGCCCTTGCAACTCCTGAACAATTTCAACGCTAATCCCGGCTTCGCTGGGCGAGCAAGGGCCAGGGGAAATCAGTATGCGTGCTGGAGCCCATGCACGTATTTCCTGAACCGAAGTCTTATCGTTTCGCACTACGCGAATGTCAACGCTCGGATCGATCTCGCCAAGCCGCTGAACTAGGTTGTAGGTAAACGAATCGTAATTATCCAGTACTAGAATCATCCACCAGCCACCGTAGCTTGCCACTCATTTCATTCAACGTGATTTACGAGCTGCTGCTGTAATGCTCCTCGTAGCTACGGTCGTCAGACCGTGGACTTTGAGAGTGCCCTCCCGCAAATATCGGCTACTGTCTGGCGACAGGAGCTGTAATCTGGGGGAGAGCAGCTAACGCCGATGGCCATAGTCACCGCTCGTACTACAGGAATTTGTAGCAGAAAATGAGCATAGCGTTAAGCGGTTCTTGGCTGGACAAAGGGCTTGTCGGGTTACCCAGCGAGCTACGGAACCGTCAAATTGGAAAGTTGCAGACTGACGCTTGAACGCATAGCGGTGATGTCGGCAAAGGCGACAAGTCCATTTTTGGTTATGTCGGCTGCCAAGTTCGCACCTCCGGTAAGGCTCACGTCTTGCCGAATCAGCGTGATATCTGCGAACGAAACGGTATACACGCCCTGGTCCGGTCCCGTCATCTCACCTAACAAATGACCAACATAGTAGGTTGCAGGTTCAGGCAGATTTGTGTTTGCGTTGGCCAGCATCGTTAGCCGCAGCCAGCGATTGACAATCGTTTCGTTAGGCCACTGCAAAAGAATGCGGTGGCTGTCGCCAGACCAGGGGTAGACATTGACAGCAGGCTCCGGGGCTTCCTGCCAATCCGCAGGCGGATGATTTTCCACAGAATACGCTGATTGCGGACTCCACTGAATATGAAAATCCCCGGCGGTAATTGATCCCGGATCAGCCAGATGCTCAACCTCAAACACAAAGCCATTGATGCCGTGCTGGGTGTTGATCAGTTGTGCCAGTCCCAACGTTTGAGGCCCCAAACCCTCCCGAATGGGAACCTTGGACGTATCGATGGCTTGCCACGGCGTACCCGACCACATTGAATGGTAAACATGAGTGGCGATAACCTGTGCTGGCGGCTCCAGAGTCGTTGTGTCGCCCACCAAGAATCGGAAGGTGGCCTGCGTGGATTTGAAGCCGTCCACATTGTGTGTGCCCGAAGCTCGGAAGGTGAGATCGTAGATTCCAGGAGCGGTGAACCCCCAGTTGTAATGTGTGTGTATCGATAAAACAAAGCTGTTCGTACCGGGACTGACTGACGGTGCGTTACTCAGCGCGGGGTTAAATGTCGACACATGGTTGATGGTATTTGTCCACAGAGAAAAATTTCCACCTGCGGGCATGTCAGCGTCGATCAACTGGATGACCAAGCGACCATTTTGCCATTGGCCCAAATCGAGCTGCGGAGGAGATGGAAGCCCTAAGTCCCATGAGAATCCAGGAAAGGGCGCACCTTCGATTCCCGAGGATGGAATTGTCCAAAAAGGTCCAGTCGTCGCGCCTGTAAACAATGAATTGCCAGGAAATGGTGGCGAGTCAATTTTAACCAGGTCCGGCACTCGAATGGCAAGCTCGTTGGGTGCAAACATCCCCTCTAATTCACCAGCTTCTCCGCCCTCCTGCGTGGCCTCCTCTGCCAAAATATGCCAGCTAAGTTGCCCACTTTCGTACAGGACCCCTATATCCAAATGCCCCTCCACCGCGATCTCATGCGCCGCCAGTTTGTCATCGCTCACCAGCAAGTTGACCGTGGCTAACATCGCACAAATCATCGCTGCTTTAACTGTAGATGGCCAAGTGACATGCCAACCAAAAGCGATTAGATTGAATTTCATGTTGAGACGCTCCTCGCAAAAACTGGAATGAAAAGTATGAGTTCCAATACGGACTTCACCGTTTGTAATGTGGCAGATCAAACCGCCCCGGTAAAGCGACATGCAGATGCACCTATTGTGCAAATGCAAATCGATTCTAGACTAATGGGTGGACGTGTCAAGCGAAGTGGGCAAAATATTCCGCGCGGAGCAGTGCAGATGACCGGTGACAAGAATTCTCTACGAGCCAAACGACAGCTTGGATTCACCTTGGTTGAATTGCTGACCGTCATCGCCATCATTGGAGTGCTGGTGGGACTGCTGCTGCCGGCAGTCCAGGCGGCTCGCGAAGCGATGCGGAGAACTCAGTGTGCCAACAACATGCGGCAAATTGGACTTGGGCTGCACAACTATCATTCCTCATTCGGGATGTTCCCCCATTCTTCTACTTCAGCGGCCGGTTCGGGCAGCGACTGTCAGAGTGGTCTGTACAGTTGGCTGTCGCAGCTACTACCGCAGATCGAGCAGCCGGCCCTATATGACCAAATCGACTTCCGGATGGGGATGGTCTCCCAGTGCAACTTGAATTCAGCCACTAGCCATCGCTCCGTCTGGATTCTCGCCAATCACCCTAACGCGCGCGCGGCAGCCACGCTGGTGCCAACTTTTATCTGCCCATCCGATAGCTTGGTGCGCAACGAAGATCTGGGCAGCGCTTCGCCTGCGCCAGGCAGTTATGCGGGCAACGTTGGTTGGCCCATGAAGTCGTCGCTTCCCGGCCAGGCCCCGATTGCTAAACACAATGGCTTCTTGGGACTAGTCAATCCACGTAATCCCATCGGCTGGCATCAAGCCGACATACGCAGCCAGGATATAACCGATGGACTGTCCAACACCGCTGCTGTATCCGAACGGTTGATGCAAACGCTCACGCCAACACAGTCAGCTTGGGGTTGGCAGAACTACGACATTACTTCTGCCACGCCTAAATCACTGTTGTCCTATTGCGGTGCCACTACTGGACGAACTCGTGATTTGGCTGCTTGGATCAACTTTTGTGATGCGGTGGATGACCCGGATCCTGTCTTCTCCAAGCCGCATGGTCGGGCTTGGATTTCGGGTTGGACGTTAGCTGCCAATACCTACATGCACGTCTATCCACCTGGCATCAACAGTCGCAATTGTCATCTATATGGAGGCGAGCACACCGGCGAAAACATTGTAACCGCCAGTAGTCGTCATGCCGCTGGTGCCAATACGCTGATGGGCGACGGTCGCGTTACCTTCACATCTTCGTCGATTGACCGACAGATCTGGTGGGCCATCGGCAGCCGCAATGGTGGCGAAGTCGAGCAACTCTCTGTACCATGAGTCGCCTTCGCAATTGTGCACCGTGATTTCATGTTGCAATTCGCCTACCGCGATTTGCCGAGCATTGTAGAGATTGGCAAACTATTTATCTGCCCTTGTCGAAATCGAACGCGACAGCCAGAATACCATCCGGCTAGCAAATTTCCGGAGGGTATCCGAATGGTTAGGGAGCTGATTCGAAATCAGTTGCTGGCTTGCCAGTTGCGGGTTCGAGTCCCGTGCCCTCCGCTTGGGCAGGTTGCCGTGCAAGCAACCCGCCGTTATCCACCTGACTCGACATGTTCGTTCAGGTCGACCTGGTTCTGATTGGCCAAGCATACATAGCGCTGCAGATTGTAAAACCCAGTGTCGCGGTGGATGCTCAGATTGACCATCCGCTTCCTCTTGGCACCTCCGCGTTTCAAGTTTTTTATCGGATAGAATCTGGCGGCCCTCACCTGTAACCGTAGCCTGTAACCGTAGGATGCTGCACGCGGTGCTACCGCTATGAATGTAAGCCCACAGGACGGTTAACCTAAACCGCTAGATATAATGCGGCGACTGCCCTCGGTGTGAACGTGACGCTGGCGCGCGGGCAGTTGAGCGTCCCCCGGTCGGATCAATGCGATGGCCATTGGCAGTTGCTGTGCACCGATGACTTTGTTGTCACCTCCTGTCGCTGTTCGACCTGTCGCCTCACCAAGCTTGGCTTTTGGCTACACACGTCCCACTTTTACCTTACACTAACGCCGTTCGGCCAGACGTAAAACGGCAGGCCGGTCGGCTTTGTTGAACGCAGTCGGAATCCGTGAGTCAGCAGGATTAGGTATGTTTGATCGTTTGTCTGGAAAGCACGCAGTGGTAATTGGTGCGGGTAGCGGGATGGGAGCGTCGTTGGCTCGAGCGCTGGATCGTGCCGGGGCGCGGGTGGTAATTGGTGGTCGGCGCGTGGAGGCTCTGCAGGAAACTGCGGCGGGAACGCGGATCATCTGCCAAGCGGTTGACGTTGCGGATCGCGATCGCGTGAGCGAATTCTTTCAGTCAGCGTTCGAGTGCTTGGAGACCGTTGATGTGCTGGTGATTGCCGCAGGCGCTAATATCAAAAATCGCAGCATGGCGCAGATGCAGCCCGAGCAGTGGGACCAGTTGATGGCGGTCAATGCTACTGGGGCCTACAACTGCATGCATGCGGTTCTGCCCGCGATGCGGGCTCGACGCTGCGGAACGATCATGAATATTTCATCGATTGCTGGCAAGCGAGCCATCGCACTGGGTGGCATCGCCTATTCGGCCAGCAAGTTTGCGATGACCGCCTTGGGAACCTGCGTGTCCAACGAAGTTGCGTCCGATGGCGTGCGGGTGATTAACGTCTATCCCGGTGAAGTAAACACGCCGCTTCTTGAGCAACGCCCCAGTCCGGTAACCGAGCAGCATAAGCACAGCATCTTGCAGCCGGACGATGTTGCCGAGCTGCTGATGTCGGTTCTCAACCTGCCTGACAACGTGCATGTGGCTGAGTTGGTCGTCAAGCCGCTCAATCAGAACTGGTATTAGTTTGTGCCTTTGGTAGGCTGACCTAGCTGTCGCACAAGCTGTTGAATGACCGGACGCTTGAAAACTCGGGGGTTCACGTGTGGGCGCGCCTGTTGTAGTTGCTGCTGCGCCTGCTGCGGCGTCAGGCCACCATACTTGACCAACCACCAAAGGACGATCGTCGCGCTGCGGGCCCGACCTGCCTTGCAGTGCACATACACCTGTCCGCCACGCTGCTTATGCTGCTGGATAAACTCCGCTCCGCGCTGCACCTGCTCGGCCGAGGGATGATGAAAGTCGATGGTTGGCAACCAGAGTTGCTGAATACCCAGCCGCTGATACTCGGATTCGGGGCCTGCGTATTCGTCGCACATGTTCACCACACCCGTGACGCCCAATTCGCTCAAGCATTGTGGATCCCCCCTCAGCGGTACGGCCCCCAGAATGCAATGCGGATCGACGCGATCCCACCAATGGCGCAGCTTCAGCCAACGCCCTAGCACAATGTTGTGCCACAGCGTGGGGTAATAGACAGCGCGCGCCAGAAGTCGAGTTAGCATTACCTTGGCTCGCCGAACATCGAGAATTTTGGCTGGCCACGCAGAGCTATGCAGTTACGCAGACTGCCGCTTAGGCTTGGGAACGGACAAATTGAACAGTCCAAAAATCTCGTCATGGTTTAAGCCCATTGTGCATGGCGGACCGGCCTCGGCAAATAATTGCTGAAACAATTGGCGCTTCTGTTCTAGCACATCGTTGATGCGTTGCTCAATAGTACCCAGAGCCATCATGCGTGTCACGGTGACTGCGCCTTGCACACCGATACGATGCGCACGATTGATGGCTTGATCCTCCACCGCCGGATTCCACCAACGGTCAAACAGAAATACGTATTCGCAGAACTGGAGATTCAGGCCTACGCTTCCCGCTCCGTAGCTCATCAAAATCAGATGTTTACTGGGGTCTTCCCGGAACTGCCGAATAACTTCGTCGCGACGATGGGAGGGAACACGCCCATGATAGTGCATCGGTCCGAATCGCTGCAGCGGCTGAGTCAGTTTTTCAAGCGTATCGACCCACTGACTGAAGACGATCGCTTTCTTGCCACTGGCTGCGATCTCTTCCATGTCGGCCTCCAGTCGTTCCAACTTGCAACTGGCGCCTGTGCCAGGGTCAAAATTGCAAATCTGTTTCAGTCGCAGCACCAACTCAAAAACATGCTGAATCGACAACGTTTCGCCCATGTCGGTCAATCGAATTACGCCTTGGTCTTCGGCGATTTTGTACGTCTCTTGTTGATCGGATGTAAGTTCCAGTTCCGCATCGCGAAACATTTTCGGCGGCATCTCAGTTAACACCTTGTCTTTGGTGCGCCGCAGAATGTAGTCGCGTGTCGCCTTGGAGATGCTCTTGAGGTGCATGTCGTCGCGCAGATAGCCAGGTGAGAGAAACTCAAAGATATTGACTAAATCTTCCACCGAGTTTTCGATCGGCGTACCGGTCAGCGCCCACGAACGCTTCCTGGGCAATGAGCGTACGATTTGGGCTGTGGTGCTATCGCGATTCTTGATGCGCTGCGCCTCGTCCAACATCACTAAATCGAAGTGTACTGCTGGTTCCGTCAGTAAATGGCGATCGCGCATCAGTAGCTCATAGTTGGCAATGCGCACCGGCGCAGCGTGTTGATTCCATATCCACTGGCGCTTGGCGGCGTCGCCCTCGATAACGCTGACCGGTATTTCAGGCGCCCACAGATGAAATTCGCGGACCCAGTTGGTGACCAACGGTTTGGGGCAGATCAGCAGTACACTGCGCAACTGTCGAGCGAGCAGCAACATGCGGATCGTGCTGATGGCTTGCATCGTCTTGCCCAGTCCCATTTCGTCAGCCAAGATCGCCGCTTCGCGCGGGAACAAGAAGGCGATGCCCTCGTACTGATAGGGAAACGGCGTAAATGGGAAAGTCAGCTTGCTGGAAGACAACATCGTTTCCAACGGCGGTTGCAGCACGAAATACAAACGGTCTTCCAGCTTCACCAAGTCGGCAGGTGGTTGAATTCTGGTTTGCGTCCGCCGCGCCTGATTTGTTGGTGCAATGCAACCTGCCTGTGCCTGAAGCTCGGTTCGGGCTTCTGTCGCGTCTGGGGTGTCAGCCGTTTCTAATGTGGGAAGCAACTTGGCAGCTTCCGGCAGTAAAAAGCCAACTACTTGCGGTACAGGGGCTGATAGGCGGATAGAAACCGCCGCGATATCATCCACCTCGGAACCGATGGTTGCTGAGGGTGCAAATGCGACTGGCAATTCACGGTTGAGTGCCACCTGCCAGCCGCTCGGAAACATCTCGATATCCGCTGGCGGGCTATTGACCTCAAGCGCAGCACTGAATTGAATACCCGCCCATCCTTGGCCGTTGTCGATCAAACTCGGATTCCTTGAGCAAGCAATTAAGCAGCCTTGGTAATCGGATGCGCCTCGTACAGCGCTTCGACGATCCGATCAAACGGCTCGTGCAAGTCGAACTTGTCGCTCAATTGGCTCAGGACCTGTTCGACCGTTAACGCCTTCTGCCGATCATCGTCTACCGTTTCAAATTCGTATCCACGTACGCTCATGGCCGAGGCTTGCAGTCCCGATTGATGAGGCGTCAACAGCGTGGGGGGCTCAGCATCCGACTGTTGCGGGAAAATCAAGCGAACCGTGGGTATCTCGCAGATCAGGGAAACTGCCAATGTTGGCATGCTGTCGGTAACGATCAACTGTGGCTTCAATTTGGCTTTGTTGATGAGTGCTTTGGCAATCTGTTCGCCGCATATGAAATCATGCAACGTCGGTCCGTACAGCAGTGCCTGAGCGCGACTGGGTCGCACCGGAAGGGTGCAATGGAATTCCAGCGGACGCGCCAGCGCGTTGACCACCAGATATCCACCGAAATAGCCGTGTTCCTGGTGGCGACGAACCGTGAGAAATCCAACAGTGATTGCTGTCATTAACGCTGCCGTTCAGTGGGGTTCGTCGGGGCCATGTGTATTGCTGCCGGGCGGGCGCTTGCGGTAGGCGCAGGTGTCAGGGAGCGACTTGCGTTGGACAACCGTTGCATCCTTGTTCGGAACTGAAGCCGGGGCTACTTGAGCGACTTCCGCAAAAGCCAAGTGTCCGCCAATTGCTGCCGTTACATTGGAATTCCTGGAGAAACCTGGTGCGGTCCAGGGCTCGCGTCGTAGGTATTATGAGGGCTATGAGGCCGGTCGAACGGTTTATAAGCTGATGTTGGCGGCAAAACACTCGACTAGATTACTGCTCTGACTATACTGAGCCTGCTGACTAGAAATTGGCTTCTGGCACTGCATCCCGCAGGCAGCCAGCCAATTTCAAAGCGGAATTCCAATTCGTGGCCGGTCTGTTCTCGTGGAGTTTGATAGTGGCTAGCGATCCAACACAGTTTTCTCCCATGTTTCGCATCGATGTCTCTCCTGAACCGTCGCGAGCGGTTGCTAGCAATAGCGAAACTGAGAACAGCAATGAAGCTATGCTGGCGCTGATGCATCAACTGGTGATCGCCCAACAGCGCCAAAATCAGTTGATGGAACAACTGGTGCAAGCCACCGTTAGCGCTCAAAAGCAGCGCAACATGGAGCTGCAACAATGGAAAGAAGCCAACCCTCATTTGGCGGATTCTTGCCGTCGCGCCGCTGAAGTCCTGTCCAAAGTGCAAGGGGAATTCTTGCAGCAATTGACCGATGAGATCGAAGACCAGCAAGACAACCTGTTAGATGGCGAATACATTCTGAATGAATTCGTCGATCGATACGGACCGCGTCTGGCGCATCTGAATGGCGTTTTGCAGGTTGTGGCTCAGCTCAGCGGCCCATTGCCGAAATAGCGGGGCCGAAATAGCGGGGCCGAAATAGCGGGGCCGAAATAGCGGGCTGACCCCAGTCATCCACCATCCGGCGGAACACACTAGGGATGTTTCCAGATCGCCAAGGGGCTCCAGGTTTGCTTACCACAGAAACTCGGCACCTACCGAATAGCCCTTATAGAACGCGTGCCCGTCCGCGTCGATAAACGGAAAGCGGTTGATTCCGAAGACGCTGTTGTTCAGAGCGTTGGACATGTCGCGAGCGTTAAAGTTCTCTGGGGCCAGCGCAACTTCATCCACGTAAACTAGATTGTAGGCACCGCGAATCGTCCAGGCGTAGGTCAACCGATAGACGGCTTGTGCGCTATACTCGACCAAGAACGCTGCGCTCTCTTTGCGCAACACTTCGCGCGCTCCTGGGACGGAATTGGCAACCACGCTTGTGTCCACCTTGGCCCAATTGTTGTAGACGCCGGCTTTGACTTCATTGCCCAAGGATATGCCGGGAATCAACCCAAGCCACACATCGGCTCCAATTTGAAAACCTACTAAATCGTTATTCGTCTTGGTATCCATGTTGAAGAATCGCAGTTGATCAAAGGTGAACGTATTGTCTTGGCTACCAACTGCGGCGAAGCCAAATTTTTCGTTCAATCGCAAGTAACGAATGCCGCCCAGCCAGGAACCCTGGAGCATCGAGTTGTAGGCCATCCAACGGCGACGAAAATTCACTTCGCCATTGTCGATCTTTGAATCGTAGGAGATGGTGTGGATGAATGAACGATCGGTGTCATCAAAGCCGGGGTCGACGCCTCCAGGATTCGTACCATACTCACTGAACACGCTGAACAAATCTGGCGAATTGCGGCGTACCGAACGGGAATCGGACCACTTATTCAAACCGAAGTAGCGCACTTCAACGTTTGTCCCCGGGCCGGTTTGAATGTTGCCTATCAGCTCCAAACCATAACGCAGTTTGTCTAAATCCAAATCGGAACTGTACAGCGCGGGTGTGCCCGGGCCGGTTCCAATCGTGCTGATCAAATGCGTCTCTTCAAACACGGCAGTGGTTTGAGCTAAGTCTTGTACTGGTGAAGATATACCGCCGAAGCCATTGTTCCTGGCCAGGGCGATTGTCCCGGCGTAGACGTCAAACCAACGCTGAGATCCCGTGCCTTCGGAGTAGGGTGCTAATGGGCCGAGCATCCGCTGCACTAAATGTCCCGGCAGCAAAGACCCAGGCGAACTGCAGAGTCCACATAGCCCCATGGCTCCGGCACATCCTGCACTCAAACAGCTGGCTGGGCCACAACCTGAGCAGCCACGACCGCCAGACCCACACCCAAACACGCCACAGCGACCGCCCTGAGGGCAACCTCCGATTCCACATGGGCCTCCGCCCAAAAATCCATCGCTGCCCGACGATCGGCAGCCTTCAGCACCACAGCCGTTGTCACCTAGCCAACGAAATCCAAACAGACCTGGCGAACTAGCGATATAAGAATCGCAACCGTATGCCCCATCACAATCCTGCGGCGAGCCATATTCCATGGGCGCAGGTCCGGGAAACGCGACGCTAGACGGTAATTCTCCAGCCAAGTACTGCTGAGCATCGGCAGCATTCATCGCGCCTATCCCTAGACTGGCCGCCAAGGCTAGACACCGTATGAGCCAAGTCTTGCGCTCCGTGGGCACTCTCATTGAATTCTCTCCAGCAGCTTTTTGGCGCTTGTTTGCGTCGTTCAATTCGGTTGCTAGTATCCCCTCGGCCAGCGCGCGAGAATACAGTTCGCCTTACCGGAACAATCGTTACTTTCGAGCTTATCGGCACCCTGCCCTCGAAACATTTGATAGATTCGGAATAATCGCTACCAACTACCGCTGCCCCGGGCATGCTGTGATAAATGAACAGCCAGCTGGACTGGCCACAGCGCGTTATTGCTAGCTTGAGAAGAGCCGCCTGGGCAATAGGAAACGATCAGCCGTTGGTTTTCAGGCGGAAGGCGTCCGGCAATAATTGGTCCGACAACCAATGATGGCGAAGCTGGTTATCCGTGGCATCCACCAGAAAGACGGGAAAGGCGGTGCCGAACTCGGCTAGAACCTGGCGACAGGCACCGCACGGCGAACCATCGCCCAGCAGCGCGATGGCCATGGCCTGGATCTGCTGGCAGCCAGAGGCAACCATCGTGGCGATGGCAACTCGTTCAGCGCAGATACTCAGTCCGAAAGAAGCATTTTCGACATTGCAACCGGCGTAGATTTGACCATCGCTTCCCAATAGAGCTGCGCCCACAAGAAAGTTGCTGTAGGGCGCATAAGCTCGTCGGCGAACTTGTAGTGCACGCTGAACCAGTTGCTGAGTGACTTGATCGGATTGAATCATTTTTGACTGATCCTGCCATCAACCGCCCGGGCTGACATAGCACATCGGCTATCAAGCCAACTGCATGGGTGGCTAGACCGAACCTGTGTCAGCCGCCGCGCCGGTAGCTGGTGGCGCGAAGGGGCTGGTAATGATCGGTGCCGAACTGCTGCGTACCTTGGCATTTGCTTGCGGACGTCGAAATCCGAACAAACCATGGCGTTGAATCAACTCGGCTACCTGAGTGGGCACATGATCAACCCAGCTCATGTTACCGCTTTGAATCTGTTTCAAAATATCACGCGAAAACGTCTTTAAGTGCTGTGGCGAAGAGGCATGCAATTGTTCGATGCAGCCCTTGTCGCATAGATATTCATACAGCTTGCGTATCTCTGGAGCAACCTGCAAGTTCTGAACGGTCGTCAGTTCATTGGTTTGTTGATTCAAAAGCGGGTAGATGTACAGCTTCAAGTCGTTCTTGAACAAGCGTCCAAACGATTCCAGGATGCCGCCATCCAGCTCAGCGTAATACTTCTCGTCGAACAGCTCCACTAGGCTGCCGGCGCCCATGGTTATCCCGATCTTCTTTCTGCTGTAGCGCGCCAGGTATGCCGCTAAGCGATAATACTGGAAGTAGTCTGAAATCAGCACAGTCATGCCGCAGGCGGCCAGGATGTCAGCTCGCGCTAGAAAGTCGCGCAGGTCGACCTGACCATTGTCGCGCAACCGGCACATGGTGATTTCGGCCAAGGTAATCACGTCGTTGGGGTCAACTCCGGGCTCTTGGCAGAAGCGATTGTAAGCCGATTGCAGCATGTCCATATTCACATGCGTCACCGGACGGAAACTGCCGCGCTCGACCAGAATATTCTTCTTGTACAAAACTTCGGAAGGCTGTAAGACTTCGCCTTTAGCCGAAAACATGGCGGCATTGGTCAAGCCGAGTTGCACCAGTCGTAGACTCATCACGCGGTTGTCCACATGGCGGAAGGCGATGCCGGAAAATTCGATCATGTCGATTTCGACTCGTCGCGTGCTCAGATTGTCCAGCAGCGATTCCACCAATGCATCCGGCTCGTGATTCAGAAAGAAGGCAGCGTACAGCAAATTGACGCCCACGATGCCCAGGGCTTCTTGCTGGGCTGCATTGTCATTGTCCAGCATTCGCACGTGAATAATGATTTGGCTGACCTGGTCGCGCGGGTGCGCTTGGAAGCGGATTCCCATCCAGCCGTGGCATTCGTTGGTTCCGCGATAATTGCGCGCCGATACCGTGTCGGCAAAGGCAAAGAATGCCGTTGAATCACCACGAGATTCTTGCAAACGCTGCTGATTCAGCTCGATCTCCGTCTTGAGCATATCTTCCAGGCGTTGACGACTGACATACCGATCGCATTCGCCATAAATCGCGTCGCTGACCTTCATGTCGTATGCCGACATACTCTTGGCGATCGTCCCGGCCGCACCGCCAACTCGGAAGAACCACCGCACAACTTCCTGGCCTGCACCGATCTCGGCAAATGAGCCGTAGCGTCGGGGATCCAAGTTAATCAACAGGGCCTTGCGGTCAGTATTGGGGCGTTCCGTGGACATGCTGGAATATTCCTGAGTTTGACAGTGCCAAAGGGGAGCGAATCACTGGTATGATTATATGAGTTACGCTAGCCTGAAAGTCGCTTGGATTTTGCTCTCCAAACCACCAAAACCCAGTATAGAAATAGCACAATCGTCAGAATCGGTCCAGCCTTACCCACTCTGGCGAACGTCGCCACAGCCTTGTAGTTACAGCTTGGTAGCTACCGCGCCAGACGGTGGTCTGACTACCCAGGCTTGGGAAGTGCTTGAATCCCGCCGTTACGCCAAGACGACGGCGGGATAACATGCTAAGATGTCGCCTTCCCAAAAGGCCTGTTGCTGCGCTCGTGTTGCCCAGTTGTCGTCGAGGAAAGAATTTCACCTTGGAAGCTCATTTTGTACTCCTGCCTGGAGATGGCATCGGCCCTGAAATCGTTTCTCAGGCCCAGCGTGTGTTGCGGACGGTGGCGGACCGTTGGGGGCATCGTTTTGATTATTCGACACACTTGATTGGCGGCATCGCCATCGATCAAACCGGCGATCCACTGCCTGACTCAACCGTCCAGGCCTGCCGCGCCAGTAGTGGAGTGCTGCTGGGTGCTGTCGGCGGTCCAAAGTGGGATGACCCCAACGCTAAAACGCGACCCGAAGCCGGATTGTTACGCATTCGCAAGGAGTTGGGCCTGTTCGCCAACTTGCGACCCATCACGACCTATCCGGAGTTGCTGGACGCTTCGCCGCTGAAGCGCGAAATTGTCGAAGGTACCGATATCCTCTTCTTCCGTGAATTGACCGGAGATATCTACTTTGGGCCGTCAAGCTGCCAGGATTTGCCCGACGGTGGCCAGCGTGCTATCAGTACCATGGTCTACGACACCTACGAAGTCGAACGCATTTTTCGTCTGGCCGCCAATGCGGCTCGTGGGCGTCGCCAGAAGCTGACGATGGTCGACAAGGCAAATGTTCTGGAAGCTAGTCGACTGTGGCGCCGCGTGTGCGCTCGATTGGCCAAGGAAGAATATCCCGATTTGCAATACGATGTGGTATTGGTAGATGCCATGGCTATGCATCTGATCAGCAAGCCCCGTAATTTTGATGTCGTGGTGACCAGCAATATGTTTGGAGACATATTAACTGACGAAGCCTCCATGCTGCCCGGATCGCTGGGCATGTTACCCAGCGCGTCGATCGGCAGTGGTGGCCCGGGATTGTATGAACCGATTCACGGTAGCGCTCCCGATATTGCTGGCAAAGGCATTGCCAATCCGCTGGCTACCATTCTGGCGACCGCTATGATGCTCCGCCACTCTTGCGGGCTGGAGAGCGAAGCGGCGGGTATTGAATCAGCAGTGCGCAGTGTATTAGCGGCTGGGCATCGCACTGCGGACATCGCCCCAGCTGGTGCTACCTGCCTGGGAACTACGGCAATTACCGACCGAGTCATCGACGCGCTGCGAGTGGCTAGTTGATTAAAAGCAAGTCCATCATGGCCCGCTCATTTCGTCAGATTCATTTCGACACGTTGCCCGAGGCTGTCGAGGAAGCTCGCCGGCTGTCCAGCCTGAAAGTAACCACATCGGGCCACTATGCATTCGGCCAGATTATGGAGCACTTAGCGCGAACGCTCGACGCAGCTTCAGGCGCAGCGCCGCCTCCTGCCATTCCCTGGTATGGCAAATTGTTTGGAAGACTTGTACGCAGCAAAGTCATTCATTCGCAACCCCGGCCTGGCTTCAAGTTGCCCAAGCAGGCGCAAGCCTATTTTTGGCCGGAAGACGACGTAACAGTTGAGGCCGGTTTTCAGCACTTGGAACGGGCCTACAACCATTTCATGAGCGTCCAGCAGTTCCCTCCCCATCCATTTTTTGGCAACATGAGCTACGACGACCATCACCAATTGCAGTGTCGCCATTTTGAATTGCACTTGGGATTTGTGTTTCCCAATTAGCACGAATCTAACACCAGCAGGGCGTGTACAACACGCCCTGGCTTTCCACAATGCTCTGGCGTGTTACACCGGCGGATTAACGAGCTGAATACGCCGGATGTTCGGATGATGGTCAGTAGAAGCGAACAACAACCGCTTTCGACTGCTACTTGTCATCGTGTGATCGCTCCTGCGACAATTCAGTCAAACGTTTTGGCGATGGCTGGGCGGAAGCCCGCAGCATGACTCTCTCATCGGACGGCAAGATCATCGCGGCTGGTTATTCGCAATTAGACATCCAGAATTTTTTAGCAATGCGTTTACATTGGCGCGCTACAATGCTGACGGATCGCTGGATTCTAGCTTCGGCACCAATGGAAAAGTTATCACACGATTCAACCCTTCTAGCTATTATGAATACAGTCATATCTTTACTCTGGTTCTTACAGGCGACAATAAAACCTTAGTTGCAGGCTCCGCCCTGACCGAAGATGAGTCTGTGCTAGCCTTCGCACTTGCCCGTTACAACAACGATGGTTCACTTGACGAAGATTTCGGCAACGGAGGCAATGTGACTCTGGCTATCGGGGGCTATCGGGCGGAAGCTCGCAGCTTGGCAATGGATAGCCTTGGCAGAATTCTAGCGGCAAGCTTTAGTCAAGATGCGTATGAATCAAAAGCCAGCCTAGCACTTCTGGCGGGATGTCCCGAATTGTCGGCCCCGCCGGCGATTGCGACATCGACAAAAATGGCGTCATTGCGTTTGCGAATATCACTGCCATGCGCAACAACGTGTCTGTGCAATTGTCCAACATTACTATCCCAGCATCGTCTGGCGTTTGAATAGCCAGAAGTGTGCAGCAATCGAGGCAGCCGCCAGTTGCAAGGTCAATGACTTATTGTCACTAGGTCTGTGGCCGGCCTGGACGTTGAATTGACAACGCGCTACGCTACCAGCGGGCTGAGACACGCTATGGCGCTTAATCAGCGCCAGCTATGTGTCGTTGGCTGACCGGAAGACATCTTCATCTAATCCGCCGTTCCATTTGGCAACTACGCTGGCGCAGGCCATGTCGCCAGTAACGTTGGTTAACGTGCGCATCATGTCCAACAGGCGATCAAAGGGGAAGATAAAGGCGATGACGATCAGCGCTTGCTCGTGAGTGATGCCCACGACGCTCAATACCGAAGCAGCCAATAGCAGGCTGGCCGAGGGGATGCCGGCGGTACCAATGGATGCCGCTGTGGCGGTCAGCGCTACGCCGAGGTATTGCGACCAGCTAAGTTCTATGCCGGTGGCTTGCGCGGCGAACAGCGCGATCAGTCCCAGATAACACGACGTTCCGTCCATGTTGATCGTTGCGCCTAGCGGCAGCACCGAGCCGGCGATCGACTTGTCGATGCCTAGATTCTTCTCGGCACAAGAGATACTAACCGGCAAAGTGGCGTTGGAAGATGAGGTCGAGTAGGCTACGCCCTGGACATCCACGATACCTCGAAAGAAGGCCAACATCGGCAGCCGCGCGGTCAGCTTGATTAAGAGCAGGCCATAGACGACCAGGATTTGAAACGCGCAGGCCAAATAGAGCGCCGCTGCCAGCCAAAACAGGTTGTACAGCACGCCAACGCCTTTACTGGCCATGACCCAAGCCATCAGCGCCATGACGCCCAGCGGAGCTAGCTCCATGACCATTAGGGTGATGCGCATCACAACCTCAGCCGCCGCATCGAAAAACAACTTCGCCGGCTCAGCGGGGCGACCGGTTAAGACGATGCCTAAACCAACCAGCAGGGCGAAGAAGATGATTTGCAGCACATCCGCCTGCGCCAAGGATTGAACCGGATTGCTAGGAATGATCGCTAGTAGTCGCTGAGCAATGCCGCCTGCACTCTCGGCGATTTTGAGCGTGTCTTGGACATTTTCAACATCACTTTGGCTGGCCGAGCTATAGTCGACGCCTACGCCGGGACGAAGCAGATTGCCCATCGCCAGTCCAAGGCTGACAGCAAATACGGTGGTCAGCAAATACAGCGCAATGGTTTGCGAGCCCAATGAGCCCAGTTTTTTGGGGTCGCCCATAGCGGCCACGCCAGAGACGAGCGTCGTGAAGATCAGCGGCACGACCAGCATCTGAATCAGTCGTACAAAGCCATCGCCCCACGGACGCAGCCAAACATCGGCGATGGTCGAACTGCGCTCAGCGGGCAACGAGTATCGCAGGCACAAACCCACGACCAGTCCCACAACCAGCCCAGCCAAGACTCGCTTCCACAGCGCGATCGAATTCCACGTTTGAAACATGAGCAGCCTTTATCGCTAGAATGCAGTTCATTGTAGCACTCATGGCCGTGTGATGCTGTAGCGTTGCTGACGCATAAATTATGCACTGGTAAGTGGTGGGCCGGCGCGGGGCTGGCCCTTTTTTATGTGAGCGATCTTAGTTTCAGTCCGTTTTCTTTGGTCTTGCTGAATCGTTTGTCATCGGCCCCGCTGGTCCCACCACTACGAGTGAGTAGTAATTGCTCCTTGTTTATCTGCTTACTTTCGCCCTGGGGTTGATCGCTGGACCCATGCACTTCGGATAGAATGCTTCCTTGAACCGAGTGATCGTCACACACTTGAAAATGGGTCGTTAATTATGAATTGCTTGAGAGTTTTCGTGGGGCTGGTGCTACTGCTTTGCAGTTGGCCGAGCGTGCCGATGATCGTCGGCCAAGAATTGCCGGCCAGCGACGCGGTAAAGCCTGTCAACCTGTTTGAAGTAGCGAGCTATTGCGAAGGAGTCGTCTTCGATCATGGTGGACGGGGTTACATCTCGTGGGGTAAGACGATTACCCAGTTTCGTGTCGATGGCCAGAACCAGACATTTGCAGTTACCGGTGCGCCTAACGGACACAAGATTTTAGCCGATGGGACGCACTTGGTATGTGATGCCAGTCAACACGCGGTGCTGCGGTTAGATGCGGCGGGGGTACCGCTCGCAGCCGCATCCACGCAGTGCAACGGTGTGGCGCTGCGCGGTCCCAACGATTTGACATTGGACCCGGCAGGCGGCTTTTATTTCACGGACCCCGGCGAGTCCGGCAAGGATAATCCGATCGGCACCATTCACTTTGTGGACGCTGCGGGCATAACACATCTGGTGGCATCGGGGTTGGCTTTCCCTAACGGAATCGTGCTGACACAGGACGGCCAGCGGCTGTTGGTGGGTGAAAGCCAATTGAATCGTGTGCTGGAGTATCCGGTGATTGCGCCGGGAAAAGTTGGCCCAATGCGTGTTTTCGCGCAACTGCCGACCAGCGCCAGCGGTAAATGGGAAGACAATCAACCCGATGGCATGTGTCTGGATGCTCAAGGCAACCTGTATGTTGCGCACTACGGTATGAAGCAGGTGCAGGTGTTAGACCCGGCCGGCAAACTGATACGACAGTACGACGGCGGCAATCAGCTTACCAGCAACGTCGCTTTCGGCGGCCCCAATCACGACCAACTGTTTGTCACGGGCAGTATTGGAGCCGATGGCAAACCGGGTGCGGTTTTCCGGTTGGATGTGGGCGTCCAAGGCCGAGTCATTTTGCCACCGAAGAAATGACAATTTCTGGAAGTGCATGCGCTTGTGCGACTTAGTTCGCGCGGTAGCTTTTGAGCATGATCTATCGACTAAGTGCCCTATCGAGGTAATGGTGAATCAGTCAGCGGAACACTTTGATGTAATCATTATCGGTGCGGGCTTGTCCGGCATCGGTGCCGCCCGGCACCTGCAACTGCACTGTCCCTCCAAACGATTTGTGCTGTTGGAAGCCCGCAGTACGATCGGTGGCACTTGGGATTTGTTTCGCTACCCTGGAATTCGCTCCGATAGCGACATGCATACGCTGGGCTACAACTTCAAGCCATGGAAAGCTGCCAAAGCGATTGCTGATGGCCCAGCAATCCTGAATTACATCCAAGAGACGGCTACCGAGAATGACATTCAGCGACATATACGACTAGAGCACAAAGTCGTTAAGGCAGCTTGGTCCAGCAGCGACGCCCGCTGGACGGTTACGGTGCAGTGTGGCAGCGATCATCAGTTGCGAACCTATACCACCAGTTTTCTACTGGGCTGCTCCGGGTACTACAGCTATCGTTCAGGTTACGTACCCGCTCTGCCGGGTATCGAGCAGTTTCAAGGTCCGGTAGTGCAGCCGCAGCAATGGCCGGAAGGCTTGGACTACACGGATCAGCGGGTGGTGGTAATTGGTTCGGGAGCCACTGCGATGACGCTCGTGCCGTCCATGGCCTCCAAAGCCCGGCATGTAACCATGCTCCAGCGCTCGCCAACTTACGTCATCGCCATGCCCGATCGAGATCTGATTAACAATGGCCTGCGCCGAGTACTTCCAGAGAAGTGGGCTTACGCCGTAACACGCTGGAAGAATGTGTTTTTGCAGCAGGTGATCTACAATTGGAGTCGTCGATCTCCGGATAAGGCCCGCAAACTACTGCTCAAGCGGGTGCGCAAAGAGCTAGGGGCGGACTACGATGTCGAAAAGCATTTCAGTCCGCGGTACAACCCGTGGGACGAGCGGTTGTGTCTAGTGCCCAACGGCGATTTGTTCCAAGCTATACGCAGCGGCAAAGTTAGTGTCGTCACCGATCAGATCGAGTCGATTACGCCCACGGGAGTCGCGCTGCGCTCGGGGCAGCATCTGGATGCGGACATCCTAATTCTGGCGACGGGCCTGAACCTAGTTGTGGCCGGCGAGGCCGAAGTCGAAGTCGACGGCCGGCGAGTTAACTTTCCGGACACCTGGTCCTACAAAGGCATGATGTACACCGGCTTGCCCAATTTGGCCACCGTGTTTGGCTATGTGAACGCCAGTTGGACGCTGCGGGCGGATTTGATTGCCGAGTTCGTGTGCCGGTTGATCAACCACATGGACCAGACCGGTACGCAGATCGTCGAGCCGTGTCTGCGGCCTGAGGACGCCGATATGCAGCCCAGGCCATGGATCGAAGGCTTTACTCCTGGCTACATCCAGCGAGCCGTGCATCTACTACCCAAACAAGGCGATCGGGAACCGTGGATTAATCCGCAGAATTACCGCAAAGATAAAAAAATGTTCCACAGCGGTTCGCTGGAAGACGGCGTGCTCCAGTTTCGCAATCCGTCTGGCCAAAACGGCTCGCGGCAATAGACAACTGGCGGTGTTTGGTAGTACAATAGTGGCACAGAATTTACTTGATTGCCATTTGGCAAATTGCCGCTGTTCCTTCGACAATTTAATGACGGCAGGACAATCTCCCCTGTTCGTCGTGCGAACTTAAGAAATTAACCCGTTTTCTTTCCGTTGGTGTCCCAGGTTGCTAACTGTCTAGCAATCTGACCAGGCGTCAGCAAAGTCCGTTTGCCACAAGTGAGGTACTCTATAGATGCATGTATCCGCCGCTGCTCGCGTCCCCTTTTCTGGACGTATTGTTGTTCTGGGATGTGGAAGTGTGGCTCAGTGTCTATTGCCGCTGATCACCCGCCATCTCCAGATGCCTGCTGACCGGATTCTGGTCATCGACATGGTGGACAATCGAGGCAGGATCGCATCCAGCCTGCGGCACGGTGTGCAATACAAGCAGCTTCAGATTACTCCTGAAAACTACCAGCAGGTACTGGGCCAACATCTTGATCGCGGTGATTTGTTGATCGATGTTGCCTGGAATATTGAAACGCGGACTCTGTTGGATTGGGCGCATCAGCGCGGAGTGTTGTACATCAACACTTCGGTCGAGGAGTGGGATCCCTACACCAAAGTGGATGCCGAGCAGACGTTGTATGCTCGCCAGATGAAAATTCGCCACTTGGTTCAGTCGTGGCAACAACCGGACGACGGCCCCACGGCAGTGCTCGATCACGGAGCCAATCCAGGATTGGTTTCGCACCTGGTCAAAGTGGCGCTGTTAGAGATCGCCGAACGGATTGTGGCCGACAGGCCCAATGATAAACGTGCACGTCGGCTGCGGGCCGCCATCGACGATCAAGCCTTCAATCAATTGGCTTGGTTGACAGGAACGCGGGTCATTCACATCAGCGAACGCGATACTCAGGTAACCGACCGACCTAAGCAGCCCAATGAATTCGTCAATACCTGGAGCATCGAAGGCTTTTACGAAGAGGGAATCGCTCCGGCGGAAATGGGCTGGGGAACTCACGAGCAGGCTTTGCCTGCCGGTGCCAGACAGCATGCTCACGGCCCGCGCAATCAGATTTTTCTTGCACGGCGCGGTATGGATACGTTGGTTCGGTCGTGGGTGCCGGGAGGTCCAATCCAAGGCATGGTCATCCGCCACGGCGAAGCCTTTAGCATTAGCGAATATTTGACGGTGACTGACTCGCATGATCAGGTGGTCTATCGGCCGACAGTCCATTATGCCTATTGGCCGACCGACAGTGCGGTAGCCTCGCTGTATGAACTTCGCGCTCGAGACCTGCGATTGCAGGAAGAACTGCGGATTCTCAATGATGACATCACCGAAGGTGCTGACATTCTCGGTTGTCTGTTGATGGGACACGACTATGGAGCTTGGTGGATCGGCAGCCTGCTAGACATTCACGAATCCCGCAGGCTGGTGCCGGGTCAAAATCCAACGACGCTGCAAGTCGCCTCGTCGATGCTGGGAGCCATCGTGTGGATGTTGCAGAATCCCAATCGCGGCGTGAATTTACCTGACCAACTACCGCATGAAGAGATTTTGGCCTTCGCCCGCCCCTATCTTGGACCGGTTATCTCTAAGCCCGTGGATTGGGTTCCAAATCCCAGTCTTGACGCAAGCGATCCTGGCCAATGGCAGTTCAGTAGCTTTCTGATTGGCGCTCAGCAGATGACCAGCCAGGCGCAACCAACGCGCATCGAACTGCCTTCTGAGACGGGCTCCAGTTCGTTGTCAGATGCCCAGCAGTGTCCGACGTCGGCTTTGGTTACCAACAAACCGCTGACTGCCGGTTGGAGTTGACTGACCGCTATGCGTCGGTCGGAAATCCTATCAACCTAACGCAGCCTGGGCATGACTTGCATGGCTTGCCACCAATCAAGGTGCCATAAGCTGTAGTTGCTGGGCTAGTATGGCTGCAAGTTTGCTAACATGCGGCGACTGGACCATGCTGTGATGATGGCCGGGAACCATGTGAACCTGCACATCATCCACCAGATGGCGCCAGCCGCGATCTGGACTGACCGCCAGCTCAAACGGTACCTCCTGGGGCCGCAACAACAACAGCCGCACCGGGATGGGCTGCAGCTTGTATTGCCGCGACAACTTGACGTGATGATGAAACAGATTCTGCAAGTCGCTCAGCACCCGGGCCACGACATCCTTTGGCGACTGCTGGTCTAGGATTCCCAGTTTGTCTGCATGTGCATGCAGTAGCGGCAACTGCTGCTCTGGCGAAAGTTCCCCAAGCTGATCCAATGTTAGCTGGATACCATACTCTTGCCCCACATTGACCTGCTCATCCAATGGCACGCAATCGGTCGCGCCTTCGGGAATGGTCGTATCCAGAAAAACCAACCGCTCGACCAGCTTCCCCTGCTCGATCAATTGTCGAGCCATCTCGTAGGCTATGAGGCCGCCCAGTGACCAACCTCCCAGGGTGTAGGGACCAGCGGGCTGAACCCAGCCAAGAGCCGCCAAGTATTCACTGGCCATCTGCTGAATCGACTCGGGCAGTTGTTCATGACCGTGCAAGCCTCGGGAACGAATTGCCCATAGCGGCTGACTTTCAGGCAAGTGCTGCGCCAACTCACGATAGCAGACCACAATGCCACCAGGCGGGTGAACCATGAAAATCGGAGGCCGATTGCCCGATGGCTTCAGCGGAGCCAGCAGTGGGTGAGCGCTGGAGCTGACGGTGGTATTTTCGGTTTGTTGATAGAACTCGACACACTCAAGTCCGAAGCGCGTCATCATCACCTGTGGATGCAGTTCAACCAGGCGCCTGGCAACTTGAGCGATATCGGCGAGATCAAAAAGCAAGGCGGTCGGAACATGAACTCCCAATTGGTCGCTCAATTGTCCGGTCAGTATGGCAGCCTGAAGCGAACTGCCACCGACCGCGAAAAAATTCTGATGAATCCCCATCGTTGGCAAATTCAGCAGAGTGGACCACTGGTCTGCCAGATATTGTTCCAACGGATTTCGAGGTGGCACGCTACGTTCCAGCCAAGATTGTGGAGGCACATGTTGCGGCAAACGCCGACGATCGACTTTGCCACTACCGGTCAGTGGCATGCTAGTCAGGCTGACGATAGCCGCAGGCACTTTGAAATGCGGCAATCGAGCTGCCAGGTAGCTTCGCAAGCTTTCGGGGTCCAAGCTGCACTTGTCCACTGGACCAACGTAGGCCACCAATTGCGCGCTGGGGGAATCGGGTTGATCCACAATCACGGCTGCACGCTCAACTTGTGGATGCGACTCGATGACAGATTCGATCTCGCCCAGTTCGATGCGATAGCCACGAACCTTAACTTGATGATCCAGTCTTCCCAAGAATTCGATCCGCCCATCGGGCAGTCGTCGTCCCAAATCGCCTGTCAAATAGAGGCGCTTGCCTGGCAAATGTGGGCTGGTCACGAAACGCTGCCCAGTCAGCGTCGGATCGCCAAAGTAACCTCGCGCTAACCCTGGTCCGCAAATCGCCAGTTGGCCCGGTACCGTATCGGGTAGCAATTCCAACTGCTCGCCCAGCACCAATACTTGCATCGCGTCGATCGGCCGACCGATGGTCATGTTTTGATTGGCACAATAGTGCGTGACATCCTCGGCGGTTGCCTCCACCGCAGCCTCCGTGGGACCGTACAAATTCCAGATTTGCACCGGCAATTTGGAGCGAATTAAGGTCGGCAATTCTGGCGGCAGCGGCTCACCGCCGGTCCAAACCTGTTTTAGGCTCCCACAGCGAGCGAACTGCGGATGTTGCACCAAGATCTTCAGCAGGCTTGGGACAGACGGCAGCACGCTGATTGCGTCGCGCTGAATCTGCTGCAACAACAGAATTGGATCGCGCTGTGCTGCCTGGTCCGCCCAGATCAGTGTCGCTCCCTGCGCCAGACAACTCCAGGCAATCCCCAGTGCCGCATCAAACTGATGAGACAACAGCATCAGCACGCGGTCTTGGGTGGTTAGCGGAAGTGCTCGTGTTCGCCAGGCCAAGGTATTGCAGATACTGCCGTGCTGGACCATCACGCCCTTGGGGACGCCGGTGGATCCCGAAGTGTAGATCATGTAGGCCAAGTCGCCGGCGGCCACGCCAACTGCGGCAGCTCGCGGCGTAGCAACAGCCATCGGCTGTAACGATATATCCAATGTTCGCTGGATCGATGGGCTGTCGGGCAATAGCTCGCGACAGTCGGTCAGTACACAGCGGACGTTTTCATCGCCCAGCAGTTGTTTCAAACTAATCGATGGTTGCGTCGCGTCGATAGGTACAGCGGCACCACCGGCCAACTGAACCGCCAACATACCAACGAAAGCATGGCTGCCTTGCCGGCAAACGACAGCCACCAACTGGTCGGTATGTGTAACCCAAGCCTTTAAGCGATGGCTCAACCCATGAGCTACCATGAATAAGTCGCGGTAGGTCGCCTGTTGCCCGTCGGCTTGTAGCGCCAATCCGCCTGGATTGCGAGCCGCCGCCTGTAGGATCATCTCATGGACGGTCGTCAGAGCTAAGCTGGCGTCAGTCGCTGCGGAAGTTTGCCTCTGCTTGCCCGTGAAATGCTGAAACATGTCCCAAGGCACATCGGCCAGTGGCATTTCGGGATGAGCCAACAGGCTATCTAACAGCGAACTGAAGTTTTCCGACATGACTTGCATCGACGAAGCGTTGAACAAGTCTTGGCAGAAGATCAACATGCCTTGCAGCCTGTCGCCCGCTTGCTCAAACACGAACTCCAGATCGTAATGGCAAGTCGGGTGTGGTACATAGAAACTTTCCTGTCTCAAACCACCGAAGTCAAACACCGTCGTCTGGTCAGGAAACAAGAATCCCCCGCGCCCGGCTTCTTCTGGCCTATGCGATTTTTCAAACGTGCAACTGACTTGGAACAGCGGGCTACGGCTGGGATCACGGGCGATACCAGCTTGGCGAACGATTTCGGCAATTGGAAACGCTTCGTGCTCCAGCGTGTCAACCAAATGACGTGAAGTCTGCTGCACGAGCTGGGCAAACGTTAGTTGCCCGCGTACTTCCGCCTTTAACGGCAGCATGTTGATGAAAAATCCGACCGTCTGTTCATACTTGTGATGCAATCGACCAGAAAAAGGGCTGCCAATAAAGAATGACTCTTGGCGACTGTATCGACTCAGTAGTACCTGCAAGGCTGCGTGAACAACAGCAAATGATGTGGCCCGCAGACGACTGGCCAGTTGCACCACGCGCTGTGAAACATCGCGACTGAAACGGATCGCCGTGCAGTCGGCGCGGTGAGTAAATGTAGCCGGGCGCGGACGGTCGCTCGGGATCTCCAGTACCGGTGGCGTATTCTGCAAGGTCTCACGCCAGAACTGGGCCAGCTGCAAACCTTCGTTGCCATCAAGCATCGCCTGTTGCTCAACTACAAACTGCTGGTAGTTGTCGACCGCGGCAGGCAGTTGCAACTCCTGGCCACTGGCCAGCTGCGGATAGAGTTGTCGAAGTTCGCTGAGTATTAGAATCAACGACCAGAAGTCAACGATGATGTGATGCGTGAGCGCTAATATAACCCAGTCGTCGTCAGCCAATTGATACACGCTGATTCGCAGCAGCGGTCCGCGCTGCAAATCGAACGGTCGTAGCATTTCTTGCGTCAATCGCTGGCGTATGGCTTCATCCGTTGCGCCGGGCAGTGGGCGACAAATGAACTCCGGTTCCAGGTGTCGGTGCACAATCTGCGCTAACTGGCCAGCATGATCGCTGAACGTTGTCCGCAAGGCGGCATGGCGCTCAGCCACCTGATTGATCGCTCGTCGCAAAACTTCGGGTTGCAGTGCAGCCCGTATTCGCGTGGGCAGAAAGACATTGAAGGCAGTTAAATTCGGATTGCGGCGGTAGGCATGCCATAGCCCTTGTTGCCCGGCGGACATCGCAAATCGCGATTCGCTTGCAGCTCGCTCGCGGAGCAGCTTGGCTAGCAGTTCACGCTGGTTTGTGGGCAGTTCACTTGGTGCCTGCGATGCCAGCGGCTGTCGCGTTTGATCCACTGGGTCAAGTCCTTTCAATGTATCGTGCATCCACGCGAATTTCGTGGTCGGCACACGTTCATGACTCCACAGTTGTACAACCTTTCGCCATTTGCTGCTATCGGATCACGGTAATGCTATCAACGGATTGCACTTTCGACGGTCGAGTGGGTTAACTAGACTGCCGCCTGACCGCGACGGGAACTGTCGTGATAGAGCAAAATTAAAGGGAGAATCGAGCATGGAGGCTCGTCGATTGCGCCCCGTCCTGGGGCTAGTACTATCTGTCTGCTTATCGGCCGCTGTTGAGGCGCAGTTTCTGCATCAGGCGATCCCGCCAGCGGCTCACATGCATGCGGCCTATCCTGGTCCGATGATGTCCAGCGTCACACCACAGATGCTGCCCGGGATGGCTCCAAACATGATGCCGTTTTCAGTTCCCGTAATGTCCCCAGCACAGCTTGGACCTTCAGTGGTGCGCGGAACAACACCAGCACCGCGCCGCAGTCAGTTCGTGGCGCATTCCACAAACTTTATCGTGTTTGCGTCCGAGTCGCATTGGGCTCAGCAGGTGGCGGAAGCTGCCGAATCGCAACGCCAAGAGCTGGCCATGCATTGGTTTGGTCACGAATTGCCGGACTGGTCGCAGCGCTGTCCTATCCATGTACAAGACTCGGAGAACTTAGGTGCAGGTGGCGAGACGCGATTTGCGCTCAGCCATGGTATTCCCGGCAATTGGATGATGAGCGTGCAAGGAACACGTGAGCGCATCTTGGATAGTGTCTTACCTCATGAAATTACGCACACTCTGCTGGCCACGTACTTCGGCCGACTGAACAAGTACGTTCCCAGATGGGCCGACGAAGGCGCGGCGACCACCGTCGAACATGAAGCAGAGAAGCAGAAACATCGCCACTTCTTACGCCAGTTTCTAAAATCGGGACGGGGCCTGGCCTTCAATGAAATGTTTCGATTGAAGGAATATCCTCAAGATATTTTGCCACTTTATGCTCAAGGGCATTCGGCAGTGCAATTCCTGTTGGACCAAGCTGGCCCACACGAGTTCATCCAATTTCTAAACGCGGGTATGCGTTCAGAGAACTGGCCGCAGGCGCTGGCACAGACCTACGGCTACCAGTCGATTGGCGACTTTCAGGTCAATTGGAATCAATGGTTGATCGACGATAGTCCGAAAGACCTGTTAGCCTACGCGCCTCGCCTGCGCCGCCAACAAAGCACAGCAGCCGATGTGCAGCTTGCATCGGCTGCTCAATCCAGTGCACCGCCGTTGCGCGATCGACAGCAGGCGCTTTCGTTGTCGCCCTCGCATGCCAGCGATCCGTTAGCGATGGCCGGCAGCGCTGCCGTGGACAGCGCGACCAGTGCATCGACTCAGGACCCTTCGGCAGTCCCGCTGATTCTACCGGAACGTTCGCAATCATTGATTTCGCTGGATCAAGCCATTGCCTTGGCCGCCGCCCAGCCTATACCAAGCGCGGTACAGGATCGGCCTGAGCCATTGCATTCGCAAGCTGCCGATGCAGCTAACGATTCGCAAGATTGGTACAAACGCAAGCTGCATTCGACCAGTGGTCAGCCGGCCACCCCGATTCCCCCGCACAATCTATTCCCCGGCGATGGACAGTCTGCGCATCGGCCCCTTGTGCTTCCCGCCGCTCGCAATGGTTCAGCCATGTGGCGATAGGCAGTTCGCCGACCAACACCTGCAAGCTGATGTTAAATAACCAGCGGAGATTCCATTCGCTTCATCAATTATCTAGTCCAACTTACGGCCAGCGACTTTGGAGCTGCGAAGCGTTGGTCTTCTCTACGATATCCCCAGGCTGATAGAACGCACCAACGTCGGCCGCACCGATATTGGTCAGTGTGTGGAAAAAAGTAAGTCGTTCCCTCAGCGGATGACCAAACTGGATATTGGCGGGTAGCACCAAATGATGGAGAGCACGGCAATCGCAACAGGCCATAGGCTGGCAAGTAACTACAGGCTTGTCGTATTGGCCACTCGCCTAATTCGTTGCGGATGGTGTGGCGGTGGGGTAGATGCCTAGCAGTTCGTCGGCTCGCTGCGTCCAAACTTCAGGACCACCTTGGTCGTATCCGTAGGTGGCGATTTGTTCACCTGCCGAGTTTATAAAGACGATCGTGGGATAGCCTTGAATCTTAAACTTTTGGGCTAACTGTTGGTTCTGTTGCGCCAGTTCGGCACTCAGCTCTTTGCGACGCGGAAAGTCCAGCTCCAACAGCACAACATTCTTGTCAGACCACTTCTTAAATTCGGCGGTTGAGAACACTTCTTTGTGCAGGCGAATGCACCAGCTGCACCAATCGCTACCGGTAAAGTTTGCCAAAATCGGCTTGCCGGTCCGCGCGCTGGCAGCCTGAGCATCGTCATAGGACTCCAACCACACAGGCATTTCGTCAGGCAACAGATTCTGTGAAGTGGCTTGGGGTTCAGATTTTCCACAGCCGCTGATTCCGACCAGCACCACAAGCGCCGACATCAGCCAACCGGTTACGCCTCGCATGATTTACTCTCCTATATTGGAAACGGTTTGCGTTCTAGGCCAGGCCGCTAAGTATACCCGCCAAACACGAGTTGTGACATGCTGTGGCCGAGAGCCAAGGGAGCCTGGCGCGTCGTGATTGCTCAGGCAAACGGCGAAATCTCCCAGTAGCCACTGCCTCGTGACGGTAGCAATGCAGTTGGCCCACCGAGAGCGTCAGAATAGCGACCAATACTTGGCTCGCCTTACTTGACTTCCAGCTTAAGGTTGCGGAATCGTACTTCGGTTGCCGAGCCGCTATGAACCTGCAAGGCAAAGATGCCTTCTCGGCTTCCCGCGGGATCGTCTAGGTCCACACACAGATTGCCATTAAGCCACGTGCGGACGTGACTGCCAATAGCTTCAATTTCATAGGTGTTCCACTGGCCGGATTTGAGAAACTGCTCGCCTCCCTGCTTCCACAAAATCTGTCGGCCATGCTCCTCGTACAGTTTGCCCCACCAGCCCGCACCGATGTCGGCTTGGTAGCCGGCCACGTCGTTTTCGGGCAAGACACGACTGCGGAACTGGATACCGCTATTGCCCTTGTTGTCCACCAGTTTGACTTCAAGCGACAGTTTGAAATCACGAGCTAGTAAATCACTGACCAAGAATTCATTGCGGTGCAGCCCTTGGCTACTGCCGACGATCTCGCCATCCTGCACGCTCCACACCTGCATGTTACCAGACCAGCCATCCAACGTGCGCCCGTTAAACAGGTCGCGAGCATTCTCGGTAGTCGCCAACAGTGGTGTTTGTTGTGAGTGACGCAGATAGGCCAACAAGCTGCGAACCTCGTGATCGCTAAACTGGCTCAGTTGGTCATCGGGCATCATCGACTGTTGGCTTTCGCTTAACGAGTCGATCTCGGCCTTGGGCACCACCAGGCTAGCTTCCGCAGTTTGAATCGTGACTGCTGCGTCCGTCTCTTGGCGGACGATGCCCGTGATAACTTGGCCATCGTAGGTCAGGGCGATCGACTGGCGATATTCTTTGGCCATGACAGCGCTGGGGTCGACGATATTTTCCAATAGATAGTCGATGTTGGTGCGGTTTGAACCGGTGATGTCTGGTCCAAGTTGCTGCCCGATTCCATACAATACGTGACAGCGCTGACATGTCTTGGCGAACAATGCACGCCCCAATGCCAGATCAACGGGTGGCAAGTCGCTACGGTGGATCAATTGCGCATAGTGCTTGATTTGTTGCGACTTATCTTCAGCTGTGCGCCGCACTTGTCCCCACTGCTTGGCCAGCTTCTCGGACAATCCAGCATCTGACAAATGCTCCAATTGTCGCGCGAGGTCAGCCGTCAAGTCAGCAGCTTTTATGCGTCCAGCGGAAATTGCATCCAGCAGAACGTGTCCGCTACTCTTTCGCGCGCACAATGTTGCGATGGCGGCGCGTCGCTGATTGGCGGTCAAGCGATCATAGACGTTGACCAATTGTTGAGCTGCAGTGTCCTGTTCGTACTGTGCTAAACCAATAATGGCTTGTTCGACCAGCCGATCGCGGTCCATACGTTGGCCGATGATGTCCAGCAACGGCTTGACCAATTGGTCATCGCCAGCAGACAGCAGCGACTGTAGGGCGCTCAACTGTGCTGATTCGGGTTCACTAGTATCAGCCAGGATTTCGCGTTGTCGTTGCCTGGCCGCCGCGTCACCAAATACGACGCCCAGTCGCGTTGCCGCCGATTGAACCGCTGCGGACGAACTGCTGGCAAGTTGAGCGTACAACGCGGGCCAGCCGTCGGGTTGTGGCGCACGTCGCTGACCTGCCAATGCTGATTGAATTGCTGACAAAAACGTGAGTTGAATCTCAGCCGAATCGACTCGCCCCAACGCATTGACCAACCGCTGCACATCGCCGGTACCGCCAGAGGCTGCTAGGCGCCGCAGCATAAATTCGCGCAGCAGCGGAATGTTCTGGCCGGCCCTGATGCCCAATGCCATGGCACGATCTGGATCTTCGTCGGCCAATGGCTCCATGGCGTACCAGTACATAAGTGGCAAGTTATGATCCTGGGAATCCCCACCATGTCCGGTCAGGGCTTCCATCAGCGACCAGCGCTGCGCAGTGGGCAGTCGCGCGCCTACCGATGCCAGCGACAAGCGCACCACGGGAGAAGTATCGTGCTGCGCCAGCCGAACGAGTTGCTGCAGCTCGTCTGCTGACGGCCGATAGCCGAGTTGCTCCATGCGCAAGCGCACGGCCCAATCGCGTACCTGCGGGCTGCTATCGGTCAATAGCTTGCCGTATAGTCCTTGATCAAAGGTCCCGACAACGTGCAGGGCCCAGATGGCGCGCAGGCGTCGACTCACGCTCGCATGCGTGGTGGCGATCGTTATCAATTGGTCGGTTGCGGCAGATGCCAGGGTGCCGCGTGCCGCACGTTCTTGGAGCAATCGCCGCGCATGGCGGACGTACCACTCATTTTCACTAAGCGTGTGCTGTACGAGCTGCGCGTCGGTCAATTTAGCTAGTTCGACCTGTACCGCGCGATGAGGACCGTAGCAGATTTTGTAAATCCGTCCGTTGCTACGATCGTGTACCTCGACTTCATTGCGATGGCAAGCTTGCATGTCATACCAGTCGATCATCAGCACTTGCCCATCAGGGCCCAGTTGCATATTCAGAATCTGCGATGCCTGATCGCCGGTCAAAAGAAAATCGGGAGCATGTTTGCCAACATAACCTGAACCGGATGGAATCAAACGATCCATGTTCAGCCGCTGGCCGTGGATGTTGTTCATCAGCAGTGCGCCGCGATACTCATCGGGCCAGGCACCGCCCTGATAGATCAATGCGCCTGCGTGTGCATGACCTCCACCCGCTGCGTCGGAGCGACTGTTGCCACTGTGAGGAGTTGGCCCCAGGTAGTGAAAGTGGTCAGCAATAGTCATGAGGTTGTCGTAAGTATGGGGATTGAAATGTCGGCCCGCCTGGCGTTGATAGCGACCTTGCGGAATGATGTGATACAGGTGCGGAATGACGCAGGCGGTGACGAAGGCTTGGCCAACTTCATTAAAATCCAGTCCCCAGGGATTACTCGTGCCGTGGGCAAACACCTCGAATTCATGCCGCAACGGATGATAACGCCAGACACCAGCATTGATTGGCACCCGTGCATCAGGCTCGGTGCCGGGCTTGCCAACTTTGGAATGCGTAAAGACGCCGTGGCAACCATACAACCAGCCATCCGGCCCCCAGCAGAACGTGTTGAGTGTCTCATGCGTATCCTGATAGCCCCAGCCGTCGAGCAATACTTGAGGTTCGCCATCCGGAATGTCGTCGCCGTTGGCATCCGGGATGAATAGCAAGTAGGGGGCTGCACCAACCCACACGCCCCCGAACCCGACTTCCAATCCGCTGACCAAATTCAGGCCCTCGTAGAACACGGTGTGTGAATCAAACACACCATCGCCAGAGGTGTCTTCAAAAATCAGAATGCGATCACGCCCTTTTTCGGCTTTAGATCGGATTGGGTATTCGTATGCCTCAGCGATCCAGACTCGCCCGCGATCATCTACGGCCATGGCGATCGGTTGTTTTACATTCGGCTCCGCAGCGCAGGCAATAACGTGAAAACCTTCAGGCAGCTTCATGGCCGCAGCGGCTTGCTGGGCCGGTAGCCCAGCGTAGGGATACTGGTCAGGGGATAACTCTTGTTCGGTGGGAATCGAGCCAACAGGGTTTTGCGGGTGCAGTCGAAAATGGTCGAAATTGATATGTCCCCACCCACCTGAGCTTTCGTCAACCAGTCGAATATAAACCTGTTTGTTCAGCACTTCGCGCAGATCCACCACGACCGGCGAGAGTTTTTCAGTCTGTTTGCCGCTGGCTACGAAGAACGGCTTGGCTTGGCCTTCCACGAACAGCTCGACCCGCGTCTGCGGAGAGTTGCCGCCACCGATTAGAAACGCCGCGTAGGGCTGAGAAACTCGAAAGGCGACGCTGGTCAAGGTACCTTGAGGTGCATCGCCGGACCGTTCATAACTTCCAACCCAGTAGTTGCCTTCATGCCGACTGTAATCGTCGTCGCGGCGCAAGGCGACTGCATCCCCACGAACCGGTTGGCCGGTAAACGCCTGGCCTTCTGCCGTCCAGTCGGTCAGATCGCCCGTTTCAAAGTCAAGATTCAATTTGCGTCCGTCACTGGACACAGGTGGTACCCCATCCAGCGGGCCGCTCAGCGGCTGATTGGATTGCCTAAACCGAATGCAGTCGATGCCGAACATGAAACGCCGCACCGCTTTGGGATTGGCACCCACTATTTCAACTGACAGCGTATGCTTACCCGCCTGAAGTTGAGGCGATGCGAATTCCAACAGGCCAGACGTAACAACCTTAGGTTCGTACAGATCGACGGCCTCGCCCAACCGCTGGTCGTCGATCCAGAACTGAACGACACCGTAGTCGGGAGCGCAGGTTAGAACCAGTTGCACAGCGGTCACGTCGGCCAAAACGTCCAATTCGACAGTCAGCCGATCGCCGGGCTTGCCGCCGGTCCACCAGAGCTGCTTACCGCTACTCCAGCGATCCTCCGGAAAACTTTGCATCGACTGCTGCTGTGCCGTGCCGCGGCTGACGTCGACTTTCAATTTTTCGGCTTCGATGGCGTCGGAGATCTTTCCGTCGGCACCAATTGGATTGCGCGAACCGCGCAGTCGCTTGGCTGCCGGTGTCGCCGGAGGTGCTGGGGCGACGAACGGTTTGGGCTGCGCGGCCCTGAATTGCTCCTCGCTGACCTGCTGAACCTTTTGCAGCAGCACATGAGCCCCCAACATGCCGCCAGTGGCCACATCTGGCAATCCATCGCCGTTGATGTCTGCCACGATGACCTGCCGCCCGATGCCACTGGCCGAGTCAATCAGATAGGGCAACCAATCGATGCCCGCTTCCGTACGGACTAGACGGAACCAATACACGACCGGACCAGCATCCCACATCGGGCTTTGGCGGTGATGCGAATAGTAGGTCTTGCCTGAGACGATGTCCTGCAAGCCATCACCATCGATGTCCGCCACGCGAAGGCTGTGCGGCTCAGTGAACAGTACGCCGTATTGGCTGTCAGCGGCTTGCTGCCCCATGATGACCTGACGCTCAAACCTGGTGTGATCGCCGTCGCGCACCTGCCTGTACCAGGAAATGCCAAAGTCGTGTGCCGCCTCGGAGGTGATGATGTCGTTCAAACCGTCGCCATCGACATCATAAGCGAACATATCGGCACCGCCGTATGCGTTGCTCAAGCTCACCTCGTGCAATCGCCAACGACCATTGTTGGCTCCGCTGGCCGGCTGCTCGAACCAGCCGCCGGAGTGAATCACATCCATCAAGCCATCACCATTGACATCGCCGACGCCCAATCCGTGGCCAAACCGCGCAGGAGCGATTTTCTCCGAGATGGGATGAAACGTCCAAGCTTCCAATGGACGACTGGCATCAATCGTGGCAAAACCGAAAAACCCGTCACGTGTGCAAATAAGTTCCGGTGTGGCATTGCCGGTTAATTGAGTAAACTGTGGCGATTCGTTGGATACCCAGTCCAACACTTGATGCTTGCTCCATTTACCAACGCCTTTGCCGGGATTGCGATAGACATAGGCGGCTGTGCCTGGAAAGCCAACCGCCAACACGTCTTGAGCGCCATCGCCGTCGAAATCGTAGACCCAGGCAAAGAAATGGTCGGCATATTTTTCCATTGGTTGGGCAACCGCCGGATAGATTTCATGCCCCTGCTCAAAACTGGGACCTGCGTACCACATCGGACCATAAACGATGTCTTGGGTGCCATCGCCATTGAGATCTCCAACAGCGATGCCTTCCGAATAGTAAGTGCCGGTTAACTGCTGTCGCTCAAATTGCCGAAGTTCTCGCACCGGCGAATCATCCGCCCGCAGACTCTGGCACAGGCAGCATCCGAAAACAGCTATATGGAATCCCCAAACAATGCAATTCGTCAACGTGTGCATGGCTGAAATTTCTGATCGGAGTTCTGAATCTGTAGTCGCTTCGGTTACTAGGTCGTGGACCAGCACATTGCGTCCGCTCTCTGGCAAGGGTGGCTGCAGATGGCATTGGAATCAACTGGCCTAACCCCACCAATATAAGCCAAAATCAGCAGCGAACTGGACCAGTTTAGCTGGGCAGTCCAATATTTCTACTTTGAGAATCGAATGAAAATTTGACCGAAGGAGTTTCAAGGGCAGGCGGGGCCGACGGCAATTCGTGGCAGTGGTAGAGACTGAACTACTCTTTGCCCATGCACCAAACCGGATAGAATACCGATCTGAGAGTTTCCTTGCGGTCGCGCCCGATCAGAATCGGTTTGATTCTGAGTAAGTCGGCTGCGACACGCCACAAAACCACTAACGATCCCTCCAGTGGCACACATATTTGCCCTGGGTAGCAAGCGAGTTTGACTGTATGGCTCAAAGCCGCAATCCATCCACGGCAGGCGAGTTCGTGATTGCCGATGGCGAACCGCTGAATTTGCACAATCGCAGGTTAGCAGCTTTTCTGGGGTGGCTGGTCCCCGGTGCCGGACATTACTATCAAGAGCGAAAATTCAAGGCCGCGATCTACTTTGTGTCGATTATGTCCTGCCTGATCGTGGGAATGATCGTGTCGGGTGGGCGGTGCGTGTATGCTTCATGGAATGGGGTGGAACGTCGATGGCAGTATGTTCTGCAAGCAGGCGTGGGGCTACCTGCCATCCCCGCTGCAGTTCAAGCATGGCGCAAAAGCGGTGGCAATTCAGCGCTGTTTGAAGGTTGGTTTTTCGAAAACGACCCGAACGTTGATGCGGACGATAACCAAGCAATTTTTGCGGCACCCACCAGCACCAAACAATTGGACCTGTGGCATCAGAAGACCGCATCTGGGTTTGATCTGGGAACGTTATATACGATGGTCGCGGGGTTGCTGAATATTCTGGCGGTCTATGATGCTTACTCTGGGCCTTTGCCGCCACCAGGTTCGCATAAGAAAAACCCGCCATCAGAAGATAAATGAGGCTGTAGATAAATGAGGCGGATACAGGCAAGTGAGTTTACAGGCTAGGTGAAGTTGTACTGAGCGAGTTGGCGGGCGTGGGCTCGTCGTTTTCGGAGCATGGATCATGTTGGTAAGCGTTTCGTGGATGTACTTGTTAATGTATGTGCCATTATTAGCCGCTAGCGCAGCGGTTATCGGTGCGACTCGCCATGAAAAGCGAGACTTGATTATCGGTGAGATCATGGGAAACGCATTTCGGATTACCCTGTTCATGTTAACCATTTACATAGTCCTGCAAATTGTATCGTTTTGTGTCTAACCTTCCGAACGACAATTGAACTTGATTCACGCGGCCCGTCATGAAGTGTCAACATTGCGAAAAGCCTGCCACGTTTCACATTACCGAGCTGACTCAGCCCAGCGGTCCGGTGAAGGTGCATCTATGCGAAGAGCATGCCAGAATCTATCTGGCTCAAGAGACCGAGGACGTCCCGCCCAATGCCTTGGCCAATTTGTTGGCCAAACAACTCAAACTGGAACAGACCGCCGAACAACTTGCCAAGCTCGACAAGAAGACTTGCCCGATGTGTGGACTTAGTTTTGCTGAATTTCGTCAGGCAGGTCGCTTGGGATGTGCCTATGACTATGTATGCTTCCAGCCGGATTTAGAACCGCTGCTCAAGAATATTCACGGCTCGACAACCCACCAAGGCAAACGCCCCAGTCGGCCGTTGGGAGCACCAGATCGTCAGCATCGCTTGTTGCAACTACGCAGAGAGATGCAGGATGCGATCAACCACGAGAATTACGAAAAGGCTAGCAAAATTCGCGACTGGATTCAGCGGACTCAACAAGGTGATGAAGCGGTTTGGGATGAAATCAACCAACAGACTCCACCGCACTCAGCCGATGAAGGTTGAGCTGACCGTTGGTCAACCTCGTGAGAAACACCAGATTCAATCATTTAGTGCTGTTATTAATCAAAGCGTCGTAAATCGTGGAAATTAACGATCTGGTTGGCAAGTGTGGACAGTGGCTACGCGGATCGGGCCCCGAGTCCGACATCGTCATTAGCAGTCGCGTGCGACTGGCACGCAACCTGGCTGAATTCCCGTTTGTTCGTCGGGCCAACAACGAAGAACGAACACAGATCGTCAAGACGGTTCACAAACACATCCAGTCTGTCCCAGATTGGTCCGGCATGATGTTTCTGCGGGTAGGAACGCTCAAAGATATCGATCGCCATTTCTTGGTTGAGCGGCAATTGATGAGTTTGGAACTGGCCGAAGGCACGGGTGATCGCGCGGTGGCCATCGACCATGATGAGCGCTTTAGCATTATGATCAACGAAGAAGATCACCTGCGCATTCAAGTTATGTGTACCGGTTTGGATGTGCAACAAGCATGGAAGCAGATTGATGCCATTGACGATTTGTTGCAAGAACGACTCAATTGCGCCTTTCACGAGCAATTCGGTTACTTGACGGCCTGCCCAACCAATGTTGGCACCGGACTTCGCGTCAGCGTCATGCTGCACTTGCCCGCGCTGGTGGTGACCCGCGAGATCGAAAAGGTATTTCGCAGTTTGCAGAAGATCAACGTGACTGTCCGCGGACTGTACGGCGAGGGCTCACAATTCATGGGCGACTTTTACCAGGTCAGTAATCAAATTACGCTGGGGCGCACCGAAGATGAATTGGTGCAGACCGTCAGCGAAGTCGTGCCGCGAATCATCGAATACGAACGCAAGGCCCGACAGTTTTTGCTCGTCGAAAGTGAGCAAGATCTGCACGATGATGTGAGCCGCGCTTATGGGATCTTGTGTACCGCCAAGAAGATCAGCAGCGAAGAGACGCTGCATTATCTGTCTAAGGTTCGCATGGGAGTTAACTTGGGCCTGATCCAGGCTATCGACATCCCCACGATCAACAAACTGTTTGTGCAAACACAGCCGGCTCATTTACAGAAACTGCTCGGGCATGACTTGTCCGGCAGCGAACGCAACATTGAACGCGCCAACTATCTGCAATCGCACATGAAACCGGCCCAAGGCTGAGCCGAGTTTCAGGCCCAGTCTTAGTCTGCAGGATGCGCTCCCGCCTGCCTCACGCGCCGCCAGTCTGTGTCCCACACCAGCCCAGGCTTTCGCAAGTCCGCAGATCGACTCGAAGAATGGGTACATTAGAATTCTAGACGACAACAACGGAGATGCATGAGAACTAGAGGAAGAGCCATCCAACGGCTGAACGTGAGCCGGAACCAGCCAGTCGGCTGGCATCGCTTGGTAACGTCAACTCCAGCCGCGCTATCCTGATCCTTCAGCTTGATATCACGTTACTCTGCATAGACTTTACATCTAGGTAGCAGTTGTAAGCTATGCGACCGACTGGGGTGTTGTTACCTGAGTGGCCTCAGGGGCAACGAATTACGGGAAAATGCCCAGCTCTTCGTAGCAGACGGCAATCTTGTTGATAGCGTTGACGAAGGCGGCTGTCCGTAGATCGACTTTGCCATCCAGCATCAAATGCGTTTCGCGAATCTGCTGATAAGCGCTAGCCATCGTCTCTTCTAATCCCGAACGGACCAGAGTCTGCTCGTCGGCCCCTTGCGTCAACATGCTAATCTCGCTCGCTCCAAACCGCTTGTCCGTGGCTGACTCAAGCGCAGCCACCAACCGCCGAAATGACAGTTCTTCAAAACGCTTTTCCAGTCGACCAAAACGCACATGGGATAAGTTTTTGAGCCACTCGAAATAGGATACTGTCACTCCCCCTGCGTTCAGGTAGGCATCGGGGATGACTAGAATATTGCGCTCGACCAGCATTCGATTGGCCTCGGCCGTCGTGGGCCCATTGGCGGCTTCGCCGATGATCTTGGCGCGAATCTTGCCTGCGTTCTCATGCGTGATCACGTTTTCCAGTGCGGCGGGAATCAGGATATCGCATTCCAGCTCCAGCACACTGCTGCCGGGTGAAGCCAATTGTGAGCCTGGAGCGCCGATGATCGAACCGGTTTGCTGCCGATGCTGGTCGACGGCTGCGATGTCCAGCCCTTGCGAGTTACAGATCGTCCCCGCCAAGTCGCCGACAGCGATCACTTTCGCACCGGCCTCAGCCAAAAACTTGGCGGTGTGGTAGCCCACATTGCCAAAACCTTGAATGGCGACCGTCTTGCCTTCGATACCGGGTGATAGTCCCAGACGACGCATATCTTGGACCATACTGCAGGCTTCGCGCACCCCAAAAAACACACCTAGCCCGGTGGCCTCCGTACGGCCTCGTATGCCGCCCAGCGGAATCGGTTTGCCAGTAACCGCCGCCATCGCATTCAGTTCGCCGTTGTTCAGCGTCGCATAGGTGTCGGCAATCCAGGCCATCTCCGCCGAGCTGGTACCCATGTCGGGCGCAGGCACATCGATGCCGGGACCAATCAGATGTTTGCGATTCAACTCAAAGGTAAATCGCCGCGTGATCCGTTCCAATTCTGCAGCCGAGTAGCGTTGTCGGTCGATGGCCACACCGCCCTTCGCGCCGCCGTAGGGTACATCGACAATCGCACATTTGTAGGTCATCAGACTGGCCAGCGCTGTGACTTCGTCCTCGTTGACCGAAGTGCTGAAGCGAATGCCGCCTTTGGTGGGCAGTTTGTGGCAGCTATGCTGCGCCCTCCAGGCATGGATGACTTGGATCTTGCCATTGTCCAGCTCAACGGGAAACGCAAATCGACCCACAAAATTACACTCGCGAATTTGTGCTAGCAGCGTTGGGTCGTGTTTGGTCCAAGCCGCTGCCGAGTCAAAGTACCGATTGACCTGCTGTCGAAAGCTAATTGTCTGCGTCATGTTTTGTCGTTTGCTGCGCTGCTGGATGGAACGCGAACCATTACATTGTCACAAGACAAGAGCATGGCATATTCGGGTAGCCATGACAATCACCCGCTCACAGATAAACTATCAGCATAACGGTTCATGTCCGTGGTGGGCCGGCGCGAGGTTGCGTCGCTTGGGCCCAGAAGTGACTTCATGCATTGCGATAAGATTTCGATACTCATCCGCTGGACCCACTCTACAAGACCCTTGGACGCTTAGCCAGCTAAAATGCAACCATGCCACCATCGGAAACAGATACCGCCAATTCGCCCAGTCCAGTCAGCCCCGAGAAATCGTTGGGGTTTGCGTCGTTGATCGGACTGGTCGTAGCGAACATGATTGGCGTGGGTGTATTTACCTCCAGCGGTTTCTCACTTTCGGTGCTGGGCAATCCAGGTCGCGTGATGCTGGCTTGGATGCTGTGCGGCGTGTGGGCCATCAGTGGAGCCCACGCGTACGGCAGTCTTGTGTCGCGACTGCCAATTTCTGGCGGCGAGTATGCCTTCCTGAGCAGATTGGCGCATCCGAGCATCGGCTTTTTGGCTGGCTGGATCTCGCTGATAGCTGGATTCACCGCGCCCATTGCATTGTCGGCTAAAGCCGCGGCAGTACATCTGTTACCCGAAACGCGATCAGATCAACCGCAGATTGCCTGGGTTGCGGCCGTGTGCATTATGGTCGCAGCGCTGTGCCACGCGTTCGGAATACGCCTGGGCACGCGGACTCAGAACGGTTTGGTGGCCGTCAAGTTGTTGTTGCTGCTGCCGTTTATCATTGTAGGATTATGGCAATTCAGCGCTGGGAACTGGCTCGGCGGGGCACCGTTGCCTGAGCGCTCCGGCAATCTTTTGCCACCCGAGGTCAGCCAGTGGTGGACCTTGGTGGGATCGATGTCCTGGATCGCTCTCAGCTACACCGGATTCAACGCTGCCGTATACGTGGCCGCCGAGTCGCCGCGCACCAGCCGCCAAGTCCCGCAAGCTATGTTGTGGGGGACGCTACTTGTGACGCTGTTGTACTGCGTATTGAACTGGATAATTGTGTACGCACCAGGCCCTCAAGCGTTAGTGCACGCAGATGGCAGTGGGCGCGAAAATGTAGCCCTGATCGCGGCACAAGTATTGGGTGGCGACCGACTGGCCGAACTGCTGCGCGCAACCATCCTGCTAGCCATGCTGACCAGCGTGTTTGCGATGTTGATGCTCGGTCCACGAGTCTACCGACAAATGGCTGCAGATGGGGTTATGCCAAAGATATTAGATGCCGACAATTTTCGTTGGGCCATCGCGTTGCAAGCCGTGCTGAGTATTGTCGCTGTGTTTCTCGGAAGCATCTTGGAGCTGATGACCTACTTGGGGCTGACGCTATCAGCGTGTGGATCCATGACGGTCGCGGCCCTGTGGTGGATTCGCCGCCGTCAACCGCACTCTCCGCCGCTGGGCAGGATAGAACAACTGTCCGCCGCCATTTACTTAGCGATGAGTCTCTGCTTCTTGGTGGCCGCAGCCCAGCAGCGCACCCAGCAATTCATCGCCATGCTGGCCACTTTCGCCATTGGGACCGGCGTCTATTTAGGGTGGACTCTCCTTCGTAAAGGCTTGTAGGGGAGAGACCAGCGGAGCTGGCGCAATCTGGCAGCGAGGCTCAGAGAATTCGACCGGCCAGCAACTCAGATCAAACGCAGTCGGTCGGGCTCTGAGCCGGACCACCACCTGCGTGATCGGGTTACTGGCATGTTGCACACGCCTACTCCTCATACCGAGCAGGGGGCGGGCAAGCGCATACTAGGTTGCGATCGCCATAGACATTGTCCACGCGGCCGACGGGCGGGAAGTATTTGACGCGGTAGTCGCTGTGCGGATCAGGACAGACGGCTAGTCGCTTGGGGTAGGCTAACTTGCTGTCATCCAAAATCGACTGCAACGTATGCGGTGCACCGCGCAGCGGATTGTTGTCCTTGGGCCAGACTCCGTCGCGCACCTGCTCATATTCGCTGTAGATCGACAGCATCGCCCGGATAAAGCGATCTAGCTCGGCTAATGATTCGCTCTCAGTTGGTTCGATCATCAGCGTCCCGGCTACCGGGAAGGACATGGTTGGAGCGTGAAAGCCGTAGTCAATCAACCGTTTGGCCAGATCGTCTACCGATATCAAACCGCCAGCTTGCAACGGTCGCGTATCCAAAATGCATTCGTGAGCTACCAAGCCGCTGCGACCGGTGAACAACACCTGGTACTTGCTCTTGAGTTGCTGAGCAATGTAATTGGCGCTCAGAATGGCTACTTGGGTCGCGCGCCGCAATCCCGCGGCACCCATCATGCGAATGTACATCCACGAAATCGGCAGAATGCCTGCACTGCCAAAGGCGGCGGCACTGACCATCGGCCCACCACGGCCATTGTCGCGTCCATCACGCGGCAGGTATGGGGCTAAATGGGCGCGAACTGCCACTGGGCCAATTCCGGGACCGCCACCACCGTGCGGAATGCAGAACGTCTTGTGCAGGTTCAAGTGTGAAACATCGCCACCAAAGCTGCCCGGTTTGGCCAGTCCCACGAGCGCGTTCAGATTGGCTCCGTCGATGTACACCTGGCCGCCAGCGGCATGAACTTTGTCACATATCGCGCGCACCCCTTCCTCAAACACTCCGTGCGTTGAAGGGTAGGTCAGCATGATGGCTGCGATGCGTCCGGAGTGGGCTGCGATCTTGGCATCCAGGTCGGTCAGGTCGACATTGCCTGCTGCGTCACACTGCACGACTTGCACACGCATGTTGCACATCTGCGCACTGGCTGGATTGGTACCGTGAGCGCTGCTAGGAATCAAGCAGATATCGCGCTGACCATCTCCACGCGATTGATGATACTGACGAATCGCCAGTAGCCCGGCATACTCGCCCTGCGACCCGGCATTGGGCTGCAGCGACACCGCAGCATAGCCGGTAATTGCACATAACATGCTTTCCAATTGCTCGACCAATTGCCGATATCCAGCAGACTGGTCCGCAGGTGCCAGCGGATGGATGTGGCTAAACTCAGGCCAAGAAACCGGCGACAATTCGGCGGCCGCGTTCAGCTTCATCGTACACGAACCCAACGGTATCATCGCCCGGTCCAGCGCAATATCCATCTCGGCCAGACGCCGTAGATAGCGCATCATCTCGGTCTCGCTGCGGTATGCATGAAAGGCTGGTTGAGTCAACACTTGGTCTTGGCGCAACAGTTGTTTGCCAATCCCCAGATCGGAGACTGGAGTTGCCTTGGCAATTGTCGTCACAGCTGGATCGTCAGTCATGAGCATAGCACCGAAGATCTGAGCTACATTGTGCAGATCTTCTTCGGTCGTAGTCTCATCCAAAGCGATACCGATGGTCTGCTGGTCGATGCCGCGCAGATTGTAACCAGCATCGACAGCCCGGCGCATGACTGCAGCCGTCTGAGCACCCGTATGAACGGCCAGCGTATCGAAGAACGAGCCATGGCGCAGTTGATAACCGGCTGCCGACAGCGCAGTTGCTAGCCGCTTGGCCTGCTTGTGGACGCGAGCCGCTATAGCTTGTAGGCCTTCGGGACCATGATACATGGCGTACAGCGTAGACATGATAGCCAGCAGTGCCTGAGCCGTGCAGATATTCGAGGTTGCTTTCTCGCGACGAATGTGTTGTTCGCGAGTCTGCAACGCCAAGCGGTAAGCTGGCTGACCGTGTGTATCGATCGTTTGGCCCACCAGCCGACCGGGCAGCGATCGCTTGTACGCATCGCGAGTTGCCAGGAAGGCGGCGTGCGGACCGCCAAATCCCAGCGGCACTCCAAATCGCTGGGCTGATCCGATGACAACATCTGCACCCATCGCACCCGGGTTTTTCAACAGCATCAGCGCCAGTAAATCACTGGCTACGATGGTCCGCACGCCCTGGGACCGGGCTTGTTCCAGCAGTGGAGTACAATCTTCAACCCGTCCATCGCTGGCCGGATACTGTACCAACAGCGCGAAAACTCCTTGCCAATCCGCCACGCCTTGACGTTCGTCGAATTGGACGATCTCCACCCCCAGCGGCTGGGCCCGCGTGTGGATCATGGCGATTGTCTGCGGATGGCAGGCGGTGGATACGAGAATACGATTGGCACCGGGGCGAGCATGTCGCAAGCCTAGCGTCATCGCTTCAGCGGCTGCCGTGGCTTCATCCAGCAGCGAAGCACCGGCAATGTCCATCCCGGTCAGCTCACAAACCAACGTCTGGAAATAAAACAACACCTCCAAGCGGCCTTGAGAAATCTCCGGTTGATAAGGCGTGTAGGCCGTGTACCAACCTGGATTCTCCAGTACGTTGCGCTGGATCACTGGCGGCACATGCGTGCCGTAGTAGCCTTGGCCAATAAAACTGCGCAGAACTTGATTTCGCGCAGCCATGGCCCGCAATTCCGCCAGAGCTTGTTGTTCGCTGACACCAGAGGGTAATTCGATAGGCGTGAGTTCCAGAATGTTCGCCGGTACAACGGCTGCAGTCAGTGCCTCCAGGCTTTCGAAGCCCAGGCTGCGCAGCATGTGCTGGATTTCGTCTGATCGAGGACCAATATGTCGACCAACAAACGGCGACAATTGTTCGCTCGCTTGCTTGGCTGAACGACCCGCTACCGAGGCGGAGGTGACAGATGAATCTGAGGGTGCAGATGCCGATGTTGCAGACGAAGGGGACATGCAAGGTTCATTCGATATAGAAGCCACAAAAGCGTCGCTGCTGCCAGCGCAACTACCGCAGCGCTAGTAAACAACGACCAACTGGCCCCTCTGTCCGTGTACCTGAGAGCTGTCCAATCCCAACACACCGCTGCATACACACGTGATGCAGGGATGGTGCGATCGTTTCCCCTTCGGTGGATTCTCGCAAATTTATTTTGCGGAATCTCTCTCCAGAGACGGTCGAACTTCCGGCAGTTCTGGGTACCTGAGCGATTGAGGGCTACACCTTGCGCCTTCGGCGTTTTGATCGCTCGCAGGCAATCAAAAACTCTCCCACCGGAATCTACACCGTGCCACTCATTGTATCATCTAGTAGCCACCATTGCCAGACGCTGAATGTTACTGATCGGGTGGTTGCCGTTGCCAGGTGTTGGTAGATTGAGTTGTCTGGCTTCTGAGGGCCATCAGCCCCCAGGCAGGGGCTGGCGAAGATTAGAGCCAGCGATGGCGATGACGTTATGTGGGTTATGGGCGGGTTGTTGGCACTTCATTTTTAGCAGCTAGGTCAACCCCTTTGCTGTGAAATTAATCATTCAGGCTCCAAGGTCTGCGCGACCCTGGCTACCTTTTGATACCACTTCCACCGAGTGCGCGGGGGTGGCTGCGTTGGGGTGCCACCGACTAGCCCCAATAAACCCCGGCTAAACTCAACTATCACTTGCTCTATGACACCCCGATTTCAGCATATTCGACACAAGCCGCCGTACACGCTGGCTCGACCCCATGAACTTATTTTGGTAGCAGCGCCGCTTAGGAGCAATGTGAACCTGAGCCGGTTGGTGCGTCTGGCCGGGTGTGCAGGCATCGGCCAGTTGATCCACTGCGGTACCGGCAAAGTCGATCGCGAGATCGCTCGCGACGCCATCGACCATGTGAAGTTGACCACGCCGCGCAGTTTGCTACCAACGATCATACGCCTGAAGTCTGAGGGCTATCAATGCGTGGGGTTGGAACAGACTACCAGTTCGCAAATGCTGTACGAATATCAATTTCAACACCGCACAGCCTTGGTTATTGGTGCTGAGCGGGAAGGGTTGGAGCAGGAGGTGCTAGACCTACTGGACGCGGTCGTCGAGATTCCGGTCTATGGCGCCCCAGCCAGTTACAACGTCGTCACCGCCACTACCATGGCCGTGTACGAGTATTGCCGCCAATTTCACTCGTAGGCCTGTATGGGGCTGGCTGGCGTATAGAACGGTGGCAGTACTTAGCACGAACGCTTAATCCCAGTATTCTCCTGGACAGCTGACATCAGCTGGATTTTGACAGCCTGGGCTCTATGGCCGGTAGAAATCTGCCTGTACCACGACCTTGATCCCCAAGGTGGTCGTCGCATTGAATTGTTGTAGTTACGGTCGCGTGTACCGTGGAATGTCGGTCATCATGGCCCACCACCCTTTGGCGAGGGTCGCTGCCTCCAGACTTGCGACCTTTCTGCTGACGCGTGTTTGGGTTGCTAGCGGCCTGAATTCTCGCCCGATTGGCGATTGCTGGAAGCGAATCTTGCTATAATACCTGGGTTGTAAGTTCGGTGCTGGATGCCGATCTTTCCCCCAGGCTTGTATCGTATGAGGTCTAAACAATGACTCTCCGTGGACTATTGGTCGCGTGCATGTTGGTAGCCGCATCTACTGCAATTCATGCCGTCGAACCGCTCGATCAGGATTCCATTCGCCCCATTGGCAGCACGGTAGATGATCTGAAGTTCACCGATATTCGTGGACTTGGTCGTAACCTCAAGGAGCTGGGGCAGCATCAAGCCACAGTCTTTGTTTTCACGACCACCACCTGTCCGTTGGTCCGCAAATACTTGCCGAAGTTGGTGGAGCTGAGCGCCGAATTTAAGTCGCGTGGCGTCCAATTTGTGGCGGTCAATGTCGGAGCGGATGATACAGTCAAGCAGATGGCATCGCAGGCGATAGACTTCAGTTTGCCGTTCTACTCAGTTAAAGACTTTGATTGTTCGTGCGCTAAGGCGCTGGGAGTCAAGGTAACGCCTGAGGTGGTGGTGCTGGATGCTGCAAATACAATCCGTTATCGCGGTCGGATCGATGATCAAATGCGAGTGGGCGGAGCAAAGCCCTCGGCGTCCCGAGAAGACCTGAGAATTGCTTTAGAAGAGATTCTGGAAGGCAAGTCGGTCAGCGTCAGTAGCACGCCCGCCGATGGCTGCCGTATCACCGAGCCGGTCAAACCGACTCTACCCAGTAGCGACATCACTTGGTCCAGTACTATTGGCTCGCTGATTCACGCCAAATGCACCGGCTGCCATCAGGCGGGTACGGCAGCTCCGTTTGAACTGAGGCATTATGACGAAGTCGTAGGCAATGCCGAGATGATTGCCGAGGTCGTCAAACTGGAAACCATGCCGCCCTGGTATGCGGCGCGCCAGCATGGCCACTTCCAAAACGATACTTCGTTGTCGGTCGACGAAAAGCGGACTCTGCTGGCATGGATTGATGCGGGGTGCCCCGCCGGCGATTTGAACGCCAGCCCGACCCCTCCGGCACCAATTCAGTCTGAATGGCGGATTGGCGAACCGGATCTCATCCTGACGATGACCGAAGAGCATACGATCGAGCCCACCGGCTTTATTCCTTACAAATATGTGATGTTGCCACATATTTTTCGCGAGGAGACCTGGGTGGAAGCGTTTGAGATTAAACCGCTCAATACTGCCGTGGTACACCACTGCAATATGTTTCACATGTCCAAGGATGGCGCCGGTGTGAATACGTTCATTACCGGTTACGTTCCAGGTGGCCAGCCCTTGGATCTGGGGCACTACGACAACGGTGTGGCCTATCGGCTGCCGGCAGGAGCTTCACTGGGTTTGCAAATTCACTACACTACGATTGGCACTGAACAGAAGGCTAAAATCCAGGTCGGGCTGCGTTTCCCGCGCCGTGAGATTCGTAAGAAGCTGCACCACTTTGTAGTGGACCCACGCGGTTGGAGTATTACTCCCGGGGATCCCGCGTTCCGTATTGAGGGTAAGTATACTTTGCCTCACAACGCGAATTTGTTGGGACTGTTTACGCATATGCACGTTCGCGGTCGCGACATGACCTACTTTGCTGTTCAGGAAGGTCAAGAGCCAGAAACATTGTTGCAGATTCCGAATTTCAATTTTGAATGGCAGCTCGGATACGAAATTGCTGTTGGTCAGAAAGTTTTCCCCAAGGGAACTCAGATTCGTGTGGTGGCGCACTACGACAACTCACCATTCAATCCTTACAACCCTGACCCCAGCGACACCGTCGAGTATGGCCCGCAAACCATACATGAAATGTTCAACGGCTTTGCTTTCTATGTGGACAACGACGAGCAACTCAGCTTGCGAGTCAATCCCGAAAACGGCCAAGTGATTAACTAGTTGCCCTGCCCTGTTCCTGAACGAATTTACATCTCGAGTTACTACATGATCTGTCCAGCATTCAAGGTTTCCCTGTTTGGTCACAGCTTACTGCGTGTGTGTGCACTCATGGTTGCCATGCATGCAGTGGCGGTGCGCGCCGATATTCTGGTCACTGGTTTTTTTGATGGTGTCGTCTACCGCTATGACGAGGCGACCAAGGCGAGAACCACCTTTGCTACGATACCCGCCAATCCGGGTTTGTCGGGCATCGCCTACAATCCTCACAATCACCAAGTGTATGTCAGTGCGCTCAATCATGGTGGGGTTTACATTTTCGACGCACAGTCAGGTGGCATGTTGAATTTTGTGATGCTGGGCTTTGGCCCCGGTGGACTGGCCGCAGCGCCGACCGGCGAAGTATACGTGACCGACTTCACCTCTAATTTGGTACGAGTTTTCAACACTTCGCTAGCCAGCCCTCCCTTGGCGACTATCGCTGTGCCGGTTGCCGGCGTAACCAGTGGCGTTGGCTTGCTGGCCAATGGCCATGTGATCATCGCGACGCCTGGCACAGGTGTACACCGCTATAACGGGACAACGGTAACTCCATTTACCGCTGATCCTGCCGCGCAGTTGTCCTCGACCCAGGTCGCCGAAGTTGCGGGCGGAGATATTTTTATTGGTCACGGACTGGGGTACTCAGACAGCGCGCTCAAATTTAATTCCACAGGAAATCTGATTGGCGCGATCACCGTGACCGATCAGATGGTGCAGAGCACCGGTTCGGGAAGTTCCTTCGGGAATAGTCCGGCAGGTATCGCAGTCGATAGCGCCGGTGATGTGCTGGTGGCTGCTCTTGGAAAATCAAATCCGGGCGATCCTGGGGGCGAGCGGGGTGGACTGTTTAAGTTTGATACCAGCGGCAACCTGATCGACACCTTTGACTCGGCCACATCAGCCTACAGTTCCATCGCTATCGTGCCTTCGACGGTTCCAGCCATGTATGCCGGAAACGCGGTTGTGCATGTCGGCTGGAGCGGATCGGGTACGGCGGTTGACTCTGGAAAAACCATGCATTTTCGCACGCCGGGTTCGGCCACTCTGTCTGCGAACAACTTGATTCGTGCCAAGAATGGTATCACCGGCATTCGCATCCATTTTACCGGTTTGGGAAATCCCGGACTGATTAACGCGGCAGACTTTGATTTTCGGATGAGTCCTCAGGGGCCGTACACAGAGGTAGATCATCCCCCTGCCGCTTGGGCTGCCGCACCTGCGCCCGCTTCGGTTTCGGTAGTAACAACTGGCCTGCCCTACGTCGAGATTCAGTGGGCCGTCAACAGTATCGAAAATCGTTGGCTGCGCGTGACTGCCAAGCCAACTGCCAACACCAATTTGGCGGCTCCAGTGACTTTGTATTTGGGGCATTTGCGTGGTGAGGTCGACGGGCCAGTGGCCAATGTCTACACCGTTTCATTTGCCGACATCTCTGTGATTCGAGACAACGTCTCTGCTATCGTGAATTCCAGCAGCGATCAGGATATCGATAAGAACGGAATCATTTCGTTCGCCGACATCACAGCCATGCGCGACAACGTCAGTCAACAATTGCGCAATATCACGGTTCACTAGATGCCATTTTGTGCGACAGCGATGTCCGTACGATCAATAACTTGGTCGAATCGCCATGTCATTCGTGGTGGCGGTTTTACTTTGGTGGAATTGCTAGTGGTCATCGCCATAATTGGTGCGCTGGTCGGTTTGTTGTTGCCCGCTGTTCAAGCGGCCCGGGAAGCCAGTCGTCGAATGAGCTGCAGTAACAATCTGCGGCAATTGGGTATCGCCGCGCATAACTATCATTCGGCATACAGCCTACTGCCGCCGGGCAGCGTCGCTAAGCAGCATCCCTCCTCCCCCACCGTGCCTTGGACATTCTATCGCTGGTCGGCTTTGGCCTCGCTGTCTCCTCACCTGGAAAACACCGCTGCCTATAACGCTCTGGACCTAACGCTACCCCTGTACAGCGCCAACTTGGCCGTTACGGCTCAGAATGTCGAGGGGTCGCGAGTCATGGTGCCCACATTTTTGTGCCCCAGTGATGGGGCGCAGCGTCTGCACGACAGCTTTGGTCCGACCAACTATGCGTTCACGACGGGAACCGGTGCTGGTGGCGGCACTCCGCTGGATACCGATGGAACGTTGTATGTGAACTCAAAGACGCGACTGGAAGACATCACTGACGGAACGTCGCAAACGTTGATCGCGTCAGAAAGCATACTCGGCCAAGCAGGCGCCCAAGCTCGTGACCCTCGCGTAGGGTATCGCTTTGTATTCTCAGCTCCACTTACCGACGCAGGATGCAACTTGGCACCAACCTGGAACTATTCTGATCCACGCGGTTTTTCGTGGGTCAACGGCGAGTATCGCAATGGCTTGTACAACCACTATTACTTGCCGAATTCACAAACCGCTGATTGCATTGGCGTATTTTTGGGGGGAGGATTTCCAACCATCTACACCCCCTTTGGCTGGAAGACGGCTCGCAGTCGCCATGCAGCAGGTGTCAATGCTTTGCGGGCTGATGGATCAGTGGCCTTTATTTCAGATCGCGTGGACTTGGAAGCATGGCGTGCCATGGCCACCCGACGCGGCGGCGAAATATTAGCGCCGCTCTGAGAGGGTAGTCGCCCGGAATTACGTCGGCAATCTGACCATTGGGCTCCACTCTGAGCTACTCTAGGCGTCGTCGCATTGGAGATTTGCAGGCCGTGTAGGCCTCCCAGCGCAGCCTGGCCGGGTGCCTTCCCAAGGCATGGCAGCATAAACTTAGGAGGCGGATGCATTGCGATGCACGACAACCCACCAGGCGGCGACGAAGGAAAGTACGACGAAGGCAACGGTGGCTAGCCAGCATGTCCCCAGACTTGCTAACCAACTCCCGTTGGTCACGTGAATACTGGCCGACGGATCGCTCAACAGGTGCCGCAGGCCGGCCATGGTGTAGGTGAGCGGATTGCAGCGCATGATCCAGTGCATCAGCCACGAGCCACTGAGCAGCGTTTGTGCAACGGGCACAGGGAAAAAGGCTCCACTGAGCAGCCACATAGGCATCAGCACCAGACTCATGACGGCGTGGAAGCCCTGAGTCGATTCCATGGGCCAGGCGAAGAAGGTGCCTACGGCCGTCAAAGCAAGCGCAGCCAAGATCATCAGTATGCCAGCAGCCAACAAACTGGCCGACAGTTCGACGTGCCCAATGGCAACAGCCAGCGCCAAGAACAGCATGGCTTGTACCCAGGCTATCAATGCACCGCCGATAATCTTGCCGGCGACGATCGTCCAGCGCGGCACGGGGGCGACTAACACGCCCTGCAAAAAGCCTTCGCGCCGGTCTTCAATGATGGAGATGGTGGTGAAAATCGACGTAAACAGCAGAATCAGTCCGACGGTGCCCGGCAGATAGTAAGTCATGAAATCTTGGTCACCACTGCGGAAGCTGGATTGTAGCCCCGTTCCAAACAACAACCAGAACAAGATGGGCTGCCCCAGCGCGGCCATCACGCGTTGCCGCTGGCGAAAAAATCTCCGCCATTCGCGAACAGCCAACATCGCAACCACCGACCAGGGGTTTGATTGTCCGGATGATGTTGCGGCTGTGGGTGAGGCTGTGATCGTTGACATGTACAAATCTCTTGGTAATCCTAAAAGCAGACTCTGCTAGGCTGGTGATGGGCCGGCGCAATCCGAACTAGCTGAGTTCCATATTCACTTGCTCGGTTATGTTTCAACCTGCAGCTAAATCCTAATTGATTCGGGATGTTTGTCCCCTGCTACATCCCACCCTACGCTGCCGTTGAAGCGGTGGCCGGTGCGGGCGATGAAGACGTCTTCCAAACTGGGTTTGCCAATCGTCAGTGACTGGAGGTCTTCGGGAAATCGTTGCGACAGCGGGGCAACCAACTGCGCGACGCCCGTTCCGGAAACGCGAATCTCGCGGCCTGATTGGCGAGCTTCAACAGACTGTTGTGCCAGCCAATCCAACATCGGCTGAGGATTGACCGTGGTGATGCTCAATACTTGCGCGCCCAACTGGCTACGCAATTGATCGGGGCGACCGCTGGCGACATTGACTCCACGGTCCAAAATGGCGATTGAGTCAGCTTTGTCAGCTTCGTCCAGCAGATGTGTGGTTATCGCAACGGTCATGTTGTTTTCGGATTGAAGCCGGCGCAGTAGATGCCATAAATCCAGTCGGGCCGCCGGGTCCAAGCCGGTGCTAGGTTCGTCCATCAATAGTAACTGAGGTCGATGCAGCAGCGCTTTGGCAAGTTCTACGCGCCGCTGCAAGCCGCCGGATAACGTGTCCACTCGATCCGCTAGCCGATGCTGCAGGCCAAACTGGTTACAGAGCTGTTCGAGCTTGCTCGTCAACTCGGCACCGCGCACGCCGTACAGCGCCGCTTGACAGCGTAGATTCTCGCGCACTGTCAATTTGCGATCCAAGCTGGGCGATTGAAACACGACTCCCAGATGCTGGCGGACGGTCATTGCTTGCTGACGCACATCGTAGCCCAGCACACCGGCTCGACCATTCTCAAACGGCATCACCGTCGACAGAATGCGAAACAGAGTCGACTTGCCGCTGCCATTGGGGCCAAGCAGCGCGAATATCTGACCGCGGGCCACTTGCAAGTTCAGTTCATTTAGGGCCAAGCGCTGGCCGTAGTGATGCGTCAAGCACTGAATGTCGATGGCCGGTGGCAGGGTCTGCATAGGAATCATTGTGTCCACATCAAACGGTATTTGCGATGCTGGCGGACTGCCGCAGGGGCTAGATACGTTCATCTACAGTAACCATGGGGGTTGCTGTTTCTAGCGTCACTGTGAGGAGGCAGTACGGGTCCCGCTTATCTCCGTGCAGGTCCACTCTACAAATCACTTTTGCTTGCAGGCCAGGATACGGTTGATGGCTGCCAGCATAGCGGTGATAGTGGCTTCGACGGAGTCGGTAGACACGCCGGTGCCTTTGTAGCTCTGATCCTCATGTTCAATTTCCACCAATACTTCACCTTGTGCATCCCGCCCCAGTGTTGCCGATTGCAATCGAAATTCTTTGCATACGACTTTGACGCCAGTCAGCTTTTCAACGGCCCAAAAAGCCGCGTCGATGGGACCATCGCCCTGTTCGACCTCGGTTGTCGATTCCTGACCGCCGCGCGACAGCGTTAGGCGTACTTTGGGTGGTCGGCTGCTGCTGTTGTAGACATCGTAGCTGACCAGTTTCCAAGCATCTTGATCGGCGCCCGCACCGGTGATCTCTTGCTGGATCAAGGCCACGATATCTCCGTCGTAGACATCTTTCTTTTTGTCGGCCAGTTCCTTGAAGCGCTCAAACACCTTTTGCAGTTGTTCGGCTGAGATGTTAAATCCCAGGCTGCGCGCCCGATCGGCCAAGGCGGCTCGTCCACTGTGCTTACCCAGCACCAGGTCGGTCTTGGTGAATCCGACGTCTTCGGGCAACATGATTTCGTAGGTGCTGCGCTCCTTCAACATGCCGTCTTGATGGATGCCCGATTCATGGGCGAATGCATTGCGACCCACGATGGCCTTGTTGCGTTGAACCTGCAGTCCCGTGATCTTGCTTAACAGACGGCTGGTAGGAACCAAGCGTTGGGTGCGAATACCGGTTTCGCAGCCGAATAAATCGCTGCGAGTCCGCAGAGCCATAACGATTTCTTCCAGCGAGCAATTGCCCGCCCGTTCGCCGATGCCATTGATCGTACATTCAACCTGACCGCAACCGGCCTGGACAGCGGCCAGCGAATTGGCCAGTGCCAGACCTAAATCATCATGGCAATGCGTGCTTAAGACAGCTTTGTCGATATTGGGCACGCGGTTGATCAGCAGTTCAATACGCTGGTACATTTCTCCTGGGGTGGTGTAACCCACTGTGTCGGGGATGTTGATCGTTGTCGCGCCCGCGTCGATGGCTGCTTCGACCACTTGGCACAGGAAATCGTGTTCGGTGCGCGCTGCATCTTCTGGCGAAAATTCAATGTCATCGCAATACCGCGCTGCCAATTCAACGCCTTGCCGAGCCCGGTTGATGATTTCCTGCTGAGTCATCTTGAGCTTGAACTCGCGATGAATGGCACTGGTCGCCAAGAATACGTGAATTCGCGGGCTGGTGGCACCTTTCAGCGCCTCCCACGCGCGTTCGATGTCGGCAGTATTGCAGCGAGCTAAACCGCAGACCGTGGTGCTGCGAATCAGATTGGCAATTTCGCGAACGGCTTCAAAATCACCAGGCGACGCGATGGGGAATCCGGCCTCGATAATATCTACCCCCAATTCGGCCAGGGCCGAGGCGACCTCCAGCTTCTCGGACAGGTTCATGCTGGCACCCGGCGATTGTTCGCCGTCGCGCAGGGTGGTGTCGAAAATCCGAATGTGTCGCAGACTTGGGGCACTGCCTGAGGTGTTGGTTTGCTGGCTGTTGATGCTCATGGTCTTTTCTGGTCCTTGCTGCGCCTGTTGAGGAAACGATATCCGCGTCTCAGGGATGCTCAAGGGCTACTTGGGGCCAGGCACAAAAAAACCCCGAAGCCATTGAGCATCGGGGTCTTGATGATTGAATTGAAAAACGGGACCCTAACACTCGCCGTGCTGGAGAAGTAGAAGGAGCCCAAGTAAATTTCCGGTCAAATGATTGATCATACGCTTCCGCTTTCAGAACTAGACTAGTTGTTTTCCAGAGCGGCGTCAAGAGAGTGATCGCCTGGATTTAAGTGGTATAGGTTTTCATCTTGCCAGTGTTGGTCAGCATTTCGATCACGCACACCCTCTAAGACCAAATCTAGCACCAAAAGTTCACGGTCGCCCAGGCCGCCGAACAGATGGTATAATTCTAGTTGTTAAATCCCATTCTGGGTCGTGTTGCAGGCCTAAAGCGTCACTCTTGGTACTGTAGACCGCAACCGATGTATGAAATTTTTGTGGGTTTCCCGAGAGACCATTTGTGAGTGCTCCAGAGGCAAACGCGCTCGATGAATCGACGGGCTCTGTCGATTGTTCGCGGTGGATCGAGCGCCAGTATGAAGATCTGCATCGAATGGCAGCCGCCTATTTGAAGAACGAGCAGAATACGGTTTCGTTATCACCCACAGTGTTGATCCACGAGCTGTATTTGCGACTGCCCGCAGAGCAGACCGGCCTGCTGACTCGAAACCATTTCTTCGCCCTGGCTGCCGGGACGATGCGGCGAGCTTTGGTTGACCAGGCCCGTCATCGTCGACGCAAGAAACGTGGTGGCGGAGCAAACAAAAGAAGCCTGGCAGATTGGGACGCGATTAGCTTTCAAGATTCCGACGATGTACTGGCCATCGACGAAGCGCTCCAGGCGCTCGAGCGCATCGATGCGCGACAGTCGCAAATTGTGGAACTGCGTTTTTTTGGCGGGTTGACAGTGGCCGAGGTTGCACAGCGGCTCAATCTCAGCAAGCGAACGGTGGAAGCCGATTGGACGATGGCCAAGGCGTGGTTGCGGCGATGGCTTGATTCGCAGGATCTGTAGTCTTGAATGCTCAATTGCATCAACGCGCCAAGCAGCTATTCGCGGAACTGTGTGATTTGTCGCGAGAAGTTCAAGCGCAACGCTTAGCCGAACTGGAGCCTGCGGCTCCCGAAGTGGTTCAGGAAGTCCGCTCGCTACTCAACTTCCATACTCTGCGCACCACGCGCATCCCGGAAATCCCGGCGCCCAAGATCCGCACCCGATCAACACTCAGCGCGACCTACCAATCTAGCTTGAGCAGCCGCTTACGATATCTTTTTCGCTGGCTGTGGCCAACGCTGCTGCTTGGTTTGATCGGCCTCATGGCGGGATACTGGACCAGTAACCGTGTACAGGCGTCATTGCGCAGCATGTTATCGCAAAGGTTGACCGAGCAGATCGACCAACACGTAATCGACTTGCGGCAATGGGAATCGCAAATGATCGATCAGGCTTTGGCGTGGTCGCGCCAGGAGAATGTCGTGGCACCCATCCGGCAGTTGTTGGAGTTGTCCAGACCAATTGCTGATGACGATTCGCAACAGCTGCAGGCGGTGTTGTGCCAGGCAGAAGCTTACGAAGCGCTTCAGCAGCAGTTGCGATCTCTGGCAGGTAACTCGGTTCGATTTGCCGTTTGGGATCGCCGCATGATTACTGTGGCCGATTGGAATCAGAAGAGCAGACCAGAGGTCGTAGGGTCGTTTGTGACCCCTGCCGGCGCGGCCATGCTAACCCCGGTTCTGCGCGGACAAGCTCGAATGTATCTGCAATCACAGAGTCAAGCGATATCTGAAAACTACCGACTGCAGGACAACGAATCAGAACTGTCTGTGTTTTTGCCCATTACGGATACAACGGGCTCGGTTGCAGCGGTCTTGATGGTTCGGGGGTATGGATTGGACGAGGCCTTCAATGCTCTGGTAGCTCGCTGGAGTACGCAGGGCGTGGGCGAGACATACTTGGTCAGTGATCGCGGTGCGCTACTCACCAAGAGCCGCTACGCCGAATCGCTCGAACAGTTCGATCTAGCCACTACCAACAGCCTGGGCTCCAAGCAGATACTAATTCGCGATCCAGGTGTGAATCTATTGGCCGGACAATTGCCCGACTTGATTCCCACAGCTTGGCCACCAACGCTACTGGCCCAGCAATTGACCAGTGGCAACAACGGGATGAGCGTCGATGGCTATCGCAACTATGTTGGCGAAACGGTTGTCGGTGCTTGGCGGTGGATTCCGTCTCACGAACTGGGAATCGCCTTCGAAGAACGCGCCGCAGATGCTTTTGGCATGGCGACCCATGTGCGACGTACCATCGCTGGCTTAACAGGACTATTTACGCTGGCCCTGGGTGGGCTAACGCTTCTATGGATGTTAAGAACATCGCGCTATCTTCAGGCTGACCTGAGCGATGTCGGTCCGTATCAAGTACAAGAGCTACTGGGTGAAGGCGGCATGGGCCGAGTTTACCTGGCTGAACACGCCCTGCTGTGCCGACAGTCGGCGGTGAAAGTCTTGAGCGGTCCAGCCGTGGACCAAACGGCCATCAGTCGGTTTGAACGCGAGGTGCAATTAGCCAGCCAGTTGACTCATCCTAACACCATCGCCATCTATGATTTTGGGCGCAACCAAGAAGGGCTGTTTTACTATGCCATGGAATACATCAACGGAGCGCATCTCGGCCAGCTTGTTGAGTACTCAGGAGCGCTGCATCCCGGTCGCTGTATTTTTATTCTCAAACAACTGTGCCGGGCACTGGCCGAAGCGCATGAAGTCGGCGTCGTCCATCGCGACATCAAGCCCCAAAACATTATGGTCTGCAATCGTGGCGGCGAACCCGACTTTGTAAAACTTTTTGATTATGGACTGGTCAAAGCCTTTGCGCCGGGCGTCAGTCCAACCGCCAGCCAGACCAAGATTGTGGTCGGTACGCCGCGTTTTATGGCTCCCGAGCGGCTGAAAGCTCCGTGGCTGGCCGATCCCCGCGTCGATATATATTCCGTGGGTGCCCTGGCCTATTTTTTGCTCACCGGCAACCTGCCGCCGTTGTTTACGCTCAGCGGACCTAGTGCCCATGAACAGCCTGGAATCGAAACGCTGGACTTGCCCAGTGCAGTTGTTCCCTTCGGCGAGCTGCTTGGAATGTGTTTGTCTACGGATCCGTCTGAACGTCCTTCAAGCATGCAGTCGCTGCTGGATGAACTGGAGGAGCTTTCGCAGCGTTTTCCGTGGTCTCGACAAGACTCGGTCGTTTGGTGGATCAACCACCAGGCCAAACTGCTACAACTTGTGAAAAGCAAACGCCAGAAGCTGGCGGCCAAAATGGCACGCTAGGGCGAGAGGCCAGACAGTACCTGTCGCTCGCGCGGCGAGCCAATATCGTCTTCACCATCTACTGACCGAGGTTCATGATTCAGGCTGATTAGTCGTTTGCCTCAGAATGTTGACCTTGGACCGATTAGCTCATGCTGACTTGTTCCTTCCAAGCCGGATCATAATCGCGGCTCCACAGTTCTAATTGCTGTGCATCGCCTAGGATCTGACCGGTGGTAGGATCGGTGTTTACAGTGCGGCCGGTTCGCTGCGCGATATTGCCCAAGTGGCACAACAGCGTACTCTTGTGCGCTTCCAAGATCGGCTGATTCAGTTGGCCGCGATCCCCTCGGCGCACGCAATCGACGAAGTTGGTCAGGTGCTGAATTTGGCCAACGGCGGTCTCGCCACCCTCTTCGATCAGTTTGTCCTGACGATCGTAAATACGATAGTTTCCATCGCCGTCCAATTCTAAACTACCTTGATCGCCATAAAATGCGCAGAAAAAGTCGATGTGGCGCTTGTTGCAGGACATTGCCTGCCAAGTGATTTGTTTGCCGTCGGCAAATTCAAAACATGCTGATTGCGTGTCGGGCGTCTCTTGATCGTCGTCGTACCAGTAGCGACCTCCAGAGCTGACCGTGCGCGTTGGGTAATCGACTTGCAATCCCCAGCGGCACAAGTCAAGACCGTGGACACCGTTGTTCGCTAGCTCGCCTCCGCCCCAATGCCAAAACCAATGCCAGTTGTAGTGCACGTAATTGGTCCGGTAGGGCCGGCGGGGAGCCGGCCCCTGCCACAGGTCATAGTCCAATTGTGTAGGCGGCGTACCGTCGGCAGCTTTGCCAATTGGACCTCGTAGAGCGTGGTAATAGCAGCGCGATAAGTGAATTTTGCCAATGGTGCCCGAATGTAGCTTCTCGATGGCTGCAAGCGTTCCCGGTGCACTGCGGCGCTGAGTGCCCATTTGCACGCAGCGATCAAATCGCTCGGCAGCTGCTACCATCCACTGCCCTTCTAGTGGATTGTGGCTGCAGGGCTTTTCCACATAGACGTGCTTGCCCGCTTTGCAGGCCATGATCGTCGCTGGCGCGTGCCAGTGATTGGGTGCCGCACACACCAATGCATCGACTGATTTGTCATCCAGAATTTTGCGAAAGTCTTTGACGGTTTGCGGAGTTCTGCCACGCTGCTCGGTAAAGCTGCGGGCAGCGCTGGCCAGTCGATCATCGTCAACTTCGCACAGATACGCTACCTCAACACCCGGCAGTCCAGCCAAGTCGATAGCCAGGGCCAGTCCGCGACTGAGTCCCATCACCCCAACGCGCAGGCGCTGCGACCCGGCGTTTGAAGAATCTTGTGCGACCGCGTTTCCGGTCAGCGCTGATGCGGCTGCCGAAGCCGCCAGAAAATTGCGACGTGAAATCATCGTTGTCCCCCTGACTCGTTCACTCAGATGAATCACGCTAGCCGCATCCAGTTGGAAATTGGTCAGCTAGCGCGTAAATCCCATATAGAACGAGAACAACTGCTTTTCGTCACCGGCGGCCTTGGCCACTGGCACTGCGAAGTCAAAGGCCAGCGGGGCTGGTCCCAACGCCGGCACTGAGACTCGCAAGCCGAGTCCCGGAGCGACACGGAAGTTCTCCTCGGTTATGGTGATGTCGCGTTCAATTGTACCATAATCCACAAAGGCCACACCGCGCAGCATCTCGTCGGCGGTCAGAGGAAACATATATTCCAGACTTCCTAGGAACATGAAGCGACCGCCCACTTGCACACCGCTCTCCTTGGGGCTGGCACCGCGAAAGCGAAAGCCCCGCATGCTGGAAAATCCACCGGCGTAGAAATTCTCGAAGATGGGTGTGTCCTCACCCGAGAACCCGAATCGCCAGGTGCTAGCCAGCACGTGACGCCCCATGCCATCTGGGCGTTCATAGACGCGCGCGTATTGCGAGAAATTGATCTGACCTTGGGGATAGTCGAATTTCCCGAACGCTTGGTCGTAGATGAGCTCTAAAAAGTTTCCTTCGGTCGCCAGAAACACGCTGTCGCGTTTGTCGCGCGCCAAACGCAGGCGGGCTGTATACAGTTCGTTATCACCCAATACTGCATCCAGCGGTGCCACGCCATTGATTCTCGGCCGAGAGATATTGACATTTTCGCCACGAATCTCGGTACCGATGGATAGATCTTTGGTGATGGCGTATCCCAGACCTATACGACCGCCCAGCCGTTGCTCGGTCCAGTCACGGTAGATGCGGGTGAACAAAAATCCGCCTACCGATAAGCTGTAGGGTAAATAGCCGAAAAGATTGGGATTAGTCCAATTAATCGTGTACCGCTCAACCTGATTACCTGGCATCAATTCAGCGCGGAACGTTTGACCAGCACCCCGAAATGCGTATCCGCTAAATAGGTCTGACCAACTGCGCGGAAAGGCGCGGATATCAAAATTGCGTTCGTCGATAATTAACTGGCCCGCAACGCCCAAGTCGCTATTAACCGATCCGCCCAGCATGATGCGTCCGGTACGCGCCTCTTGCAAATAGACGTCCAGCGGAGCCACTTGAACTCGTGGTTGATAACCGCCCGGTGCTGTTATGTTCGGTAGCACTAAACCTCCCGCAGGGTCCAGTCCCGTACCGCCAACTCCCCCAGGTTGCCAGCCGTTTGGGCTGGCGATTCCAGGTGCTACCGCAGCTTGACCCTGCATAGCGCCTGGCGCAATGATTGCCTCTTGGTACGGGGTCGAGCCGGTCGGGGAAGCATACGGCAAGGGAGTTACGTTGTATTGCGGCGCGGTGTTGTATTGCGGCGCGGTGTACCCTACTGGTGGCTGAGGAAACTCAGTTGTGGCCAGAGCCGGCTGTGAATAAGTTCCACCGGCTTGCGATGTAACCCAGCCGTCGGGTTGTGCCGCAGGTTGCCCTGGTTGAGCGGTGTACGGTTGAGTCTGAGGAAAGGGAATGGAGGTGCCCGCAGGCGCTGGATTAGTGAGATACTGGTTGTTGGGAAATGGGCTGGTAGGTGACTGTCCGCGGACGATGGCTGGCATCGCAGGAGCACCGGTTGTCATCGCGGGATTGTTGGCTGTCGGCTGAGCGATTTGGCAGCCCGGCAGTGCCAACGTCAGGCAGGCGAGTGTTCCCACCAACCAGCCATAACAGCGGCAGGCGAGCAGCGGAATTGCGTTAGGTTGACTCATATTCACATTCGCGTTCGTAATTGGTCGATGTGGGCCGACTGCGCTGCCACCGTTTACGATTTCCCAATCCTGACTTCCAAAGCGACCACTGTTAGTAATCGGCATCGCGATCCATCCGGCGAACTTCGATGCGGGGTGGATCGCCTTGCGCCGGATCGACTTCAAATATCTGACTAAGTTTCAAGCGGCGTTCGGAGTCGTTCAGTTTGCGACGGTCGATTAACTGCCCTGGCACGATATCTATCAAATTCAAAGGTACGCTGCGCTTGGTATGGTTCGAATCGCCCGCCATGTGAATCTTGATATCGCCGGCCACGATTTGATCACCCTCGCTGATCTTGTATACCAAATCCAACCAGCCCGGCTCTTCCAGAAAAACCGCTTGAGGAACAATGTCTGCGAAGATAAATCCATCGCGACCATAGTATTCATCGGTTATGCGCCGCTGATCTTTGCTCAGCTTAGCGTGATTGAACGCTTGGCCCGGCTTGAGGTCCATCGAGTCCAACAGTAGTTGATCGGTGAACGGAGGATACTGATTGCCCATCACCGAGATATTGCGAATGTGGAACTGTTGGCCTTCGTCAATCACATAGGTCACATCCACCCAGGCGCTGTTGGGATGATAGTTAATACGGTGGCCAATTCGAGCCTGGAAATAGCCCAGCGAACGATACAGTTCAATCAGCGTCTGCACATCGTCCTCAATCTTGATTGAGTTGGCCAGATTCCCAAACGGTTTGACACCGTGCCAGGAGTCACGTGTTTGGATTTTGGTCTTCAAGACGTCACTACGAAACAGCTTGTTGCCCACGAAGTGAACCGCCCACACGCGTTCGACCGGACCTTCGTCGATCGAAAAGAATATCCGCCGCTGGTCAGGTCGATTCCCCTCGACGATCTGAATGGCTGTTTGGTTCATGCCCTTTTCGTGATAAAGATCCAACAGCCGCTGCTGAGCCATCTCGACCGAAAACGGATTGGCCGGATCGCCAACTTCAATGCCGCAATGTTTTTTCAGCTCGGAATCGTTCATCCGCGTATTGCCATGGAAAATGACGTCAGTAATCGTGGGTTGTTCCTTGATCCGCAGCCGGACTACCACGCCCTCGGCGGATTCCACAATCTCCGACTTGATCTCACGAAACAGATCGGTGCGGTACAGATCGTGAATGTCCAGTTGCAGTTGCTTTTCATCAAACACACGGTCCTGTCGTGTTTGCATGTGAGACAAGATTTTGTGGTGGCTAACGGTTTCGTTGCCTTGAATTTCAATTCCCTGTACCAATTTGCCGTTATGTCGCTGGTTGACCCGCGGTCCCCCGGATTCATACACCCGGTCGGCGAATTTGGGCTCTTGAAACATAGGTACACCGCCACCTGGGTCTCCACCAGGCATTTGCGCCTGTGCCGACCAATGCAGGCTACACACAGTGCAAACCGCCAGCACCCAGGCTGTCAACGTACGCCGCTTGGCCAACAACGCAAACTTCATAGGTTGGGGATTGATTGTTTTCATCAAGCTCGCACCAGCGATGAACAATGGCGTTTGAGGACAATCGTTGGAATAGGCCGAACCGGGCGCAGTCCGGTCGCGACCAACGGTATGCGGTGGATAATTACTCGAACCAGCACCCCATCACAAGACAGAAATCCCATCTGCTTGGCCGCTAGCATTGAGTGAATTTTCGCTGTGGGAAACGACTGAAGAATCTGCTACAAGCGTCAATTTGTGGGGGGACGGGCGCGCGTCCTGTGGACAACCAGTTGGCCCAAGTCATCGACAGTCCGCCCCAGCGCACCCGTAATTTATAGCGACCGATTGTAAGAGCCCTTTGCTTAAGACCATGTTCAGACTCCGGTCAACAACGCCGACTTCGCAATTCCTGGCAATTTTATGTTGCCTCGGGATGCCGCTGCTATACGATTCGCCCTGTCGGGCACAATCGGCCGGCAACTTGCCAATCGTCGATGGCCAACAGCATGAACTTCGCTGCGTCTGGGGAGGCTCAGTGGCACGCGGTTACGAAGGCAGCATTTCGCTGGTCGGTGGCGGAACCATTCAGATCGTCCGCAATTTGGGAATGCAGCAACGCTGCTGGGAAATGCTGCAGCAAACCGATTCAACCACAATTCACCTGCGACCTCACGGCGATACCACCTTTGGTGGAGTGGATATTCGCATTCGCGGACCACTGTCCAGTCGGCTGGTGTTCAAACTGCGAAACCCGGGCACAGACCAATGGACGCAGTGCGAGTTTGGGCTCGATGAACTTCAGCAGCAAATGAAGACTCAAGCGTTGGACGAACAAGGAAATCGGCTGGCTCTGGAACGCCCCATTCATGATCGGGTTCGCGTGAATGACCTGCGCGCACACACGGTATTTGACTGTAACGACACTTGGACCATGCAAGTGGCAGGACTTCGTACTGGACTGGCTGAGGGAGACTACGTCCTGACCGCGCACTGGGCCGGTGGGCGGAGTACTTTGCCAGTGTCAACTGCCAAGGTCCGCGTCGATGCTGACGGGGATTTCACGGCCACAAAATTGGAAGTCAAGATTCCGGCTAAGGAAGGTGCACATAAACTGGCTCTGCAGTTGGTCCGTCCTAATCTGCTCAGCAATTGGATGTCAGTCAAGCCGCTGCTGGCTCGAAGTGTTGATATTGTAGCGCTGGACGACAGCGCTGCAATTCCGACGATCAGCGGCTGGAAGCCGCAATTGGCAATTGATACTGCGGTTGCCGCCCGCCCGGGCAGTTTTTCGTGGCTGGCTACCTTTGCCACACAAGCTCGCCATCAGACCACTTCGGAAATCTCCGATTTGCTGAAGCTCTCCGAGCGCAATCTACCGGAGCAGTGGAATAGATTATTGCCGCACAGTCGACCGGTAAGCAATTTGGGTAACGTGACCCGCGTCGGTAATATTGGGACTCGAGACTACTACTCGATCGCTCCGTCAACAACGAATCAATCTTCCAAGTGCGCTACGATTGGCCCTGAGGGATGGTTGGCGCTGCCATTGTCCGGGCTTCAGGCGGGACAGCCACATCGCTTGAGAATTGAAGTTCCCACGGATACAGGTACGACGCTGAATGTATCTATTCACGACCAGCGCCCAGAATGGTCGACAGGCCCAGTACCGCAATCAACTGTTGTGATCGAAGTAGGCGACCGACAGTCGGTCGAAGGCAGTTTGACTCACGATCTGATATTTTGGCCTGAGGCGGAGTCGATTTCGATCGTGCTGGCAAACGTCAGTCGCCATTCGGCCGCATCGGTTGGCAAACTGTTGCTGGAAACGGCTGAGCTGGTGAGTTCGACTGAATCGCCCGGAAATATCGGCGATCGTTTGGCATCTGTTGATTCACCTACCGCAGACAGGCAAGGTGTATCCTCCAGGAGCACTTCGTATTGCGTGCCGCGTAGCGTCGGCATGTATCTGGATCAACCGTTGTTGGCTGATTGCTTCGCAGCACCTCGACAACGTGATTCCGCGAATCAGCCGCCACTAGAAACCTGGGAAACCTGGTTGGCGGTTGCTCAGCGACTTGTTCACAGTTTGCAACTTGCTGGGGCCGACACGCTCGTATTGTCAGCGCTGTCCGCCGAAGGCTCGTTGATGCCGCTGAAATCGCAAGTGGGTCTACACCTAATTGATAAAGCGACCTTCTTTGCAGACGGGCGATCGCCCGATGTTCATGATGTCGTTGAATTGATTCTGCGGCACATGGATCGTACCGGGTTAAGCATGATATTGGAAGTTGATTTGTCGCGAGGTCTGCAAGTGCCTTCTGTGGCAAGCCAAGCTGATGCCGAACTATTTCAGGCGGACATCCAAGGCCAATTCCATCAGCGCAATCTAGCGTTTACCGCATTGCCAAGCCATTTGAATCCGGCCCACAAACTAGTTCAGTCAACGATTAGTGCTTCTTTGCAAGAGATTGCTCAGCGATATGGCCACCACCGCAGCTTCGCCGGAATCTCTTTACGGTTAGATGAGGAATCGCAACTGGTCTTCGCCGGTCAGCGTTGGGGTTATAGCCCAGGACTGATGCGCGATTTCACATCCGATACGTCGGTCACGCTACCGCGTGACGTCGCGCAGCGCGAGCAACTGTTGCAGGGACCGGCGCGTCTGGGCTATCTGACATGGAGAGCGCAGCGCATGACTGAATTCTATCGACAACTGGCTGAAATCGTGCGCTCGGCACAGCCGCGATCGAACTTGTACCTAAATGTATTACCCTTGACCAACTCCGATGTGGCGATGACAGAATCGTTTGCATCCGATTTGACGGCTCGCAATCCTCAGCAAATCCTACTTAACCACGGACTCGACTTAATTACATTGTCAGAAGTCGACGGGTTGGTAGTTGTTCAGGGAGCGACTCGGGATTCGTGGAAGTCCATGGCCGCCAAGAATTGGGGGAAGAACTTGGGCGCTGATCAAGCTGTCGAATTAGTTCAAACGCCAATTCAGGCGGCGTTTGTCACGCATCAGCCACGGCTTCAACGACTGTCCAGCCCGGGCAAGGAATCGGCATCTGAATCCGATCGTGAGTTGCGGATTTATCCGGAATACACACAGCATGGCCGACACGCACGGCAGGCTTTGATTGAGCAGCTTGCTCGAACCGACTTGCGGATGCTGGCCTTTGGTGGCTGGCATCCGATTTGGTGCACCGAGGCGGAATTGTCTCCGCTGTTAACAACCTTCAAGTCGCTGCCCGCGACCATTATGCGCGATCCAAGAGTGCTGGCAAGCGATGCCCCGATCCGCATTCGCACCGGTACAGCTGATGAACGCTGGTATTTGTCCATTTTGAATACCTCACCGCTGAACGCTACCGTAACCATCGTATTCGCCGAGGACACTCAGGCCGATTGGGAAATCCTGGGCCAGCGAGATTTCCAGCCGCTAGATTTAAACAATCGCAGTATGAAGATTCAAGTCCCGGCCTACGATATGTTGGGCTGGAGTCGAATCGGGCAGGATGTGCACATTCAGTCCGCAGAGTACATGTTTTCGAGCGAAGCCTTAGCGGCAACATCTCAGGACATCGAGAATTTTGAAAAATTGTTGGTCATGGCTACTGATCCGTCACAACAGAAACTGCTGTTCAAACTAGGAGGTTCCTTCGAGCATTGGAATGCTGCGAACCGTCCCGTCGGCTGGAATGTATCGACACTACCCAACACCATAATCCAGCAAGAGAGCGAGCTGCCACATTCCGGATCCAGTTCGTTGTCCATCCAGAACAATAATTCGGGTCAGGTAGCCGCCTGGATTCAGAGCGAGCCGATTGAATTGCCAGAAACCGGCAGGTTGGCAGTGCGTGCCTGGTTGCGAATGTCGGCAGCAGATAATCGTCAGCCACTGGTCCGTCTGGGATTGGTGGGACGGCTGAAGAACGGCCAGCGTTATGAACACAGTAGTTACTTTGGAGGTACGGAAGGCAATCCTGCGCGGCCACTGGCAAATGACTGGGGCCGCCGACCTGCTGAGCTTCAAGTTGCCGATCTGCCAGTCGATGAATTGAAGGAGTTGCAAGTCGCTATTGACTTGATTGGTCCCGGGAAAATTTGGGTCGATGACGTCGAAGTCGTACAGACTTGGCTGCACCCCGATGAACGCAACTACCTGCGCGGACAGCTTCTAGTCATCAAGCAGAAATTGGCCGAGAACGATCCGTATCCTGCAGCCAAGCTTCTGCAAAGTCCATGGAATCACTATCTGCTGGACCTGGAACAGTCGCTTGCAGTGCACATGGCGCTGGCGCAGCCCAACGCCGAGCCGCCGAAAAATCCTGCCCAGTGGAATCGCACCAAGTCACCGATCCAACAGTGGCGCGATGGCTGGCTGGACCGCTGGCGCCGATAAACTACTCTTGCTCCAACTGTTGAATGTAGCCTGGGAATCTCGCCAGTTCCGGTTCGGATACTTCGGGGAACTTCATCTTCAACCGCTCTAGTCGCGCCGCCACCAAATCGGCGATGACACCCCGAGCATACCACTTGTTATCGGCTGGTATGACAAACCAAGGTGCCAAACGCGTACTGGTTTCCTGCATACACTGCTGATAGGCCCGCTGGTATTCAGACCACAATTTTCGCTCTGCCAAGTCACCGGCATTGAACTTCCAGTGCTTGTCTGGTTCACGCAGCCGCGCTAGCAGTCGCTCGCGCTGTTCGCTGTGGGAAATATGTAGAAAGAATTTGAGTACCAAAATGCCGTTGTTCACCAGCGAGCGCTCGAAGGTGCGAATCTCCTTGAAACGACGAGTCCACAGTTTGTTCAGCGCCTTGGGCTTGGAAATATGTAGCCCAGGAATTCTTTGAGGCTCTAGGAATTGCGGATGCACGCGTACCACGAGAGTCTCTTCGTAGTACGAACGATTGAATAAGCTGATCATGCCCTTTTCTGGCAGGCAAGGGCCAGGGCGCCACAGGAAATGATGCCGCTGTTCGATGGCTGTCGGAGGACCAAACGAAAACACACGGCATCCTTGCGGATTGATCGCTCCCATGACGTGTCGAATCACGCCGTCCTTGCCGGAAGTATCCATGCCCTGAATAATGATCAGCAATCCGTGTGTTCGGTTGGCAAACAACAACTGTTGCTGCAACTGTAAATCTGAGACATCTGCCGCCAGTGCTTCGTCGGCGAGTTGTTTCTCGTCCAGTTCCTTGCCAGCTTTCGTGGACCGCTTGGCCAAGTCCAATTTCTTATTAGGGACAACCAAGAAGTCGTCGGCTTGGAAACGATGGTTTGACGGCACGATGTGCTCTCCTTCTGTTGCAGTGTTGTCCTCGCATCGGTCATCTACAATCATAACTGCAGCCCCTCTGCTTTGCAGCGAGACACCGCGCCAAACGTGAAGTATTGGGCAACGACCTTGCCTATAATGTACCGCCAAAGGCCCAGGGCCATCCGGTCTGTCGGGTGGATCGTTCCGTTTCCGCGTACAGAAGTACTTCACCCCACACCAATTCCTCCCCTCCAATCTCATCGCCTCACCCCTCACCAACAAGCTCTTGGTTGATGACGCATTTGCGTGCTCAGCCCAACGCAGATGGCACCGCTCAGCATGCTAGCCACAGCCATGCGTCGGGTCAGGACGTGGAAGAGATCATCGCCGAGCGGTTCGATCACGGGGTGCTCAGCGATGGGGATGGCACGATCACCACCAACGGTGTCACCAGATTGACCTTCAAGTGCAAGCTGGTCGATCAGGGCCACGGCCACGGCTCGGCCTCAGCCCAAGCTGACGATCCGGCGCAGGCCAGCGGCCAATTAACAGCCGATGCCCCCGGTGCAGGCTGGTTCATCGAAGACACAATGACGCATATCCGCCATGAGTATCCCAGCTGGTACAAGACGACCAACATCACACACACCGAAGTCCACGAAGCGCGCAGCAAACAACAATTTGGCGCATCGGGTACGTTGGTCGATGACCAGCCTGTGTGGAACGGTGGGGCTGCACTGGGCAAGAAACACAAGGTCTACTACCGCGCGGCCACGCTCCAAGATTGGTCGATCAATGGCGGCTACGATCACCTGTATACCCAATACACAGCTGAGAACACGTACACCGCTAATATCTCATCAGACCAGCCACCCAGTCAGAGTTTTGCAATATTCGGTGATCCGCACGTCAACGTCAGCGGGTCGTACCAACGTGGTCTGCCGTCTTTGGAGCTAAGCACACCGGAGGCTCTGGTATTCGTTTCGGGCACCTATGGACCCGATGCCAGGACCGAGTATGAGATTGTCTCATCCACTACGGTAACCCCGCCCGAGGAAGAACCATAGGCCAGTAGCTGGTGGACGCGGATGCTCGATGGCGTGCAGCTTGCGCTGGACGTCGGCGGCTTTGCCCCTGGCCTTGGCATAATATTCGACCTAGCCAACGCGGGCATCTCGCTGGGTCGCGGTAATTATGAAGATGCAATTACAAACCTGATCGCCACGATCCCGGGCTTTGGAGATTCAGTTAAAATTGTGAAAATGGCTGCCGCCACCGGCCGCCCAGCGGTCGCCGCTGCTGCAGCGCTTAGCAAGTTGAACAAGACTGCACAGTCCCCACTCTGGTCTTCGAAAAAGAATTGACCGGCGTTCAAAATGCTTACGAGCATTTCTTAAAGCATGGCAAGGAATTTCCGGAATTCTACAATGCTATGCAGTACGCAAGGGGAGCGCGAGAGTTTGCGACCAATCCACCTGCTGGAATACTGACTAGAGCAGACCTCGAATTGATGTAGCGTCGGATGTAGCGGATTTGCTTTAATACATTTTGCCCAAGGAGGTGGCCAAATGCGTGCTTATTCGATGGATTTGAGAATTCGTGTACTCAAGGCCTGTGATTCAGGGTTAGGAACATTGGAAGTTGCCGGGAATTGTTTGACGTGTCGACCGCTTGGATTCGAAGGCTCAAGCAACGCCGTCTGAAACAGGTCAAATCGGTGCTCGTGAGCAAAGGCACGGCCCGCTTCCCAAACTACACGGACACGAAGAGGAGCTCGTGAGAATTGTCGAGGAACAGCCGGATCGAACGGCCAAAAATCGCGGCATTACTTCCGCTTTGCATCTCGCATCAAACCGTCGACCGCTTTGTTCGTCGTTTGAACTATCGATTTAAAAAGACATTGACGGCGGCCGAGCAGCAGCGGCCTGATGTAGCAGAGAAGCGGCTGCGACGATGGCGTCGTTCGGTCTCCCACCTGGACGCAAGGCGATTTGTCTTTCTGGATGAGACTTGGGCAAAAACAAATGTCACGCTTGCGAGGTAGGAGCCCTCCCGGGCAAGCGAATCATCGAAATGATCCCCACGGCCATTGAAGAACCGGTATATTGATGGGACTACAGTCGAAGGAATCGTATCTCCATTGGTCATTGATGGGCCGGTGAACGGTTCGGTCTTTTTCTGGCTTGGATAAAACAGCAGTTCTGCAAAGAGGCTTCGCTATAAAAGACATTGTCGTCATGGACAATCTCTCGGCACTTTAAAGTCGCCGAGTCGTCAAGCCATCGAGTCGGTTGGCGCCGAGGTTCGCTACCTTCCCCCATACTCGCCCGACCTGAACCCGATCGAAAATCTCTACAGTAAACTAAAGTGGCTGATTCGAAGCGAGGCGACCCGGACCGTCCAAGCCCTCTGGAACGCAGTTGGCAAACTGGTCGACCGATTCCATCCGAAGGAATGCCTCAACTACATTATCCATGCCGGATATCGCCTGAAGAATACAGCCGCTACAACTACTTGAGGTCTGCTCTAGGTGTCCTGGGTAGTCTGGCGCGATGTTGATTTTTTGGTAGACCATAGGCATGCGCGACGTGATTTTCTCTGCGAAGGCCGTGGAAGCTGTGTCGCTGCTTGGTCTACTGGAGAGCCGATCATGCCCACTGCAAAAGCGGTTCGAGTCGGACTGGTCAGTCACTACATTCGAGAGCTTGTGCGATCCGAGGTACACCAAGAACCGCAAACGCAAATTGACTGATCTGATCGTGATCTGCATTTGCGCGATTATCCACGGCCAGCACATAATTAGGTCCTTGGCGGACAATATCTTAATTACTTGCCGGCCGTGAGGTGGTCCACACGGCGTGTCATCGGTTCGCGATTTCAGTCGTCACCAAGCTCCTGGTTGATGACGCAATTTCCCGGGGGGGCGACTGGGGACACAGCAATCTGTCGGGGGACAGGTGGATTGCGAGAGTGATTTGGGGGCCGCGGAGAGCCTGGGACACGGCTCAACAGCTTGCGAGAAGCGGGCGGTGGTCATTTCGAGCTTCCTACCTCTGCCTAAATTCCCTTGGCTACGCGCCTGAACGCTTTTTGCCTCAGCAGACCTCCGTGTTGCCAGGCGACGGTTGTTCAGCGGATGCGCCTGCGGCTGTGCAATAGCTGGAAGCCGAACGAACCGCTGAGCGAGTCTGCGGGATTCAATGCCGCCGGTTTATCCGGCGGATGCTTCCGCTTCCAGCTACACCAGCGACTCCACCCCAGCTTCTCCCCAGAAGAAAAGCCGCAGAAGTGGACGCGAATCGCTTGCTGAAGCTTCGCCAGGCTCGCCATCATCGCAAGGAAATGAACCTAAAACTGAGACAGAAAACCTTACCTTTCGATGCTGGGGAAAACGTCGCTTAATCTAAACGACGAAATGTGCCACTTCCCGATGAAACAAATCAACTCGGCATCGCTTGGGACTCAAAGCGCCGAGAGGCTGGGGTTGGCTCACCAATCCCAATAAAGCCCTCTACAACCGAGAGTATAATTACTCGACAGGGGCGAATCGTTCCTCTAGTGGCTTGACGACTGCGGCGGGCGATTCGACGGCTGGCGAGTATGTCCGACGTGGGTTATTGGATCGGCATTCAAGCCTGACAACGCGTTATGCCCTGGTTTTGCTGACGCTGTTGACCAAGACGGTGCTTGCAACTTTACGCTTTTGCGTGAGTCCATTAAGATCTTGGTGTGTTGTGATGGGTAATCGTATCGGGATCTCACAATGAGAAGATGCTAAGCGTGCCGACGCAGGACGTTCTGACGTTATTGATTGGTCTGTTGATACTCTCCCTAGGGGCAGAAGGCCTAGTACGCGGCGCCTCGAAATTGGCGGCGGCGTTTGGCGTAAGCCCGCTGGTCATCGGGTTGACGATCGTTGCCTATGGTACCAGCATGCCTGAGTTGGTGGTGAGCGTGCGTTCGGGGATGGTGGGACAGGACGATATCGCTGTCGCAAACATCGTAGGCAGCAACATTTTCAATGTTTTGTTCATATTGGGTATTTGTGCCTGTATTCTGCCGCTGAAGGTATCGGCTCAGTTGATTCGACTGGACGTACCGATAATGATCGCGGTTTCTATCTTGATGTGGCTTCTATCTTTGGATGGCAGGCTGCAATGGTTGGATGGACTGCTGCTTACGGCCTTGATTATTGCTTACACGATCTGGTCGATTCAGAAAAGTCGCAAGGAAACCCGTGAGATACAACGGGAATTCGAACAGGAGTATGCCATCAAACCGCAAGAGAAAGCGGCTAGTTCCCTGCTAATGTCAGTCGGCTTTGTGCTCGGAGGCCTAGTATTGTTGATTTTCGGCGGAAAGTGGTTTATTCAAGGTTCGGTGGGATTGGCAGAGTATTTTGGGTTGAGCAATACCGTCATTGGATTGACCATTGTCGCGGCAGGTACTTCGATGCCAGAGGTCGCAACCTCTGTAGTTGCCACGATTCGCGGCGAGCGGGACATTGCGATAGGAAATGTGGTAGGCAGCAACATCTACAATATTCTGGCGATCCTTGGTATTGCCAGTCTTGTGACCAGCGGCGGTTTGGAGGTGAACCCTGGTATGCTCGCAATTGACATACCCGTCATGACCTTGGTCGCCATCCTGTGCTTGCCGATCTTTTTTACTGGTAAGACGATTGCCCGCTGGGAAGGGCTTCTTTTCTTCATTGGCTACGTGGCCTACACCGCGTATCTAGTGACCAATGCCCTACCGCCGGGAACACCCGGCGGCTGAGACTACTTGTTCGCTGCGGCGGTTATCGCACTCAGGTAGTCGACTGACGGGCAACAAAGCCAATGAACTCTCCTAACTGTCGGGCTGTATTTTGAAGGCACTTCGCCATCCCTTCCTGTCATCGGTGAGTTCAATCGGCTCGCCTTCAATCTCAAAGAATTGTTGTAACGACTTGTTAAGGCACTGTACGGTGCCTCCCATGAATGGCACTGTCAGAGGTCGGCGTAGACGCACGGCCAGCAAATAATTAGGTCTAGGGCGGACAATAACTTAATTGCGAGCTGGCCGTGGGGCTGTTCACATGGCGTGTCGTCGCATCGCGATTTCAGTCGTCACCGAGCTGCTGGCAGATGACGCAATTTCCCGCGAAGCTTTCAATTTCCCGCGAAGCTTTGCTTGGCCCATGCCTGATGTTGGGCCGTCCCGCACCCTCGGCCGCTGGACAAGCGGAGCTTGGAATGCCTTGCGTCTCAGGCCGCAGCCCGGGAGACTGAATTATGGCAGCAGCCTGAGTCGCAGAATTTCAGTGGGAGTTCCGGGCAGCGGACTTTGCCCCGTCCGGATCGAAGAACGCCGGTTATAATGGGGGACGTTAGCGAGCCATCGCGGGCGGCCAGGAATTCGCACCCGGAGCGTGCGAGCTGCTTTCTCTGCGGTTGGCCCAAGATGATGCCATTTATAGTGGGTAATTCGCCGCCGATTACTGGACACACTTAATAAATCTGCAAACCATTTCAACTGATGAAACGATTTGTCATTGCTGTTTGCTTGGCGGGGATGAGCCAAACCCCATGGCTGCTACCGCTGGCTGGGGCGCAGTCGCAACTGGATGCGCAGTCAGCGCCCGTAACGCAGGCGAAGGGCCAACCAGATACGCTTGACCGTCTGGAGACGGTCGCTACCAAGCTTGTGGCGGCCCCATCAACGGCCACGACCTGGGAGGGTGATGTGCGGCCGTTTCTGAAAATGTATTGCCTCGAATGCCATAGCGGCGACAGTCCCGAGGCTGGAGTCGATTTGGGTTTATATGAATCAGACGCAACCCTACCAGAGGAGCGCTCGCGATGGAATCAGATTCGCGGTTTGATCGCCATAGGTGCGATGCCTCCCGTGGAGCATGATCCGCAGCCAACCGCTGAGCAACGGGCGATGATTGCTCAATGGATTCATGGCCGCGTGAATACGGTGGATTGTGATCAAATTCACGATCCTGGCCAAGTCACTGTGCGCCGACTGAACAATACCGAATACGACAATTCCGTTCGCGACCTGTTGGGAATTGACTTTCAGCCATCGGTGTTAGCGGGCTTTCCATCGGATGAAGTGGGCGATGGCTTTGACAATCAAGGCAGCGTGTTGTCGCTGTCGCAAATTCACTTAGAAAAATACCTGCAGGCGGCTACGCTGATTGCCGAGCGAGCCCTGGCGGCGCCCGAATCGTTTGCCAGTCGCTCGACGGAAGTCCCGACCTTGTTCCTGGGTGATCGACAGTCGATAACGTTTATGTGTGCTGAAGGTGAGTACGAAATCAAGCCTAGAATGCAGTTTTCCGTGCCCGGCGGCCCGTCGGTGCAAGTGGCGTTGTTCGTCGACGATCAACCATTGGAGACTTTTACCGTTACCAATCTTCGCCAATCGCAGTCGGCGACGACAATTCTCACGGCCGGTATGCATCGTTTCACATTGCAATTCGTGAGCGATGGTCAAGAGGAGAAGAAGCGTCCAGACCGGCGGGTCGAGGTCCAAAATATTTCGCTCAAAGGTCCACCGTTGGTGACCGAAGCGTATTCGCGTTTGTTGGCGGTTCGACCGAACGCTCAATTGCCGCCACTGGAGGCAGCACAAGCCAATCTGGAGCCGATTATCCGCCGTGCCTATCGCCGTCGGCCCGCGATAGAAGAGGTGCAGCGTGTTGTTAACGTGGTTCAGATGGCGTTGGACAAAGAAATGACCTTCGAGCAGGCTGTTGGCCATGGGCTACGGGCCATTTTGATGTCACCGCATTTTCTGTTTCGCGTCGAAACACTATCCAGTGGCGCCGGGTTGGATGATTATGCGCTGGCCAGCCGCCTGAGTTATTTCTTGTGGGCTAGCATGCCCGATGATCGGCTGTTAGAAGTGGCCGAACAGGGAGTACTGAGTCAGCCAGACGTACTGGCCGAGCAGGTCCGACGGATGTTGCAAGACCCGCGCGCAGCGGCACTGGTCAAGCGATTTTTCGGCCAGTATTTAGGACTCGAGAACTTGCGCGATGCGGCGCCCAATTCAGGTCTGTTTCCGCAGTGGAATGAGCGCATGCGACAAGCCATCGTGCGCGAAACAGAGATGTTCTGTCAGGAAATCGTGGATCGCGATTTGCCAGTCGAAGCGCTGATGACCGGCGATTTTACGTTTGTGAATCCCCGTTTGGCAGAATTGTATGGAGTGGCGTTTGAAGGTCGTGACCCGGCTGAATTGTTTGCCGAAGGGCCGGGGATTTATCGCGGATCCAAACGCGAGCGGGATCACGATTATCTTCATGAGGACCGGTGGGTCCGTATTGGACTGCCGGCCAATCGCAGCGGCGTGCTGACTCATGCTTCGGTATTGACTGTGACCTCCAACTCCACTGCAACCAGTCCGGTAAAGCGTGGCAAGTGGATCATGGAAACAATACTGGGCGATCCGCCACCCCCAGCACCGCCCAATGTGCCTGCGTTTGAGGAAACTCAAAAAGAGCACAGACAATTGACACTCAGGGAACAATTGGCCATTCATCGAGCCAACCCCAGTTGTGCTAGTTGCCACGACGTGATGGACCCGCTGGGCCTGGGTTTTGAGAATTTCGACGCTATCGGACGCTGGCGAGATACAGATGCAGGCTTACCCGTGGATAGCAGCGGGCAATTGGCCGATGGTCGCGAGTTTAGCGGCCCGATCGCCCTGATTGAATTATTGCGTGACAAAAGCTCGCAATTCTATCGTTTTTTTGGGGAAAAGCTATTAACGTATGCACTGGGGCGGAGTCTGGAGCCGTATGATAATTGTGCAGTCGACGACATTCTGGAGGCAGCACGGCAGAACGACTATCGTTTCAGCAGTTTTGTAGCCGCCATTGTAACCAGCGAACCGTTTACCAAGCGGCGAACTGAACCCCAGGCCAGCGACATCGGCTTGCTGGACTAGGCACCTTAGTGTGCCATTTGTATCGAACATCAGAAACCGTTCAGTTTTGACTCATGGAGTTCCCACATGCCACGAGCACAACTTTCCCGCCGCACTCTCTTGCGTGGTACCGGAGCGGCGCTGGCACTGCCGTGGTTGGAAGCCATGTTGCCCAAGCACAGCGCTTTTGCAGCGGCACCTCAGGTCAAGCAGCCAGTTCGACTGGCCTGGGTATTCTTTCCCAACGGTACGCATCCCGATGCGTGGCAACCCAAAACTCCTGGTCGGGATTGGGAGATCACTCCATCGCTTGAACCATTGCGCCACCTGAAGGATCAGTTGACGGTTTTGAGTGGATTGGCCCAGGTCAACGCGCGAGCTCTGGGAGATGGTCCTGGTGATCACGCACGCAGTGCAGCCGCCTTCTTGACTGGAGCGCATCCTGTGAAAACTGGCGGTGCCAAAATTCGCGCCGGGCGCAGTGCTGATCAAATTGCTGCGGACGGCTATGGACGCGACTGTCGCTTGCCTTCGATCGAATTGGGCACGGAAGCTGGCAAGGCGGCTGGAGCTTGTGACAGCGGCTATGCCTGTGCTTACTCGAATAACATTTCGTGGCGCTCGGCTTCACAACCCATGGCCAAGGAGATTAATCCTCGACTGGCCTTCGATCGACTGTTCGGGACTGGTGGACCAAGCAAGTCAACGGATGAACTGTTATTGCAGCGCTCCATTCTGGACTTGGTAGCCGACGATGCGCGGCAACTGAAATCTCGCATGGGGGAAACCGATCGTCAAAAGTTGGATGAGTATTTCAGTAGTGTGCGCGACGTTGAAAAGCGTATTGAACGGCTGTCGGAACCGGTCCAGCACGATATCTCTGGCCACCGACCAGTTGAACAGCCTGAGGATATCGGCCAGCGGATGCGGTTGATGTACGATGTGATAGCTTTGGGATTCAAGACCGATACGACGCGCATCGCCACGTTCATGTTAGGCAATGAAGGCAGCAACGGAATTTATCCGATGATTGGTATCAACGAGGGTCACCATCATTTGTCACACCATCAAAACGACTCTGAGAAGATTGCCAAGATCGCTCTGATTGACAAGTTTTTTATCGAGCAATTTGCGTACTTCGTCAATCAATTGAAAGAAACCAACGACGGCCAGCACAGTCTGCTGGATAACTGCCTGATTGTCTATGGTGGAGCCATTCGCGACGGAAATCGTCACGATCATCATGACTTGCCGATCCTACTGGCCGGTAGCGGTGGAGGCTACGTGACTCCCGGTAGCCACTTGCAGTACCCCAGCGAAACGCCGCTTAACAACCTGTACTTGACCATGCTGGATGCGGTTGGAGTGCGGGTTGATCAATTTGGTGATAGCAGCGGTAAGCTGGAGTTGGCTTAGGCCCGGCTGGCACTCACGCCGTGGATCGATTTGTAGCTGCGGTCGCCAGACTGTGGGAATGTCGCTGCGGTCGTCAGCCTGTGGATGGGTACAGCCTTCCACGCTCCGGCGGGCGTCGCTACGAAGAGTTGCTAATACGTCAGCAAGCTGAAGACCGGGTGTGGATTCAGGCGCCGCTGGCCCTCCAAAAAGGCCAAGTGAATACAAAAGGCGCATTCGACGACTTCGATCGAAAAGTGCGATAGCAGCCTGAGGCAGGCTTGGATTGTGCCGCCTGTTGCCAGAAGATCATCTACAATTAGCACACGCCAGCCTGACTCAAGTGAGTCACGGTGAATCTCTAGCGTATCGCTGCCATATTCCAGGTCATAACCGTGGCTGAGTGTGTGATAGGGCAGTTTCCCAGGCTTGCGAATTGGTACAAAGCGAGCACCGAGCTGAATGGCCAAAGGTGCTCCGAAAATGAAGCCTCGAGATTCGACAGCCACTACGGCGTCAATGTGCTGCGAGATGTATCGCTGTACCAACTGATCGATGGCCCAGCGAAAGGCATCCGGCTGCGACAGCAGCGGAGTGATGTCCCGAAATAGGATGCCTGGCTTGGGAAAATCCGGAACATCTCGCACGAAAGCTTTGAGGTCTACCATGGCAAATCCGCTGCTGGTTCACTGGTGAAGATAGTCCACTAGCGTACCAAAAGCGGTGGCCTGCGGGCAGCTCACTTGAAACTGTTGACGACGCTGTGGACGCCTTTCTTGACTTTGGGAGCGGTCCCCAAGCCGTCGCCCAAGCCTGGCAAAGCCAAGCAGGCGGCAATGATGGCCAAAATCACGCAGGCTGTAAAGCGAGGGTCCGCGTATGAGTTGGCTTGCGGACGTAGCAGCGTCATCCATGCCGAAGGTTTTGTTTCCTGCGTCAGCTCTTTGACTCGCGTTAGATACGCGCTGTCCCCCCGCATGTTGGCGAGACCAGAAAATTCCACCTGCCAGCGTTCGGAATTGTAATGCACCTCGAGTCGCTTGGCTCGCGAAAGCGAATTTATTTTGCGCCGTGTCAGTTGTACGTGAAAGTCTTCGCGTGATACGTCGACAACTTGGCATGCCATCTGTCGGCGACCCATTTTGATAATTGCAGAGGCGTTTTCCGGCGCTACCTGACATCGGAAAGGGAGACTGCGATCTTTATTCATGCTGGGCTCCGTGGCTCAAATCAATTATTGTAGCTGTGTCCGCCCGACTGTAGGCATTGCCGGGCATTGCTAGCGCTAGCAATGCACCACCAGAAGTCTAAGTCACATTCTGAGCAGTTGGCTGGCTGGCGATGCACATCTGAAAGCGACTTGAGACTGACTTTAATGGTTGAACTGGTCAGTACCTAGATACTGACTGTTCTCAAAATCGCAATTGCATCAATTCTGCCGCGCAACATTCCGATAGTTACGATTACGTGCCGTCAGCGAGCAGTTGCGCGAATCTAGTAATGCCAGCATTAAGTAAGTGATCGGATGATTGGAAACGGGCTAGCAAATGCGGACGCGAAGAGCAATGGATCAGCGCTGTATGCCTGCGCGCTAGTCTGGTACTGGTTGTTGACGGTCGAGGTGGCGCACGCCCAGCAGCCGGTGCTGTATCCCGATTTGCGAGCTTTGCCGACACCCGTCCAGACGCAAGGGTCAGGTACGCTCCATCGCGCACAGCCACTGACTTTAGCACGCCCTGTGAGTACCAGTGAACGGCTCGCAGGGTCACCTACCGCTGCGGATGAAGCACTCACTGAACTGGAAAACATGGGGCCCGAAACCGGTGGTGTACGTTCGCAGCATACTGCCGAATTACCACTCCGCAATGGTGTTCCTGACGGGCGAGACCCGCATATCGATGTTTTCCTGGAGAACCTCTACCCATCAGCGCTGACCTGCGCGAAATGCCATCCGCGTGTCTATGAAGAATGGCGGACCAGCGCACATGCCTATGCTGGGATTTCGCCCATGTTTCACAAGTTCGAAATGGCGCTAACGCAATTGAGTACTGGCACGTTGGGCACCTTTTGCATGCGTTGTCATGCTCCGGTCGCCATGCACGTCTGTTTTCCTCGCGAGAGTTCGGTAGTTGACTACGAACACGTGCTGCGCGAAGGCGTCACCTGTGTGGTCTGTCACCGAGTCCGTGAGGCCTACAATCGGCACAATGGTGAACGACGAATTGAGCCGGGCAGCATTTTCGACCCGGTGTACGGTGCTAGCTACGGCGAAGGTTTGATAAAGGCGCTGTCGGAGAAGGAAAAATACAAGATCAAGACCGATCCCAATGACAAAGGAACTGGCCAGCAGATTCACTTGGACGCTATCCGCTTCGATCAACTGAGTGATTCATCCTACTGCGCCTCGTGTCATCAGGTAGCCGTCCATCCAGGCATCGCACTGGAGGTCGTTTGGGCTCAGTATCGGGCTGGTCCGGCATGTAAAAAAGGCGTTAGCTGCCAAGACTGCCACATGGGACTGGTCCCTGGTAAACCCGCTGGTTATGCAGTAGCGCACGTCGCGGAGATCGGTGGTAAGCCAGTCAACGAGCCACGCAAACATGCCAATCATATGTTTTGGGGGCCGATCACACCCATCAGCCATCCCGGTCTTTTTCCGCACAACGAACAATCGCTGCGTTGGTCAGTCGACGATTGGCTGAGTTTCGATTGGCGGGCCGGTTGGGGAACGGATGGATTCGAACAGCAACCCTATTCCAGACAGATTGACTACCCCCAACCGTGGCGTTCAAGCGACGAGCGGCGTGATGCGCGGAAGGTCGTTGATAACAATCTGCAATTACTGCAAATCAAACGCCAATCGTCGGTGGCCGTCATGGAGGCTGGCTCGCAAGTCGATGGGCCGTTCTTCAAGCATCCACCGAGGCTAGGCAAGGACCTGGATTTTCATTTTGTAGTACATAACACTAGCGAAGGTCACAATATGCCCAGCGGCTCGTTGGGCGCTCAACCGCAATTGTGGCTGAACGTGGCCATCATCAGTCCATCCGGTTGCCGTGTCTGGGAATCGGGATATCTGGATAGCCAAGGTGACCTGTGTAACAACCATTCGTCTGATGTGGTTCAGGGGCGCATTCCTGCGGACAAACAACTATTCAACCTGCAGACGCAGTTTCTGATTACTGGAGTCAAAGGCACCGATCGAGAGATGTATTTGCCAATCAACGTGGACATTGATCAATTGCCGTTCTTGCGCCCTGGAGCCCAACCCATCAGCGTGCTGAACCATCCTCCCTTGATTCGCATGGAAGCGCATTCAATTCCCCCGCTGGGCAACAAGATCGCTCGCTATCGTGTCCCCAGTCATTTATTGAGCGAGCCTGGTACGTATCGCCTTAGTGTGCGATTGCGCAGCCGTATGGAGCCCATCTACTTTATGCGGTTTGTCAATGCGACAGCCGAAATGGAACAGCGCATGATTGAGAACACGCTCGACATTCATCCCTATTCGGTGAATTTCCAGTTGCAGTAGTTGACTGAGACTGAGTGATGGGCGATGTCGCGTCGGCAGTGGTCGCTGACCGCTCGAATTGGTCAAACAATTTTTGTTGGTTATTCAACCATGAAGTCAGTGGGAATCACTATCGCAAACGCTGTGCTACTAGCCTGCCCAGCGTTCTGCTCGATTCCATTATTTGGACAGACAGGAATCACGAATGCGACTACGCACGCACGACCAGTTAGTAAGTTAACGGACTTGCCACCCGCCACGGCTCCTACAATTACTGCCCGGCGCCAAGTTGTGGACCTGCGGTATTCCGCAGGTCGACCGCCAGCCACCGTCGATTCACCCTCCATTCAATCACCTTCCAGCGCTGCCTCATCCGCTCGGCTAACAGCCACAACAACTGATCGCACTCAGCCCCAAAGGCAAGTTCTGGCCGCTGCAGATGGAACGGCCAATCCGCCCGGCTCTCCGGCATGGGTAGATGCAGCGATTCCTGCTCCGTACTTCGATCAAGCGCAGATACTACCCAACCAACAACTGGTTAACCCAGCGTTACCCGATTTGCATCCGCCAGCAGCTCCTGCAACTTCGCCGACTGCTGCCAGTGCTGCTGGCCAGACATCGTCTGTGGAGTCTTCGATTGTGGCTCCTCACGCTGTAAGCCCGACCGACGAAAATCCAGCCAGTGGACAGCCTGTCTCAAGTGGGGCCGTTTCAAAAACAGAGGCATCGACTCCCAACCGACCCAATGGAGCCGTTGCGCCAGACGCTGCTATACCCGATTGGGTGAAGATTGAGGCTGGCACTAACCTGCAAGTCTACGATACAACACCCAAGAGCCTGATTATTGAAGTTCCGCAGGCTGGACCGGTACATGGGGACGCGCCTCAAGTACCCACATTGCCCGATGATGACTGGCGGCCTCAATTCCCGCAGTCGAGCCCGACTATGGGTGTGGAGGCGGGGGGCAATGACCCAACTGCATCACAGAACAAGCGACGGATTGTTCCCGAATTCAATCTGCCAGAATATCATCCTGCACACATCGACTCCACGACGCAAAAGGTTGAGTATTCACCGACAGACTTTGGCCCGGAGGGTGGGCCAGCTGGCAACACGTTCGACCCTGAGGCGGCAGCGCATGTTTATCGCGGCAAATTCTCGGTTCCCGTGCAGCGTCCGTTGATCGAACTATGGCGTCCGCTGTACACCGGAGGAATTTATCCTCCGGCCAAGAATTGGTTGGGTGTTTCCAATCCCATGAAGCCGCACTTCTTGGTGTACGGCGATGCGCGCACCGCCATCGGGGTCAACAATAATGCTGCCGGACAGTCCCATGTGTGGGGTAATGTGCTGAATTTGGATATGGATTTACAGCTGACCTCTACCGAGCGAATTCACGCCTTTGTATCACCACTGAATCGCGCCACGTTGCCCACGGGTTTGGCGTTCAACGATCCTGTCGACCTGCTGGATGGCACGAATTTCAATTTCAACACGCTGTTCTTTGAAGGCGATGCCGGAGCGCTGTTGGGCGGTGCTCGCGGTATCTACCCACCATTTGACCTGCCGTTCACGTTTGGATTGATCCCCTTGGTCTATCAAAATGGCATTTGGGCCAACGATGCGATGCTGGGTGCAGCTGTGGCACTGCCCGCGCGCCATAGCCGCCGGCTAAAGTGGTCCAACTACGACGCGACCTTCTTTTGCGCTTTCGACAATGTCACGACCGATGCGTTTGCCACGCAAGATAGTTCGGCAGACGTATTTGGAAGCGCTTGGTTCATCGATGCCTATGAAGGCTACATTGAAGCCAACTACGCGTTTGTTAGCGATGACTCGGGTCGAATAGGCATCGACGGCGATCACAGCTACCACAACATCTCGCTGGCATTTACTCGTCGCTACCTGTCGCGACTGTCCAATTCTGTCCGCTTCATTCTCAATACCGGACAGGAACAATTGGCCAAACAAGATCGGACCGCCGATGGCCACTTGCTACTGATCGAAAATTCTCTCGTTTCAGCATATCCCAATACGATTGTTCCTTATCTAAATCTGTTTTATGGACAAGGTCGGCCGCAGAGCCTGGCCCGTGCCGGCATAGCCGGTGGGATTCTAACCAATACCGGCCTCAACTTCGAGACCGACGGAATCACCGGCTACCCGACGCTTGATGCCACGGGTAACAACACCTTTGGCTTTGCATCTGGAGTTAACTTATTAGGCTCACAGTTTTCACATCAATTGGTGTTGGAGTTCGCTATGCTGCAAGCCTTCGGTCCTGCGCTGTTGCGCAGTGCGCCGGGGGATCAATATGCTTTAGGGGTGCGCTATCAGAAGCCGCTCAGCCACAACCTGATCTTCCGCACTGATCATATGGGCGGCATTCGCGAGAACGCCTCCAATCTCTTTGGCTCGCGATTTGAGCTGCGTTGGAAGTTCTAGAAGACTTAGGCTGAAATAGCCCAAACCTATAACACTGCAGTGATCCGACTGAAGGTACAGGCAAAGGCCTAGTGCATCCAGTCGCCGAGCGCCAGCACTTGCAGGCCAAGCGTCGAGTCAGGAGACGCATCGGTTGGAGTTTCAAGGCGCGTTTTGCCTGGTAGGCATCAGTGCCCATGCCGTCGCTGGATTGACCGACAGCGTCTTAGCCGCATGCTGGGCCGCTTCTGCGATTCCCAGTAAGCGATCCTACAACAGTGGGCTTAGGAGTTGTGCGACGTTTTCGATGAATCGCGATATGACTGGCCGTTGCTTCCATTGCTGAGCGTCTAACCATTGTGATTGGCGTAAGTACGACTCTTGCAGTTGGCGAAGTTGCACAGTGAACTGCGGATCGTAGACGGCCAGCGTAACTTCAAAATTCAGACGCAAACTGCGGGGATCCATGTTCAGCGTTCCGAACAGACTGGTTTGACGATCGATACTGACGCTCTTGGTGTGCAATAGTCCACCGGTGAACAAGGCCATTTGCACTCCGGCATCTAACAGTTCTCCGGCAAAGGCGCGACTGGCATGGCGTACCAGCAACGAATCGACTTGAGCAGGAATAATTACAATTACGCGCACACCACGGCGTGCGGCAGAGGCCAGGGCCATCGACAGTGCTTCGCTGGGGACAAAATAGGGCGAGGTAATGACTAACTCCTCGCGGGCCATGTAGATGGCGGTGATTAGAATCTGCTCGATGGCTTCTACCGAAAACGCGGGGCCACTAGGTAGGACTTGGACGATGCTGTTTCCACACCGAACCAAGGGTTGGTCGCCTGTCAGATCGGGTAATTGCTCACTGGTCGAGCCACTTTCGATTTGCCAATCGGTTTGGAAGGTCACGGCCAGAGCCTCCACCGCCGGGCCTTGCACGCGCGCCATGGCATCGATCCACTGCCCCACGCCGGCTTCACGTTTGAAGTAGCGCGGATCGACCATGTTTAGACTGCCGGTCCAAGCCAGGCGATCGTCGATTAACACGATCTTGCGGTGCATCCGCAAATCATAGCGGACAAACGGCAGTCGCCACAAACGACTGGGCAGCGCTTCCAGCACCTGCGCCCCGGCGGCTCGCAGTCGCTTCACTTCCTGACTATGCAGGAAGGACCAACTACCGAGCGAGTCCACCAGGATACGACAGGTAACTCCGCGCGCACAGGCGCGCTCAATGGCAGCTACGATGTCGGATGTTCTGCCAGCCGCATGCCAGATGTAAAACTGGAAATCGCAATTGATCTTGGCCACGTCGATGTCCGCTACCAAACCATCAAAAACCTTCTGCCAATCGTCAATCAGCTCCAGTTCATTGCCTGGCAGGGCTGGTACTTGGAGCGCGCTGCGGCCGGCTCGAGCCAGTTGCTCACATTCGGGCCGTAATTGATGCCAAGCAATGTCATGTCCGTGGGGATCGAGCTGATTGAGTCGAGTGGCGACAACGGTTGACAGACGCTGGATACGTTTGGCGCGCGCGGAACCCAAACGCAGCTCACCGACTAGCAGGTACATCACCCAACCGACCACAGGAAGGCCCAAGACCAACATGATCCAGGCCAGAGTTTCGCCGACAGCTCGGCGACTCATGATGACGCGCACGGCTACGACGACTTGACTTAGAAAAACTGCGACGACACCGACGACAGACCAGAGCTCGAAAACGCTGATCGCCCGCACCCATTCAGTCATCATTCTCAGTTCTGATCGTTGTAGACCAAAGTGCCTTCCTCTTTCACCACCGCCACTGGCCAGTTTTCGCTGGTCAACTGCGAGCGAACAACTTGGTTACCAGCTCGATTGTGCTGCACTTGAAAACGGAAGGTCTTGACATCGCGATTGCGCATTTCAGCAACCGGAGCGAAGGTGATGCGATTGGGTTCAACGCGATACTCAACGGGTGCATCAACTTGCAACAATTTAGTGCCCTCGGGCAGTTGCACCTGCAATTGTACATTCTTATCCGGTTGATTGCCAATGTTTGTAACTTGAACGGCGTAAGTAGTCGTAGCACCAACTTCGACTGTACCATTATCCTGACCGATGGTGAAGGATAGTTCGGCCAGCCCTGAAACCGTGACCTGAGCCTTGGCTTCGGCGGAGATATTCAGGTCGCCCGTGGCATTGAAGCGTACAACTTGCTGCCCCAGTTGTACTGGCAATACGGTCAAGGTAAATGGTGCGGCTTGGCCGGCGTCTAACTCCGCCAGGCCCAACGTGATGGAATGCGATTGAGGATGGTAGCTGGCTTGCGGAATATCGACGGAGACAAACTTCAATCCCACCGGCAGATGAACCACGAAATCTAGATTGCGCGCTATGGCTGTTCCGGTGTTGGTCACGACAACCTGGTAATTGGCTTGACGCTCCAGATACCGTAACGCTGGACCTGCGATGGTGGCAGCCAATTGTGGCGCGCGAACGTCGACGGTCAGCGAATGATCAGCCTGTACGCCGTCGTCGTTGACGGCTCGGACGACAAACGGGGCCTGGCCCGGCTGCACTGCCGCTACCGAGAGTGTCATGCGCCGCGTTTCATTGGGGCGTAAGTCGCCAACAACAGCTTCCAATTGTGCCTCGCCGCTTTCGTGTCGCAATTGTCCTGGTACATCGGCCTCCATGCGAATGCCCCGAGCCACGCCGGTGCCCATGTTGCGTAGTAAAACGACGACTTGTTGTGACTGCCCGATGATCACTGGACCAATCGACTCAATCTGTAATTCCAATTTGGGCGCTGTGACGACGGTGCGCACCGAAGCTTGAGCCGCAAAGTGCACAGAAGCCACGCTGCCGACTTCGCCTTCAATTTCAGGTACAATTTGCAAGTTGATGGTTCGTTCATCACCTGAGGCCATTTCGCCTAACTGCCATACCAACGTGCCATCGGGCGTCGGACTGACCGGTGGACTGGATTCAATCAACCGTGCCCCACGCGGCACGCGATCCACCACGGTGACTTCATGCGCCGTGGCATTGCCTGCGTTGCGAACAGTAATGACCAGTGAGGCTCGCTTGCCGACTTGTGTTTCTTCCGGCGCTCGTTTTTGAATCTGCATGACAGGATTCTGTGAGCCATCCAAGTAGCGGTTGCCAGGCTGATTGCTGATCAGCGACCCGCGTGGAACCGGTGACACAGAGGAAGTTTCGAAGCCACCGTCTGAATAATTGCGACTTGGTTGATTGAGGGATGAGCCGGGCTGAGCAGTGGATAACGCAGATGGCAATTGACCAGGCTGTTGCGATACTGGTTGCATGGCAGGTTGAGTGTAAGATTGCCCGAACCCTTGAGTGGTAGGCTGGGCAGCCGCCGGCGTCAGCGTGGATGGTGGCATTGATAACTGCGTTGGTGAGGGTCCGGTCGCAGTCGAGTTGCCGTTGTTGCCTAGCCAGCCGGGTGCATCGTTGCTTCCGCGTAAATCGGTGCGGGGCATCGAGGGACGCTGGACATCCGAAGAAAATGCTGGCGGTGCGTCGACAGAATTGGGCAGTGGCATCAGACCTGTAGAATGCGGCGGTGGACTTGCAGGCTGAGGACTACTGAGCATGGCCGACGGTTGCGAGCCGATTAGCGGTAAACTAGCCGGACGCTCGGCCAACAGATTGCTGGTTGCCGAGGGTGGCAGTGGCAGTACCGAGTTTTCGCCTCCCACGGGCAGCACATCACTGTCTGTGAATGAATAGTCAGAGTCAATGTCAGCGTCGACGTCAATGTCAGCTTCGACTAGCTCCGTAGCTGAGGACAATGAGTCGAATTCGGGCAGACGCTCGATGGCAGCAGGGCTGGTCGAGTAACGCTGGGCTGGTGGCAGTGGTGCTTCGTTCTGGGTTGGAAACTGTTGGTCTACAGCTGGGTATTGATTGTTGGCGCGTACCGTCGTGGGCCTGGTTAGCGCCGTCGAATCGGTGTCCAGTGCCAGTGGCGTCGTGGTGGTCTGAATGACGCTACTGGGCAGAGACGCATCTTCTTTGCCAAGGTCGCGCTGTCGAGCGTCGTGATGAGCCAACACGATGGCAAACGCCGACATCAGTAGTACCGCTGCGGCTGTGGCCAGCCGAGTCGAGGTCTTTTTCATTGGACGACATCCCTGCCGACGTTTTAACACGGAAACCAATTGAGGCTTGTCTGCCATAGAAAGTACGTAGCACAACGCACCTTAGCTGGGAAGATCAGTCGGCTAACTTTGCCCATCATGCTAGCATGCCACCACGCAACGCTGAACCAACCCTCGGTTGGTACCGGCCACCGTATGTGTGAGGGTTGCTGCAGAGTGGCGCTATTCGACACCGAACAACCCGGCGGGGGCAATCAGTTGTCCACCCAACTGTCCGAGTTTGCGAGTCGGCAGGAAGCGTGGTTCGATATTGAAGTTGAATGAAACGTTATCGCGGCCTCGGTCGACGTTGACACCCATGCGAATCAGCGCAGTTTCTCCGATGCGCGTTAGCGCCAGGGACTGGCCAATCGATCCTGCTTGCCCAAAGTCATAAGCCGCGCCCGACGAAACTATCCATTTTTCGTTCAGTCTGTAATTTACGTAGCCGTTGAGAATGCTGGCGCTGATCGGCCCCTCGATCGACAACATGCCAATATAGGCATCGCCACGACCAGGACGACTAACATTGGCACCCACCGAAATGGTCTTGAGTCCATCGGCAAATACATCGGCGTAACCATCGGACAGCAACGTCAGTCGATCGCCGATGTGATAGCGAAAATCGTAGTTCAGTCCGCCAACGTCTTCACCAAAGTTATCGCGATCTGGTCGAGGAAAGTAGATCATGTCAAAATCAAGAGTCACCAGATCGACAATCCGCTCGCGACCAGGCAGACCGCGTTTCGTTTGCCAGCGTTGGTCAATGCCGAAACGTGCCTGTTGAGTACGTTCAAAGATTTCGCCGCTGTAGGCGGTCACCCAGCGCTGCATGCCGGAGCGAACCGCATAATTCCGTTCGTCAAATTGTTTGGGAAGTGCACCGCCAAACGTGTCGAAGATGAAACGGCGACGGAAATGTTCTTGGGAATTGTCGTCCAACGGATCAAACAGCGGAAAGCGATCTAGGTCTTGATTGGTATCCGCGAAGAAAATGTCTGACTTGAGCGTCACCTTGTGAGCTAGCCCGCGCAGGTCGAATAGTCGGTTCTCGACGTTCGCGTTAGCACTCCATAGTGGTAGTGCAGTGCGAACGCCGGCTTGGCCCGATAAACGAGTCACCTCTTGCTGCGCAATATCTTCGTTCCAAAATCCAGCTTCACCAGACACAAATGGAACGATTTTCCACACACCCAAAGCCATTGGCAGACTCAGTTCTTGTCGCGTTCTTGCGCGCAAGCCTTCGCTGTCACTTTCCCAGCCCAGCGGTGCGAATTTGGCGGCGTCCACAGGGTCAACAGGTGTGGTGGCCACCCGCTGGTGAGCGTATCCGACGTTGGTGAATGCGTTCCACGTAAATCGCTGACCAAGCAGATCCTGGCCCAACCAGTAGTGATTCACTCGCGGTAGCCACTCGGTTTCGGTGAAGAATTTATTGAAGCGAGCCTGGCCAAAGACCTCAAACAGACGATTGCCGTTGTAGCGTCGCAACCGCGCGGCCGTGTCGAGATCCTTTTCCTGATCCCATTCGTTTTCGAAATACTGTTCCAAGAAATTGCGATCGCTAATCCAACCGGTCTCGCTGATCAATTCAACGTTCGGGGAAAAGTACAGGCGATTGCGCGACAACGTCCGGCCTCGAAAGGTCTTTTCCGGTGTAAGATCTGTGCGGTCGCGGCCCAGAAAGTCCTGTCCCTGGTCGTCGATAAACCAGGCATCCGAGAAACCAACTCCGGGAGCGCCGAACAGCCAAGTCGGTCCATCGTAGTCAAACCGCCCACCCAACGAGAATCCGCGTTTCGAGAGATAGTTCGTGGACAGTTTGAGCTTCGTGCCCTGCGGCCCTTGAATTCCCAACAGTTGATAGACATCCCAATCCAGATAAGCCTGCGTCCCGAAAATCTTATCGTTGTCGACGCTCACGCCAGTCAAATAGAAACTAGGTTCGGACAGGTTCGTACTGAAGTTTGGCCAGAACAAGATGGGCAAACCAGACAGGTACAGAAAATTGCTACGCGAAGTAGCCAGCATGTTGGTTGGGCGCCTGGCATCCGAAGGTGAATAGACCGACAAATTGCCGTCATCACGCTGGTCGACAAACTCGACCTCGCGCGATTGCAACCAATAACGAGGTAGCCCCAAGCGGCTGCTGGTGATGGCTGCTCCATAAGCCCGAAAGTTGCGCCGATCTTGTTGCTGCAACACATCTGCCTTCAGTCGCAACAAACCCTGATATTGAGGTACCGGCGTCAGCATTTCCGCCGCCAGAACCGTGCCGTATTCACTGGAGACGTTGTAGTACATGCGATCGGCATAGATCACCCGATTGCCTTGATTGAAGACAATGTTGCCATCCAGGTACAGCTCGATGGGATGCTCGGGAGTACTGACCAAGTTGCTGAAAGGGCTGCCTTCACCTTGACTATGCAGCCAGACGACAGCGTTGTCAGCTTCAAGCGAAATTGTGCCAAAATCCATCAGGCTTCCATCGGGCTGGGCAACCTGAATGCCGGCCACGACCAACTTGAACCCACCGCGAACTTCGGCCACGGTTTGGCCTGTAGCCGGGTCCGGTTTGAATTCGATGCGTGAATTTGAGTTGCGCTGTGAGAACTGAACACTCTTAGCTGCAAACGGATTGTTCGGTGGAATCTGCGGTGACATCAGCAGTTGCGGAGCTGGCATACCGATTGCGATCGGTTCAGGGGGTTGTGGTGAGACGGCTGGATAGGGTGCGCTGCCGTCTTCGGGCAGCACGAGCCCCACGCTGGGCAACTCCACTCGGCCAACAGTTCCCCCGCCGGTTGTCGGATTCCACGGGATCGCGCCCGCCGCGCTGGGGATATTGCTGGATGGCGGGACGGGAGTGCTATTGCCCACGACCACCGGTGTTTTGGTCGGCTGGTTCAGCAGGCTAGTTGTAGGCAGTGGAGGTAACCCGCCGCCGCTGGTGGTGGCCGGAGCCGGGAGCGGGTGCGAGAATTGCGCGAGCTGCACTGCACCGAACCTCGATGGCTCGCGACTCCAATCCAAGTTGGGAATGTCGAATCGTCGCACGTCGCGCTGGGCTTGGTAGCGAACCGGATACAGACTGTAGAGTCGCCCCATCCATTGCTCGTCTCGCAATGATTGACCTTCGGACCAATCCAGCCGCATGGAGCCTTTCAAATAGCAGATAATTTTTCCCGGCTGTTGCGGCTCATCGGCCAGTTGTCGCTCGATCCACAGCACGATTTCATCGGCGCCTGCCGTCAGGCCGCCTTGAGTCAATTTGCAACCACCGCTGAAGGCGAGTACGTCGTATTCGCCCCGCCGCTCTTTGGCAACTTCATCGGCCACGACTTCGATTTGAAACGCAGGATCAATCGTGGGTAGCGCAATCTGCGCCCGCGCCATGCGCCAGTCGCTTAACACAGCCAACAACAACCATGTTAACAGCGCGCAGCGCCGGCGCAGCCGCCATCCAGCGGTTTGCGATCCAAGACGTTCTGCGATGTGATGGGCTAATTGGCCAACCACTAACAAACCTTCAAATGGCTGGTGGTGAGATCCCCAACTTTCAGGGTAACGACACTGCAAGCCCTGACAAAGAACGCAGGGATTGACTCTGGCTTATAGCCAACCTAGCCACCGAACATCCAGGGCAATAGCACCAGCTGATTGCAGGCATACAGCCATGCTAGCTAAGTACTGGGTCGTAGTTTGGGGGCACTGGGAAGACCAGCGAGTTGCGTTACCTGCCAGGCAGTCGCTGACACTCGTTTTTGTTAAATGTCTGAAGCTGCAAATTCGATCAAGTTGATACAGTCCATACTGCAAGCGTGACTGGGCATGTTGAGCGACGACACGCAGAAGTTGAGTAACCGGAAATTGTGAGCGACTGGAAAAAGAGACTGATAGGTGAGGCGCTGGTCGCGTTGCTTCAACGGACATCCAGCCATCATCGGCCTAGGCAAGTTGCCTTAGCTGCAGCATTGGGTTGCGCCTGTGGGCTGCTGCCTAAATCAGGGTTATTATTTCCACTTGGTTTGTGTGTACTGTTTTGTCTGCCCATTCATGCGACGGTGTGCGTGGTTGGAGTGTTCATTACCAGCGTGATCGCGGCCTGGCTGCAACCGTGGCAAGGCCAGATCGGGCACATGCTGATGCAGACGGTCCTCATCAGTCGTTGGGTTCAGCAGTTGGACGGGCTGCCGCTGATTCCATGGTTGCGGCTGCATCATACGGTAACCAGTGGAGCGCTGGCGATCTCTGCCGTCGCTATGCCGCCGATCTACTGGATGGTACAGCGCTGGATGATTCAGTTACAAGCCATCGAGTTAGCCAAGCAATTTGAAATGCAACGTCGGTCGCAGCCGCAACCAACGCCACGACCAATACAACCGCAAGTTCAACTGCAACTGGTCGCTCCAGGGGCTGATTCTAGCCTGCCCGTGAGGGTTGCGGCGAGCCAAGATGCCCAGCTGCGTCCACCGCAGATTGCGCCAGATGTGTCGCCGCGTCCGTTGGCAGCAGGACTGAATACTCAGGTCCAGCCGGCACCGGCGGCAGCGCCAACCATTGACTCGATTCAAGCCTTGGAAGAGCTGTTGGAACAGGCCTTGTCTGAACACTCCAGCAGCCTGGGTACCGACGCCGTGTTGGCCCGTGCTACTCGGGCCGCCCAATTAATCGACGAGATCCTAGCGATCTACGACGATGAAACAGCCAGTACCAGTCCATCTGCGGACCAAGCAGCATGCGCGCAGTCTGAACCCGAACAAGCCGTTCCGCCCCAGTCAACGACGCTATCTTCCGCTCCTGCGGACCGATCGCAGTTGGATAATTCAAACGCAGCGACACCACCAAGCGTGGACGAGGTCAATCAACGTTTCAGTACTTGGCAACCACGCGCCCCTGGATCGTTGGCGTTTGAAGCTTATGACACAAAGATATCGTTCCTCCATCGCACAGATCATCGTGGTGCAGCCAGTGCCGCACCCAATGTTCAGCCCCATCTCGAAACTGTATCCATTCCAACATCCATGACAACCAACCAGTCCGTTAGTTCCCCAACTGCCCATGTTCCCGTAATTGTGCCTCCGGCTCCCAAGCGTGCGATCGGCACGGTGACCACACAGAGCAGCGTTTCGGCGGCGCACGAAGTTGCAACTCGCAATGTAGAGATTCGCCATGAAGAAGCGTTGCGACACCTGCTGAACCATTTGCAGACATTAAAGGAAAAGGTCTAAGTCAGCATGTTGATCAGTTCGCGGAGGATGCTGTGGGGATTTAATTGCCTGCTGGTGTTGGCGATTGCGTTGATTTTCCGTCCCCTGCGGACCTGGATCGACCAGGCAATCATCGCCAGCAAGCTGCATCCCAACTTGCGAATCCAGGAGCTGAATTTCCTAGGTAATCAACTGGACGATGGCACGACCATTGTCCAGGCGCGACAGTTCGAATGGGGCTCAACGTATGGCAGCCGGTCGATTGGATTGTCGGCCGACAGTGCCTGGTTGGTGGTGGACGTGGAGCCATTGCTGGACAAGCAGTGGTCCATTCCCAAGACGCTACTGCAACACTCGCGACTCCATTTGGACACCATGCCCGAGTCGCAACAATTGGCTGCCACCGACAACCGTCTGCTCGCCGCTGAGGAAGCCTCTGTGTGGCGACAGCACTTAAACCAGCGCTTTGGCGATTTGCAGTGGCAGGATCTACGACAACATCTGGACGGACTGCTAAAAGTCGATTCGTTTACCAATCAATGCCAATCGCAAATGAATTCGTGGCTGGGCAGCGCCCGTCAAATCGCCTTACAAGCCAGCCAGTTGAACTCTGACAGCGAATTGCTGGATAACCCGTTGCGGCGTGCAGAGGAGCTAACCGAACGCCTGGGCCGCATGGATGAACTGATGCGTCAAGAACAAGAGGTCACTGCTCAGTACGCCACCATCGAGGGGCTAATCGACGACAAATTCCAGCAAATTGAAGATGTTGTCAAGCAGCAAATGCAACAGCCTGAATCATCGCCAGTGGAAAATCCCGCAGATCTGGTAGCCCAACAGCAGATTGCAGACGGATTGATTCAATTGGCCGGTGGCCGAATCCTCAAGCGTTTCAAAGCCTTCGGCGAGGTGGCCGATCTGCTCTGTCGTGCGACGCTCGTCGATCCTGGACCGAAGTACGATCAGGACTACCGTACGGTTCGAGAGCATACGATCAACCTGCATCACGTGATGGCGCAAGGTCTGTTTCGCAGCGCAGACCTGAAGTCTCCTTTCTTACTGCAATCGCGGTGCAGTCTGTCGCCCGGAGTCGTTGGCGCTGCACCGCCCAGCGCCAGCTTCCGTTATGCTTTTGAAGCCCAGCGGTATGTAGTGCGAGTTCATGCAGAACCCAGGCAGTGGAAGTCGTTGGACGACCATCAGCAGCCTGTTGACATTCAAATGGAAATCTGCTCGACCAACCTCAAGCCAATTCAGTGGACAGACTGGATCAATCAAGAGATTCAGCTGGATAGAGCTCAGTGGACGTTGACCAGCGATGGCCAGTTATTGTCGGGGCGATTGCAGGTCGATGTCGAACTATTGCCATTCTTGACCGACAGCGATCAACAGTTGGCCCAGGCCGTGGCTCTCGAACTGGAAAAAGCGCATCAACAAGGGATAGCTCTGGCGCCCATCGAGCTGCTGGTTGGAGGCACCTGGGCGGCTCCCACTTGGAATATTGCGGATACACAGTTGCCTGAGTGGCTCCAGAGAGTGATTCAATCCCAATGGCAACATCGCCTGCAGCAAGAACGACAACAGCAGGTAGCCCGCATCCACAGCTATCTGGAGAGTGAGGTCGAACGACTGTACGCTACGCTCGATGGCTTGCTGGAAAATGCGCGGCGACAGACGGAGCAGAATAGTCAGCAGCTATTAGCTGTGCGAAGCATGCTGCTCAACAAAGCCCAAGAGGCTGGCAACGTCGAATTCGCCCGCACCAACCCTGACGGAGTTCAGCGGTAGTGTGAGGCGGCACTTGGCAGTACACTGATTGCTGAACTGCAATCCGAGTCCAGCAAGCTGTGGCTATGAACAACGCAGAAATCGCCCATGTCTTTGAAGAGCTGGCAGACCTATTGGAGCTGCGCGGCGAAAATGCGTTTCGCGTTCGCGCCTACCGCAACGGTGCCAAAGTGATCAGTGAACTGACGCGGCCTGTGTGCGAGATTGTGAGCGATCCCACGACCGATCTCCAGTCCATCGCCGGCATCGGTGATACGCTGGCCGAAAAATGTCGAACGCTGGTGACCACCGGCAAACTGCCGCAACTCGAACAGCTTCGCGCCGATACGCCTGAAGTGCTTGTGCAGATGACGCGCATTCCCGGTTTGGGTGCCAAGAAGGCGCTGGTGCTGCTGCGCGAGCTGAATCTTCAGTCACTGGACGACCTGCGTCAGGCGTGTCAGGAACATCGCGTGCAGTCTCTCAAGGGCTTTGCGGCTCGCTCCGAGCAGCAAATACTGGCTGGGCTGGCGATTGCTGCCGAAGTGGCTGTGCGATTGCGCATCGATCAGGTCGAGCGGATTGTTCAGCGACTGCGTGAACACTTGCAATCTTGTGCCGAGATTCAGCAACTGGAGTTTGCCGGCAGCTATCGCCGTGGCCGAGAGACCGTAGGTGATTTGGATATCTTAGTTGTCAGTTGCCAGCCAGATGCCGTCATGGATCGATTGGAATCGTTTCCTGGACGAGTCAGCACGATTGCTCGTGGTGCTACCAAGCTGTCGATCCGCATCGACGCGCAATTCCAAGTCGACCTGCGCGTCGTGCCCGCCGAATCGTTTGGCGCAGCACTGCAATATTTCACCGGCTCCAAAGAACACAATGTCGCCGTGCGCTCCCGGGCGCGCAAGTTGGGCTTGTCGGTGAATGAATATGGTGTGTCGTCGTTAGACAATTCTCAAAATGTGAGTTCGGGCCGCACGGAAGAGGAGTTGTACGCGCGGCTGGGTCTGTGCTGGATTCCACCCGAGCTGCGCGAAGGTCGGCAAGAGCTGAGCTGGGCTGAGCAGCCCGGGCGATTTCCAGAACTGATTGAGCCTGTCGATATTATTGCCGATCTGCATATGCATACCTGGGCTACCGATGGCAGCGCATCGATCGAGCACATGGCTGAGGCGGCGCGGTCGCGTGGGTTGCGGTACATCGCGATCACCGATCACTCGCAGCGCGTCAGCATGGCGCGTGGCCTGAACGAACAGCGCTTGTTGGAACAGTGGGCTGAAATCGACGCGCTCAATGTAACTTGGCGAGACCAATTTCGAATTCTGAAGGGTGTCGAGTGCGACATTTTGGAGGCGGGACCACTGGACATTATCGACGAGGTGTTGGCGCAGGCCGATTGGGTTGTGGCCAGCGTACATTATGGACAGAAGCAATCGCGCCAGCAGATTACTGACCGGATTGTGGGCGCGCTGCAGAATCCACATGTGGATGCCATCGCACATCCGACGGGCAGATTACTGGGGTCGCGCCCGCCTTACGCAGTTGATATGCAAGCCGTGTTCCAGGCGGCCGCAGAGCACACAAAGAGTTTGGAATTAAACGCGAGTCCCTATCGGCTAGACCTGTCCGAGCCACTCTTGATTCAAGCAGCAGCTCGCGGCATTCCAATCACCATCAACACCGACGCCCATTCGATAGACGGACTCTCGGCGATGCGCTACGGTGTCACGCAAGCGCGTCGAGCTGGATTGCTGCGCCGCCAAGTGTTGAACACATGGTCGCTAGAGCAATTGTTACGCTGGCTAATCAGGGACTGAGCAATGAATCGACAAGAAATGTTGCAGCGGATCAGCGACAGTCCACAAGATTGGGATGTGTTGGTCATCGGCGGAGGTGCTACTGGACTGGGAGTGGCCTGGAATGCTGCGGCTGCAGGCTATCGCACGTTGGTCTTGGAAGCTCACGATTTCGCTCAAGGTACGTCCAGTCGATCGACAAAGTTGATTCATGGTGGCGTTCGCTATTTGCGTCAAGGACAACTGGGAATGGTGCGTTCTGCGCTACACGAACGCGAGTACCTGCTGCAATCGGCGCGGTCGTTGGTCTGGCCGTTACACATAGTGATCCCCAGTTATCGGTTGGGTTCGCGGTGGTATTACTACGCCGGACTGAAGGTTTACGATTGGCTGGCCGGCAAACGCAATATGCAACCCGCCAAGTGCCTGTCGCGACGACAAGTAGCAACCCTGCTGCCAAATCTCCAAACTGACGGCCTGCGAGGCGGAGTCGAATTTTGCGATGGCCAATTTGACGATGCCCGATTGGCGCTGTGTGTCGCTCGGACTGTGGTAGCCAATCGCAACTGTGCGGTACTGAATTATGCACGAGTCGTGTCGATCGACTCGCGGCAGTCAGATCGACGTCGCATCGTTCGATTTCAAGATACATTGACCAGCCAACAAACCGAAGTAATTGCTCGAGTGGTCATCAATGCCACAGGCGTATTTGCCGAGCAGGTCAGTCGCTGCGAGCGGTCGGTGGGCCAGAGCGAACATGCAATTCGCATTTCTCCCAGCCGAGGAACGCATTTGGTACTGCCTGCAAAGTTTTTGTCGAGTGGACGTGCATTGATGATCCCCCACACCGACGATGGTCGTGTGTTGTTTGCCATCCCATGGCAAAATCGTACCTTATTGGGCACGACGGATATCGCCACCGACTCAATTGACATTGAACCACTGGCTACCGAGTATGAGATTGACTATCTACTGGAACATGTCAGCCGCTATTTAGCGATCCGTCCAAGCCGTCGAGACGTATTGTCGGTCTTCAGTGGACTCAGGCCGCTGTTGGGCAAGTCCAATCAAGCCTCTACGGCACAATTGTCTCGCGAGCATGAAATCGTCGTGTCATCCAGCGGATTGATTTCAATCATTGGCGGCAAGTGGACTACATTTCGTAAAATGGGGCGTGATGCGTTGAAGTTGGCCATTCAAGTTGGCGGATTGCCCCCCAAAAGCGAGCAACCGCTGACGCTGATCGGTGGCGATGATGTTAGTCAGTCGCAGGGGAAGTCTGAAGCGGCCGCTCGAAAACTGCATCCGCAATTGCCAATAACCGCCTGGGATGTACAGCAAGCTGTCCAGCAGGAAATGGCAGAAACGCTTGAAGATGTCTTAGCTCGTCGTACACGATGTCTGCTGCTGGATGCGAACGCTAGTCAGCAGGTGGCTGGGCAGGTGGTGCAACTCATGCAGCAGCTGCGTGGAAGTAACCCAGCTTGGGCCCAACAGCAACTGGCCGAATTCCAGCAGTTAGCACAGAAGTACACAGTCGCAACTCAATCTCCGTGACACCAAGGACTAGCCTTGGTTAGACGACCACTGCCTTTGGCCGGCGACGAAGAACCAGTATTCCAGTTACCATCAGTCCTGAAAACAAACTGGATGGCTCTGGCACCATGACGGCGTGCATCCGCCAGGCAAACCCATAGTCAACCGGCATGTCTCCGGTGATGCGAAACGTATAATTGCCGGCACCCAAAGGGCTGTTGATATAGATATGTTCAAAGTTGTACAGCGTACTGACGCTAGATTGCAGCAGCGAACCTAAAAAGGAACCGCTGGAGTCGTAAAGTCCCAGGTCCAGATTGGCTAGAGTGTGCGTAGGAGTAAATACGCCGGGGCTGGGGTTCGTGTCGGTAACATTCACGTTCCATGCCAGCACGGCCGATAGCTCCGTGATTTGCTCGTTAGCCGCAACTTCAAAGTTAAAGTGCAAGTCACTGCCAGTAAAGTTGCCAAAATCCCAGCCTCGTTTGTCGATGTTGGCTGTGGGAGTGAGCGGATTCGTAAAACCCTCTTGCTCACCTGCGTCAAGCATCTTGTAACTATTGTAAAGATTCAGCTCGCCGAATCCGTATACGCCATCGATCGGCTGGCTGCTGGTCTTGCTCCATCCAGGAAACTCATCTTTGGTAGCTCCCGCATACAGCAGGGCACGCACCGTCTGATTGCGGCCACCGTGAAGTGAATTACCAAAGCCATCAAACCCAGCTTTTTCTTTGAGCACTGCCGCTGAGGCAGAAACAACGCCGGTTGCGAAACTGGATCTATTGAATGTCGCACCGTCATGCTGAATGGGCACCACAATTTCCGGGATCGTACGGCCAGCGCCGTAAACGCTGGTACTGCCAAAAGAGTGCAGGCCGTCACTGCGGCCAACTTTGATGGCGTTGTAGCTGTGCGTCCATAGATCGGGCGCGGTATTTGAGGCACCATTGTTGGCCCCGACCACAGCTACGGTGTCGTCGCGATTGACAATGTAATCGAAGCGTCGCAAGAGGTCCGTCTTGGCGGCAGCATTGCCGACACCGTAAACATAACTGTGGTTGCTGACATGGAACCCCTGAGCAATTGGATTTCCACCCGACACAAAGCCCGTGTAGCGATCGATAAAATCGACCGCCGACGCCCCCGTGATATCGGTAATTCCTGAAGCCACGCTGGTCGCATTCCCGTACATGTAGCGGCCAACCGCAATGGCATGATTGGAGAATGTTAACACGGCCGGTATGGTTCCGTTGGTAAAAGTCTTGCCTGTGAACTCGGCCAGCCCCGTGTTGGGCATATAACTCCCATCACCCGTTGGTCCTTCAGGCATAAACACCCGAATTCCAGCTCCAGTTGCAAGTGACACGCCATATTCGGCCACTAAGTCGTCGTAGCCGATGTAGGGTCGATACAATTGTCCCAGAGCTGGGGCGGACAGTGCACAACCTCCCAGTATTACAGCAAATGATACAAAGCGACGAATTGGAGTAAGCATGGTAGATCCTGGCTTGGAAAACAGTCGCTTGATGTGCAATTAATCAGCTCTATACCATAATTGGAAGCTGCAATTTGTGCAATCAAGGCGATCTGGCGGAGACTTTCGAAGGTCCGGGTGCTGGGGGTTGTTGGATCGGATTTGCCGATTGTGCGTGACGACCATTTATCACTGCTATGTATATTCCTAGTGTTCGAGCCCATTGCACCACGTGAAGTTGGGGGTTTTCCCAAGGAGGCATTGGTTTAGAATGCCTTGCCGGACTGGGCTGCCGACGGGCCTGGTGCTGGATAGCAAAATCAACTTATCAACTTACACACCTGCTCCCCCGAAATTACCAATGCTGCAGTTTCTCCGAGCATTTCGATCCCCCAGCGTTACAGTCGGATTGGCACTGTTTCTGGTGGTATTAGGCCCATCAGTCCGGGCGCAGACAAGCGACTCTTCGGTCGGTGCTGAACCCGCAGAGGAGCAGACGGATGCCACCCAGCGATCGGACCCACCCGCAGGAAAGATCGACGGCCCGTATAGCTTGGCAAGTAAAATCTTCCCGGGTACTCAACGTGACTATTGGATCTACGTTCCGGCAGCATACGCTGCCGACAAGCCGGCATGTACGATGGTCGTCCAGGATGGAATGGCCCAAGCCAGCCAATGGAATTTGCCAGCGGTCCTGGACGAATTGATTCATGCTGGTGAAGTGCCAGTTACAGTTGGTATTTTCGTTTCTCCGGGGGTCGTCGCCAGCTCCAAGCCCGAAACTCAACCGCGTTTCAACCGCAGCTTCGAGTACGATTCGTTGGGTGACAGGTACGCGCGGTTTCTACTAGAAGAATTATTGCCTGAGGTCGCCGCGCGCTATAACTTAAGTTCTGATCCGAACCATCGTGCTATTGCCGGAGCCAGTTCCGGAGCCATTTGCGCTTTTAACGCGGCCTGGGAACGCCCCGATGCATTTCGCCGAGTGCTTAGCACGATCGGTACCTATGTTGGTCTTCGCGGTGGCCATGAATTTCCGGTGTTGGTGCGCAAGACGGAGCAGAAACCGCTAAGAATTTTTTTGCAGGGCGGTAGTCGCGACTTGAACATTTATGCTGGCGACTGGTGGCTGGCCAATCAGTCGATGTTATCTGCGCTGCAATGGGCAGGTTATGATGTGCATCATAGTTGGGGCGACGGCGGCCACGATTCGAAGCACGCCAAGCAGATCATGCCCGACGCGCTGCGCTGGCTGTGGCGCGATTTTCCCCAACCAATCGCGGTGGCTCCCAATGCGGCACAGCCTTTGTTAACCGACATCATGATCCCCGGCTCGACCTGGCAACAGGTCAGCACCAGCCATGAGTCGATCGATACCGTCACTTGCAATGCTGTGGGAGTGGTGTACTTCAGCGACTCTCGCGCAGGACGCATTTATCGACTGAGCGAGGATCAAAAGACGCGCGTATTTAAAGAGTTTTCTGGGCGTATTTCATCGATGCGGTTTGGGCCTGACGAGAACTTGTATTGTGCCAAAGACAACAAGCAGGTTTTGCGGCTGGATGTCACAGGTGCTGAGACTGTGGTGATTCCAGACCATCCTTGCCATCGCCTTGTCACGCTGCCCGAGGGGTTTTATTTCAGCGAGGAGACGAACAACAAGCTGTTTTGGAGCACCTATGCTGGGCAAGTTCGCGAAGCGGTCAACCTAGTTGATCGACCAGCCGCCATGATTCCCACGGCCGATCAAGCCTTCATGCACGTGGCCCTTCCTAAAGAACCATGGACATTGCATTTTCAAATTGCCGACGACTTTTCGCTGCAGCATCGTCAACGATACGGATATCTGCATGTGCCCTACCTGGAGTCTTCCAGCGGAGTGACGGCTTTGGCCACCGACGACCAAGGGCGATTGTATGTGGCTAGTTCCCTAGGAATTCAGGTGTTGGATCAACTGGGGCGCGTGCATCTGATTCTGTCCAAGCCGTCGACGTTACCCATCACCGGCCTCGTCATCGGCGGTCCACTGCGCGACATGCTCTACGCCGCCGATGGTCAAAGTGTCTACGCGCGGAAATTGAAAATCAAGGGTGTCGATACGTTCTCGCCGCCAATCGCGCTGCCCAAGCCGCGTTTGTAGCTTCAATACCCTGCCGCAAACCCTGGCGGCGCTGGCGACTTGCTCAACTTGGCCGGAAAGCGGATGAAATCATCATGATTCGCCTGGATGCGCTAGCGACTGAACAATTGATGATCGATCATCTTCCGCAACTCGCGGGAAACTCCGGGCTCGTGATTTCACCGGGTCGCGCACAGGTAGCGACGCACTTGTGGGGCAGTTGCCAGTTTTCGAAGGTGACGGCTTGGTATCTGGATCTGTTTGCGGCCAGTGCCGCTCGGCAGGATTTGGATTCTGCAATCGAAGTGTGTTGTTCCGCAGATTTGCCCGACGACCGCTTCGATGTGATTGCTATGCCAGTGCTCAAGCGTAGCGAAGCTGAGCTGACACGCGATTTGATGCAGCAAGCCGTGTTGCGATTGACCGAGCAGGGCACACTGGTCATGTCAGTCGATCATCCGGCGGATCGTTGGGTTCACGAGCAGATGCAGGCGCTGTTTCGCAAGGTCAGTTGTCATCGCGCGGATGAGGGATGTGTCTACTGGGGAAAAAACAGCGGGCCTCCTCGGAAGCTTCGATGCTTTCAAGCCAAATTCAGCTTCCGTTGCCATGACCGTTTCTTAGAAGCGGTCAGTCGCCCAGGCGTGTTCGCCCATCGCCGCGTTGATGACGGTGCTCGACAGTTGCTGCGATCCGTGGATATTGACGCTCACGATCATGTATTGGACATGGGCTGCGGCTCCGGTACGCTTTCTCTGTTCGCCGCCGCGCAAACTGATGGACAGGTTCATGCAGTGGATTCCAATGCTCGTTCGATCGAGTGTCTGCAGCAATCAGCGGAGCTGAACGGATTGACGAATATCGTGGCTCATCACAACGCCGATGGAAACTTGGAACTGTCCGGTCCCGTCGATGTGGCATTGGCCAATCCACCCTATTACGGAGACCACAGCATCGCCCAGCATTTCGTGGAAGTCAGTCTGCGTTGGCTGCGCCCAGGTGGAGCGCTACTGGTTGTCACCAAATCGCCCGCCTGGTATGAATCGAGCTTTCCGTCGCTGCTGGAAGATGTCGATATTTTTCCGTCGGGACATTACTTCGTGTGCTGCGGTCGCAAACCTTGACAGGCGCTCGTACAAACACGAAGACCTGCGAGATGTGATTTCACCGCCACCTGGCGACGGTGGCTAGATGGCCGTATCGTTAGCCGCATACCATGCGGGATCGAGCCACTGCGAAGTAGCCGCCGGCAGTTAAGCCAGTCAGCAGCCTGCGGCGCACGATGGCATCGCCGGGCGGATTAATCGGAAATAACTCGATGGTATCGAATCCGGCAACGTGCAAGTCTTGCAACAACTCGCGGCGACTGTAAATGTGCAAAAACATGGCCGGCAAACCTTGATCGGCAAACACACGATCGCCAAATTCCCAGCCGCTGTTCCAGTGACTCCGCAGCCACGTGCTCAGCAGCCATGACGGTCCCCGTGGGTGCCACAAGCTGTGGTAGCGATTGTGAACATGTAACACCAGCGGTGCGCCGGGCGTCAGCGAACTGTGAAGTCTGGTCAAGAACTGCTGTCGATTCTTGCGACCATGGATCATCCCGATAGTGCTAAACAGACATACAGCCATCGACACAGAAGCTGGTGTGATGAGGTCCAATTCAACCAGATTGGCTTGCAGGCACTCGTTTAGATGCGGATGCTGGCACTGCCGCTTTAACTGTTCCAACATGGCCGCGCTCAGGTCCACGTTCAGCATGCGATATCCCAGCGGCGACAGCAGTCGCGAAATGCGACCGGTGCCACAGCCTAAATCTGCAACCAGCGGTGGGGGCTTTCCCGGTTCTACAGGAGGTAAGAATCGCTGGATGAACTGCTGGTCCAAAAGCAGCAGTTTGCTGTCAGCCAATTTCGTGTCGTAGTCCTGGGCAATCGACTGCGATTGCAGGTAGTCCCATGTTCCTCGATATACGCCACGCGGTAGTTTCCATTGGGGTAGACCGGTCATGCGGGTAAAGTGCCTTGAAGGATAGTGAAGCTGCTGAGTATGTTATGGTCATGCATCTGCCTTAATGGGGCGACTATGGCACCTCGCGCTCCATAGAGTCCTGAATTGCAAGTTGCGCTCGGCCACCTTCCAGCAGTCGTTGCTGCCCAGTGGCCTGCCAGTATAATCGTGCCCCAACTCTAACGTTACGACAGCTTACTGTTCATCATTATTTCACGGAGACAATTACGGTGGTAACTCGCGTTGCAATTAACGGATTCGGTCGCATCGGACGGCTAACTTTTCGCAATTTGATCGCTCGCAACAAAGAGTTCGAGGTAGTGGCTGTCAACGACTTAACCGACCTGGAAATGATGCGCACGCTGCTCAAGTATGACTCGATTCACGGGCGTTTTCCCGGCACTGTCGAAGCCAAAGATGGTAACTTGATTGTCAATGGGAAGACCATTCGGGCCTTGTCGGTCAAAGACCCCACTCAATTGCCTTGGAAAGATTTGGGCGTGGACATTGCCATTGAAAGTACCGGGATCTTTACCGGACGAACCGAAGGTGGCAAACCGGGCTACGACACGCATCTTACGGCTGGTGCCAAACGCGTGGTGCTGAGTGCTCCTGCCAAAGACGGTGCCGACCTGACCTGCGTGATCGGAGTCAATCACGACAAGCTGACTGCCGACATGAAGTGTGTTTCCAATGCCAGTTGCACGACAAACTGCTTGGCACCGGTTGCCAAGGTGTTGCACGAATCATTTGGCATTGAATCTGGATTGATGACCACCGTTCACGCGTATACCAACGACCAGCGCGTGCATGATCTGCCTCACAGCGATGCCTATCGGGCTCGCGGTGCCGCACAGAATATTATTCCCAGCTCGACCGGTGCTGCTAAAGCCGTCGGACTGGTATTGCCCGAACTCAAGGGCAAGCTGACCGGTATCGCTATGCGCGTCCCCGTGCCAACCGGCAGCGTTGTAGATTTGACCGTGAATTTGAAGAAGGAAGTTACTGTACAAGACATCAATTCCGCCATGAAAGCAGCGGCCGAGGGGCCACTCAAAGGCATCCTGGACTACACCGAAGACCCCATCGTCAGCACCGACATCATCCACGATCCGCACAGCTCAATCTTTGCTGCCGATTTTACTCAAGTCTTGGGCGACAAAGGCAAACTCGCCAAGATTATAAGTTGGTACGACAACGAATGGGGCTACAGCTGCCGCACCGTCGACCTGTGCGCGCTCATCGCGAAGTTCCTATGAGTGGTCTGTTTCCCAAAGTCTGATCCCTAATTAGCTGTCAATGTTCGGCGTTGTGAGACGCCACTCACAGCATCGCCAACGCGTGCAGGGACTTGCTTTGCAGCCAGCTGTAATAGATGATGAACGGAACTTGTGCGATGTCCGGTCGGTTCGATGCCAAGCTACATTCATAGTTGGCTGCAGGGCGTCGGTAATGTTGATGATGGATGCGATCCCCCTTTTGTTGCGGAGTGATTTCAATGAGTGGCCTGCGACGGTGCGTAACGATAAGTTTGTTAGCTGTGGTGTGGGGCATTGTGCCGGTGGCGTCAACCTGCGTGGCAGAGGACAAGCCTGCTGAAAAGCAAGCGGCTCAGCCAGTCAAAATGACCCTGGCTGACGGCAAGCTGATACTGATGGCACCCAGCCAGTGGAAGCAGGTGCAACCGCGATTTCCCAATATGATCCAATATGAATTTCGCTTCCCCGCTGATGCCAAGCCTGACGACCCGTCGGTGCGCATCACGGTTATGGCCTCAGGCGGCGGATTGCAGGGGAATTTGGATCGTTGGTACGGCCAGTTCACTCAGCCGGACGGCAGAATTACCAAGGATGTGGCCATCGTCGAGGAGCTGGAGGTTGGCGTTCATAAGCTGCACATGGTGACCATTACCGGAACATACGCTGGGGACATGATGGGCGATGGCCGTGCCGCAGCGAAAAAAGATGGCTACCAATTGATCGGCGGAATCATTCCCACCAAATCGTCGGGAATGTTTTTCGTCAAGGCAACCGGACCAGCCGAACTGTGCGAGAAAATCGCCCAGGGCTTTCGCGATATGCTCAGGGAAGCCGTGATCAAGCCCTAGGTCGCCGGGGCTAAGGCCAGCCAAGTTCGCCAATTGAGCGTTGCTACCGTCGCCCGTAGTTGGATGCCTATCAAGACCACCGGTTGGCGACGGTAGTTGCAGTCTTGATGCTAACCAAATTGTCTTTAAAGGATTGCTAGCGGATTGCGAGGTTGTTCGAGCGTACCTCGCGTGACTCCGATGCGGTTGTCCGCCTGCAGCTCGCGCCAGACCTGTGAGCCATCAACCTGTCCATCGACTAACTGCTGGTACAGTTGTACCAGTCTCTGGGTGTGCTGCAGCGAACTATCTCGCAAAAGTTCGACGCGAAAGTGCCGAACGCCTAATGCTCGAAGGCGGGCCACCGCTTCTGCGCCGCTTTGTGCCACTGCATTGTAGAGCGTGTTGCGGCAGCCAATGTCGGCATGCAGAACGTGCTCGACACCCACGCGATCCCGCAACTGGACGTCATGCCGATCGCACGGGCGACCACAATCGCTCTTGTTTTTGCCAGGGCTAAGTACGCTGCAAAACACACAGTGCTCCATGTGGAACATCGGCATGTGTTGGTGAATCACGACTTCCAAAAGTTCCGAGTCGCAAGCCGCAGTCAGCTCCAACAATTGATCGCGATTCAAATCATACGAGGCGGTGATGCGACCGGCTCCCCACTGACGAAGTTGGTCTAAAGTCAAGGGATTCGTAACGTTCAGGGAAAAGTCGGTCGCGAATGGAATGCCGTGCTGACGGCAGTAGCGCACCGCAGCCAGGTTGCGAGCCAGCCAACCGACGCGAGTCGTGGAGTCGCCCGACGGCGCGTCAGTTGCATCGGTCGGCTGACAGTGCTTGCGGAGTGCGTGCAGCAGGCCATCTTCTCCTGGCTTGTGAATGCGCAACGTGGCCAGTTCGATGTCGGCACCGGACTGTCGTGCCATTTGAATTGCCTGTCGATATTGTCGCAAATCATGAAAATCAGCGATCACCGACCGGGTACCAAGCGACAGCACCTGCTCCAATTGCGATAGCGATCGGCACAGAATTCGCAGCGTAACCGGGGCAGGTGGAATCTTGCTGGCAGTTGGCGGACCGGTCGTCGATCCCCGTCGATCCAACATGCGCAGCGCGACCGGTTGATCGTCGCACGCCAGAGGCCGAGTAACGTTGGCGGCATCTAGACCCTCGATCAACTGTCGCCGCAATTGTCCGAGGATACTCAGTGGCACCATGGGCTGACCGATGAACTCCGCAGTCAGCCAGCGCAGAGTGTACACGGTTCCCCCTAGCCGCCCAAGCTGTTGCTGAAGCATCGCGTGGTCTAGTGGTCGATTGCGTGCCTCTGCGGGCAGGAAATCGCTGGTCAGCGTCACCGGGCTGAGTGGCCGTTGTTGGTCTGGTGCTACGGGCTGGAGCATCTGGGCGGTCAACTGGATGGGCTGGCCAACGGCCACTCGTACGTGGATATCAACCGGCACCCGCTTGACCGGATCGGCCGTTTGGAAGCTCTGTCGCAGACGTTTGGTCAGTTGCGGATCATCGGTCTTGAAGACACGCGTTCCTGAAGAAACCTCAGCCTTCTCCAGCACCCCGTGCTGCATAGCGATCTGCACTTGGCCTGAGGCGGCACCGCTGGTGGGCTGGCCATTTTGCCACATCTGATAGATTCGCCCGCCTAGTTCTTCGCCGCTGAAGCGATTGCCTTCGACGACAATTCCATCACCCACCGCCAGAGGCGTGACTAGATCAATTGTCAGACGTGAACTGAGTTGCCTAACGACAGTCCCCAAAAGAATTCCGCGCTTGGCGCTGCTGAGCCCCGGCACTAACTGCTTGTGGTCACATCCATCGAGCCAACCCGGTGAAAAGCCGCGTGAGAAGCTCAGCTCTAATTCGGATTTCTGTGTCGGGGTCAGCCGCCGATGTTGGCCAGTTAGTGCGGCGTCAAGTGCACGGCGATAATGTTGGCAGACGTTGGCGACGTACTCAGCAGTCTTCAATCGACCTTCGATTTTTAGCGAGCAGACTCCGGCCTGTAGCAATTGCGGAATCCAATCGTGGGCTGCCAAGTCTTGTGGGCTGAGCAGATACTTGACCGCTCCCAGATCGCGCTGCTGGCCATCGCATATCAGATCGTAGGGCAATCGACAGGCCTGAGCGCACTGGCCACGATTGGCACTGCGACCGCCGAGCGATTCGCTGGTCAAGCATTGTCCGCTGTAGGCCACGCACAGTGCGCCATGAACAAAGGTTTCCAGAGGCATCGAGGTTGCAGCGTGGATTGCAGTGATTTCTGAGATCGATAATTCGCGAGCCAACACGACGCGACGGATTCCCAATTCCTGAATCTGCTGGATAGCCGCAGCGCAGGTTAGCGTCATCTGAGTGCTAGCGTGCAAAGTTAAGTTAGGGCACAGTTGGCGGATCAAACGGGCCGCCCCCAAATCCTGCACCAAGACGGCATCCACGCCGGCGTCGGCCAACTGCCGAACATTGTCCTCCAGACGTTGCAGTTCGTCTGTAAACACGAGCGTGTTGAGCGTGACGTAGCCACGGACAGCTTGTCGATGCAACGTGTCCATCAGCTTAGGTAGATCGTTCAAGTGGAAGTTGGTGGCTCGCGCGCGAGCGTTAAAGCCAACATCCAGTCCAAAATAGATTGCGTCGGCACCGTTTTCGATCGCAGCGCGAGCACAGTCCCAATTACCAGCCGGTGCCAGTAGTTCGATATCCCCGGCTTCCGACGCGACCATCACTGGCTGGGCGGATTCGGGTTGGGTGGTCTGAAGGGAACTTGAATCAGGCATCGAAATGGCTGGCGACAGGAGGTCTATTCGGGCGAATTGAAACCGGCCGGTTGTTCGTTACCGAAATAGTAGCCTCTATTATCATCGTAGAGCACAGAATCTTCAATTGTGCGGTTCAGGGTTTGGTTCCGCAATCGCACCGTATGATCGACTGTGGGGATGTCAGGCCATACCATTGGATTCAAGGACAGTCTCGATGCCATGTTTGGGGTGGGCCGGTGGTCGCAGAACGGAGGTGAGGTGACTTGTGGTGAGTTTCAAGTACAATCACGTTTCTACTGCGATCTGGTGCCACCCTATATGTTTGAACTATCTGGCCTGCCCGTGAATGATGACTGAGGATTTCAATGCAAATTGTTGCCGTACAACTGGATATCCTATGGGAAAACAAGGCTCGGAATCATCGACGTGTCCGCGAGCTATTGGAGGCCAGTGACATCCAGCCGGGGTCGCTGATCGTGCTGCCGGAGATGTTCGATACCGGCTTTAGCATGAAGCTGGAAGTAACCGCTCAATCCCAGCAGCGCGAATCCGAAGCGATACTCAAGGAACTGGCGAGCACCTATCGCTCCACAGTACTAGGTGGTGTGGTGGGACCGATAGTAGAGGGTCGGGCTAGCAACCTAGCGGTGGCCTTTGCCGAGGACGGAAGCCAGCTCGCCTGTTATCAGAAGCAACGACCGTTCTCATTAGTTCGTGAAGGCGACCACTATCCGGCGGGGTCGAGCGAGCAGATTTTCCGCTGGCACGATGTTCAGGTGTCGCCGTTTGTGTGTTACGACTTGCGATTTCCCGAACTGTTTCGGCCAGCGGCCTTGGCAGGTGCCGAACTGCTGGTAGTGATTGCCTGCTGGCCAGCCGTGCGTTCCGAGCACTGGGTGCGATTGCTGCAGGCACGGGCCATCGAGAATCAGGCGGTCTGCATGGGAGTAAACCGCTGTGGCGAGGAACCAGGTCTAAAGTTTGACGGGCGCAGTTGCGCGTTCGACCACATGGGCCAGCAACTTTTTCAAGCCGACGCGCAGCCGCAAGTGCTGCAGGCCGAAGTTGATGTCGCAGCGCTGCGACGTTGGCGCGAGAAGTTTCCCGCGCTGCGCGATGCTACAGTCGAAAGCTCGGTAGCTTACTGAGTTCCTGTGGCGGGCAGGCGCCAAGCCGAGGGAACCTGGACGCTAGGTAGGGTTTCGGGCGCTGAACGTGACGCCGCCAGCTACCTGGCTTTTTTCTTAGCTGCCTTTTTCACGGCAGACTTGGGCACGGCCGTTTTCTTCGCCGCAGATTTTTTGGTCGATACAGTTTTACTTGCCGTTGCGACAGGCTTGGCAGCGGCTTTCGATTTGCCAGTGGATGCCTGCTTTTTAGGGGATCCCTTGGACTTCGACTTGGACTTGCCAAACGCCGTTTCCCATCCTGCTGCGTATTTCTCGTTGGTACCGACGCGGGTAATGGTCATGGCTGCTCCTTCAGAATATGAATTGATTTGGGGTGAACATCCGGAATTTTCAATGTAATATCGTATGCCGCTGGTTCGGTCAAGCGATTTTAAGCATCATCGCCAGTCCCGCGTTCGAGGTGGATACTTGTCTTATGCATCGTGAAACCGTGATTGTGGGAATTGCCGGTGGCACTGGTTCTGGAAAATCGTCGTTGGTGCATTTGCTGTTAGAGTCCCAGGTGGGCGGTCAAATCACCGTTTTACCTCACGATCATTACTACTTGAACGTTGATCAGCTGCCTGCCAAGCTGCGAGATAACCATAACTGGGATCATCCCGATGCGGTGGACAATCGGTTGTACGTCAAGCACATCGACCAATTGGTGCGCGGTGAGTCCATTAATCAGCCGGAGTACTGCTTTGAAACGCATCGCCGCAAACTGGCCACTGAATCGGTGACTTGCCGCCGAATCTTGCTGGTCGAAGGCATTTTGGTTTTTGCCATCGAAGAAATACGTCGCCGTTTGCAATGGCGCGTCTTTATTGAGGCCAATTCAGATGAACGAATTCTTCGCCGCCTAGTGCGAGATACTCAGCAACGTGGCCGGTCACTGGCGTCTGTCGTACATCAGTATCGCATGACGGTTAGGCCGATGCATGACGAATGGATTCAACCCAGTCGTGAGCACGCTGATTTGGTCATTCCCAATACCGGTCCCGATAGCTTGTACAAGGGAGCGCAAGTGCTGAGCGGATTCTTGCGGTCGCTGATTGCTTAGAATCGGACAGGGCGTGCCGCTTGGGTATCGAGTGTCACAACCAGCTCCGTTCAGGCTTTGGGTGGGCCGGCGCGAGGCCAATGGTTTGAAAATTCAAGCTCGATGAGGCTTTCGCGATGATTTCGAGGTGCCGCCAGATTCTACCCATGGGACTGCTGGAACTGACCCATATACCTGCCAACCGTCGACTTGGCGGCTGACAAACAGCGATTGCAGGGCGGCAAGTATCGGTGGATAATTCGCCTTTGGGTCAATGCATTCATTGGGCGATCTGCCTCGGAGGTTTTCTGGCAAATGGACGACAAGCTGGCCTATTCGGGAATCACCTTCGATGACGTGCTGCTGGAACCGCGATACAGCCAAGTCATGCCCAGCGAAGTGGATGTGGCCACGAATTTGACTCGCGAGATTCGGCTCAAGGCCCCCCTGTTATCCAGCCCCATGGATACGGTTACCGAGGCGGAGATGGCTATCGCCTTGGCCAAAGTTGGTGGCATGGGGATTGTTCACAAGAACATGCCTATCGAAGCTCAGGGTGAAGAGGTTACCAAGGTCAAGCGCTCCGCCAATGGCATCATTGTCGATCCGGTGACTTTGCACCCCGATCAATCGGCTCGGGCGGCAATGGAGCTGATGGATAGCAAAAACGTCTCGGGGATTCCGATTGTCCAGGAGAGCGGCAGGTTGGTGGGCATACTAACGCGCCGCGACCTGCGGTTCCTCGAAAAGGACGAAACTCCAGTCAAAATGGTGATGACGGGAGAAAATCTGGTAACAGCCACTGGAACCGTAACGCTTGAGGAAGCTGAGAAGATTTTAACGGATAAAAAGGTGGAGAAGCTTTTGCTGGTTGACGATAACTTTAACCTGACGGGGCTGATCACCATCAAAGACATCGACATGATGAAGCGCTACCCCAACGCTTGCAAAGATGCGAGCGGACGATTGCGGGTAGGCGCTGCTGTAGGAGTGTTTGATTACGATCGAGCTGGTCTATTGATCGAGCGCGGAGTCGACATCATCGTGGTTGATTCAGCGCACGGTCACTCGGCCAACGTCATTGAAACGGTACGTGAGATCAAGCGGCGATGGAAAATCAATGTGATAGCCGGCAACGTGGCTACCTTTGAGGGCTGTCGCGACTTGATTGAAGCGGGAGTTGACGCGGTGAAGGTTGGAATCGGCCCCGGTTCGATCTGCACCACACGAGTCATCTCCGGGGTTGGTGTCCCACAAATCACCGCCATATACAACGCAGCCAAAGCAGCCGAAGGAACGGGCGTGCCGGTGATAGCCGACGGTGGCATTCGCTACAGTGGCGACATCACCAAGGCGATTGCTGCCGGAGCCAGTGCGGTCATGATCGGTGGCCTGTTTGCTGGACTGGCGGAAAGCCCGGGTCGAACCATCCTGTACCAAGGTCGGACCTTCAAGGTCTACCGTGGCATGGGTTCCATCGGTGCAATGGTGCACGGCTCCAGCGAGCGATATCGGCAGGCGGGTCAAGAAAACCTGCTCAAGCTGGTTCCCGAAGGAGTCGAAGGTCGGGTGCCCTTCAAAGGTAGCTTGGCCGACTTTGTGTACCAGCTTGTCGGTGGCCTACGCGCTGGCATGGGGTACTGTGGAGTCCGAAATATCGACGAACTTCGTAAGGATGCGAAGTTCATCAAGATCTCCGCTGCAACTGTCAGAGAGAATCACCCACATGACATTGCTATCACGCAGGAAGCACCCAATTACAGTCCCGAATACGGTTCCGGGGAGTCTAACTAGTCTGCTAGCCCCACAGCCGGCACACAGTCGGGCTATCGTAACAGTTTTGTCCCTGGCCTTCGCCTGGCCAGCCACAACCGTGCAGGTTTCGGGTCAGCAGTGGCATCCCAGTCCCGATGTACAGGCTGCGCCTGTTCAAATCGGCCAAGCAATCCCGGCGCAGAAGCTCGGAACGGGCGTTGCCTTGCGCTGGCGCTCGTCCACACCGCGCAGTTCGCCTGACAACAATTTCCATCCCCCGGAAGGCTCGCCAGCCAATAACTTCCAGTCGGCACCCAGCATCCAATCAAACGACAACATTGTCCCAGAACGCCGGAGGGCCGAGTTCTGGTCATACGAACCAGCTCCGTCGCCACCGCTGAGGGCACCAGGCTCCCCCAGAACAGTGTCGCGCACGAGCGGCATTGAACAGCCAGGTGCATCGTTCGATCAAGCTGTGGACAACGCTCCCGTAGCCGAGCATCTGACGGTACCGGTTACTGCAGGTTGGACTGGCGTGCGTACCCGCGACGCGGTTGAGTCTGAAACGTCAAGTGCCGAGCCAGTCAATTCACAAACCAGCAGTTCACAATCCAACAATCCGTTACGCCCGGCTTCGGGAGTAAAGTCCATCATCGAAAGCCAGCACATTCAGACTGCTGTCTATCAAGGCGGGCAGGGCTATCCGACTGCTGAGAACCATCGTTCACAGTCCGAGACTGCCGGCGATGCACGGACTGGGCAATTCACGCCAAACGCACGTTCATCCACACAGCCATCCGCAGCCGACCTAAAGTGGGGTCAGCAGGATTCGGTAACCTTCCAATCCTTCGATCGCCGTCAGCGCCAACACACAAACCAGATTGCACAATCCACGCCTCAACAACAGTCGATTCTGCAGCCACGAAATTCCCAACAGTTAGTCCGGGATGATGAGTTATTGGTAAATCAACTTCTGAATTCCGACGAAGGGCAGTCTGATGAGGCGGATGTCACAACAGCACCACCACAGGAGCTGCCTGCTTTTCCACCTCAATTGGGCGATGACGACAGCCCGGCAGATCGTTTGCAGCCTCCAAGCGCCAATCGCTGGCCAAGCAAAGGCCGAGATTCAGTCGGATCCGATGGCAGCACACCGCAAAGTCCCGACGAACTGGAAGACATTTTGCGTAGTGCTCGCGAGAAGAATCTGCCCGATTGTTCCGCACAACGAGAATTACTCAGGGGACAGCCGCTGTCGGCCATCAGTCTGGATGTTTCCCCCAAATTGAGCGACGGTTTTCGATCCGCCAGCAAGAGTGCGGAAGACCAAAGAAGGGTTCAAGAAAAAGTGGCTGAGATTCGCAAGGACTTTGACAGGAAATCGTTACGACGCGACTGGACAAATTATCGCGGAGAGCCGTTGGCCAGTGGACGGTTGATTGACCTGCAGTATGGCAACATTGTGCTGGATACGGGGTCGGGTCAACGCCACATTCCGATTGGCGATCTGAGCGATGTGGATATGACGTACGTCGCTCAGGTATGGAATCTGCCAACCCGCTGTGGGTCTGGCTACGAGCCGCTGGTAGGTCGCGATTACATTGCCAGCACGGTGCAATGGAAGGCCAGTGGTGCTTGTCACAACCCGCTGTACTTTGAACAGGTTCAGTTAGAGCGATACGGACACGAAACGGGGCCTGTGTTGCAGCCGCTCATCAGTTCGGCTCACTTCTTCCTGACGTTACCCATTCTGCCTTACAAGATGGGAGTCCATCCGCCACACGAGTGCCAATACGCTTTGGGGTATTTTCGTCCGGGCAGTTGTGCACCGTACATGGTCCAGCCGTTTCCATGGAGTTTGCGCGGCGGTTTGGCTCAGGCCGGTGTTTGGACTGGTGCCAGCGCCTTAATACCTTAGGCGATCGAACTAATCGTCGTGAACTTCGCCAGATGCTGAGCGAGTTTCATTACAGCCGTTGGGCGACGTTCATTATTGGAATACTCGGATTAGCCGCTCAAGTCAGTGCCTGTGTAAGATGGCGGTGGCAACTCCCACGACCAAGCCACCAAGGTGCGCGAGGTCAGCAAATTGCCAATTGGGAATTAACCCCGAAAGTCCAATGACCAATGGCAGCAACAAAAGCACGAGCACCGGAAAGGGAATCATGATTCCTAAGTCGGGATTCAACGTCGAGCGAATCCAAATGTAGCCAAACAGACCGTACACCACGCCGGATACTCCACCGAAATTCGGGTTGCCTCGCATCCACTCTGGAGACAATCCTTGCAGCAAGTTCGATGCGATTGCAGCGATCAAAATAAACAGTGCGTATTTGGGTGTTCCCAGCCAGCGCTCAGAGATGCGTCCAAACACGATCATGCCGAACACGTTAAACACCAAATGCCACGTGCTTAAGTGTAAAAAAATCGGAGTCACGGCACGCCACACTTGTCCCTTACGCAAGCTGGCATCTGGAGCACCATTCGAATTCAGGTAATCTAGCGGCGATACGAATCTGAGTTGCTTGTTAATTGATTGGCCAATTTCGTTAGAGGTACCTGGTCTACCGAAATTGCTGGCCAATGACACGACGCAACACAGAATAACCACAGTCAGCGTCAGCGGAGGAACGCGCCGATCGGTCAGTGGACTCACGCTGTAGGTCGGGCGCCGCACGTTCTTAGAGACAATGGCTCGTTGCTTCGCACGGTCTGCCAGAATCTGTCCTGCTTCACGCAGCGCATGATGAAATTTAGGGTCATGGGGGTTGCTTTGAAAGTCGCGCAGCAGCTCGCGAGAAGTCTCAAGCTGATCTTCGTCGCGAACCCAAATCTCCCAGCGCTCTCCGCCCTGGCTTGAGGTATCAATGTGCGTAGAAATCCCCTGTGTCACCAAATAGGCCACGAATTGTTCGGCCGGCTTGCGACCGTCGATTTCACCGAGACACCGCATTTAAACATTCAATCCAAGTAGTAAGGGACTTTGAAGTCCGCCCAATGATACTCGAAAGTCTGATTTGTGGGCATGGCAGTCATTGGCTAGGCCGAATAGCCCAGTCATTAAAGGCTGCCACGGGCACTCATTCAACTGATCCACTTGGGCAATAGCAGATGCAGCTTGCCGCTCAATTGACCACGCGTCAGTACCGAATTACAGCCGGCATCGGCTGCCGCCTGCAAACGCGCTTCTTGGACGTGTGGTCCAAAGGCAACCATGTGCACCGGTCCAAGTCGTTGGCGCAATTGATCGATGGCTGTTGACAATTGCGTTACCTCAATCGCTCCAATGTCGATTAGACAACAAGCCACATCCGCTGCGTCAAGCGACTCCAGCTTGGTATCGGTGGCGCTGGTCACAACCACGGTTTGCAAATTCGCTTGCTCGGCAGCATTTTTGACAATCGGCCAGAAGAAAACGTCTTTCGATAGCAGCAAAACCACGGTACTCATGCAATTAGATTATGGTATGTTGTCGCAGTGCGAAAGTTCAATTGTGGATACGATATGCTGGCTGGGCGACCGGCCCGCTGGCGGGTCAATATTTGTGGCTTTGGAATCCAGTACCTGGCGGTTAGCAGATGAAGAATTTGAATGAACTCGTGCTGCTGCTGCCAAGTTATGAACTGGAGGGCTACCCGCGTAGCTTGCCCAGTGATCAGGCAGCCCAGGTATTGAGCGGTTGGGTAGCCTTATGGCATCCTGCACTGCTGGGCGGAGCAGGGCGGATTCCGCGTTGGCATCAGGCCGGGCGTCTACCCACGCAGTTGGAAGCTGTACTGTTTGTACTACCGCCCATCAGCGTCCAGGCTTTGGACGCAACCGCCGCCGAAAGGATCGCTGCTGCAGGCGGTTTGCTGCTTGAACCCTGCGCCGACTGGCGCGAATTTCAGAGCCAGATATTGCGGCGCTTTCCGCAAGTACACGCCGACGATTCTGCTGAATCCTTGGCCGACAACATGGCTATCGAGTTTGCGGCTCTAGGCTACGCCTATCTACAGGTCCAGCTCATGACTCGGCAGCTTCGCTATACGAGCAATCTGGATGTAGCCCTGTTCGAGGAGCAGGTGCTGAAATCGGTAGATGCCGTTCTGGCTGGCGATCAACCGACAGCGCAGGTGCGACTGCAGAGTTGCTTCGATACGCTGGGTCAAGAACGCGATCACTATTATTCGAACGATGTTCACCTGCTCGATCTAACGCTACTAGCCGAATCGACACTTGGTAGGTCGTTGGGGCGACAGTTGTGCAACCCTCAGCCAACCAATTTGATCGCCTGTGCTGATCTGCTGAGCAAGCTTCGTGAAAAATCGACTGAGAATTTCTGTAGTGTGCAGCAGCGACTGGCGGACGGTACGTTGTATTTGGCCGGTGGATTGGACCGCGAAAGCCCGGCGCCGCTTGAGCCACTGGAAGCTGCCGTACGAGCCTTGCAACGAGCCCCGCAGGCCTATCGTGATCTGCAAGTCGCTCCGCCACAAGTCTTCGCGCGGTTGACCTTTGGACTTCAAGCCGAATGGGCCTCGCTGCTAAAGCATTTCGATTTTCAGGGGGCACTGCTGCTTGCTTTTACCGGAGGCAGTTATCCGACTGCGGATCAGCCAAAAATCTCGTGGGAAGCGCAAGATGGCAGCCGTATCCCCGCCTTGCTTTGTCCGGTGCTGGACGCCTCTGATCCAGCCAGTTTTCATGCCCTGGGTTGGACGGTCGGCGAGGCGCTCGACCGACAGCATGTGCCCACTTTAGTGCTGGCGCATTGGCCGGATACCGTTTGTCCGTTTGCCGAGCTATTGACGATTGTCGCCTCCAAGACGCCGGCACTTGGCAAGTGGAGTCTGCTGGGAACATACTTTCAACAGACAGAGGATCCTTATCATCATCAACGATTAGCTGCTGAAGGATTCCACTACAACTGGTTGGCCGAATCGGAGTCGCCCAGTCCGTTGATTTTGGCGGTTAAGCAAATGCACAAATTGCAGTCACGTGCTCGCAGCCTCCAGAACATAGCAAATCTTATCTGGCAACTGCGTCACATTCGTTCGAAGCCCGATCAAGCATCTGCAGCAGAAGCTGCCGTGGCAGACGCCAGTTTTTCCACATTGCCAATATCGGTCCTATCGCCGCAATTGAATGACCTGTTGACTGAAATCGATCAGTGGCTGGTTGATCCTGTGGAGTCATGCCAGCGTTATGTAAGCCTGCATTCACAGGCGGGCGAACTGTCGCAGCGGTTGCTGCAAGAGTTGGCTGGATTGTTAGTTGGCAACTCGCTGGCCCCAATGTCGCCAGGGACTGGGGGTGAGGCGTCGCAGGAGCGGTCTCCCGCCGGACGGGCCGATGTTGTTGGCGGGAGCGAATGCAAGCTGCTGTTCAATCCGCGATGCAATCCGGTGCGAGTCCAATTGCATACTTCAGCCGATTTGCAGGCTGATGCTACGGAGAGTTGGCACTTCGCAAGCGGCCTTGTGGGGCGTGACCGTGTGACCTGCGTGGATTTGCCGTCGATGGGCTTTGTGGCCACACCACTTCATGAATCCAAGAGCGTTAGTACGCCGGACAAGTTCGTGCTGGCCGATGCCGCAGGGTTATTACGAAACGAATTCATCGAAGCCCAAGTGGATCTCCGCAAAGGTCACATTCGCTCATTGCACGTCCCGGCCAAACGCGGCAACCGTCTGAGTTTGATGGTGGCTTATCGCGAAAAGCAGGGACAAAGTTACCAGTATTCAGACATGGTCGCTCGCGAAGTCAGTCTCCTAACATGTTCCAACATGTCAGGCATGATTCGCTCGCGCGGTTGGCTGTCGTGGCGTGGGGAGAACGTGGGTGATTTCGAGATTGATTACGAAATACGTCGCGGCAGCCGGTTAATTAGTGCTACTGTTTCGCTCAGCCAACTTCGCAGCGCCCAGCAGCGCAATCCGTGGTTGAGCGGTTACGTGTTGCGATGGGCATGGCCCAGCGAGGCTGCTCGACTGCGAGCTTACCAGGGTGGCAAGCCGGTCTCCTGGAGCGGTGGAAAGACGATTTCGCCTGAGCTGATTGATATCGACGAAGGAGAGTATGTCACGCATCTGCTGACTGGCGGTCTGGCCTTTCATACGCGACAGGACATGCGATTTGGCGAAACTCTGTTGGCCGGACAAGGGCATACGAGCGTCCGTCATCGCGTTGGCTTGGCAGTTGATTTGCCACACCCGCTTCCAAATGCGCGCCAACTTATGGACAAGCCATATCAGGTAGCTCTCAAGGGCAATGGTCCATCCACGAGCGGTTGGCTGATGAGCATGGACGCGATGAATGTAGAAGTGAATTTGGAGTGTCCGTTGCTGGATAGCGCACAGCAAAATGCAGGTTTGCGAGTGGTGGTGTCCGAGCAGGCAGGCAAGTCCACGACGGCTCGCCTGCGCCTGTTTCGGGACGCTTCTCAAGCACACCGCGTCGATTACCTGGGCCATCGGTTGTCGCGGCTGACGGTCAGCCCAGAGGGGATCGTCGTTGCCCTTCGGGCCAATGATACTGCCGTGGTGGACATTCTGTGGTAGGACCGGTACACTAATTTTGACTTGGTAATTCACATTGAAGCACACACAGCGGCCTCTTTGTTCCACTTTCGAACAACGAGGTCGCCATTTTTTTGGCAATTAAATTCGACACGGCGAAACGCCTATAGGAAAGGCATACAGCCCGGCTCGCAGCGGCACCCCATGCCATTGATTCAGGGAGTAGATCATGTCCGATACAGTCCCCATGACGCAGGAGCGTTACAATCACATTCGCATCGAGGTCGAGCGGCTCGAAACCGTCGAAATGCCGCAGATCGCCGAGAAGATCGCGGCGGCTAGAGCCGAGGGTGACTTAAAGGAAAATGCCGAATATCATGCGCAGCGCGAGAATCAAGGCTATCTCCAGGCCAAGATTAACCAGCTCAAACAGCAACTGTCCAACGCATTCATTATTGATCCTAGCAAGGTCGATAAGGAACAAATTGGCCTGCTGGCAACCGTAACGGTCAAGGATATCGACTACGGCGACGAAGAGCAGTTTACGTTGGTTGGAGCTGGCGACGAAAATTACGACACCGGTCGCATTCTATCCACCAGTCCCATCGGATCGGCGTTGATGGGCCGGCGCGTGGGTGACAAAATCGAAGTGGCTGTCCCCAAGGGGAAACTCAAGTTCGAGATTGTGGGGATCGAATACAAGCTCTAGTTCCACGCAGCCCAGCCGGCTAGAGACGCGCAACCCGTGACGAATAAAGCATGACGACCTCAAACCCGGCGACCGATAGCACAAGTACCAAGCCACCAGACGGCAAGTCCGAGCCCTCGCTTGGCCCGGCCTGCATGGTGATTGCGATTCTGGGTTTGGCTGTGTTTGCTGCTGTATGTGGTCTTGGTAGCTGGGTCGTGTTTTCCAACCAGTATCCACTGGCCGTCAAGTCCATCGAAAATCAATTGATTCCGTGGGTCGAGACCAGCCAGTTGTCACCAGAAGACAAGCTTTCGATCACTCAGGAGCTGGAAACTTTAGTTGAGAAGTTGAAAGCCCAGAGCATCGATCGCAAGCAGCTCGGGCGACTGCGTAACTGCCTGCAGGACAATCCGGTATTGCTGTGGGGTGGATTGCAGTCGATGGAGCATCAGGCCGCTGGAGCTGGTTTGACGACCACAGAGCAGGAAACGCTAAAACGCACCTGTCAGCGACTACTACGCATGACTGCCGAACGTAAGCTTGGGCGTACCGATTTGGAGTTTACAATTCAAGAGTTATCCGAAGTCCGTGCCGATGGCAGCGTCTTGGACGTGCGCGCCAATCTGACTGCTGAACAGATACGCTCATTCATGAAACGAGCGGAAAACCTGTTGGTCCGCAATCAGATTTCCTCCGAGCCGTATGAACAGACGCCCGCCCAAGTCTTTTCCAGTCTGTTGGAAGCTGCGCTCAGTCCCGCCGAGTCGCCATGAACCGTAGGCGCACAATCGTAGAAGACAGAAGTTTTCGCGCGGAAGGCCCAGTTGTCTTGCACTGACCACTGCCAGGCGGTGGGCAGTTAGCCAAACGCTTTTCTTTTGCTAATTCTGGCCAGGCGCTGCCGAGCGCAAGAGCGGCTTGCATAGTGTGTTAACGTCAAGCAGTATAGAATACTGCGATCGCGCCATTTGTCGGCGCTCAGGATTGCAAGCCGGCCCACTGAGCATACGCATTTTCCAATCTGGGAGTTTCCATGGCCTATCTCACTGCAATTAGCGGTTCAGGTTATGGGAAGCGCATCGAGCTAACCAAAAAAAACACCGTCATGGGCCGCCACCCTGACTGTGATGTTGTTTTGGAATCGGGTGCCGTCAGCCGACAACATGCCAGCATCGAAGAGGTTGCCAATGGCTATCAGTTGGTGGACCTCAAGAGTCGCAACGGAACTTTCGTCAACGGGCATTTGGTTGACAAGGCTCAGCCGCTGAGCGATGGAGACCTAATCCGCATTTGTGACTTGGAATACTCGTTTCATCATACCGCCAGCCTTGGTTCGTCTGAGTTGGTTCTGGATAGTGCCAGGTTTGGCTCGGGTTTTCAATCGAATCCTGGAACCAATTCTGGATCAAGCTTCGGTTCAGCACTTGGATTCGTGGGACCTGCAGCCTCGGGTTCTGTTTCTGGTTCGGCCTTCGGTTCAAATTCTTTTTCGAGTTCAGGATCATTATCTGGTTCGGTGTCTGCCTCGAATATGGACGTCGAAATGGTGGACGATGGTCTGGAAGAATCCGGCCAGAGATCGGTCCAGAACAAACTGAACATCCGTAGCGGCGGTGATGGCACTCAATTGTTTACATCTGCTGAGACGCGGTTACAAGCGGTGTTGGATATTACTCGCAGCCTAGGTCGCAGCGTGCGACTGGACGAGGTACTGCCCAAAGTACTGGAGACGTTGTTTCGAATCTTTTTGCAAGCCGATCGAGCCTTCATTGTGTTGGTGGAGGATGACAAGCTGGTCCCGCGCTGGATTAACACACGTCATCCCGAGCAGCAAGAGAGTTTTCGCATTAGCCGGACTGTCATGCGCGAGGTGATGGATACCAAAGAGGCGATTATTTCATTGGATGCTTCCAGTGACGAGCGCTTTGAAATGGCTCAGAGCATCTCTGGATTTCGCATCCGGTCAATGATCGTGGCACCGTTGTTGGATACTTCCGGTCGAGCCATTGGTGCCATACAAATGGATTCGTTAGACGTAACCCGACAATTTGAAAAAGGCGACCTGGAAATCCTGGCCAGCATCGCCATTCAGGCCGGCATCGCCATCGAAAACGCTCAGATGCATGAGGTGTTATTGGAAAAGAATCGGGTCGAGCAGGACTTAGAGTTAGCTCGGCAAGTTCAACGGGCCTTTCTGCCCTCGCAACCACATCAAGCCGCTGGTTACCAGTTTTTCGACTTTTATCGCCCCGCCGATCAGGTGGGCGGCGATTATTTTGACTACATCCCTTTGGGCCAGCAGCGGTTAGTTACGATAGTGGCTGACGTTGTGGGGCACGGAGTGGCCGCCGCAATGCTGATGGCAAAACTATCCGCAGAAGCTCGCTATTGTCTAGCGGCGCACGACGACTTGGCTCAGGCCGTATCCTTATTGAACCAGCGTATTTCAAGCCTCAACTTAAATCGATTTGTCACGCTGTTGTGCATGAGATTGAACCTGGTGGACGGACATGTCGAATTAGTCAATGCCGGTCACATGCTGCCGATTTTGAAGCGACATGGACACAAGCAGGTTGTTGAAATGGGTGAAGAGGAAGCCGGGGTTCCACTAAGCGTTGTCAACGATTTCCAGTACGAATGCGTGTCGTTTCAACTTCAACCGGGCGATGAGATTGTGTTGTATACGGACGGTATCAGCGAGGCCCCCAATACTCAAGACGCGATGTATGGCATCGATCGACTCAGACGTCATGTCGAATCCAGCAATGGCGATATCAGCCAATTGGGAGAGGCTGTTGTTCAAGACGTGACGCGATTTACGCGGGATACTCGTCAGGCCGACGATATGTGCCTGGTGATCATCAAACGCGAATGATGAAACAAAGCAAGTTCGGTTGGCCGTGGCTTGCTCACTCACCGTTGGTCCGGTAGGACCTCGTCCAATTGTCAGTCGTTTGTGCTGGGAAGTGATTTGGTGACATCCGAAGACCTCAGCAAGGGTCGGCTGCTATTGGGGGCGACCTTCAGTTCGTCGACCGGACAGACCACGCCGCAACTGACGATGAACTGAATCGCCTGATCAACCGTCATGTCCAATTCAACGATGTCCGACTTAGGCACGTTCACTGTAAATCCGGTCATGGGCATGGGCGAGGTAGGAACGAACACAGAGACCACTTCGCAGTCTAGCGCGCGCCTCAGTTGGGGAATGCTTTCACCGGTGACAAATCCCAAGGTCCACGCACCGGCCTTGGGGTACTCAACGGCAATCGCCTTTGTGAATTGGATCTCACGTTCAGAAAACACGAAGTCAGTGACTTGCTTCACTGACGAATAGACATTGCTAATCAGTGGGACTTGATGGATCATGCCTTCAAACGCATTAAAGAAAAAGCGGCCAATGCCCGCTGCGAAGAAACGCCCTACGAAGTACAAGCCGCAGATCAGCACCAATAGCAAGGACGGAATGGTAAACCAGCGCGGCATATATTCGAGCTTGACGTACGATGCGCAATAATCGTTCGCCGATAGTGGCCGCTGCATGTCTTTGGGAAGCCGGTCCAGATTAACGTTGACTCGCTTGACGATGTATTCCGGCAAGTAGCTGCGACCAATCGGTGCCAGTACATAATCAAAGCCTTCAAACGAAAATCCTTTTTCCGGATGGGAGTCATCAACCAATTTCGAGCCTGGGGGTGGTTTTTCGATAACGTCGGCTGTGACCGCTACCAAAACTTGTCGAATACCGGACTCCAGTGGCTGTAGCACATACTGCTCGACGGCGTTCAGCAGCCAAATCAACAACAGCAATGTTACCAGTGGCGGCGCAATGATGCCGATACCACGCCACATGGCATGTCGCAAGGTCGTATGGGTACGGCCCTTTACTGGCGAATCGTGTTCAGCACTCTTTGTCATTGGTAACCCATCATTCCTTGAACTTACATGCCTGTGTGGCGGTAGCGCCCACCAGCACTAATTCGTGGCCTAAACCTGTCCACGCCCGGTGGCCCGCGCGATAACGACAGCACTGATATCTGCGGGGCGGCTACGGCGCAGCTGCCTGGCCAACTCATTGACCGTCGCCCCGCTGGTCAGCACATCGTCGACTATCAAAACATGCCTTCCAGTTAGCGAATAGTGCCGAATGTTTAGGAAAGCTCCGCGTACATTTTCGCGTCTTTCGGTTATCGACAACATCCCCTGCTTTTGGGTTCTGCGGATTCTGCGGATCATACCGGTGGCCAGGGGCCAACCGGTGTGACGCGACAGCAGTTCCCCCAAACTGATTGCGGCCGCCTTGGTCTTGAACAATGAACGCAACCAGTAATTGGGAACCGGCACAATCAACGGGTTTTGTTGAACGATTTCCGGTATCTGCTGCATTACCCTGTCGGCCATGTGCTGGGTAACTGCGTAGCGCAGGCTTTCATGAAGCTGCTTTTTGCACATGATCACCGCTTGACGCAGTTTCCCCTGATACGTCCCCAGAGCAATCACGCGTGAAAAGCGCCAGTCCGATTTGCGACAGGCAGCACAATCTTGATTAGGCAGCACAGTGGGCAGCGGCATTGCACAGCGTTGACACCGATAGACTTGCGACACTAGCTGTCGCGTACATTTGCCGCATAGCCTACGCTGAGGCAGTGTCGGCGATTGGCACATACTGCATTCAGATGGGCAAACAAGGTTCGCCAAACTGCGGGCAAACTTGCCGACATAGTTCAATTTCGTTTTGCGATCGGACGACATCTCCATGTCATTGCTCGCGTTTGCGTTCTCGATATTGTTCGCGAAAGCTAGCCCGGGGTGCTGCTGGGAGATCGCGTTGCGCGGCCCAGACGTTTAGTCGCGAGTGCGTTAACCGAACAGGCAACCAGCGTAACGACAGTCGCATTATCCAACCCGCAGTACGATACAGCCACGGGCGCTTCAGCACATGACTGGCCAGCTTCATCGATGCACGTTTGGTCCATGGAATCAATCGCCGCTCAGCTAGCTCGCTACGCCATGCCAATAATTGATGATGAAGCGGAATTTTCACCGGACAAACATCGGTGCACGAACCGCACAGCGTACAGGCATAAGGCAACGAATGATTGCGACGTGCGTCGCGAGCGGGACCTAAGACGCTACCGATCGGTCCCGGCACCGTATTGGCATAGCTGTAACCTCCACTGCGGCGATAGACCGGACAAGTATTCATACATGCACCACAGCGGATGCACTGCAGCGCTTCATGGTAGGTTGCGCTGCCGCGCAGTCCGATTCGCCCATTATCAACGATAATGATATGCAGTTGTCCACCTGGGCGCGGGCCGTGGAAGTGCGAAGTATAAGTGGTGATCGGCTGGCCCGTCGCGCTGCGCGCCAGTAGTCGCGTCATCACGCTCAGGTCGATCCAGCGCGGCAACAGTTTCTCCAAACCCATGCAAGCGATATGCAGCGGTGGCAGTGATATTCCCAAATCGGCATTGCCTTCATTGGTGCAAACTACCACACCCCCGGTTTCTGCAATCGCAAAATTGACGCCGGTGATTCCGGCTTGGGCTTCCAAAAAATGACGTCTCAATTGGCTGCGAGCTGCGCGCGTCAAGAAAGTAGGGTCAGAATTGCCCGCCGGCGTTCCAATATGCTGGTGAAACGTCTCGCCGACCTCTTCCTTTTTGATATGTATGGCTGGCAAAACGATATGACTGGGTGGCTCGTCGCGCAGCTGTACAATCCACTCGCCCAAATCCGTGTCCACGACCTGTATGCCCCTGCTCTGCAAATAGGGGTTCAAGTGACATTCCTCGGTCAGCATCGACTTGCTTTTGACAACTCGCCGAACGCCATATTCGCTCAGAATGCGATGCACGATTTCGTTGTGCTCTGTTGCATCGCTGGCCCAATGCACCTGAGCCCCCAAGGCGGTGGCCTGACGCTCGAATTGCTCCAAGTATTCCGGCAACTTGCCCAGCATGTGGGCTTTGATTTGGGCCGCAGTTTCTCGCAATTGTTCCCATTCGGGCAGCGACTGGGCCATTCGATCGCGCTTTTGGCGAACGTACCACAGCGCTCCATCATGCCATCGAGCCCGCGCGGCATCGGCCACAAAGGCCTGCGCCAGGCGCGCGTGGTCAAAGTGGTCGGCTGCTTTCATCTTGGGAAAACTCAGGCTGGCGGCTACAATTTCAACGGTAATTCTGATGTGTGGCTGTTGGCAATGCGGCCTGAATTACATCAGGCCGCTGACTACGTCAACCAACCATTGATTGTAGCGAACCCAAGGAAAAATTCAGAGCTGCAGGCTGACAAAGACGCTAGAATCCCGATACAATCGCTCTCGCCATGAAACGCAAACATCAGCCCAAATCATCCGCAAAAATCCCGACCACTCGGCGAAATACAGCGCTGCAGATCGAGCGATTGGAATGTCGTCGAGTCTTGGCCGGCCTGACGATGGCCATCTGCGTAGAGCAGTTGGCGGTCGAAGCAACAGATGTGGGCGACTGGGCGCAGTTGGGGCAGTTTATACAGCAGTTTGCAAGCTCACGCAGGCAGTCGTCGGTGACCGTTGAATTTTTGATGGGTGACGCCCTTGAACAGTATCGCATTACCACGGTTGATATGCTCGGCACAGGACAATTGCCATCGGCCTTCGAATCTCAGAGCGATTCGCCACCTGACAGCCAGCCTTGCCCGGTGCCAATGGATTCTCCTAAGGACGCCGAGTTGGATGTCATTCTCAGTCAAATTGCCGCTACTTGGCCTGCCAAGCTACCTGGCTTCCCCCGCAACACCTGATGGTGGCCAATCTCGCAATTCATTCCAGCACGCATCGGACGTACTACTTGTTGACCGAAAAGTCGAGCCATGTCCGTGCTGATTCCACCAAATGTCGTACTTGCCGAGCGATCGCAACCACTGCGAGTCGCATTGGAAGCTGCATTGGCAGGTGGAAAGATCATCCACGAATACTTCCGCACTGGAATTCAGGCACACAGTAAAGTTGCTAACCAACCATTTAATCTTGTAACCACCGCTGACATCGAGTCAGAGAGGGCGATTGCGGAGCTGATCCGGCGGAATTTTCCCGGCCATGAGATTGTAGGCGAAGAGGGTACGCTGGGCCGGATAGATGCAACCGACGTCTGGATCATAGACCCCCTAGATGGCACGAACAACTTTGCTCATCGCATACCGCAATTCGCGGCGTCGATCGCTTACTACCGGCATGGGCAGGCCGAGTGTGGCGTGGTCGTCAATCCGGTGCGCGGTGATTGGTACTGGGCGGTGCGCGGTGAAGGAGCTTATCACAATGGGCGACGTCTGCGAGTCAGTTCGGCCTTGCGGCTGAGTGAATCGATGGTGGGCGTCGGATTTTATTACGATCGCGGCGCGATGATGGAAGCAACTCTGGCAACCATCGGCGATTTTTTTCGACAACAGATCCACGGAATTCGTCGTTTTGGCGCAGCTGCTCTGGACCTGTGCGCAGTGGCTGATGCAATGTTTGGTGCGTACTTCGAGTACCACTTGTCTCCATGGGACTATGCGGCCGGAAGACTGATTGTCGAAGAGGCGGGCGGCATGGTTACCGACGCCCACGGCCAACCACTGCCACTATCTGCTACCAGTTTGCTGGCCAGTAACGGCATCTTGCACCCACCATCGCTGCTTATCATCGCTCCCCATCACCCGTAATTCGGTTCAATTAAGCTCTAATGACTACTAAGCCATTGATTCGTCCAGTGCAAGTCACACGCAACTTCACACGCACTAGCCCCGGCAGCGTGCTGTACCAGAGCGGACAGACGGTGGTCCTGTGTACTGCCAGTATTCAAGCTGATGTTCCAGCTTGGTTGGCCGGTTCTGGGAAAGGCTGGGTCACGGCGGAGTACAACATGCTGCCGCACAGCACCCCGCAGCGCAAGCGCCGCGATCGCGATGGCAAGGTCGATGGCAGAACAACGGAAATACAGCGCCTGATCGGTCGCAGCCTGCGAGCCATCGTTGATCTTCAGAAACTGGGTGAACGCATGGTCACTGTCGATTGCGATGTACTGCAAGCCGATGGTGGAACACGCACAGCCAGCATTACCGGTGGATTCTTAGCTCTGTGCGATGCCCTGTATCCTGAATTCTCCGAAGCAGCGTCGTCTCCGATTCTAGACAGCGTTGCCGCTATTAGCGCAGGGCTACTGGGAGCAGACGTGGTACTAGACCTGGACTACCAGCAAGACGTTGGTGCTGACGTGGACATGAACATCGTCATGACTGGCAGCGGGAAGTTCGTTGAGATTCAAGGGACCGGCGAAGAGGCCACGTTTGGCGACAACGACCTGGCGCGACTGATTCAAATAGCACGCCAAGGGATTGAGCAGCTTACCGCCATCCAGCGCGAAGCATTGGGCCCCCAATGGCCAATCGTTTAGACGAACGCCCCAGCGGAATCTAACACCCGCTGCCAACGCCAGTCGGAGGGCGAGTGGGATTTTCAACGTCTGGTGACGGCAGCGACTTACGCACCACTGGCTGGGCTGGCTTAGTATCGCGGAACGGATTCGTCGATCTGTTTGGACCAAGCATCGATGCCACCGGCCATGTTCTGGGTATTGGAAAAACCGTTTTGCCGCAACCAATTGGTGACTCGCAAGCTTCGACCACCGTGGTGGCAATGAACTACGATGTGCTTGTCGGCATACTGTGCCAACTGGCCGGCTTGTTGTTCCCACTGGCTGAGCGGCAACAAAACCGCGCCCTCGATTCTGGCAAGTTCCCATTCATTCGGCTCGCGACAGTCGATCAGCACAATCTTGTCATCGTCCAATAGTTCTTTCACAGCCTCGACTTCAACATTCACCGGCAGGTTCATATGCTTACCCTCCAACTTTCCTTGTGTGTCCACAGTTGAAAAACTATACACAGTTTCTGAAGTAAATTGCTGGCCTGGCCTGAGAATCGTCGAGGGAAAATTAGCGTGATTGACTGAATCTGGAAAATGCTGTGTCTCCAGACAGCAAGCGCTTTGATGCGCGTATGTCTGACCGTTCTTACCGGTTTGCCCATTCAGAAAATTGCCCGAGTAAAATTGCACTCCAGGCTCACTGGTGGCGATCCTCAGTCGCCGACCACTGGAGTTGTCGGTGAGTACGGCCGCTAATCGCAACTTCTGACCCGCCAACGGCGCATTGAGCACATAATTGTGGTCGTAGCCTAGCGTGGCGGTTCCAACCAGTTGGTCAATGCGCTTGCCGATGGTGAGCGGTTGGCGGAAGTCCAGCGGCGTGCCTTCAACAGAACTGATCTTGCCGGTGGGTATGAACGTGTCGTCAACTGGAGTGTATTGGTCGGCATTCAATTGCAACGTATGGTCCAGTACGGTCGCGCTGCCAGCGCCGGCAAGGTTGAAATAGGCATGATTGGTTAGGTTTATTGGGGTAGCCTGATCCGTAGTGGCCTGATATCGAATGGTCAGTTCCGGCTGGTCAGCCGCCAAGCTATAGATCACTTGAATCGTCAGATTTCCTGGATAGCCCTCTTCGCCGTCTGGGCTGAGGTAAGAGAATTCAACCTGCTGACCCCGCTTGGTGTGCGAAGAGCGTGCCTTCCAAACCACTTTATCCAGGCTGCGCTTGGCTCCGCCATGTAAATGATTGGGCTCGTTGTTGATGGCTAAGGAATACTGCTTGTTGTCCAGCCAGAACTTGCCTTTTGCAATTCGATTGCAAACTCGACCAGTTGTGCAACCAAAGTACTGGTTATCGGCAGATTCGTAACCTGCAACATTGTCCCACCCCAGAACGACATCGGCCAGCTTTCCGTGGCGGTCGGGTGTGTGAAGTTGAACCAAAGTTGCACCGTAAGTCATCACTTGAACCGTCATCTGACTGTTCGTCAGGGTGTAAATCTCAACGGCCTGACCATCGGTGGTCTTTCCAAAAGGTTGAACTTTGGGGCCATCGGCCTGAATAGCTGACACCGTGACGCACGTTGCCATGAACATCGCATAGATCGCGCTTGATTGCCGCATAGCTGAAGCCCTTTAGTCAAGTATTATTTTGAGACGTAGAATTGATTCCGGAAATTGATAGTCAACTACTGTGAAACAAACTGAAAATCCATTATAATGAGCACCGCGATCGCGGTGAGACGGTGACGCACAGATAGCGTGGCAGTTTTGGCTGCAAGCTCGGATTTGTTTCTTTGTACCAACGGGGCGAGCGATGGTGTCGACTGAGTCTAATGACTCTTGGTCGCAGTGTTTTCTCCGCTCGATTCGTCAATAAAACACGGGGAGATTTCATTATGGTGGTGCGTGCTACGACCGCTCGACCCAAACCCATCAAGGTCCGTTCTGGAGCGAAAGCTACCGCCCGAGTGAAAGCCGCCAAACCCGCCCCTACCAGCGGTGTTACCGCCACCAAGCCTGTCCGACGTCGAACTAAAGTGGAAACCCGAACCCGCGTCTACTGGGCCGTCTTCAATCCAGACCTCAAGCGGGTGGCCGTATTTGAATTCGACCAACGCGCCGAAGCCGATAAACGTGCTGCCAAGCTGACCGAATCCTCTGGTGGTGAGCACTTTGTGCAGAAGATCAAAGCCATCGTCCAGGTCGAGCCCCAACCCGCCTAACTTCGGCCTGCATCTGTTTCGTGCCTGACCGCCAGCCCTGTGCTCGCATTCTGTTGGCAGTTTCATCGTCGCTCATAGCTTGGCTTAGCTCGGCCGCTTTCTATTCGATTTTGAGTATCTATTGGCCTCTGCGAAACCGTGGCAGACTCTGCAAGAGGAGCTGTCGAGGTCGCAGAGATTTCTTGAGATCAGGCAACGCTACGTGATCGGCTACGTTCCACGGCGATTGCCGAACCAATAGATGTGCTGGCGAGGGCAAAACTGCAGGCCATGCTGCTGACACCAGGGGATTAGCCACTGGGCGCGCTGATCAAGATCTTGCCTGTCGGTGCCTTGAGGCATGAGCAAGACTCGCTGGGGGTCCCAATTTCCTAATGTTCGCAAATAGTCGAGCACCTCGCGGGCATCGTCGGGTGTGTCGACGACGAACTTCAGTTGATAGGGCTTCTGCATCATGTGGCGCACGACATCCAGGCGTTGGCGTCGCTGTTCGTGTCGGGTCGGCCAACTACCACTTGTTGTTGGTGCCGACCTAGTGAGCTTGGGGCTGATCGACCATAAATCCACCTGGGCAGCGTGCCAGATGGTGCCTGCCGTTTCAATCGTCAAATGGTATCCGGCCGCCTGAAGTGCGTGGGATAATTCGACTACCGAACCCCAGATCATCGGCTCGCCACCGGTCAGCACGACGTGCCGCGCGTCCTGGGTTTGAACCTGTCGGACAATATCCTCTACCGTTCGGTAGTCACCTTCTGGATGCCACGATGCGAAGGGGGTATCGCAAAACCAACATCGCAAGTTGCAGCCGCTGGTACGGACAAATACGCTGGGAGTTCCAGTCAACAGGCCCTCTCCCTGTCGACTGTGGTAGATTTCGCAGATGCGCAGCCGAGCCCCCTTTCGATCTGACAATTCCGACTGCATACTGGCCAACCTATAGGTTCATTCACGCCGAGGAGATGTTACTGGTGAGCACGCCGTTTCAAGAACAACTGGAAGTATTCGACAACAGTTTTCCGGGCCGACAATACGAAATCGAGATTACGTGCCCCGAGTTCACTTCGATGTGTCCCAAAACGGGCCAGCCCGACTTTGGGACGCTGATATTTCGCTACGTGCCGGATGGCCTCTGCGTCGAGCTGAAGAGCCTCAAATTATACCTGCAAAAATTCCGCAACGAGGGTATCTTCTACGAGAACGTCACCAATCGTATCCTGGACGACTTTGTAGCGGTTTGTAAGCCGCACAAAGCCACGTTGGAAAGTCACTGGGGCGCTCGCGGTGGCATCACGTCGATTATTCGCGTGCACTACCAGGCTTCCAGCGGTACAACGTAAGGCGAGAATCCAATGCGCGTGTACAGATTAGTACACTATATGGCTGCGGGCCTCAATCGCTGGTCTCTGCTCACTCACAAGGAAAAAGCATCGTGACGCAACCACAAGTCATCCTCAGCGGCTTTGCCGATGAAGCCGCCAACGACAAGTTGGCTGTTCAGCAATTTGCTGCACTGGCTGCCGCCGGCCTGCAGTATTATTCGATACGCTTTATCGACGTTGGTAGTGGCGTTAAGAATTCGATGGACCTGACCAAGCAAGAGCTGAAGCAGGTCGTCAAAATGCAGCACGAATATGGTTTGAGTGTGGCCACCGTCGGCTCACCCATCGGCAAGGTCAAGCTGCTGGATGTTGATGATGGAAGCTCGAATCGGTTCATCCCTTTCAAGCAGTACTTGAGCAAGAACGTACAACACGCCTGCGACGTGGCCAATACATTGGGCACCAAGCTACTGCGCGGATTCTCGTTCTATCATCCCCAGGGTACGGCTCCTGAGCAGCATTTGTCGCAAGTAAGCGACCAGGTGGGTGAAATTGCCAACCTGTGCGCCAAGAATGGCTTGGTGTTTGGCTTGGAAGTCGAAGCCAATTTGGTGGGGCAAACCGGCAAACTGTTAGCGCGAATTCATCAACAGGTCAAACATGCCAATTTGGTGCTGATTTTCGACGGTGCCAATCTGGTGTGCCAGGGTATGACGCCTGACGAGGTATTTGCCGAGTACTTGGCAATGAAACCAGGATTGGGCTGGCTGCACATCAAAGATTATCGTCACGACAGCGCAGCGGGCCGTTTGGCTCACATCGACGAGGCGTCGCTCAAAAACTTTGTGCCCGCCGACATCGGCGATTCTGGCCACGAAGCTATTCTGCGCGACCTGCTAGGCGATCTGCCGCGTTTGGACAAGCGCATGAAAAAACTGGGCGCACCCGGCGTGATCCTGGACTTGGAGCCGCACGTTAAAGGCGGGGGGCAATTCGGCGGATTTAGTGGTCCTGATGGATTTGGCGTCGCCCTACGCGGACTGTGCCGAGTTTTAGAGTACATTGGTATCGACTACCATTTAACCGATTTCAATGATATTCTTCGTCGTCGTGAACCACGTTAGCCGAGAGGCCTTATGAACGGTCGCCGCTGGGAAACCAACAACAGCGGTTGGTTGCATCCGCAAATGGCTCGTCGTACGGCCATACAGGTGGGCTCGATTGGAATTTTGGGCCTGGGCAGCAATCATCTGGTAGGCCTGCAGCAAGCCAAGGCAGTGGAGTCTCAAACGGATGGCTTCGGTAAAGCCAAGTCCTGCATCTTCATCTTTCTGTCTGGTGGGCTAGCGCAGCACGAGAGCTTTGACCTCAAGCCTCTGGCACCCGAGGAAATTCGTGGCGAATTTCGGCCCATCGCCACGCGAACTCCAGGAATTGAAATCTGCGAACATCTCCCGCTGTTGGCCGAGCGTAGTCACCTGTGGGCATTGTGTCGTTCGCTGACGCATTCATCGAACGATCACTCGTTGGGCCACCATATCATGCTGACCGGCCGTAGCGAAACGCCCAGCGGCTTTCAGCCCAACGCGCCCAGTCCGACAGATTATCCATCGTTGGTGGCGGTGGCTCAGCGACAATTGCAATCGCGAAACAATCTGCCGCCTGCCGTCGTTATCCCCGAGCGACTGGTGCACAGTACCGGCCGCGTGATTCCCGGTCAGAGTGCCGGGCAGATGGGATCGCAACATGAGCCGTGGTTCATCGAAGCAGCGTCGTTTCACAATTCTTCCTACGGCGCGTTCCCCGAATACAGTTTCGATCACCAGCAGCGCGGACATGTCGATCCGCGGGTATTTCAAGCTCCGCACTTGGCGCTGCCGCACGGGTTGGGCCTGCGCGAGGTCAATGGTCGCTTGGAATTGCTAAGCCTGTTGCAGCGTCAACGCCAACAGCTCGATCATATGGCATCGACGCAGCAGTTTGATCGCTTGCGCCAAGCAGCAGTGTCATTGCTGACCGATCGCCAATTGCACGAGGCATTCGAGGTAACTCAAGCGGATCCGGCGACTCAGGAGCGCTACGGGGCCAACGCCTTCGGCTGGTCGTTGCTAATGGCGCGGCGGTTGGTCGAGGCCGGTATACAACTGGTGCAGGTCAACCTGGGCAATAATGAAACGTGGGATACGCACGGCAACGCCTTTCCGCATTTGAAAGACCGCTTGTTGCCGCCGCTGGACCGGTCGTTGTCGGCTCTGTTGGACGATCTGCACCACTCCGGGCAACTGGACGAAACGTTAATCGTCATGGCGGGCGAGTTTGGACGCACTCCCCGAATTACACTATTAGACAAGCACTACAAGCTGCCCGGTCGAGATCATTGGGGTGCCGTGCAGTCGGTCTGGATGGCCGGTGGAGGAGTGTGCGGCGGTCGCGTCGTTGGGGCTTCCGACGCTCACGGTGGCTATCCCACCGATCAACCCGAGAAGCCAGAAAACTTTGCAGCTACTATTTATCATGCTCTGGGCATTCCCGCCAACGCCACATGGCATGACAGCCAGCAGCGGCCTCACGCCGTGTACTACGGACAGCCCATCGCTGGACTGACCTGAACGCCAGACCCTTTCCACACCAGACTTCGTCAAACCTACCTGAGTTGAGTCCACTGCTGATGCGACTTCAGAAGATTCTGTTACGAGCCTGGCTGGGCGCAATCTGCAGCCTGAATTGTGCAGCCAGCGCAATGGCTCAGGTATCAGAGGTGCATCATCGTGCCTGCCGACCCGGTGAGACGACGCTGATCCAATTGACAGGCAAGGAGCTAAACAGTGGCTTACGTGTGACAAGCAGTCGTCCAGATTGCACTGTTTCCGTTCAGTCAGTAACCGCCGAATCGGCTACTGTCGCAATTACGCTACCTGAAGCTTCAAGGCTGGGATCGTTAGCTCTCTTTGCCGCGACAAGTCATGGACCGGCTGAACCGTGGATGATGCTGGTCGATGATCTGCCGCTCGTGGCGAGTGTCTCCGATCATGATTCTCGGGAACATGCTCAAGATATTCCCGCGCTGTGCGCGGTATCTGATGTGTGTCGTCACAGCCAGGGCTGTTTCTATCGTATCTCGGTCGCCTCTGGCCAGCGCATCGCCATTGAAGTGTTGACGCAGACGCTGGGCTCACCAATGGACCCTGTGTTGCGTCTGCTGGATAGCGCTGGAAAACCGGTATTGGAAGTTGACGATGACGCAACTGGTCCGGAAGCTCGGCTGAGCTACCAATTCTCCCAAGCTGGCCAATTCACCATTCATGTTCGCGACAGCCGCTTTGCAACCGGCGGTCGTTTTCATCTGCGCGTTGGAGATTTTCCGCTGCTGTCTCATGCCCAGCCGCTGGCCGTTCGCCGCGGCGAGTCAACACAGGTTCAGTTCGTAACATTGGATGGCAGTATAGCGGAACCACATTGGGTTGCCTTGCCGGCCAGCCACACGCAGACTCGTCATGATGTTGCTACCCGGTCGCCGGGCGGTCAATCGTCAGCCTGGACATCGGTACAGGCGGTCGATGCGGCAGTTCTATCTGCCAGTGATCTGTCTTCTGATGCAGTGGTCGTTGCGCCGGTTTCCATCAGCGGTCGCTTGGCAGAGACAGGAGCCAGTCAACGCATTGGCCTGCAGGGAGTCCCCGGAAAAACTATACACGTTCACAGTTATACGCGCAGCCTGGGGTGTCCGACTCTCCTCAAAATGCAACTACTGAATGCAGCGGGTCAAACCGTAGTCGAAACGGCCGTTGCCAATGATGACGAGTGGCATTTGGCTTACCAATTCGCCGACGACGGACGCTACACTTTACAGCTTCAGGATTTATTGGGGCGCGGCGGCGCAAGCTTTAGCTATCTGGTCAATATTCTACCGCATGATGGCTACACTTTGGCGTTCAAAGGTGACGCCAAAACGCCCTTGCAGTTCGCCTTGCCAGTCCAGCGCGGTGCGATGGCATTGGAACTATTGGTCCAGCGCTTAGGTTATGACGGGCCAATTTGTTTGGAGCTGGTGGGACCACCGGCGGGCATTACGATTTTGAATCCGGTGATTCCTGCGGGTGCCACGGAATCAAGGATCTATCTGACGGCTGGTCCTGAGTGGCAAGCTGAACAGTTACAACCTGTGCGGTTGTTAGGTCGAGCTATGCTCAGCGCACAGGTTGCAACCGAGGTAAGCAATTTGAGCATGCTACGTGCCCGACAACCTCATGTGCTTTATCCATCCCATGATATACAGGGGCAGTTACTGTTGGCAGGCACCGACAAGTCCTCGCCTGTGGTTGGGCTCAATGCAACACACCCCATTCAACTCGCGCGTCCCTTGAAGCAGTTCACTTTCGAATTGACATTGCAGCGTTTGTCAGAAGATTTCAAAGGCGCAGTGACACTGCTACCCAATCGTCTGCCCGGCGGATGGTCGGGGACATTTAACATAGAAGGTGAAAAAGTTACCGCCAGTTTATCTCGCGAGTCATCAGATTCTGTTGAGCCCAATGAGCTAATTGTGTTGGTTTTCGGAGAGCATCAAGGGCGAGGGTTCATCGAAACCATCGCTCTGCCCGTGACTTGGTTCGATCCGGTGCACATTGATGTCACTGGTCCGCGATCAATCGTGGCTGGCAGCACGGCTATTCTGAATATCAATGTAAAGCGACACGCGCCGGCTCAAGAAATACAGCTTGAATTCAACGACTTGCCTGTCGGTGTTACCCCACTGCAACAACTCACACTGTCCGCCGACCAAACGCAGGCGACGGTCCAGGTGCCAATTCCTGCCGACATGCCGGCCGGAGACTTCAAGCTCGGGTTTACTGCACATGCACATTACGGAGGTGACTCCATTTCGCTGTCCGGACGGTCGTCGTGCACGCGCGTCGTGCCCAAGCCTGCGCGAGTGGAGGTTTACCCCGATCCGCTTATCTTGGATCACAGCCAAGCTACTCGACAACTGGTCATCACCGCTTTTGATGCTGCAGACAAGCCCTACGACTGGACCGCATTTGCTGAAATCGTTTCCGCCAACAGCCTAATCGCTGAAGTCCGCAGCAGCCGCATTTTCTCCGTAGCAGATGGGCAGACAGAAATCAAAGTAATTGCTGGCGGAATTGAGCACAGCGTAGCTGTAATCGTGTCCAACCAACAGATTGCTGGGCCCGTGCGATTCGAGTCGGAAGTGCTGGCTGCTTTGTCCAAGCAAGGTTGTAATTCGGGTGCCTGCCACGGTTCGCCTAGTGGTAAAGGCATGTTTCGGTTGTCGCTACGGGCCTTCGATCGAGAGCTCGATGAACTGACATTGATCCGCGAAGAGTATGGTCGTCGGGTTAATTCTGTTGAGCCAGAGCAAAGTTTGCTGTTGCTTAAGCCGTTGATGAAGGTCAGTCACGGTGGTGGTCGGCAATTGCGCACCGATGATCCCGCTTACCGCGTACTGCGTAATTGGATTGAACAGGGGGGCCGGCCCGATCCTCCCGATACTCCGCGCTGCGTGCGATTAGAGGTTTTCCCGAACAGCAAACGTATCTTGGCCGAGACCGACGGCAGGCAGCAACTGTCCGTCACCGCACATTTCGCAGATGGCTCGCAGCGTGATGTGACCGACTTGGCTGCCTACCAGTCGTCCAGTGAATCGATAGCTGCGGTCGACACTGCAGGAGTGATACGCGCGCACGGGCGCGGCGAGGCGGTGATTCTAGTTCGCTTCTTAGAGCATATCGAATCATTGCCGCTACTGGTCATCGACTCTGATTCAGAGTTCCAATGGACACCGCTCCCGCCGTCCAATTACATCGACCAGTTGGTGTACGACAAATTACAACAGATGCAGATCAGGCCTTCAGAAACTTGCAGTGATTCCGAGTTTATTCGCCGGGTCTATTTGGATTTGATCGGGCTGCTGCCCGAGGTGGATCAAACCCGAGATTTCTTGGAAGACGAGCGATCAGATAAACGTCAACGCTTGGTCGACCAACTTTTGCAGCGCGACGAGTACGCCCGCTTCTGGGCGCTCAAATGGGGCGATCTATTGAAGTTAACCAGCAAAGCATTGGGTGCCGACGGAGCTTACAAATATTCTCGCTGGTTGGAGCGCGCCATTCGAGAAGACATGCCTTATGATCAGTTCGCTCGACAATTGATTACGGCCAGTGGAAGCACTTTGGCCAATCCCCCCGCCAATTTTTATCGCGCCGCAGCGGATGCCAGCGAATGCGTCGAAACGGTGTCACAGGTTTTCTTAGGTGCCCGATTGCAGTGCGCCAAGTGCCACAATCATCCGTTCGAGCGCTGGACGCAGGATAATTACTATGGACTGGCCGCGTTTTTTAATCGCGTCCAGCGTCGCTCAACCCAACGGCCTGGTGAAATGTTTATCTGGAGCGACTCAACTGGCGAAGTCATTCAACCGCGCACCGGCCAGACGATGCAGCCATGGCTGCCTGGCCACGGCCTGGACAATCAGTCGCCGGCTCAGGATCGACGAGTCATGTTGGCCGATTGGTTAACATCTGCCAGCAATCCTTTCTTTGCCTACGTCGGTGCGAATCGACTTTGGAGTCACATGTTTGCCCGTGGATTGACTGAGCCAGTCGATGATTTCCGCGCTTCCAATCCGGCCACGAACCAACCACTGCTGGAATCACTAGCACAGGATTTTCGCGATCACGGCTATTCCGCCAAACATGTGTTGCGAACGATTGCCAACAGCCAGACCTATCAGGCCAGCAGCCAGACCAACACATCCAACCACGGCGACATCAACTACTTCTCCCATCAAGTACCCAGATTGTTGAAGGCTGAACCGCTCTTGGATGCCATCAATCATGTGACTGGAGTCCATCAAACCTTTGGTTCGTTGCCTGCTGGCACGCGAGCGACTCAATTGCCAGCTCCCGACCTGGTGCCGGTTGATTTCTTGAAGGTCTTTGGTCAGCCCGAACGAAGCACCGTGTGCGCCTGTGAGCGCGGATCAGATTCCAACCTTGCTATGGCCATCGAACTGTTCAACGGGCCGCTCATACACCAGCGACTGCAAGATTCCGGCAACCGCTTCCGAAAACTCTTGGCCGCTGGAAGTTCCGTCGACCAGATACTTGATGAGTTGTATCTCGCTGCGTTATGTCGCACCGCTAGTCCAAGCGAGCGAACTGCCTCGCACCAACACATTCAAACCCGCAACGACACCGCCGCCGGCCTAGAGGATGTCTGCTGGGCGCTGCTGAATACCGACGAATTCTTGTTTCAACACTGATTCATCAACGACAAAATTTCACAAAGTCCCTCAACGGCTTGTCGTTGTGTCCGCTGAGGATTTCGTAGTTTGTGCTTGGCTATCGACCGGCTACCGTCCTGACCAGCGCAGGAGCCTGTCCAGAAAATGGCCTGTTGCAATACAAACGCCGCCAGACTCAGGGAATAGGCACTTTCTGCCCGCGAGATTCCAGTTGGACCGGGAGTTCCTCAATAGGAAGTCTGTCCAGTCTCAATTGCTGAGAGTATGATTTTCGCTTCTATGGCTCGTCGAAGATTTTGCTCGCCGATTCCATTTTATTAATGGTTGTGAATTGTCCGCCGCTCTTCGTACAGCTCGTCCGTGCCGCCATGAAAGCTTGGCACATTGTCAGGCTGTGCGGAATGACACATGTATCGCGCACCAGCCGGCGACCAGAATCTGGCCAGGGTAGCCACTTTCAGAACGCTTCACTGCAACTCGAACCTATACCACTGAACTATGAGTCAAACTGCGGATTCGATTCCTAATCGCTTTGAATTTCAAACGGCATGTCGTGATATCTATGCCGCCTGGGAGGCGGATGGTTGCTTTCATGCCGAAGTCAATCCAGATCGGCAGCCGTACACAATCGTCATTCCACCACCCAACGTTACCGGTGCATTGCATTTGGGGCATGCTCTGAACAATACGCTGCAAGATGTACAGATTCGCTGGCATCGCATGCGGGGCTATGAAACGCTGTGGGTTCCTGGGACGGATCATGCTGGCATTGCTACGCAAGCCGTGGTCGAAAAGCGTCTTAAACAAGATGAGAATAAATCGCGTCATGACTTGGGCCGCGAAGAGCTAGTGCGTCGGATTTGGCAGTGGAAAGCGGAGTATGAAACGCGAATCCTCAATCAACTGCGCAGCATGGGCTGTTCGTGTGACTGGCAACGCACCCGATTCACATTGGACCAGATGTGCGCTCGAGCCGTTCGCACCACCTTCTTCGATCTGTTTCGCCAAGGTCTGATTTATCGCGGCAAGCGTTTGGTCAACTGGGATACCTATTTACAAACTGCTGTCAGCGACGATGAGGTATTTCACCAAACGGTCAAAGGACACTTCTGGCATTTTCAATATCCGATCATTAATCCCCCGTCGGGTGGTCCTACGCATGTGACGATCGCTACAACGCGACCGGAGACCATGCTGGGTGACACAGCGGTCGCCGTGCATCCCGATCCCGAAGCGGCGCTCAATCATGCCATCGCCCAGGCTGAGGAAAAACTGTCTGTAGCGCTCGCCAAAGATCGCGCGGTGGTGCAGCAACAATTGGACGATCTGCGGCAGCGCAAGACCACGCATCTTCCGCTATTAAAGACACTGGCAAACATGGCTCGTGCCGGTGTCAAATTGCGACTGCCGCTGGCCGATCGTGAGATACCTTTGGTGGCAGACCCGTGGGCCAAGCCGGAAATGGGCAGTGGTTGCGTCAAGATCACGCCGGCACATGACCCCAACGACTACGAAGTTGGCTTGCGTTGCCAATTGCCAATCATCAACATTCTTAACCCCGATGGCACCTTGGCAGCGACAGCGGGCAAGTATCAAGGTATGAAACTGGCTGCAGCTCGCAAAGCGGTATGCGACGATCTAGATGAGTTGGGTCTGCTGGTCCGAGTTGAGGATCGCGAAATTGACCTGGCGCACAGCGATCGCAGCAAGACGCCCATCGAACCTTATCTGGCGGATCAGTGGTTCGTGAAAATGGAGCGCCTGGCGCAAGCGGCGATGGACGCCGTCAGCAATGGTCGCGTCAAGATATTTCCACAGCGCTACGCGAAAGGTTATCTGGACTGGTTGAGCGAAAAGCGTGATTGGCCAGTTGGGCGGCAACTGTGGTGGGGGCATCAGATTCCGATTTGGACCAAAGGCTTCGACGACGAACTTGCCGCACAGGCCGAAGTCCAGCGCATCAACAGGCTGGTTGCCGCAGGTCAGGACCAATTACAAGCTGCCATTGAGCACCCAGCCACAGTCCATGTCTGTATTCGCGATGAAGGCGATGCTCACGAAGCTGCCCTCCAAGCACAGGGCTATCAGCGTCAGGCCGATGTGTTGGATACGTGGTTTAGTTCAGCGTTGTGGCCGCATTCGACTTTGGGTTGGCCAGACGAAACGCCTGAATTGCAGTACTTCTATCCCACCAGCGCGCTGATTACTAGCCGTGACATCATCACGCTATGGGTAGCGCGGATGGTGCTGATGGGACTGAATAATGTTGGAGAAGTTCCGTTTCGCGAGGTGTTCATTCATCCCAAGATTCTGGATGGCTATGGCGAAACGATGTCCAAATCCAAAGGCAATGGGGTCGATCCAATCGACGTGATCGACAAGTTCGGTCCCGACGCGCTGCGTTTTGGACTAGCTTGGCTGGCTACTGAGACTCAGGATGTCCGCATGCCTGTTCAGTTCGAATGCCCACATTGCCAAGCACTGTTGAATCAGACACATCAGAATCGCGAGCTGCCGGTCATCGAGTGTCCCAAGTGTCACGGCAGTTTCTCGACGCAGTGGGCCAAGACGGAACAGCAGCGCGCACACCCGCGCGGACCGGTTGTCAGCGAGCGCTTTGAAATGGGCCGCAACTTTTGCAATAAGCTGTGGAACGCTGCGCGGTTTGTGATGATGCACTTGGACGGTTATCGGCCGGTGGCACTCGATGTCCAGTCGCTGCCGTTGGAGGATCGCTGGATTCTGTCGCGGTTGGCAACTACCACGCAGGCAACTACCGAAGCGCTACAGCACTATCAATATGCTGACGCCGCCCGGCTGATGTACGACTTTGCCTGGGATGAGTTCTGTTCATATTACGTAGAAATGGCCAAGCCGCGATTGCAAGACGCGGCGCGCCGCGCAGCGACTCAGCAGGTATTGATTCACACGCTGGACAGCTTGCTAAGGCTGCTGCAGCCGATGATTCCATTTATTACCGAAGCGATCTGGCAGCAGCTGGCGCAGTTCGGACTGCAGCGCAATCTGGACCGCCAGTTGGAAACTCGAAAATGGTTGATGCAATCAGCCTGGCCTGAAGCTGACGCAGCCCATCAGGACCGCGAGATTGAAGGCCAGTTCGCGCGCTTCGTTTCGGTCATCAATGCCCTACGGGAACTGCGTTCCAGCCAGAACATTCCACCTAAAGAGTCCGTAGAATTTACGGTGACCTGCGACCAACAAACCGCCGACTTGCTGCGACCTATGGACTCGTTTTTTGTGGCGTTAGCCAAAGCCAACTGTCGTGGCTTGGGGAGTAATGTACCTCAGTCCGAAATGCCTGCAAGTCTGACCGTGGATGGGCTACAAGTCACGGTAGACTTGGGGCAATTCATCGATTTGGACGCCGAGATCGCCCGCAACGAAAAATTAGCAGAACAATTGTCCAAGCAAATTCAAGGCAAGCGGACCAAGCTGAGCAATGAATCGTTTGTCCAGCGAGCACCTGCCGACGTTGTTGACAAAGAGCGGCAAGCATTGGCTGAACTGGAACAACAGCGAGCAACGGTCGCAGTCGCGCTGGAAAAATTGAGAGCGGCAGAAATGTAGCTGCCGTCGCCAGGCGGTGGATAGCCGGCACGACCACCGTCGGGCGATGCTGACTACGATACCTGTGCAATTGCCACACGCCATAACACGGCGAAGATAACAAAACACACTCACTCCAAGGAAATTTCCACAGGATAATTGCCATGACAAATCAACCTATTGAAAGCTGGCGCACGTTAATTTGCTGGATGCGGGCACAGTTTGTGCGCGGTACACGATGGCTGGCTGTTGTCGGCTGCGTGATGAGTTCAATGGCTCGCGCCGACTGGCCGCAGTTTCAAGGACCAACACGCAACGGGCACTCTCCTGAAACAGGATTACTGACCGCATGGCCAGAAGCTGGGCCGTCATTGGCGTGGACCTTTCGTGGGGCAGGTTTGGGCTATTCCAGTCCCGCCGTCGTTGACCAGCGCATTTACTTGAGCGGTGCGCAGGGTGAGACGGAAAAACTGCTGTGTCTGGATGCCAACACCGGTCAACAGCTTTGGGCCACCGATATCGGGCCGAAATTTGATTTTGAGGGTAACTCTTGGGGTGGCGGTCCGCGCTCCACAGCCAGCGTGCATGATGGCTTGGTCTATGCCTTGGGAGGTGGTGGCAACCTGATCTGTGTGGATGCGGGCTCAGGCGCATTGAAATGGAGCAAACACATGATGCAGGATTTGGGCGGCCAGGTGAACCCGATCGGTGGCGGCCCCGGTTCTAAACCCGGCGAAGCCAGAATCGGTTGGGGCTACAGTTGGGCACCGCTGGTCGATGGCGAACAACTGATCTGTTTTCCCGGTGGAGCGCAGGGGGCGCTGGCCGCACTGGATCGCAAGACCGGTCAACCTTTGTGGCGCAGCCAGCAGTTTACGGCTGAAGCCACGTACGCTTCGCCCATCGTGGCCGAGATTGCCGGAGTGCGTCAGTACATTGTGCTGCACAACGCTGGACTGACCGGCATCCAAGCCGATAATGGGCACTCCTTGTGGAACTGGGAAAAGAGTTATCCCGACGTTGTCATACCCACTCCCATCTACACTCCCGGTCAGATTTACGTCAGCGCAGGCGGCAATCCGTCGACCTGCGGGCTGGTGAAAATCACCCATGGCACCGACGGTTTTTCCGCCGAAATGACCTACGCCAGTAAGGCCACTCGGGTTATGAAGAATCAGGTGGGCGGCAGTGTTGTGATTGGCGACTTCGTGTACGGCTACTCTGACAAGACGGGCTGGGTCTGCCAAGAGTTGCACAGTGGCGATCAACGTTGGGCGGCCCGCGGAGTACTGAAAGCCGGATCACTGATTACTGCCGAGGGGCTGCTGTATTGCTACGATGAAGACAACGCCGAAATAGCGCTCGTTGAAGTCAACCCAGACAAGTTTGTGATGAAATCGAAATTCAAACTACCCGAAGAGTCCATGAATCGAGCCCCCAGTGGTCGAACCTGGACACCACCTGTCATCTCCAACGGTCACCTATTCCTGCGCGATCAAGAGCTGCTATTCTGCTATCGCATTGAGCGGCAGTAGATGAAGCCGTTTGGGGAAAGCGACTTCCGCTACTGGTCGGCATCAACGATGCTCACGCGCCCAGCCGCCCGCTCCTTGGTCATTCTACTGTGTCCCTACGGACGGACACGTACTGGTCAATTACGGCGCAGGGCCACTCAAGCGGTTTGTGGCGAGAACTGGTCGAGGATCGAGTTGCCGCCCGAGCGGCCTTCAAAGATGTGCAGCTTGAATTTTTCAGCCAGTTCCTGGCAAGCCTTGATGCCTCGTACGCTGTTGCCTTTGGCGTCCAGTCGTGGCGAGTAGGTTCCGATGCCGACTTTGCCTGGCACAACCGCCACGATGCCGCCACCGACGCCACTCTTGGCCGGAATGCCTACGCGATAGCCCCACTCGCCGGCAAAGTCATACATGCCGCAACTGTACATGACACTTAGCAAATCCTTGACGTACTCCTCATCAACTGCCCGCTGACCGGTGATGGGATTGATGCCATCATTGGCCAGGGTCGCTCCCATGACCGCCAGATCGTGACAGGTCACCAACAGACTGCACTGCTGGAAATAAAGGTCCAGCGTTTCTTCCAACCGCGAACTGATCATGTCGAAATTCAACATCAGGTGGGCGATGGCCCGATTGCGATGACCGGTGGCCCGTTCGGAGGCAAACACGGAATTGTTCACATGCACTGGACGTCCACAGTATCGCTGGAACATTTCCAGCATCCGACCGACCCGCTCCGGATAGTCTTTCCCTTGTACCAGGTCGGCGGCGGCAATTGCACCGGCGTTGATCATGGGGTTGAATGGCCGATTGGATGACTCGTCCAGCGAAATGGTGTTAAAGGCTTCACCAACCGATTGCACGCCGATTTTGGTCAGCACCTTTTCGCGTCCATGATCTTCCAGGGCGAGCCCGAAGATGAATGGCTTAGAAACCGACTGAATCGTGAATTCGACATTGGCATCGCCGACATCAATCGATTGGCCTGCCACCGAAACCACCGAAATGCCAAAATGGTTGGGATCGGCCTTGAGCAGTTCCGGGATATAGCTGGCCACGTTCCCGTCCTGGTTTTCGCGCAAGTTTCCATGAATGGCCCGCAAGGTTTCCCGCAATGGCGAGGCGGCCGACTTCATTTTTCCCAGCAGGGCGTCTAGGTGCGTATCAAAACTGTTACCCATGGCAGGCATCCACCTTCGCTTCGGTCAGCAAGTCAGCTACATGTTGTATTTCAACGGTGAACGGATGTTCGGGAAAACGATTGATGAACACACCGCTACTGGCCAGTCGCACGATCTCGTAGTTGAGCGGAAACATGCCTACTACTTGCCGTTCGTAGGATGACTCCACTTTTTCCTTGAGCGTGTTGCGGTCCATGCCGGGCGGAATCTTGTTCAGCACCAGCCAGGGTTGAGCGACGCCCAATCGTTTGGCCAACTCCAAAGTGACGTAGATGCCCTGGAAATCTTGACTGTCAGGGCGCAGTATCAGAATGACTCGATCGGAAACCACGATCGATAACAGCGTCTCCTCGTTGACCCCGGGATGAGTATCGATCAGTAGGAAATCCAGTTCCAGCTTCTCGATTAACCGTTTGAAACCATCATTCAGCAGGGCTACATCATAGCCCTCTTTCAGCACGCGGCCAATTTCGCCCGTCTTAGTGCTGGACGGCACTAAAAACAGCTTGGGACGCCGCTCGTCGGGATTGGCCGCACCAATCGAAACGCTAGTGACGTCCACCGCCGCTTGCTCGATCTGACAACGGCCGAAAAGATAGTCGTTTAATGAATAGGCAATCGACTTTTCGTCCATCTGAAAAATCACGTGGACGCCTGGCGATTGAATGTCACAGTCGACAATTGCTACCCGTTTGCCCGCCTTGGCGATGGCGACACCCAGGTTAGCCGTCAAGTTGGATTTTCCAGTGCCACCACGATAGGAGTGCACAGATACAATTTTCCCCACCTGCTTACGATCTCCTTGAATTATTGCGATACTATTGCCCCCATCGGTGCCACGGCAAACTTCTGGTGGCTCGGTACGCGATGCGGCTAGTGCTCACTCGTAACTTGATCCGAATCATCACTCGATTTTCCAAACGGTCGCCTGTGTCGCGACTGACTCTGCAAGCGCTGAAAGGCCTCGGTTTCAGTGATCTTCGTCACCTCGTCAGCCAATTGCTCGCGATTGAAGTTCAAGAAGTCGAAGTCCATCGGCTGGAGGTTATCTAACGTCGCTGTCGGCATGTCCGTTGGAGCATCCTGAATCAAGATCTGCAACATCGGGCCGCTAGACCCCAACTGAAAAATGGTTCGATGCCCCAATTCCACGCGCTCGACGCGCGTACCTTGAATCCAAGTCCCGTTACGGCCACGCGATTCGAGAAACCACTGGCCTTCTTCGAGCACCAATTCAACATGCAGTCTCGAAACATGAGGATCTTCAACCGAAACGACGTTGTCTTTCGACCGGCCAATCGTGACCCGTTCGAGTGCTGAACAATCCCAACTCTGCAGTGGGTGCCCCAAGGCAGAATCCAGCAACTGAAGCTTTACTGATGGCGAAGCACTACTAGTCACGATATACGCTCACCGTTGCGAACCGCTCCATTACTCGGACGCTCAAGACCACCGCAATCGCCCCGAGAACAGACGGCCGAGCGACCCGTTGTCAGACTCGACCACCCTGTACGGGGAATTGGAACAGCTGGACTCCAGCTTCCGCGTCCGGGACGATTCGCTTGGCACAGGCCCTCAACCTCCTGAGACTCGACAGCAAGTTTAATCAAGCCACACTAGGCGCGTAAATCGCAGTTGTCGAAGTCAGTCGAGGTGTCTTAGATGCTGTAAACTGTGGTTAGCAAGTTTAGTCAAGCTAACCTAGACGGTAAACAAGGTCTATCGATAAACTGACCAGAAATCTGGTTTTCCTTGCGGCAGCTAGGCAGAGTGGCTAAATCAAGGGTTTCAGAGGCTGCCTTGTGTTTGACACGGAAAGCTAGCTGCATTTGGAGCTTCATAGCTCGAAATCGTCTCCGCTGGTGGAGCCTTCGCCATACAGTGGTAGGTGGCGGTAGTAGATTTCCAGAATCATGGTTGCTAAGGCTGTCTGATACAGTCGACCACCTTCTCGGCTGTCCAGGCCTTCGGGAACCCAGCTTCCGGCATCTCTTCCGTCTTTGACCTGCTTGGCGATCAGCGCGTCTCGCAGCCGGCTGTTCCAATTCTCCCAGTGGGGCGAGCCGTAGTGACGCATCACCTGTGTTGCATAATAGGTGTAGTACAGGTTGTCCAGTTGAGGGCCGAGTTGTTCCAGATACTGAACGCCTTTTTGAAGGCTCGGGTGACTTTTGTTCCAGCCTGAGTACATTCTGCACAGTAGTCCAATTGCCGTAGTGGCGTCAAAACGGTGCTGGCTATCAACACTGGGCGACCAAGCCATATAGCCGTACATGGTACCATCGGAGTTGCCAGCTTGATCCAAAAAGCGACCGGCTTGATGGGTGACATGAGGCGGCAGACCGATCCCTGCCATCTGCGCGCTCTTGAGCCCCATGATGCACCAGCCGACAACTGACGTGTCGCCGGGCTGTCGAGGTTCATAGCGCCAACCGCCACCATGTGGGTCTTGCGCGTAGATTAGAAAATTCACGGCTTGTTGAACGGGTAGTTTTAAAGCTTGATCCTGAGTAAGTGCGTAGGCTTCTGAGACAGCAATGGTGGCCAGTGCGTGCGAATACATCCAGGCCACCGGCGGCTCAAGCCATGAGCCGTAATTAGCCGACTGATTAACAGACATGCTGGCAATCAAAGAGCTCAGCCCAGCCGTGACCACGTGTCGATACTGTCCCTGCTGATGCGTATGACCAGCGCCCAGAAATGGCAGCAGGGCCATGGCGGTTGCTGCGTTCGTAGCATCAGCCAGCATGCCGAATTCACTTGTAGGACCGCGTCCGGCCAATCGATGGTCAAAGCTCCAGCCACCGGGCTTGTGACCGCCGCGCAACTGATGTTTGGCCAACCACGCGAGCGCCAATTGGACGGCGCGTTCGCTGTCTGCCGAGCCACCATACCGATTTAGCAGTTGCTGACGATCTTGTGACGAACGTCCGCTAAGCTGATTGGACAGTGCCTGAGCCAGGGTACCATCCAGAAGCGTGCGCGGCATGATTTGGTTGGTTAATTGTTCTAAAGGCGGCGCAGGTTGGCCGGCATCCTCCAACAGTGTTGGCGCGATGGCCGAAGCTGACTCGCTGAGCCACTGGACGACCGAAGAGGGAGACGTCGGCTGCGCGGGTTGGATCGGTTCCTGGGGCTGCTGGGCGTCCGCACCAATGCTGAACTCTTGTAGTTCAACGGGGCTTGGGTCGGCACCCAACCTCAACAGACCTAAATTTGGAGAGGATGGATCCAGCCGCATCAGCGCCAACACACACAGCAAAAATGCGTGAAGCACAAGGCTCAACAGCCAACTGGGAGCCGTGCGCAGCAGCCTGGAACTCATGGGAAAACGACCGTTGACGCAAGATTGGGAGAGCAATGAATCGCAACCTATTCAGGCTTTTCGTGTGCCGGAGCTACTGATATCATATAGGCCCCTGTCAGGGGAAGGCCCTGACACGATTTCGGAACCAAAACAACCGCATCCCTCTCTAATATCTCATATTGGATGACACATGACTAAGCCCCACCACAAGCTGAAGAAAGCCAATCACGGAGCACGACCCGCCAATGCCAAGGCTCGTAAGGCCAAGCGCAAGAAGGTTCGCACCTAGGTATAGATTCTAGGTTTTGCGGAGTTTTGCGGTGTCAACTCGCGATATTATCTTAGATCCAACTACGCTCGATTTGAACAATGTGATAGCGGATGCAGCCGAAATCCGCAAACACAATCGTCAGCGATTCGAGATGGAGCAACTGACGGCCATTGTCTTCGAAGACTTGGAGCGACACATCTGCGCGGGATACAAGGATGTCAAGTCGGACGAATTCTGGGTCCGGGGCCATATGCCCGACATGCCACTGATGCCAGGTGTGTTGTTATTGGAAGCTGCTGCTCAGATGTGCAGCTATTTTTCGCACAAATACGACTTGTTAGGCTGCGAGATTGTTGGCTTTGGAGGTTTAGAAGAAGTTCGCTTTCGCGATTCAGTCTTTCCAGGCGACAAGTTGATCGTCGTCTGCCAAATGAGCAAGCTGCGACGTGGCCGAATCGTCATCACCAAATTTGAAGGCTTCGTTGGAGAGACGTTGGTCGTCGAGGGAATTCTAAAAGGTGTCCCCATTCCGATTGAATTTGTCAACCATCAGATAGCGGCCAGGCTTGCCCACTAAGCCACGCGTCATAGTCCGCCAAAATTCTGCAATAAGCGCAGGCCGCTGGACTGGCTCTTCTCCGGGTGGAACTGAGTGGCAAACAGGTTGTCGCGCCACACGGCAGCGCAAAACGGCTGGCCATACTGAGTCTCTAGCCATACCACCTCAGACTGGGTCGGCACCACATAGAAACTATGGACAAAATAGAAATAGTCCTGAGGTGGGATGCCGGCCAGTAGCGGGCAGTTCGCCTGGCGCTCGACTACTTGATTCCACCCCATATGTGGAACTTTTAGTCTCTGGTCGCCGGTAAACGGAGGTCCGTCAAACCGCTGTACTTGGCCGGACAGAACTCCCAAGCCGGTGTGAAGTCCACCTTCATGGCCGACCTCAAACAACAATTGCAGTCCCAAACAAATGCCCAGAAACGGCTTGCCAGCCTGAATCGACTCGACGATCGGTTGGTCCAATTGACGCTGACGAAGCTCTCGGATTGCTTCTCCAAAACCTCCCACACCTGGCAAAATCACCTTGTCAGCACGACGAATCGCATCCGGGTCACTAGTGACGAACGCTGAATAGCCCGTGGATTCCAACGCTTTTTGAACGCTGCGCAGATTGCCCATTTGGTAGTCGACGATGGCAATGGAAGGCGACATCCAGAGGTGCTTTAGCTGGGGCGAATTGTGTCCATGAAAAAATGGCGACAGCGGCCGACGAATTATGCACGCCCGGCAACTGGATGCAACACCAACGGCGGCTGTTCGCGTGATTGAGCCACTACTTGGACGCCCGTATTGTCGCTGATGTTCGGAGAATTTCCCGTCAGCAGTTTGGCCATTTGGCGGGTCCTTAGTAGGAACGTACCGCGAGCCGCGCGCATGTCAAAAACAGTCTGGCAGGGGGCATTTCCAGCATAAAACGCGCCAAAATGGGTTAGGCAGAAGCTAAGATTTACGATATATGTATCGCTGGCTCGCCCCAATAGGTGGTGTTACGTGATGTCTTCAATGACCACTCACGTGCCAGAGTTTGGCAAGTACAGGCACTTGCCTGGCTGACAGTACCCTTCTCAGATAGGAAAACCTGGCCACAAGATCGAACATGGGTATCTACGACCGCCACTATTACAGCGACAACCTCGAGAACATGAGCTTCAGTTGGAGTTCGCGGTCGATCATTAGCACGATTATTATCATCAATGTCCTGGTGCAGGTGATTGAGCTGTTCTTGGGTCACGAGAACTCTTTGTCACAGCTACTGTGGTTAAAAGCCGAACATCTGGGGCAACCACTGCATTGGTACCGTTTCCTGACCTACGGATTTGTGCATTCGCCTGATATTAAACACATTCTGTTCAACATGGCCGCACTATTCTTCCTTGGCCAAGCGGTTGAGCAGAAGTACGGTCGCTGGGAATTCCTGAGGTTCTATCTAACCACGCTGGTCGTATGCGGCGTGGCTTGGGCCATTTCACATGTTATCGAACAAAATCACAGTGTTGTCTTGATTGGCGCGTCGGGGGCGGTTACTGCAGTTTCGATGCTGTTTGTTTTCGCACATCCAACATCTGTCCTGCGAATCTGGGGGATTATCCCGGTACGAGCTTGGGTTGTGGGTGTCATGATCGTCGCCTCGAACCTGCTGGGAAACCTTCGTGTTGACGTCAACAATACGACGCAGGTGGCCTATGACGTTCACCTGTATGGTGCGTTGTTTGCTGCCGTCTATTTTTTTGCCAAGTTTGATCTTTCCTTTATGGGGGACTGGTGGTCGAAGCTGGTTTGGCGACTCCCCAAACGACGGCCCAAGTTGAAAGTTCACAATCCTGCCGGGCGTCGTCCCGACGTTTCCCAGCGAGCCCAGGCAGAAGCAGATCGCATTCTGGACAAGATTCATCGGGAAGGTCAGGACAGTCTGACTGTGAAAGAGCGCAAATTCATCGAAGATTACAGCCAGCAACTGCGCCGACAACGTAGTCAATCTCAGGGACCGGGTTAGCGTCTGTATGTTAATACGACGTAGCTCAACCGGCGACAGTATCACCATTGAATGTCCCGCCAAGCTGAATCTTGTGTTGGAGGTATTGGGCAAGCGTCCCGATGGTTATCACCAAGTGTCGACGGTGATGTGTCCAATCACGCTGTGGGACCAAGTTCATTTAACCCCCCGCTCGGATGGACTGGTCAGTTTGGAGGTTGTTGTTCCGGTTGAGGCTCGGCTGGATGATCCGGCCTGGCAGATTCCGCGGGATGAACGCAATCTGGTTGTTCAAGCCGCTAAATTGGTGAAACGCAGGCTAGTTACTAGTGCCGGATGCCATATTCGATTGACAAAATCGACTCCCGCAGCTGCTGGATTGGGGGGGGGCAGTAGCAATGCCGCAGCCACCATTGCGGGATGCTTACTGCTGTGGTCCAAGTGGGACCGCAACGCCGCAGAGGCTCTAGGGAAGCAGCTTGGATCGGATGTGAGTTTCTTTTTTGGTTCGCATGACGGCTTTGGGATGATGCTGGCAGAGGGGCGCGGCGAACAGACTAGCTTGATTGCGTATCAACCGCCGCTAGCATTCTGGGTGACGCACCCTCCAATTGGTTGTTCAACTGGCGAAGTCTATTCGCGGGTTAGGCAGTTCGAAAAGCTCGGAAAAACTGAAGAATTTCTGGCAGCATGTGAAACTGGGCAAGAGTCGAAGATTGGCGCAGCCCTATTTAATGCCTTACAATTGCCGGCCTGCCAGCTCAATAACTGGATCGAACTCCAGTTGTCTTTGCTGGCCACTTGTGGTAGCCAATACGTGCTTATGAGCGGAAGCGGTTCGAGCTGCTATGGACTAGTTCCACGGCAAGGTATGCTAGCGGAAGTAAAGTCCAAGGCACAAGAGCTGGGGATTCAACGGGTGTACCAGACGCAGGCGTGGTATGGCCCATCGATCGAGCAACAACTTGACATCTAGACGGAGTGTTACAAAAAGCGGCTGAGGATGAGGTCCTTGACACTGCGCCGGGACGGATATCTCAGCACAAACGCAGATTCGGCATCACAGTAAGGGAGTGTCCGACATGGAGATTACCGAAGTACGAATTAAGCTCATGGAAGAATCCGAGGATCGTCTTCGCGCCTTCTGTTCCATCACCTTCGACGGATGCTTCGTGGTCCGGGATCTAAAGATCATCGAGGGTACTCACGGGCCGTTTGTGGCCATGCCTAGCCGCAAGCTCACTCATCGCTGCCCACGCTGCGGCAACAAGAATCACATTCGCAGTAACTACTGCAACAACTGCGGCTCGCGCGCAAGAGAGCAACAGCGCGACATACGCGAAGATGACACGCCCAACAAACTCTACGCTGATGTAGCTCATCCCATCAATCAAGCCTGTCGCGACATGATTCAAAAGCATGTGGTCGAAGAGTACCGCTTGGAACTGGAGCGGGCCAAACTGCCCGGTTACGTGTCGCGCTACGACGATGCGTACGAATCAGAGTCGGAGACCGTTCGCCGCGACGTGCCAGCACCGCACATGGACTACGCCAAGCAACGTAAGACAGAAGACGCCTAGTTTTCGACTTATCACACCCATGGAGAAAACCGATGCCATTGTGCTGAGGCTGCACCCGTGGAGCGAGACCAGTCTAATCGGCTCGTCGTACACCCGAGATTTTGGCAAAATCTCATTTCTAGCAAAAGGGGCCCGCCGCCCGCGCAGCCCGTTTGAAGCTGCTCTTGACCTGCTTTCTTTCTGTCGCGTAGTGTTCATTGCTAAACCCGGTGAAGCGCTGAACTTACTAACTGAAGCGAAGTTGCAGCGCAGGTTTCGTACAGTGGACGGCCAGTTGTTGCGACTGTATTGCGGATATTACCTGGCTGAACTGATGGAAAAATTCATTAGTGAAGGAGTACCTCAGCCAGAGCTATTCGAGTTGCTGTCGGACTCGCTGTTGCAGTTGGAAAACCCGGAGCATGATGTGCGCGGTACGGTACTCCGCTTTGAGTTACAACTGCTGCGCTTGATTGGACAGTTGCCCGAACTACGACGTTGCACAGAATGTGGAGACGATTTGCCGGAAGACGATGGGATTCTGTATGGTGTGGCGGCCGGCGGCACACTATGTTCAGCCTGCTCCGTCGGAAAACGACAACTCATGCGTCTACCACAAGCGACCCGGAATTTCGTAGAACAGTTTGGTCACCCTGCATGGCAATCCATTCCTTTAAAAACCTATCATTGCCCAGCGCCTGCTGCGGTGCGAGCCATGATGGTTAAAACATTGACCTGTTTGTTGGATCAGAAATTGAAACTCCACGCCTACCTAGAGGAGCTGGGGCGATGAATGATTGCTGCCAGCCAATGCAGTATCCAAGCGATGCACTGACCGCGATGGCAACTCGGGGGCAGCGTCTACGGCATTGTATTTTTACTGCTGTAGCAATGTTTGGCCCGCTAGCCGGTTGTAGCACATTGACTTCATGGAACAAAGCTGACCGTGACTACGATGCAACCAAGCGCGCGATTGGTGGCCAATATGGCGATGGCATTTTTCGCCCTGAAGGCAAAACGGCCGAAGAGGGCAGCTCGGTCAAACTGCTGAATCGATTTGGCCTGACAAGCAAATCGCGCAAAGATATTGAGGCCGCACGCAAGGCGTACGATGAAGGCAACCAAGCGTTTGCTGCTGCCAAGGAGTTGACGGGCAGGCAACGTCGTGACGCATTTCTCGCCGCTGCGACCCACTACAAGAAGGCTGCCCAAAACTGGCAAAGTTCGCAGCTCGAACAGGACGCCCTGCTCATGCAAGCCGAGTGCCAATTCTTCGCAGAAGATTATTACCGAGCCGAACACACCTACGCCAAACTGGTCAAGGAATATCCGCGCAATCCCTATTTGGATCAGATCGACGCTAGACGCTTTGAGATTGCCGACTACTGGCTGAAATACAATGCTGCCGATCCCAAGCCATTTGTGGTAGTGAATTTCACCGATAACAAGCGGCCGTGGAACGATACTGCGGGCCACGGTAAACGCGTTCTGGAAAACCTGCGACTGGACAACCCCATCGGCAAGGTGAGCGACGACGCGACGATGCGACTGGCGACCAACTACTTTGAGAAAGAGGACTACGAATCGGCGGCAGCAACTTTCGGCGAGTTGCGGATGACCTACCCTGACAGTCCGCATCAGTTCAAAGCTCAATATCTTGAATTGCAGAGCCTGTTGCTGTCCTACATGGGCCCCGAGTACTCCGACTCGCCGCTGATCGAAGCCGACAAGCGTGCCAAGGCGATTGTGCGTCTGTTTCCTCAAGAGGCCAACGAAAGGCAGTTGGAACTGCGCGAAGCCATGGTCAAGATCAATTACTTAATGGCCGAGCGACAGTGGCGCAGCGCTGAATATCGCTTCCTGCAAGGCGAAAACCGGTCGGCGCGAATGTACTTGCAGCAGTTGCTGGACGATTACCCAGACACGCCGTTTGCCGAGCAGGCTCGTGAGAAACTGGCGGAACTGAATGGTAAACCCGATCGACCTCCTCAACGATTCACACCGCTGATCAAATTGTTACGGGCCGACGCCGACGATCGTACCTGGAGTAAACCTGACGTTGAAGCAACTCAGTAGCCTGACTTGGTTCGCCGCCTATCTGGTGCTTGCGCCGTGGAGCCTTAGTGCCGCTTTGACACTTGCACTGGGGGGCCTGTGCGGTTGCGCTACTTACCAATTTGGTACGGCGTCGCTGTATCAGCCCAATATTCGGACGATCCACGTGCCCATGGTTCGCAACGACACGTTTCGCCACGAGATAGGCGGACAATTGACCGAAGCGCTCATTCGATCGATCGAGCTGCGCACACCCTACAAAGTAGTGGCCGATCCCAATGCGGATAGCACGCTCACCTGTCGCGTTTCCAATCAAGCCAAACGCGTGGTTGCTGAGAATGCATTTGACGAGCCACGAGTGCTCAATTCGACTGTCAGCGTCGAGCTGACTTGGACTGATCGACGCGGCAATCTGCTGCTGACCAATCGATTTGTGCCTGCTGGCGAATTGGCTTTTTACTTCATCCAAGGCGCAAATTTTGTTCCTGAAGGCGGCCAAAGCATGGGGACCGCGCACCATCAGGCCGTAGAACAACTGGCCGAGCAAATCGTTAGCCAAATGGAGTCTCGCTGGTAAGTGCCGCGGGCTCATTTGCAAACGTTCTCGGATTTGTGGGCTGGGACGGCTGGGACTAGCAGGTTGCGGTCGTCGTCAAGAAATTGCCCCCTGGCTAGGTGCAGTGGACGCCAAGCGTCCCTGGCGATAAGTACGACTTGCGATGGCCCACCATCAGCGCAGATCGGGGCTAGAGTGGTTCCGCCTGTTCGGCCACCGGCATTTCCAAGAGTACAGCCTCAAAGTGATTGCGTAGCAAGAGCAGGTTGTCTGCCAGCGCCGGTGCATTCCACGTCTTTCCACCTGGCAACATCGGTATCTTGGCCAGCTCTCGATGGCGTTCTGGCTCAGCCGCTACCAGCACCAAGTCCCCGGACTCGGCCTGAATCACCAACGTCGTGCCACGAAGCAAAATTTGCCCATGGCCGTAGCGACCCGACTTCCATTTCCGCTCGCCGTTGTTCATATCCACGCAGCACAAAATGCCGTCGTCCAGCCCATAGGCAAAACCTTCATGCACGATGACGGTTCCCATTTTGCACTTCAGTCGCTTGCTGCGCCACACCGGAGCTACCGTCCACTGGTCTCCCTCATGGCCGATTTGCAGGAGGACGCTTCCCGCGTCATAACCTGCGGAGATGAACACGCGATTGTCGGGCAAGACCAATGGCTGGCCGCAGTTGATACCGTTGAACGTTGGAAACGAAAATCGCCACAGTTCTGCGCCGTTTTCAAGATCATGCCCAGCCACGCCAACAGCATCAAAGATGACCACTTGCTGGCTTCCGTGTATGGTGCCTAACACGGGACTGGCGTAGCCGGCTTCGCTGCCTCCGCCGCTCCAACGCTTCTGTCCCGTGGCGCGATCGTAGGCAACTAATCCCGAATCTTTCGCTCCGCCTGGGTTGACGATAACTTTATCGGCAGTGACCAGTGGAGCGCCGCACATTCCCCATTTGATGTTCTGAGCGCCGGCGTCTTCGAGAATATTGGTCTTCCACTTCTCGTTGCCTGTGGCCAAATCCAAAGCCACCAGCAGGCCGCTGGCTCCGAGCGCAAACACTTCGTCCCCGGCGATGGTTGGAGTTGCCCGCGGTCCGTTGCCTCCCATGGACTCGATGAAGTGACCGGCATAACCCCGTGTCCATCGATCTTGACCGGTCTTCAAATCAAGTGCGACAACAACCTCTTCTTCGCCGCGCTGATCGATCGTCACCGCCACGCCGCCCGCCAGTACGCACGCCGCATAGCCACCTCCCATGGGTCGGCGCCACAGCTCGCGCGGCGCGGTTTGACTCAAGTTACTATTGAGCAGTCGCCCAGGTATAATGCCATCGCGGGCCGGTCCCAGAAAGTTGGTCATCTGTGGAGCGCTGGGGTCCAGAGGTATCGCCGGCGGTGATTCCTTACTTGCGGACCGCTGATAACTAGCCAATCGTTGTTCTGGTGTGGGTTGCCAGCGATAGTGGATCACCATGCCGTTGTCGCCCGTGTTTTCAATCGTGCGAATGCTGGCCGCTAACCCCGCCGCAATCAGCGCTACACAGCCAAAGACAATCGCCTTTGGCTTGCGGCCAACCTGTCGTGTGAACAACAGCCACAACAGTAGCAGACCTCCGAACAAGAAGGCGACCATTCGCCCCAACACCGTCTGGGCCGCAGCGCCAAACTGTGGCATCAGCACTTCGCTGGTGATGTTGGTCGACCAGTTGATGATCTCGATTACGATCAGCGTATCGATCAATACGATGGGTATCAGAAAGCGACGAAAAAACGACTTCGACGGTTGAGCCTTGTCGGACATTTTTAAATCATCTCGTGTGGATTGGCACATACTTACGGGCAGCTGCGCTTTGAAACCAATACCAAATCAATACCCTACGCGGTAGGGGCGGTCGGTCATGGCTTGAGCGTCTGCGTCGCCAACAATCGTTTCGGAAGCCGGATCCCACTGCACACCACGACCTAGCCGCGCCACGATGTTACCCAGGTGGCATACGGTGGCTGAGCGGTGGCCAATTTCCACATCGCATATCGGCAGTTGGCGACTGCGCATGCACTCTAAGAAATTTCGCGTATGATCGTGGCTCGAGTACAACTGGACCGGCTGGTCATCCAGCGGTAGCGTTGTCAGGTCTTCAGGATTGGTTCTGAGCTTACCGCGATTGACGTAGATTTCCCCCCGAGTTCCGATGAATCGAATTCCGGATTGAATATCTTTTTGTCCTTGGCCGCAGATCAGCCTGACGCCATTGGCATAAGCATAGGTCAGCCGAATCGACTCAGTGACTTCATGCACCCGCTCGGGATGAAAGCCCGCTACACCATCCACGGCAACCGGCCCGCTGTCATCCATGCCCAACGCCCACTGAGCAATATCCAAATGGTGCGCGCCGAAGTTGGTCATCTGCCCGCCGGAGTAATCCCACCAAAAGCGAAAATTGTAGTGAACGCGTAGGCTGTTGTAGGGGCGTTGGGGCGCCGGCCCCAGCCAGCGTTCATAATCTAACTCGGGTGGCGGCAAGCTATCCAGCCCCAAGGGACCCGGATGATTACAGCCCGGAAGGCCAACGCGAACTTCTGCGACTGTTCCGATGTGGCCGTTGCGAACCAACATGCAGGCCCGCCAAAACTCACTGGATGATCGCTGCTGGGAACCGGTCTGTACGATGCGTTGATGGGTCCGAGCCGCAGCCACCATCTTCCGTCCTTCAGCGATGGTTAGCGTCAGGGGCTTTTCGCAATATACATCTTTGCCCGCTTGGCAAGCATGAATGGTCATCAACGCATGCCAGTGATCGGGCACGGTGATCACCACGGCGTCGATGGCTGGATCGTCCAGTAGTTTTCGGTAGTCGCTCAGTAGCTTGGGGGCCGGCCCTTTGACCAGTTTCGTGGCTGCTGCAGCCACAGCAGAGTCCACATCGCAAATGGCCACGATATCGGCACCAGCCTGCTGAAACCGCTTCAAATTGCCGCTTCCTTGATTGCGAACGCCAATCATTCCCACGCCAATGCGATCATTAGAACCAAGAATGCGGTTGGTGGGTAGCAACTGGGTAGCCACACCAGCGGCACCGCCCCAAATTGCGACCTGCTGAATTGCAGAGCGCCTGGAAATATGTCTGGACATCAAAACAGCCCTCGTTCATTGGCAGTCGGCGGGGATGGGATCTGCCATGATTCTATCCGATAGACTTTAGGGAGTGTGCCGACAGGAAGGAGGAATTCTGACGATTTTTAAGTCGGAAATCGCTGTGGGCGAGCATGTTCCGAGGATCTGTGAGTAACGCCACTGGAGCCGGGAGAAATTTGTAAAATGCGGCGGTCGATTTGCAGTTGACGATCCCAGGATCGACTCGTAAACTCACTCCCTTCCCTGCTGCAGGCTGCGCCCGTGAGGGTGCGCTATTGGGTTAGGGAAACGTCCAGATTTGTGTCGTTGCGTTCCACAGGCAAATGATATAGGGGCCGAACGTGTCGTCTAGTTCGCATGAAGTTATCCGCATCCGTATGGAAGCTTACGATCACACGGTACTGGATCAAAGTGCCGCAGAAATCGTGGATACGGCCAAGCGAACTCACTCCGAAGTTCACGGGCCTATTCCGCTGCCAACGCGAATTGAGCGATACACGGTTCTGTCTGGCCCTCACATTGACAAGAAGGCTCGGCAGCAGTTTGAAATCCGGACGCACAAGCGCCTGATCGACATTCGTCAGGCTACGGCCAAGACCATCGAGGCTCTAAACAAGCTGAGTTTGCCCGCGGGTGTTGATATCAAGATTAAGGCGACCGCTCGCTAGTCGAGGGGTGGCTGGTTTCGTCTTGCGGCTGCCTATCGATTGGGTGAATGCTGGTCGGGTTATTGATTGAGTTCGGTTGGGAAGGTTGAAGTTACAGAAGTTTGTTTCTATCACGAGTTTACCTATGTGGCGGAAGTTAGTCGGGTAACGGGGACCGGTGGTCCTTGGTCCTGGCTGGCAAGCGTTCGACGGGAAGTGAAAGATGGCTAAGGGCATACTCGGCCGTAAGGTCGGCACAACGCAGATTTTCCAGGAAGACGGCACCGCCGTTCCGGTTACTGTTCTTGAGGTTGGTCCCTGCCATGTTCTTCAGGTGCGCACCGTTGATCGCGATGGCTATGAAGCGGTTCAGCTCGGGTTTTCCGATAAGCCTCGCAGGCTAAGTAGTCGTTCTGAGCGAGGTCATGTGGCTGCTATTAGCAGCAAGCGTAGTGCTCGAGTTACGGCTGTTGGTGGCGTGGCAGCATCATCCAAGGCCGATTGTGAGCCTCAGCGGTTTGTTCGCGAGTTGCGCGGTGCGACCGAGTTGCAGGTTGGCGGAACGGTAACTGCCGCTGTGCTGGAAGGCGTCAAGGCGGTGGATGTTATTGGGACGACCCGTGGTCGAGGCTATTCGGGCGTCATGAAGCGACATAATTTTGCTGGTCAGCGTGCTACGCACGGTGTTAAGAAGTGTCACCGCCATCCGGGTGGTACGAGTATGAATACTTATCCCGGCCGTACCTTTAAGGGTAAGAAGATGGCTGGGCAGTACGGGGCCGCGCGGTCGACGGCTCGAAACTTGAAGGTTGTCAAGGTCGATGCTGAGAACAATTTGCTGTTAGTTTGCGGCGCTGTGCCGGGCCCAAAGGGCGCGTATGTGGTTGTCAAGGAAACGAATAAGGTTGGTTAGGCGATCAGGGTTAGGCGGTTAATATGGTTACTTTGCCAGTTTATGATCAGAAGGGCGCGCAGGTCGGTCAGGTCGAGGTTGATCCGGCTTCGATTGCGCCCAAGATCAGTAAGCAGCTCTTGCACGATGCGGTTGTAATGTATCTGGCCAATCAGCGCCAGGGTACCAAGAAAACCAAGGCTCGCGGCGAGGTTTCTGGGTCGACGCGCAAGCTGTATCGTCAAAAGGGGACGGGTAACGCTCGCGTGGGTAGCCGTCGGGCGCCGCAGCGTCGCGGTGGTGGTCATGCTATGCAGCTCCGGCCGCGATCGTTTTACTATCGTATGCCTAAGAAGGCGATTCGAGCTGCCACGCGGATGGCGATCGCTAGCAAGATTCACGACGGTGAGCTGGTGGTGGTCGACAAGTTGGATATGTCAGCTCCGAAGACCAAGGAGTTTGCTGCCACGCTCAAGGCGCTGGGGTTGGCCGGCATGTCGACCATTGTGGCGACTGATGGCTACTTGACCAATGTGTATCTGAGTGCTCGCAATGTTCCGGGAGTGGGTGTGGCTCCGGTGGCGGATTTGAACGCTTTGGCTGTGCTTCGCCCGCGTCGGATGCTGGTCACTAAAGCGGCGCTGGAACTGATTAAGAATTCGTAGAGGTGGTTCATGGCTGAAGTAGAGGCTGGTGTTGGATTGAAGCTGGAGTCGCATCAGGTGATTGTGCGCCCGCTGGTGACCGAAAAGGGGATGCACCGCGCGACTCGCAACAATCATTACGCGTTTGAGATTCATCCGCTGGCGACCAAGACGGACGTGCGTCGCGCGGTTGAGGAGTTGTTCAATGTGAAGGTAGACAAGGTGATGACGCAAAATCGCAAGGGTAAGTCTCGGCGATACCGTCACCGGGCTGGCCAGACCAGCAACTGGAAGAAGGCGATTGTGAAGCTGAATTCGGAGCATCGCATCGACTTCTTCTAAGATGGCGGCCTGTAGCTAGGTTGGCTAGAGCGTGGTGGTTATGGGTGGCTATGTTCGCCAGAGTGTGGCTAAGCCGAGCAATAGATATTCGAGATATAGATTATTGCCAGTTAGGTACTGAAAATGGGAATACGAATTTACAAGCCGACGAGCCCTGGGCGGCGCAACGCATCGGTCAGCGATTTTTCGGAGCTGACGCCCGGTGCGGTGCCTGAAAAGTCGTTGTTGATTCCTCGTCGCAAGAAAGGTGGCCGCAATAATCAAGGCAAGATCACCTGTCGTCATCGTGGAGGCGGTCATAAGCAGCAGTATCGGCTAATCGACTTCAAGCGGAATAAGGATGGCGTGCCTGCCAAGGTTGATTCGATTCAATATGACCCGAATCGCTCGTGCCGTATCGCGTTGTTGGTCTACGCCGATGGGCACAAGTCCTATGTGGTCGCTCCCGATGGGCTCAAGGCTGGCGAGACGGTTCAGAATGGTCCGGATGCGCCGGTTAAGGTTGGTAACTGTTTGCCGCTCAAGGGGATTCCGCCAGGCACTGAAGTGTTTTGTGTTGAAATGCAGCCCGGTCGTGGTGGCGTTTTGTGTCGTAGCGCCGGTACGTTGGCGGTCTTGATGGCCCGCGAAGCAGATTGGGCTCAATTGCAGATGCCCAGCGGCGAAATTCGCCGTGTGCCCAGCGGTTGTCGAGCGACAATCGGCAAGGCAAGTAATCCTGATCATAGTGCTGTTGTGATTGGTAAGGCCGGACGAAATCGTTGGAAGGGCCGTCGACCTCACGTTCGTGGTACTGCGATGAATCCAATCGATCACCCGCACGGTGGCGGTGAAGGCCGAACCAAGGGGGGGCGCAATCCGGTGACTCCGCAAGGCAAGCCGACCAAAGGTGGTTCGACTCGCGCCCGTCGCAAGCCGTCCAACTCGGCCATTGTTCGTCGTCGCCGTTCGCGACGGTATGGCCAGTTGAAGCTTCGCTAGTCAGATTGGTTGGTCAGGCGGTTTAAGTCGCTGGATAGATAAGACGCTGCAAAATAAGACACTGCTCGATTGGGCATTGCAAATTGGGAGATTGATAAATTTATGGGACGCTCAACAAAAAAGGGGCCGTTCGTCGATCCGCGGTTGTTCGGCAAAGTAACCGCAGCGCGTGATTCGCGCAAAGATGGCGAACCGATTACGACCTGGGCTCGGCGCTGCACGATTGTGCCTGAGTTTGTTGGCATGACTTTCATGGTTCACAACGGCAAGCAGCACATGCGTGTCTTCGTGACCGAAGACATGGTGGGGCATAAGTTGGGCGAATTCGCTCCTACACGAACGTTTCGCGGTCACTCTGGAAAGGGTGCAAAGAAGTAGTTCCGGCAGTCGCAGTGACTGGTCGCCAACCGTTCGGTGCATTTGAACTTCATTTTAGGATTTGTAGAGATGTCATTTCGAGCCACTCACAACTACGCTCGCATTAGCTCGCGAAAAGTGCGACCGCTGGCGGATTTGGTGCGCGGTAAGTTTGCCGACGAAGCCTTGGATATCCTGAAGTACCAGCCCCAGCGCGGCGCGAGAATGCTGGAGAAGGTGGTTCGTAGCGCCATCGGCAATGCGCAGGATCCTGAACAGAACAAGGGCGTCACGCATAATCCAGAGCGGCTGGTAGTGGTGGATGCTCGCATCGACGGTGGTCCGATGTTTAAGCGAATTCGACCGCGTGCGCGTGGCATGGCCTTTGGTATTTTGCGTCGTTCGTCGCACATTACCGTGGTGCTGAAGACCATTGATGAGCTAGGCAGTGGATTGGAATAGTCGGGTAGGTTGAGCATTTTTCAGAGCGTTGGTTGGCGTAGGCAATTTTCTACAAGCGAGTGATTTATGGGTCAAAAGGTCAATCCAGTTGGTTTTCGAACCGGCGTGGTCGTTGGCTGGAAGAGCCGCTGGTATGCTTCTAAGAAGGAGTATGCCGAGCTGCTTGTTGAGGATCAGAAGATTCGACACTTCGTTCGCAATCATCCCGATCCTAAGTTCCAGTCGCAATATCGCAGCGCTGGCATCGATCGGATTGAGATTGAGCGTACGCGCGATGAAGTACGGGTAGTGCTGTTCGTGGCTCGGCCTGGACTGATTATTGGTAAGAAGGGTCAGGAAGTTGAGAAGCTGCAGGAAGAACTGCAGTCGCTGGTTGGACGGCGCGTCAATTTGAAGATCGAAGAGATTGCGCGACCTGAGATTCAGGCTCGGTTAGTGGCTGAGGATATCGCGCAGCAGTTGATGAAGCGTGCCAACTTCCGTCGAACAATGAAGCGGGCTCTGGAAACGACCATGGACGCTGGTGCCAAGGGAATCAAGGTTCAGTTGTCAGGGCGTTTGGGCGGAGCGGAAATGGCTCGCTGTGAAAAGGCTAGTACAGGATCGTTGCCCCTGAGCACATTGCAGGCAAAGATCGACTATGGATTCGCTGAGGCGTCCACGCCTCAAGGGAATCTGGGTGTTCAAGTGTGGATCAATCAAGGTTTTTACTCGGGAGACTCGACCGATGGCGCTGATGCCCAAGCGGGTAATGCATCGAAAAAGCCAAAGAGGGCGCATAAAAGGTAGTGCTACCCGGGGTAACAAAGTGGTCTTTGGTGACTACGGGTTGCAGGCGACTCAAGGCGGTTGGATCAAGGCGCGCACAATCGAAGCTGGCCGTATCGCGGCACAGCAGTACGTGCGCGGCGAAGGCCGATTGTATATCCGTATTTTCCCCGACAAGCCTATTTCCTCCAAGCCTTTGGAGACGCGCATGGGTAAGGGTAAGGGAGAGCCGGAAGCCTGGGTGGCTGTCATTAAGCCGGGCACGATTTTGTATGAGTTGGCAGGAGTATCCGAACAGCAGGCAAAGATTTGCTTCGCGCGTTTGGCTGCCAAGTTGCCATTGCCGGTTCGGCTCATTCGTCGTCGACCAGCTTAAAGGGGGCGCGTATGGGCGTTGGCCGACCGTGTGCGGTCGGTGGCCAATGGCGGACTGTAGGGTAACGAGGATTCGGTTTTGTAGGGTTAAGTGAGCGGTTGTCTTCACAACGTGAAAGCTGCCGCTGGAGAGACAATTGTCATGAAACTTGGTGACTTGCGCGAGATGAGTGACGAGCAGTTGGAACTGACGGCTAAGGATGCCGCCAATCAGTTGTTCCATTTGCGAGTCAAAGCACAGACGGAAAAGGTCAAGGCGACTTCCGAAAAGCGCCGCAACCGACGGATGATAGCGCGCATCCGTACCTTGCAAACCGAGCGCATTCGACGAAAGTCGGCGACGGCGTAGCGTAGTAATCACCTGGCAGTGAGCATTTCGAGTGACAGCGGCCTCAAGGGTTACTTTGGGGCAGATGGCGTCGAGCAGATTGAATCAGATTAGGTCAGAAAGAACAGCGGTAGGCGACTATGGCAAATATTGTTGTGGGAGTGGTAGCCAGCGATAAGACGTCCAAGACGCGGCGCGTCGAAATTGATCGATTGGTACGGCATCCCAAGTACGGCAAATTCGTGCGTCGAAGAACGGTGTGCCACGTACATGACGAAGACAATCAGTCCGCCATGGGTGACACGGTGGAAATCGTTGAGTGCCGACCGGTAAGCCGCACCAAACGCTGGAAGCTAGTGCGCGTGCTGGAGAAGAATAAAGAGATCGACTTGGCGGCTTTGCGAGCTGCCAGGCGCTCAGAGTCGACCGAGGAAACAAAGACGATCGACCAGCTTAGTGGTGGAGCATCCTAAGCAGTTCTCGGTGCTGCCTGAGTGACTCCGGTCGGGCCGGAGCCAAATTAACACAATTAAGTCAACACAGACAACTTATTTCCCAACGGTCAGAACATGATCCAACAAGAAACACGACTCGCCGTAGCAGATAACAGCGGTGCTAAGGAAGTGATGTGTATCAAGGTGCTCGGTGGCACGCGTCGGCGGTACGCTGGCCTGGGAGACGTGATTATTTGTTCGGTCAAGTCGGTGCAAGCCGGTAGTGACGTCAAGAAGAAGGCGGTTGTTCGGGCGGTGGTTGTCCGCTGCAAGCAGCCGACGCGCCGCGCCGACGGTAGTTACATCCGCTTCGATTCCAATGCAGTAGTGTTGATCGATAAGGATGCAAATCCTCGTGGAACACGCATTTTCGGTGCGGTGGCTCGCGAGTTGCGTGACCGCAAGTTTATGAAGATTGTTAGTTTGGCTAGTGAGGTGGTGTGACAGTTGTCAGCCATAGGGTGTTGGCGGCGCGCGGTCTGTAGTGTGAATGGTTCGGTTGCAGGTGCAGTCAGTTTAAGAGTACAGTGGTTCCAGTAGGGTACGGCCATGTTGTTGCGTAAAGAAGATTTGGTCCTGGTGATTCGCGGTGAATACAAGGGAACGCAAGGGAAAGTTCTGGCGGTCAATCGTCAGACGGGGCACGTTACCGTGGAAGGTGTTAACAAAGTTTACAAACACGTTCGGCGCAGTGCCAAGAATCCTCAGGGCGGTCGATTGAGCCGCGAGATGCCAATCGACGCCAGTAACGTGATGTTGATTTGCCCACAGACCGGTAAGCGATCCCGATTGGGCGTACGATTTTTGCAGGATGGCAGCAAAGAGCGATATGCCAAGGCCAGTGGCGTTTCGTTGGGCACAATTGCGCCGGCGCGAGCCGCTCATGCTGGCAAGAAGTGACCGCACCGCAGTGCGATTTTGAATAGCGACACAAGATTTTTTTACATTTCCACACGAATTTGATGTGAGATAGGAAGCCCCAGAGATGGCTCCACGATTACAAGAACTTTACGAACAGCAAGTTCGCCCGCAGTTGGCAAAGCAGTTGGGCATTACCAATCCAATGGCCGTGCCTCGGCTAGAGAAGATTGTTATCAATATGGGGGTGGGTTCAGCCGTCGCCGACAAGAAGAATTTGGAATTGGCCTTTGACGCCATGACTGATATGGCCGGTCAGCGACCGGTCTACACTAAGGCTCGTCAGTCGGTTGCCAATTTCAAATTGCGCGAAGACATGAACATCGGCTGCAAGGTGACTCTTCGCCGCCAGCGGATGTATGAATTCTTGGATCGACTGATCAGCGTTGTACTGCCGCGCGTGCGTGACTTCCGTGGTATCAGTCGGACCGCCTTTGATGGACGCGGCAATTATTCGCTGGGATTGAGTGAGCAGTTAGTGTTTCCAGAATTGAACCCTGACAAGTACCTCAAGCCCCAAGGCATGAACATCACGATTACGACTTCGGCAACTACCAACGAACAAGGCTTTGAACTGTTAGCTGCCTTGGGCATGCCGTTCCAAGCTCCGAAAGAGAAGAGTCGATCGGCCTGATTGAGGCGATCGCTGCTGAGCAAAACTGAGTAAATCACACGCCTGAAACTGTTGATCGATCGATTTAATTGACCTGTGATATTTCATTAGTTCCCAATACCTACGTGGATAGCAGAACCCGTGGCCAGTAAAAGCAAAATAGCCAAAGCCAATCGAACACCCAAGTTTAGTGTCCGAAGAGAGAATCGTTGCAAGCTGTGCGGACGGCCCCGCGCGGTGTATCGCAAGTTTGGAATTTGCCGCATCTGTTTTCGGAAGCTGGCCGACCAAGGAATGATTCCTGGGGTTCGTAAGGCAAGCTGGTGACGTGGGATTGTGGATTGATTGCGTTGGAGTCCTGTGGCTGGCGACCGCCGGTTAACAAGGCTGAATTGAATGATGTAGTGTTTGATGATGCGGCGGCTGGAAATTGTCTGGCCAACGCGGACTGTCCCGCAAGATAGTCTTTAATAGTTTCGCCAAAGGGGAAACATACTGCGATGTTGACTGACCCTATCGCTGACATGCTGACTCGAATTCGCAATGCTGTTCGTGTAGAGCGACCTCACGTGGATGTACCCACGTCCCGTCTCAAGCTGGGACTGGCCGAGGTACTCAAGCGCGAAGGCTATATTTGGGACTTCCAGGTAATCGATTCTCAGCCTGTAAAGCAATTGCGTATCGAGCTGAAGTATGGTCCTAACGGCGAGCGTGTGATTCAGTCGATTCGACGAGTCAGCAAGCCTGGCCGGCGAGTCTATAGCAAGTGCACCGATCTGCGTCCAGTGCTTAATGGCATGGGGATTTCGATTCTCAGTACCAGCAAGGGCATGGTCAGCGATCGTGAGGCTCGTCAGCAGAAGCTCGGTGGCGAAGTTTTGTGCGAAGTTTGTTAACCACTGCCCACAGTGATATCGGGAACACAGTGGTGTCGGGAAGTGGCCTGAAGTTTTGGAACCAAGTTTGATCGGCTGAATCATGTCGCGTATCGGTAAGAAACCAGTAGCTATCGTGGATGGCGTGAAAGTTAGCGTCCAAGATCGGACAGTACTGGTCGAAGGCCCCAAAGGCAAATTGCAGTTTCAGTGTCGCCCCGAGGTTTCGGTGGCGGTGTCCGATGGCTCGGTCTGCGTAAGTCGCGATACCGAATCACGGACGGCGCGCGAACTGCACGGGCTGACGCGGGCGGTGATTAACAATATGATTCACGGAGTCAAGAACGGCTACGAGAAGCGGCTGGAGGTGGTCGGTGTTGGCTACCTGTGTGCCATACAAGGCAAACAGTTGCAACTGCGCGTGGGATTTGCCAACGAGCTCAAGAAGGCAATTCCCGAGGGCTTGTCGGTTACTTGCCCCGACCAAACGCACATCGTGGTACAGGGTTGCGACAAACAACAGGTTGGCCAATTTGCGGCTGAAGTCAGGGCGTTGCGTAAGCCGGAGCCCTACAAGGGCAAGGGAATTCGCTACCAAGGGGAGCAAGTGAAGATCAAGCCAGGTAAGTCGGCTACTTAGACTTGCATCGACGAGTTCCTGCTCGGGCCTGGGTGGCGACGAGAAGTTAATAACAATATTTTGATTTGATTGTACTGGCAGGTGGGCCATGAAACTTAGGAAAGTAATCAACAAGCAGCGTGAGCGTCGGGGCTTTCGCGTGCGCAAAAAGCTTCACGGTACTGCGCAGTGCCCACGGCTGAGTGTGCATCGAACGCTGAAGCATTTTTATTGCCAGGCCATCGACGATGACTCTGGCAAGACACTGTTTTCGGCTTCAACCACCGGCAAGGGTTTCGAGCAAGGTGGCGGCAATTGCCAGGCTGCAGCTGAAGTCGGCAGGTTGATCGGCCAAAAAGCCAAGGCGGCAGGCGTTGCTCAAGCGTGCATGGATCGCGGTTCGGCTAAGTATCACGGCCGTTTGGCAGCCTTTGCCGATGCTGCGCGTGAGGCCGGTTTACAGATTTAGATTTTTTAACCAGTTGTGGGAGTGCCGGGCATCGTGGCTAACGCAAATACGGATTCCAGTACCGACGGCTCAATTGAGCGCGTCTTGAATATCAAACGCTGTGCAGCGGTGGTCAAGGGTGGCCGACGGTTTAGCTTTGCGGCGCTGGTTGTCGTCGGCGACGGCAAAGGGCGTGTCGGCTACGGCTACGGCAAGGCCAACGAGGTTCCGCCCAGTGTTCAGAAGGCTCAGAAGCAGGCCAACCGCGAAACGATTCGCGTCCCTATCGTCTCGGGGACCATTCCACATCGAGTCATCGGAACTTATGGTGCAGCCAAAGTCGTTTTATTACCGGCTAGTCCCGGTACCGGGATCATCGCAGGCCCTGCCGTACGCGCCGTTTGCGAAGCTGCCGGTATCCGTGACATTTTGACCAAGAGCTTCCGCTCGAATAATCCATCGGTGCTTGTCAAAGCTACGTTCAAGGCGTTGCAGCAGTTGCGGACTCGCGAAGACGTCGAATTGCTGCGAGGGGTAAAACTGTCATGAGAATCGACCAAGCCAATCAAAACATTTCCAAGCATCGACGCAAACTGCGCGTTGGTCGCGGCAAGGGTGCCGGGCAAGGCAAGTTGTGTGGACGCGGTCAGGATGGACATAAGTCGCGCAGCGGTTATTCGCGCCATCCAGGCATGGTCGGTGAGGACTTGCCGATGATTCGGCGCGTTCCCAAGCGCGGCTTTAACAACAGTTATGCTCTGGATGTGGTCGCGGTCAATGTGGGAGACATCTCAGCTGTTTTCGCTTCGGGCCAAGAGGTAACCCCGCAGGCCTTAGAAGCCAAAGGGCTGGTGAAGTGCCGGTATGATGCGCTGAAGATCCTGGCCGACGGCGATGTTGACAAGCCGCTGCAGGTCGCCGCGCATCGATTCAGTGCTGCTGCCGAGCAGAAGATCAAAGCGGCTGGCGGTTCGGTAACCAAGTTGCGTATTAAGCGCACCCCGCGTGAACGAGTTACTGACCTGCGTAAAGCGAAAGCTTAAGTTGTTTCGCCCAGTCGGAGTTGGCGCGAGTTTAATTTGAGGAGCATGGGACCATGTGGGAAAAACTAAGGACGGTCTTTGCGATCCCGGAACTGCGTCAGAAGATTCTGCTGACGTTGGGATTGCTGGCCGTTTATCGAGTCGGTTATCAAATCCGGCTGCCCATGGTTAATCCGCCTTCGGATTCTACCACCGGTAGCCAGCTGAACGATTTCCTCCAGAAGGTGTCGGTATTTGCGGCGACTGATTTGCGTCAGGTAACGATCTTCGGTCTGGGCATCATGCCCTACATCTCGGCTTCCATCGTTTTCCAATTGCTGGGTTCGGTATGGAAGCCCATCGAACAACTTCGCAAGGAAGGTCAGGCCGGCCAGCGGAAGATTAATGAGTACACCCGCTATTTGACGGTCTTCCTCTGCTTGATCCAGAGTTATGTGTACCTCAAGTACTTCATCATGTCCGAGAATTCCAGCTTAGTGGCTCCTCAGTTCCTGGATCCAGCTACCGGGGCGCTACATTGGGGCTGGCAGATCACGGCCATCTTCATCATGACCTGTGGCACTATCTTCCTGATGTGGCTGGGAGAGCAGATTGACGAATACGGCATCGGCAATGGGATTAGCTTGTTGATCATGGCCAGTATCGTAGCTCAAATGCCTCAAGCTCTTTTGGACTTGCGTGGTAACATGACCGCCGAGCTTAGCGGATCATCCGGCGAGATCGGACCGGACAAGTTAATTGTCCTGGCGGCGCTATTCGTGGCGGTGGTCTTTGGTGTGGTATTCATTACCATGGGCCAGCGTAGAATTCAAACGCAAAGCGCCAAACATGTGCGCGGGCGCCGGGTTTACGGCGGAACTAAGCAATACCTGCCGCTGCGAATCAATCAGGCTGGCGTAATGCCCATCATTTTTGCCAGTAGTTTGCTGCTGTTGCCTGGAGTCCTGTTTGGGGTGATTGCGGGCTGGTTGACAACGCCGGGTGGCGAGAACTTTTTCGCAAAGTTCTTCAACGGCCTGAGTAACGCATTTCAGAGTGGAACATCGTTGACCTACATCGTCCTGTACGTGTTGTTGATATTTTTCTTCTGCTACTTCTGGACTTCGATCACCTTCAATCCCAAAGAAATGTCTGAGAATCTGAAGGATCACGGGACGTTCATTCCTGGATATCGCCCCGGTAAGCGCACGGCGGACTATCTGGAAAAAGTGATGGTTCGAATTACCTATGTCGGAGCCGCGTTCTTGGCGTTGGTAGCGATTGTGCCGGTACTGGTTCAAACGCAACTCGGAGTTAGTTTTTCGGTAGCCAATTTCTATGGTGGAACCGGGCTGCTGATTGCCGTTAGCGTGGCGTTTGATCTGATCCAAAAGATCGACAACCATCTGCTGATGAGGAACTACAAGGGATTGCTGGAGAACTAGCACTGCAAAATCTGGACCATTGAGGCTTGCCAGGCTTTCGGTAGCTGGGTTAGAATGATGTCCGAAATTTAGGCGGCCGATGTAGACGACTGACAGCACGCCGTAAGTCATTACCGAATAATAATTTACACCTTACAACATATAGCCGAAGGAGGCTTCCGTGCCGCGTTTACTCGGTGTGGATATTCCCAACGACAAAAAAGTAGCAATTTCCCTCACCTACCTGTACGGAGTTGGTCCCAAGGTCGCTCGCGAAGCATGCGTGAAGACGGGAATTGACGCTGAGAAGAAGGCGCGCGATCTGGACGAAGACGAGCTCAGTCGCTTGTCTACCTTGCTGGAGCGCGACTATACGGTCGAGGGGCCGCTGCGACGCGCTGTGGGGCAAAGCATCCATCGGTTGCGTGAGATCAAGTGTTACCGTGGTTTGAGGCATCGCTCGGGGTTGCCTGTCCGCGGACAACGCACTCGCACCAATGCCCGGACACGTAAGGGACCGCGTAAGACGGTAGCCGGTAAGAAGGGCGTTAAGGACTTGAAGTAGTCCGATTGTCGACTGGCTGAGTGTCGACGCGGATCGCGTACGGCTGCGGTCGGTTGGGGATTAAACAAATCAATTTGGATCAGTCCAGAGTGTCTCGTGTAGTAGGCCCTGGGAATTTGTTCGCTGAGGTTAACTGTGTCAAAAGAAAAACGTCGTAAGCATCGTCGCAATGTAACGCTGGGTATTGCGCACATTCGTTCAACATTTAACAACACGACGGTCACCATTACCGATGCTAAAGGTGATACGTTGGTTTGGGCCAGCGCCGGAACATGCGGATTCAAAGGGTCGCGCAAAAGTACTCCGTTTGCAGGTCAAATGGCTGCTCAGCAAGCTGCCGAGAAGGCGGCCAAGTATGGTGTCAAAGAGTTGGAAGTCCGAGTCAAAGGCCCGGGTTCGGGGCGCGAAAGCGCTATCTCAGCCTTGCAAACCGTGGGAATGACGGTCAAGGTAATCGAGGACGTTACGCCGATTCCGCACAATGGTTGTCGCCCGCGCAAGCGCCGTCGCGTGTAGTCGTCTGGCTGGGTACGTGTTCTTGCTTGAGTTCCGGTAGATTCGGTCTCAGGCTCGGAAATTCGATTTTTTGAAATCTGGCAACGCACTTTATATCGGGGAAAAAACAATGCACATCAAATGGCGCGGATTGGAATTGCCCAGCTCGGTGCAAGTCGACCAGCATACGCTTTCGGGGACCTACGGTAAATTCATTGCCGAACCTTTTGAGCGCGGCTTTGGTACGACGGTTGGCAACAGCCTGCGCCGTGTATTACTGTCCAGCTTGGAAGGTAGTTCTGTCACACAGATCAAGATTCGCGGCGCACAACACGAATTCACTACGCTACCGGGTGTTTTGGAAGACGTTACCGACATCGTGCTGAACGTCAAATCGTTGGTGGTCAAGAACCACAGCGAATCGACCAAAGTCATCACCGTCGAGCGCTCGACGGCAGGTGTCATTACGGGGGCTGACGTTGAAACCGATTCCGACGTTGAGATCATCAACAAGGAGCATGTGATTGCGACGCTGACCAGCGATGTCTCGTTCGGCATGGAGATGGTGGTGGAGAATGGTCGTGGCTATGTGCCGGCATCGGAACATAGCGCCCGCGATCACGAAATCGGGATTATCCCCATCGATGCCATTTACAGCCCGGTCATTCGCGTGCGCTATGACATCGAAGAGACGCGCGTTGGTCAAAAGACGAACTACGACAAACTGAATTTGGAAATCTGGACAGATGGTTCGATCCATCCCGAAATGGCGCTTGTGGAAGCGGCGAAAATCTTCCGCAAGCACCTCAATCCATTTGTGCAGTACAAAGAGCTAGGCAAGCAGGTTCATGCTACGGCCCGAGGCGGTCCCGGTTCAGCCGAAGCTCAATTGGAAGCCAAGCTAAATCTGACTATCGCCGAACTACGCTTGAGTGTTCGGGCCGGTAATTGTCTGGTTGGCGAAGGCATACAAACGATCCGAGAATTGGTGCAGCGAAATGAGGACCAGTTGCTTGAAATCCGCAACTTCGGTGAAACGACATTGTCCGAAGTGCGTGAGAAACTTGCCAACTTGGGACTCCATTTGGGGATGCGATTGCCATCTTCCGTCAGCTTCCGCTAATCAGCACGACCAGCTTTGGTCGGCAGTAGCCTGAGCTGACACAATACATGAAACAAAAGATTCTTACAGACGGTTAACAATCATGCGACACAGAAGACATGGTCGAGTTTTAGGGCGATCGCCCAGCCATCGCCGATCCCTATATCGCAATATGGTTACGGCTATCGTTCTGACCGAGCGTGAGACGGATGAATTGGATCCGAATCCACCCAAGGTTCCCGGCCGCATCATTACCACCTTGCAGAAGGCCAAGGAAATTCGGCCATTGGTTGAAAAATGCGTTACCATCGCCAAGAAGTGCCAGGCTGCCGAGCAGGCGGCTGCTGAGTTTGGCACCGATGCTGAGCGCAATTCGGAGGCTTGGAAGAGCTGGCGAAAGAGCCCGCAACATGCCAAGTGGGTGGCGGCTCGGGCACCAGCGGTTACTGCCCGCCGTCGACTGTATCAGATTTTGCAAGACAAGCAGGCAGTTCGTATTTTGTGCAATGATTTGGCCAGCCGATTTGAAGATCGACAAGGTGGTTACACCCGCATCCTGAGGTTGGCCAAGCCGCGTTTGGGCGATGCCGGAACCCGTGCGATCTTGGAATTCGTGGGACGCAATGATCGCGCAGTCAAGAAGAGTCAGAAGCCCGATTTTGGTGGCGATCAGTCGTCAACCAGCGAGTCCTAGTCCAGAGAGATTGATGAGAAATGGCTAAAGGTAAGAAAAAGCTCGAAATCGTGCATTTGGTTTGCGAAGAAACCGGTGACTACAACTACACGCTGCGGCGTAAGTCGGGCGGCGAAAAGCTGAAGCTGAAGAAGTTCTGCCCACGGCTGCGTAAACACACCGTGCACGTTGAGAAGAAGAAATAGCATGATGCCGAGCCTGCGGTTGGTACATCGCTTGCCGACGTTTGCCTGGCTCGCCGCCTGCCTTCTGACTGCGGTTGCTCAGGCACAGTCGCCCGCCAACTCGCCAGCCAAAACCTCAAAAACATTGGGGATTTATCTCTACGAGCGTTTCGAATTGCTGGATGTCTGCGGTCCTGCGGAGATATTTGGCAACCTGCGAGGGCAGGTCAAAATCATCATGCTCTCTCAGCAGGCTGGCCCGGTTTCCTCAACGCAGGGGCCGTCCATGTTGGCCACCCACTCCCTGGCCGACTCTCCACAATTAGATTGGATTTTAGTGCCCGGCGGAATCGGTACGCTCAATGAGATCAACAATCGGCAATTGTTGGAATGGCTTAACCAACAGGTACAAACTGCCGAGCTCATTATGAGCGTCTGCAGTGGCTCGGGGATACTGGCCAAAGCGGGCCTGTTAGACAATCGCCCGGCCACGACCAACAAACTGTCCTACCAGCTCATTACCTCCTGGCGACCAGAGGTGGACTGGCAACCGGATGCGCGTTGGGTTGATGCTGGGAACATTGTCACTTCGTCGGGCGTGTCGGCCGGCATCGATATGTCGCTAGCGGTGGTGTCCCGATTTTACGGACGAGAGACAGCCCTGAAAATCGCTCAGGCGACCGAGTACGTCTGGAACGACGACCCGACTAAAGATCCATTTGCTGTCCTGGCGAAGCCGTAGTTTCAATCATTTGGAACGGCAGTCCCTTGATCGCTGCACCAGGGTTGTGAAACCGCATGCCTGCATAGGGCACTGAGATCAACCTCCGGTGGGTGTGTCCAAAATAGACATGTTGGACGCCAGTTGCCGGGCAGGCGTCGTGTGCCTTCAAGTAGGTTGCTAACCGCCGAAGAACTAGTTCTCGCCGCTTGGCTACATGCACCACCAGTCGATGTACCTTGGCCTGCACTGCCACGTCGTAGAGGGCGTGCGAAATCTTAGCCGGAGGTGGCCGCAATTCTCCGGCTAGTCGACGCGAATCCAGGACGCTGTGATGCGACTGCCCTGGATGGACCTTTGTGTCAACGATGTCACCGTGCAGGAAAATACTGTCGCCAATGCGCAGCTTGTGCCTGTGCCAGACGAGCTGGGGGGTAGTCTCAACGAGCCGCTCCAGCGACTGAACGAACTCTGGATGGCAGTCGTGATTGCCTAGCAAGTAATGGAATCGACAATCGGTGTTCAGGCCGATCAAACGGCGAAGCCAAGCAATACCGTCTTGCATGGCCTGTCCGCGCGACAGTTGGGTACTCCACCGAAAATCAAAGATATCGCCACCCAGAATGAACGTATGCGACCTTTGAACCGCGGCCCGAATGGCTGCCTCAAATTGAGGCGCGGACGAACGGCGGCTGAACAGATGCAAATCCGATACGAACCAGGATGTATTGTCTTTCATTGGCAGCCAGGAATGGGCACCGGGTGACCGAAGGATGTAAGAGACACTCACATCTTAGCGCCCTGCATCCGAAAAATCCACTCTAGAGAGGTATTCATTAGCTGCTCTCCGGCTCCGACGGCGGCCGGGGCGACTTGGCTATCTGCCCCATATCCACCCTCGGCGGCTCCCTCGATGGTTGGATAGTACTGATGGTACCCGTTGCAATAGCCAAAGAAGAATAGCTGATCGACGCGAGCACGCTTTCGGAGGTTTATCGCGTGCGCACAGAAAAACTCGCCTGAACCTCCCACTAAAGCAATCTGTCCATTCAGCAATGCCACCGTGATTCTGGGGCGGACACCCTCGGCGTATTCATCTACGAAGCAGGCTACTAGCTCAGGAAAGAAAGCCATCGTATACGCGGCTCGAATCAGCGGGTTATTCAAATCGGTTCGCGGCTTGAAAGTGAAACGATCTTCGCGAACTTTCAGGGACGGGTTGGGGACCTCTTGGGGCTTAAGCGTTCGAGCCAGCTTGACCGCTTCCTTACCCAATGCGCGTCCATACTGGGCGTGATCTCCATGAGGCCCTCGATTGGTCGATAGATCGCCGGAGGCCCCCTGCATAAACACCGCCTGGCCCCCCAGACTGCTTTCAATCTCTGTACGCAGCGCCCCCACGTAGTCAGAAGAGAATTCGTTTTGGCTATCCGGTAGACTGGTCGGGTGAGCAGCAAAATTGACTAGCGTGGCAATTACTTTATCCGAGTCCTTGCCTACCAGTTGCATGACAGCCAGGCTGCGATCTAGCGGCGGAGGCTGCATTTTCGAATGCCGATTTCGATTAAAGCCCTCCAGATCAACTGAACCAGTTGCCAGCTTGGCCGGCACCAAATTCTTGTTGGCATCTAGAATTGCGGCAACGATGCCGTCCTCCAATCGCTGGTAGTAGCGAAGCGATGCATTGAATTTTCCTTGGCCGCGTCCGGGGCTATCAGCCAACTCCAATACCGGTCCGTGGTGAGTGTGCGAGCCCGCCATCATCGAGTAGTCGATCCCGACTGCTTTAATACGCTCGCGAATCCGCTGCATCGATAGTTCATTTGGTGAACGGCCCAAGTCCAAACCGACTATGGCCAGCTTGTCTTCGCCGGCCTGGATCACAATGGCGGTTGCCATCAGCGGATCAAGCGTCCCGACAGATAATGCATCTTTGCGAGAACCATAGCCCCACATCGGAACCGGCTCGGTTGGAGTTACATCAGCTTGGCCGGCTCCGGCTAGAAACTTCGGCTCGTCCGCAGCCAACAATTCGCAGCCAAATGCAAATATGACCAGGCCGGACGCAAGGTAAATCAAAAGTTGCTTCGACATAATAGTTCCTGATGTAATGATTTTTCGCTTGGTGATTTCGATTGGATTCGAGTCAGTTTCGAGCAGGCTGTGGCCGACCCTCTGAATAGGAACAGGCCGCTACAATTCCACGGCCGGCGCTATAGATATAATACTCCGACTATCCGCTACACGGAACCTGCCAACCGCCCAATGAATCTAGGACTGGCGACGGTTGTAGTTCGAAAAAGGTACCGTTCGATCTGGGATGTCGCCGTTGCATAAACAGCCGCCGCTGATCTCCAATTAACAAAGATAACGGTTGCGAGCATTAACGGGACCTTCTGGTGGCAGCAACAAAGAGTGCGACTTGACGCGCCTGCCTCCGATATTAGATCGAAGACTCACGATCTAGCCAGACCGTAGTCAGCAAACGCACCGGCTGCGACCGGCGCGGAAGAATTCACGTACCCAGGTCAAGGAGGATCGGGCACGCAGCAACAACTACCTTACCGTCGAGAGCTGAATGAACGCCGCTCAGCGCAAAGTTGAACTCGATATCGAAGCTATCGCTCTAAGCGCCATCAGCATTCTTATCTGGATGAGTCTACTGAGCCACGACCCGGCAGACTCGCTAGGCGAACTGCCAAGGCCGCTCAATCTGTTGGTCGCAGTGGACAACGCTGTCTACCCACCTAATGCACAAATTCAGAACGTTTGCGGCTGGTTCGGTGCGCTCGTGGCCAACTTGCTGATCCAGTCGCTGGGAATCGGTAGCCTATTGGTAGCTATCGGGCTATCTGTTTTGTCAATCTGGTTGTTCAAAGTTCAAACCAACTATGTCCCGCCATCACGTCAGATTGGTTGGTTCTTGGTGATCGTCGGAACAACCACGTTGGTTGCGCTGTATCAAATTGCTACTCCCTTTGCACCAATCATTGGACCAGGAGGTTACATCGGGGCGATTACCAGCACTTGGTTGCACGAAAACTTTGCGGTCCTGGGTGCTTCGATACTAACGTTCAGCATTTTACTCGCCGGTTTGTTGCTGAGCACCGACTATGTTGTCGTCCGCAGCATGGCATGGCTTCTGGCAGGCGGAACGGCACTTGCTACGACGGTGGCCCGGTCGCGCATCACACTGCCGATCGGAACTCCACTAGTCTCAAAAACTCGCAGTGACGTCGATCAGGGGATTGAACTGCCCGGCGACGCTGTATCGAGCGGTGCCCTGCCACCAGTGAGAATCAGCGGTCGAACCAATTCGGACTTGAGCAGCAATGACATGAGCGCTGTCCGCTCGGCTGCAAGTGGGGCTCTGGCGTCAGGTCAGAAGCTAGCCTCGGCGGCCAACTCGGCGGCCAAGGGGCTGCTAACCGGTTGGATGACTGGCAGTTCGCCATCTGACACATCGAGTAATTATCCGCAACTGGCAGTTGAGCCATCAGCTGTCTCGTCGGCGGAAGAAACCAGCGAGATTGAGCAGACTGACGCGATCGATGAGGAGGCCGACGAGGTCGATCAAATCACCGAACCGTTGCGCGTGGAGTTGACGACAACTTCTGGCGAGACATTGAATCTGCGTGTTGATGCAGCTCATCCGACGCCAGAACCAGATGCATTGGAACCGCAAGTCAGCCCACCTAAATCTCGCAAGGGGAAGAACGAGGATCATGCTGCATCGCTGGCTGGCATGGACGACACCAAGCTGCCTCCCGGCGCTGATGAATATATCCTACCCGAAATTGAATTGCTGAGCCCATCAGAGGATGTGGATTTTGAGGCTCAGACGGTCGAAGTCCGCCGCAAGGCCAAGATCCTCGAAGCTACCTTTAAGAATTTCGGTTTTAACGTTCGCGTTGTCGAGATCGAGACCGGTCCGGTCATTGCTCAATATGAAATTGAATTGGAAGCTGGCTTGAGACTGGCCAAGATCACTAGCTTGGCCGATGACCTGGCAATTGCGCTGCGCGTGCCCAGTGTCCGCATCGTCGCTCCCATTCCAGGCAAGAATACAGTAGGCATTGAAGTCCCCAACGAGACGCGACAGGTTGTGCGTCTGCGTGAAGTGATCGAGGAGATGGGGCCCAAGGGGCGCAAAGCTAAGATTCCGCTGTTCTTAGGCAAGGACGTTTCTGGAAATCCGCTGATTGCTGACCTAGCGACATTACCGCACTTGCTGATCGCCGGGCGCACGGGTACTGGTAAGTCCGTGTGTTTGAACGCGATCATCGCTTCGATTCTGATGACGCGTCGCCCGGACGAAGTGCGAATGCTGATGATCGATCCCAAAATGGTGGAAATGATCGGCTACGGCCGACTGCCGCATTTGATGCACCCGGTTGTAACTGACATGCGCAAGGCCGAAGCGATACTGGCTTGGGCAGTGGACAAAATGGAAGAGCGCTACTCTTTATTGGCCCGCGCCGGTGTCCGGCACCTGACTAGCTACAACGAATTAGACCGTGCAGAACTGTTGGATCGAATCAAGCCGGAAACCTCCGAAGAGGCTGACGCCATCCCTGATCACCTGCCCTTCATCGTCATCGTTGCTGATGAAATGGCAGACTTGATGATGACGGCCGGCAAGGATGTCGAACAGCATATTATCCGACTGGCACAAAAGAGCCGTGCCGTAGGAATCCACTTGATTCTAGCAACGCAAAAACCCACGGTGGATGTTATTACCGGATTGATCAAGAGCAACTTGCCAGCCCGCATCAGTTTCCAAGTTGCCAGCCGCACCGATAGTCGGGTGGTGCTAGACGAAATGGGTGCCGACAAACTGCTGGGCAATGGCGATATGCTCTTTCTGTGGCCCGGAACCAGTATGCTGCTGCGCGGTCAGGGAACGTACCTCTCGGACGAAGAGATCAATCGGGTGGTTGATCATTGCTCGACAGGTGAACAGAATTTTGTTAGCGAACTGGTCAACCTGAAGATTAAGGAAGAGACCGACGAAGAACCGCAGCCGATGGTACTCAAGAAGCGCGACGAACTGTACGCAGCTGCCGTTGATGTAGTGGTACGCGAAGGGCGCGGAAGTTGCTCACTGTTGCAGCGGGCTTTGGGGATTGGTTACGGACGGGCCGCAAGATTGATCGACTACATGGCCGAAGATGGCATTGTTGGCCAATATGCCGGCTCACAAGCTCGCGATGTTATTATCAGCCTGTCCGACTGGGAAGCTATGCAAGCCGCAGACAGCGGAAGTTCAGGGGCTAGAGCTCCCAAGCCACCGGCCAGCGCTCGCAGTAACAAGATTCGCCCTCAGGAGCCTAGCCTGACTCCACCGTCCGATTCGTCGGCGACCGCAGGTTCCGTCAATCGCTGTGAGCAAACTCCATCGCGTCCCGCGATTCGCTTGGCTGTCAAGGATGACGCAGAAGCCGACGAGTTTGAAGCCACCGATGATGCTCCCTGGGAAGACCCCGCCACAGGCCAACTAGCCGACGACGATCAAGCCGAAGATGGTGACGACGGCTATGAATACGAAGATGTGGACGATGAAGACTAGTTCGGTCATGTGGCCAGTGCGACCCGACATCCAGTTCGAGTCACTTCGGGCTTCTTTCAAATTGACTGGCTGCGTCGATGCGCTGAACTAGTCTGGTAATATAGGATTCATAGCGCTTGGGTAGTCCCCAAACAGAGGTCGGCAGTCCCTTCAGCCCATGTCCAACTTCATCTTTGGTCGGGCGGCACCAATCCAAGCTGCCCAGCGCTTCCACGGCTGCCATAGCATTGGTATTGCGCGCGTCAGCCATTCTCAGGAGACTAACGATCGCAAGCCGTCGATCGTCAGCCGTGCCAAATCGAGCCAGTGTTTCATTGGCAATAGACCGCACATGAGGCGACTCGTCGTGCGCCATACTGCTGGCAGCCTGGAGAGCCTCTGCCCGATCTTGCGCGAGTATCGTGCGCAGCAGCAATCCATGAGCCAACCAGTAACGACAAGCACTGTGCGGCGACAGGCGATGCTGTAATAGCCTTGCCATGTCGCCCGGCTCTGGTCGCGTTGCCTGATCAGCAACCCTCAAGATTTCCTCGATTGGGAATCGCTGATGGTCTAAGCCCAATTCTCGCGGCGACTTTCCGCCAGACTTGGCTAAAACCTCGCCTTCGGGTAACAGCCCTAGATCGCCAGAACGAATCATCCAGGCCATCAATTCGTCCCTGAGCCGCTTGGCAGTTTCTGCATGCTCGGGCTGAGCGATCAAGTTGTGAATCTGGTCAGGGTCATTTCGCAGGTCATACAGTTCCTCGGCTGGTTTAGTCAGCCAGAATTGGCGCTGAGCCTCGTTCAGCCGTCCTTCGTCAAAGTATTGCTGCCATACGCGCGTCGTCGGCGTTTGAAACATGTATTCCAGGTAAGCGCCTTGCGGTCGATGAGGTTGAAAGTTGCGGATATAACTGAAATTGGCATCGCGAACCGCGCGCGACATGTCGTAACGCTCGTCCATGCGATCGCGAAATCCATACAAGTACTGGGGGGCAGCTCCAGAGTACTTACCTAAGAAGGCACCTCCAGGAAATTCCGCGGGTGGCTTCTGTCCCGCTATGCTCAATAATGTCGGCACCAGATCGACGAAGCTGACCAGTCGTTGGCTGGTTCCACCAGGTTGGTATTCACCAGGCACCAACGCTCTCAAACGCTCAGGAATATGAACAATGAGCGGCACGCGCAATCCGCATTCGTACAACCAGCGTTTGCATCGCGGCATACCGCTGCCATGATCGCTGAAGTAAAACACAATCGTGTTGTCGGTCAAACCATCGTTATCTAATTGCAGCAGGATCGAGCCGACTTCGCGATCCATTTCGGTAACTCGATCGTAGTATTGAGCCCAATCCTGACGGACCTCCGGTGTATCGGGATGAAAGCTGGGCAACGGGACGCGTTGAGGATCGTGGATCGCGTTATGAGGTCGTGTGCGGAGCTGGCTTTCATGGCTGATGGTGAAATTGAATACGGCGAAGAATGGCCGTCCAGCAGGACGCCCGCGCCAATGCGCTTGGGCGCTCGACTGATTCCAAATTTCCTTAGAGTCTACAGTCAAATTGTAGTCGGTCTTACTATTGTTCGTACAGTAGTATCCCAACTCGCGCAGCCGCTGTGGCAACAATTTGAAGTCGGTTGGCAATGCAACTTCACTACGCATGTGCTGAGCCCCAAGGCTGGTAGGATACATGCCGGTGATAATGGTTGTTCGAGCCGGAGCGCACACCGGAGCACAAGACCATGCATGGTCATATTTCATACTGCGGGCAGCCAGTGCGTCTAAATGTGGTGTGTCTGCATACAGATCGCCATAGCACCCCAAATGTGGCCCATTGTCTTCCGAAGTTATCCACAAGATATTGGGCAGGAACTGCCTGCTCGCGCCGACGGGAGGCTCCGCCGCTTGAGTCGCATGATCGCACAACAATAGCAGGCAAAACCAGACGCCGCTTAGGAAAATCGAACAACGCACAGGGCTGTCTCCAAGCAGAGGTTTTCTAAGTCAGTTTGTTGGATACAATACTTTCCCTTGATGATATCGCCCGATGGCTCGATCGACGAGATTCGCTCGAACCGGCGTTACGAGGCATCTGGTAAAATCGTGATAAGTTAGGCAGGCTTTGCGGAAGCAAGTCGCCAATGAAAGTCTAAATTGCAGAGGTACGTTCGATGTTGAAGACCATCTTGACTGTTTTGTTGCTCGCAACTTGCACTGCAGCGGTCCCCAGTCTGACCGCGTTGGCTCAGGGGCAGGCCAAGCCAGCCGAAGGAGCATCGGCTAAGATCAATGATATCCCCATTGTTATCAAGACATCTCGTGGTGACATTGAGTGCGTGGTATTTGCCTCCAAGACTCCGGTCACCGCTGCCAATTTCTTGAACTTAGCCAAACGTGGCTATTACGATGGCCTCAAATTCCATCGCGTCATTCCGGATTTTATGATTCAGGGAGGGGACCCGCAGGGTAATGGAACCGGCGGCCCCGGCTATAGTTTCGCTGATGAAACTCGTCGCGACTTGTTGCATGACGGTCCAGGCGTACTATCCATGGCCAATAGTGATCGCGGTAAACAGGCCTACTCGAATACTGGCAAGACCAATGGCTCGCAATTCTTCATCACGCACGTCAAGACCGATTGGCTGGACGGCATGCATACAGTGTTTGGCCGAGTCACCAAGGGACAAGAGGTAGTCAACGCCGTTAAGCAGAACGATAGAATCCATTCGATCGCCATTAATGGTGATGTCGAGCTGTTGTTCGAATCGCAGAAAGAACGCCTGGCCGAGTGGAATAAGGTACTCGACCAAAGCAAAAAGTAGCTGTAGGCGACAGACCGTGGAGAGCGACGTGTTGCTACACACTGGGGCAAGGTCACGGCTCAGTCTCTCATATATTTACATCCAACAGAACACAATTTGAAAAAGGTGCCTCACTGTGCTCGTAATGAAGACGAATCATGGCGATATTGAAATCGAGTTGTTCGAGAAGGATGCTCCCATTTCGGCCCAGAATTTTCTGGAATACGCCCAATCTGGTTTTTACGACAGCACCATTTTTCATCGCGTCATTGACGGGTTCATGATTCAAGGTGGCGGCTTCACCGAAGATATGCAGCAAAAAGAGACACGGCCGCCGATCAAGAATGAATCTTCCAACGGGTTGCAAAACAAGAAGTACACCCTGGCAATGGCTCGGACCAGCGTACCTGACAGCGCGTCCAGTCAGTTTTTTATCAATACAGCTGACAACGATTTTTTAGATAAGGCTCGCGCTCAGGATCGAGTGGGGTACGCCGTATTTGGCCATGTGGTAAAAGGCCAAGCGGTGGTGGATGCCATCAGCCAGGTCAAGACCGGCCGATCAGCCGGTATGAGTGATGTACCCGTAAAAGCTGTAATTATTGAAAGCGTCCAAGTCCAAGCAGACTAACGCCATCTGTCCTACGTAGTTGCAAGTCGATAGCTTCGTACCCCATCCCGTACGCACGTGACCGCCCATCCACAGTGCGCTCCTCTGGAGTTGTTGCTACTTGGGAAAGAGTTGATCGCGGAGAAACATGTAGGCCAACGCTTGCATGTAGGCGCGTTGCTTGTTGTTGGCCGCCCCACCGTGCCCTCCTTCGATGTTCTCATAGTACCATACTTTGTGCCCCTGCGTTTCCATAAGTGCCATCATCTTGCGCGCGTGCCCGGGATGGACACGATCGTCACGCGTTGAAGTTGTGAACAGCACTGTGGGATAATTTTGGTCGGACCGAATTTGTTGGTACGGCGAATAGGTGCGAATAAACTCCCACTCGCCAGGTGAATCGGGATTGCCGTATTCAGCCATCCAACTGGCCCCGGCCAAGAGCAAATGATAACGCCGCATGTCAAGCAGTGGCACTTGGCAAACTACGGCGGAAAACAACTGGGGGTAGTTGGCCAACATATTTCCCATCAACAACCCGCCGTTCGAGCCGCCTTGAATTCCCAATCGCTGCGAACTGGTTACGCCCCGCTGAATTAAGTCCTGAGCGACCGCAGCAAAATCTTCGTAGGCCCGCAGCCGATTCTGTTTGAGTGCGGCCTGGTGCCAACGTGGACCATACTCGCCACCGCCGCGAATGTTGGCCACAACGAACACGCCACCGCCACTGCACCACGCTTTGCCTACCGCCGGGTTGTAGAGTGGTGTCAAAGATATTTCGAATCCACCATAGCCGTACAACAACGTCGGATGCGCACCATCTAAAGCGAGCTGCTTGTCCGCTACCATGAAATACGGTACACGGGTACCGTCGCGACTAGTGACGAAATGTTGAGTCACCTGCAAGTTGGCTGCGTCGAATTGCGCCGGCAGCTGCTTGAGCTGCTCCGGTAATCCGTCAACGTCGCCATAGTACAGTGTGTTGGGGGTAACAAAATCGCTAGCGGTCATCCAGTATGCGTTGGATTCGACAGGATCTACCGGGCTGATTTCAAGCGTGCCCATTGGTGGGGCACCCTGCAGTGGCGACGACTGCCACTGATTGCCAGAGGGTTTCAATACATAGATGCGATTCTTCACGTCCTCGAGTATGTTCAGCAGAATGTAGTCGCGCGTACACGCGAAACTGGCCAGCGAACTATTGTCAGTCGGCTGAAAGAGGATAGAAAACTTTCGCTTGCCGGATAGGAACTCATTCAAGTCAGCAACCAGCAACGATCCGGCCTGAAAATTCTGGCCTTCCACGGTCCATGGCTCGCGCAGCTCCAACAACAGAAAGTCGCGAAATACTGTTTTGATGACCGAATTGGGAACCTCAATCTTAACGAGCTGCCGATCGTCCGTTCGCAAATAAAGTTCGTTGTTGTAGAACGCGAGCGTACGGCTGACAAAGTCCCGCTCGTATCCCGGAGTGTCATCGTGCACGGCAGAGATATACATGTCTCCATCTAAGCCTTCGTAGACCAATTCCGCTTCTGCCAGTGGTTGGTCCCGCCGCCACAGCTTTGCCTGTCGAGGATACCCTGAGCTAGTTAATGAACCAGCGCCGAAGTCTGTGTAAACGAAAACGCTATCCCGATTGATCCAGTCCAGGCCACCTTTCGCCTCAGGCCGATAAAATCCGTCGGGTACGAAAGATTTGGATGGCAAATCAAATTCGCGACTGACCGTTGCATCGGCCCCTCCGCGTGACAGGTTGATGATTGCTCGGTCGTAATTGGGGCGCAGTAGTGTTGCACTGTGCCACACCCAGTTCTCGTTCTCGCTACCGGCCAGTTGGTCCAGGTCCAGCAGCAGCTCCCACTTCGGTTGCGATTGGCGGTATTCTTCCAGCGTAGTGCGCCGCCAGATACCGCGCTCGTGCTGGTTGTCGCGCCAGAAGTTATAAAGGTAAGTACCATGCTTGGTAACCTGCGGGATGCGCTGATCCGAGTCTAGAATGGCCAACAGGTCGTCGCGGAGTTGATGGAAATGGTCAGTTTCGTATTTTTGTTGTGTTACCGAATTGCGCTGGCGCACCCAATCCAGTGCCGCTTGCCCCGTCACCTCCTCCAACCACAAATACGGATCTTCTTGATCGGTCACATCGGATACCTTGCGCAACGCTTGACTGTCGCTAATGTTCCTTGGAGCTGGCTGCTGTGCCGTTGCTAAATTTTGCTGCCACAGGATGATAATGTAGCCAGCACTGATCGTTAACGAGCGTAAGCATCGAAGCGACATCATCAACCGCACCCGCAATAGAGAAATTACAAGCCTTCAACTGCTGACATGATTCTATCACAACCCGCTGAGCTGAGTCAGTGAGGGACTCGATCAACCTCTGGCTGAAGCTGAGGCCTACGAAATGCTGCGGCTAGATAGGCGGCGCGATCTACTTGAGGTTCGGACAGACTCCTCAGGGCAGCCAAACCTGGAGCCATTCCTTATCAACGTCAAAGGCAATTTGTCGCAAATCAAGATTCAAATTGGCGGCCCTCGGAAATTTGGCTAGATCCAGTGGCTGAGTGGCAATGCTTTCCCGAAATGTCTTATCGAATTTTGACTTCAGGAAAGAACGCATCGCCGTGGCTCGGACGCCCGATGTGTCTTTGTCAGAAGTTACGCTGACTTCGCCACTGCGTGAGAGCGTGATGATTTGTCCGTCGAAGCTCGGTCGATACGCGGTAGAGATACTGACGGCTTCATTTTCGGTTTTGCGGTCACGAGTCATTCTGACCAGCCGCAGGGTCACTTTGATCAATCCTCCGTCAAACTCGATACGAATCGGCTGATGCGTATTGAAGGTGATCGACCAGGGCTCACCCTCGATTTCTTCCTTGAGTTCTTCCGGGATATCGCCGGTGATCTGTTTGGCAAAGTCTCCCAGTTCGCTGCTGCGCAGCGTGCGTCCGGCCATCAGTGTTTCCAGGGCGTTATTGATTGCCGATTGATGAATTTGCCCTAATACGCTGGCCGAGGTCGGATGAGGCAATGGGCAGACACTTGGGGCAGACAACTGATGATCCGCCGCAAACGCTGTTCGAGCGTGAATCTCAGAACTGGTCGAGTAGTAGACTAATTCGGGCCGCTGTATGCCAATTCGCTGAAGTTCAGGGCGCGGAGACTGTTGGAGTTGCGATAGCTGCTGCCGAACGTCTGCCAGCTGTTGGCTAACCTGCTGTTCAAACTCGGTTCCGACGCGATTCTGCAGTCGACGCTCGGCTTCTGCGTCGGCCAGGGGCTTTTGCTTGGCGGCGCGACGGCTTGCGATTCTAAGTACAATTCGCGAGCGATGCTGGATGCTATGAATCGTCGATTCCAGCTGTGTCGACACTTGAGGCACTGTCGTTGAGATACCATTGCTAGTGACGTAGATCTGCTTGCTGGCCAGCACTGGCGAGACGCTGGTGGTATTCAGCACGACGCCACGATTAAAGCCTTGGCTGTGGCTGCTCATACAGGCCGACAGATTTAATTGAATGCCGACTCCACTAGTCATGGGCAAGAGATTCGCACTTACCTGTCCATCCATAAAGGCCTGACCAAGCACTCGAGTACCCAAAATGCATTCGTCCACATCTTGCGGTTGAGCGACGCGGCGCCCAACCAGGCGATTGACGAAACTCTGGTCGATTTGCACACGAATGTTAGGCTGGGCCCACAAGCTGCGTAGCTCGTGCACAATGTCAGCCCCTTGGTTGGCCAGATACAAATTGTCCAGTAACGAACTGATCTGAAGGCTCAGCCGACTATCCACCAGCCTGCCTTCCTCCAGTTCCTTTATGGCATCATCGAGTGACTGGTTCATGAACTTCATAAAACTGTCTTCTTGCTTGTAGAACTTGGCGGCGCGGCCATACGCGGCAAGGGCGTCGCGAAGATCAACAAATTGTCGATACTCCAATCCAACGTAATTCTGGCGCATATTCATTTCGAGATCTAACAAGCGTTGGTAGGCAGGGCGCTGACTGTCCATTTGCTCGCGTAATTCGCTTAGTCGCAGAAACTTGCCCCACCTGTCCCCATTGGTCGTACCCGGCTGAATGAATCGCTCCAGTGACTCGATCGCCCTGCGAAATTCACTTCGCGCTCCCTCAAGCTCCGGCAGTCGCTGTTGATCGAGTTGGTGCTTTGCACGCAGCAGTGCCTGGTGCAAGCGTCCGGATGTCGACATTCCCGCAGCTACTACCGTGGACGGGGTAGGCGATGGGCTGGCGTTGGTATGACTGGCTTGAACGACGGAGCCGCCCTCAGGACTGGCCAGCTCTACACCGCCGGTGGCATCTTGCGACCAAACCAAAGCCGCACAAGGTACGGTGCTGCCAAACAAAACTGCCAGACGAGCCCAAAACATAAATAATCTCCTACTTCTCAAAATCAGCCTGCGCCGCCGAAATGCCCTTCCAAAGGCGGTATACTCGCTGGCAATCACCCAGATTAACAGGAATCGGGAGGTACGATAAGCCGAGAAATCATACTATTCTCGTTGCTGCTTCAGCCGATTGCTGGCATGTGTACAAAAGAACAGTATTGGGGTGTGCGGGTCATTCATAGAACCGAGTCCGTGAGCAACTCCCGGCAAGCCCTTGAATCTGGCCTTGAATAGCCGTAAGTCCATGGCAGCCGGGATACAATCGCCGCCAATTTCGAGGCTGCCGAGGTAGCCGAGGATACCGACATGCCTCAGATGACCAATCTGCTAAGGGCTGGAAGGTCTTACAGCGTCCCTGTTACAAGCACGCCTCGCATATTGGCATGGCACATTTGCGTTATTGAACGTCCAGCACATACCAGTAATCGGTTTGCGGGGTCTGACCAATGGGAAATGAATTGGCAATTCCGGTGTTGCGGAAGCCTAGTTTCTGGTAAAAAGCCCGTGCGCGTTGGTTATGTTCCCAAACGCTCAGGAAGATTCGTCGGAAGCCCATGGAAGCTACTAACTGAAAATGGTGCTGCATCATTTGCTGGGCTAGTCCTAGTCCTTGCCACTGACGATCAAAGTACAGTCGCTTTAGTTCGATCGAACGCGTATCGCTTTGGATTCGCTGGGGCGGCGACGAGGCTTTCATTCTGGAGTACCCGACAACGTGCTGATTTAATCGCATCAAATGATACAGGTCATCGGCGTCTGCCAACTCCTGGGAGACTCTGGCGACACTGTAACAGTCGCTGACGTACTCGCGCATATCTTCGTCGGTACATGTCCCTTGAAACGTTTCGGTGAACCATCGTGCACCAAGGCTCGCCAACAAAGCAGCGTCATGGATACCGGCGCGAACTATCTCAGCATTCACCTTTGATTCTCCGTCTGATAGGGTTGTCCGTCGTTGCCTGTCAGCGATTCTGGATGTTGGCATGACAAGATTTGCGATTTCCGAGCGAATAAAGCGTCAGGAGCACAAAAAATGATTCCACAACAGGTGAACTACTTCAGCGGCTTCCTATCCTGGACGGCCCGAGCATCTTCCATCGTGTTGCTAGGACTATTCTTATCGTTTCTATTGGGAGACGAGCCTCTGCCGAAGTTAATGCAAGAACCGCTGAGCGTCCAGCTCCTCTTCGCGGGTTGGGCGATCATCTTCCTAGGTTATGTTGTCGGTTGGCGATTTCGAGTGGCGGGTGGCGTGCTGGTACTGTCGGCGCTTGCCTGCATGTATCTGGTCGAATACAGCTTCCATGGCCGCTGGCTCGGACCGGCCTTCTTACTGTGGAGCCTACCGGGCTTTCTGTTTCTGTTGATTGCCTTGTCGAATAAACTGCAATCAACTGCCAAAGGCTCGTAATCACATGTTTGATGCATCTATGCAAATCAACTGTGCCGCTTGCTCTTGAAGATGGGGGTTGTCCTCCACAGTGCATCGCTGCCAAATCGCTTTTGTTGATTGGCATGACCGGCAAAGGTAGCGCCGTAGACCTGACGGGTAATGGCTGGCATGACCAACAAACACATGGCTAAGACAGCTGTCGCCAGCCCTGTCATTTTCAGCCAGTTCACAGACTGATTCGGGTGCAGTGCGGCGATATTCCGTGCTCGACTGGGATCGTTGGCAGCGGGTGGCCAGCGGCTGACCATCCAAGTGACCAGAATCGCGTTCAAAAAAATCGTACCTTCGGTCAGCAAGCGGCCTTCGGAAAATCGTACCAAGGCGCGCTCAAAGTTCATAACAACTACGATCCACAAGAACACCAAGTACAACAACTGACCGCGACCCAGCCAGTGGGTGGGCATCCAATCCAGCGGTCGCCGCAGATGGCTTCGCAGCAGACCTATGCCGCAGCATGTAAGTGCCAAAAATCCCAGGCAAAACCAACTGTAGGCCGACAGGTTGATGTTTTCGAAACCAGGCAGGCGCAGCGACTCGGGCACAGCTTTGAGTTCGACCCAGGTCTGCACATTCTTCTGCATGTTTAGGAAAATCACTCCAAACAACAGACCCGCGATAGCTATGATGTGCCGCCACAGCGAAGGCTCAGTTCGGCTGTCCCGCGCAAATCTCGGTGGACGATTCCTTAGCCAATAGAGAGCCAGAAACAGTCCCAAGCCATTGATTAACCCGTAAGACTGCTCGAGAAAACTGTGCCAGTTGCTGTGCTGCCAGAATCGCCACCGCTCGATGACCGTCGGATCGCTGGTCAGGTTGGGATTTCCCAGTGCGAGCATCAGCAGCTTGAGTAGCGTCGCACCGGCAAATCCTAACCCTCCCACCAATCCACACAGCAACCCCGCGTAGGCGGCCCGAGAGTAGCCATGCCGCAGCATCCACCAGACTGTTGCCACGACAACTCCAACAATACCCGCCCAGTTATCGCCGCGAGGCGGAGTCATTCTCAAGCCGGCTCCACCAAATCCGAGCAGTACTGGCATGAGCACGAAGCCGATATACCAACCAACCACCATGCTCATCAGCAGCCCTGAACCGCTACGAAAGCGCCCAAAGCGGAGGCAATAAATCACCACTCCAATCAAGAGGCCGATCACCCAACCGACATGCTGTGGAAACAGGCTAAACCAATTCGGCCAGTTGGTCAGCAGGTCCGCATGTATCTGCTCGATCGCTTGTCCGCGCTCTTCAGCCAATCGCGCGATCAGTGCAGCGTCTGCCTGATACTGCACTAGTGGCCAAACCAGTAAACGTGGCAGCACTCCGGTTGCCGTCAGCAACATCTGCACGAGCCATCCCGCCAGGGCCCCGCCGCCGGCAAGTAGCAACCACTTCGACCAGTGTCGAAAGCGACTGTCGTATAGCTCGAAGGCCACCAAAGCTAGACCAGCCGTCAGCACCTGAATCCAATCGCTGTCCATCCAATACAGCCCGCTGGCCTGACGCTGCCAAGTTCGATCGTCTATGTAACGGGCTTCAAATTGCGCCAGCCAGATCAACACAAAATGCAAACCGATCCAAACCGTCACTATCCACATCAGTGGACGAAACAGAGTCGAAAGTCTTCGGCCTGATGCCTCGGCCGTTAATGTGACTGCCAAGCCACCCATGGCCGCCCACAGGAAGCCGATCACCAGCAGTCCACCATAGCCGTAGATCACGCTCGGCAGATGCCCCGAATGCGTGTAACTGATGACCTGCATGTAGGAGATCGACCCGCCAAAGGCCCACCCGAGCGCGCCGCAGAAGCCGAAATAAGCCATTCGCGGCAACCACTCGCGCCTGCCTAGAACGAGCACACCTGCCAGTGCCGCCAGTGCACCGGGCAGCATTGCGCCGTATTCATGCCCAAAATTACCGCGCACTCCCCAGCCGATCGATAACGACAAGCCCACCAAAAGTGCTGCTCGTATAGTTTGCACGTTGACCTCAACCTTATGAATGCTTTGAATGAAAGCCACTGTTGCCTATTGATTACTGAACAACAATCCACTGTCACGCGATACTGACTACAATCCTGCACCGACTCGCGACGGTAGCCAACGGAAAAAACGCAGCAGCATTGAATCGAATGATCATATCGAAGTTCAGTAGTTGCCAACCAAGAACTGCAAATAGGCATCGGACCAACGAGATTGCGTCTGCTACACTCCTACAGCGGCCATAATCCTACACTAATTCGATGTGCCATTGGTCGGTGATATTCGTATTGCGTTGCTTCAATACACGCTGTCGACGCACAGAAGAATGTCGGCGTATGATACGCTTTGCCAAGCAACCTTTTGGAACTTAATTAGTGGCGACAGGAATTCTCAATGACAGCCAACGCTAACTTGATCCCGCCCGGTTTTCCAACGTTTCGTGAGGCTCTAAAATTTTGGCTGACGCTGGGGCTGATAAGTTTCGGTGGTCCGGCTGGCCAAGTGGCGATTATGCATCGCGAGTTAGTCGAGCGGCGGCGATGGTTCAGCGAACGTCATTTCTTGGATAGCTTGAACTTCTGCATGTTGCTACCCGGGCCTGAAGCGCAACAATTGGCGACCTATCTTGGTTGGCGCTTACACGGTGCCAAAGGTGGGCTGGCCGCTGGCATCTTGTTCGTCGCACCGTCTGCACTGATCTTGTATGCGCTGAGCTGGCTGTACATGGCCGGAGGTCACATGCCTTGGTTGGCAGCGATCTTTCGGGGACTGATGGCGGCAGTCATGGCGGTTGTTTTAGAAGCTGTATTGCGCATCGGAGGACGTTCACTCAAGTCGCCAACGCTGTGGCTCATGGCCGTGTTTTCGTTCATCGCCATCTATGTTCTGAACGCGTCATTTGTGTTGATCATCTTGGCCGCAGCTGCGATTGGCTGGATTGGGCGCGGGATGGCTCCAAGTCAATTCCCGACTGGAGGCTCGAAGAGGAATGCTACCGACGAGTCCCAGGCAGTTTCTCTCCTTGACTCGCCCAGAATGTCATGGCGGCGAACGGCCCGAGTACTTGGCGTAGGTTTAACTGCTTGGTGGGGGCCGGTATTTTTACTGACCATCAGCCTGGGTTGGCACAGCACACCGGTGCAACAAGCCTTATTCTTCAGTCGTGCTGCGCTGGTGACTTTCGGAGGTGCGTATGCCGTGTTGCCGTACGTCGCGCAACAAGCGGTTGAGAATCATCATTGGCTAAGCCATCAGCAAATGATGTCGGGTCTGGCGCTGGCAGAAACCACGCCCGGTCCACTGATCATGGTCTTGCAGTTTGTGGGCTTTGTGGGCGGATGGCAGCATCCGGATGGTTTTAGCCCAGCTTGGGGAGCCACGATTGGGGCGGCGATTACCACTTGGGTCACATTCGCTCCCTGTTTTCTGTTTATTTTTCTGGGCGGGCCGTTGGTTCAGTCGATTGGACGTCTGCCGCGCGCACAAGCCGCACTGACCACCATCACAGCCGCTGTGGTGGGTGTGATCATGAACCTTGGCTTGCATTTCACCGAGCACGCGCTGTGGCCCGACAATCAGCAGTTCGACTGGCCAGTCGCCCTGATTGCCATGGGCGCTTTTGTTGCGCTCAAAAGATTCCAGGTGGGGGTGATCCCGGTAATCGTCAGCTGTGGGACAATCGGCTGGATCGCTTGGATGGCTGGCGTCTAACAGAGCAATTCCGCGTAGCTCTGCGCGCCAGAACATCAGACTGGCAAACTACAGTTTCATCCGCAATTCCACCAGAGGTGTGAAGGCTACGGCGTGCCACCGCCCTCTGTCGACAGCAGATACTGGACTGCACACCTACGTCTGGCGAGAAAGCGTCTGGAGAGAAAAACAGTGTGTTACTACACTTTGTTCTATAGCTACGGAAGCGTTCTATAGTGAGGGAAGCACTGTGCTAGCGCTTGGTACGCTTACTTTTAGCTCCGCCTTGGCGGACCTTGTATCGAGGATTGCTCTTGCAAATCACGTAGATGCGACCCCGGCGACGTACCACTTGGCAGTCTGGGTGACGGAATTTCAGCGAACCGATCGACGAAACGACTTTCATGGCCTGTAGCCCCTTGCAATCGTGTATCCTATGGAGGCTGGAATTGTAGGGTTGGCCACCAATTTTGCAACAGCAAATCGGCTTCTGAATTTAGCTAAAACTCCCCAGGGAAATCCAGCATTCTTCGGCAGGAATCGGCTTGCTTGACAAGCCATCACTGGCGGTCTTGCCAGTCTAGCTTCCTCAGGTACGATTCGTGAATGTCCAACAATCTGAACCGCGAACAACAACAAGCTGTACAAACGCTCAGTGGGCCGATGCTTGTTTTGGCGGGGGCTGGCTCGGGCAAGACGCGAGTCGTCACCTTCCGCATCGCCAATCTGATCCGTAGCGGCATTCGGCCAGAGCGGATTTTGGCGGTTACTTTTACCAACAAGGCCGCTAAAGAGATGCGGCATCGGGTATCGCAGTTGTCTGGTCCGACCCGCAGCCCCAAGTCGCCCCAGCCGCCTGCAACACCGGTAGTGGGCACTTTTCACGCAAACTGCGTACAAATCCTGCGCCGCCACGCTAAAACGCTGGGATACCCCGACCGTTTTGCAATCTATGATCGCAACGATCAAGAGACGTTGGCGCGCGACGTGTTGCGGCAGCTTCGCGTTCACAGCGGCATGATGAAGCCCGCTGAGTTTTTGTCTATCATCAGTCGCTGGAAGAACGCAGGAATTCGTTGGCCACAGGCCACACAGGCGGCTAGCACTGACCACGAGCATGTGGCTGCCAGCGGCTATCGACGCTACCAACAAGCTATCAAACTGGCTGGTGCAGTCGATTTCGATGACCTGTTGCTGCTGACCGAAGAGCTGTTCCAACAACACGATGATATCCGCAAGCTGGAAGCCGGGCGGTACGACCATGTTCTGGTAGACGAGTATCAAGACACGAACCAGTCGCAATACGCAATCATCAAACATCTGGCTGGCCAGCATCGCAATCTGTGTGTGGTGGGTGACGACGACCAGTCAATCTACGGCTGGCGCGGTGCCGAAGTGCGCCACATTCTCAATTTCGCCAATGACTGGCCAGACGCCAAGGTCATTCGCTTGGAAGCCAACTATCGCAGTAGCGGGGCTATCTTAGACGCGGCCAATCGCTTGATAGCCTTCAATAAACAGCGTCACAACAAAATCCTCCGCGCCTTTCGCGGCGCCGGTAGACCACCGCGCGTGATGCAATTCAACAATGAACTGGAAGAGGCTCAGCGCGTGGCTGCTGAGATTGCTGGTATCTTGGATACGCGCCAACGCCAGCCGGGCGACTTCGCCATCTTGTTCCGTACTAACGAGCAGCCGCGCGTATTCGAAACGGAACTTCGCAAAGCCAAAGTGCCCTATTCGCTGGTCGGCAGTCAGTCATTCTTCGATCGGCGCGAAATTCGCGATTTGTTGGCCTACCTGCGAGTCGTCGATAATCCTGAAGACGAAATATCGCTGCTGCGAATCATTAACACCCCGCAGCGCGGGATCGGCACTAAGACGGTCGAAGCGCTGTTGGCTGGCGCAGTCGGTGAAGGCCAGCCGATGTGGCGTTATCTTCAGACCAGCAGCATGTGCGATGAACTTCCGATTCCTGCCCAGCAGGGCCTAGAGCGTATTCGGGGACTCGTGGCCAACTTTCAGAATCAGTTTTCGACTCGATCCTCAATGATGGCCGATGTGTTGCGCGAGTTGATCAACAACATTGACTATCTGGGATTCCTGGACCGAACTTACACCGATCCGCAAGAGGCATCGGCTCGCAAGGACGGTGTAGAAGAGCTGGTCAACGCAGTCGCTGAATACGAATCTGAACACCGCTCGCGATCGACGTTGTCGGGTTTCTTAGACGAAGTTGCATTGGCTGGCAAAGAGTTTGGCGGCTCCAAGGACAAACAACAGCCCAGCAATTCGGTCGCGCTAATGACCTACCACAGCGCCAAGGGACTGGAATTCCCGCTCGTTTATATGGTGGGTATGGAAGAGGGAATTCTGCCTCACCGCCGTTCGCTGGCCGACAATGCTGAAGATGTCGAAGAAGAACGGCGATTGTGCTATGTCGGCATTACTCGCGCGCAAGATGAGCTCACGCTATCGCTGGCCTTGACTCGCAAGAAATGGGGCAAGCAACGGGAGACCTTTGCCAGCCGCTTCCTGTACGAATTGACAGGGCAAGCCGACAATCCTAACCGCCTGCGTGCCATCCAGGGTGCTCGCAAAGAGGCTGCCCGCAGCCACTGACCAGCCAGTAGCATCGATCTTCCCAGCGACCTTTGTCACATGACAAAAGGGTGTCGCATTCTGCCCACCGGCGAAAGACTCTTGCAAGAATGGCTTCACGCCTTGCTTTGGCGAAGCTTGTATAGGCTGTCGCCGCTGGTTTATGCTATAACTAGTGTCAACAGCCCACACACTATTCCACATCTATCGTCGGAGCTTGAATCATGCAGCGACGGAATTTTTTGGCTTCCAGCGCCGCGATGGGAGCGATGGCAACCAGTGATCGCTGGCTCAGTAGACTCGTGGCAGGAGAACGCGACGTGAGTAGTAACTCTCTCTTGGAAGACTACTTTCATTTGGACCGTCTGCAGCTCCAGCAAGTGCTTGCCGCAGCGCTGGATCGGGGGGCAGAGTTTGCCGATCTGTTTTTCGAATACCGCATTACGTCGGACCTGACGTTTGAAGAAAACATCGTCAAAGCGGCCAGGCGCGGTATCGTGCGTGGAGTTGGCATCCGCGCTATCATCGGCGATCAGATTGGCTTTGCTTTTTCTGAAGACATTACGCTCGAAAAAATGTTGCAAGTGGCTGCCGCCGCTGCCAACATAGCTTCAGACCAGACGGCTAAAGTCCGCGTTCAAGCCATGAGTTCGCTCAAGCCGAAGAATCTTTACCCTATCCAAGAGCTGGCCACATCGGCCGACCTCAGTAAGAAACTGGAGTTGATTCAGCAAGCCAATCAAGCGGCTCAAGCGCACGATTCGCGTATCGCTCGAGTCTCAATTGGTTTCAACGACGAAATGAAGCATGTCGTCTATGTCAACAGTGACGGCGTTTACTGGGAGGACTCGCAGCCGATGTTCGTCTTCCGCACCAGTTGTATTGCCGAAGATGGTGGCCGTCGCGAAACCGGTCGCACCAGTGGCGGTGGGCGGATTGGCCTGGAGTACTTTCAACAGCAACGCCGGCCAGATGAGATCGCTGCCGAAGCGGCTCGACTGGCAATCCTGAACCTGTCGGCCGTCGAGGTCGAAGCCGGCTTGCAGCCCGTGGTGTTGGGTAACTCCGACAGCGCCGTTTTACTGCATGAAGCGGTTGGGCATGGGCTGGAAGCTGATTTCAACTATAAGAAGCTCTCCAATTTCTCGGATCGCATCGGTCAGCAAGTTGCTTCGCCGCAGTGTACGGTGATCGATGAAGGGTTGTTCGAAAACATGCGCGGCACGATCAACGTGGACGATGAAGGTCACGCGCCGCAAAGCACCGTACTGATCGAAAACGGTATCCTGCGCGGTTATATGAACGATCGCATCTCAGCCAAGAAGCTCGGGGTGGCTCCCAGCGGCAATGGGCGTCGTCAGGCCTACAACCATCCGCCCATTCCGCGGATGACCAACACCTATTTGAAAGCCGGCAACTATGATCCCCAAGAAATCTTGGCGTCGGTGAAAAAAGGCATTTTTGCCAAGAGCTTTACCGGCGGCAATGTAGACATTACCAAAGGGGACTTCACCTTCAGTTGCTCGGAAGCCTATTTGATCGAAGATGGCCAAGTGACTCGTCCCATTAAAGGAGCCACGCTGGTTGGCAATGGCCCAGAGGTAATGACACGTGTAGCCATGGTGGGTAACGACCTCAAGTTTACCGATGGTGGCTGGACTTGCGGCAAAGGTGGCCAAATGGTGCCTGTCGGCATGGGGACGCCGACTGTCAAAGTCTCCGAAATCACCGTCGGTGGAACGAAACTTAAGAGTTGAGTCAGCAAGCCATGAAAGATTATCGCAATTTAGCCGCCGATCTGGTCGCTGCCCTGAAGAAGCAAGGTGCCGATGCCTGCGATGTTTACGTTGCTTCGTCGGACGGATTCAACACTACGATTCGCTTGGGAAACATCGAGAAACTACAACAGTCTAATTCCACCGGCCTCGGGATGCGCGTGTTTAAAAATCAGGCCATGGCCATGACCTACACCACCGACTTCCAGGATAAAACCCTGCAACAATTGGTGGATGAGACACTGCAGATCGTCAAAGTTTCCAGCGCGGATGAATTCAATGGCCTGGCACCCAGTGAATTGCTGGGGCTGTACTCAGGTGAGCTGAGGTTGTTTGATCCACACCTAGCCAACGTGACTCCTGAGCAAAAAATCGCCATGGTCCGCGAGATGGAAGAGGCCGGTCGCGCGTACGATCCGCGCATCACTAATTCGAACGGTGCCAGTTGGTCCAATTCAATCAGCCAAATCACGCTGGCCAATTCTGACGGTTTTGTCGGACAGTATCAGACGACTATCGCCAGCCTGTCGGTGGCCCTGTTGGCTGAGCAAGACGGCGTTAAGCAGCGCGACTATTGGTATACCTTCCATCGCTACTTTGACAAACTAGATTCGCCATCATCCGTTGGAGTCGAAGCTGCGCGGCGCACCGTTGCCCGATTGGGTGGCAAGAAAGCCAAATCACAGTCGGTGCCTGTGGTGTTGGACCCAGATGTCTCCAGCACGCTGCTGGGAATGATTTTTGGAGCTGCCTCGGGTGACAGCGTCTATCGCCGCGCATCGTATTTGATCGACAAGGTGGGCCAGCAAATAGTCGCCCCCAGCATTACCATCGTCGACGATGCAACCTTGGCAGACGGGTTGGCTTCGCGACCGTTTGATGGTGAGGGCGTGCGCTCTTCGCGAGTGACGGTGATCGAAAATGGCGTGTTGCAAACCTATGTGTGCGATGCCTATTCCGCGAGGCGGCTTCAGGCCCCTGTCACTGGCAATGCCGGCCGTGGCTATTCGTCCAGCCCCAGCGTTTCATCCAGTAATCTGTTTCTGCAAAATGGCACGGTCGAACCGCACGAAATAATCCAAGCGGTCGACCACGGACTGTACTTGACCGAAATGTTCGGCTCGGGCGTTAACGCAGTCACGGGGGACTTCTCGCAAGGTGCCAGCGGATTCTGGATCGAAAAAGGCAAAATTGCCTATCCGGTTCAAGAGATCACCATCGCTGGCAATGTCCTGAAGGTGTTGAGTGGCGTCCAGGCCATCGGCAATGACCTGTCATTTAAACGCGGTAGTACGGCTGCACCGACCTTGCTGATCAACGAAATGACGGTCGGTGGAGAATAATGTGAGCGGTTCATTGTTAGTGCGCAGGCCGGTCTGCACAATCTGGCTCTTTTGTGTGATTTGCTGGTTGAACGTCTCAGGCCCAGCGGTCGTTGCTCAGGAGTTGGTAAGTCCTGAAAGTTCGATACGCTTGCGGTATGTCAAACAGGAAGTCATGATCGCCATGCGCGATGGAGTTCGGTTGCATACGGCAATCTATAGTCCTCGCGACACCACCCAGACCTATCCATTGTTGCTCAAACGGACGCCCTACTCTTGCGATCCATATGGGGCTCATGCCTATCCCAGCCAGCTTGGTCCCAGTCGGCATTTTACCGATGCCGGCTACATTTTCGTGGTGCAGGATGTACGCGGACAGTACATGTCCGAAGGCACATTCGTTCAGGTTACTCCACACATTGCCGATAAACGCTCGCCGCAACAAATCGACGAAAGTTCCGATACGTTTGACACCATTCAATGGTTGTTGCAGAACGTCCAGAATCACAACGGGCGTGTGGGCATGTACGGCATTTCCTATCCAGGATTCTACTGCTCAGCCGGAATGATCGACGCGCATCCGGCGCTGCGAGCCGTATCGCCCCAGGCACCGGTGGCCGACTGGTACTTTGATGATTTTCTGCACAACGGAGCATTTTTTCTGGCGCACGCCTATCGCTGGCTAGGCTATAACGCTCAGCCGCGCACCGGTCCGACCAGTCAACGTCCCAGCGAACAACCGCTGCCATCGCTGGACGGCTACAATCTGTTCCTGCAAGCCGGTACGATCCAGGAAATCAATCGTCGCTTTCTCAAAGGTAGCATCCCGTTTTGGGACCAGATGATGCAGCATCCCAATCGAGATCAGTTTTGGAAGCAGCGCGATATTGTGCCTCATCTAAAGAATGTTGCCCCGGCGGTGTTGCTAGTGACAGGTTGGTTCGACGCTGAAGATTTGTACGGTTCGTTTGCGACCTATCAAGCGATCGAACGTCACAATCCTTCTGTCAACAACGTGCTGGTCGTCGGTCCCTGGCGGCACGGAGGCTGGGCCAGCGAAGAGGGAGATCGCCTAGGTGATGCACACTTCGGGTCAAAGACCGCCGCCTTCTACCGTGCTGAAATTGAGTTTCCATTCTTTGAAATGTATCTCAAGGATGCCGACTTTCCCCCACCAGCCGAAGCCACCGTTTTCGAAACCGGTTCGAATCGTTGGCGCGTCTTCGACACGTGGCCGCCTGCTGAAGCCAAGGATCGCAAGCTTTTCTTTCAGCAGGCCGGGCTGTTGGATGATGCCCCGCCTACGCAACCTGCTGACTATCCTCACGACTACCAAACTGACGCACCTGCAAGGGCGGCTGCCTATGACCAATACGTCAGCGATCCGTCCAGGCCCGTTCCCTACACCGCCGCGATCACGCCGCGAATGACCAACGAATACATGGTCGAAGATCAGCGTTTTGCCGCGCGTCGCCCAGACGTGTTGGCCTATCAGACTCCTGTGCTCCAACAAGATGTTACGGTCGCGGGCCCGATCGATGTCCAATTGTGGGTCACGACCACCGGTACCGACGCTGATTTCATCGTCAAGCTAATCGACGTCTTCCCCGATGGTACGCAGGTAGCTCAACAACCCAACTATCACATGCTGGTTCGCAGTGAAGTATTTCGAGCCCGCTTTCGTGAATCGTTCGAGCACCCGCAACCGTTGCAGCCTGGCCAACCAACGCGGATCGCCTTTCAACTTCAAGATGTACTACATCGTTTTCAGGTCGGGCACCAGATCATGGTTCAGGTGCAGAGCAGTTGGTTTCCGCTTGTCGATCGCAATCCGCAGAAGTATATCCCCAACATTTTCTTCGCTGAGGCTGACGACTTTCAAACAGCCACGCATCGCTTGTTGCGCTCTGCAGAACATCCTTCGCATCTGCGTCTGAGCGTACTGCCCTGAGCCGCAGTACACCTGACCGAGCGGCACCGGGCACGCTTGTGATGGCGATGGTCGTGCTCGATGCAGCTTGTTGGTCTGTCAGGCGGCCGCCAGGATGGTCATTGTTCGCTGCCGGCCGAAGGCGCGTCGGCAGGGGGGTCGGCCAATTGGATGCTATCGCCAGAGGGTTCTGGTTGTCCAAGACTGGCCAGCGGACTGGCTGGGTAGTCCACCGGGCTTGGCTCGTTGCGTGGACTCTGCTCCAAAAGTGGGAACGACTCATCGAGAGCGGCTTGACCGCGATTGAGTACGTCTTCCAAAGCTTCACGGCGATAAGATATCTCCGACTCTTGGAAGCTGCGGAATCCAGTGCCCGCCGGAATCAAGTGGCCAAGAATCACATTCTCCTTCAAACCCACCAAACGGTCCGTCTTGCCGGCCAGTGCCGCCTCAGTCAACACCTTGGTGGTTTCTTGGAAGCTGGCTGCCGAAATAAAGCTACTGGATTGTACGGCAGCTTTGGTGATCCCCAATAACTGTGTACTGGCCGCAGATAGCTTGGGTTTCTTGCCTTTGGCCGGTGTGCCGCCCATCGACTCAACTTGCGCATTGGTCTTCTCCAAATCTTCCCGAGGCACCAATGCGCCTTCAGCGTAGTCGGTATCACCTGGATCGCTAATTTTCAGACAACCAGAAATTTCCTCGTTGACTCGACGGAATTCAAATTTGTCCATAACCAACCCTGGCAGTAGGTTGGTGTCGCCGGGCCCATCGATTTTGACTTTCCGCAACATGCGGGCGATGATGACCTCGACGTGCTTGTCGTTGATCTCCACACGTTGGCTGCGATAGACCTGTTGAATTTCGTGCGTCAGATACTCCTGAACAGCCTCTTCACCACTGACCCGCAGAATATCGTGAGGTACCAGAGGTCCATCGACCAACGCTTGACCAGCTTTAACTTGATCGCCGGTATGCACCAAGAACCGCTTGCCGTGTGGCACGAGGTGCTCGTGCTCGACTCCGCTTTCGGTGCGAATGATGATCGTGCGTTTGCCGCGGCGCTTGGTCTGTTGTAACTCGACCACGCCGTCCACCTCGGCAATCACGGCTGGATCTCGCGGCTTACGAGCCTCAAAAATCTCGGTCACGCGCGGCAGGCCACCGGTGATGTCCGCGACGCCCTTGGACTCACGATTCATTTCAGCCAGTTCTGAACCGGCGGCGATCGTAGCTCCTTCGGCTACTGTCACTACGGCGCGCTCAGGCAAGTAGTAGACGTCCAGCGTCTTGCCTTCCTGGTTCTCAATGACGATTTGCGGGTGCAAGTCACCTTTATGGTCAATGATGATCATCTGAATGGTACCGCCGGGATTGCGTTCCAGACGCATGGTCTGACCTTCCACCACATCGTCCAGTCGAACCTTGCCGGAGACTTCGGAGATAATCGGAATCTTGTGCGGATTCCACTGACACAGAACCTGACCTGCGGTCACTTCTTCATTTTCCTTAACACGCAGGACAGCGGCGGTTGGCACATCATACTTCTCCAATTCGCGGCCCTTCTTATCCAGCAATACGAGTTCGCTGTTACGAGTCAGCACGATTTCGGCACCCTGCGGATTGGTCACGGTGCGCATCTTGGCAAACTTGACCAAGCCCGACTTCTTAGCGCGGATTTCACTATCTTCAACGGACGTGTTTACCGCACCACCGATGTGGAAGGTGCGCATGGTCAGCTGTGTACCGGGTTCGCCGATTGACTGAGCGGCGATGATGCCGACGGCCATGCCTTCTTCGACCATCGCGCCGGTAGACAAATCCATGCCATAGCATCGTCGGCAAACGCCCAACGGAGCGTCGCAAGTCATCGGACTACGAACCTGAATTTTCTCCAAGCCCATTTCCTCGATCTTGCGTGCAATCTCACGGGTGATCATCTCGTTCTCTTGCACGATGACTTCGTCGGTCACTGGGTTGACGATGTTATTGCGCGACACGCGACCGGTAATGGCTTCGAGAAGACGAACTTCCACCTTTTCACCGCGATAGACCACCCCCTTGGTAATGCCTTGGGTGGTTCCGCAATCGTCCAAAGTCACCACCACGTTTTGAGCAACGTCGGCCAGTTTGCGAGTCAAGTAACCAGAATCCGCCGTCTTTAAAGCGGTATCGGCTAGCCCCTTGCGAGCACCGTGAGTACTGGAGAAGTACTCCAGCACAGACAGGCCTTCACGGAAGTTTGCTTTGATCGGCGTTTCGATGATTTCACCAGTTGGCTTAGCCATCAAACCGCGCATACCGGCCAACTGCCGAATCTGCTCGATACCACCGCGAGCACCGGAACGCGACATCAAAAACACGGGGTTGACGTACCAAGCACCCAAGTGATCGTCGTTCTCCATCGCCGCCATCATGTCCTTGGTGATGTTTTCGCGAGCGTGCGTCCATAGATCAAGTACCGAACGATAACGCTCCTGAGCCGTCATCATGCCGCGATCGTGACTCTTCTTGAGCTTCATGACCTCTTTCTCGGTTTCGGCGATGAACTTGTGCTTGGAGTCTGGAGTGACCAGGTCGTCGGTACCGAACGATAAACCACTCTTGGTCGACTCGCGGAAGCCGAGCTGGTTCATGTTGTCCAACAAGTCAATAGTTGCTCGACGTCCCAGCCGCGAATAGCAGTCGCTGATCACGCCCGCCAAGTCGCTGCCTTTGAGCGGCGAATTGTAGAAATCCAGACCGTTGGGCAGCATCATGTTGAATAGGATGCGACCATAGGTGGTATCGATCACATCACCAAACTTGCCCGTGCCTTCTTCAGTCTTCAACCGGCGATGCTTGGGCAAACGCACCCGAATTCGCGCATGCAGGTCGATCACGCCTTGATGGTAGGCCAGATCGGCTTCGGCCATCGAGGCGAACACCATGCCCTCGCCCTTCATGTCCGGCTTTTCAATTGAAATGTAATAGCAGCCCATCACCGTATCCTGTGAAGGACTCATGATCGGCCGACCGTTGCTAGGCGCGAAAATGTTGTGGGTACTCATCATCAACGTATGCGCTTCGACCTGGGCTTCCAGTGATAGCGGCAAGTGCACCGCCATCTGGTCGCCGTCGAAGTCCGCGTTGAAGCCTTTGCACACCAGCGGATGCAGGTGAATCGCGTTGCCTTCGACCAGAATCGGCTCGAACGCTTGAATACCCATGCGGTGCAAGGTCGGCGCGCGATTGAGCAGTACGGGATGGTTCTTGATCACCTGCTCGAGGATATCCCAGACCTCTTCGTCTTTGCGCTCCAACATCTTCTTGGCTGACTTGATGGTATCGGCGTGACCCATGTCTTTCAGGCGACGAATGATGAACGGCTGATACAGCTCAAGCGCAATCTTCTTGGGCAAACCGCACTGGTGCAGTTTCAACTGCGGCCCAACCACGATCACGCTGCGCGCCGAATAGTCAACTCGCTTACCCAACAGATTCTCACGGAATCGGCCTTGCTTACCCTTGATCATGTCGGTCAACGACTTGAGCGGACGATTGCTACTGCCCAGGACAGGCCGTTTGCAACGGTTGTTGTCAAATAAGGCATCGACGGATTGCTGTAGCATCCGCTTTTCATTCTTGATGATCACGTCCGGTGCGTTTAAGTCCACCAACTTGCGCAAGCGGTTATTGCGGTTGATAATTCGGCGATAGAGATCATTCAAATCGCTGGTAGCAAAATTGCCACTGTCCAGCAAAACGAGCGGTCGCAAGTCGGGCGGGATAACCGGTATCACATCCAGCACCATCCACTCGGGGCGATTGTCGCTGTCGCGGATGGCTTCTACCAGCTTGAGCCGCGAGCTGATGTCCTTCTTTTTCTGCTTGCTGTTGGTCTCATTCATTTCCTTGCGCAGTCGTTCGCTCAAACTGGTCAAGTCCAGCTTTGTCAGCAGCGTGCGCACGGCTTCTGCGCCCATACCGGCTTCGAAAGAACCTTCGCCGTATTGGCTGCGAGCTTCACGGTACTCGGCGTCGTTGAGCAATTGCAGTGGCTCAAGCGGGGTATCCTTGGGGTCGATGACCACATAGTCTTGGAAATAGATCACTTTTTCCAGACTGGAAGTCTTCATGCCCAGCAGCGCCCCCAGGCGGCTCGGCATCGCCTTGAAGAACCAAATGTGCACGATGGGTGCAGCCAATTCGATGTGCCCCATGCGCTTGCGACGGACGCGCGAGTGAGTCACTTTCACGCCGCAGCGATCGCAGATCATTCCCTTGTACTTCATACCCCGGTACTTACCGCAGGCGCACTCCCAGTCCTTCTCTGGGCCAAAAATCCGTTCGCAGAACAATCCGTCCTTTTCAGGGCGATAGGTGCGGTAATTGATCGTCTCAGGCTTCTTGACTTCGCCGAATGACCAGCTTCGGATATCTTGCGGTCGCGCAAGGCTGATCTTGACTGAAGTGAAGTCATTGACGCGATCATAACTGATTTCGGCTGTCGACATATCCAGCGGCTCCTGACAGTTAGAAACTTGTTTGCACTGCGTTGATTGAAAGTTACGTTAAGTGCAAAATGCGTTGCGCACAGGTGTGGGGAAATAAATCTTGAGGGCGGAGTCTAAATCTTGCGTTTTTCTAAACGCATATTGAGACCCAGTCCGCGAATTTCGTTGGTCAATACGTCGAAGCTGGCGGGAGTGCCAGCCTCAAGCGAGTTTTCGCCCTTGACCATCGACTCGTAAATTTTCGTGCGGCCTTCGACATCGTCGCTCTTGACCGTCAGCAATTCTTGCAGGATGTAAGCGGCTCCGTAGGCCTCCAGCGCCCAGACTTCCATTTCTCCGAAACGCTGGCCACCGAAACGCGCCTTGCCGCCCAACGGCTGCTGCGTAATCAGCGAATACGGACCGGTGCTGCGCGCGTGGACCTTGTCGTCCACCAAATGGTGCAGCTTGAGCATGTAGATGTAACCGACCGTGGTTTCCTGAGACATCGGTTCACCGGTTCGACCATCGATCAATCGAATCTTGCCGTGCCGCGGCAGCCCCGCATCAGCCAAACATTGATTGATTTCCTCTTCGCTGGCGCCATCAAACACCGGAGTAATCGACTGGAAGCCCATGGTGGCACCAGCCCATCCCAAGTGCGTTTCCAGAATTTGTCCGACGTTCATACGACTGGGTACGCCCAGCGGATTGAGGAGAATCTGTAGCGGAGTGCCATCAGGTAGATACGGCATATCGGCAATCGGCAATACCTTGGAAATCACCCCCTTGTTTCCGTGGCGACCAGCCATCTTGTCACCGACGCTGATCGTCCGCTTGGTGGCGATGTAGACCTTGACCATCTGCAACACGCCGCTACGGAGTTCGTCGCCGCGCTTCATGCTGTTGAGTCGTCGATCGCGAGCGTCCAGGGCTTCTTCCACCTTAGACCACGACCGGTTGTACGCCTTGCGCAGTTCAGCGTGATGCTTTTCATCCAACTTGTTTAGGACGCGCGACAAGTTAAACGTCTGAGCATTCTCTGCGATGAACTTGGGGTCTTGATTGCCGGCCAACGGTGTGCCGTCGTCATCCACCAGCTTGGAACCTGCCACCGCTTCCAGCTCCCCAATGAACGTATGGAAAGCCTCCGAAACCAAGGCATTGCCGGCAGTTTCGACTTCCTTGAGCTCCTTTTCAAAAGCCTTACGCTCTTCGTCGGACAAGCTCATGCGGCGACTGAATTTTTGGGTATCGATCACAATGCCTTCAATGCCTGAGGGCACTTCCAGAGAATCGTTCTTGACGTCTTCACCGGCTCGACCAAAGATGGCGTGCAGCAACTTTTCTTCAGGAGTCAGTTCGGTTTTGCTCTTGGGTGAAACCTTGCCCACCAGTACATCGCCGGGGCGGACATAAGTACCCACCTGGACGATGCCACTTTCGTCCAGATTTCGAAGGGCCTTTTCCGAAACATTGGGAATATCGCGCGTGAACTCTTCGCGGCCCAGCTTGGTTTCGCGGATTTCGACATCGAAATCCTCAATGTGCAGCGACGTGTACGTGTCAGACCGCACTAGCTCTTCGCTGATAATGATTGCATCTTCATAGTTATAGCCGTCAAACGACATGAAGCCCACCAATACATTGCGACCCAGCGCCAGTTCGCCGTTGTGCGTTGCAGCTCCGTCAGCGATGACTTGCCCTTTCTCCACCTTGTCGCCCAATTTGACGACCGGCTTCTGATTCAAACAGGTTCGCTCATTGAGTCCTTGATACTTTTCCAGTTCATAGACATCTGAACCGACTTCGATGCGATTGGCATCAACATAGCTCACCTTGCCAGCCCGCTTGGCCCGAACCAACATGGCACTATTGATCGCGATCGATCGCTCCATACCTGTCGCCACGATCGGTGGCTCAGCCACGAGCAGTGGAACCGCTTGCCGCTGCATGTTGGAACCCATCAATGCGCGGTTGGCGTCGTCGTGCTCCAAAAACGGAATCAGGCCGGCCGACACGCCGACCATTTGCCCCGGAGCAATATCCATGTAGTTCACTTCTTCGGGAAGCACGATTTGAAAGTCGGCCTGATAACGAGCGATCAAATTCGGGCCTGCCACCAGCGCACCGCCTTGAGTCTCAGTATCTGCCGGGCAAATATACGCGTCGGACTCCTGGTCAGCCCGCAGCCACACCACTTCATCGGTAACCTTGCCTTTGTTGATTATTCGATACGGCGTTACCAAAAATCCGTACTCATCCACGCGAGCATAAATAGCCAACGAACTGATCAAACCGATGTTGGTACCTTCGGGCGTTTCAATCGGGCAAATACGGCCGTAGTGAGAAATGTGCACATCGCGAACCTCAAAGCCGGCACGCTTGCGGTTCAAGCCGCCAGGGCCCAGTGCGCTCAGGCGGCGTTCATGAGTCAACTGACTGAGCGGATTGGTTTGGTCGACGACCTGCGAAAGCTCGCCGCGCCCGAAGAAGTAGTCGATGGCAGCGCTGATGCTCTTGGGATTTACCAAGCTGCGCGGCGACATCTCTTCGACTTCTTTGGCATTCATTCGCTCCTTGACAGTCCGGCTGAGTTTGAGGAACCCCTTGCGGAGTTCATCGGAGGCCAGTTCATCGATCGTTCGCAGGCGACGATTGCCCAAGTGGTCGATATCATCGAACTGCGCTCCAGACTCGGCATCGAACAGGTCGATCAGGTAGCGAATCGAAGCCACCAGGTCTTCGGGTCGTAAGGTCATCTCGTCTTCAGAGACATTCAAGTTCAACTTACGATTGAGGCGAAAACGACCGACGCGACCGAGCCGATAACGATTGACGTCGAAAAACTTTTCGTGGAATAAGGTCTTAGCTTTTTCCAGTTGAGGCGGATTACCGGGGCGCAACCGTTGGAAGATCCGCAGCAGTGCCTCTTCGTGACTGCTGGTATTGTCTTCGGCCAGCGAATACAGGATGTGTGGAGTCTTGGGCGACTCCATGACTTCCAGTTTCTTAATGCCTGACGTACAGATGACTTCGGCAATATTCTTCGAGATCTTCTGACCGGCTTCGATTATGATCTCCCCGGCTCGCTCCGACTTGCTGGGGTACACCACATCGTCAACCGCAATCTTGCCTTCGATCTTGACGACACTGCGACCGTCGGTGATTTTTTCGACAACGGTCGGATAGAATGTTTTGATTAAATCGCTGTCCGAGCTAAAGGCTGGCGACATAGCTCGCAACAGAGTCATCACCGAAAATTTTCCGCTCTGGTCAATGCGGACACTGAGGCTGTCCTTCTTGGTAACATTGATTTCGATCCAGCTTCCGCGCTCCGGAATAACTCGGCAACTCGGCAGCTTGCGATCGGAAGTCGCTTCTAATTCTTCCACAAAATCGACGCCCGGACTGCGGTGCAACTGACTGACCACAACGCGCTGCGCGCCATTGATGATGAATTCGCCTCCACCGAGCATGATGGGAATGTCACCCAGATACACTTCTTCTTCCAGTGGCTGTTCGCGATTAAGACGCAGCCAGACTTTCATCGGTCGTCCGTACGTTAAGCGCAGTTGACGACACTCCATCGGCGTATAGCGAGGCTTGCCTAACTCGTAGCGCAAGAACTCCAGCGATACCTGCTTGTCGTAGCTCTCGATCGGGAAAATTTCACGCAGCACCGCTTCCAAGCCAATGTTCTTGCGCTTGTCGGGCGCTATGTCCTCTTGCAAGAACAGCTCGTAGCTCTTGGTCTGCAAATCGGTCAACGAGGGCAACTCGAGAGCATCCACGCCAGAACCGAATCTTCGAACACGGGTAGGTTGGAGTCGTCGCTGAGAAGGAGTGGCCATAGGACGAATCATTCTCCTGATTAAGAATCGCGGTAGGTAATGTCGGGCAGGCTAGTTCTTGCGTTGCGGCTTCTACCGTGCGTACCAAGACCCTTAGACGGGAGAATCTACGAAGATACCCGTGCGGAGCATGCATCTAATCGGTCTGCATCCTGACGCGATATGTGCATCTAACAGCGGTCGAGAGTGGTGGAGGCGAGCCGGCCGAACGTGACCGAGTAATATACCGACGATCGTCGCATCAGCAAAGCCGATTAGACACCACAGGGGAAATTTATTTGCTTGGCTTTTTCGGGTTAATTCATGGCGAGCCCCCCGGTAGGGGTGGTCATTGCGTCGCTCAACAGCTTAATTGGTCCGAATTTTGCTTCCAGTTGAACAATCGGCAAGCTGACCAAGGCTTGGCGGCCAAGCATTGTATTCCGGCCCGAACGCGATAGATTGGCTTTGCTTTTCGCGGTCTGCTGGATGCCAACCCTAGACGGTGCATGCGCTGACGACCTATCGCGACAGAATGGACTTTGCTTTTGCCACCAACCGCTTTACCTGCCGCGCCGCAACCTGGGACGATATCGCCATGGACTGGAGCAAAATAAGGCCTTGGCTACTGCCCTCTGCCAAGCAACCACAGGGCTCCGCAGCCCTTCGTCCTGGCCTGTTTCATTATCGCCGCCAGCGCGACGGTGAGTTGGTGCGATATCACCTGCGCATCGAAAACAGCGGACAGTCGTTACTGTTAGTGGCTGCCATTGAGGCGGTTCGCTTGACTCGCTCGGGCACCCTGGTAGCTTACGGATTGCTCGAGGGACATAGCCAACAGCAAATTCTACAATCGCTAGCTGGGGCTCCCAATCCACAAGGCATCGTCAATGACGTTCGGAAAATGCTGGCCGAGTTGGGATCGCCCAGCAAACGATATCCGATTTTCAATCTAACCGACCCAATGGTTCAGGAGTACCCCCAAGGGTTGATCGCTCCTTTTCAAGCCGATGTCGAGTCGTCCAACGTGGTTGATCTGCGCCGCTATCTGCAGGCTTTGTGGGACGCAGGCATTCCTCATGTGCGCTTCGTGCCGTCGCTGGATAATGATGATCAGCAGCGGCCAGAGCATCAGCGACTTGAGCGCTGGTTGCCCGAAGCGGTGCAAATGGCCGGTGATATGGGAATGATTACCGGCGTTCGATTGTCCGCCCAGCACTTAGTCGCACCTACGCAACTCATCGAGTCGACACTATTAGATCGACTGTCAGCAGTGGGTTTGGATTATGTCGTTGTACCGTGGGGTGTCAGCCGGCAATTGCACGAGCGACTCATGGGGCCAGCCGACTACGATTGCTTGAACGAAGTGATAACCTGTGCCGATCGTTGGGAAATATCGACGGTACTCGAGGCCGGTTTGACACCTGAATCGGTAGACGTTTTTGAAGTTGAATTAGACCGAGTCACCCAGCGAGGAATCGAGTATGTCGAGGTCTTCGCCATCGCCCAGCCACTGGCGCCATCGCCAGCCACGGCAGTCGTTGCCGATTCATCCGACAGCAGCCAACCGCCCACAGCCTTCCAAGCTCAAGCTATGCGACAACTGGCCGGATGGATCGAAGACGTTGCCGACAGTCGCCAGGTGAATATCATTTGGCTACCGCCACACAGCAGCCGCAGTCCGCTTACCGCCGACCGTATCGGTCGATTGCTTCGTGCAGGACCACGCGCAGGTGCCGATATCAGCATTCGCGTTGCTGCTGCCGGTCAAGTTTATCCGCCGCGCGGAGAGAGAGTCGCGGTGGGGCAGATTCATTTACAACCCTGGCAGCAAATCTGGAATCATCCCAGCTTTCAGCGGTTTCGTGAAATGGTTGATCGCAACGAGCATTGTCAGAAGTGTACGTTCATGACCGTCTGTGCAGCGCATTGCCCAGCGGACCCGGCCGGCTGGGCCATTGAAAATTAACGAGGTGGTCATGCGGTTAACTGGAGGAACGAGAATTCTAAGGCTGTCACTGGTTATTGTCGCAGTGTTCAGTGCGAGTGTGTCACCAGAGGTGCTCGCACAAAACTACCTATTCTCCGTCCCGCAGATGGATGTGCAGGCCTTCGTTCAACCGGATGCGTCAATTCTTCTGAAATACAAAATCTTGTTTGAAAATAGTCGCGGTGGACACGCCGTCGACGTCGTGGATATTGGCCTGCCTCATGCCGACTATAAATTGAGCAATATGTTGGCATCCGTTGATGGCGTGCAGCTTAAGAGCATAGGCCGCTCGACATATATTCCCATCGGCGTTGAAGTGCACTTGGGTGCCTCTGCCATTCCGCCTGGTGGTAGCGGCGTTTTCGAGTTCCAGTGCACGATGCCCAACATGGTCTATCGCGATAGCACCGACAAGAGCTATGCCAGCTTGCAGATCATCCCCACCTGGTTTGACCCCAATTCGCAGCAGGGACGAACACGCCTGCAAGTCGCCATTCACATGCTACCCGGTGTAAAAGCGGAAGAAGTCAAATACCAAGCTGAGAACTACAAATACACCGACCTGGTACTGTTTGGCGAAGGGAACGAAAAACATCCGGTGGCGGTCTGGCAATATGACTCGATACAGCTGTCCCCGAAGAATCCCAAGTGCTCGGTATCGTTCCCTCAGATTGGCATGCAGCGTGTTGTGGCCATCGGTCCATTTGGATTGATGATGAAATGGTTTCGCGAGCATCCCAGCGCCCAGTGGACATCGTTCATTGGCTCGGCCATTTTGTTGGCCATTATTTTTTTTCGATTTTCACACGGTACGGGCTTTGTGCTGTTCTTCATGTTGGTGGGCATGCTGGGACTGGCAGCCTCCATCTCCCCGGCGCTGAATCTCGCTGCTTGGCCGTTTTTGGGCTTGGCCTACTGGCTAAATGAACGGTTACTGAAGAAGCGCCGCAAGAAGATGGATTACTTGCCGGCCATGGCCACAGTTGAGGGCGGCGGTATCAAACGCGGTCTGACGGCCCCTCAAGCGGCTGTGCTGCTGGAGCTGCCTTTGGGTAAGGTCTTGACACTCGTATTGTTCGGTCTGATACGTAAGGAAGTACTACAAAAAACAAGCGACGATCCATTGCAAGTTGATGTAGACGTTGCATTTCGCGTCGATCGTAAGCGACGGTTGCAAGTGGCGGGTCAGCGCGGAATCGTGTTGCACGACTACGAGCATGCTTTTCTAGACCAACTGCAAGCTCACCAAGGGCCTGTGAAAAAGTGTGATCTCAACGAAGCCATGGGGGGGCTGTTTAAGTCGGTTGCAAGCCGCATGGCCGGCTTCGATTTGCAGGAAACGCAAGCTTATTACCGAGCCATCATCGAGCGCGCATCAAAAGAAGCCGAGTCGGTGGGGCAAGCCGAATTGCGCGACGAAGTACTCGATCGGAATCACGAATGGATTCTGCTGGACGACAATTGGATCGACGTGTTCGAGCGTTGGGCAAGACGCGGCTATCGATACCGGCCACCTTGGGAGCGCCGTCGAACGGGACCGATCATCATTATGGATGGAGGAGCATGGAGAGGTCCTGCTGGCGGGATACCTTCAACTGGCAGCGGAATCCCCGGCGGAGGAGCGCCCAGCCTGGGCACTCCCGACACGTCGCGAACCTCGCTGGGCGAAGTTGCTTCATCGTTTGCCGGCTGGGCTGAAAACACGATGGCGGGATTGGCGTCCGCGGTCGAACCCGTCAAGATGGGATTGAATGTGCCCAGCGGCGGCGTCGTGGACTTGAGTGGCGTCGATCGCGTTACCGCCGATGTCTTCAAGGCGCTGGCCGAACACTCAGCCAGTAGCGGAGGCGGTCGCCGAGGAGGTGGTGGGGGGTGTGCCTGTGCCTGCGCCGGCTGTGCCTGTGCCTGTGCCTGTGCCGGTGGCGGGCGATAGCGGTGCTCCAGGTTCAGCTGCAATCTTGAAAACCCTTGCTAATATCGAGGCGGTCATCGGTCGGTGCTTTGCTCGGCAGTGTTTCCAGGAAAGGTCCACGACCCACCGGGCACGCGAATATGGCCTGCTACAAGTCGCGCTGCGATAGTTGCAACGTTTCTACGTGATGACGAAAGTCGCCGATAAAGCTGGCCGCTCCGGCTCCGTTGATGACTCGATGATCAAAACAGAGTGCGGCAGTTGTCGTCGGACAAAAGCGATAGGATTGGCCGTCGGGCACGGCCCGCTGAAACAGCTCGCCCAATACCAACGTGGCCACTGCCGGGGCAACGATCACCGGAATACCCAGCCGAATACCCACTTTGCCGATATTTGACACCGACACGGTTATCGACTCGTCGGCCTGATCGACGCCTTGTCGGGCCAGTTGTACCTGGTTGCGATAGGCGTTGAAGAACTCGCCCGGTGTCAGGCTGTCCGCACAATGAATGGTGGCAGTCACCAGTTGATCGTCGGGCAGCGCCACCGCTACGCCCAAGTGAACGTTGCGATACGTCTTTAGCGATCGACCATCGTTGGACAACGCGCTGCGGAATTTGGAATGTGCTTTCATCGTCTGCACAATTGACCAGCAGGCCAGCGCAAACTCCGTAGGACCATCAGCGCTTGCCAGCTGGCGATGAGTGGCCTGAATAGCCGTCCAGTCCAGATCGACAACGACGGTTACAGGGATGCAGGCTGCCGCGCTGCGCGATAATCGGTAATTGAGTGAAATCTGTGATTTCGCCAAAGGCAGCACATCAAAAGCTTGATTAGACACCGTCTGGTCACTGGATGCAGCCAGATAAGCGTCCACATCTGTCGGCAACATCTTGCTGCCACTTACAGGAATTTGGTCCACCTGGGCTGACAACCCGGTATCGCGCAGCATCTTCCGGGTGCGCGGTGGAATACGAGTTCTGGCATCGGGCGCTGGCTGCCCAGGTATAGGCGATGTCGGAGTCTGTGGCGAAGATGGATCGGATAGCACAGCCGGCTGGCCACGCAGTTCGACACCAGGTGAGTCCCCTGCTGGTTGGACGTCAGCAGCCAGTTCGTCATCGGCCGTGACCTCGAGTTGCGCAATCTCTGTGCCGATTGCGACAACCGTTCCGGGTTGAACTAGCCATTTCAGCAACTGGCCACCGCACGGAGACTCTACTTCGCTGGTAGCCTTGTCAGTCTCCATGATGTAGATTGGCTCGTCGCGCTCAATGCGCTGGCCGGGTTGTTTGAGGAATTCAATCAACAACGCCTCGCGGAGCCCCTCTCCCAATTGTGGAACGCGCAGTGCAACAACAGGCATGGCAACCTAAGCCTCCCGAGTCAAGCGAATTGCGGCTACGATGCGCGACACATCGGGCAGCGCGGAAAACTCGTAAACTGGATTGTAGCCGATAGGCACATCGATCTTGGAGACCAGTTGCGGCGGGCCGAGCAACCAATAGAAACTGGTTGGATCGCTGGCGATGTGGCTAATGATCATTTGACCGACACTGCATGACTGACCATCCTCTTGCACAACAACCAGATGTCCTGTTTTGGCAACCGATGCAGCAATGGTTGCTTGATCCCAGGGCTGAATGCTTCGCAGGTCGATGACTTCCACATCAATCTGCCCGTCAAGCAGCTGTGCAGCGGCTTCGGCCAGCTCCATACAATTTCCCCAAGCGATCAGCGTGACATCCTGTCCTGCTCGTCGGACGCGTGCCCGGCCAAACTCGACGACGGACAATGGATTGGGTGCAGGTTGAACATGGCGCAGCAAGTGTTTGGGAATCAGCAGCAGTGTCGGATCGTGGCTGTTGATGGCCGACCAAAGTAGACCAGCGGTGTCTTCTGGCGTGCTGGGGACAGCGATGCGGATGCCAGGTAGGTGCGCGAATAACGACTCGTTGGCCTGCGAATGCCACAACGAGCCGCCAGGCAGGTAGGCCCCATACGGGGCATACAACACCGCCGGGCAAGTCCATTGGCCACCGCTTCGCCATCGAAGCGTGGCCAAATTATTGCAAATCTGGTTCAGTGCTGGTCCAACAAAGTCGATGAACTGAAATTCAAAAACGGGTTTCATTCCATAACAGGCCATGCCCACAGCCACTCCAGCAATGGTCGCCTCGGCCAGCGGCGAATTAAAAACGCGATCTGGAAAATCGTCGGATAATCCCGCCGTCATTCCGAACACGCCGCCTTTAGGCGCTTGGATGTCTTCGCCAAACATGACTACCCGCCGGTCCGCTTGCAGAGCCGCGCGGAATGTCTGTTGCAACGCATCTACAATGCGCTGCGGTTCAGAATCCTCAATGGCTTGAGGCAACGGCGGAGTGAAGTTCGGAGCACTTGCTACCAGCTCATGCAAAAGTTCACGCGGATCTGGATCCGGTTCTGCTTCGGCCTCGGCGTACTCGCGGTCCACTTGTTGGCAGATTTCATTCTGCATCGACTTCCATTGAGTGACTGTCAGTTGACCAGCCAGAATCAGTTCATCTGCCAGTCGTTCGATAGGATCGCGCGAGTTCATGGCCTGAATATCCTCAGGCGTACGATAGATGCGGTGATCATCGCTGCTGGTATGCGGACTCAGCCGATCGACCTCGGCCCAGATCACGCTGGGACCACCGCCGCGCCGAGCTTGCTGAACAGCACCAGCCACCGTCGCCAAAACTCGATCGGGATGTCGTGCGTCGACGTGCTCAACAAACTGCTGGCCGAACAGGCCCAGTCTGAATGGATTCTGTCGCTGCGTGTTGGTGCTGATGCCGTAGTGATTGTCCTCGACGACGAACACAACCGGCAATTGTCGCTCCAACGCAAAAGCCACCGCTTCGGCAAATTCACCTTGGCGAGCGGCTGCATCGCCCAGCGTGGTCAATACAACTCCGGGATGTGCCTGCAACTGCATAGCCCAGCCCACTCCGCAGGCTGGCAAGCATTGTGAGCCTGTAGGTGTCGGGACGCTCCAAATGTTCAAGTCGCGATCACTGTAATGAGCTGGCATCTGTCGACCGGTGCTCGACGAGCCGCGTTTGGCATAGAATGCACTAGCCAATTGAGCGTTGGTCAGGCCGCGTGCCAACATCAATGCGCGATCGCGATAGTAGGGAAACAGATAATCGGTTGGTTCCAGACAGTGGGCGATCGCCGCCATAGCTTCGTGTCCGGCACCCGACACATGGAACCAGCCTTTACCTTGCCGGAGCAGCAGCCCCTCGCGGCGATCACCCTCACGGCTGAGGAACATCAGCCTCAGCAGCTTGATCCGATCGTAGCTGTTTCCAGCCGCAGGCATTGCCATGTGCTAGTTCCCTCCAGAGCCGAACGCCGATCGCCCTCACCGTGGACCCCGGAGCCGCCAAAATGGACATGTGTCGTGCAAGCTACCACAACAATTATATCCACAGTTTCAATCGACCGCCCATCAAGTCCGGCAGTTTCTTCTGCACCATGCGCTGGACCTGAGCACTGCTGTAACGGACGCTGAAATGCCCGGCAATGATCAGTTCGTTTTGAAAACTGGCTTGCCGCTGAACAAAGTCATCCAAATGCATGTGCCCATGTTTGTGAATTTTTTCCTTTCGATGCCGCGGCGCCACAAACGTCATCTCGGTGATTAACACTTGGGCGCGCAGCAGGTCGGGATTGTTATCGAGACCCGCAGGACTGGTATCGCCCGTGTAGCCAACGATAGGCAGGCGTACTTCGGTACTGATTTCGACGCCGCTCAAGCGCAGGTCGCGAATCTCGGGACCACTCAGGTGCAGGTATTCGGGCTTGAGTTTATTGCGTCGCTCCCAGACCAGGTAGGCGACGCTCGGCACCGTGTGCGTGGTGGCGTGAACAGTCATTACCAATTCTCGCGACAGCTCGATTTCGTCCCCCGGCTCGACCGGCACTAGCTCGCCAGGTAGCCGTCCACGGTCCAGTCGCTGAAACGATCGTAACATGGCTTCAGTCGCCGGTATCGAATGTTTAGGCAGGTAGATCGTGGGTGGCTCCATCTTCATCATGCGTCGTCGGGCTAGATAGACTGGCAGGGCGGCGACATGATCCAAGTGCGTATGGGTGATGGCCCACATGGCGGTACCCATAAAATCCCACGGCTGTGCGCCCAAGTCGAAGCCAATACGCAGTTCGGGCAGTCGCCAATAACTCTGAACGGCGGCTCGCGAATAGCCTTCAATCGTCAGCTTGCGATGCGTGTGCGAAAGAAATGGAGCGTTGTCTAGCATGTGCCTCAATGCGGTTGATGAGCCTACCTGTTAAGATCGGGCCTGAATGATACTGGCCAGCCGACGGGCGCAGAACCACCCATGGATCGGCAGACCAGAAATTCTACGCAATTGCAGCCGTAGGTTCCCGTACTTTGGCGAGCGTAGCGCGCTGCATTCTCATACATTGAATAAAAAATGGCAGATGTCGCCGTCTTGCAGGACGTACGTTTTGCCCTCGGTGCGAAGTTTGCCAGCGTTGCGAATCTCCTTTTCGCTACCGTGTTTCTCAAGATCGTCCAGTCTGTAGACTTCACAGCGTATGAATCCGCGCTCGAAGTCCGAGTGAATCACACCTGCCCCCTGCGGTGCGGTTGCGCCGACGGGTATGGTCCAGGCGCGCACTTCCTTTTCGCCAGCCGTAAAGTAGCTTTGCAAGTTCAGCGTGCGATAGGTTTCTCGAGCGACGGTAGCCAGCGCAGGTTCGGTCAGGCCCAGCGATTGCAGCATCTCGGCCTGATCCGTCTCGTCAAGCTCGGCTAGCTCCGCCTCCAGCTTGGCACAGACCGGCACAACAATTGCGCCAACGCCTTCAGCGAATTTCCGCAGCGCCGTTGGCAACGGTCCTTGACCGTGCAGATCATCTTCGTTGACGTTGGCAATATACAGCACCGGCTTGGCGGTCATTAGTCCGTAACTGGCTATTTCTTTGGCTTCCAGTTCAGGCAATTCCAATTTGCGCAGCGGCTGGTCGGTGGCCAAGTGTTCTTGGCAGCGCTTGATGGCGGCCACGCGGAGTTTAGCATCTTTATCACCGCTCTTGGCCGACCTCTCGGCCTTGGGCAACGCATTGTCCAAAGTCTGAATGTCAGCCAGCATCAACTCAGTCTCGATGATCTCCACGTCGCTGACCGGATCGACTTGGCCGGACACGTGAATAACGTCATTGTCTTCAAAGCACCGCACCACTTGCAGGATGGTGTCTACTTCCCGGATGTGACTCAGGAATTTGTTGCCTAGTCCTTGGCCCTCGCTAGCGCCTTTGACGATGCCGGCGATGTCTACCAGCTTGAGAATAGCCGGGACGATGCGTTGCGGATGAATGAACTGGGAAATGCGCTGCAGTCGCTGGTCGGGAACCGGTACAATGCCCTCGTTGGGTTCGATGGTACAGAACGGATAGTTCGCAGCCTGAGCGCCTTGCGTACTGGTCAGCGCATTGAACAGAGTGCTCTTGCCAACGTTCGGCAGTCCAACGATCCCAGCTTCCATGAGTACCAGATTTCTAAAGGGTGGGCAGCGGCAGTAAAGGCGAGTATGGTACTTTTTCGGGCTGCCTGGCGGAAAGGGGGGTAAACGCAGCTCGATACGGCCTGCATCGAGCCAAACCCCCTTACCGTCTGCTGGCGGGTCGTCAGGAAGGATCCTATCGAGTGGCAAAACAACGGATTTAGGAGCTAAACGACCTCCTACGGCATGCCCTTGGGCACCGGCGGCAGCCAGCCCGCTTTGCCAAGTCGTCACAATCGGCACGCCTCAGGCTTGAAGTGCATCAAAGTAGGCGATAACGCTCAATAAGCGCTTCTATTGGAGCCGGAATCGACTAAATTTTTGCCGTCTAGAGGCCGCGCGTCGCTAAACAATTGAGCACAATTGGTTGGACAGTCCAGTGGCGGATTGTAGCGGTTGTAGGTCCAAATAAACGGGCTAAGCCAGCTTGAGGTCTGCCCACCGGGCTGTCCACCGAACTTGAACGAAAATTGCTCGGCTGTAAATCCATGTGCAGACTAGACTTGAGAAGCGCTGCGGATGGCTGATGGTCGCCGCGCTTTTGACCCGAACAGCACCGGCTAAAAAATACAGCAACGGCGCACCGAAAACTAGTCGCTTGTTGACTGCATTTACTGTCGGTGCAGAGATTGCTTAGGGGAATTAAGATAGCAAATAGGTCGCCGATTACGTTTAGCCTCATTAGCCCATTTCGACTCCGATTGTGGAGCGATACATTTCCTAGCCAACGTTCGCGGAACAACGCCACTATGAACATGTGTACTAGCCGTTCGCAGCCTGTCTGGCAGTATCAATTGTCGACGTTTCTAGTCGCTGGATTGGCAATGGTTGCCACCCTGCCCAGTAGCTTCGGTCAGCAATGCGCTTGCGCGCCTACCTACAGTGTAATCCCGCAGACGATTATGGAAGAGCATGTAGAACAACGCATGCGAGCCGTATGGGACACCGAGTACGTTGAGCAGTTGGTAACTCAATATCGCCCGGTCATGAAAGAACGCACCGAGACTCGACGGACTACAGTGCGCCGACCAGTTGTCGAGACGAGCACGGTCGAAGAGCGATATACCGTACGCACCCCTGTCAAGAAGCAGGAGTGGCTTGATCAAACCTATCAAGAGACCAGCTTCGTAACCGAAACCGCCGAGCGCGAAGAGACCCATGTAAGCTACCGTCCGGTTCAGGAAACTCACTATCAGACGCAAAGCCAGGTTGTGCAGCGCCCGGTCACCGAGACACAATATCAAACTCAGCAGTACACGACCTACCAACCGGTGACTACCTATCAGACATCGGTTGTGGACCAAGGCCAATACGTTGCCCAGCCATACTATCAGCCTGGTGACACACGCTACGGACTGCGTTGGATGGGGGCTGGTAACTACACGGACCAATTTGGCCAAGCCGGTTTTCGTCGCGGCGGTCTGGGCTGGGTACCGTATACGTCTCAAGGCACGATGCAAGCGCAAGTCATGTATCAACCCAATCCGGTCCAGGTCACTGTGCCGCACACCAGCCTTATGCCGCAAGTGCAAACAGCCCAGGTGCCCGTGCAAGTTACGCGGCTGCAAAGCGAAGTCGTGCAGACGCAAGTTCCCTACAACATAACGCGCATGGAGCCGGTTTACGAATCCCGTAAAATTCCTTATTCGGTTCAAAAACCGGTAACGCAAACGATGGTTCGCAAGGTGCCGATTGAAAAGACCGAGTGGGTCGAGCAGGTCATGGTGCGACCCAAGACTGTCGAGAGAACCTCGTACAAATTAGAAACGGTCGAACAGCCAGTGACCGTCAAGTACTACGAGAACGAAGCATTCCAAGTCAAAGTTACTACGCCTCGTCGCGTTATGCGCTACGAGCCGTATGAGGTGCGAGTGCGAACACCGCGAGTTGTACATTCACCGGTAGCTCTTAGTTACTCCGATCCCTACTCGGCAACCAGTTTGTGGTCAGCCGGCGCGCCCAGCAGTACAGTAGTTACAGAGAGCGTCGCAGCCACTCCGGCAGTTGAGGAAAAAACGACTTACGGTGCTGCCAAGCCGATGGTTGAACCTCAGTCTACCGATGGCTCCTCGGGCAGCCCCAGCGACCAGCTGAGATCACTCAAGAAGCCTGAAGCAGCCGAGCAGGTTGAGCCGCAACCGGCCGACACCGCTCAGCCGCCTGCAGACCAAGCTCCGAGCGGCCAAGAGTTGCTGTTGAGCCCTTCTGCGAAAGATCCTTGATCTTTGGTCTGTTTGGCTTCCAGCGACCTCCCTCGGCCTATGGCGTACGATGGCCATATCTGCTGGCCATCGTCCAATCAGCCCTCTTAGGGACGAAAGCGCCGTAGTGGATTCGTTCTGCCAATATTGCGTTCCTACGGAACGCGACGGCGTGGGCGGATCGCGTGCTACCAATATTACCTCCCTACGGGTCGATAGGCGCCGGGGCGGATTGGAGCGTTCCGATGACTGTCCCAGAAAAGTCTTCGCTTTTGCTTCGTCCCCGCTTCAATAACGCCATTCATCCTTGTGGCGACGGTTAATCGCCTCGTAACCGTTCACGCCCAGTGGTGAACCAGCTCTTACGTGTCTCCAGCTTGCCGCCAGCATTCAAATGCACGTCAAAAAACTACCATGGCGTTCGGCAATCAGCAAATAGAACGGCAGCTCTCCTTGGGTCCGGTCGCCGGCATACGGTAACCAGGCGATATTTTGTGGGGCGTCAGTTAGCACAATCCGATCCACCACTTCCTGGCGACGCAAATCACGTAGGATTAATTCTGGACCATTGGTATCCACAGCCGCCCAGCGCCGTTGGGGCTGACCGCAGTTCGCTCCACGACCCCCAAGGCGGTCAAACGCCGTGATCGCAGTTACACGCGAACGTTCACCTGCAGCGCACCGCCGTCTAGGATGTATAGTTCTGGAGCTTGATCTTCGGTCAATAACTGTTGGCCATTTCCAGCGGATTTCAACATCCAATGTCCTACCACTCGATTGGGCAAATCATCCAGATGTGCTCCCACTGGACTGTCGATCGCTGCCAACTGACTGTGATTACCACGGACGATTAGGTGATTGAGCCGTGGTAGATGGACTTGATCGTATGAGCGATTGGAGATCTCGTACCGCTGGCAGCGCCACAGCAGTTGGCCGTTGCCAGTCCGCCACACTGCCATCTTCACCGGTGGTACACGCGATGGCATCGTCGAGACTAAGCACCGCTGCATTGACTTCAAGCTGCTGCGAGTCCCACTGTCGGATCATGTCGCCAGTTTGACCATCCAGAATCGTAATCAGCCCATCTACACCACCGACTACCAGCCACCTACCGCTAAAACTCTACCGACCAACGTGCCGTGCAGCTGGGGATTTCCATAAGACATCGGATTGCTTGCAAATCTGTCGATTCAACAAGCCCCATTCCACATCTCGATGCTGGGCCAACGCCTAGCCGGATTAATAGCGCTGCAAGATGGAGTGTCATCAGACAAACTGCCATGGTTCAAATAAATACCGGCTGCACATTGCCCCTGGCGGTTATCCTTGGCAATCCCGACGCCAGAGCCAACCTGGGATTCTTGGCAGCTACTGTTGATAACCTCAGATGCCAAATTGTGAATGGAGCCCACCAAGTGCTGGCTGGTAGCCGATAACGTCTCCTTCATAGGCGTAATCGATTGCCCAGCATATTGCCATGCGGGAGCGTCAATGCTGCCACGCGCTTCAATTGAAGGTCATAGGCCCGGTACACAGCCGCAAAGCCACCGCGACTTAAGGTCTGTTGAATCTCGAATCGACCGTTGGCCAGTTTTGCTGTGGGGAGTTCGCCTACCCCACCTGGCGACTGTTTCTGAACTGGGCCGGTCTGGGCGTGAGCATCCGAAGGAACCAGAGGATTCAACCTAAAAACGGTACAATCGCGAGGTGCCTGATCGGACATGGCTGACTGCTACTGTTGAAAAAAGCATCTTACCTGTATGTCTTCCGGAGAAGCTGAGCGGCAATTAACATACCTTCCCAGGATTGTAAAAGTTACATTCTCAAACAGCTAGAACTTAAGGTTAGCAGTGCCTGGTGGCTGTGGTGTAAGGCGTGGGCAGGTCAGCCGGATTCTATGCTGCCAGTTCTTCCCGTGGATAGTTCCATTTCCAGCAGTATGAGCAAGCTTTCAAGCTGCCACTTCTTCAGCTAGTGCGTTAGGTGCGGTTGGCATTTCGGGATGTCAAGTTAGGATGAACGCTCGTTCACCTTCCTTCGGCTTTCCCGCATCCAAAAGAAAACCACCAGCATGACTCAGTACCGCATCGAACGCGACTCGATGGGCGACGTGCAAGTGCCCGCCAACGCCTATTATTCAGCTCAGACCCAACGCGCCGTAGAGAATTTTCCTGTCTCCGGTATGCCATTGCCGCCTGCGTTGCTAAAAGCCATGGCGCTTGTCAAATACGCCTGCGCCATTGCCAATCGCGACCTTGGCAAGCTGACTGGCAGTGGAAAGAACACGCTGAACGATACTCAGGTTACTGCGCTCTTACAAGCTGCGCGAGAAGTAGCTAATGGCCAGTTGTCTGATCAATTCCCCATCGACATCTATCAGACTGGCTCCGGGACTTCTAGCAACATGAATGTCAACGAAGTGATTGCCAATCGTGCTATCGAATTAACCGGCGGTGATCGGTTTGCCAAGGAGAAGGTGATACATCCCAACGATCACGTGAACATGGGCCAGAGTACCAACGACACGTTTCCCACGGCAATTCACGTGGCGGTAGCGATTGAAATTCGCCAACGTTTGCTGCCTGCCTTGCAAGAGTTCCAGTGCATGTTGGCCGACAAGGCCAGCGCCTGGGACTCCATCATCAAGATTGGTCGCACGCACTTGATGGATGCAACTCCACTGCGATTGGGACAAGAGTTCGGGGGGTTTGCTCGACAGCTCGAGCTGTCGGTGGCCCGGGCCGAACTCGCACTACAAGCGGTGCAGGAATTGCCTGTCGGCGGAACGGCCGTTGGCAGTGGTATCAATACTCACCCAGAATTTGGCAGTCGCGTGGCGGCTGCGCTGGCGGAAGACACCGGAATATCGTTCGTTGAAGCCGTCAATCACTTCGAAGCGAACGCACAGCGCGACGGATTGGTGCAGTGTCATGCGGAGTTGAAGACCATTGCCAATACTTTGTTTAACGTCGCCAATAACATACGTTGGCTAGGTAGTGGGCCACGCTGCGGATTCTTCGAAGTCATCCTGCCCGAACGCGCCCCCGGCAGTTCAATTATGCCTGGTAAAGTAAATCCAGTGATGTGTGAGAGCTTGATGCAAGTGGCCGCGCGCGTCATGGGCAACGACCAAACCATCACCATCTGCGGTGCCACTGGCGGCAATTTTCAGCTCAACATCATGATGCCCGTTATGGGACACTGCGTACTCGAGAGCATCGCTCTCATGAGCTGCGGAGTGAAGGCGTTTCTGGAATTCTGCTTACAGGGGTTGGAGGCCAATCCTCAGACTTGCGAAGCCGCCGTCGAACAGAGTCTGTCAATGTCCACTAGTTTGAATCCGCTGATCGGATACGAAAAAGCTGCCAAGTTGACTAAAGAGGCCTTTGCGACCGGCAAGACCATTCGCCAATTGTGTGAAGAACAAAAACTGCTGCCCGAAGCCACGCTCCGAGAAGCTTTGGACCCGTACCGCATGACCGAACCGCAAGCCTAAGTGAGGTTGCATTTGACCGTCGCGAATAATCCATGGACCACATGCTCCCATGTCGCGTTAGTACGCACGCATATTGAGCCGTTGCAAGAGGCTTCATTCACCGGCGTGCATCTCATTCAGGAGTTGCACCAGTCGCTGTTTGAGTTCCGGTGCTGGTAGATCACCGGGAATCAAGTGGGTGGCGGCTTGGCGTTTACGGTTTAGGTCGAGCTGGGTATGTTCGCGATCCCGCCAATGACTTTCCGACCAGCCGCGCTGGCTTGCGCGTTGGCGACGAACGTACTCCGGCGTGTCGACGAAGAAGACCCAGTCACACATGCGATCCCAACCGGCCTCGACCAGCAGTGGAGCGTCGATAACAACGGCGGTAGGTGGCGGCGATGAGTGCGAGAGAGTTTGAACTTGTTGGATAGCGGCCTCGTGAATTGCTGGGTGGAGAACGCTTTCCAAGCGTCGTCGCCGCCGGAGTGATTGCTCATCGTTGCCAAATACCAAGGCAGAGACGCGGGCGCGGTCAATGTGTCCGTCTGTGGTCAAAATCTCCGGGCCCAGTTCGCGTACCAACTGCTGTCTGATCAGAATATTGTCCAATAGCTCGTGGCCAAGGCGATCGGCATCGATTCGCACCGCTCCCAGTTCCTGCAAAGTGCGGCCGACAAAACTCTTGCCCGAAGCGATGCCGCCGATAAGCCCGATTACGGGCACTCGACGCATAGACGCGACTGGTGGAATATCTGCCATGGGGTGATCGTTTGAAGTCCAGTGAATTCGAGCCCGGCTGTAAACTTTATATGTCGCTAGTTCCAATGCAGACCATGTTTGGCCTGCCAAGCTGGCGGCGCTCCAATCACAATAGTGTACCCAATTTTTCAAGACCCATTCGCATCCCGCAGCGAGCTACCAAGATTGACAATCACACATGTAACTGACGACATCGGCTTGGCCGCAAGGGCGCTGCGCGACGGTGGGCTGGTAGCGTTTGCTACCGAGACGGTCTACGGACTAGGCGTCGATGCCACCAATGCTCAAGCAGTGCGGCGACTGTTCGAGGCCAAAGGACGACCCACAGATAACCCGCTGATCGTGCATCTGGGAGGGCTGGATCAGTGGTCGCTGGCAGCGGCAGAACTCAACGAAGTTGCTCAGCGGCTGTTGACGGCGTTTGCTCCAGGGCCTCTGACGGTCGTTGTTCGCAAACAGCCGGCAATCGTCGATGCGGTGACTGCGGGCTTAAACACCGTTGGGCTCAGAATCCCCAATCATTCCCAAGCGATACAACTGTTGCGGCTCGCCGGTCACCCCATCGCAGCTCCGTCAGCAAATCGGTCCGGGCGACCAAGCTGCACAACGTGGCAATCTGTCCTGGAAGACCTGGATGGCCGCGTGGACTACATTTTGAAGGGACCGGACTGCGCGATTGGGATTGAATCCACGGTTGTGGATTGTACTGGTCCAGTGCCCAGGGAACTGCGTAGCGGCGCAATTACGTTTGATCAACTGCGCGGTGTGGTAGCGAATCTTCGAGCCTGCCAGCCACAAACCAGCGACCAGCCCCCCACTAGTCCTGGTAGACGACACGCGCACTATCAACCGTCTGCGCCAGTCAAACTATTAGAAAGCATGTCAGAGTTGTGTGAGTTGCCACCGGCCGCGCTGCGAGATTGTACTCTGGCCGAGTTGATAGATAGTGCAAGCGTCAAATCGAGATGGCCAGCACAGGCAGGTGACCAGACGCTTGGCGTAGTTGGCGACAAGTGTTTTTTGTTGCATCGGAGGTTCGCCAGTATCAGCGAGTATATGCAGGGATTTTATGAATTCTTACGCGAATCAGACCGCTTGGGAGCCGCGCTGATCTACGTGCATGTTCCGCCACACAATGACAAAAGTGCGGCGCTCCGCGATCGGCAAAAACGGGCCGCAGGATATCGAGAGTAATTGAGCTGGAGAGCAAACGATTACATTTGCTCGCTAGGTCTGGCCATCAACTTGCTGGTTGCTTGAAGCCTCGGCAGAACCGCTGGCTGTTACCGGAGCTGTTTCGGGCACATTCTGTACCGTCGAAGTTTGAGGTGCTTCAGGCGCAGGGACGTCGCTGGCTTCAACGTGTGGTTGAGCTTGGTAGAACTGCATCAAGTCAGAAAAAGATCGCAGCGGTTCATCACCCTGCTTCATGGCTTGTGTTATCGGTGCCTTGGGTTGTTTGCTAGTCACCACCACCGACTTGGCAGGACGGGAATCATCATGTCCGCGCCCGCGACCGCGCGGGCCGCCTCGCTGCCCTCCAGCGCCACGCCCGCCACCGGAGCCCTGTTGGCCGCGACCTCGGTAACCTTGGTCACTGCGAGGCCGCCGATCGTTTGAAGCTAAGTGTGTGGTATCACCTTGGACGGCCGAGTGAGGTGCACCACCACCTGTCCGCTGCCCAGCACCAGGTGGCTGTCCTCCGCTAGTTTGGCCACGCGGTGCAACACCGTGACGTGGACCACGTTCGGGTCTGCCCTCGCCAGACTGCGGGTGACGGCCACGCGCATGACTAGACCGCTCATCGGCTTCGCGCTGCTGAGCTTCAGCCTGCGCTGCAGCGCGCTGAGCGGGTGACAGGCAAGTCAATGCGACACGATTGCGTTTTTGATCGACATTTACCACCCAAGTCAGCAGCAGATCGCCGACTTGAACCCATTGATGCGGGTCCTCAACAAAATGGGGCGACAAGCGGCTGATATGTACTAGTCCATTGCAATTCGGACCAATCTCGACGAACGCACCAAACTCGGCGACTCCAACGACCACTGCCCACAGGCACGTATCGGGCTGCAGGCTGTCTTGAGTTGGCATGTCGCTCAGCAGGGGTACCGGAGTACCCTGCAAGCGCGCATCTCCCAGCGGGTCCAGCAGTGCTTGAGCAATCGACTTCAATTTGGCTCGTCCCACCTGCCATTGCTTGGCCAGCTTCTCAATATCGACAGTCGGTTCGGGGGAAGTACTTGCAGGCGGCAATTGTTCGGGATACTCGGGCACCATTGCTGGCGGGGAGGCGGGTTGAGCTGACTCCGAACGGCTCAACTGATCCTCAGTACTTGCCGAAACGCTTGCGTTTTCATTGCTATCGGAGGAAACTTCAATGATGGCTGCTGAATTGCTATGCTGGCCGCCGTCAGGAGATTCTGCATCCAAATCTGCGCTGGCAATCGGCTCTGAATCAGAGTTGGTGCCGTGAGCATCGGTGATAGGAGCGGACAAATTATCGCCAGCCTCAGCCGCAGTACCGCTGACTACTGCGCCGCTGTCGGCTGAGCTGGTGGAATCTGCCAAAATCGCTGAAGCTGCCAGTTCGACGGTTCGCTTTTTCCAGCCGGCAGGTGCTGCGGGGGGCGCGGATAATTCGCTGTTTTCAATCAGTCGCTCTGCCAGTCGGTAATCGTCGGGATGAATCAGCGTCGCGTCCAAAGTACACGTACTTCCAAAAACGCGCAGCCATCCAATGGCTTGACGCTTGTCCACGTCTGACCAACCTGTAATTTGCGATTGCAATTGCTGACGGCTAACCAATTGACCGCTGCTGGCAAGTTGATGTATTTGTTGGGCCTGATCGGGACCCACTCCGGGGATGTACTGCAGTTCGCGAAGATTAGCATGCTGCGTATCCAAACCGCGCAAGCAGACGCACTCAGAGATGGTATCCAGCACCAATTGTCGCAACGAATCTTGCTGCAACTCGCGTTGATAGCTACCCAGTCGCAATCGGCCCACATCGACTTTTAGTAGCTCGAATAGCGGGTCTTGCAGACTGCGCGCCGCCCAAATTGCCGCTCGCTGGCGACGGTTATGCGTAGCCAGTTCTTTGAGTCCGATGCGACTACCAGCGTATGCCTCGGCGCCACTACGATCAACCATCGTCCATCGCAGGCCACTATCTTTGCTCTGTTGCATCAGCTCGCGCACGGTAACCACCATAAACCGACGCGCCGGACCATTGGTTAATCCGACTAATGTCACCCGGTATTGATGGATCAATTCTCCTAACCGAACAACATTTTGCGATACGACATCCGGTTGGACAGAGCACGGAAGTTCGTCACAACACAGCACTTGTCCAGCTGAATCTACAATGGCTACTACCACCGTCCTTGGTCCGACGGTGTCGATTACTGCAATCGTATGCCCGCGAACGGGGCGACGCAGCAAATGTCGCCGCAAATCGTCGGTGGCATGTTCCAGCAATTGTTCTCCAGCCTGCTCTTCCAATTCCATCAGCGCGTCGGTTTCGATTCTGGATCGCAACCCGCTATCTAGCGCATTGGCTACCGCACCAGTGAACCATCCGGCCAGCGGATGCTTGTGGCTGACAAATGAGTCTCGAGCTAATTCCGTTAATACAGCAGGCTCATAGTTCAATACCAGTCTTACGAGCTGGGAGCGCATGCCGCGTCCCAGAATCAATTGCTGATACGCGGATAACTTGCCGAGTGGCTTGTTTAGCGTTCGCAACGGACTGAGGGCCGAGATCAGCCATTTGCGACGTCGTTGGCGCGGAGTCAGCTTGGCAGACGCTCTTGATGCTGGCTTCGAAGCGGCAGGATCCGTTGCTGCCACTGCGGTCTGCGCGGTGCTAGTACCGTCAGCAGGCGGTGCATCCGTATTGTCGGCTACAAGGCTGTCAGCTTTGCTACTCAGTTCAGACTCAGTAGCCAGCGCAGTATCATCGACGTGTTCCCCAACACTTTCATCGTCATGTTCATCCGCCAGATCGCCCTGGTGGTGATCTTCCAGGCCATCATCGTGTGCGTCGCTGGAGCTGTCGGTTGAGGAAGATGGTTGCGATCGGTCGGAGGAACTGGTGGGCGCAGCACTGTTGGATTCCTCGATCGACTGCACCGTTACTTGTGCCTTGCGAATTACTGCTTGACGCAGTCTGGCGTGCAGCAGCGAATCGCCGCCTATCAATGAGCCGATCAATCGCTCGGTCTGATTCAACAATTGTTGCGCGGCTTGGCTATCCAGCGATTGGCTTTCCGCTACCCACGCAGTCACATCTGCAATCGCAGGCCCACTGTACTTGATCATCGATTCAAGCAATTTTCCCGCGACACTCGTTGGCTCGCTGATCTGAAGCAAATTGCGGCGAGCGCGAAAGCAACGCAGAGCTACATCAACCGCAGCAGCCGTTCGAGCGTCGTGCACGGCTTTTTCTGCTTCGGCATCCAGGACTGCATCTTTAGGCAAGTGTTGCAGCGCTCGACTACGAATGGCATCCAACCGCCGCTGTCGATCGACCTCTGATTTCAGTCGCCACAAAACAGAGCGCGCTAGCTGGCCGGTTTCGTCGGCACGGTAGCGATGAATAAAGGCCGGTGAATACCCCTGCTCCAACAGATCAACTGCCAAACGAATTTGATCAACAGACAGGCGAAGATGGCGGGCGATACCGCTAAGGTCAGTCATGCGAATTGGGCTCTTCACGTTTGCTCGCCCAGCAGTTCACTACCGTGAGGCACCACTGGCCGAGCATTATTACTTTGCGCCTGGGCAAGGCTCATCCTCCCTTGGAATCGACCGTCCATCCCTGGAATCCAAGTCGATGGCAGGCGCTGAAAGCCGCGAATCTAAGAAAGCATTCACGGATTGTCAAGTTGCCAACAGCCTAATTGCTAGCAAACAAGGAAACTGCACACTTTCTCTAAACGATAAAATCGCGACTGCCGATACCAAGTGACAGGGGAGTAGTCCTGCGTGTCGGGACTTGAGTGGTAACTGTCTCGTGATCGAATCGCAATTCACGGAATCTCCAATATGAATGCCTCCCCAACTCAATGGCAAGCTGCCCCTTCAGTCTCTGATACGATCTCCGTCTGCTTGGCAGAGATGGCGCCGTTGCTGGTCCACGCCGCTAATGCCAACAAAGCCTGGCTCAGCGATTTCGCGGACGATGTGGTTGAAATTCCTCGCGACCTATATGAAGTCCTGGTCGCCTATCGATCGCTGGTCAGCCATCGCGCAGCCTAAATCTGTTGGGTGCCTGGGCCGACCTGATGACTTGGTGAGCTGAGGTAATGCACAGCCTGAATCCGCGTTAAATCCGTGCAAAACTTGGTCCGTCAATTCTTGGTGGCAGTGGTGGCCTTGCCGCCCTCAGCATTCGAACCGTTGAAAACGGCGATTGCTTGGTTTGCCGAAGTTCTCGGATAACTTTTGACTTCCACGCAGGACCAACGCTGCTACCGCAGCCTTCTAGTCTGTTCAGGCTGCAGGATGTGTTATGCTTGTGCATAGACAGTAGGACCAACAGCGCTGCCCGTGCTCATCTCAAGCGGATCACCGAACCATGAATCGTGCCTCACTTGTTCTAGCGGCTTTCGTCATCGCCTGGGTTCTTTCCCTGGCTGGACTCTCTGCCGCGCAGACCAACATCTTGTTCATAATCGCCGACGACGCTTCGCTTCATTTTGGGCAAGCCTATGACTGCGATTGGGTCAGAACTCCTAACATCGACCGCCTAGCCCGCAATGGACTAGTATTCGACAACGCGTACACTCCGACCGCCAAATGCGCACCGTCGCGATCAGCCATCCTGACCGGACGCAATCCGTGGCAGTTAGAAGATGCGGCCAATCACCAATCGCAGTTCCCCGTCAAATTCGTAGCCTTTAGCGAGGCGCTGAGTGCAGCCGGTATCCGCGTCGGTGGGCAGGGGAAAATCTGGGGGCCTGGTTCCGCGCTGACTGCAGATGGCCAGCCGCGTTCATTCGGATTTAATGTCAAGCCACAAGAGAACTTTGCCAGCTTTCTCAAATCTCAGCCCAGCGACAAACCGTTCTTTTACTGGTATGGCAGCAAGAACCCACATCGGCCTTACGACAAGGATTCTGGAACGGCGGCCGGTAAGCAACTGTCTGATATCGACCGTGTTCCACGCATCTGGCCTGACAATCAAACGGTACGTGGCGACATGCTGGATTATGCTTTGGAGGTCGAAGCCTTTGACGACGAGGTAGGCCAGCTGCTGGACATGCTGCTGGCCAGCGATCGGGCCGACAACACTCTCGTGATTGTTACCTCCGATAACGGCATGCCGTTTCCTCGTGCCAAAGGGCATAACTATGATATTTCCAACCGCGAGCCCTTGGTAATGTATTGGCCCGAGGGCATCGTCCGCCCTGGCCGTCGCTTGGTCGAATTTGTCAGCTTCACCGATTTTGCTCCGACTTTTCTTGAGCTGATGGGCGTGGACGGGCTGCAGTCAGGCATGTCCCCCATTACCGGTCGCAGCCTGGTGAGTCTGCTTCAGGGGCATGCCGATCCAACTCGCGATTTCGTAATTCTGGGTCGGGAGCGAAACGATGTTCAGGCGCGTCCCGGCACGCCATCAGGGCTAGGATATCCGATAAGAGCGATGCGAAGTGGCGACTGGTTTTACATTCACAACTTTGCCCCTGATCGCTGGCCCTGCGGCGACATCGAGCTAGGCTTGCTGGACACCGACAATAGTCCCACTAAGCGTCTCATTCGCGACTTTGGCGAGCACGATCAATTTTGGCAACTGGCGTTTGGCAAGCGTCCGCAAGAGGAACTCTACCATCTGACCCATGATCCTGACTGCATCGTCAATCTGGCAGCCGACGCGGCGCACAGCTCTCAAGTCGCATCGCTGCGCGAACAGCTGTTTGCAGAACTGACGCGACAGTCCGATCCGCGGGTCCTGGGCAGCGGTAATATTTTCGACAACTACCAATCGCCGCGAGCCAATACGCCGCCGCCCGCGAGTCGAAAGTAGTCGAACAGATTGCGCATGACTTTCAATTGGATGTCTTGTAGTGCTTGCCCGGCAACCTGGCGGTTGCCGGAAGCGGGGTGTAAGCAGTCCCCCGAAACCAAAATCATTTGCTTCCCCAGACACAAGCCTCTGTCGATGGCCGCAGTAGTAGGCCGTCATTGAGAAGATGGATCCGCGATGCCCCTGGCCTGAATCTCACGATAGGTGTCCCGAGCCTGTTCAAATTCGGCGAAGGCTTCGGGCGAGAGTATCCCCTGTTGCTGTTTTAGAGAACTCTCCAGCTGCTCAACCAGATAGTCGATCTGCCGCTGAGGCGGACGCACCGGTTGTTGGTCCACATCAAAATACCATACTCCGGTGTGGGCAAATCGTTTTCTGCCGTCAGGCTGGTCAGACCAGGCGCGCAGTGCAGCCCAAGCTGATCGACGGCTGTGTACTGCTCCCTGATCTAGGGGGGCTCCGCGAGCCCGATCCGGTTCTGAGGGCCAGCGGCGACTACTGGAGTTATGGATAGGCAACATCCCCTTTCCGGACCATTTCCAAGCTCCGTGGTCCGTTGGCATCTCTTCGGGAATAATCGTAGACACGACTTGGCCATTGACGATCCACTGGACGCGCGAGATCGGATCGGGGCTGGCTATCTCGGCCTCCCAGGCGAACTCGCCGGACTGATCTTCACCGACTTGAAATACGTGACCTGGAAGCTCATCGTCGATTCGAGCTGTCAGCATCGGTCCGGTAGTCACAAACGAGCGACCACACCGCAGGCCTTCTAGCCAAGCCTCCAACTTGAACGCTTCGCCCGTATGTACATAAACGCGACTGTGCCCCAGTGGCACCGGATGCACCCCCGACGCCGTACCCGCCGAGGGGCTCATGCGAAAACCGCAATTCAGCAGCGCATAGTACATCTCGAAGCCAAATTGCAGCCAGCCCCACTCGGTCAAAACACCAGGCGACTCTTGCTCGAATTCCTGCCATGGTGGCAATGCCTGACCAGCCTGCTTGAAGCCAAAGTTGGTTCGCCAGACACTATTGTTTGATAGTTCAAACAGATCGACTTGGGCCACCGGAACGAGCATCAACGACCACGGCCAATTGTGTTTGTCTAAGTCTAATAATGCGCCCTCGCGCCGCGCCTGTTGGACAATGGGTGCCACTGGCGGCGCGGTCTGTACAAAAGGCGAGCGGTGGTTGAGAATGAATAATGCACCGAGCGTATGTCGTCGTGGCCCAATCGAAAATATTTCATACTCGGTGTTGCGAGGCAGGATCACTTGATGATTATTGATCCAAATCGGGTCGTAGCCGACATCTTCACGGGCTCCAAACGGTGAAGGCCCTTGGGAACGCAGGCTGGATGGTTCCAGGTCCGGGACTTTGTCCGCAGAGGTTGTCCAAAAGGTCACCGGGAAGGCCACATTCAACTCTTCGGCTGACATGACAATTGGCAACTCTGCGATACGGCGATGGACGTGCGTCTCTCCAGAGTACCAGCCTTGAGTTGCAATTCGGCTCCAGCGTTGCAAGGAAAACGTCTCCTCGATCGTTCGTTGCCTCGGCTCATGATCGTGTTGCGCTGCTTCAACGCAGGGGACCACCAGCTTGTGGCTAAGCGGCAGATACTCCTTGCCGCGTTCTATTTGAATCAAGTACTCTCCGGGTGCCAGTTCGATCTGGAAGGGATGAGCCGACACGCTGGTGTGCCGTTCTACCGATTGGGGCATGGGCACCCACTCTTCCGAGTAGGGCCAGGCGGTGCCTTGTTCGCTGGCGGGACGAACAAATAGCCAGTTGCCTTGAGAGTCCTGCAGATAGACTCTGGCTGCGATTGGTTGGTTGGTGTCTGCATCTACGATCGATCCAACAAACAGGACCTGACTGTGCAGTCGCACGGGTGCAACCTGCGATTCCGCGCGAGCCACCAAGGCGACGGCTAAGTCCAAGATGGCGAAGAGAAGTATTGTTGTCGAAAACTTGATTGTCATGACTCGAGCTTAAGTGAATGGTGGGGATTGTCTCGAATCGCTTCGCCCACTGGTAAATATTTCTTTTGACCGACAGAGCTGTCAGCGACACTCGGTCGCCACCGCCCCCGACATCGGGGTCACGATTTCGACAGCTTCAGCTTCATAAAATCAGCCACCTGACCCTTGATAGCCAGCTCCGTCGGCAGTCGTTCCATAGAACTAGCACCATAAAAGCCGTGGATGTCACAGTGATCCAAGATGAACTGAGCGTCCGGCGGCATGGCGATCGGGCCACCATGACACAGTATTAGAACATCAGAACGAACGCTGCGACCGGCAGTGGCAATTGCATTGACCCGCTCGACGCAGTCCTCCAACTTCAGCGCCGATTCTGCGCCGATGGCACCGCCAGTAGTCAGTCCCATGTGGGCAACCAAAATGTCGGCGCCTGCTTGGGTCATAGCCACGGCTTGATTTTCGTCAAAAACATAGGGCGTCGTCAGCAGATCCAGGCGGTGCGCGGCCGCAATACACTCTACTTCCAGTGCATAGCCCATACCGGTTTCTTCCAGATTGGCTCGAAACTTGCCATCGATTAACCCGACGGTCGGGAAATTCTGGATCCCGGAAAATCCCAATGCGATTAGTTCTTTCAGGAAATAATCGCGGAGCATAAACGGATCGACTCCGCAGACTCCAGCGATGACTGGTGTTTGGGCCACGGTTGTCAGGACCTCGCGAGCCATCTCTTTGACGATTTCGTTAGCGTTGCCAAACGGCAGGAGACCCGACAGCGATCCCCGTCCGGCCATGCGGTAGCGACCTGAGTTGTATATTACGATCAGGTCGATACCACCTGCCTCTTCGCATTTTGCACTTATTCCGGTTCCCGCTCCTCCACCCACAATTGGCTCTCGACGAGCAATCTTCGAACGTAGGTGCTTAAGGATAGATTCGCGAGAATGACGCATACTGAAAATTCCTAGTTAGCAAGTGCCGCGGATTGCTACGCCGTTCCGCTTTCTTTCAATTCTCAATTTTGCCGACGGAGCGCTTAGCCACTACTGAGGTCCAGAAAATGTTCGGCCAAGGCTCGTGAAAACTCGGGGGCATTGATGTGCAAGGGGAGTCGAATGAGTTGCCGTTGACTGGAGCAACGTAATTGCCGCTCGAGTTCTTCAAACAGGGCCGAGTCGGCTTGGGGATCAAAGAAGGGTTGACCGGGAGCGTCCAGCAGCGATACGCCTCCTTCGGGTATTAGGAGACGCCAGGGTCCTGCGGCTCGATTCAGCTTGTCCGCGATGAACGCCGCGATTTTCCGATTCTCCTCGACAGAGGTTCTCATCAAGGTGACCTGGGCGTTATGCACGTGGAGATTCCTATTGCGAAACGGCACTGGTACGGTTTCCAGCCCACCAAAGTTGACCATATCCACGGCTCCCACGCTGAGTACCAGAGGAATCTCGGCTGCGAGTAGTTTCTCAAATCGATGCGGTCCGCTGGCGAAGACTCCACCAACGATTTCGTCGGCTACTTCGGTGGTGGTAATGTCCAGCACACCCGAGATCAGCCCCGACGCAACCAGTTGCTCCATGGCTCGCCCTCCCGCACCGGTCGCATGGAAGACCAAGCAATCGAAGCCCTCGACTTCCAGCCGTCGCCGCACTTGATCGACGCAAGGGGTCGTTACCCCAAACATGGTCATTCCTACTGTAGGGCGATTGCGACGCTGTGGCCGAGCGTGCTGAGACATACCGGCCATCGCATGGGCGGCATTTGCTAGAACGATCTCAGAAACGGCATTGATTCCTGCCACATCGACCACCGAATACATCATGGTGATATCGTTGCAATCGACATACGGAGCCACATTCCCGCTAGCCACGGTTGAGACCATCAACTTGGGTAGTCCGATAGGCAAGGCGCGCATGGCCGTAGTGATCAGCGAGGTTCCGCCGCTGCCTCCCAAGCCGAGCACTCCCGACAGGCGACCCTGGGACATTTCTGCCTGCAAGTAATCCCGCAGCGCGTCCGCCATGAGAGCGATGGCTTGTCCTCGATCGGAGTTATCGAGAGCTGCGTTGGCACGCCTGGCAGGCACGGCTAAAGCAGCTTGCACCTGTTCGCGACAGACATCCGGCTGAACGCTGGGTGGATTCAGCGTGCCCACATCAACCATTCTGACGGGAACTCCCACAGCGCGCAAACGATCACGCACAAAGGCCAACTCATAGCCTTTTGTATCCATCGTCGCTACTATGTAGACGCTAGATGTCATGTGTAAAAATCTGTGGACGAATCGTATTAAGGCGAGCGGCAGTCAAAGACTAACCGAAGCCACCGTCGCCAGACGGTGGAGGTTCTGGGTTCCGACCGACTGTCGACGGTAACTACATTTCTGCGGCTCACCTAAGCGCTCATGGTCAAGAGGGACTTTGCGTTAGCCGCTCGCCTGCAGCGAAAGCAGATTATCTTGCCCAGGTAGCATTGAACTATGCGAAACCAAGCCTTCGTGGTGAACAAGGCTTAGGGATCGATCTGTTTGAGTAACTGCTCAGCTTGCTTACGATACAAGTAGGGACCAGGAGTGTCTAGCGAGGCTCGCAGCGTTTTAACCGCAGCCGCCCGCTTACCAGTTCGCTCGGCAAAACAGGCTAAGAAGTAGGCGGCATCAGGTTGGACTTGCCCGCCCAGGGCAATCCGCTTGAATATCTGTTCGGCTTCTGGCAAGAGTTCGAGCTTCAAGTAGACCCACCCTAACGTGGCAGCTATGTTTGAATCGGCCGGCATCTGCTTGACGCTAGCTTCGGCCAACACTCGCGCGTCTTGCAAATGTTTGGCATCCCCGGTCTCGACCAGCGCTCGCGCCAACTGATGAGCAATCAGGGCATTACCGGGTTCTAGCCGCGCGGCAACATGAAAATGCTCGATGGCTAGTTCCAGTTTGCCGGCTTGCCACGCAACGAGTGCGGCTAACAGGCGAGCCTGAGCTGATTGCGGCGAAATCAGTAAGGCGGTCGCGATGGGCTGCTGGGCTGATTGTGGCTGATCGTTGTCCCAGTACCACTGGGCGACGGCCAAGAGGACGTGAGGTTGATCGGGAGCCGTGTTGAGCGCCTGCTTCATCCAGCTCTCGGCTGTTTCTCGCTGGCCGGCTTGATCGTACATCAGGCCCATGGCGACTTCGGCGCTGAAAGTCGGTACGCTATTCTGTTGCGCGATTTGCAACGATGAATAGGCTTCGCGAACCTTGCCTAATTCGAATTGCGCCTCGGCCAGCCGCTGGTGGGCACCGCTGTTAGTTGCGTCCAGAGCAATCCATTCGGACAAGTGCCCAGCCGCCACGGACCATTGAGCTCTACGCTCGGCCACCGCGGCCAGGCCCGCATGTCCAGCGATCTGATACTGCTTCTTGCGATGCTGACTGATAGCGTAAGCGTGCGACTTGTCCAATAGCTCACGAAACAGCAGTTCTGCCTCGACCAGCCGAAACTCGCGGAATGCCAATTCCCCTAACAGCCGGTACACTTCCGGTTCCTGAGGCGATTCGGCTCCAAACAACTCCAGCACGGCGCGAGCTTCGGCAACGCGGCCGGTCAGCAGATGAAATCTGGCCAGGGTAGGCCGAGCGGGATGGAAATCCGTGTTACGCGCTGCTGCCTGATCTAGCAGCTTGAGAGTGGCCTCAAACTGGCCAGCGTTATAATGTCGAACGGCCTCAACCAGTTCAGTGGGAGCATCTTTGGCAGACTGATCGCCGACAGCCTGCTGGACGGTCAACGGTGGAACTGACTGTGCATGCGAGCTGGACCTGGCAGCTAAGACCAGCCACAAGCAGGCTGTAATCATGTATACAGTTCGACATCCTGGGAGATTGTACATACGAGAGCGCAGAAGCGGCATGTCTCCATCCGCTGCGTCAGCGAAGGATCGCAATCGGTCCCTTGCTGACGCAGCGGGTTGCGATCCTCGCAAACGTGCGAAGTCCAATCCACATGAGAGCCGCTTCATGCGACTCGGCGGCGTCGACTCCGGCAGCAGCCAGCGGCGGCACATAAGATCAGGGCTAGGGAACTAGGTTCTGGAATCGCGGCGATTTGCCAGTAGCGCTGCATGACTTGATGATCCTGCATTGCGAACTCATAGATGCGGAACAGGGCTATCTGGCCATCGAAGCCGCCGAACAGGTTTAAATCACCGTTGTTGCCCCCGAGCGAGTTGTGAAGGCCACCTAGTGCGTCGCCATCGCCACCGGCCCAATCGGTCAGGCCCGCCAGGAACTGATCGTCAACTTTGACACCATTCAGGAACAGTGCTAGGTTGGCTCCGCTACCTTGAACGTCGATAACGCCAACCAGTTGATTGAAATTGTCTAAGCCAAACGTTCCTTCGCCGGGCGCTCCAGCACCACTTCCCAAATCTTTTGACAGGGTAGCCAGATTGGCCCCGTCTTTAACGCGAAACTTAAGTTCATCTCCATCAAGCAAAAACGACAATCCACGACTGACTCCACCTAGCTCCGCCACGATTTCTTGGCCAGCCAGATCGCTAGGCTTGAACCACAATTCAAAGCTGGCAGGGTTGGTAGTCGCACTGCTTGAGCCGTACGCAAGATTATCTATTGTCAGCCCACCTGGCTCTCCGCCAACTGAGGCACCTTTGCTATGAGCCTTTCCGTTGCCAGAGAATTCAATGGCGTGGCTGAGCGCATCGTACTGGCTGACATCCGAGCCGCCCATGCCGGGGCCAACTCTCACGGCATCCCCGGCCAGCCGCAATTCAAATTCGCGCACGCCAGCCACACCGCCTGTATCCTCGAGTGTGTTGTAAGTGGTTTGAGAATAGTGCGGCTGATATTGGAGCGTGTAGTTGCGTGAATCTTCCAGAAATGTTTTCAATTGATCGCGAACAGCGGAGTAGCTGGGATTGGCCGCAAGATTATTGGTCTCGCTAGGGTCGGTATTCAGGTCATACAGTTCGTAGTTTCCAGCGGCCGTGCGAACCATCTTCCAATTATCTTGCCGCGCTGCCTGCACAAAACCGCCTTCGTAGAATTCGAAATACAACGGCTTACCGCGCGTCGGAGCGGTACCGCCCAGCAGATGGTCTGCAAATGAAATTCCGTTGATATCGGTCGGGGAAGCACCACCTGCAAGGGCCGCTAAGGTCGGCATCAAATCGGCATGGGTGCCCACGTAATCGCTAACTCCTGGAGCAACGGTTCCGTTCCAGTAGGCCACCATGGGAGTGCGTATACCGCCGTCGTACATCGAACGCTTAAAGCCGCGCAGTTCACCATTGGAATCAAAGAATTCGACTTGATGGCCCTCGGTTTGCTGCGGACCGTTGTCGCCGGTGATCAAGATCAACGTGTTGTCCAGGATGCCCCTATCGCTGAGCGCCTGAACGATATCACCAACCCGTTGGTCAAAGGCGGTCATGGCCGAAGCGTACTGCTTTTCGATCGTCGACCAAGCTCCGCCGTTGGGATTTAACGCATCGCCGGGAGTGCCAGCGGTTGCATACAGTGGATCGATCGGTAGTGAGGCAATGGTGCGGTGAGGTGTAATGAATGGGACATAGGTAAAAAACGGATCTCCACCCGGAGTCGAATTATTGATGACATCCACAGCCCCGTTGCGGAAGATGTCTTCAACATTGATAGCACCGTCGGCCAGCTGCGCAGGCGTGGGTCCCGTGGCTTGGTCGACACCGACATTGCCGGGAATGGTTACTGCACTCATCGGATTGCCGGAATCTCCCTGCCACACGTAGCTGGACCAATAATTCCAGGCATGCAGTGTGTCGACGATTCCCGCATAGGAATCAAAGCCTCGCTCGGTTGGCAAGGCAAACGCGTTCTGAAAAACCGGTGGTGGATCGGTGAAGGGAGCGGTGCCGGGTTGGACTCCGCCTACTCCCCATTTGCCGAAGGCGTGCGTCGAATAGCCAGCATCCTGCATCACATTGCCGATCGTGACACTTTCAGGACGCAAGACGGTCTCGGCATTACCACGCGAAAGAGAACGACTGGTGTCTAAGCCAGTCAAGAGACCCATTCTTGAGGGCGTGCAAACCGTGCCGCACGAGTAAAAGTTGGTGAACCGCAATCCACCGGCGGCCAGCGCGTCTAAATTGGGGGTTGAAATCGTCCGCCCAAACGGACGGCCGCCTATGTTCGCGTTCAACTCGCCCCAGCCAAAATCATCCGCCACGATCAGTACGACGTTTGGTCGCGGTGGATCGGCTGTAGCTGGCTGCAAATTGAGACCGCACCAACCAACAGCTAAAGCTAATGCCAACAGCCGACGAACGCTTGGGTTGCAAAATTGCAGCATCACCGTTATTCCGTATGGAAGAGCAAATTTTTGCAATGGCTAGTAAGAAAGGGTGGCCTAGTCAAAAGCGGTACTCCCGCTACCCGCAGTACAACCGCCTCTACACGAGCACATTCACTGCTTTGCATGCTGCGATCAGAGTTCTATCACTGAATCGCAAAACAGCTTGCTACTGGGTTTTGTCACAGCTACCGACGGCGACGGCGGGCCAACAAGCCACCAATTCCACAGACCGCTAACAGAGCGCTAGACGGCTCTGGAACGGCAAGTAGATTAGTGTGCCAAACCATGTTGTTGCTGATTCGAACTTCATCCAGCAAGCCATCAAAGGCTTGAGCAATGGCCCCCGCATTGTTTTTCTTCGCGCCGATGATTAACGTGCCAGTGTTCGTGGAGGTGGTGAAAGATGATCCAGCTACAATGGTCTCAATTGCGCCAATGACGTTGTCCGTCAAGTCCGTATCCAGAGTAAATCGAACCGTCTGAGAACCGTCGAATGCAGCGCTAATGTGAGCCCAGCCACTGGTTGGTACATTCAAGTTACTGCGGAAAGCAACAATCTGCGAGCCGTCGCCAAATTCAACGTGCAAATTGCGACCTGTTGCGCTATAACTACCGTTATCGTAATAAGATATCCCGGCACCGATCCCACCTCGATTACCAGAAATCAAAAAAGCATAGTCAGTAAAGTTGTCGGTGACTCCACTGGCCTTCTTTTGAGCGATGTACATGCCGCCGGTTGAAGTACTAGGAACCGAGTCGAAACTAACATAAGCCTCAATCGTCCATGGATTCAAGCCAAAACTGAGATCGGCATGATGAGCGATCTCCAAGTGATCTGCGGGAGCTGTAAAGTCCAGATTCATCGAACCAATATTAGCAGCACCGGTTCGCTTGACTGGGTTCTGTCCCACTGAGCTAGATGCAGTCGGACCATTGGTTGGTGTACCAGGGTGATTGGCAGTTTGGTCGTCGCCCAAACTACCTGAATTCTCGAACCTATAATAAGCCACAACGCCCGCGCTAGCCGGAGCGGCAAGCAGGCTGTACCCCAAAACGACTGAGCTTAACCAGAGGAAAGGTTTATTCATATTGAAACTCCGCTACAACAATGTCACCTTACAATTACCCATCTCACGACATTCACCGCGCCAACCGCCGTGAACAATTACAGTTACCAACCGAGAAGCATAGTCGCGGATGTTATAAAGAAAAGTGGTGTCGAGTGTCCAAGCTGTAAATTGCGAAATATTGCCCACCTCGCCTAATTCTCCACGAGATCATTTGTCCATTAGGGGGGCATGGTTGGGGCATGGTTGTTGTCCGCTTCTCGCTACCAATGCCTTGGGGCCAGTTGGCTGAGGCTCCCTGGCACGCTCTAGCCAATTACGATGCAGTTGCTTGCTTGGCTTCTTGCTGAATGCGATCGATTTCTAATTGCTGCTCCTGGGCCTGAGCCTGTTCACCCATGTAACTGTATAGACGAGCCAACATCTGCCGTGCGGAAACGCGCTTGGGCTGGGCGACTAGTAATCGGTTTAGCGCTGCGACAGCTTTGGCTCGACGCTGAGTGAGTTCGTAGATGCTCGCCAGAGTCTCCAATAGGTCGCCAGCATAACGTTCGTTAATCAACTCTCTGGATTCGATTATTTCCAGCGTCGTCGTGGCAACTTTCTCGGCCTCCTCCAGGCGGTGTTGTTCGGCGTACGATCGAGCCAACAACCACGTATACTTAATCGCCGACGGAACCAGCGCATACACCTGCTCCAAATGCGTGACAGCTTCCTGCGATCGTTGCTGCGACAAATGCAGTTCTGCCAGCACCGCATGGGTGGCCAGAGTTGCCTCTCCGGTTGCCAAAATTCGGTAGAATTCGGCCTGGAGTTGCGACGAATCCTTATAGGATTTGGTGACAAGATCAAGAATGACATCGCCCACAAGTGGATTGGTTGGATCTGCTTTGATGCTCCTGTCTAATAACCCCAAATCTACGATCTTCAAATTAGAGGCAAGCAACTGCCTGACAAACTGAACACGGATGACTTCCGACAGGGCGCGGGAAAGCCTAGGACTTTCTCCCAATTCCAGTCCTTGTAATAACAGTTTCTCGGCTTGGGCGAGTTCTTCAGGAGTGCCTCCTAACAACTGAGCCACTTCAATTCGTAACGCTACGTTCAGCGGCTCGACTTGCAAGCGCTGAAGCAGGTTCGCCAGAGCCGTCTTGCGCGCGGTGAGCAACAGTCGCTGGTCACCCAATTGGCTGGCACGAGCGGCCAGTCGTAAACTGGCGGTTGGCGATCGCTTGGAAGCCAGTTCCAAAAGTTCAATGGCAAGCTCATGCCGCCCGGCCTGCCAGTGCAGATCGCTGGCAAGCATCAGTACGCGGACGGGCGTTGCCGGCAGTCGCGCCGCGATGTTGGCGTGATGTTCAAACACGGCCAACAACTGCTGGTTTCCGGATGCGGAGTACTCCACCAAATAGCTGGTCGCCAATACGGCATGCCCCCTCACCAGTCCCTTGGCATGGTCAGGCGAGATTTTTCGCAGAAGATTGCGGCCGTCGCGAACGGAACCACTTTGAATTAACGCAGTCCCGATTACCAGTAGGCTCTGCTGTTGGGGATGAAGCATCAGGGCGCGGCGAAACAGTAACTGGGCGTAGGCTAAATTCGACTTTGACTGGCCGGAAGCATCTTGGGCAATTGCCGCCAGGTCACGAGCACCTAGTTGGGCTGAATCTGTCTGAGGAGTTGTGTCGGACGGCACCTCGATTATGCCGTCGTCGCCAGGCAGCTGTCGTAATCCCATCTTGATATATTCTTGAGACAGTTTTGCACGATCCATCCAGCTGGATTGCAATACCAGTCCCGTGGTCACCAACAGCATTCCTGTCGGGATCGACCAGATTAGAATGCCTAGCCATTCCCTGGTGATGAGCCAAGTTGGTAGGATGCCGGCCAAAGCGGATAAGAATCGAACTGGTTCCAGCAGCGAAACATCGAACACTGGACGAGCCGACTCCAAGCCAGCGCCGGCGACCTCTGCTGGATTGCCTGGAACGTCAGCATCAAGTGGATGCTGGGCTGCCGACGGCTCTTCGTCTAAATCCAGGCGATGGGCGTCGCGGTTGATCGACCCCGTGACTAGATCATACAGCCACTGCCACGCCAGCTCGACAGTCTCAATCGCGAACCACACCGGTACCAATAGCATGTGACCGCACCACTGCAATCGGTCAATCAGGCGATTCCATTGCTCGTCGAAATCATTGTCGCGCAATTGTCAGGCCTCGGGCGAAGTCGGTTGGCCGTAGAGTTTCAGTATCATAAATCTAAGTCTGAGAATTGCAAACGCTTCGCAGCTCGCTCAAGGCCTAGGAAACTCCAGAATTGTATGCTCAGTCACAAGACCGACACGCCGGCACACGTCCAGCGGCCACCCAGGGCGATATTCAGGCAATTCGCAGGCCCCTTTTTCACTCGCTTTTGCCGCACTTTACTTGCCTGACGCGATTCGTGCCGACCCTTTCGTTGAATCGCAGTCAATCTACGGTTTGCTCTGCTTGTTAGCGCAACACCTTTTGTCAACAGACTGACTGGCCGTTATAACTACACAGGATTTGCTGACCCTAGGCGAAACTTGGCTGCCTAGAGACTGCCTGGCGGGTCCGATTGGCAATGAACACTGAAAGTGAGATTTCATGAGCAGCGGAAAAGGCGCAACGCCAGAATTCCTGACGGCCCGAGGTCGAGATTACCCAACGATTCGCCAATTTACGGTGTTCCTGGAAAACCGCGTTGGGCAGTTATTGGAGGTGGTTCGTCGGTTTGAAGGGACTGGAATTCGCATCGTGGCTCTTTCAATTACCGATTCTGCCGAGTGCGCATTTGGACGTTTCCTGGTCAGTCATCCGGAGCGAGGCCGGGAAATCCTGGAGCGCGCAGGTCTGGCGATCATCGAAAGCGATTTGATCGGAGTCCAATTGCCCGACAGTCCTCAACCGCTGCTGCAGATCTGCTCTGCGCTTCTGTCAGCGGAAATCAATATAGTCCAGGCCTATCCTATTCTGCCGCACCATGGTTCTCAGGCGGCGGTGGCAATCATGGTGGATAACACCGAAATGGCTCTGGAAGTTCTAAACGCAAAGGGCTTTACGACGCTCAATGAGTCTGATCTGTTGCCAGACGATTGAGCGGCGTGTCACGTTTCGCATTCGGCGGCGAACGTCCTGCGGCCATTGAGTTTCGACCGTGAATGGTCCGGCGTGGGGCATCCGTCGCTCGAAATGGTGTTCGTTTGTTCAGGTCAGGGGAACTACGCGCTTCGTTTTTGCATCAAACCTGGTTGCACGTTGCCATGACGTTCACTGCGGTAAACAAATTTGAAACGTTGGTAGCGCCGCAAGTGGCCTAAAACGGCGAAACTGCGAACAATCTCTCGTAAGGGGGCGGGCACAGGCCCGGCTCACATCGCTGCTTTGTGACGGTTGTAGCGAGGTTGAGGCTGCGGAACTGAGGAAATGGCACTGCGCTAAGGCTACTTTATAGAACTTCTAAGGAGCAGGAATGAAACTAGCAACTGCTAGTTAACCAGAGGAACAGGCTTATGAAACAACGTGACAGGCAGCGTAGAGTGCGACACAAGCAGAGACAGTTTTTGATTTGGCTACGGCAATGGCTGTGGGACAGTTTGCCGGCTCGCCGAGGCTTATGTTGTCGACCAATCTGGCTTGAGCCGTTGGAGCGACGCGAGTTGATGGCGGCCGATGCCTTTTTGCAACTCTTGGGGTCTGCTCAAAATACCGCGATTGATCAGTCGTTGCTGGCCCCTGAATTGGTAGCAGCCCCGCCAGTTGTAATGTCCAATTTGCTGCAGCCCGAGGGCGAAGCGGCAGATGATTTGGTGGCTTTCGCCAAAGCGCTGGCTGCTACGAGCACCAAATTCTACGGAGGAGCCTGGTGCAGATTCTGTTCTGAGCAGAAGCGGCTATTCGAAGATGGTGCGAAATACCTGCCGTATATCGAAGTGACTAATCCGGATCGCACCCCCAATCAAATTGCGTTGGACAACAACATTACAACCTATCCCACCTGGGTCTTCCCGGATGGCAGTCGGCTAACTGGCGTTCAATCACTAGCCACGATTAGCCAACGCTCGGGCGTGGCCATTCCGAAGACCTCGAATGTTGACATGGTGCCAATCGCCAATGTTAATGTCGCCACCGGTTCCCCACTGCATGTGCCCGTCGATTCCTATACGCCAAACGGTAGCGCCATTACCTATACGGTAACATCCTCCAATCCAAACCTGATTTCGGCTCAAATGGTCACCAATAATCGCAGCCTGAAGATCAGTACCGATTTCGGCGATATGGTGTTTCAGCTGTTTGAAGACAAGGCCCCGCGCGCAACCAGCCGCGTAATTGAGTTGGCTCAAAGTGGCTTCTACACCAATTCCCCATTCCATCGGGTGATCGATGGCTTCATGATCCAAGGCGGAACATCAGCCACAATCGGTGGTACAGAGCCAGGGAATTTCAACGATCAATTCCATTTGGATTTGCAGCACAATCGGTCGGGTGTCCTGTCGTTTGCCAAGGCTGGCGACGATACCAACAATTCGCAGTTCTTCATTACCGCCGGACCGACTCGGCATTTGGACTTCAATCATTCTGTCTTCGGACAACTGATCGAGGGTGACGCGACCCGCGCAGCCATCAACGGCACCCCCACCAACGCGAGCGATCGGCCAATTAATGACGTCAAAATGAATGAAGTGACGGTGTTCAACGACACCGAAAACGGATTGATACTGCTGAAGCGGGTTGGCAGCGGCACGGGATCGGCCAACATTACAGTTACCGCCACCGATGCCTTGGGTAATACCACCAGTCGCACTTTTGTAGCCACCGCCATTGCCGACACGGCCAATGGAGCCCCCTTCCTAAATGACATTCCCACACTGCAGGGACAGGCCGGAGTCACTCTGAATCACACGCTCACCAGCCAAGACGCTGAAGGCGACACGGTAGTATACAGCGTCGAACGCGTGGGCAGTGTGCTGTACGATTTGAGTGTCAACAGTCAGACTGGGGTTGTTACCTTAACTCCGCCAGCCAATTTCTCAGGGCAGCTTCAATTCTTGGCCCGAGTGCGGCAGTCAGCGCCTTCGACCACTCAGGATACATTCGACAGTCAATTGGTCACTGTGCAGGTTACTCCTGCGGCGACACTGGGCCTGTCTTTGTCGGCTGCCAGCGATTCCGGCCAATCTAATTCAGATCGAATTACCAACGCTACCGTCCTGACATTCAACATAACGGGCACCACCGTAGGTGCCACAGTTGAGATGGTGGTGGATGGTGAAGTGGTTGGCGTAGCGACGGCTAGCTCCGCGAATACACAAGTCACTGTGCAAAACGTGGGAGGCATTGCTCAGGGCAACACCGTGTTCACTGCCCGGCAAAAGGTAAACAATCAAGTAACATCAACTTCCAATACGCTGACGGTAATGCTGGATCGTACAGCGCCGATTGAATTACCCGCCTCCGCCTTTCCTAGCTCTGCGTTCATTGGAATAGGCATGGCGGTAAATCTAAACCATGCGGAGGAAGGGCAGGGTTTACGATATGCCGTGGAGAATGCTCCAGCAGGCCTGACCATTCATCCCACCAACGGCACAGTCGGTTGGACTCCAGCCTCAGGGCAGTCGGGAGCGCAAAGCCTGACTCTGGTACTGACTGACTTGGCGGGCAATGAACGGCGACAGACGTTTTCCATTCAGGTTGGCCAAGAGCCGGTGATGGGAGTTCGATTGGCAACCGTGACCCCGACAGGCACTGCGGTGAACACCATTGGCGTAGGGCAGAACTTCAAGGTGCAGATCTACGTCCAGGATCAGCGTCCAGTCGCGGAACGCATCGGGGTGTTCTCGGCGTATGTGGATTTGTTGTTTGATCCGGCCATCGTTCAGCCAATTGCTACTTCGCCGATTTCCCATGTTGATCCCTACGTGGGCAGTACCAAAGGTGCGGTCGGCACTGGAGTCGTTAATGGAATAGGAGGACTGGCCGGTACGTCACCGCTGGGCCCCAACGAAAGGCTTCTAGCCGAAGTGACTTTTACTGCTCTAGCCGTGGGGAATGCCGGTCTGCGCACCGCCATGTCGAACGTTGATGATACGGGACTGTACGGCCGCAACGAGGACGTTACTGCCAGCGAAGTCAATTTCGGAAGCAGCAGCTTCGCCGTAGGACTGGATTACACTGTCGCCAACGACACATTTAATTTCGATGAAGATTCGGGACAAAAGACGCTGAATGTGTTGGCCAATGACACTGCGCAGTCCGGAGTTGTGCTGACGATCGTCGAAGTCTCGACGCCTAGCGGTGGTGGAAGTGTAACGATCGCCAGTGGCGGCAAGTCACTGCTGTACACGTCCGCTGCGAACTTCCATGGCGCGGAGACTCTGACCTACACCGTTGCTAACGCGCAAGGAATTCGACAGACCGCCACCGTCACCTTGCAGATAACAGAGGTCAACGATCCGCCAGCAGCAGTTGATGATGCGCTTGAGGTAATTCAGAACAGCTCGCTGAACGTACTGGATGTGCTCGCCAATGACCATCAAGGGGTTGATGCGGGAACGGTCGAGTCATTAACAGTCATTAGTGTGACTGCTGGATCGCAAGGTGGCGCAGTGACTATCGGTCCCAGCGGACTGAATATCCGCTATTCACCTATGACCGGTTTCGTAGGCACCGAGACATTCACCTACACGCTCAGCGATGGACGGGGCGGAACCGATACCGCCCAAGTCACTGTGCTCGTCAAGCCGAATGTTCCTCCCCCGACGGCGCGCGATGACAGCTTCACAGTATTAGAGGACTCGGCATTGGCCGAGCATGATGTATTGGCTAACGACAGCCCTGCCCAAGTCGGTGACACGCTTAAAATCAAATCAGTGGGCAGTTCGACATTCGGTAGCACTGTAGCGGTATCGGCCGATGGTACGCGACTGGTGTATCGCCCCGCAGCAAACCTCGATCGACCTGAAGTTGTTACCTATGTAGTTGAGAGTAGTAATGGCGGCACCGCGACGGGACGCGTCACCTTTACAATCACGCCGGTGGCCGATCCGCCTACAGCCGTTGATGACGTGCTCACGGTTCTGTCACCTCAGGGTCAAAGCCAGTTAGACGTGCTGACCAATGATTTTGATGTGGATACGGGAGACACTTTTACGATTACCAGTGTGACTCAGCCAGCAGCCGGTACGGGAACGGTTGTCATTTCCAATAATGGCCGCTCGATCAGCTATACGCCGCCTACGAATAGCTTCGAGGGAACTGCAACATTCAGCTACACAATTACCGATTCGACCAATCGAACGGATTCGGCCAGCGTCACGCTGACCGTGCGGAATTTTATGCCTCGGTCAATTTCCGGCAAAGTGATGTTCGATCAGGCAACCAGCTTTTATGTACTGAGCTCCGCGCCCCTGCAGTTGACCGGTACCAGCCTGACTGGAAGCACCGTCAATACCACAGCCACCATTGCCAATGATGGCAGTTTCAGCTTCAGCAATTTGGCCCCAGGCCAGTATCAACTGACACGGCAGGCGATTCCTTTCTTCAATGACGTAGGCCAAACCATTGCAATCCAGTCTGCCATTGACGGGGGGGATTTGACGCAGAATTTGATCGTCTCAGGTACACTTCATGCCCGGCACATCAATATCCGCGACTTCTTGGGCTCGACGTTTAAACGTATGCTCACCGCTGTGGTCGATCAAAATGGCAGTGCCAGTTGGATGGCACCCAATGGCACTTGGGCCGGCTTGTCGGGTGTCAATTTCCAACTGCACACTAGCAACCTGTTGGTAAGCGGCGTTAATACGAGCCAACAGAACGTCTCTGCCACGATTCCGTTAACTCACGCGCTGCTCAGTCGCACCAATTCCCAAGGGCGCTCGCTGATAAAGCTGCACGGTGATACTAGCAGATTTCAACTAGCCCCTGTCACGCCCACTTCAACAATCGCTGAAGGCGAATCCAGCTCGGACATATCGTCCAGCAGTACCGGTCACGCGAACTCGCAGCCGATCACAGCGGTTGCGTCTCTGGCGTCTGGGAACAGTGCTACTGCCGTACGGAGCGGAAGTTCTCGTGCCAGCGATGTAGCGGACATGAACACGGTCGATGACGAGCAGCTCACGAGTGGAGGGCCGGAGCCTATGACTTCTACTTCGGCACTAAAACTGCTTTTGAGTTCTAATCAACAATCGCTGTCAGTCAACCACTCGGAAACGACCGATGCAGCACTGCAGCAACTGCTCGACCAGTCAGATGCTCTGACGGCTACGGGAGAGCTAGACGCCGACTGGCTAGATGCACTGGCCAATGAGTCTGCGTAGCAATTAACTCAGACTATCAATGGCTAGCTGGCAATTGCGAACTGGCAGGAATTGCCTGCCCGCCGGAACTCTCTACATGATCCTCGGCTGGTTTGTCGTACATGCTCCAGCCGCATTGGCAGCAAGTATCCGGCAAGGTTGATTCCAGCTTGTCACGATGAATCAGCAAGTAGGCTCGCGCAATAAAGTGAGCTGATATCGGTGCCGTTCCGAACAAGAAGAAAACGATCAGCAGTTCGTGTACCGAAAGGATGCCTTGCGTGATGAATGTGTGTAACATCGAACCTACTAAGATGGCGCCAACGCCCAATGTCGTTGCCTTGGTGGGCGCATGCAGACGCGACATTAAGTCGGGCATGCGTAATAGACCATAAGACCCGACGAGCAGAAACACGCTGCCCACGATGATACACATGGCGATCACGATTTCAACGGAATTGGTCATTGAAGCGTTCCCTTGGGACTTCCTTACGTAGAGTGGCTGAATATGGTTCGATAGTACGCCTCTCACTCAATGATGTCGCCGCGCAGTAAAAAGCGACAATAGGCCACGGTGGACGTGAAGCCGAACATAGCAAATAGCAGTGCGGATTCAAAATAAGTTGTTGTTCCTTGGAGCATGCCATACAAGATGATCAACGCGATTGTATTCACGACCATGGTGTCGGAGGCTAAGATACGGTCCGTGGCATCGGGTCCCTTGGCCAATCGCCAGGAGTTCATGAGCAGCCCAGCCACGGCCGCCGTCAAACCAAAGACCAACGCACCCCAGATCATTCGAAAATCCTCATTAATCGAGCCTCGTAACGCTGCTTGATCTTGGCAGCTTCAGCTTCGGCATCGCCGGTGTCCATAGCGTGAATCAACAGGCTGCGACCGTTGGCAGACAGATCACAACTAACGGTACCCGGTGTCAGTGTAATGGCGCTTGACAGGATGGCGATGGCCTCTGGCGAGACTAAATCCAACGGCACCGTGAACCATTTGGGTTGCAGTCGATCGAGCGGTTTGAAAACTACGATCAGTGCGACCTGTACGTTGGCCACAACAATATCCCACAGCAGCACGACAGCGAACATAATCATTGGGCCGACGGCCCCAATGTGTGGCTTAACGTCCCAAATACTGCGAGTCTGAATGGGGATAACGATCCCTAGGATGACACCTGTCACCAGAGAGCTGATAGCGAAGTTGTTTTGCAACGCCATCCATAGATAGATCAGGCCGATCGAAATGAGGGGATGCGGCAACCAGCGTTGTTGCCAGGTTCGTTGATCGTGATGGCTGCTGTCCATGTGTATTACCTCATGCTCCAGACCTGCACCGCAACCGATTCCAGTTCAGCCAGCGTTACTCCCGCAGCGGCAGTCAACGCGATCAACCCCAGCATGAGTGAACCGCCGGCCACCAGCGTCATGATGGTGTAATTGTGCTCATGAGAGGTCGGTGGAATGTTCGAGTTGGCGGTGCATTTCCAAAACAGCGTACTGCCAGCGCGAGCAAATCCCAGGATTCCCAGCAGCGAGGTGGCCAGGATGATTACCCACATCCAGCCGCCCCAGTCCGACTGGCGCATGGCATCCAGGATCAATAGCTTGCCTATGAAGCCGGATAGCGGCGGCATGCCGGTAATTGCTAGAGCCGCTATCAAGAACAATCCACCCAGCAAAGCGCGCTGGGACATCGGTCCAGAAGTAACCAGTTGATCGGCATCTGCACCTCGGCGGCAAGCGATAGCGTCAGCTATCAAGAACAAAACCGCGCCAGCCAACGTCGAATGCGCCAAATAGTACAATCCAGCGGCAAGCGAGTCTGAGTTCAGCAGGGCAACACAGGATACGATCGTGCCGCTGGAAGCCAAAGTAGCGTAGCTGCCCATTTGGCACAACGTTCGTGATGCCAAAACTCCAACCATGCCGACTACGATCGTCACTAGTCCGGCTGGCTGTAGCCAGTTGGTGGTCCACTGGGATAAGACACCTTCGTTACCGGAGATCACCTGGCCATGTACGCGAATCATACAATAGATGCCAACTTTGGTGGCGATGGCGAACAATGCGGCTATCAGCGGTGGAGCATGGCCATAGGCACTTGGTAGCCAGAAATGCAAGGGCACCAGCGCCGCCTTGACCGCAAAGACCATCATTAACAACGTAATTCCGCAACTCATCAACGCTCGATTACCTTCTGGCAGCAGGCCGATTTTCTGGCCCACGTCGCTCATTTGTAGGCCACCGCAGGTGCCGTAGATCAAACCTAGGGCCACCAGGAATAGCGACGAGCCGCACAAGTTAATGACGACAAATTGAATGCCAGCTCGTAACCGATCGGCTCCACCGCCGTGAACCATCAGACCGTACGAGGCTATGAGCATCACTTCAAAGTACACAAACAGATTAAACAGGTCACCGGTTAAGAATGCCCCATTGATGCCGCCCAATTGAAGCAGCAACAGTGCATGAAAATTTCGCCCGCGTTGGTCCCATCCATCGATGGCGGCCAGCGAGACAACGAATCCCAGAACGCCTGACAGAACCAGCATCGTGGCTGATAGACGGTCCAACACAAAGACAATGCCAAACGGACTTGGCCATTGCCCTAATTCATAACGCACCACATGACCCTGGCTGCTGGCATGCCACAACCAGCAGGATACTACCAACATGAACAGAGTTGCAGCGACACTAAATACACGTGCAAGAACTTCATCACGCCGCGATGTGAGCACGATCAGCGGTGCTACCACTGCCGGGATAAGTATCGGGAAAATAACCCAATGATTCATGAGTGCTCGTTGCGCTCCTTCGACCAACTACGCAGGGTGACTTCGTCGTTGCCAGTCTCCAGAAACGCACACAGCGCTAGCACCACAATCAGAGCGGTTGTGCCAAAGGAGATGACGATGGCCGTTAATACGAGAGCTTGAGGTACTGGATCGGTATAACTGGCTGCATCGGCGCGAATGATTGGCGCCTGATCGATGGCGATGCCGCCTGTGCAGAATAAAAATAGATTGATTGCGTAAGTCATCATCACCAGCCCCATAATTACCGGAAAGGTGCGATTGCGGAGCAATAGATAGATACCAGCAGCAGTCATGAGACCTACGGATAGAGCGACGATGACTTCCATGCTTCTAGATTCCTCGATTTGCCGAAGGCCAATCCAACGCAGATGCTTCAAGATTGGGTGGGAGCAAAGTTGCCATCGCGTTTGAGCCACCATACGGCGGATTGACGCCACGGGCGGTTGGTGGCGGGCTTGTTGATGTTGATGATTCTGCAATTGCACCAGCGACAGCATTGGCTTGGGAAGCTGATTTTTCGGCTTGTCTTCCCATACGTGCCAGATTCGCCAGTGTGAGCATGAGCGCACCCACTACAGCCATTAACACGCCGGCGTCGAACGCCATGGCGCTTGACCAAGCCAGATCCCCTAGAACCGGCAAATGGATGTGCCCATGAGCATTAGTGAGAAACGGATAGCCCATGACGATGGATGCCGTGCTAGTACCGGCCACTAACAGCAGACCTGTGGCAATCCAGGCATGAGCGTCAATATGAATCCGCTGATCGGCCCATTTGTAACCGCTGATCATGTATTGCATAATCAGCGCGATCGAGGCCATCAGCCCGGCCACAAATCCACCACCGGGATCATTGTGCCCGCGCAGAAACAGGTAGGCAGCAGCCAACATGGTCATCGGTAACATCAAGCGCGTGGGCAGCATCATCAGTTTGGGATGTTTCTCCAAAGTTCGTGGTTGATCGGCAACCCAATGATTCAGCTTGTTCCCCGAGATGCCATGCCGAGCGCGATCCAACAACGAATAAATGGTTAGCGCAGCGATGCTCAATACGGCAACCTCGCTGAAGGTGTCAAAGCCTCGAAAGTCAACTAGAATCACATTGACGACGTTAGCGCCACCTGCCTTCGACAACGAATGGTCGATAAAGTAGTTTGCTAAATCGCGTTGGATATCTAGTCGCATCACCGCCCAACTGAGTGCAGCCATTCCCAGCCCACCCATGACGCTCAGAATTCCATCGCGCCATCGCCGCCATACCTGGGTTTCGTTGGATGTTTGTTTGGGCAAGAAAAACATGGCCAACAAAATTAAAATCAGCGTTACGACTTCGACGGCGATTTGAGTCAACGCCAGGTCGGGGGCGGAAAGATAGACAAAGCCAATACAAGTCAGCAAGCCCACGACGTTGGTCGCTAATAAACAGATGATACGCTGCTTGTGGTAGACAACGGCTGCCACTGTTGCGACCAGTAGAACTACACCCATCAACAGGCTGAGCGAATTGACCGGCAGCAGAGGTCGTGTACCCAACTGCCAAGTGGAGGTCAGCAATGACACGCCGCCGCCGCACAGCGTGGCGACTAGCATGATAACTAGGTAATTAGGCAATGAACCGGATTGGAGAAGTTCTGTGAGCCGTCGACAGCTGGTGACAATCAAGTCGATAGTGGCATGAAAGGCTCGGTTGCCATCAACCACAGCCACGCGCTTCCAGATGTTCGCGAGTTCACCGTGGCGCCCGAACACTAGTAGGCCGACCATTACTGCTGCAATCGACGAGTACACGGCGGGCGTCATTCCATGCCACAGATGAAAGTGCAAATGCGGAGGCTCAGCCGCCGTGCTCGCTTGGACGGCTGATTCCACGAGCGGCTCGCCAATGGGCCCTGGAAAAATCCCAAACACTAACGCCGCCAGCGCCAGCAAGGTTGGCGCAAAGGCCAATCCTGGACTGGGACCATGTGGTTCATGAAGTAGTTTTTGGCGATCACCAAAGTAAACATTTATGACGAATCTCATGGAGTACGCAAACGCCAACGCTCCCGCCACTGTCGCGACGACAGCAACCACACCTGGCTGTCCCAAGTAACTGATGTTCCAGACCTCTTCCAACATCATCTCTTTGGACAAGAATCCGTTGAGTGGCGGTAGGCCCGCATTCGCAGCAGCGGCCAGGAGTCCAGCGACTGCCGTAATCGGCATCCAACGAACCAGTCCCCCAAGCCGATTGATATCGCGCGTCCCAGCACCGTGGTCGATGATGCCCACATTCATGAACAACGCGGCTTTAAATACTGCATGGTTCAGCAGGTGAAACATGCAGGCCACAACGCCGGCTTGAGTCTGTAGGCCAAGCAGCATCGTCATCAGGCCCAGATGACTGACCGTCGAGTAAGCCATGAGAGCTTTGAGATCGGTCTGAAAGGTAGCCAGGGCTGCGCCTAACAGCATTGTTAACACACCAACCGTCGTTACCGTGTAGAACCAATACTCGTTCCCTGAAAGTACGGGCCACAATCGTGCCAGCAAGAAGACCCCTGCCTTGACCATCGTCGCCGAGTGCAGATAGGCCGAAACTGGCGTGGGCGCGGCCATCGCTCGCGGCAGCCAAAAATGGAATGGAAACTGAGCACTTTTCGTAAAACAACCCAGCAAGATGCAGGCCAACATCAGCGGGTACCAGGGCGAGTCTTGCACGAGCTGCCGATGCGCAATGATTTCCGTTATGTCATATGTGCCTGCAATTCCGCCAAGTAACAACATGCCCGCAGTCAGCGCCAAACCACCTCCCCCGGTCACCACCAAGGCCATACGCGCACCCTGGCGACCTTCTGGCAAATGATTCCAAAATCCAATTAGCAGGAATGAGGCAACGCTGGTTAATTCCCAAAATACCACCAGCGACAGGGCGTTGTCTGACAACGCGATGCCTAACATGGCTGCTTGGAATACTAATAGGTAGGTGTAGAAAACCCCCACCGGCTCGTGGGGTTCCAAATACGCGTTTGCGTACAGAATTACCAGCAAACCTATTCCCAAAATTAAGCCCGACATCAACAGGCCCAGACCATCCAACTTGAAGTCCAGGCTCAGACCTAACTGGGGAACCCAGTCCCATCCGACCTCGATCAACTGGCCGTCCAGGACTTCTGGGGTGTAGGTCACCAACAATGTCAACGCAATCAGCGTTGTGATGGCCGTTCCAACAGCGCAGATTTTTCGACTCGCCCTGGCCAACAGCATTGGCAACAGGGCTCCAAACAGTGGTACGGCGACAATGAGTGCTAAACGCATGGCCGACAATCTAGGACAATTCGAAAATCCTAGCTATATCAGTGTCAACAGAAATAGGCTAGCTGTTGACCATGGCGTGAGAATCGGTGATGGTCACCGACGTTGGGGAAGCGCCTAATGTGGTTGCTGACGAGGCATCATCGATCAATTGACGCAGTTTGTTGAGCAAAGGTTCGTTTGCTTGCAACAGCTGTTCGATCCGGTCGCGCTGCGGTCCTTGGATGTTCAATTGCTGGCTGTTTACGAAATCGTGGCCGCCCGATCGAATTTCTATCGCAAACGGCGAACTGACTCCCTGGGTTTCCAACCAACCCCTTAGCTCGTCAGCCACAGCGCTCAACTTCTGGCCGAACGTCAAGCTGATGGAGCCCTGGCTTTCGGCCGCCGATTCACTTGCCGATCCCAATCCTCCCAGCAGTTCGGAGAATGTTTGACCGACGTGTTGAACACCCTTTCCTGCAGCTCGCGCCACTGGCAGAGCAACTTGTGCGGCTAGCGGTATGCCAAGTGTTGCCACTAATGGATTGATTGCCATGAACTACTGCTTCGGTCCGATGTCTTGTCAGTAAAATGCCAGCATGGGATCGGGCCAGCTACGGAAAGTTCGCTTAGGAAAGTAATCGTCAAACTCCAACACGACGCTGCATCGTTTCAGAATGAATTACGACGTTCACGGTTTATGAAAGCTTGGCACTATGTAAACTGCGGGCTTTGGTTACGAGAACACGCGAATTGCTATTAGATCTTGGCCGAGCGACTGCGGCGATGGGGACGCCGGGGTAGAATGGGGTGACTTGGCCAGTTGTCGTGAAGCTATTCAATTTGCCAGTCGTGCGCCGTCGATGCTGAACATGGTCAAGTCCGCTTCGGTAGCAGGACAACGGCTCGATTTTGAGTGACGTGCAATGGGTCATTACAGATTGTCGACAGATAGAGAACTCGATCATGGCCTCTGACTTTAGGCTCAAAGAAAAACTGCCCAACCTAACTGCCTCGATTGTCGCCACTTATACGGCGGAAGATCGAATTAACCACTTGGGGCATTGCCCGCTGCCGAACTATGAGGTGATCGAATCAATCCTGGATGATCTGAAGGATATCTTTTATCCAGGTTATCGACGTCGTGAAGGACTGCATCGTGGCAACGTGATGTACCATGTCGGCGATCTGATTGACGGTTTGCACGACAAGTTGACCACACAGATTGCCCGAGCACTGCGCCATGATGACCGCATTAAGAACCGCACAGGTGATTGCGAAAGCCAAACTGACTACGAGGCCAAGGGACAGGCCATCGCCATCGCGTTTTTGGAGCAGATACCTAATTTGCGCCAATTGCTATCTATGGATGTCGAGGCGGCCTATGAGGGCGATCCGGCGGTTAGCAGTCGCGATGAAATCATTTTTTGTTACCCAGGTCTGGAGGCGATCACCATTTACCGCATTGCGCACCAATTACGACAACTTGGCGTGCCTTTCATACCACGAATGATGACCGAACAAGCGCACGCCAGAACGGGAATCGATATTCACCCAGGCGCTTCGATCGGTCACCACTTCTTCATCGATCACGGAACCGGAGTGGTGATTGGTGAAACATGCAATATCGGTTCTTACGTAAAAATCTATCAAGGCGTGACCCTGGGTGCACTCAGCTTTCCCACGGATTCTGATGGGCAGTTGATACGTGGTCAAAAGCGACATCCCACGATCGAAGACTACGTGGTGATTTATGCAAACGCTACGATCTTGGGAGGCAAGACAGTCATCGGTGAGCACAGTGTGGTGGGATCCTCGGTTTGGATCACCAATAGCGTCGCCCCAAAATCGACCATTCTGCTGGAAAAACCCAATCTACGGGTTCGCAGTGGACTGCCCGATGAACTGCGCCCGGAAGCGAACTATCAAATTTGAGAACAGTCGGCGATAGGCCCACGTCGCCCCAGCCTCTGCACCATACCAAGACGCTGTCTCATGGTACGGTGATTTGTCTTAGCTGGGCGCTCACATTGGCGCGCATGGCGGTAATGTCGGCAAAGGAAATCGTGCCGTTTTTATCAATATCATACACACTGCTGGCATCTACGATTCCACTAACTGCATCGCGGATCGGGCTAATGTCGGCGAACGATACGGTGAAGACGCCGTTTACCGGTCCGGTGGTCTCCCCTAGTAGGTGTCCCAGGTAGAAGACGGCTGGTTGTGCCAAGCCGGTGTTGGAGGTGGCTTTGATCGTTACTCGAAGCCAGCGATTCATGATCGTCTCGTCAGGCCAATTGATCAGCACTCGATGCGGTGCGCTGCCACTGACACTGATCGTGGGTGCGGTCGCTATGGCCTGCCAGTCAACCGGCGGATGATCGGCCTGATTGAACACATAAGCTGGGCTCACCTGAAAGCTGAAATCATTGGTGCCCAGGTGGTCAGCGTTTGCCAGATTATTGATGTCAAATAGTATGCCGTTGATGCCCTGCTTCGAGTTGATCAAGTTGTTGTAAGTTAGCAATTGTGGATGGCTGCTCTCTTGGAATAGCGTCTTGCCGGCGTCAAGGCGATGCCAGGGTGGCGTTCCGGAACCGGAGTAGGCAACGTGATAGGGCCAATAATTGATGATATCTGGTTCCGGCACACCGTAAACCGCTCGCGCTCCCGCGATGTCGTCTGGCGAGAGTTGCCGGTTGACAAAATTGCAGCAATCTGGAAAGTCATCGACGAACATTACATCGCCAACTCCCGCGCTGGGATGACCTAGGCCTATGGCGGCATGTCCCAGTTCGTGCAACATCAGGCCTTCCAGATCATTGATGTAAGGCCCAGTACCATCGTAAAAAATATCTCCTTCATTGCCGGGAGCCACAAAGAACTGCTGGCTCAAATTAAAAATAATATCTCCGGCCAGGCCGTCTTTGAAAAACGGAAAATGATCGTTGCCTGGCGGACCATAACCAACTGCGCCCAGCCACGCAAAATCGGAATCTGGCGCAGCGGTAAAAGCACCGACGCGAATATCGATCTCCCAGGAGCCAGGATGGTCATTGTTGAGGCTATTACCGCCAGCTGGAGCTCCATTATCCGTCACTTGGAGAAACGTTATTCTGCCTTGCGAGGCAGCCGACCATGTGTTGAAGGCATTCTGAATTAGCTGCTCGAAAACTCCAGCGTCGAACCTGCTACTTAAGTTTGAAATGTTGCTGGTGCCAGTGACCTCGCCCAGTAGCGGATGGCTTGCATGCAGCGGTGTGCCGTCGGTCATGAACGACCAGGTGATCACCTCGCTGATAGTGCCGTGTTCCGGTGCGCCCCACTTCGATCCGTACCCCTGCCCAAACGTTACGTATTCGGCTTGACAATGCGGCAGGCAGCTGGCTGCCAGGGCCAGTGTCGTTGCGAAGGCAGTTTTCAAAGAAATTGCAGTTCGACTCATCGGATCAACCCTCCAACAAATTCTGGTGAAACAGCAAATGGGCTACAACCGCTAACTTCAACGCGCTGGTCCTAACTGCATCAAAGCACGAAGGCGGTGTTACCAAGGTAGCTAGTAGCCCAAAAATACCGGCAGTGTAAGACTACCAGATTCTGAGTTCGCGTTGTGGGCCGGCGCCAGGCAGTACAACCGTGTATTGGTGTTCCTGGGCTGCGCATCAGGTCACGAAGGTACATGGTTTCAGCATGACCGACTGTCCTGCTGGTCCCACCCTACATCTTGCCTTTCTTCTTTCGGAAGCCTTTCTTTTTTGATCTAGGGTGATCAGTCGCAGGATATGGCGATTTCTTTTTACGGCCAGAACGTGAGGCCCACTCCGAAGCGTCTGAGTGCTGCTTGCCGCGCGATGAGCGGATTGTACGGCGTCCGGCACCAGGCCGCTGGCGCTCCGTTGTGCGTCCTGCCAGATCGCCGGACTGACTTAGCGGACCCGTAGTATGATTGGCGACTACCGATAGCAACAGAGTTCGTCGAGGTAGATCGACTTGTTCGATTTTGACCGTCAATTGATCACCCAATCGAAAGCGATTGCCGCTACGAAAGCCTTGGATGACGTGCCCATGTCGCTCGAAGCGATAGCGATCATGGGGCAGACTGCCTAGCGGCACAAAACCATCGGCCGGAATCTTGATTCCACGAACATAGAAGCCATCTGGGACGACGCCAGTAATGACGCCTGGCATCGTCTGTCCCAGTTTCTTATTCAGAAAATGCAGCAGTTTAATCTTGGTGACTTCACGTTCAGCCCATTCAGCATTCTGCTCTTGATCGGAACAATGGTGGCCTAATGTCATCAGCACTGAAAGCGGATCGCCAACGGGTTGACGGCCGGCCAGCAGTCGATTGATGGTGCGGTGAACTTGTAGATCGGGATATCGGCGAATCGGGCTAGTGAAGTGACAGTAGTGTTCAAAGTTCAGCGCGTAGTGTACCTCCAGATCGGGCTGATAGACCGCCTTGCTCATCGACTTGAGGATGGCGTAGTTCACTGCGTACTCAGTGGGCTTACCGCGTACCTTGTGCACTAGCTTTTGAATCTCGAAGCGGCTTTGCAGATCCTCAGTTGAAATTTCCAGATCGCGGACGAATTCGGTCAATTTTTGTAGCTTGCGGCGTTCCGGTGGAGCGTGAACCCGTCGCAGAAACGGGATTTGCAAGTCGTCTAACCAGGTGGCCACAGCTTGATTCGCGGCCAACATGAACTCTTCAATAACCTGATGACTCTCGGTATGCTCGATGATTCGCGCACCCTTGACTTTACCCGATTTGTCCAGGTCGATTTTGATTTCAGGCAGATACAACTCGATCGACCCTGCCTTGTTACGGTTGCGTCGCAGCGTCATGGCCAGCGAGTGCATGTCCCTCAGCATCTGCCAGATGGCTGGAGCCAATCGCCCGCGCCAAGGTTCGGGGTCTGCCAAATACTGATCGACTTGTTCGTAGTTCAGTCGCTGTTGATTGCGAATCGCGGAATTGAAAACTTCCTGATGGAGTAGTGTGCCGGAATCGGTCATCTCCATCAGGACGGTCTTGGTCAGTCGGACTCGATCCGGTTGCAGGCTGGCCAGGTGATTGCTGATGATTTCCGGCAGCATCGGAATTACGCGATCGGGTAGATAGACGCTAGTTGCCCGCTGTCGAGCTTCTTGGTCGAGCACTGAACCAATGGGAACAAACTGGGCTACATCGGCGATGTGAACTGATAATTCCCAATTTCCTTTGTCGTTGCGGTTGAGCGATATGGCGTCGTCAAAGTCGCGCGCATCGGCTGGATCGATGGTCAGCGTGGGCAGCTGCGTCAAATCTCGCCGATCCGACGAGATGTCTCCCTCGACGAATTGGTCTGCCTGCTGACGAGCCGCCTCCATGACCGCTTCGGGAAACTGCTCTTGCAGTCCGTACTGGCGCATGACTGCCAACGTATCAACAGCTGGATTCTTGCTGGAACCCAACACCTCCAGCAGCACGCCCTCGCCAGGTTGAAGGCCGTCAGGGAATTTGACCAGCTCGACCACTACTTTATCGTCGGCATTAACCGGCAAGCCTCGGACATCACCAATGGAGACTGGAGAACCAAAGTTGACACCATCCAGACGCACGGCAGCTCGACCACTTTCCATCAGCAGGGTACCGGTGAATTGCCGGCGGGCGCGTTGCAGGACTTCCAGAACTTCACCTTCGGGCGAGCCGCGCCGTCCAATGCGCAGCCGGACTTGAACCAAGTCGCCTTCCATGGCCGATCCGGTGGCCGAAGCGGGTATAAAGATGTCGTCTACCGCCCCCAGTTGTCCCGTGGGAACGGGCCGGACAAACCCAAAGCCGGCCGACGCTTGCCGAAAGGTTCCTCGAGTCAGCTTCTCTTTGCCTCTGACGTCATGGGGTGCGACAACCAAATGTCCGGCGCTGTACGCCAGTTGCCCTTCGGTTACCATGCGTTTAATGGTCATGCGAACATGTGGATAATCGTCCTCAGGTAGTTTGAGCCCGGCGCAAATCGCCTTGGCCTTGCTAGGTCGATAGTTGGGATGGAACACGAAATCCAGTATCTGCTGCCGCAGGGTGGTGGAGTCAGGTTGGTTCACGATAGTATCCTTGTCCCATCAGTACTCTACAATGATTGGCTGGGCGTTTAAGAGTTGAAAAATAGGGTAGGTCTGAGCGAGCTGCATTTTGCCGAGTATCAACCATTCGGACTTCCAGTTAGAATATTTTAATTCACCGCAAACCAGGCTTCGCAAGGCGAGGCGATCACAGGTCAAATTCTATCGAATGAATACAAGATTACCCGATCACACGTCACAATTGGCGTCGCCTCAGCAACCGCCAGATCGCCCGCATGTGTTGTTGGTAGACGACGACTTAGAAATTATCCAATCCATGCGTTATGCACTGGAGAGTGCTGGATTCCAAGTTTCCATGGCCAACGACGGCAATGCTGGCATCGCTCTGCTGGAGACGATCTCGCCAAATCTGCTGGTGTTGGACATGATGATGCCCAAACGCAGCGGTTTTTTGGTATTGGAACAGATTCGCCGATTGGGGCTAGAGGATTTGCCCGTCATCATGGTTACGGCCAACGAAGGCGATCGACACCGCCAATATGCCGAGTTGTTAGGTGTCAGCCAGTATTTACACAAGCCGTTTCCCATGGAGCGACTGATCGAGTGCGCTCGTCGATTAACATCGACAGCGGGCGGCATCTAAAGGTTCGCAGCATCAGCCTGATTTTTCTGGAGCCAACACGTTTGCGCAGCCCAGGATGGAACGAGAGCTACAGAGTGCGATGAGCGAATTGGACAAGCCGACGACGGATGTACCAGATCAGCCCCCGGTCGATTCTTTGCCAGCCGCTATCGACATGGAACAGCATACGCTGGGGGAAGCCTTCAGTAGGCTGCAGCTATTGTATCAGTACTCATCCGGTCTGCCTGATACGCTGCGCAATGCCGGGGCCTATGCCAGCGAACTGGTCCGAGGTTCAGCCAACTGGCTAGTGCCATCTGCCTTTCGGAACTCGCGATCATATTCGATCTTCATGCGGCAGATGCTGGATTACGTCATGGGAGATTCAGTGAACGTTGCTGCCGAGCCGAGCGATGCGACTGGCCAGCGCCCGTACGATCAAGTCTTCGTAGCCCAGCACACGTTTGGCAGTTTATTAGATATGACGGCGCTGGCTACCTTCCATGTGTCGCCTCTGACAGTATTGGCGATCTTCAGCGAAGTTGCCTACGACTCACATCTGCACATGCAGCAGCTATTCGGTCTACTGCGCCAACAGCAGATTGTTAGTCACACTCCCGCACAGCCGTCCGCCGACCTGCTTGTTCAGGCGTTGCAGCAGGCGCTCCACACGGCGGCTGCCACTTGTGAGTTGCCTCTTATTTCGATTGCCGGATTGCAACAGACAATCGCTCAAACGCGGGCGACGGTGGCACAATTAAATCCGTACAAACTGTTGTCGCCCATTGAGGTCGATCAATTGTTGCGTCAGATGGAACTTGCTGCCCAACAGCAGCAGGCTTCCATTTGGGATCTTTCTGCGACGATCAGCCTAGTGGCATTGAACAAAATTCAATCCATCGAGCCTGGGGAACTGGTTAGTCTGGAAGTATCTGGAAATATGTATCAGCAGCACATCATCGACCACTATTGGGAAGGTCTGCGAGCCATCGAGCAGCAGGGATTACTGAAGGCTTTAGCTCAGGCCAGCGAGCCGTACTTGGAGACGGTCTGGAATAATTACGCCGTCGATCGCAAGAGTTGGACCGGCCAGTTGTTAAGCGCTGAACTGTTAAAGTGGGGCTGGAGCAAGGTAGCCTGGCCTAAGCTAATCCGTGGATGATGCAGTTCCAGTGCGGCAGTTGAATATGCAGCTCGCGATCGACGTTACCACAGGCTAGCTTGTCATAGACTTCGTCGGTAGCAAGTTGGCAAGCAATAGCTGCCAGCTCAACCTTTTCATCCAAAGCCTGACAGCTAGTCAATCCTCAACTGCCAGCGGACTGGCGTGGGAAGCAGTCGATAGAAGGTCGATCCTGGGCGCTCAGCACGTAATGCTGCAAGCTTGGAATCGTTCGATAGTGCTCAAACTTTTTGCCACGATCATAGGCCTGGGTCGAATCCGAAAGAACTTCGACCAACACGACTGGATTTAGCAGTACATCGCAGCGTCGGATTCCAATTGCGGCTCGCCACACACGACCGAATGGTCCGGGTAGGTATACAATCCAGTCGCTTCAACGCGCAGCTTTAAGTCACTCGGGTAAGCGCGGCAAGACTTGTTCTTGAGCTGCTCACGCACACTGGCACCAGCGTTCAGAACAATCAGATTGTGGTTGGCGGAGACCCCTGCCGTGGCAAACATCTGGCCCCGATAATACTCGCAGCGAAATTCGGCCTGCCTCTCGCGTTGAAGGTACTCGTCAGCTGCAATGTAATGTTTAGCTACGGTTGACATCCGATCGGTTCCTTTGCCATTCGGTCGATCATCACAATTATAGTAGATACAAGCGCCAGTCGCATGCTCTTTCCTCACCAGCCAAGCGTTAGAAAAGAGTGAATATACCTGTGGCCATAGTCGCTTGTTACGAGACGCAATGCATCTAGTCAAACAGGCCGTGTAAAAACCAGTGACCGGTTGAGAGGTCGCGATAGATCCAGTACCAGCAGCCTCGCTGGGTGAGCAGGCGATAGTAGTCGCGGCGCGAGCTGGGGCCTTTCCACCAGCCACTCTCTAAACGCTCGGGCCCGCAGGCGACGATGATCCGCTGCCATTGTCCGGCTAACTTGAGCTGTGCGGCTGGGGCAGCAGTCGAAGAAGCGGCTGAACGCGCGAGTTGCCAAATGCCGCTGACTTGGATAGTCACAGGAGGTGATAGCAGTTGCAGTGGCCGTCGTAGCGGATCCTGGCTCACCGGCTCGGCGAGGCGCAGCGTCTCGCGTGGATTGTCCGAAGGATCAAAGAGTGAAGGCGGTGTTGTTCGGGACGGTTGGCTAGCCGCGTGTTGTGGACTATGAACACGCCGCCGTTGATTGGCAGAGTGTTGTCGTAGGTTAGGCTTGTAGTGTGTTGTGCCATTGGGCTGGATGCCGGTTAGCGGCTGAAGCGTGTAGGCCAACTCGGGTTGCCATTGTCGCTGCACTCGCGCTTGCAGTACCTGCTTTCGCCCAAGTCGAGCGCTGAGCGTATCGACCAGTTGGGCTAACTGATGCCGCTGGGCAGTCTGACCACTGTCAAACAGATCGAACTGTCGCCATACCAATGGTGCCGTTAAGGTAGCCGTCAATGATAATCGCCACAGCGGTGCTTGCAGGCAGCGCGGCAACTGTTGTTCCAGCTGCCCCATCAATAGGTCAAGCAAATGTTGACCGTCGCAGGTCGGTCGAAACAGACTTAATTGCAGAACCTGCGACGGCTGTTGGACGAGGTCCAAACGGCAGGTGATACGCAGTGCACCCTGGCCGCGATTTTGCAAACGCTCCGACAAACACACTACCGATCGTCGCACCAATTCAGCAATCGTCTGCATGCGATCGGTTGGCAGTTCCAAATCCTGCTGGACGCTCCACTGAGGCTGACAATGCACGCTGGCGATTGATTCTTGGATTGCCCCGCGCGCCTGATCCCAACGTAACAGCAATTGCTCTCCCAATCGACTGGCTAGGCCGGCACGAGGTAGATTGTTCAGTTGCCCGATACGATTTAGTCCTAGACGCCACAACGTGGCGATGGTCGCCGAGTCGATGCGCAGGCCGGCTAGCGGCAAGCGTTCCACCAGCGCGGCTTGCTGCTGAGGCTCTAACAGCAGATAACGCGAAGCTGGCACCAAGCTTTGTTGGCAGGCCAAGTTTGGGTTGGACGCACTGTTTGGTGATGACGGCACGGGCTGCTGGCCAAGGTCCACACCTGGACTGTCCACCAGTAGAGCGGGTGATCTTAGAGCATAGTTGGCCAAAGCCCAAGCGGCTCCCACGCTACTACCTACAGCCAAACAGCCAAAATAGTGCTGCTGACGGAGCCAATCGCCAACGCGCCACAATAGATTGGCTTGACCACCAAACAGACCATCCAGTCCACTGATATCCAGCAATAAACACTCGGGCTGATGCAAACAACGTCCAGCCCATAGGTGCCGATCCAACTGTTCGAGTCCCACCAGCGGGCTGAAGCACTGGGATTGTTCGGCTAATCCACAGAGAGCTTCCAAGTCTTCCGCCGGATCATGTGATCGGACCTCCAGCGCGGCTAGCCCTGTAGCCTCCACCAGCCTCATACCGGGGCGCACTCCCAGTGATCGCGCCGGTAGATTGGCGGTAGCTACGACTAACCCGCGCCGTGGATCGCGAGCGCTCAGTACCAACGGCTTGCCAACCAGTGCCGGCTCGATGGCTTGAACGCGCTGGATCGGCCAATTGGGTAGCCAAACGCACAGCCAGTGCTTGCCGCTGGTCGGGTGCATTGGTATCGCCACGGACGGTGCTTGGGTGGGCTGGGCGTGTATCGGTTGAACATTCATGGAGTATGGCTCTGTGCGCTCTGCCGCCATGCGCGAGGACTGGTTGGCGGTACCAGTTGCAGGCCGGTTTCCATAACCTTGTGTTCCAGCAGCAGTCGCGCCCCGGCTGTGCCGCCGCGAAGTCGAGCCAAGACTACTTCCAGCCGTCGTAGTGGTGGTGAGGCCAGCGCGGCAGTGTTGGTCTGAACTGATGGCGGCAGCAGACTGCGCACGATCCACTGGACTTCGGCCCAACTGGGTAGACGCCGCGCAGACAAGCCACGCAGCAGCAGCCCTAGACCGCCGCCGCGCTGAGCCGCCAGTTGCAATCGCCGTGCTTGGCGCGCATCCAATGTTTCCAGATCGGCTACCACTGCGGCTACGGCTGGATTGCGGAGCGCTTGATCGGTAGCCCAAATCGCATCCGCCATGGACTGTGGGCGAACCCAAATGACTTGCTGCAAGTCGATCTGCTGACTACTGACGGCTGGCGGATACAACTGGTGGTACGTATCGACGATGACTAGATGTTTTTCACTGCCCGCGCGCAGCGCCGATGCCGCCGCCATCAGCGCCAGATAACTGGCTCCGCATCCCGGTGCACTGCGCAAATATTCGATCATGCTGCCGGGAGCATAACCGCCAGTGGGCAAGCAATTGTCCATGGCAGGGCAACCCGTACTGATTGCCGATGCTTTACTCAGGCACCGACCAGGCAATTCCAATTGTCGTACTTGGCCAGCCAGCTTGGCCAAGATGTCCTGTCGATTCCGGCGATTGACTTTGGGAGTAACCTGAGTCGTTCGAGCTGGTACCGCCATCGTTGCTTCTCCTGCATTCAACACGATCGCCGCTTACGGCGTTTGCCTCCGAGCAACCCACCAAGATCGCCAGTGGTCGGACACCTTTGGTCCCACCACCAGCGCGCTGCACCAGAATCCTCCAAATTCCAGACAGGCCGGCAACTTTGTTTAAATGCTAGGGAATCGAGTAAATCAGCAATTGGCAACCGCAGTTCATCCAAGTGAAGGCTGGCGTCGACGCAGTCAAACTCTGATCATCACCCCCTGCCCCGGGTCAACTTCGATGTGGTTAAACAAAGAACCACTTGCGCACGTGCCTGGGATGATTCCTACAATACCTCGCGCCGCAATTGAGGAAATACCTTGGAGACTTTGTTTAGCAAATAATCGCCGTAGGTGCCAGAAAATTCATGCACGCTGGCTTGATCCCAACGCTCCGCGCGATCATCTTCACGAGCCGCCATTCTTAATTGCTCAATGGGCCGAATGTCGCTGTGAAACCCGGGATCAAAGAACAGCGGAAATGACAGTCGATCACGCTGAGCACGATTGACTACTCGATGAGGTGTCGAGCGATAGATGCCATGAGTCAATCGCTGCAACATGTCGCCGATATTACAAACAAATGATTCTGGAATGGGCGGCGCATCAATCCATCGCGATCGGCTTTTGACTTGCAATCCACCGCTGTCATCCTGTTTCAAAATGGTCAACAACCCATAATCGGTATGCTCCCCTACCCCCCAGGTAGGCTGTGTATCTTGCGCGGCAGTTGGTACCTGCGGGTAGTTGAAAACGCGAAACAGAATCAACGGATTGCCGGTGTAATGCCTCTGGAAATGTTCGGCCGCAAGTCCTAAGCTCAGCGCCATCCCGGACATCAGCGAGTGACCGAGCTGCGTGGTGGCGGTGATGTACTCTAACACTGTTTCGCGAAAGCCATCAATATCGGGAAATAGATTGGGGCCGTGTAGCGGAGTTCCTGCGCGCACTTCGGGATGATCCGGTGGCAACTGACTGCCGAAGTAGATACCTTCTTTCCAGTCGGGCTTGCCCGAAGTTAACTCGTCGCCCACTGGAAAGTAGCCGCGCCACGCACGCCCACCATGAACCATGGCAATCTTCATTTTTTCCTGTCGGTCAAGCCGGAAAAACTGGCGACTCAGATTCTCCAGTCGGTCGATCAGCGACTGAGCGACACCATGGTTGACAATGTAAAAGAAGCCCACATCGCGGCAGGCCCTACCCAACTGCTCGGCAACGGCCACTGCATCTCCACCCTGGCCCACCAGCCCGCCGACATCGACTATAGGCACATTTGTAAATTCAGACAATTCCATAGTTCGGCTCAGTTGTGTTGTGCTCAGTTGTATTGTTTCGATAATCGCACTGGCAAGTTACGCGGCCGTTCAATAGCAATAGCAGACCACTCCAGTGTATCATCATCTCTGCATTGGCAATACTCGTAGGTTGACTACGTAGACGAAACAACCACACGACAATCAGATTGATGCACTGGAGCGCAGACAGTCGCTCTATACGCGTCATGACCATCGGCCTAGCAGATTACCCGACAGATCAGTACCCATACCGCTGCGCGTAGTCGGCGCATAGCTCCATGACTTCGCGCTCCCAGGCCGAGTCGGTTCGATGGCGGTTGGTTTGATAGTCCTTGTAGCCAGCCATGAGATTTTCAGCGGATGCGGCGACGGGCTGAAAGTCGCCAAGTCCTAATCGCGAGTAGATTTCGCGGAGCGTCTCCAACGGGCTGGCAACCAGGTCTTCGTAGCGTACATCAATCAAATGCGTGTCAGGTACCTGGCTGCGGCCAGCCCAGTGGCCACCGTACATGCGATCTATGCACAGTTTGACGTAACGCTTCATTTCCGGATGAGTGTAACTGTTTTGCAGCGATTGCACTTGATCCAATGACCACCACAATCGCATCGTGGAAGCGTAAAGCTGGCGCGGGTCGCGCGTTAAATGAATGAAGCGGGCGCCGGGAAACATCTTGTGCAAGAGCGCGATGCGTCCAGTATGCGTGGGGCTCTTGAGCACCAAGCGGCGACCATCATTGGCTACCGTGACGGCCTTGAGAAACCACTCCAGACCACTCTGCCAGCGATTCAGCTCGCCATCGGTCAGTCCCACCATATCTAAATACTCCAGATGCAGTCGCTGAGTCTGAGGGAAGGCGATGCGCAGGTAAGGCGACGGTAGGCCCAAGTTCATCAGTGCGAATTCGTCTTCTTGAGGCAGGTACCATCCAGCCGCCATGTTGTCCATCGGTCGCTTGGCGGGGATTAAAAAGCCTCCAAAGCGCGCGACCCAGGAACTAATCAGAAAATGAGATGGCGCGAAGCATTGGTAGGTTGTCGGGGAGGCGAAATCCGGATTGGAGACCAACAACTCGTGCAGTAACGTCGTGCCGCTGCGCCAATGTCCCAATATAAAGATAGGCGGCTGCTCGATGCCGGTGGCTTGGATCCTCGCCCCGTATCGCCAATGCTGCACTGCAGCCAGCAGGTTGTTGATGGGACCTATGGTCGACACGCCCAGCGCGATGTGGGAACGACGAGGGTAAATCCGGAAGCCGTTGGCGGCCACCAAACGCCACCATATCTCCGTCTTCATGCCGTGCCAAAAACGCGGAGAATGTAGCGAGTATTGATTCGCCAACGACTGCGGTTCGGCTCCTGCTGCGTCCATTCCCGTTCGTACCCTTGCCAAGTATTGTGCGTCCCCCAACCGAAGTGCAAATGCGATTGGAAAAATCCGCTACGAATTGTAATTCTTACAAAGAATTTCAGCGAGCCGACTCGGAACGTCGGCCTCCCAAAGCCTCTATTCCCCCTAGGCTGACTGTTGTGAAGGGGATTCGGTCAATATTTACGGCCCGATAATTTGTGGCACGCTGTGTGCAATCCAACTGGATCAGTGGCACACCACCGAGGCCCGTTGCGGAGCTAGGTTGTCACCGATCTGATCCTCCTGGATCCTACAGTAGCGTTTGCAAGGCGGCGGGATAACCTGGTCCCCTCAGCGGCAAGCATTTTGATTCAAGGTCCAAGGCGTCCCGCGTCGCGAAGGAATGCGGGACGCCGACCCTTGAATCTTCTCGTGTGGCCATGTCCGGTGGCTGCGGCAATCGCATATCTCTCAAGGTCACCACCGGGCGGTCGTGGGCGCTGAACGCTGGTCATGGCGACAGGGTTTAAACTTTGTGGACCACCAGCAGATTATGGGTTTTTTCGTAAATCCCCGAGCCGCCGACAAAGACGACGCAGTCACCATCGACCAACAAGCCCGATTGCTTGCCCCAGCGGATGACATGCTCAATTAGCACCTGCGGCTTGGCCATCGACTCGATGTACAACGGCATGATTCCCCAGAATAGGCACATGCGGCGCAGGGTCGCCTGATTGTCGCTAATGCCCAGCGTGTGAATGCAGTTGCGCTGCTTGGCTTTGACCCACGCCGTGCTGCCGCTCTTGCTGGCCACGACAATCAACTTGGCACCGATGTCCTGCGCAATATTCGATGCGCGAAATGTGACTGAACTGGTAATCGGATCCACCGCATCGATCGGTTGGAATTTGGCGGAAAAATCCGGCGTCTGATCCTTCAGCATCTGCTCGGTATAGACCATGATGCGATTCATCGTTTCGACAGACTGCACTGGATATTTGCCGATCGCCGTTTCACCGCTCAGCATACAGGCATCGGCTCCGTCCAAGATGGCGTTGGCCACATCGCTGGCTTCGGCCCGCGTCGGTCGGCGGTTCTCGTGCATGCTCTCGAGCATCTGCGTCGCCACAATCACCGGTTTGAGCTTCTGGCGACAGACCTCAATAATCCGCTTCTGTGCTACCGGAGTTTCAGCAACGTCGATTTCGACTCCTAGATCGCCACGAGCCACCATGATGCCGTCGGCTGCGTCGACAATGGCTTCCAAATGTTGCAGAGCTTCGCGCTTTTCAATTTTGGCGATGACCAGCGCCTTGGAGTTGAGCGATGCGACTAGGTTCTTCAGCGACAAGACATCCTGCGAGCTGCGAACGAAGCTGAGGCTCAGGAAGTCGATTTCGTTGTTGGCCGCCCACAACGCGTTTTGGACATCGGCTGGCATCATCGCACTGACGCTCAGCGTCACACCGGGTAAATTGATCCCTTGGCGGCTACGGATGGTGCCGCCGGTCAATACTTTGCAGGTCACTCGGTCGTGCTGCTTGCTGACGGCTTGCAAAGCGATCGTACCGTCGGCCAGCATCACCGAGTTCCCTACCATCAATTCATCGACCAATTGTTCATAGTTGCTGCACAGCTCGTGAGCCGAGGTCGATTGCTGACCACGTACGAAAGTCAACTCCATACCCGGTTCGACTTCCAACGGATCTTGGGCGATTTTGCCAAGTCGGATTTTAGGACCAGCCAAGTCCAGCAGCGTAGCTACTTGAAACCCGGTAGACTCGCGAACTTGCCGGATTTTCTGCATCGTTTGCTCGAAGTCAGCTTGACCACCATGAGCTGCATTGATGCGAAAGATATCCGCTCCACTATTAACCAATTCGCTCAGAACTTCAACGCTATTGCAGGCTGGGCCAATGGTAGCTACGATTTTCGAGCGGGCATCGTTGAGGTGCGGTCGCGGACGTTTCATACTGGTACTTCCTGTGCCATGAATTGCCTAGGACTGAACCCGCGACGCCGACGACCAGTCACCGCAGGGTTATTTGGAAAACGCTCGTAAAAAATGGGGTAGTCGAGCTACTTTGCCCTGTCGATCAACGCAGGCTACAGTCGTTGTTGCCGCAATAATCATCGGCTCCACTGCTTCTGCCGGTTCCACTCGCTTTAACTCATATGCATGATCGATTCTGACACCTCGCGAACGCACGAGTCGAATGGTTAATCTTAGCAGGTCGTCAAAGCACGCAGCTCCGTGGTAGCGAATGTTCAGTTCGCTGACTACCAACATCAATCCACTTGCCTCAAAGTCGCGATAGCTGTAGCCCACGCTGCGCAAAAACTCAACGCGCCCGCGCTCCAAATAGTTCAAATACTGAGCGTGATGCACTCGACCTTGGCCATCGGTTTCGTGGTACTGGACGCGAATGTCAATCGAATGTTGCATCAATGCGCTAATCGGTTAGATGATGTCCAAGGCCAGTGACGCGTGGCCAATACTATCACTCCCGTAGCCACCGTGGCCAGACGGTGGGTGAGCCAAATTCCTCCATCTGGCGTCCGTAGCTTCGATGAGGCCGCGTCTACTTGCCCTGGCGCGAATTGGGCGCAGCTAAGATACCATGTTGCAGCGATTTTCAATAGTCAGCTTGTCGAATCATGAGTCACCGCCACGATCAGCGGCATGCAATAGTCATTCAGAATCCACTGCCAGGCACAAGCCCAATACTATGCTGGTGTTCGCAACACCGTTCGGGCAATCACCGTGGCGGACAGCCAGCCCAACAGTATCAGAATTCCGCATAGTCCTGAATCTTGATGGCGCATGCCAAAGTGCAAAATCTCGAATAGACGCATCGACAGCGTGCTAACGCCAGGCGGCAAAACGCCAATCGAACAACTCAGTTCACCAATGCTCAGTAGAGCCAGCAACAATCCCAGTGCAAGCGCCGGACGGCGCGCATGCGGCCAAACCACACGGCGCAGTGTTGCCATTGAGCCCAGTCCGTCGCTGCCAGCCAGTTCCCAGGTGCGTCGCGCCGTGCTGCCAACCAGCCCGCAGATCATCAGCCAAGCTACGGGCAACAATCGGAACTGTTGCGCTAAAATGGGTGCAATCAGCGTCGTACTGTAGAGCTGTCCGAGCCACGGCCAGGACGAGCCGTTCAGGGACTGGGTAACCAAAACGCCGACCAAGGGTCCAGGAATCGTGATCAGTAACAACATGATTCCATGCACGATCACGCGCGAGGTCCACCGGCGACCACCGGCGGCACTCTCCGCCACAGGATTGTCCAAATAACTGGTCAGCAGATACAGCGAACAGGCGACGCTGGCGGCCATGAGTGTTGACGCAGTGGCCAAAAGTATGGACCAATAGAATTCGCTACGAAATAGTGTCACCGACTCTACTACGGTCTGCCAAAACCGCACACCGCTCCAACCATAGCTCACTAGCCCATTGGGCGACGTTCTAGGTTGCCAGCCGGCTTTGATCGCCAGATTCAACAGCGGAATTCCAACCAATCCCAACAACGTGCCCCACATCAGCAGGCTTAGCGGTAGTCTCCAGTGCCTGAGGGCTATCGTCATGGCTGGGAAGTATTGTGGACGTTGCAGCACATCGTTCAAAGCCGGTAAGCGCCGCCCAATTGCCAGCCCGGCCAGCAGCAACGGCAACATGCACAGTCCGACGGAGGCAACGTAGGTCACAGGCGAAATCGTATCGCGACTAAAGTCCAAGTAGACCTGCTCGGTCACCGTGGGAAACATATACAGATTGGAAACTACCATTTCTGTCAGCAACCCCAGCCCACACCAGGCGGCTGCCACAGCTATCCAAACTCTGATCTTCGGCAGCCACACGTGACGAACTACCGTCAGCGGGCCACCTTCCAACAGAGCGACCTGCTCTTGGCTGGAATCGCTGGTCGATAATCCAAGTAGCAGAATCAAGCACACACCTGGCACAGCGGCCAGAGCATGAATGATGGCTACCGCTAGTAGACTGCCCAACCAACCCTGCATCCAACCTACCCCGGTGGGACCCAACCAATCAGCCAGACGCAGCCAGCCTTGCAAGCCAACTCCAGCACTCCATCCACCGGCTACCACGTACAGCGGAACCGCCAACTGACTAGCCAGACAGATCGTCGCCCATCGACGTCCGCATACGTCACTGCGCCCGATCAGCATGGCCAGTCCGAGCCCCAGGGGAATAGCAATCGCCAGGCACAAGCCAATCGCCAGCAAAGTATTGCCAACCGTAGTGAATAGACTGTTAAGAGTCAAACTGGTTCTTATGCCGCAAGATGTGATGATAATGCTGTGCGAAGCGATGTGCTTCGTCACGGACATATTGTAGCAGCCGCAGCGCGAAGGCATGGCGGCTCAGCCGTAGCGGTTGGCGGTCGCCGGGCAGGTACAGTTCTTCGTCCTGCTTGGCCAACGACAGCAGCACCGGCGGCTCGATATTTTGATCGCGGAATGCGGCCAGAGCGGCAGCCAGTTGACCTTTGCCGCCATCGATCAACAGCAGATCAGGAAACACCTCCTGAGCGTCGCTCAAACGCCGAAATCGTCGCGAGACAACTTCATGAATCGACTTGTAGTCGTCTACGCCTTGAACTTCGCGGATTTTGTAGCGGCGGTATCCCGGTTTGAAAGGCAGGCCGTCCAGGAATTGAACCAGACTGGCCACCGTATCTTGTCCCCCCAAATGCGCGATGTCCACACCTTCAATGACCCGTGGTGGATTGGGCAGTTTTAGTATCTTTTGTAGTCCAATTAAGCCTTTCTTGGGGTCGATGTAGAACACTTGGGGCTGAGCATGCGTGTCCAGCTCACCACGTTCGTCTAGTCGTTCCAACATCTGAATTTCGTCACGTAATCGCGCCGCCTGCTCGAAATGTAGTGACGCAGCCGCCGCTTGCATGTCGTTCAGTAACTCTTTCAGCAATTTGCGTTTGCCGCCCTCTAAAAACGTCTGCAAACGGCGAATGTCTTGGCGATATTCGTCTTTGGTGATGCGCAGATTGCAGGGGGCAGTACACTGTGCGATCGAAGCCAGTAGGCAGGGCCGAAACCATTCCCAACGCGGGTCTGCCGCTTCAATATCCAGCGAGCAGGTGCGGAATTTGAAGATTCTTTGTAATACCTGAACAGCACCACGCAGCGCCCCAGCACTCGCGAACGGCCCATACAACTTCACGCCGCTCGGCGGTGGTTGCCGAGTAATCTCGACGCGCGGGAAGTCCTCGCGAGTCGTAATCATCAGGTACGGGAAGCTCTTGTCGTCCTTCTGCTCCTTGTTGTGCTTAGGCTGAATATCCTTAATCAGTCGGCTTTCGGCCATGAGGGCATCGACCTCGCTATCGCACTCCAAGTAGTCGATATCACAGATTTCGTGAATCCAGTCGGCGGTGCGCGCTTCGAGCTGCGCAGCTTTTAGAAAATAGCTCCCCGCCCGACTCCGCAAATTCTTGGCTTTGCCGACGTAAATGACGGTTCCCGAATGATTCTTCATCAAATACACACCGGGCGAGGTCGGAAACGACCGGACCTTCTCGGCAGCTCGCCGAAATCCAAGCGACAGTGCTGCGTGCTGCGCTGGGTCCAAGCTGGCCTCAGCAGCGGCTTCAGAATCTGCATCGAATTCTGTCACTAACGGTTCAACCTCTTGCAACGATTCCACTGACAACGGATGACGCACAAACATCAAGCGACATGCACGACAAATTACATGCTGCTCTCACGCGTTGGCGACCATGTCTCCACAACCATCATCATAGTTTAATGTGTCGTAGCGCGCCAGGTTGTCGACACGAATCGCGTCCGCTGGCTTACTGGCAGCGGCAACGACTTGCAAAAAAATCTTGAGAGCGACTTGACCGATTCGATCAGCATACTAAAACCATGGTTAACGAGGAGCTCACTGAGAACAAGTCGTCGTCCTTTTTGTTCTCATGGCCGGGGCTCCTCGTTTTTTTTCGCGCTCATTCAATCGCCAGGCGTTGCAACCTAGTCAGTCAGCTATCGCGACCATTTTCGAATCGCGCCGACGATCCAAGCTATGATTCCGATCCTCCACGACGAGCAACATTTTATGCTGGTAAGCAAGCCGGCTGGTTTGCTGACACAGGCTGTCGAGGGGATTGAGTCGTTGCAATCGTTGCTTGAAGCACAAATCAAAGCCCGAGACTGCCATGCGGGGGTTCCATTTGTCGGGCTGCCCCACCGCCTGGATCGTGGGACTTCCGGAGTGGTCTTGGTGGCCCGTAACCAAAGGGCACTAAAGCGTTTCGGCACGCAGTTCCAGCATCGGTTGGTACAAAAGTACTATTTAGCGTGGGTCGAAGGCGACCTGACGGGGCCAGTACAGCGTTGGTCTGATTACGTAACCAAAGTTAAAGACGAACCGCGCGGACAGATAGTGGCTGCTGGTTCGGACGGGGCACGATTGGCCGAACTCACCATCAGGCCGATGGTGAGCAGCAATGGCCACAGTTTGGCGTTGATCCACTTATTGACCGGCAGGATGCATCAAATTCGCCTGCAGCTGTCGCAACGCGGCTGGCCGGTCGCTGGGGACTGGCTCTATGGAGCAACGTCCAGCGTCGGTCACCTGTGTGAGCGTCCACTGCATTGGGCCGAAGCGAAATTTGATGAAGTCCAATCACAGAATTTGAACCAACGACGCCAACAACCGCTTGGTCTGCATGCTGTGCGCATCGAGTTTCGGCATCCACAATCCGCCGTGCACACGTCTGGCACAGCACCTGTCCCCGAATACTGGCGGTTGGCCGGTGACCCGTTGTGGCGGACAAGCCAAGCCATTGAACAACTGAGCCGCCAGTCGGCGAGTGAATTGTGGAACATAGAAACGCTGGAATTGCCTGGGTAGCCTTATCCTCCACGTTTTGACGGGCGTAGTGACACTCTGCCCGCTGAGTCGTCACGTGGGCTGTTGAGGAAAACTGGTATAGAACTGTACGGCTTGTTGTACGAGTTCTTCAAGCTGACTTTCGGGCGTGACCGGCAGTGACTGGAGTTCGCTGAGCCCGCGAAACCAGATTTCTTGTCGCCGCGCGAACTGTCGAGTATGCGCGCGAATCTGCTGGATCGTTTCGTCGATCGGCACGGGAACTTCTCGCCGATCCAGCATTTCGCGATAGCCAACCGCCTGAGCGGCGGTGCGACTTAGTTGGCCGTAGCGATCCAACAGCCCATCGACTTCGGCCTGTAAACCCCCGTCAATCATCCGCTGCACGCGTTGGTTAATCAACTCATGCAGCCAGCTCCGTTCTAATCGAAGTACCAATGTGGGGCACTGTTGGACCGGCGCCGGGATATCAAACTGCTGCTGCCAGTGGCTCAGGGGCTGGCCGGTGGTTCGAGCAACCTCTAAGGCGCGGATCATCCGTCGTTTGTCGTTCGGATGCAGTTTGTATACCATCAGCGGATCGACTTGCTTTAAGCGATCGCGAAGAGCTTCCATTCCGTGAATGGCCAAGTCGTCCTCGATGGCCTGACGAAACTGCCAGTCGGCTGCGGGCCCCAGAAATAATCCGCGTAGTAGACTTTTGAGGTACAGCGGCGTTCCGCCACATATCAATACGTTGCGACCGCGAGCGTGGATTTGTGAGGCCACTTGATGCGTGCTGGATACGTAGCTCGAGACGCTGAACATCTCGGTTGGAGCGACGATATCAAGCTGATGGTGAGGCACAGCCCGACGCTGTTCCGGCGACGGTTTAGCGGTCCCAATATCCATGCCACAGTAGATGGCCATCGAATCCATGGAGATGATTTCTGCGTTTAAACGCTGGGCAATGGCCACAGCCAACGAACTCTTGCCACTGGAAGTCGGTCCAGTCAAATACCAACAATTGGCCAGCCGAGGTAATACCCAATGCCGAAATTCTTGGGCTGCCGATGCAGCTGTAGTCGAGGAGTCAGACGATGGCGTTTTCATAGAACTGCGGGTTGGACTGGCCAGGGAGGTTGTTTGCGCGTGTCACGCGATCTCGCGTTTGGGCTAGAAAAGATATCTTGCTTGGAGCGAAGTGTCAAAGTTGGCTTGTGAGGTTATAATCTATGCTTTCATTCACGTAGGCAAGGTGCTGGTTGGGCGATGACAGAAACTACGGATCGGGACGTGTTAGATCGGCTGATGGCGGAGCTTCACCGTCGAGTGCATGAACTGCCACAAGGTTCTTATACAACCACGCTGGTCCAAGGCGGCGTCGCAAAAATGGGGGCCAAGATCACCGAGGAGGCGACGGAAGTTGTCGATGCTGCTCAGCGAACCACTCCCCCAGACAATGGTCATTTGATTTACGAGGCATGCGATTTGATCTACCATGTGTGGGTTCTTCTTGCCAGTCGTGGCATTACCCTGGACCAGCTGCGCACCGAGTTGGCCCGCCGTGAGGGGAAATCCGGACTGGAAGAAAAGCGTCAACGCACCAAATCGAGTCACGGGTGACAAGTTAGCTGTGCAGCGAACACCCGCAGATTTGCCCACAACAACCTCCTGACCACCGCTCTTGAATTCATTTTGCGTTTTTTTCATTGACAGATTCCACGATGAACCAGAATTTGCGAATTGGCATTCCTAGTAAAGGACGATTGAGCGAGCAGGCCTCGGAATTGCTCAACCAAGCCGGACTTCAATTCCGCCGCCAAGAACGAACACTATTCGCGCTTGTGAAGCAATTGCCAATCGATATCATCTTCCTGCGGACCGACGACATTCCTGTGCTGTGCGCCGAAGGTGCGATTGATTTGGGCATTACCGGCAGCGATTTGGTCCAGGAGAGCCAGACAGACAATGAAGTTCGGATGACGTTAGGCGTTGGCCGATGTAAGCTCAGTCTGTGTGTACCGGATGGAGGCCCAACGCGCTCGCTCAGTGATCTGGCAGGTAAGCGAGTCGCTACGAGCTTTCCGAATGTCACGCGCGAGTATTTGAAAGGTCACGGCGTCGCAGCGCACCTGGTGGAATTGTCAGGTTCAGTCGAAATCATGATTTCGCTGGGAGTGGCCGAAGCCATCGTTGACCTAGTCGAGACCGGCAGTACGTTAGCCGCTAATCGGTTGAGAGTGTTGGCCGATATCGGATCCTACGAAACAGTACTGATTCAGAACCGTCAACGACGTCAGCCGGAAATGGCCGAGCGCATCATTCGCCGTTTGGAAGGTGTGGTCATCGCCAGAGACTATTCATTGCTGGAATACAACGTGCCGCGGCAGCGTTTGGCCGACGCCGAACAGGTCACACCCGGTTTCAAATCACCGACCATCAGCGCGCTGGAGGATCCACAGTGGTGCAGCGTCCGCGTCATGGTCCGTCGCAAAGAAGTCATTGAAGCTATGGAACGCTTAGAAGCCATCGGCGCCTCGGCTATCTTGGAAACCTCCATCGGCAATTGTCGCTTATAGCGCCAGATCGTCGGGTAGGCCGGGCGGGGTGGTCAGCCGCGAATCATGTTTTACGAAGCAGTTGGCCTGGGGTTGTTGCTCCAGTGGCCGCTGGGGTCGGACCCTCGAACGTGGACTCCCTTTTCATTCCAACCCAGGGCCGCGCGAACATCGGCGCTGCAGTAGCGCAGCGTGAGCCCACAGCGGCGGCGATCCGAGTTGTTGGCCTCAGAGCCGTGCAGCAATAAGTCGCTGTGAATCGAAAACTGCCCGGCCTGCAGTTCGTCTAAGACGATGCTGCCGTACTGCTCAGGGTTGTCAATCGTCTGATTGAGCACGTTGTGTTCGTCAGGAGAACTCGGGCGGAAGGTCATGTGACCAAAATGATGCGAACCGGTCACAAATTTCATGCAGGCATTCTCTTGATCGGCATCATCAATCGCCAGCCAGACGGTCAACGCTTTGGAGGGTGACAACGGCCAGTAACTGGCGTCTTGGTGCCAGGCAACCGACTGGCCATCATGCGGCATCTTACAAAAGAAATGTGAGCCCCATGCGATCACCGACTGGCCCAATAAATCCGCTACGTGATCGACAATCTGTTTGTTGGTCAAAATGTCGTACACCGGGCCATATTTGAGATGCGCTGAACTAATCGAGTAACTGTTTCCCCCTTGCTGGACAACGCGCTGTAAGAGTTGATCGAAATAGCTACGAATCGCAGCGATTTCTGAGGAGCCAAAGGCTGTCAGCGGTGCCACGTAGCCCAACCTATTGTAAGTGTCGATCTGCTGGGCGGTCAGTCGAACAGGTCGGTCGTTGTGGACCGGGTGAAAGCTCAGGTCGCGGTTTAAACTTTGTAACTCTGCATCGCTGGGAATTGTGCTGAATTGTTTGCTCATGTTGATTTCATTCGGTACAGGCATTGATACTGGTAGATGTAAGATTGCAGCCGCTCAGGCCTTGCTCTGCTTACACAAGTCGAGGGCTGGCGCGGGCTCATACAATTTGCTGTTAAACGATCTTGGTCGCCTGCTGCATGATGTTGGCATTAGCAAACAAGTTGCCTCGGGCGCGCCTGAGGCATCCTAGAAATTGCAGGCAAGTTGAGTCACGAGTTTTGTGCAATCAGTGCGTCCAATTCGCTGCGCAAGCGCCCGAGAATTTCATCGTAGGCAAATGAACCCAATGACTCTTCTCCTCTCTTTAAGTTGACTCGCGTTGGACCGCACCACAGTCCCAAGTCGGCTTCGTCGGTTTCGCCAGGACCATTAACCCGGCATCCCATGACCGCAATGGTGATCGCGTAGTCTTGTGCATAGCGTGTCATCTCCTTCACCTGTTGGGCCAGTTCGACGAAAGCTTCATTTTCGACGCGCGAACAACTCGGACAAGAGATGATGTTGAGCTTCGTTGGGTCCAGAGCCACCACGCTTCGCAGGCGACCAGCGTAGATGTCTTCGATGATCTGCCGACCAGCCTGAATCTCTTCCGACTTGCGCGAGTTGGGAACGGTCAACGATACACGCAGTGTATCGCCAATGCCACGACCAATCAGTTGCTCGAAGGCAATGCGCGTCTTGATGACTCCATCTGGCGGCAAGCCGGCCTCGGTGACTCCCAAGTGCAGCGGAATATCTGGGCGCTGCGCAGCGAAGGCTTGATTGATTTTCACGACGGTTGAGGGGTTACTGTCCTTTAGCGAAACCACAAATCGGGTAAACCCCAGCCGCTCCCATTGCTCGGCATGCTCCAGGCCGCTAGCCAGAATAGGGCCGACATCGTCATGGCGATCAAAACGGGCCTTCACGGCAGGATCGACACTGCCGCAGTTCACACCAATGCGAATTGCACAATCATGTTGGCCCACAACATCCGCCAGATACTTGATTTTGTCTTGCCAGGTTCGGTTCTTTTCGTGATGGTACAAGTGCCCTGGGTTGTAACGAACTTTGTCTACGTGGGCAGCAACTTTTTCGGCCAGCCGATAATTCTCTTGCAGATCGATGCTCAAGTTAGCCTTTGTCATACGGCGAATTTCTGCCAAGGCCAGCGCGTCGCGCTCGCTATCTACGGCAATCCGCACAATGTCAGCTCCAGCGGCATGCAAATCGTTGACTTGCGCCGCAGTGGCAGCGACATCTTGCGTGGAGGTGGCAGTCATGCTTTGCACCGCTATCGGGTGGGCAGCACCAACGTGGATGCTACCGATGCGAACGGATCGAGTGGGATTGCGAGTGATAGACATTTGACGACAGACTTCAGCTGGACGGACTGATGGTTGGCTCAGTTGGTAGAACGATATTCTACTCGACGTCAAACTTCTAGCCAGCGCACCGCAGCAGACTCCAGCGGCTTTTCAATTCCTTGACCCGCGTGGGTAGTCAGGCCGGTAGTAGACGTACGAGAAAACTGTCATAATCAGGCGGGGAATGCAGGGTGAGGATGCGCTGTACGCTCCGAACTAAGATTCAGTCGGAAAACTTCAGCGGAGATACGGCGATGAGTTTTACCATTGGCGTGGATATTGGTACGTCCGGGACGAAGAGTCTGTTGATCGACCCCGACGGAAATATTCTAGCTGAAGCCTCCGCCAGCTATGGTCTATCCATGCCTAAGCCGCTGTGGACCGAACAAGATCCAGAAGACTGGTGGCTGGCAACGCAAAAGACCATTCGCGCGGTTATCAAGCAAGCCAGAGTCGCTCGTGGACAGGTCAAGTGTATCGGGCTGTCCGGGCAAATGCACGGCTCGGTGTTCTTGGACAAGGCCGGCAAAGTATTGCGTCCGGCTCTGCTATGGAACGACCAGCGCACCGCTAGTGAGTGCGACCAAATTACCACGCTGGCCGGGGGCCGTGACGAACTCATTCGCATGGTGGCCAATCCGGCACTGACCGGCTTCACCGCCCCCAAGATCCTTTGGTTACGCAATCACGAGCCGCGCAAGTACGAAAAGCTAACGCACGTGCTGTTGCCGAAGGACGAGATTCGTCGGCGACTAACTGGAGAATTGGCAACCGACGTCAGCGATGCCAGCGGAATGTTGCTGCTAGATGTTCGCAATCGAAAATGGTCACAAGAGCTGTTGGGGAAATTACAACTAGATGTCGGTATGTTGGGTACAGTTTACGAATCGGAGCAGGTTACGGGCAGTCTACTTCCAGAAGTAGCCGAGAAGCTAGGTTTGACTAGCGACTGCCAAGTGGTTGGCGGTGCTGGTGACTGTGCAGCCGGAGCCATCGGAAACGGTATCGTGCAACGCGGCATCATGACGGCTTCATTGGGTACCTCCGGGGTGATGTTCGTGCACTCGGACCAGCCGCAATTTGATCAGCTCGGTCGGTTGCATACCTTCTGTCACGCAGTAAATGGCAAGTGGCATCTGATGGGAGTGACTCTGTCGGCTGCGGGGTCGCTGCAATGGCTGGTAGAAAATGTATGTCGCGAATTAGCCACGCGACGTGGCAGCGATGCCTATCAAACCATCAGCGCTGAAGCACTGTCGGTGCCACCAGGAAGTGAAGGTTTGTTGTTCGCGCCCTACCTGGCAGGTGAGCGAACACCACATGCCGATCCATTGGCACGCGGCTGTTTTGTGGGACTGACGAGCAAACATCATCGCGGACATCTGGCCCGGGCCGTCATGGAAGGTGTGGCAATGAGCCTGCGGGAGAGCCTGGAGATCATTCAGCAATTGGGCGTGCCTATCAAAGAAATGCGGCTCAGCGGTGGCGGAGCAAAAAGCCAATTGTGGCGACAGATATTTGCTGATGTGATGGACCAACCGGCGTGTTCCATCAACGCCGAACAAGGTCCGGCCTATGGCGTCGCCTTGCTAGCGGCAGTGGGAATTGGCAGATTCAAGAATATTGAAGAAGCCTGTAAGGCGACTATCGAAGTTGTCAAACGAACTCCGCCAAAAAAATCTGCGGTGCGGACGTACGATCAATTGTTCCCGATCTATCAGGGACTTTATCCCGCGCTGCGTCAGACATTTCAGCAGATTGGTCAATTGGCGTAGCGGGGTATTAGTGCGTTGTGGCCATTACAACCGATACAAAACTCCCAAACAAACCAATGTGCCTGCTGAGTTCAAGCAACCAGCACAGGATTCGTTACCCGAGTTCCAGCAATTTTCTGCTGGATGGCAGGGGCGCTGGTCGATGGATTCTCAATGCGCTGCGTGTGTCACCAAGTCGCTGTCATATGGGAATGGATTCCATGTATAACAAGCTTGTCAAGGTAATTGCGTTGGGTCTTGCCATGCATGGCGCTACGGCCCAAGCGGTGGATTATGGTTTCCCAATGGCCAATACTATTGGCAGGTATTGGGGCGTTGGTTGGTCACACCATAGCTATCACAGTCATCATGACGCTAGGTTCAGTATTGTCGCGCACCGTCATCCGTCCAGTCGCTATCCCAGCCAAGGACTGCTGTATCCCTATGCGGCAGACTATGTCAACCATCCTCCGGAATCTGTTCATCAGCGAGCACAGTTTCTGCAACTGACTCCAGGCGTGCCTCATTCTGAAAGCATTCTGAATCGTTCGCTGCAAGGAGCTGGACAGGCCTCGCCCACCGACGTGGAGCCAACCAAGAACCAAAACAAACCAGAAGTCGTTCGAAAGCCACCACCTGCGAAACCTGTTGCACCGCCTCCAGCCTGGATCAGGCCTTATCTGGAAACACGTCCGCCTGAGGCACCGTCGTCAGAGCAGATAGGCGAAGGTGAGCTGATCGAGATTGAACCTAGCCCGAGCGATTCCGGCATGTGGCTCCAGGAGGCTCCTGGCTCGGTAGTTCAAAACCGCTACTTAGCCGCGACGCACAAAACCGCCAAGAAAGCGACGACTATTCGCTGAGGTTCTTGGTATCTCATGCTGGATGTAGCCTACCATTTGCCAGACGGTGCGACGCTGTTTGGCAAACTAGCGCATCAAGGATGCACGTCTGCTATTTGAACAACGTGGCCTCGTCGCGTTTGATGATCCGAGGCTTTTCGTAGACGCCGCCGAAGTGCGCTACAGGCTCGGGTGGCGGCGGCTGGTCAGTAACATGAAATCGTAAGTTTTGCTCGCCAACTGCTACGACAATCTGTTGTTCTTCGGGTCGAAGCCGCATGCCGAATGTTCTGCCACTGACGTTAAGTCCATCCACAACCTGTGCTAGCTGGCCGCTGCGCAGGTCCAATAAAACCAGAGCGGCCGACATTGGTGCTTCCTGTTGAGCTGCAAAGCGATAGGCAACCAGGAACGGAGAATTGCGCGGTTGTTGCAATGGTATCGCAAAATTCATCAGCCGCCCGGGCTGGTTCCAACTGAGCTGTAAATCGTCGGCATTAAGAGCATACAGGCTGCCATTGGCCTGCAACTCAGGCTGGCCCAGGTGAACCCGTTGAGACAGTGCATTGCGACTGGATATGACAACCCACTGATCGGCAAATCGCATCACACCGACGCTGGCCAAATCGCGCTCAATAGGAACTTGATGCCGTTGGACAGTTCCCGATTCCAAGTCGACGACAACCAGGCTTTCGGGTGGTTCCAAAACGACCAACAGCCGTCGATCACAGTGTGTAGCACGCGCAGACTTAGGAAGCTTGCTTTCCAGTAACACCGTCTCGGTCAGCGGGTTCCACACACGAAGCCAAACACGCGAACTGGCATCATCGCTACGATAGTCGACCAGCCAGTTGCCAGAGTCAAACCAAGCATTCCAGCGACCGAGGCGATCATCGAGTAGCCGCTGGTGCATCTCGCCGACCAAAAATTCACTTTGTCGTAGCAGCGTGCCATCGCGTGCGTCCAGTACATCGGTCTTACCGTTGGCCGGATTGACCACTGCCAATTGATCGCTCTCCCAATGTCCGGCAAATCGCACCTGATCGGAGTAACCATCGCGCGACCAGAGTTGCCGTCCCGTGTAGGGGTCCAATCCTATTACCGATTGACCATTCTGCATAATCTTGACCGTCGCCAGCCACGGACCTAGTTCCACGTACTTGCGGCCATCGCCTTTGCGCCGCCTAGTTTGAATTCCTAGTGGTTCGTCGGCAGATACCATCATTTGGGCTGGCTGAAATGCTTCCTGAGGACCGGCCGTGTCCAACGAGCTGCGCCACAGCAACGCCTGTCCCGGCGAACGCTGAAAGCCGCGATAGATATCGAAGGCCATCAGTTCGGACATTGTTTCCAGTAACAGCAATCCGCCACGCAGCTCCGCTGTCATGAAGTTGCCGGTTAAATCAGAGGTCGCGGCTCGATAGACCAAGTTGACTAAAGGATTTCCATCCACATCTGACAGCGCTAGAGCACCCTCGGATACACCAATCGCCACCGGCGGTCTTCCAAAACGCCTGGCAATCATTTCGATCGGGCGGCCAACAGAATAGATGGCCGTGTCAACCCTTTCGACATCTCGTTGCACAACACCTGTCCGCCAATCCGAATTTGTGAAGTCGCCAGACGGCGAGCGCACAAGAGCTTGGTCGTATTGGTTTTTAAGGCCGAGCAGTTCGAGAGCAGACCGGCGACTATCGGCATCCTGGCTGCGGGCCAACCAACACAGCAACTGTTCGGCTTGCGTCTGTTCACCGCGGTTAAGCAAGGCTCGAGCCAATTCAAGGTTATCGTTGTCCGTCATAGGCAACTGAGCCATGTTGCGCAGCAACTGCCGTCGTACCGGCAAAACAGTTCCGCGGATGCGACCAATTTCAGCGTCGATTAGCGACTGGACTTCCTGTCGTTGTTGGTCGTTACACGATTGATAACAACGCGCCAATTCAGTGGCCAGCCAAGTATCCAGATTTACCCAGTGTTGCCATGACAACTCGATGCGATCCGAGCGCGACAGGACACCTGCGATGTATGCCGACTGCTGCTCACGCATGATCTCCCACAGTCGCTTAAAGGCTGCTGGGAAATCTCCTCGTCGCGACAAACCCTGCGCTAGCAGTTGCAGGTAGCGCATGCGTTGTGGTGCGGTTAGCAGGACACGATCCAGTTGTTCGGCATAGGCGGCAAACTGTTCAAAGTCATGTTGCAAGCCTGTTAGCATCGCATCAGCCAAAAAGTATCGCGTTTCATCGTCCTCCGGATTGACGGCGTAGGCGTCAAGCAGTTGTTGCAGGGCTGCGAGCGTGTCGCCTTGCGACAGTAAGAGCTGGGAACGGTAGTTCAGCCCCCAAACGTCTTGTGGATTTTGGGCAAGACGTTGCTCGATCTGTTGCTCGAGCGCTTCTCGCGTATAGTAGGCAACAACGCTACTGGGACCAATGGACAGCAACTGGCCCCGATGCGCGAACAGATTGCCTAGCGGCTGCGCCACCGTGGAGGCGCCTGAGATTTTGCCCTGTCGCAGATCCAACTCGATCACGCGCTGACCGGTAAGCGGCAGCATCAATTGCCCGTCCTGCCAGATGCCTCTACCCGCCAAAGTCAATCCATCGGGGTAGGCGACCTCCCAACGCGGCTCGCGTTTGCGAATGTCATAAGCCACGGTGCGATCTGGTCCAACGATAATCAAGTTGTTGCTATCCACGCCGGCCGCATAGCAGGCATTGCCGCGTTTGCGCTCCAGCAGCTTTTCGCCAGTCAGCAGGTCGTAGCACACTACCAGATCAGATTCGGGCGGAGTGAAGACCACTAAGCCATTTTCGATGATCAACCCTTCGTCGAACCAGCGGCTTTGCAGAGGCTGGTAATCTTGCCCGAGCAGTGGACTATTAAAATTGCCCATTGCACCACGCACCGCGTAAGTCGCTCCCCAGCGCAGGCTGCGGGTCAGCAAGTCGATAGCTACGATGCCTCCCACGCCGGTGGGGCAGATGATGACTCCATCGGCAATACTGGGAGTCAGTGCTTGTGATTGGCGTGCGCGGTCCAAGCCGATGGGCATCATGGCAGCGCTTGCCAATTGTTGCCGCCACTGCAACTTGCCTGTCTCAGGGTCGAGCACGACAAGCTCCGTTTCACCATTGTTTTCGACGATCGAGTACAACTGGCCAGCATAGGGTAGCGGAGGCCCCAAAAAGAATGCCGTCGACAACTGCGGTTCGTCGCTATCGCTGCCCCCGATACTCCACAAGATCGCTCCTTGTCGCGCCAAGCTAATGCCTTCTAGGCGACTGGTCGCCAGGCTCATCATGCCGCCCATGCCACGGGTCGATTCCATTTCGTCTTGCAGATGTACCACGTGATAGCATCGATGAGCATCGCAGGTGATTCTGCCGAAAGAAGTGGCTCCCCAAACTCGGCTCAGTAAATCGGTTGACAGCGATTGATCACCGCTCTCCCAAGCTCCGCGCTTCAGCGGCGCGACACCGGCGCTGGAAGGACGTCTCCAAACCAACAATCCCGATTCAAAATCCAGCCCAACGATTGTTGCGTCATTGTTCCGACATACGATAGTATTATCCAGGGCTCGCAATTCCAGCTTGGGCAGCAATACGGCACCGGCCTTGCGCATCGTCTCTTCCGCTTCCCGCAGCGCTTGGCCTTCAGGACGGCTACTGTGGATAAACCACTCCCAGCGCTCGTTGGGCAGTGGCAACCCGATCTTTGATGTAGCGTTGCGAGCCGCCGAACCGCCAGTGGTAAGCCAATCCGGGGTGCTATTGTCGGTAATTCCAGTTTGGCCATCGTTGCCGATGACCTTGATAATTTCGCCAACGTTTTCAATGGGAATTTGCCGCCCGGCCAGTTGAAGACTTTGGCCAGCAAAATCACGCCCGGCCAACTCCAGTGTTTTTTCGGCGCGACTCGTCTTGCCCGACTGTTGCCAAGCCAAAGCGGCATGAAAGGCCAATCGAACTCCGTAGCGTTCTCGCGCGGCAGGATAATCCAACAGTGATTGCAGCGTATCGGCCGCTGCCAATGGAAATCCGTGGCTGAGATTGAACTGAGCCAGCAAGACCATCGCGTCGTAGCCGGCCTGGGTATGCACGAACCGCCGTGCCACACTGGCAATCGCCACCAGATCACCGGCTGCGACTCCAGCATCTAATAATTGTCGTGCCTGCACGCCAAACTGCACCTCCAGGATTTGGCGCGCTTCTGGGGACAGCTTGTTTAATTCTCGAATCACCTCGCCCTTCAGGCTTTGCGCGTAGATGCCATTGGTGGCTCGACCCAGAAAAAAATCGCGCCCGCGCAAGTCTTCGGGCAGCGTTTGGTCGTCATCTTGCAGGATGGCTCCCAAAGCACCGATGCCCTCGGCATAGCGTCCGTCGGCGATGGCTGAGCGTCCCTCGGCCAGCAAACGCTGCAGCGATCGCGGTGCGGTCAGAAACAAGTCTTCCGTCACGGCGCGCGCTTGGAATTGTCCATAAGCGCCGGTGCCACAGATCGTACTGCCCAGCAGGAACAGTAGACCCACCAGGCACTCAACTGAAGTTCGCCTCTGCCGCGCTAGATTTGTGAGCATCTATGGTTTTTCTTGCAATTGAATGGTCAATTCCAACTTCTCGCCGTTGCGAAATACTTCAAGCGTCAGCGGTTGGTCGATGGGCGACTGCTGGACCAAACTGGCAAACTCCGTATCGCTGCCCACTTTGTGACCAGCGAAAGTCAAAATCACGTCGCCAGCCAAAATGCCGGCCGCCTCGCCGGGGCGCCCCGGCACCGTTGAAACGACAGTCACGCCGGACAATTGTGGTAAATTCAACTGTTTGGCATCGTCGTAAGACACTGTCGCCACGCGGATGCCGGCCAGTGCTTGCCGAACCTTGCCGTACGTCTGCAGCTCTTGTTTGATCCACATGGCCCGCGCGATGGGGATGGCAAAGCCGATACCTTGAAAGCCCCCAGACAGCGAGGAGATGGCTGTATTGATTCCTACTACGCGCCCTTCCAAATCCAACAGCGGACCGCCCGAGTTGCCGGGATTCACGGCGGCGTCGGTCTGCAAGAATTGACCTTCGACGCCGCGCGACAAACTGCGACGACGATTGATGCCGGAAATGATGCCAGCACTGACCGAAGACTCCAACGTGAACGGGCTGCCAATCGCGATCACCCAATCCCCGACTGCCAGTTCATTGGAATTGCCTATCTCCGCAGCCGGAACATCTTCGGTCGACTCGATCTTTACCAAGGCCACATCGCTGCTTTCATCCGATAAAGTCTTCTCAGGAAAAAAACGGCGTCCGTCGGGCAATCGTACTTCCAATCGTATGGCGTCAGCGATCACGTGATGATTGGTAAGTATCCAGCCGTCGGGACTGATGATCACGCCAGACCCCACTGAGTCGTATACTTGGGCATCCGCGCCACCGATCAGGTTTAGCAGCGGACTGTCCTCGCCACCGCTTGACCGTGAGCGCGTCAATATAGTCACCACGCTGGGCAAGGCCTTCTCTGCGGAAGCACGAAACGCGCGCGACAGCGCCCGAGCTTGACTGACCTCATCGCCCTGGCCACTGCTACAGGCAACCAGCCAAATCAAAACAGCAATCCAACCGCGATTCTTCACTTTCTACTCCGTCTTTCGTATCCCATGGTGACAATCCGCTGGTTGGCAAACGATTCGCCGACAGGACCGCACGACCGTGCCGTCAGCCTTCATCGCCGCGCAGCTTAGCTAGTACCGTGTAATCCTCGAGCGTCGATGTGTCACCGGTCTGCGTCTTGCCAGCAGCAATATCGCGTAACAATCGCCGCATGATTTTGCCGCTGCGGGTTTTGGGAAGCGCATTGGTAAAGCGAATGTCGTCTGGCTGTGCCAAGGCTCCGATCTCTTTGCGAACGTGTCTCTTTAGTTCAGCACGAATCTCTTCGGACGCTTGGCCGCGCAGGGTTACAAAAGCCGCGATGGCTTGTCCCTTAATTTCGTCGGGCTTGCCCACCACGGCAGCTTCAGCAACAGCGGGGTGCGAGACCAGCGCGCTTTCGACTTCAATTGTGCTAAGACGATGGCCAGAGACATTAATTACATCGTCAATACGCCCCATGATCCAGTAGTAACCGTCGCTATCCAGCCTGGCGTTATCGCCGGTCAGATACATGCCGGGAACCTTGCTCCAGTATTGCTGTTGATAGCGCTCTTCGTCGCCCCAAATGCCGCGCAACATTCCGGGCCATGGTTGATCGATGCACAACATCCCGCCTCGACCCTGTGGCAGCGCTTGACCATCTTCGGAAACGATCTTGGGACTAATGCCCGGCAGTGGCTTGGTACAACTGCCGGGCTTGGTTGCAATCGCACCTGGCAACGGCGACATCATGATGCCGCCGGTCTCTGTCTGCCACCACGTATCGACGATTGGGCACCGTCCACCGCCAATCTTTTCGTGATACCACATCCACGCCTCGGGATTAATACCCTCTCCAACACTGCCCAGCAAGCGCAGACTGCTCAGGTCATGCTTGTCCACGTGCTGGTCGCCCCATTTAATGAAGGCGCGAATGGCGGTGGGTGCGGTGTACAAGATGGTCACGCGATATTTTTCGATCAACGCCCAAAAGCGATCCTCGGCAGGAAAGTTGGGAGCCCCTTCGTACATCAGAATCGTGGCACCTGCCGTCAATGGTCCGTAGACCACGTAGCTGTGTCCAGTAATCCAACCACAATCAGCCGTACACCAAAAGATATCTTCGTCACGATGATCAAAGACCCATTCGAATGTGCGCCGCGCGTAGAGGTTATATCCAGCGGTCGTATGACGAATGCCTTTCGGTTTTCCCGTCGATCCTGAGGTGTATAGAATGAACAACGGCGTTTCGCTATCCAGTTCGGAGGCAGGGCAATTGTCGCTGGCCTGGCGAATTAAGTCATGCCACCATAAGTCGCGACCCGACTGCATGCTGACCGTGTTGCCTACGCGGCGCAGCACGACACATTTTTCCACCGTAGGACTCTTGGCCAGGGCCTCGTCTACCGTCTCCTTCAGCGGTAGCACTTTGCCACGGCGATACAAGCCATCGCTGGTCAACTGTATTTTGGCCTGCGCATCATTATTGCGATCGGCGATAGCTTCGGCAGAAAACCCGGCGAAGATCACCGAGTGAACCGCGCCGATGCGCGCGCAGGCCAGCATGGCAATGACTAACTCGGGCGTCATCGGCATGTAAATGCTGACGACATCGCCCTGGCCAACGCCTAACCCCTTGAGCACATTGGCAAAACGACACACTTCAGCGTGCAGTTGGCGATAGGTCAGTTGCCGCGTGTCGCCCGGTTCTCCTTCATATAGGATGGCGATCTTATCACCTTTGCCCGCCGCCAAGTTGGCGTCCAAACAGTTGAAGCTGGCATTGGTCTTCCCATCCACAAACCACTTGGCCAGCGGAATCTGCCAATCCAATGTTTGCGTGAACGGCTTGAACCAGTGTAGATATTGCTTGGCTTCCTCGGCCCAGAACAGTTCGATATCGGCCGCCGCGCGATCGTAAAGCAGTTGGTATTCCTGACTGCTCTTGATACGTGCCCGAGCGCTGAATTCCGCAGACGGTGCGAACAGCCGCTTCTCCACCATGACCGAGTCAATTTCGCAGTGATCCGACATGAAGCTACCTACTTACTCTCTTAAGTTGCACTAAAGGCTGCGCGTATTCGCTCCGCTAGCGGTTTGCAGCACAGCTCCTCTCTGTGCCATGCCTGCAATCACCATCCGCTGCTGCATACGGCACACGGCAAGGCACATTGCGAGCCAACCATAGAACGCTTAACCCTCTATTCTAAGATTCTCACGACAACTGTGCAAACCGGCTGCCGCGTGTCACGACTGTCAAATGCCGCGACAATTCATCCCGTAACGACATTGGCTGGCTTGGAAACCGCCTTCGCTGGTTTACAATGAGCAGACTGGATATGCGACCAGATTTCCGAAGCCGACATCACCTTTTTGGCTAAACTAGCTTAAGGATTTTTATTAATGCGACGGGTACTGCCTTCCACATTACTTGCATTGTGCTTATGTCCAGTTCTACGAGGTCAAGAAGCATTTCGTGAACTGTTCAACGGAAAAGACCTCAGCGGTTGGGCGGGCGACCCGAGCCTATGGAGCGTAGAAGATGGTGCCATCACGGGTCGTACTTCGGCTGAGCAACCGATCAAGTCCAATACATTTCTGATTTGGAAGGCTGGCGAAGTAGCCGATTTTCAATTGGAACTCGAATATCGACTGACCGCTGGCGACGAAAAAAATCCCGGCGGCAATTCGGGCATCCAGTACCGCAGCCGCGTCGTGAATGAAGAGAAATTCATTGTTGGCGGATATCAGGCCGACATTGACCTCAATTTGACTTACTCGGGCATCAACTACGAGGAGCGCGGCCGCGGTATTCTGGCTCAACGCGGCGAGCGAGTTCGGATCGCTTCCGATGGCGAGAAGACTGTCGAGTCGATTGGTGATGCGGCTGAACTCGGAAAAAAGATTCACGCTGGTCAATGGAATCGATATCGCATCGTGGCCAAAGGCAACCAACTGAGCCACTACATTAACGACGTACTCATGTCAGAAACGATCGATGATCAAGCAACCAAGGCGGCCGAACGCGGTGTACTGGCTTTCCAGATTCACACCGGTCCTCCCATGGTCATTCAGTTCAAGCATGTCCGCTTAAAGAAGCTCTAGCGTTTCGGCCTACGACAACTCCGGCCAGCAGGAACACGCCCGACGAGCCATCTCGTCGGTGCCTCGGAGAGATCAACGCCGCACACCGCATGGGTGTTCTGAGACAGCACCTGGCTGGCAATGCTACTACCGCAGCCAATGTCCAGCACCATGCTTGGCTGCTGACCGCCGCGCCGCAGTAAATCGACCGACACTTGGCCACCGGCTTTGGCCAACTGGCCAAAGCCGGTGTCGTGAGCATAGGCTAAGTCCTGTCCGTAAACGGCCATCAGCGTCTACCGAAATCTCATGTGAGCAGCTATCGAATCCTAAAATACTGACCTCGAAGTTTAATCAGCATTTCCTCGCCGGGAAGCTGGCGAGCCAGTACAGCATTTTCATCGGGGCTGTTGGCAGCAACCAACTTGAAGTAGTCGTCGCTGAAACGCTCAACCGTCTGAATCTTGGACTGCTCGCGCTCCGGGTCGATATCGGTGGCATTGTCGGCTATCCACAGTGATCCGCGTCGATACAACGTTTGATTACCTGCGTTTTGAATCGAATTAGCTCGAACTGAATAGTGAACATCGGAACTGTCGGTAGCGCCGGCTGGTAGGGCTGCATTTCTGGCAGTACTGCCAAAACCGCCAGCCACGGGTGCCTGAGCAGCTTCACGCATTTGATTTTTGGCCTGCCGCTGCTCAAACGCCATCTGTCCATCCGCCAAGCTTAACTGCCGCAGTGAATCCTGGGCGCGCATCACATTGGCTTGGCGATCTGACAGCCCACTGGCAGGCTGCGTCTCATCCGCCAGAAACGAAGTGTAGGGAGTCATGATGCCGTGCTTAGTCGATAATCCAACCAATTCATCGATTAACTCGCGGTTTTGGCCATTCAAGTCCATTTCATCGATAATCTCCCCAATTCTTCGTGCAGCCCACAGTTTTTCGATGAATGCCATGCGTTGATCGGTGCCAGACGCTGCAAGATGCGAACTGAATTCCAGATTCGTCGTCTGCCCACCCGCTTGTCCCGCGATACGAACCTTAGCCGAGCCACTGTTTTTATAGCGGCCAACGACAACCAATTGATCACCGGCAAACAGGTCCAGCAACTCGCGCGGATACTGACGGTTGATTTGATTGGGTGATTGGCTTTGAACATCGTCCAGCAGCACGCTCAATGCCAGTCCGGTCATAACTGGTGCACTCATCCGTTGATACAGCCGACTGACCGATCGTTCGATGTCTTCATCGGGACGCACAAACTCACTGCGCCCAAAGTTGTCGCGGGACACGCGATCCAGCAGCCGCGAATTGACATCGTAGCCCACGCCAAAGCTGACGATCCGGGCGCGGTGCGGATTGTTCTGCCTGATCAATTGGCAAATCTTCATTTCATTAGTTTCACCAGCGGTGGGCAGGCCATCCGTCAGAAACACGATGTAGCTTGGCCGCTGGTCATCCTGAATCATCTGCAGAGCCGTGGTGAGAGCCCCGCTAATGTTGGTGCTGCCACCGGCATACAGGCCGTCAATGTAGTTCAACGCCGCTTGACGAGTCTGTTCGTCGAACCGCTGCAATTCGGGCCGAAACGACTCGACGCCATTGTCGTAGGCAACGATATTCAGCAAGTCGCCTTCGCGGAGATTATTCAGCATGAATCGCAGAGCACCTTTGGCCTGTTCGATTTTTTTGCCGGACATGCTGCCCGAGCGATCAACAACAAAAATGGTTGTTTTGGCAGTCACGGGTTGAGCTGTAGACGGAACCTCGGGGCTAGCCAGCAGTAGGAAATAGCCATCGTCATTGGCGTCGGGTCGATAGCTCAACAAGCTAGCTCCCACTTGCTGGTCCGCCGTGTCAAACAACAATCGGAAATCGCTGCTGGGAATTGTGGACTTTAGTTCGAGGCTCACCTGAGCATGGAAATCGTCGGATCTCTTAATGTCGACGGCGTGCGTGGGACTGTAAAGGCTCTTGATCTTGGCGGTGCTTTCAATGTTGACCGATAGCCGTAGCGACTGGATTGGCTGCGATGTGTAGCGCGCGGTGGCCAGCGGATAAAGCCAATCTGTCAGGCGATCACTGCGCGGTAGCAACTGGGTGAATTGGAATGTTACTTTACGCTGCGCACCCGGTGGCAGCGGGAAGACGCTGGTTTGAAACATCCCGCTGCCGATCCACTCCAGCAGCGCCGGGTCTTGATTGCGGCGCACATGGGCTTCATAGATTTGCCGAGCCTCCTTGGCGGGCAAGAGCTTTCCGGAATACTCTTTACCATCGACCATGAAAGTCATGTTGTCGATGATTCCATCGTGTGGCAACGGAAAGCAGAAGCTAACTTCCATCTGCACGTTTCCGGTGTTGACCAGTGTTTGTGAGACCTGCACACGTGCAATTTGGTCGTTGATCCGAGCGTCGATGGCCAACTCTTGGATCTTGTACGACGAGTGACGGTGGCTGGGCGGCTCCGGAATGATTGGCCGCGGCAGGGGAATCGGTCGGTCGCCAGAGGAGATAAACACGCCTTGGGCAGAGACGTCCACAGCAACCAACATGAGCCAACTCAGTGTGGCTGCCAGCATGAGACGGAGTCGAAGCATCATTAGTCTCCTTGTGGGGAATAGAGTCTTGTCAGCCAGAATAGTTTGACGGCGCAGGCCAGGAGCCACGCGATCGTTGGGTAACCGTTCAGGGGTTTGTCGAGTGGGACAAGCGGCCGAGCAAGTAGGACTTCAGTTCGAAAATTTCTCGACAAAGGCCATCTACTTTGGGGGCAGGTGACCCGCCCCGCGCTGACCCACCACGGGTGTGAACGGTTACATCGCTTCAACCGATGAGCCGTACTGGGAAGGGTAGACGACCGTCCAGTCAGATCAGTTCCCGAAAAAGAATTTACTCTCCAATCTGTGGGGGTGACGGGTGAGGCAAGTTCGCCGATCTACTTTGGCTCTAACCATTGTGTGAAGACTGCTGGATTCTCAAAAAAATTTCGGGACAACAGTTTCGGCTAGTGCCAACCCACCACACACGCACTGGCGACGGTAACTACTGCCCATGCACATAACCGGACGCAGGCAATTGTTCGATTCGGGAGCCTTGGCGTGACCACAATCCGGTACGGCTAGTAAATTGGCCGCACACTACCGGCCGACAAACACCTTCCAATCGACTGGACACTTGGGCAAGTCCCTCCGGTTCCACAGCCAGCAGCAATTCAAAATCTTCGCCATCGCCCAGGGCATGTTCCAGTGGCGACTTGTGATCGGACAAGGCCATTTCCTGAGCAGCTTGGCTGATCGGCACCTGCTCCAGATCGACAATTGCACCGCAGTTCGATGCATCGCACATCCGCAGCAGGTCGATACTCAGCCCATCGCTGATATCCATGGCGGCGTGAATAGCCGAGCTCTCGCGCAGTCGCCTGGCAACATCCAGTCGCGGTTGAAAATCCAGGTGCTTGCCCAACAAACTACCTCCCAGCGGACCCGTAACCAGCACAAGATCACCTGGCTTGGCCCCCGATCGAGTCCACACGGTTCCGCCAACCGACTTGCCGATGGCCGTCAAGTGCAATACCAGCGGACCATTCCAGCAATTGGTGTCACCACCAGCCAGCGCAATGCCATGCTGTTGGCACACATCGCAAACCGACTCGTACAGTTCAGCTGCCAACGCATCGACCGGCACTGCGTTGGGGCTGGAATTCGGCAAACACAGAGTCAAAAACACTGCTAAGGGCTCAGCCGCCATCGCAGCTAAGTCACTCAAGTTGACATTCACTAGCTTGCGACCAATTCGCGCTGCTGATGTTTCGCTCAGACGAAAATGCGTACCATCCATGAGCGAATCGGTCGTGACCACCCAGTCGTCCGCCCCCGCTGCCAGTACCGCCGCATCATCACCGATCCCCAACTTGACCTGCGGCAAACGTCGAGCCCGCACCTGAGCCCACGCCACGAACGACTGTTCCATTACCTCTTTCCAACCCTTTCCAATCCAAAGCACAAGTTTCTAAAGTTAGTTCTGTTGGCGGCTGATTATCCTACAGAGGCTGACCAACGCATTCCAGCGGCGCAAGCATTCAGGCGGCGTCGAACTACGTCTGCGCTCGCGGAGTTAACTTGCGTTTTAGATCGCGGAATTCTTGGGGCCAAGGGGCCACCAAGCGTAGAAGTTGCCCAGTTTGGGGATGCAGAATGGATAATGTTTCGGCATGTAGGGCGATGCGTTTGTAGGGCCACAGGCGATGCTGCGCTTCTTCCGGGCCGTATCTTGGGTCACCTAAAATCGGATGCCCGTGCTCGGCCAAGTGAACGCGTATCTGATTGCGTCGTCCAGTTTCCAGGCGAACTTCTAGTTGCGTTATGTCGCGCCAACGCTCGATGACTCGATAATGGGTGATGGCCAATTCACCGGCTTGCGGATTGTCTGATGAATAGCGTGTTAGCTGTTCATTGGTAGCCAGGTAATTACGGATCGTTCCCTGATCTTCAGCCACCTGCCCGCTGACAAACGCCGTGTACAGTCGCTGCGGCTTGCGACTGGCAAATTGCGTTCGCAACAGATCGGCTACCGGATACGTCTTGGCGAATACCAAGAGTCCAGATACCAACCGGTCCAGTCGATGGACACAGACAGCCATGGCACCAGGCTGTTGACGGTTGAGCCAGCCGCGCAGTTGACTTTGCAGCGTGTTGGATTCGCCTTTCGTCGTGGGGACAGTCAGCACTCCCGCCGGTTTATTGACAACAACAAAATCGGCATCATCGTAAACGATTTCAAACCGCTGAACCTGTCGAGTCTTGATGGTGCGAATCTTGATGGGTTGCGGAGCGTAGTCGATTTCCAGCATGTCGCCGACTTGCAGATGCTGATGCCCATGCAGAAGAATGCGCCCGCGACACGAAACGGCATGTTCATGAACAAGCTGCTGAGCCACTGTTCGCTTCACCTTCAAGGCGGCTTGCACCACGCCCAGCACGGTTCGCGCTGGAAAGGGAATCTGCTCGGTGACGGTAAATTGAACAATCAAGTGCAGGAGGCTCGCGGTAGTGGATAATCTGCTGGCCGGGGGCCCCTCAGTATACTGACAAGCCGCCAGAATTGCTGCCCACGAATTAGGTTCAAGGCGTTTGCCATCACCTTTACGTGAGCCAAGTCTGTGTTTATGGTGGGGGATCGTTGGCCAAGCAGTTTAGGCTGCCGGTTGACGAGCAGCACGGACTTTCATCCACAGCGCTAGAACGATTGCGACCTTATGACACCGATCACGCGTTTTCGAGTTTTGTTCAGTAGTTGGTTTCTGGCAGCTTTAACTTGCTGGACCATAGGCTTTACCAACGCTCAGTACGATGCCGTCGCCGAGACACGCAAGCTGATTTCCCAATTCAGCGTCGGCCAGGCCGACTGGCCGCAAATGGGCGGTTCCTCGCTCCGCAATTGTGTTGGTGGAGCAGCCAATATTCCGACCCAATGGGACGTGGCGTCGGGCGACAACATTATATGGTCGGTTCCATTGGGTTCGACGACCTACGGAAATCCGGTAGTGGCCAATGGTCGAGTGTTCGTCGGAACCAACAACGGTGGGGGCTATGTGGCCCGGTATCCCAAGACGACAGACTTGGGTGTCCTGCTGTGCTTTTCCGAACAAGATGGAAAATTTCTGTGGCAGCACTCCAGTGAAAAACTGGAGTCGGGCAAGAAACACGACTGGCCCGACCAAGGTATCTGTTCAACGCCGTTAGTGGACGGCGAGCGGCTGTGGTATGTGACCAGTCGCGGCGAAGTGGCCTGCCTGGACACCAATGGCTTTTACGACCGGAAAAACGATGGTGCCAAGGGAGAGCCCAATGAAAACACCGACGAAGCCGACGTGATCTGGACATATAACATGATGGACTCATTGGGCGTCTCGCAGCGCTACATGGCCAACTGCTCAGTGACTTGTGCCGGCCCACTGCTGTTTGTTTGTACATCCCAAGGCGTGGACGAGCAGAACAACACAGATGATGCCCCAAGCCTGATTTGTTTGAATCGCGATACTGGCACTTTGGTATGGTCCGACAACACGCCTAGCCTGCGCGTACTGCATGGGCAATGGTCCTCACCCGCCTACGCGGTGCTTGGCGGAGTCGGTCAAGTTCTATTCGGTGCTGGCGATGGCTGGCTGTATTCGTTTGATGCCCAAGGTGACCATGGAAAAGCTAAACTGTTGTGGAAATTCGATTGTAATCCCAAGGATTCGCGGTACGTTGCGGGTGGTTCGGGCAATCGCAATCACATCATTGCACCACCCGTTGTTTATGACGACCGTGTGTACATGGCTGTAGGCGAGGATCCCGAATACGGTGAAGGACCAGGGCATCTCTGGTGTATCGAACCGACCAAACGCGGTGACGTGAGTCCCACGTTGGTCTTCAACCAAGCTGACCCCAGTACGCCCATCGCGCCCAAGCGGCTGCAAGCCCTGGTTGAGGCCGATGGTGACATCGAGCGCGACAATCCCAATTCGGCCATGATCTGGCATTATCAAGGTTCGAACCCCCAAGAATTCGAATCCACAATGCACCGCGCTTGCGGCGGACCGACGATTAAAGATGACTTGTTATTGATCGCCGATTTCAGCGGTCTGGTACACTGCTTGGATGCTAAATCCGGGCAACCTCACTGGACTCATGACATGTTCGCTGCTTGTTGGGCGGCACCAGCCATCGTGGACGACGTTGCTTACATTAGTGATGAAGATGGTGATATCGCCATCTTCAAATTAAGTACCGAGAAAGAACTGCTGGGCGAATGGAATATGGAGAGCGCCGTCTACACTACTCCCACCATTGCCAACCAGCGGATGTTCATTTCGACTCGCAATCGCCTATTTGCCATCGGTCAAAAACCGGCGGATGATAAGTAACCACTGCCGCGCTGAACGCTAGGACGATGTCGCCCGGTCCGCGCTTACCTGCTGGTCCAATTGCTGCGCGACGCGATAGATCAAATCGCTCAGCCCCTGACCGGTGACCGCGCTGATCAGTAAGACGTCGCGACCGGTGGCAGCTTTCAGTCTGGCGTGAGCTTCTGCCGCTTCGGGTAATTCAGCTTTGCTAATCACCACGATTTCAGGTCGTTCGGCGAGTTGCTGGCTGTACTGGTGAAGTTCGTGGCGGATGACTTGGTAGTTATGCACCGGATCTGAGCCGTCCATCGGCATCGGTTCGACGAGATGTACTAGAATTCCAGCGCGCATGATGTGTCGCAGGAAATCGTGGCCCAAGCCGGCACCGCCGGCAGCGCCCTCGATCAGGCCGGGAATGTCGGCCATGACCAGCGAGCGTTGCAGGTCGACCGTGACCAAGCCCAGATTGGGGTACTTGGTGGTAAATGGGTAGTTGGCGATTTCGGGTCGTGCCCGCGACAGGCGGCTTAACAGCGTGCTCTTGCCCGCATTGGGCAGGCCTACCAGCCCTACGTCGGCAATGACCTTCAGCTCGAAGATGACTCGGCGCTGTTCACCCTTGGCACCTTTGGTCGCCTCGCGCGGGGCTTGATTAGTCGAGTGCTTGAAGTGCGTATTGCCTTTGCCTCCCCGACCGCCGCGAGCAATTGTCACGCGTTGGCCGTCGGTCACTAAATCGCAGATCGTCATGCCGCTGGCCAAGTCCATAATCATTGTGCCCGGAGGAACTTCAATAATCAAATCCTCGCCGTTACGGCCATGGCGATCTGATCCCAGTCCCGGGTATCCGTTTTCGGCTCGCCAGTGCTTGCGATGAGCAAAAGCGACCAGACTATTGACGCCTTCGCGAGCGACGACAATCACGCTACCACCGTCGCCGCCATCACCACCGCTGGGGCCGCCCAGCGGCACGTATTTTTCGCGACGAAAGGCCACGCAACCGTCCCCGCCACGGCCCGCTAGGATTTCTACTTCAGCTCGATCTACGAACATGGATAGGTCGGACCAGATGGAGCCAATGCCGGCATCGGCTGCCTGCGATAAATGATGTCCGACGCGCGTTGAAGAAGCTACAAGCTAGTTTGCGGTGCGAACGTTGATTCGCTTGCCTTCTTGGTCAAAGTAAACTTCACCTTCGACCAAAGAATACAGCGTGTAATCTTTGCCAGTGCCCACGTTGCGGCCAGCGCGAAACTTGGTACCAACCTGGCGGACAAGGATGGAGCCAGCTTGAGCGGCTTGACCGCCATACAGCTTCACCCCGCGGCGTTGAGCGTTACTGTCGCGCCCGTTGCGCGTTGAACCTTGACCTTTTTTATGTGCCATGACAAATCATCCCAAACTGCGACAACGACGACTAAATCCCCTGGCGCGACCAGTAGCTCCATTCAAATTCCGGATAGCTACGCCCGCCAGAGCGTGGACGGAACCTAACCCCGCCTTCTGGCGAAGGTAGCTAACCGACCATTATGGTGAAGGTCGCTACCAGATCGTTCTGGCCAAGGCAGTGACTACATAACTACCGGCCCAGAGGAAGCAGAAATCTTAGCGATAGGTCCAGAAGTAATCAAGTCGTTCTTTCAGCCCATATTGCTCCAGAACATACTCCTGTTGGCGCTCATCGCCTGCTAATTCAGCCTTGCGAATGACTTCGCCCAGCGGAATGGCTCGATCAACCACCTTGACTCCAATCCCCAGTTGCCGCTGGATAGCGTCCTGGATGGTCTTTTCCTGGCCCGTCGCCTGTAGTGAAAAAACGGCTCCACCCGCCAAACCATAGGTCCGAATCCGCTCCGCGCCCAAACCGTGCAGACTTTGGGCGATCTCTTTGATCAATTCCTGGGACCGAAGTTGCACTTCGCCGCCACTGACGATCGACAATTCGTACTCTCGATTGGCGATCGCCCGTTTCAACTCTTCTCGCAAACCGTCAACGCGATTGACGGCCGGAACTCCGTAACGAATCTGATCCTCCTGCTCTTCAAGCAGGTCACCGGGACGGAAGAAATTCAGTACCAAAATCTTCTGCAAGTATTGGAGCTGGTCAGCTTCTTGGACGATCTGCTGGGCATTGGTCAGCCCTCGGACTTCGACTGAAAAATAATCGACGCGCGAGTCGATGTCCGCCCAAGTGGCAACCCCCCATACAGCCTGATCGTCAGCCGGATCGCTGATGGAGATCTTTTGGCGCTGAATGGACAACGAATCATACAGCGGCTGGCCAATGCGCTCTTTGGCTTCGATCGCAGGTAAGGCTGCGGGCAGGACTTGGTCCAGCGTCCGCTGCTGGACTTTGCCCTTGGCCTGAAACGTAAAATTGGGCATGAAACGGACCCAACTGGTGGCTACCGTGTCGGGAGTTTCAAATGTCTGGTTGTCGAACTGATCCAGTTTCGGAGCCGGACGATAATCGTTGCCCAAATAGCGAACACGGTAAATCAAATACCAAATCAGTTTGCGCTGCGGGCCAGCTTCGGTGGGCAAAGTGACTTCGATCATGCGCACCGGTTTGAAAGCGAACTCCAAGCAGTGAACCGTTCCTCGGAAAGTAACGCCTTTTAGTTGTTGGAGCGCCGTCTGCGTAACCGGCTCTTCATTGGGCGTCCAATTCAGTTGTTCGCCATCGCTTCCCAACGCGATATCCACGGGCCCCTGAAAGGTTTCGCCATACTCCATGGCCGGGGCAATCACATGCAGCGCGTCAGGGGCCAGTTGTCGGCCGCGTGTGGTCGCCTGAAGCTGCGCGTCAACGCTTTGAGACGGCAGAAACAGTCCGGCCACAGCCATCGCTTGTAGAACTTGCTTTACGATCTTGAAACTCATCAGTATCCGGCTGCTACCTCTATCTCAAAGTTCAAAGGGGGGGCACGTCACAACACGTTTCGTGGCCCAGTTTGGTCTCAACAGCTCATTTCCAGTCTAGTTGCCGCATTGGCGGCACCATAGGATTTCAGGGCTGAAACCTGGCAAAACAGCCTCCGGGTCCGATTATAACGACAGCAGCCGGAATTCGGTTGGCATTTGCTTCAGGATTCTGGTGTGGCCGACCAGATGGCAATCAACTTGACGGGCTGGACGGTCGGATTAGGCTAGGACAGCGCCCCGATGGCCGCAAAGAAACGGCCTGAAAGGGTTGGTGTTTTTTCCAGGAGCATCTACGTTGTTAATCGAAATCTTCTGGGTGCTGTTCATGGTCGGCTTGGTGGCGACAACTGTGGTGGTTTCGCTGCAGGAACGAAAGGCTCGGCAAGCAAAACTGGCCCCTGCACGGGCTGCGGCGGTTGACCAGTCGCAGGCTGTCGGCTCGGCAGAGCCCGAAGACCCACTGGCGGTCAGTCTGGATGAGAACGTTGAATTCAATCCGGACGATTTCAAATAGCTGGTGTGGGCTGTTGGACCGGTCGCGAATTTCTCTTTAGACCCCAGTTTCGCTGGCGATACGCAAGGCTTCTCGGTTTCGACGAAACTTCGTATACTAGCCCCCCGACAAGGCTCGCAGGTGTGCAGGCCAACGTTGAGTGAAATTACGGGGGAATTCATTGGTGCGTCTTAGAGCAAATGCAGCGTTGGCGCTGGAAGACGGGACCGTTTTTCGTGGCTACAGCATTGGAGCTGACGGCCAAAGTACCGGCGAGGTGGTGTTTAACACTTCGATGACCGGCTACCAAGAGATTTTGACCGATCCCAGCTACCGCGGTCAGATCGTCACGATGACCTATACCGAAATCGGCAATTACGGAACGAACCAACTGGACTGTGAGAGCCATCAACCACAGGTCGCCGGTTTTGTCGTCCGCTCCGATAGTCGCATCTCCAGTAACTTCCGCTCCGAACGCGGACTGGGGGATTACCTCAAGGCGCACAACATCGTGGCGCTAGCCGGCATCGACACGCGCGCACTGGTACGCCACATCCGCAGCCAAGGCGCTCTTCAGGGTGTCGTGACTACCGGTGACCTTGACGATAAGAGCTTAGTAGACATTGCCAACAGCAGTCCACGTTTGGTTGGCCGCGATTTGGTGCGTGAGGTAATTCCGCAACGGGCGCGGGTTTGGAATGAAGCCCTCTATCAAATAGCGGCTAACTCATACAATCAAGCACAGAGTCTCGACAACTGGCCGCACATCGTCTGCCTAGACTTTGGAATGAAATGGAATATCGCCCGCCATCTGTGCGCTCGCGGACATCGCGTCACCATCCTGCCAGGCACTGCTACGGCCGACGAAGTATTGGCTCAGCAACCCGATGGAATTTTTTTGTCCAATGGTCCTGGCGACCCCGAGCCGCTGGAATACGCCATTTCAACGATTCGACAGCTGGTGGGACAGCGCCCCATGTTTGGCATTTGCCTTGGACATCAACTGCTCAGCTTGGCGTGCGGTGCCAAGACCTACAAACTCAAGTTTGGTCACCGTGGCAGCAATCAACCGGTGCTGAACCTCGATACGGGCCGTATCGAGATCACTTCACAAAACCATGGCTTTGCCGTTGAAGAACTGGGTCTGCCCAGTTGCTTGCGCATTACGCATCGCAATCTGAACGACGATACAATTGCCGGAGTGCGGCATGTCGACGCGCCAGCGTTTTCCGTTCAGTACCACCCAGAAGCTTCAGCCGGGCCGCACGACAGCGAATATCTCTTTGATCAGTTCGCAGCGATGGTACGGAAGTAGTTCTGCCGCTGGCGGGTTAAATTCGGCCGCCCCGCCGGTATTGTGCTCTCAGCTGTGCGGCTGTGCGTCGTAAAGGACTAGAACGTGCAACGTCACTGGTTGTTGGGAGCTGCTGGATCGCTACTGGCATCCGGCTGGTTGGCCTGTGTGGGAACCCTGTGGGCGCAAGTTGTCATGCCAAGTCAGATTACATCCATCGAAGGAATTACCGAGTACCGCCTGGAAAATGGTGCTCAAGTGCTATTGCTCCCTGACCCCAGCAAGTCGGTGGTGACCGTCAATATGACCGTCTTTGTGGGCTCGCGGCACGAGGGCTACGGTGAAGCCGGGATGGCACACTTGCTGGAGCACATGCTCTTCAAAGGCACGCCGTCGCACGCGAACATTCCCGAGTTACTCAAGAATCGTGGAGCCGATTTTAATGGCACGACTTGGTTGGATCGCACGAACTACTTCGAAACGTTGCCCGCCGCATCGCCCAAGCAGTCGGCGGAAAATCTGGAGTTCGCCATCTTCCTGGAGGCCGATCGGCTGATGAATAGCCGCGTGCTGGGCGAGGACCTGGCATCGGAAATGACCGTCGTCCGCAGCGAATTTGAGCGTGGCGAGAATAGCCCGCGCAGCGTATTGATGCAACGCGTTCAATCGGTGGCTTACGACTGGCACAATTACGGTAAGTCCACAATCGGCAATCGTAGCGATATCGAGCGTGTGCCTATCGACAAGCTGCAAGGCTTCTATCGCAAGTATTATCGGCCCGACAACGTGATGCTGGTGGTGGCCGGGAATTTCAAACCAGAACAGGCCCTTGAGCTAATCGGCAAGTATTTTGGAGCACTGCCGTCCAGCCAAACTCCGCTAGATAGAACCTATACCGTCGAACCGGCACGCGATGGCGAACGCAGCGTCGTTCTGCGACGCGTCGGCAACGCCCAATATGTGTGCGCTGGATATCACGTTCCACCGGGATCCAGCCGCGAATTTGCAGCGATTGAAATGTTGACTACGATGTTTGGCACCGAGCCTGCGGGACGTCTATATCAAGATTTAGTCGTGCCAGAACTGGCTACCGGTGTCACGACCGGCTGTTTTAGCTTACGCGATCCCGGCCTGGCCATCTTTGAAGTACAGGTTCCCACCGAAAAATCGCTTGAAGTTGCTCAGGAGGCTCTGCTGCGTTCGGTCGAAGGTGTGACCAATAAACCGATTACCGAGGAAGAGCTTGCCCGTGCCAAAAACGAATTCACGCGCTCACGAAGATTGCGCGGCTCCGATACATCGGCGATCGCTGTTGAACTGAGCGAATGGGCCGCTCAAGGCGATTGGCGACTGTATTTTCTATTTCGCGATTACGTCCAGGAGCTAACGGCTGAAGAGTGTACTGCAGTGGCACGGCGCTATTTTGTCCGCAACAACCGAACATTGGGCCTGTTCATCCCCACGGAAAAGCCCGAAAGAGTTACCATCCCGGCACCGCCCAATCTGCAGGAATTATTGGCGGATTACAAGGGACTGGGCGAGGTCGAGCACGGGGAGCAGTTTGATCCCGATCCGCTGGCCATCGAGGCGGCCACACTCCGCAAACAGTTGCGTTGCGGACTGAAGGCCGCCTGCCTGCCCAAAAAGACTCGCGGAAAAATTGTTCGTCTGCAACTCAACCTGCGATTTGGCAACGAACAATCATTGGCTCCGTATGTGACCGCCGGCGAGTTCTTGCCAGAACTGCTGATGCGCGGCACCCAGTCGCTAGATTACCAGCAGTTGCAAGATCGCCTGAGCCACTTGCAGACGCACATTACCGCGTCGGGGACAGCGGGGCTGGTGAGCCTGGACGTGGAAACATCGCGGCCATTTTTGGCGGAGGTTTTGCCGCTGTTGATCGATATCGTGCGCCGGCCACGCTTGGCCGCCGAGGAGCTTGAGGTGCTTCGCCGTCAGGCAATCGCCGCTACCCAGTCGCGGATGACCGATCCCAATGCGCTGGCCGGAGTAGCCATGCGCCGCGCACTAGCACCGTTTGACTCGACCAATATACGTTACGTGCCAACGCTGGCTGAACGAATCGAGCGCTATCAGCAAGTGTCGGTTGATCAATTGGCCGAACTGCATCGCACACACTTCAGTAGCCAGTACGGTGAAATTGCCGCAGTAGGTGATTTTGATGCTGATGAGTTGTTGTCGCAATTGGATGAGTTGCTTAAGGGCTGGTCCAGCGATATTGCCTTCCAACGCATTGCCCAAGAGGCGCAAACACAAGTCGCCGGCCAGCAACAGGAGATTCTCACGCCCGACAAAGCTAATGCAGTTTATTACGCGAGTTTGCAAACGGCGCTGCGCGACGATGATCCGGATTATCCCGGTCTGGTCATCGGCAACTATGTGCTGGGCGGTGGAGCGCTGTCGTCGCGCTTGGGAGATCGCGTGCGGCAGAAAGAAGGCTTGTCGTATGCGATTGGCTCCAGTTTCAATTCTCACCCCATTGACCGCCGCGGCAGTTTTACCGTCTTTGCCATTACCAATCCGGCCAATCGCGATGCCGTTTCAAAAGCGATTGCCGAGGAGCTGAATAAGCTGCTGTCCGACGGAATCACAGACGACGAATTGGCAGCCGCCCGAGACGGTTATTTGCACAGTGAACAGCTCAATCGCAGCCACGACGAGAACCTGGTCGGCCTGCTGGCCAGTACGATCTTTGCCAGCCGCGACCTGAGCTATTACGCGAACTTCGAGCATGCTATCCGCAGTTTGACGAGGCAGCAGGTTCTGCAGGCCTTGCAACAGCACCTTGATCCAAATCGACTAGTTATCATCACCGCCGGCGACTTCGCCGCCAAGTCGGAGTAGCACGAGACGCGCGCTAGTTATAGAAGACATCGATGCCTGGACTTGAGTCAGGCTGTGGAGTAACCGTAACCCGGCGGCGGAGTTTCCGACAACTGCGTCACGAATTGGAAGCTTGGCAATGGGGACTCATTATGGGCACTCCGACCTACATCTGAAAATTGCCAATCTGAAACCAGTGCTTGGTTCCAATTCGATATTCAGGTTGGTCAGAATCATCCTATCGGATGGCCTAGTTCATCTATCGTTTGACGCAAAAACCGCGCGGAAAGGCTCTAGAAACCTTCTCTCCGGAGACCAATCTGTGATGGCAAATACGATGTCGGAAAAGGCCCCGCTGACTTCGTTTTCCAGAGCCTGCCGAAAATCGATAGCAGTGCGGTAGGCATCATTGCTGAAAGCGCCACAGCCCCATGCACCAAGCACAAATGCCGCATGTCCGTAGGCCCGTGCGATAGCCAGCACCCGATGAATACGTCGTCGCAAGAGGTCTCCGGCTTCTGGCTGGCCAATGACGGGCGCATAGGGGGCAGCGCAGGTAATGAAGCTCAGTAGCCACGGATGACCATGCGCCGATCCGTCATCGGTTCGAAAGACGGGAACATCAGGCGAATAGATGGCCCAATCAGAAGAATCTGGTCGCGGGCGCTTGCCGTGCTCGTCATACATCGGATCGCCAACTAGTGTCAGGTATAAAGCACTGGATCGGCAAAGGAACTCCTCTTGCGCTCTGGCACCGCTAAGGAAGCCTCCACCAGGGTAAATACCATTGGCAAAATTCAGCGCAAGAGGCTTTAATCCGCTGTCAACGAGCCGCCGCGAAGCTCCGAGGGTTGATTCGTTAGTGACTTGAATCTGTGTTTCAGGAAATGTAATAAACTCACGCGCTGGTAGACTCGCATCCGGAAGAACGCTTACCTTGGAAGTGCAGGCGGCTTGCACATAACCACTCCAATCGACTTTCGTACCGTCTCCACAGACATAATAACCCTTGGCGGCAGCTTCCACTGCTGACCTTCCGAGCGCGGCGGCTACATTTCGCGGGATATCCAATTCCTGCCGTCGGGAGGTGGCCATTTCATCTGAATCGAGGCAAGGAAGCATTTTCAACATGGCAAGTTCCATACTTTAGGCAGAACGACGGCGGTTACCGAGCCGCCGCCAAAAAACTATGATTTCAAAATCCGAGTCATAGGCGGCTCCCGTTCACGTACACCCAACCTGGTGCGCTGGTCGTGGTTTCTTGTTCTTTCGTGCAAACCAGCCACTTGGGTCACGAAACAGATCCAAGACCCGGAGATGCCAAACACTCAGTTCGTCAATAAGTTGAATAAAGATCTGTTGCATTGTTTCATCCGGCGGATTCGGCAGCGTCGTATTTACGACGGCATTTCGTGACGCATTCAATTTCTCGATTGGATGTGTCTTCAATGCTGCCCGTGACGCTCGCATTACGGTGTTGATGAAATTGTCATTGGACTCAAGATCGTCAATTGATATTCGATGATCAGATTCCAGTTGTTTAGTCGTTCTCCGACCGATTCCTGCCATCCATCGAATCGTTTTTCGAGGGGGCATACGACAGCATTAAAAAGTTCGGCGGCTGCACCTCCAACAACCGGGAGTGAACGCAAACCAGCTCGTGTAACAGTGTGAACAAGATCCCCGGCTGTGGATTTAGGCGGTTCGCTAGATGTTGATTTAGCCATTTCATTCCTGTTGCGGCATAACGTCCCGGTTCAGAGGCGGCGCGCTAGCGCCGTTCGCTGCAACCGCTTGCCAGCTGGCCTGGCTCATCGCCAACCTTGGTGCGATCCATTGCTCTACGGCATCCGCTTCAATGGCGGCGCGGTCCACTTGCCTTCCAACGCTTCGGCTTTTGGCCAGTAGAGACGCATGGCCATGAAAAATGGTCCCTTCGGGGCAGGCAGCCAATTGGATTCCCATTCCTTTCCAGGAGATTCGTGCTGGATGAGGAGCGTAATTCCGCCGTCCGCATCACGCTTGAACTGCGGCAGCATGGGCGAATTGAGCAAATAGCGGTTCAGCGGATTGGCGGAGAGCAGGCTCTGGGGCAACTCATATAGCGTCAGCGACCAGAACGCATTGGCCGGCGGAAACTCCTCAGGCGCGAGGCGTAAAGCATAACGAGCTCTTGACCCGTCCAGCAACTGCCCGCTGGAATCAGCTGTATACATCGGATACATGGCCTCCTGCTTTGAATTGCCGTAGATGCCTACCACCGCAGCGAGCATTCGGTAGAGATAATTGTTTTTCAGCTGTGCTCGCGATCCGAACATATCGCCGGAAGTCACTTTCCCTTCATCCATCAGCTGCTTGGCGCTGGCAAATGCCAGCCACGCGTCGGCGATTCCCTCTTCCACGGCCTTCCGTACTTCCGGAGAAAGTTTGTCGGCGTCGAACGGCATGCCCGCACCGATGTCGAGCTTCGCGAAACGCGCCATGAGTTCCGTCTCCGACGGATGCGTGGGGCAGAACTGCAAGACGAAATTCAGCACATTGAAAAACTTGAGCGAGGACTTCTGCTCGTCGGGCGTGAGCGGTGGAAGGAAGTCTATCTTCGGGGCGGCGCCCGGCGCGGGTTGCTTGAGGAACTGCGACAGCGGCTGCGCCTTGTAGCCGGCTTGAACCTTCTTCACGTTTTCGATGTCGCCCGGATTGAACAGTTGCGTCCGAAACGGGGCGAGCACCAGTTCGGTCTCTGAGCGAATCACTTTCTTGATGCCTTTGGGCACTTCGCCTTTCCAGCCCGGTCCAGCAATAAGGAAGCTACCGCCGTCGCTGCCAGTTGAGCGACTGCCGATGTAATCGAAGTTGAACGTATAGAGATCAATCAGCTGGATACTGACATAACGATTCGCTTCGACCGCCGGCACGGTGAGCACGACAGGTTCGGATCGCAGATCCAGGCCGAGAAAGGAATACGGCGTGTCCGAGTTGGGCGTCTGCACGGCCTTGTCCTCGGGCGTGAAAACGCGGGCGAAGTGGCGGATCTGATTCCAGTCCGCCTTGTATTCGGGATTTGCACGGTCCACGAAGTAGGCGTGCATGATGCGGTAGCTATCCACCATCGGGAAACCGTAGATGTAGGCTTCCTTGGCAATGGCGCGGGCATCCGCCGGGGTGACGCTCGTTTGGGCTTGGGCCGGCGTGACTGGCAGAAGCGCAAGCAATGCCATCGTAAAGCCTATGGTTTTCAGGTGCAAGGTTGTCACGATCTTGTATCACCTTGTGTTGAACTGGGTAACTGAGTGGCCAGCTAACGGCAGCGGTAACGCGGCCGCCGCCAAAAAGCTATGATTCCAAAATCCGCTTCAACGGCGGCTCCCGTTCACGTACACCCAATATGGGCGTGAGTTTGTGGGGTGCGGCTCACTACCAGTGAGCCCTGTTCTCTGTGTTAACTTCCGAGTTTCTTACAGGAGTCAGTATACCAATTGAATAGCTGGTAAGAAACAAACACGAGGCGGGGGCAACTGCGGAAAGGGCGACCAACCGTGGGAAGGAAGCCGGCGATGCCTCGGCTGGCTCGGGTCTCTCCAAGTTGAATGAAATTTGTGGCTGGCACGCTTCACATTTGGACTCTCTGACATCGTATCCTCCTGGAGGGATTCTGCGAAATTCCTCCAAAGTCTATAAGTCCTGGGCTGCCGCACCCCTATCCCGATCGGGTTGTTATCCGCACCATCAATGGGCAGTCTGGGTATTGAATTCATCGCTAACCCATGTTAGCGCATCCATCGACCCTGGAAACATCGCGTGCATGTAACTACAAATGGTAGCCGCGATAAAATCAACCGCGATTGGTGAGTCAAACGTAAATGTTGAGTACGTTCCGAGAGAGCGTGCTGCAGTCTTGAGGAACGGTTCTGTTGAAGTGTAATCTGACTGAAGTCGCGGCAGAGCGTCCGTTACATTAATAGCGTTATTGTTGAATTGTACCCAAATCAATTCGTTATCAACGTCTCGAATCGTGACAACCCAGAACGATGAGTCATCCGTGCTGCCGAGATCTATCGCTCGGCGAAAAGATTTCCCGAACAATTGCCCGTGTCGGCAAAGCTTTGGCGGCCGATTGTTGTCTGAAAAGCCGGTGCATTCGAGTTGTTCGATTTGTGCCATGCGAGTTCAACTCCGATGTGGATAATGCCGGCGATCCCCCAGTCGCGGCGAGTAAATGTACCATCAAGCACCGGCAGGTCCGCGACTTGGGTGCATCGCATTGCGCGCCGTTTATTTGCCCGATGCTTGATTTGTGATGCGGCGCAGTTACTTGATCGTCAGTGGCGGATCGCCTGTATGCAGCATTACGTGGCAATTTGGACAACCGGGTGTCAGATCCCATGCCGGGTTGATCCGATATTCTTTCCTTCGGGCAGCAATCGGATTGTTGTGGTGAACGTGGATGAAATTGATTCCGATTTCGCCGTACACGTCGGCAAACATTATCGCGCACACGGCACAACTATAGCCATACTCTTTCAGGCACGCTGATCGAGCCGATGGCGACGGCTCGTATGCGTTAACGATGACAGATTTGCGACCGCAGCCTACGGCCCGCCATTGCACAATGATTTGTGGGCAAACTGCGGCAAGCGCACTAACGCTCGTTTTCCGATCGGAAGTTGGCGGCGGCTAGGCCGTGGCGTTTGAGCAACTTGTGGAATCCTTGCCGCGACATGTTGGCTCGGCGAGCGGCTTGAGTTACGTTGCCTTTGTTGGCTTCCATCAATTCCATCAGATACTCTCGCTCAGACTTTGCGCGCCGCTGATGAAAGGTTGTGTCGCTCAGTGGCTCGGCAGCAACAGTTGGATCCTCTGCAGCCTGGCGCTCAGCGGCCGGTTTGTGACCGATGGCTGTGGCGATCTCGCCAGCCAAATCGTCAATGGTCACGATGCTGTCGTTGGTCAGCGTCGCCACGCGCTGTATGACATTGCGAAGCTCACGGACGTTGCCCGGCCACTGGTATGACAAGAGCGCTGACCGGGCCGAGCGCGTGAGCTGTATGGCGTCGCCGTCGATGGGACGAGCCAGCTTCCAAAAATGTTGGGCCAACAGCAAGACATCATCGCCGCGCTCGCGAAGCGGCGGTAGTCGAAGCGATAGAACGCCCAGCCGGTAATATAAATCCTGTCGAAAGCGGCCTGCCGCAACCTCCGTCTCAATACAGCTTTGTGTCGACGAAATAAATCGCACGTCGATCGGCACAGGTGATTGTGATCCAGGTGGAACAAATTCTTGATTCTGCACGACCCGCAGCAGCTTCGGCTGAAAAGAAAGTGGCAGGGCAGCCACTTCATCCAGAAACAAGCAACCGCCTTTAGCATTCAGTAGCATGCCGGTTTGAAGCGGTTGGCCTGGGCCACCAGCTCCAAACAGGCTGGCCGACACGTCGCTCGGTTGGACCGCATTGCAATCGACGACGACAAACGGATTCGCTTGTCGTGTGCTGAGGCGATGGATGGCGCGCGCTGCCAGCTCCTTGCCAGTACCGGTTTCGCCGGAGATGAGCACGTGTGCTGAGGTCTGAGCGATGCGCTGCAGCACACCATTGAGTTCACGCATGGCTGGACTATTGCCGATGATCTCGTCCGACTCCACGGGCTGGGATGTTGTCAGCGGACGAACATGGTCGCTGTCACTTGGTACCGGTCGCGCCGCCAGGGCGCGACGGATGCTGGCCAACAGCTCCGGAAATCCAACTGGTTTAAGCAGATAATCCGTCACGCCCAGCCGAAGACTCTCGATGGCCGACGGCAATGAGGGGACGCCAGTAATAACAATCATCGGAACATGGGACCAGCGTTGTCGTCCAGCTTGCAGCAGCTCCCACCGCAAGTTTCCGGGCATATTCAAATCGGTCAGGATCAAATCGAAGTCGGCGTTGGCCAGTGCCAACAGTGCGGTGGCTGCATCCACAGCGGTCTGACAATTGGCCCCTTCCTTCTGCAGCAATTGGCAAGTCGTCTGCAAAAACAGAGGCTCGTCATCAACGATTAGTATTCTTTGTCCAGTCAATTCCATTGCGGAGGGTGCCTCGAAGTCGATTATCTGCTCACAGAATGTGCGGAGTGCCAGCAGCCGCAGCAGCGTGGTCAGCATCTTGACTAGATTCTAACACAATCGGAACACTTTGGCTGACCGGTAATTCAACAGTGAAACGGCTGCCAACTCCGGCCTGAGTTTCTACGCGTATTTGCCCTCCTAGCGACTGAACCAACCGGCGACAAATCGAAAGCCCTAAGCCCATCGAGGGTTCATTCAATGTACCTTTGGTACTAAAGTAGGGCTCAAAAATAAACGGTAAGCTATCATCGTCGATGCCTGATCCCTGATCGGCCACCGATAGATACACACGATCATCCTGGCAACACGCGGAAAACTGAACCGATTTGCCAGCCTCGCACGCCTGTATGGCATTGCGCCCCAAGTTGTACAGAATCTGTTTGACTTGACCTTCCGGCAAGTTGACCTGCAATTTGCCATGATCGGCCTGCTCCAAGCGAACGCTACGCCCGGCTGCGGTGCTGTGCAGCATTTGCACCACTTGCCTGACGACCTCGTCCAATTCAAATGGCTTGGGTGCCTCCGCCTCGCGGCGAAAGGTCTGAAACATATTGCGCACCATGCCTGCCAGACGTTCGATTTCACGGTCGACCAAATCCAGCAACGGATAACTTGAGGCACCTGGCGTTAGGTCCGAGCGAATCAATTGAAAAGCGTTGCGAATGCCGGCCAGCGGGTTATTGATTTCGTGAGCCACACCCGCCGCCAGTTGTCCGAGTGCCGCCAGCTTTTCCAATTGCGCGCGGCGTCGTTCGAGTTGTTGAAGTTCTTCGGTCTTTTCTTTGACAAGCAGTTCCAAATGCTCGTTGTAGCGCGTGATTTGACCTCGCATTTCTTGTCGCTCGCTAATATCGCGGATGCTAGTGCGACAGCCCAAATGGCGTCCGCGCCGATCGTACATGGGTTGCCACGAGATAGCTACGAAGGCGACGTGGTTATCGCGATGTCGAATTCGGAATTCGATATCGTTGCCAGAGGTTTCGTTCTGAAAACCGGCGTAAAGCTCAGAGATACGCGCCAAGTCTCCCTCATAGACCAGCGGCAAGGGATAACGTGGCATGGCCAGGCATTCGGCGACCGTGTAGCCAGTGATGCGCTCCACGGCTGGGTTGATCCACATGACTTGTCCGGAAGTCTGATGCCATGATTCCCAGTCGTAGGTGGCATCCGCAACCAGCCGAAAGTGATCGGTTGAGGCCTGCTGTCTTAAAGACGTTTTACGGGCCGCCCGGCCGGATTCAGAATTTGATTTATTGGACTTTGCGGGCGACATTACCAATAGGTTTCTAGACAGGACACCAATACGTTGACTGAGAGGACATTGGATCGCCAGCGGTCCATGCATAATCCGCTCGGCTGACACTATTCTACCAGCCAAATCTGGCTTCGCTAGCAAAGCTTTTCTCGGGCTGTGGCAGCCAGTAGGCGACTTGTACTGGAGCGCCGGGCTGGCTGGGCTTCGAGATGTTTTTCACTTGGAAACGGCGGTCGCAGTCAAGGTCTTTGACAGCAAATCGAGGCACTTGCGCCTGCAAACTTTACCTAACTGGATCAACCTCGAAAATCACGTGTTGAACATTGGAGTAATCAGGTTCTTTTGCATCCTGCTGTCTGTGGAAGCTGCCGAAAATAGTTCTGTAAACGCCCGTTTACGAGTCGCGCAGGGATGGTCTGCCTGGCTTGGTCTGTGGTCGAGATCACGCAAAGCGACGTAACGGACCGCAAAGATCAAATTCTCCAAGGAGGGTAGAAGTGAAAGTCTCAAAGTTCCGTTTATTGTTATTTGTTGCGGCGTTGGCGCCTTGGCCTCAGTTTGCCAATGCTCAGTCAGCCGTGAGTCATGCCGGTGGAATCAGCATGCGAGCGACTGACTCGGCCCGCTCATCTGCCAAGTATCCCAGTGAGTATGCAGCGGTCATTCCTACTGCGTATTCCTGTGGCGATTCGCCCATCTGCGGATGCGAAGCCGTTGGATGCGGCGCAGCAAGCTGTGATGGTGGCTGCGATTCTGCTGGAGGTAGCGATGAGCCGTGGAAGCTAATTCAGCGCAGTATCCTCGGGTTCAATATTGGAGGCTGGAGTTCCGTGGGCTATCACACCTACGACAACCCCGGCATATTCAACAACCATTCCGACAATGTCCGTCTGCATCAAGCGTGGGTGTTCGCTGAGCGCGTAGCGGATGGCAGCAAGGGATTGGGAGTCGGTGGTCGTATCGACTATCTGTATGGCGTCGATGCACAGGACACTCAGGCCTTCGGGGTCGCTCCTGAAAATGGTCACTGGGATTCCAGTTGGGATAATGGCATCTACGGACATGCAATTCCTCAGTTGTATGCAGAGTTTGCTACCGGTGACTTCTCAGTGAAGGTCGGTAAATTCTTCACGATCATCGGCTATGAAGTCGTAGCTGCCACGGGCAACTTCTTCTACTCCCATAGCTATACGATGTACAACAGCGAGCCGTTTACACATACGGGCGTGTTGTCGTCGTACAAGATGTCTGACGATATCACCGTCTTCAACGGCTGGGTTATGGGCTGGGATAGCGGCTTCCAGGACAACGGTGACGCCTACCTGGGTGGCGCAACTGTCAAGCTGACTGACAACACTTCGGTAACTTCAAGTGTCGTCGCAGGTCGCTTCGGCAAGGGCGACAATGACGAAACAGGTTACATGTTCAGCAACATCATCACCAGTCAGCTGTCCGACAAGCTGACCTACGTCTTCTGGACGGATGTGCTGGATACAGATCGAACTGGCCGTGCTCGCGAGCGAAAGACGTTCGACTTGAACCAGTATCTGTTGTACCAAGTCTCCGATAACCTCGTGTGGGGTAATCGCATCGAATGGTATAATGTCGATAGAGGCGTGTTCGGGGCTGTATCGTCCAATGATATTTATGCCTATACGACCGGCTTTAACTACCGTGTGGGCAGCAATATGTTGTTCCGTCCCGAGCTGCGCTGGGACTGGGACAAGGGCGGTTTGATCGGACTGGAACGAGGTCGTGTACAAACGACTTTCGGTACCGATATGATCTTCACGTTCTAGTCGATTGCTAAAGTTTGGTTCAATCCAAATTTGAAGACACACTATCGGTCAGTCGGTATTTTGCCGGCTGACCGATTTTCGTTGTAAAGACCCAATAAAACTGCGCGGTAACTGGGCGCGGGACGTTGCGTGCTCTACAGTAGGCGGTGGTTCTAACTGGTGAATGCACTGCCACAACGAGGCACCCATGTCGCTTACATCGAAGTTGATCCAGGCGGCACACAACTTCCGTCTATCTGACAAACATATTTGGAAACTTTGGCCGAGGGTGAATTGCGCAGTGACCATCGGCGCGCTGTGTATCGTCCTGATTGCGTGCAGTCTCACTGCCTGCGCTGGCGGCCCACAAGATTCAAGTGCACCGCCTGATGCGGCAACGAACCTGTCGCAGTGGCACGTAGGCACTGGTCGTGCGAAAATTACGCCACGTGAACCGATGTGGATGGCGGGCTATGCCAGCCGCAATGCGCCGTTCCAAGATGTGCTGCAGGACTTGTGGGCCAAAGCGCTGTGCCTGCAGGACGCTCAAGAGAATCGGCTGTTGCTGGTAACCCTTGACCTGGTTGGCATCAATCGTCAGCTGTCCCAAGAGATTTGCCAGCGCTTGCAAGAGCGACACGGGCTGCAGCGCAGTCAAATCGTCTTGTCCACGTCACATACGCACTCTGGGCCGGTGGTTGGCAAAAACCTGCGCCCCATGTATTCCTATCAGTTGAGTGCTGGGCAACAGCAGCAGATTGTGGATTACAGCGGTTGGCTGCAAGAACAGATATTGCAGGCGGCTCAGCAGGCGGTTGACAGCCGCCAGCCCGCCGCACTGTCCTGGGGTAGCGGCACGGCGACCTTCGCAACCAATCGCCGCAATAACGCTGAGCCTGAAGTGCCCAAATTGCGAACTGCCGGGCAACTGGTTGGCCCGGTCGATCATAGCGTGCCGGTCTTGGTTGTCACCAGCGCCCAGCAGTCGCCACTAGCTATCGTGTTCGGCTATGCTTGCCATGCAACGGTCCTATCCGGCTACCGCATCTCTGGAGATTATCCGGGATTTGCGCAGGCGGAGCTCGAACAACAATATCCTGGATGTACCGCTATGTTTTGGGCTGGCTGCGGAGCGGATCAAAATCCGTTGCCACGGCGCACCGAAGAGCTTGCTCAGCATTACGGCCAACAGCTTGCCGTAGCTGTGCAATCCGTACTGAGAACCCATGAGCTGCAGGTGATTACCGGACCAATTCGCCATCAATATCGCGAGGTTCCACTAGCATTTGCGCACATCCCAAGTCGCGAACAGTTGGTCGAGCAGACGCAGTCCGCCAATATTTACGAAAAGATGCGGGCTCAACTGCTGCTGGAGGATGTTGATGCTGGTCAGCCACTCAGCCCCGCCTATCCCTATCCCGTTCAGACCTGGCAGTTTCAGGCTGGCCCACAGTGGGTGCATTTGGGCGGCGAAGTTGTGGTTGACTATGCTGCCAGAATTAAATCGCAATTCCACGGCTCGCGGACCTGGGTCACCGGGTATGCCAATGACGTGATGGCCTATATCCCGTCCGTGCGCGTGCTGCGGGAGGGCGGTTACGAAGGAGCCACCGCGATGATCTACTACGGCCTGCCATCGAGCTGGAGTGAAAACGTCGAACAGGAGATCATGGCTGAAGTGACTGCTCAACTAGGAAACTGAGCTGGACGTTTGTCGACGAAGGCTGCAAGTCCTTCGGCGGCCGCTTCAGTCGTGAGTGACGTGGCTAATGCGGCGGCACCGGATGCCAGTTGACACGCCAGTTGCTCGCCGACCATTTCATTCAGGACGCGTTTGGTCATCAGAGTAGATTCGGCAGCGCCTTCCGCTATCTTTTCAATCCAATGGACAGCTCGCACCCAGATCATTTCCGCATCGACGACGTGATGCACCAACCCATGTACCTTGGCATCTGACGCGGTCAATTGTGCGCCACCAATCAGTAGATTGGCGGCTAGCGAGGCACCGCCGCGAAACGCCGCTAGGGGGGCTACCAAACCGGATACCAGACCGCGCTTGCTGGTCGCTGCACTGAATGTGGCTCGATGACTAGCCACCACCAAATCGCTGGCCAGGACTAGTGCCAATCCGCTGCCGATGGCCACTCCATCCACCGCAGCCACGATGGGCTTGGGCAATTGCATCATTTGCAAAATGAGCGCTTGTAGAGCCTGCGCGTCGGCCATCCAGTACTGCATAGCGTCGTTTTGGTTCAGTTGCATGTGCCAATGCTTGAGGTCCATGCCAGCGCAAAAGTGGGCACCGGCTCCAGCCAGTACGATGCCGCGCACTCGACGCTCCTGATGCAGATCACCCAAGGCCTGTGCCAACCTTCCCAGCATCTGGCTATCAAGCGCGTTACAGCGCTCCGGTCGCTGCAGGACGATTGTGCCCACTTGGCCCGCTACCTTAACGTCAATCATACAGTCAGTTCCGCATTTTGGGTTTTTGCATTGCAATGGTGGCCAAAGGGCCTGTCGATCACCTACAATATCTGGCATTCCGCCCTCACTTGCAAGAAACCTCTCCCGGTCAGCATACCATGCCTGAATCATCGCGGCCAAGAACTCGTTCGATTACTGGCAATCGAGCTGGACGCTGGGTTGTGGCGCTGGTCATTTTACTAGCTGTTGGCGTCGGCGGATGGTTGTGGCGTTGGCGGCAGGTGGCTCCCGAATCTGAGATTACCAAGCCATACCATCAGGCGCCCGATCAAGCGCAGCGTGCGCCCTCCGAAAGTCTGCCCACGGATGTCCATCCGCTAGATCCCGCGCTTGATTTCGCTCGACAAGTGAGAGATCGCATGATACGCGATATCCACGACTACACCGCTAAAATCATTAAACGCGAAAGAATCAAAGGCAAACTGGGCTCTGAAGATTACATGCAGGTCAAAATTCGTCACGCGGATTTTGCTGCTCAGCCGCCGATTCCGTTTTCGGTGTTTTTGAGGAATGTCGAGCCGAGTTCTGCGGCTGGCCGCGAGGTGATTTGGATTCGTGGTCAGAACGACGACAAACTGCTGACGCACCAGTTCGGTTTGACACTCAAGCTGCCAACGGACGGAATGTTGGCCTGTCTTGGTTCACCGGGAATCGGAATTTGCAAGGGGTTAGAGTTAGCGAGTTGTTGAACGCATCCTGCGTGAGAATTGATTGCATCCATGCGGAGGTTTTTCGCTTTTGGGCAAAGTTGGAAGGGGAGGTAGTGACGCAAGCTCGGCTTGCGCCACCCCAGCTTCCAACTTCGCGATTGTGCGGCGCTCAGGTTGCACCTCTGCAGAGCCCTATCCTCCGTACAACTGCATTCGTTTTTAATCTGTCGTCATCGACTATGCAACTCGCGGCTGCGTTTGCCGGGCAAGTTCGCGGCGCTTTCGCGCTTCTTCCAGCTTGCGATCGCGTTCGGCGGCAATCACACGTCCGAGGTCTGCCAGTTTGTCGGCCGGAGTGATATATCCGATCGCGCTATTCAAACGCACGTTGTTGTAATGTTCGACGAAATCGTGAACGCGGCGTTTTGCTTCTTCCACCGTTGCTGGACAACTAGGTCGGATGCATTCCTGCTTCAGGATCCCGTGGAACCTTTCCAACTTGCCGTTGCTTTGGGGATAGTAGGGACTCGTACGAACGTGACTCAGACCGAAGATCCGGATAAAGAGCTTGAAGTCCTTGGCAATGAACTGTGGTCCATTGTCACTGATGATTCGCGGCTTGACACCAGGATTCTTTTCCAGTGCGCGAGCCACCACCACTTCGACGTCCTGCTCCTCCATCTTCTCGCGAATTTCCCAGTGGACAATGTAGCGACTGTAGCCATCGAGTACCGATATCAGGAAGTAGAAGGTACCTCCTAGATTGAGGTAGCTGATGTCAACATGCCAATGTTTATGGGCCTTTTCGGGTTGTTCGAAACCTGTGCCATTCTTGCTGGGCAGATTGTTCTTGCGATCCAATCGCCGAGCAGCTTTCAGTACGCGATATGTGGTGCTCGGGCTGACAGCCACGATGTCATCATCAAGCATCATGAACGTCAAGCGTCGGTAGCCTTCTAGTGGATGCTGGTCGTGGTAATCGACGATGGCTTTCTTTTCCCATTCTTCGATCCACCAATCACGTGGTATCTGGCCATTATGCTCATTGGCCATACCATAGCGATGCTTCCAGCTGTGGAACTTGCTGGCAGCCAGTCCGAGCCAGAACAGCAAGCGTTTCATTGGAATTTCAGCTCGATCGCTCCAATACCTCAGGTAATCAACGATCGAGTCACGCGTATCATGGGGGACCCAGCGTCCAGTCACAGGTCCCCATTTTCTTTTTTTGCCTTGACGTTCTCTTCCATGAGTTCGGAGATCACCTCATTCTTCAGCTGCAGCTTCTCCTCAAGCCGCTTGATCTGACGTTGTTTGGCATCTTCCAGCTTCGCCGCCGACTTCACGCGACGACCACCCTTACCCACAAACGCCTGCTCAGCCTGCGCAAGAACGGCATTCACCCATTGATGGATCTGGCTCGGCTGAATGCCCAGCTCGTCGGCCAGATCGCTGACCGCTACCTTGTCCTTCAAATGCCGACGGACCACTTCCGCCTTCTGCTCTGCACCAAAATTACGTCTTGTTTGTCCCATGGAACACCTCCCGATAGTGGGTATGCTAACTCAACTACCGAGAAATTCCATTTCCATCAGAGGCAAGACAGGCCATGATGGGGAACAAATACCCGATCACCGACATCGGCATGTTGAAATTGGCAGAAAAGTTGATCGAGAAAGGAGAACGCGACCGGCAGTTAGGGCCATGCCAGGTCGAGTTTTTCGAAAACCAACTAGTGGCTGAAAGACATTGCAAGCTGATTCAGATAACCCACCCTGAACCCAAGCCAGGCCTGGACTATCACCTGGCCCAGATTTTTATAGACAATCAGTGGGGTGTGCCGATTCGCTTCGCAGCCTACATCTGGCCTCCCCAGCCGGGCGAGCCTCCCGAGCTGGAAGAAGAGTACACCTACCTGAATGTCGAGCTGAATGTGGGGCTGACCGACGAAGATTTTTCTACCGCCAATGTCAATTACGGTTTTCCTAAGTAACAACAAAACAGGCCTGCCCCAACGCTGGAAGCCAATGGACTCCGACAGCCGTTACAGGGACAGGCCAATTGGATTTGACGATTAATTCGACTCGACTTGTTCCGCCGCTGGTGGAAGGCCAATTGCCACAGGTTGAATCGTTGTCAGCGGATAGCCAGCTTGCGATCGCGACTGCTGCGCGTCGCCTGACTTAGGCGGAATATGGCTCATCGCGCGTTCGGTCAGTGCCGTGATGGTCAAGCTAGGATTGACGCCGATGTTTGCCGAAATCATGCTGCCATCGCAAACCATCATGTTCTGGTAGTTGAATACGCGATTGTACTGATCGACGACTCCCTGATCAGGCCCGGCGCCCATGCAGGCTCCACCTAAGATGTGGGCAGTGGTGGGAATGCCAAACAGCGTCTCACTGGCGATAACCATCGCCTTACCGTCGACTATCTTTTCCACGCGGCGCGCTATCGACTGGGCAACGGGATTGAACGCAGTTGGCGGCGGACCGTCTTCTAATTCCGTCATCAAGCCGCCCGTCGGTGACGATTTGAATCGCAACGTCGAGTCGATGCTTTCCATGTACAGCAAGATATGCGTCCGCTTGCTCCAGTCGTCGGTCAGAAAGACGCGCAGATTATTTATTGGATGCCGCACGAAGTCGAGTGCCATCTTGAAACTGCGACTAAACAGCGAGCGTCCGGTCACCATCGGTGCCATCAACAAGCGCCAGAAGCCCGCGCCCGATGAATATTTGACCGGTTCGATATGTCGGTTTTCGTCAATATGGATGATCGAGCCGATGGCGATGCCTTCAGAGAACGATTTCTTTTTGTCGTACGTCGTAACGCCAATCAAACTTTCCGAATTAGTGCGCACGCCCCTACCCAACGCTGCCGATAGACGCGGTAGCGACGTCTTTTTCAGCCTGAGTAACAAGCGCATCGTTCCCAGCACGCCGCCCGCAAACACGACGTTTTTTGCCGTGACTTGGCCCCTGCGCGGCAGCAGCGCCAGCGAATCCTTGTATTGGATTCTGTAGCCGTTGCCGCCGTCTGCGCTCAGCGGCACAACGTCGTAGACTTCCGTCTCGGCTTGGATTGTGCAGCCGAGACGTTGAGCCAAATACAGGTAGTTCTTGTCGAGCGTATTCTTAGCGTTGTAGCGACATCCCAACATGCAGCCACCGCATAGATTGCATCCGGTGCGATCGGGACCTTGTCCGCCAAAGTACGGATCGGGAACTGTCTGGCCGATTTGACCGAAGTACACTGCAACATCCGTCTTATGAAACGCATGGGGAATTTCCATTTCCTGCGCCAGTTCCTGCATCACGCGATCGCCGCGACTGAGATAGGGATGTTCGGACGCCCCCAACATGCGCTTGGCCAATTGATAAAAGGGCTGGAGTTCATTTTCCCAATCAGCCAGTCCCTGCCACGATCCCGACTGAAAGAACGGTGATTTGGGAACCGGTAGCGTGTTGGCATACACCAGCGAGCCACCGCCAACGCCCACTCCGCTCAAAACGGCTACGTGGCGAAAAAAGGTTAACTTGAATAGACCTTTGAGCCCCAACCTGGGTGCCCACATCCATTTGCGCAGATTCCAGTTGGTCTTAGGGAAATCCGACGGCTGCGAAAACCACCTTCCCTTTTCCAAGACCAACACACGATAGCCTTTTTCAGACAGTCGCAGAGCGGAAACGGATCCACCAAAACCGCTGCCAATGATCACGTAATCAAAGTCGTGCTGGGTTAAATGCTGGTCCGTCATGGGATTGGTTGCCTAAAGGCTTCTCAACGCGCCGGCTCGCGCCTGGCCTTGCGAAGTTGTTGTAGCATCTGATCGATCTGAGTCGCCTGCTGCGAGTCCCCGTGCTCTCGGAAGGCCCGCAGTAATTGCTGCATTTCACGGACCAGCATACCATCAGTCATTATAAACGAGCGATCGGAATTGGTCTGACTCCTCAATTGGATGAGTGCCGAACGCGCATCGCGAAGTGCTGCCAGGGCCGGCTCCAATTGCTGATCGCGAATCAAATAACTAGCCTGTTTGATCTTAAGGTTGGCGTGCACATGATGGTAGTCGGGAGTGGTCGGATGTTGGCTGGTTAATTGTCCAGCCAGTTCCGCGCCGCGCGACAACAACTGCCAGTCCTGAGCATCCTGGACTTGAGGTACCAACCCGCAGGCTAAAGCCAACAAAAAGCGAAACTCGCTGCTCTGCGGCTGGCGTTCGACAAGCTGCTGGAGCGCCTGGACAGCCAGATCTCGCTGCTTGAGTGCGATCTGTCGATCTTCATCGAAATTGGCTGCTGCCAAGCTAAGGTAACAACTGGCTCGCACCGACAGGTATTCGGCGTTTTCTGGATCTTCCTGGACCAAGCGGTCTAAAATCTCGATTGCGCGATCGTTATAGGGGCTATTGTGCCGCTCCCAAGCGCGGCGCACGCGGTCGATCGAGCCGGCTTGACCTGGTCCGCCAGGCCCATTAAACCCAGGACCGCTTTGCCCCGCGCCAAACGAGCCTGGGCGCGGTGGGCCAAGATTCAGGGGATCCAGGGGAGCTGGACCGATGGGGCGTGGACTATCCGGACCACCAAACTCTCCGGCTACTCCGGGACGACGGCGACCGCCTGGTCCCCCTGGCCGGTCAAAATTAGGCGGACCACCTGCAGGCGGATCGAATGCGACGTCAAGTCGCGCGGGCCGATCTGAATCGGCAGATACTTCAGGAGCATCCGAATTTCGCTGAGCTAACCGTTCAGGGGGCGGTGGAGGTCGCGGTGGCCGTTGAGCATTCATCAACAGCAAATAGTTAAAGCCCATCGCGCTCAGTGTCCTTGCAAGCTCTAACCGCAATTCGCGATCCTGTTGAATTGCAGGTGACTGCTCCAATAGCTCGATGGAACGCTGGTTGGTTTCTTGTGCGACTAAATGCTTGCCAGCTCGGCGCTGTGCAGTAGCTAGCTCGTTTTGCGTTTGCACGCGCGCCAGCAGCAAGTCCTTTTCGGCGGCAGCGTCTGCACCGGCGGTTGGCAACAGACGCAATGACTTTTCGTACGCTTCAATGGCCGGCTCCACTTGCGCGACGAGCTGATAGATGTTGCCAACGCGGCGATAGGCACGAGCCGACTCCAGCGCCAGTCGTTCATTATCCGCATTCAGTGCTGCAAACTTCTCGTAAAAAGCAACCATGCGATCCAAGAATTCGGCGTCCTGGCGAGTCAGTGAAGTCTCCACGCCCGACAATTCCCGCAGTGTATCCAGATCGGATTCGACCGTCGCTTGATTGCCACGGGCAATTAATTGCTTGAACATCTCTTCAAACGCCGTCAACGTAAGCGCGACATTAGATTCGGCGCGATCGTATTGAGCCCGCATCTGCACCAGGTTTTCTTCGGCTTGATGCCGGGCCGAATCTGTCTCGGTTTTTTGCTGCAGCAGTGAGCGTGATATTTCAGCCTGTTCGTCCAAGGCCTTGGTTGTCGACCAATATCCTATCGACGCCGTGGCGGCAACCAGTACCAACAGAGCGGCAGAGACCGCTGACAAACTGGCCGACAGCGGATTGCGCCGCGACCACCGCCGCAGACTTTCCAATACCGATGGACGTCGCGCAGAAATCGGTCGATCCTGAACGAACGCCAGCAAATCTTGTTTTAACTCGGCGGCCGACTGATATCGCAACTGAGGCTCGCGGGCGATCGCCTTGTCGATTAGTGTCGCGAGGTCCGAGGGAATAGCCTGTGCCGACTTGCGTATCGACGGACTCGAACCGCCGGCGATCGCACGGATCAGCTCGGCAGGTGAGCTACCGCTGAACGCTGGCTGCAGCGTTACCAGCTCGTACAGCACCAGTCCAACCGCGTACGTTTCGCTGCGCCGATCGTACTTGCCTTCCAAGGATTCAGGGGGCATATACTGGGGGGTTCCTACGACGTCGCCAGTACGAGTCAAGGGTTCCGCCTGCGAGCCATCTTTGGCCAATCCGAAATCGGTGATCCACACTGCACCACGCTGATCGAGCAGAATGTTGGCTGGCTTGATGTCGCGATGTAAGATGTCGGCAGAATGCGCGTATTCCAGCGCGTCGGACAACTGAGCGGCTACCGTGGCCGCCCAACGATAGCGTACAGCAGGATCTCTCAGACTGGCAAACGCTGTGTCGGCTGGCTGCGAGGAAGTTGACTCGCCAGCTGCGGCCTGAGAAGCTCTCCGCAAGTCCGCGATCACCGTGCTCAGGCTGTGGCCGTTGACGAAGTCCATGACGTAATAATGGAAGCCTTCACCTTCCCCCGCACCGTAGACGCTGACGATATTGGTGTGGTGTAAGCGAGCTGCCGATTGCGCTTCGCGTTTGAAACGCTGAACATGTTTCGAACCATCCAACAGCGGCGTCGGCAGAACTTTGATGGCCACCTGACGCCCCAACGACTCGTGTACCGCAGCAAAGACGACTCCCATACCGCCGCGGCCGATCTCATGCAGAATTTTGTAATTGCCGATCCGCTTCAGGTGCTGCACGCTGTCCAGTGAATGCCGCAATTCAGTGCGAGTTTCCGAGGCAGATTTGAGCTGCTCGATGATGGCGATCGACGACAATAATTCGTGAATCTCTTCAGCCAGTTCAGGGTACTGTTGCTGGTAGTGAGCGATCGATGGAAACTCGCCTGCCCGCAACTGCGTGGTAAATTGTTCGATGATGGCTTCCAGAATTTCGTGATCGTCAAGCTTACGGTCCATCGTCACCTCGCAGTTGACTGATGATTTCTTGCAGTCGCTTGAGGGCTCGTAAGTAACGCTTGCTGGCGGCTGACGAGTCGATACCCAATACTTGAGCCACCTCGGCATTAGATAGCTCTTCAAAATGCCGCAGAGCGATGACCTCGCGATCTAGCTCAGGTAGTTGATTGAGCGATTGCTGAACAAAGGCTATCTGTTCCGCCTTTTGAACGGCTCGGCTAGGCGATGTCAAACTGGCCACCAGTTGAGCGGCAATGGCCAGCGACGTATCACCGCCACCCTGATTGTGCGGCAGTCCAACTTCCATGCGCGCGTCGCGCTTGGCAGTGGTTAAATGATGACGATGGATTTCGTGCAGCTTCTGGTTCAATTCCATGCGCAACCACACGAAGAAAGGCAACGCGGGCTGTGTCAAGAAATGGTCCAACCGCTGGGCAGCGCGAACAAACGTCTCTTGCAGCACGTCCGAGTCCGACACGCGACCGCCGAGTCGGTGATCCAGCCGAAAGCCGGCGATTCGCTTGAGCCGTGGGCGGGCAGACTGAAAGAATCGAGCCAGCGCTTGCTCGCGCTCGGACTTCAAAGCGTGAATGATCTGATCTTGTTCGGGCAATGGGCTGGGTTGACTATCGAATGTATCCATCGCTGATTCACCTTGTTACCAGCCTATTATAGCTCAACAAGGTTCTGTAAGAGGACAGGCCGCTTGCGGCGCTCGATCCATTTCTTGCGATAGTCGAAGTTGCGACCGGTGAATGGGTCTTCGCCCATCAGAATGCAGCGGCGGTCCGCTCGGTTGACAACATGCATGATAGCAAATTTATCGGGCGAGAACTGTACTTTGCGGCACATTCGAGCCATAGCGATACGGCTCCTGCAGGTGCACCCGCCACAGTTCAGCTTGGGTCCGCTGACCAATGCCGGCCGAATTGCGTTTGATACCTTGTTAGGCGAACTCGCTCTGGGATACTTCGACTGGCATTCCCAATTTTTTAGGTAGTCACAACCCGCCCGCCATTGTGCTGTGTCCCTAGTAGTCACCGTACACAAATCAGGAAGCGACTTTTGGTAATATTTCCCACGTCGGAGCGTTGATGCGCACGACCGGCGACATGTTTTTTGCTGGAGCCATGATTCCTACCGAAGTGGTAAATGTCGGCGCAGGGCTGTTCGCTGACTCAGCAGCTGCCGCTATAAGTGCACTTGACCAAGTACCGTCAATTCAATCTGTTGCACTCCAAAGTGGAACAACCTCGTCGACAGGAACAGATCAGAATCAACAACAATCTAGCCAATCATCTCCTACTCCCGGCAGCGCCGACAGCCTAGGAAAGAAGTGGTTGTTTTGGTACGGTATTGGACCAGTATGGTGTAATGGGTGGGTTCGAGGCATGTTTATTGATAAATACTTGGACGGAGCGGTGCCCATCGTTGGGGAAGATCTAAAAATCCTCTTCCGTGATCTAATTCTGCGGCGCAAAGTGGTCCGTTTAAGGGATTTAGCGATAGTATCCGCGCGTAATGGTAATTTATCTGGCACAATAACCGCTGAGGTAGTCTTTGACAGCGAAGCAGATAATTGGATGCGTTGGGTCTTAGGTACAAGTCAGTTGACCGCCACCTGGAGTTTTAGCAACACCACGTTTCCCGGAGGACGTACGGGAATTATCGGCAAAGTAGACTTTACGCTCGAAGATGATATTGATGCGCTTGGATTTCGGGAGAGTTGGGATCGAGGACATTTTTCCGCAGGTGCTGTACCATTCATTTGGCACTCGTTGGAAGCACTCATTGGCAACTGGATATGGGATGGACTAACTGATTCCGACTTTCGCATTAGAGCAAAAATAACAGTCCCTGTTAAGAAAATTTGGTAATGATGCGACCTCTCAGAGTAATTGGGCTGTTCTCAGGATGTGTGTTCGCTCTCTGTATCGTGATAACAGCAGCTGCAATTATCATAGTCAGTGGCCTGCGATACGAACGCTTTACAGCCAGTAAGTTGCGCGACTTGCCAGTCAGTAAAAGGTGCATGGAAGTCCTCACCAGCGTCGTTCCTGATAAAGCGCAATTCATTCAATGCGCGGTGAGGGAGATTCGGTTTAATGTCTTCATAGAATTTGAGTTAAACGAAGAAGACCTAAATGCATGGTTACAAACACTGGGGAAGCCCTTTTGGGAAGTAGACAATGAGAAATCAGTCTTGGACACACCTCGTCAGTACGTGGGGGAAAATATTGGGTTCATGAATGTAGACAGACAATTCGTGCAGCTGGATTCGGACTGGGTGTTGTATGAAAATATTAAATCCGGCAAGGAATACAGATACAAGGAATACATATATGTGAACGCTGCCGTGAATCGAGTATCCAAGAAAGTGATGATGCAAATCTTCGAACTAAGGTAAATGCTTCAGAGAACATGTTCAAAGGTAGGGTGATGCCTCGCCGCTCACTAGGACTGATAACAATTGAAGGTTGTCCATCGACATGCGCAAGAGCTTCGATGGACTGCTTGGGATTGTCAAAAACGACTTGCAACTTGATGTGCGGCAAGGCAGTCTGCTCATGTTCGGAGATTCAGCTCAAACGCAGCAGCTCGCTGCGAGCTTCAACGATCTTCTGCAAGTCGTCCTGCATCGACTTGGGAAGGAAGCTAGCGCGAATCATTGGCAGCGATTTGGGTAACACTTTTGCTTGGCGATCGAGCACTCGCACCTGCCTGCCTGGGGACACAGCAATCTGTCACACTTCAAACTTTACTGCTCCTTCCCATCGAGCAGGTGCCACTAGGCGCACGCATTCCCACCCAGAACCCGCGACCCTGGGAGTACGACGAATCGCTGCCAGAGCCGGATCAAGCCACTTGGGCCAAGCTATCGATCACCATGTAGCGTACCGATGGCGGCATTGTCGATGCTGAGCTGCTCCGGCCGCGCGGGTGGATCAAGCAGCACGGCATCCAGGCAGGCAAACTGCTGCCGACGAACATGGAAGACTTGCAAGTTCACGGCTCAGCCCTGGTCACGTCAATTGACGACTGCCCCGAAATCGCCGCCGGCGACGGCAGTGTTGTTACCGCTCGCTTCTGCACTCGCGAGGTCCACACCGTCGCCTGCGTTGAAATCCTCGGCACCGACGGTCAGATCCAAGCCATTACCGGCACCACCATTCACCCCATCTGGTCCGAAGATCGGCAGGACTGGGTAGCGCTGGGTGAACTTGAAATCGGTGAAACACTACGATCCGCTGACGGTTCCGCGCAAGTCCTGTCCATCACCATCCACAATCAGCCTACCGCCGTCTACAATATCGAAGTCCACGGCCAGCACGTCTATCAAGTGGGCGAGATCGCGCTGCTGGTGCATAACACATGCTCAGGCGATTTGGTAAACCTTGGGAAGAAAAATGCGGAACTCAGAAAGGAGCTCATCGATGCTCGAAATAAGCTCGACGAACTCCAAGGCCTGTTACCAACGAATGCGATCGATTCGTTAGGGTTTGATGAGTTCAAGCAGTTGCGCATCCAAACGCTCAAGGACGGAATTGTGGCGATGGAGTCACAAGTCGCACAAAATCTGACTGAGATTGATAATCTGCTAAGAGTACTTGGGTTGTAAAACGGCAAGTTCCGGAGTTTGATTATGATTGCAGTTATTAGTGATATTCAGAGCAATCTGGAAGCTCTGGAATCAGTGTTTGCGGACATCAGCCAGGTTGGTGCCTCATCTATTTACTGCTTGGGAGACGTAACTGGTTATGGCACAAATCCGTTTCAGTGCCTGCAGCTCGCCTTGCGATTTTCCGTGGTCTTGGAAGGCAATAATGATCGTAACTTAGTGGACCAGGCGTTTCCTGGTTTCGATGAACGAATTCATGCTGGTCGGACGACGAGCGAGTTTTTGGAAACAATGTCTGGCTCAATAGACACCGAAGCGATCCGAGAACTTATGTTAGCGAGGCCGAAAGTATTCACTGATGCCAATGGTCAATTCGTTCACGGAACGATTTTGAATCCAATTGATGATGCACTGTTCCCGGAAAATGTCTTTGACTCTAGAAAGATGCGCGGTGTATTCGCCCAGATTTCCAATATTTGCTTTTGTGGCGGTACCCACTTGCCCGGCATTTTCCCTTACGCAGAAAACAGTGACTGGCGGCACATGGTTCCTGAAGAGTTTGGCATGGAATTTGACGGCTCCAATTGCAGATTGATATGTAACGTAGGCTCGGTGGGTCAGCCACGGGATGGCGACGAACGAGCGTGTTACGCGCTCTTGGACGGGACCAGGATAATTTTTCGTCGCGTTTGCTATGACATTTCGACTACCATACGAAAGATAAAGTTGGCATATGAGCAGCCAACGTGACTGGAACTAATGTCGTTGCCTTCTGGTGGGACAGGCCTTCTGGGCCTTCTGGGGATACAGCAGAATGGGGGGCGGGTAGGGAACTCCTAAAAAGTTGTGAATGCCGATCAAAGAATTCAAGAGCAGGTTCGTCTAATAAGGCATCAAGCGCAGTTCGGCCAGCATTGGTCACTGGACCGAAGCTGAACTGCGGCAGGCGTACCTTCAGGAGACGTACCGCCATGGCTCGAATGGCCCGCGAAGAACAGTTCTCGCCCGATTGCAAATGATTGGATGGGGCCATCCACCATCTGTTGATACAGTGCTGGGAACACGTACACCGCTAATATCTCATCAGACCAGCTACCCAGCCAGAGTTTCGCAGTATTCGGTGATCCGCACGTCAATGTCAGCGGGTCGTACCAACGTGGTCTGCCGTCTTTGGAGCTAAGCACACCGGAGTTTCTGGTATTCGTTTCGGGCACCTATGGACCCGATGCCAGGACCGAGTATGAGATTGTCTTACCCACTACGGTAACCCAGTCCGAGGAAGAACCAGAGGCCAGTAGCTGGTGGACGCTGGTGCTCGATGGCGTGCAGTTTGCGCTGGATGTTGGCGGCTTTGCCCCTGGCCTTGGCATAATATTCGACCTAGCCAACGCGGGCATCACGTTGGGTCGGGGTAATTATCAGGAAGCCTTAATCAACCTGCTTGCCTCTATACCCGGATTAGGAGACGCAGCCAAACTTGCCAAAATGGCCGCCGGTGGTGGCGCCGGGGTGGCCGCCGCTGCGGCGTTAAGTAAGTTGAATAAAGTGACAACTGCGGTCGTGCCCACGGTTACTGACGCAAAGCTCACTAATCTGGTTAGCGACTTGTACAAAGGTGCCAAAGGCCAGAATCCAATCGGCACTGGCTCAACAGCAGATGCTGTTCGAAACGAGTTAAGAACTGGGCTGCCGGCGCACGGTGTATTCTATTCCCAAGAGGCAGTGGAATACATCAATGCGTTGACGAACTGGATGAAGAAGAATCCAAATGCGTCCTCGCGTGATCGACTGGTGGCTCAGAGCATTTTGGATGACCTGAAAGCTGCACTAGCAGGAAACTGATATGGCTTTGACGACAATTGAATTTTGTCAGAATCTCGCAGAGCAGATTCCGGACATACGGGCGATCATGACTGAACACGTCTCCGACAATGACGGCCTATTGCCGCATGTCTTTATGGGCGAAGTTACTAGATACGTCTTGATTGACGGACCATCTCGCCCAATTGTCGTCGCAGCGTTGGAAAATGCGTTTGATAGGCACGGTAAAGAGATTGAAGAGCTGATTGCTGTATCGTTTGTTGAAAATTTGGAAACGCAGCAGGATTTAGAGATCGCATTTCGAGGAATTGACGCGCCAAGACTTACGGCGGAGTGGCGCCGACAGAAGACTGGGTAAGTTGTTTGTAGCCGCAGATAGAGAACGATTAGATGGTGCCACCCATCCTCTGTGACATTCTCAACCTCATTGCAATGGAGGATTCGTACCATTGCCATGAGTAACGACAACTACGATTTGGGCAAATCTAGCGAGCTTGCGAAACGGAAAGATGCGTTGAAGTTGTTTCTCGAACGAATGTTCGATGAAGAGGACCGACCGTACTTGGTGGCGGATGAAGCTTGTACGTACGACATCTTCGCGGGTGTTGATTCGGAGTTCGTCATACGATGCCTAGATACGTATGGATACCGCATGACCGAGAGTGACTTTCGGTTACCGGTTTGGAAGTTGCTTGACAAGCTTGATCAAGCTGGAAACTGAAGGCCGATGGCACGATGCCATCGGAAGGTTTTCGAAGGATGCGTAGGCGGGCGCGAGAGATGTTCCAATGAAGTCAACGCTCATTCGCCCGCCCCACTGAGGGGACGCTGCCGACGTTCCCGGTTGGAAGTGGATTGGCCCTTAACGCTGTCAAGTTCGGGTTGAACAGCAGAGAGCGCAGCGACAGGGCGGTCATGGATGCCGCCGCCAAGACAAAGGCGGACGCCATGGTTGGCGGTATGGAATCGGGAGGCAGTGGATGAATTGGATAGGATTGGATAGTGTGATTGGATGGGATTGGATGGGATTGGATGGTGCCACCCACCATTTATTGCTGTAATGATTGGAGTGCTGCCGCGATGAGTGAAGAGAATTTGGATTTTATTGTCGAGTCCGTCGAAAAACACTCCAATCACACCACCACCTGGGGACACAGCAATCTGTCGGGGGACAGGTTGATTGCCAGAGTGATTTTGAGTGTTTGGGGTATAAGGGCGAACGGCCCGATAGATAATCGTTTAGTTTGGTCGTTGCTGCTTCAGTGCAACACAAGATTGCCCAAGTAAGGCTTCCTGAAATTGAAATTCAGCTGGGGAACCCGTCAGTTGACGTGAGGCAGAGTCAACATCATTACGATGCCTCGCATTACAGCCCTGCAGGCAGTGTATTGCCGGCTCTGAATTGCGGGGCAGTTTGCCAGTTCCGCGACAGCCGCAAGAATTCGCGTTAGACTTCTAACAGGCGCCGCGCGGCAGAATCCATCCTAAAGCGTTTGCGTCGGCGCTGACTGCGGTGAGCATCCACGACGCTGGGCTTGCCGGCTACAAGCTTAAACAGTTTGCCGAAACTGCCGACCAGCTCGCCAAACGTGTCCGGTGACATGCCAAGCTTCAGTCGTTCAAATATCGGCGGAGCCAATTCAGGCGTGCTACCGCGTTTGCCCGCAACAACTTGTCGCGCCGTCCAGTCCAGCAGTTGGATATATTCGACAGTCGTCAGGTTCAAAAAGCCACGATCACTACAGCGCAGCCCTGTCTGGCTGGGCAACGTCTGCATCGCATCGGTCCGCTCGTCCAAAAGCACCGACGGACTGCGCGGTTGACAATATGCACGATAGCAATTTCATCGGGCGAGAACTGTTCTTCGCGGGTCATTCGAGCCATAGCGATACGTCTCCGGAAGGTGCACCTGCCGCAGTTCAGTTGGGGGCCGGTGACCAATGCTGGCCGAATGGCGTTTGATACCATGTTAGACGAACTTGCCCTGGAATTCTTTGACCGGCATTGCCAACTTTTTAGGAATTCGCTACCCGCCCGCCATTGTGCTGTGTCCCCAGGGAATAATTCCATTGTGCTGTGTCCCCAGGGAATAATTGCCCAGGGAATAATTGAGGATTAGGACATCGACGAGCTCCCAATAGCTTGCAGCAGCCGCGACTCGAAACATAATGCATCAACTGCAAGTAACCTTTCCAAGGAGCGCCGGGCATATGAGAGCTTTCCTTTTAACCATGACAATCTTGATGTCTCCAACGATAGCCAGAGGCGAGACCTTCGGTATCCCGGAATTGGGCGTTCGGTTTTATGCGCCCAAGAGCTACACGCCGCTTACGAAAGAGGAGATAGAATTCAAGTTTCCTTCGAACCGAGCCCCTTCGTATGTGATTGGCAATGCTAGCCGTTCCACGACCATTGCTTTTGATGTCAAGAATAACCCGTTACATGATGATCTGGACCGAGGGCTCAACGAGTTCAAGACATTGTTTGATCGCATCGTCCCAGGGATTGAGTGGAAGGGACGCAAAATCATTGAACTGCAGGGTCAGAAGTGGATCTATCTGGAAATGGTGTCCCGCGCTGCCGACACGAATATTCACAACATCATGCTGACGACACACTACCGAGGAGGAATGCTGATCTTTAACTTCAATTCAACTGTCGAGGAGTTTCCAGAAGTCGAAAGCATCCTGAGAAAATGCATCGAAACCATTAAGATAAACGTCAAGGTCGATAGTAAATAGTAGCTTCGCCGGGCGGGATTGGCAGGGCGTCAAGCGTCAGCAGTGGCTTCAATTACAGGCTGCCAGCGTTTGGAAAGTCCGCCATAGGCGAGAATGCAGGTATCCTCCCGTCTTAATACTTTTCCAAGGGACACAGCATCAGCCATCGCCGAGCCACCTCGGTATTGTCCCATGTCGCCACCACATCTGGTCGAGGTCTGAGGATCAGGGGAACGTGATTGGAAAGAATCGCCAGGAATTTCCTGGGCGACCTGTCCTGAGCTGGATTCGTTTTGCGTGTACATACTTAGGCGAACACGACGCCCATACTGTTAAGGGTAACTCAGCACAGATCACTATTTTACAGGTGTGTCATGAGAAAAATGCTAATTCTTGGAGTTTCCGCAGCGGCTCTCGGGTTGTCTGCAACGGCTGCGGTTGCGCAGCCGCCAGGCCCTCCTCCTGAAATGCTCGACGCGATTTTCGAGCGGCTGGACACCAACGGAGATGGTGTTTTGGATGAACAGGAGATTTTTGCGCTCGTGCGTCAGCGAATTACGCGAGCCGACACGAACAAGGATTCAAATATCGATAAACACGAGCTGGCTGAAGGCATGGAGTTGTTCCGTGCTTTAGTGGGCCGTGGTGGGCCGGGTATGGGCGGTGATGGACCGCGGCGTGGCCCTGGTGGCCAATTTGGGCCGCCCGATGGCTTCCGTCCCGATGGTGATCGGCCTGGGCGTCCAGAGGGATTCGGACCGGGGCGTCGCCCAGGCCCACCCCCAGGCCCACCGGCAGGTCCTCCGCGCGGCCCGCGTCCGGATGGTCCTCCTGGCAGAGGCCCTGATGGTGAAGATCGTGGTCCTCGGCCCGAGCGCATTATGCAAATGTTCGATCGCTGGGATGAAGATGGTGACGGAAAGGTGGCCATCGACGATCTGCCAGGACCACTCCAAGAACGACTTCGCGCGTTGGACAAGAATAATGATGGGCAGATCGACAAGAAGGAGTTGAAAGAATTCCGTCCGCCTCGCGACCCTGAAAACGCCGACAAGCCACGCGACAGGCGTTCGGATGACGCTCCACCCGGTCCCAAAAAGCCCAAGCGACCCAAGGCCGATTCAGATGCTGAAGTTTAACAGCGTTCGATGTTGAATCGGTTGTGCCGAGGTAGCTAAACTGATAGATAACTGCATTCAGCAGCCAACCTCGCCAGAGGGTGGCTGCTGCTGCATCAGATAGCGACGCTCCCCAGTGCGTAGTGGTTTGACGAGATGATCCACCGGACCCACCATCTGGCGACGGTAGCTACGTTCGCCAGAGTGTGTCTACCAGTGTGTGACTAAATGTGTCATTTCATTTGAGCGGCCAATGATAAAACTGGCGACAACTAGATTTGCAGCAGTCAAAGGAACGTGTTATTTGCACGTATTCATTTTGCCAGTGGCCGCGCTCGTACTCTGCTCGATGGCAGTCCACAGCGCAGCGGCCGACAGCGGTTCAGGCGGCCCGCCAACTTCCCCGCCCACCACTGAACAGATCAAATTTTTTGAAACCAAGATTCGGCCTGTATTGATCCGCGAGTGTTACAGTTGTCACTCCAATCAAGTTGGTCAAGTGCGAGCCGGCCTGTGGCTCGATACGGCGCAAGGACTGCTGACCGGGGGTGTTTCGGGGCCGGCCATTGTGCCCGGCAATGTGGATGAAAGCCTGCTGTGGAACGCCATTAATCACATCGACTACGCCATGCCTCCCAAGCGCAAGCTCCCGGAAAAGGTACTGGCTGATTTTCGCGTCTGGATTGAAATGGGGGCGCCCGATCCGCGAGCCGAAGAAGAATTGCAGGTGCGGTCTGCTATCAATGAGGACGATATCGAGCAGGGACGCCAGTTCTGGTCGTTCCAAAAACCGGTGCAGCTCACCCCGCCGCAAGTCGAGTCCGATTGGTTCAAGAGCGACATCGACCGCTGGATACTGGATAAGCTGACCAGCCATCAGTTGCAACCCTCCCCTGATGCAGAACCGCTGGTTGTATTGCGACGACTGTGCTTCGATATCGTTGGCTTGCCGCCGACGCCTGAGCAGGTCAAGCGATTTCAGCGGGATTGGCAAAGCGATCCAGATCGGGCTGTCGCTCAGACGGCCGACTGGCTCCTGGAACAGCCTCAGTTCGGCGAGCGGTGGGGACGACACTGGTTGGACGTAGCCCGCTATGCGGAATCGTCGGGCCGCGAAGTCAACGTGACCTTTCCCCATGCCTGGCGCTATCGCGATTACGTGATTGATGCATTCAACGCCGATAAGCCCTACCATGAATTCGTCATCGAGCAAATCGCAGGCGACTTGTTGCCCGTCAAGAATGACCACGAATGGGCGAGCAATCTGATCGCCACCGGTTTCTTAACTCTGGGGGCCAAAGAGCTGATCGAACGCAATCCGCGCCAGTTCGAACTGGATTTGGTGGACGAACAGATTGATGTGACGACACGGGTCATGTTGGGGGTCTCGGTTGCCTGCGCTCGTTGCCACGATCACAAGTTCGAGCCTATTCCGCAATCCGACTATTATGCGCTGGCTGGTATCTTTCGCAGCATGAGCACCCATTTCGGGACCTTTCGAACTCAACAGAATCGTAACGCCACGTCGCTGGTTGAACTGCCGGTCGATGCATCATCGATTGTCAGTCGTTCTATATCCAAACAGCAGCGTCACAAACTGCAAGCCGAACTGGCCGAAAAGCAACAGCAGTTGCAGGAGGCTTTACGTGCACGGCGATTGGGCAGCAATCCATCCAAGACCAACGGCAACCAACCGCCTCCGGCGTTGGCGGTCGCAGGTTTGTCTGCCGCGATTGGCATGTTGCAAGCTCATTTGGATAGCTACGACGAGAATGGAAATCCCCGCAGTCTGTGTATGGCGGTGCAGGAGACCAAGCCTGTTACCGCTCGACTGCTGGAGCGCGGCGAGTTTAATCGTCCAGCCCAAGAGGTGCCACGCGGATTTCCACGTGTGCTCTGCGTCGAACCCGTTTCGATTGCAGACTCATCGACTGGACGTCTGGAACTTGCACGCTGGATCGGCAGTCGCGACAATCCGCTTACCGCCCGCGTCATGGTCAATCGCGTCTGGTTGCATCTGTTCGGCAACGGACTTGTACGCACGCCCGAGGATTTTGGTTCAACCGGAGCGGCGCCAACACATCCTGAGCTGTTGGACTGTTTGGCAGTGCAGTTTATGGATCACAACTGGAGTGTCAAACGGCTGGTGCGCGACATGGTTACATCACGGACGTACCGCATGAGCAGTCGCTTTGATAGCCAGAACTTTCAAATCGATCCAGACAATCACTACCTGTGGCGGATGCCACCCCGGCGACTGGAGGCCGAAGCGATTCGCGATGCCATGTTAGCCATCAGCGGCCAACTTGATACAACCCGACCTGTCGGTTCGATCGTCGGACGATCGGGGCCGTCGGTCATCCGCGATGGTACTTTGGTTTCGACCACAGTCAGAGGCGCTGTGTCCCAATCCGAAACAAACGCAGGCCAGTCAGTAGGGGACCGGTTGCGACAGCAGGTAAAGTCACGAGTGATAAATTCCGAATTGCTGCAAGCTGTCGTGCAAGACATTCAGCAGCCCAACCGCCACCGCAGCGTCTACCTGCCGATCATTCGCGATCAAATTCCACGAGCCCTCGAAGTCTTGGACTTCGCCGAATCCACGATGGTCATTGGTCAGAGGGATACATCGCATACTCCTGCCCAGGGCTTATATTTCTTGAATAACTCCTTTGTGATTGAGCAAGCACAAGGGTTGGCGCGACGGCTGATGAATGAATCGAGTGATATGCAAGCTCAATTGAAGCAGGCGTTCCTGCTAGTCTATGGTCGGCCGGCGACCGGCCGTGAACTGCGTGTTGCCGGAGAATTCTATCGCAGCTTTCGCCCGGCCGAATCCTCGATCGTTAACGTTGGCAAGAGCCGAGGCAACGGACTGCGTTCAAACCGCCGGCGACCTGAAGAGCCGCAGAGTTATCAGGCTGACAATATACAATTCGAGAAACTGACTGCCGTTTGCCAGTCGCTGATGGCCACGGCTGAGTTTCGATTCCTGGACTAGTGTATCAAAGCGAGCTGCATGATGAATTGGCAACTACCGCAGGCTTATTCGCGGCGACAACTTTTGCAACAAGTTTCATCCGGCTTTGGAATGTTGGCCTTTGCTTCGCTGGCCACCTGGGCTTCGGGGAATACGACATCAGGTACGGGCGGTCCTTTGGCCCCCCAGGCACCTCATTTTCCAGCCCGAGCCAAACGCGTGATCTTCCTGTGCATGCGCGGCGGTCCATCGCACGTAGATACTTTTGACTACAAGCCGGAAATGTCCAAGCTGGATGGCCAGAGCGGCAAATTTCGTGGGACGCTGATGAAATCGCCTTGGGATTTCCGACAACACCGTTGTGGACTGTGGATCACAGAGTTGCTTCCCAAGCTCAGCGAGCAAGCCGACCAATTGTGTTTGCTTCGCGGCATGCATACCGATCAACCGGTGCATCCGTCAGCGATGACTCAATTGCATACCGGCAGCGCACAGTTCGTGCGCCCATCGCTGGGCGCCTGGACGCTGTATGGGTTGGGATCAGAAAACGATAGCTTGCCAGGGTTTGTATGCATCAATCCGGCAGCAGGCAGTGGCGGCAATTACGGTAGCGCCTTTCTGCCAGCCATCTATCAAGGCACATCGTTGGGCAAAGCGACCGGCCCCCTGGGTAGCGCCCGAAGCAGTCAGAATGCCGAGCGAGTTGCCGATATCCAGAATCCTCGCTTGACGGCCCGCATGCAGCGGCAACAGTTGGACTTAATTCAACAACTCAATCGCCAGAAGCTTAAGGCCGATGTCCAGAATCCTGGTGTCGATGGGATTATCGAATCGTATGAATTAGCGTTCCGCATGCAGTCGGCTTTGCCTGACCTGATGGATATATCCGGCGAAGACGCCAAGACGCTCGCCTTATACGGTGTTGGCCAGCAGCCGACAGATAAATTCGGGCGCCAATGTCTGATGGCTAGGCGGTTTGTCGAAGCTGGCGTGCGATTTGTTGAACTTGAACACACTGGTTGGGACACGCATCAGAATTTATCAAATCGCATTCCAGAACTGTGCGGACAGATTGATCAACCCATCGCCGGACTGTTGACCGATCTCAAGCGACGCGGCTTGCTGAAGGACACGCTGGTGATCTGGGCTGGCGAGTTTGGTAGAACGCCCTATGCTCAGAACGGTAACGGACGCGATCACAACAATAAAGGCTTCACGACCTGGATGGCCGGTGGTGGAGTCCGAGGTGGCTTCAGTTATGGTGCAACCGACGAGACCGGAGCCGAAGCCGTTGAGGGCCGTTGCCACATTCACGACTGGCACGCCACGATATTGCATTTGTTGGGCCTTGATCACCAAAAACTCACGTACCGTTACGCCGGCCGCGATTTTCGGCTGACTGACGTTTCCGGCAATGTTCTTACCGACATCGTTGCCTAAGCAACCTTGGCCGGCGCGTCGGTCAATTGCATGTGGTTGATGCGAGCGATAATCCAATCTTTCTCTGACGCAATTTGGTTGCTGGTTGCATCCCATTTGCCAGCGGTCCTAACAGCAATTTCAGCCAATTTCGCCCAGCTCACGGCCCCCATTTACCCCTTTCTGGGGATCAAATGCTTGTGGGTGATACCACAAACGGTTACTCTGGAGGGGTGGTTTCAGCGGTCATTAACTGGTCTGTAGTGCCGTTTCAATTTCCGCTGTTGTTTGAGCTTCAATTGTTTCTTGAAGCCCGCCAGTTTGTCATCACTCGATGTTTGAGTATTTCCGTCCGATGATTCGAAGTATAGTTTCTATTGCGTTCTTGCTTGGGGGCCAACTCATTGTCCCGACGGCAATATTCGCCGAGGGCCAGGTTCCGGTCAGTTTCCAGCGAGATATTCAGCCGATCTTACGAGCTAAGTGTCAGGGCTGCCATCAGCCGGCCAAGCCTCAGGGAGGGCTGTCTTTGGTCGGTCATGCTGATCTGCTAGTTGCCGGAGATAGTGGTCAGTCGGCGATCGTCCCGAGCGATCCGGATGCCAGCGAGTTATTGAGACAGATCATCGCGGTTGATGGCCAGGCGGCAATGCCCAAACAATCGCCGCCGCTGAGCGATGTCGAAGTGGCTCTGGTACACCGCTGGATAGCTGAAGGAGCCAATAATGATATCCCCCACAGCGGTCCTAGATACGATGCGCAGAATCCACCGCAGTATACTCGCGAGCCTGTCATCACGGCGCTGGCCTTCTCGCCCGATGGTCGCTGGCTGGCCGTAAGTGCGTTCCATGAAGTGATTCTACTTGACGCTGCCGCCATGACGCCATCGGCGCGATTGGTAGGTCTGAGTGAACGAATTCAATCCTTGACTTTTTCGCCCGACTCGCAGCGCTTGGCGGTCACCGGTGGTTCCCCTGGTCGCTTCGGCGAAGTGCAGATTTGGAGTGTTCCACAAGGCGAGCTGCAGCTCAGCCAACAGATCACCTACGACACGCTGTACGGCGGATGCTTTTCACCCGACGGTTCGTTGTTGGCCTTTGGAGCGGCAGATCGGGTGGTTCGAGCCATTGACACGCAGACGGGGCAAGTCAAGTTGCATCAAGGTGCTCATGAAGATTGGTCGCTGGCTACCGCCTTTAATGCTGCTGGAACGCATTTAGTTTCCGGCGGTCGCGATATGACAGTCAAGCTAACCGAAGTTGCTACCGAGCGGTTCATCGACAATGTGACGTCGATTACTCCGGGTGCGCTGAAGGGGGGAGTCAACGCCTTGGCGATGCATCCCAGCGAGAATCAAGTACTGGTTGGCGGTGCGGATGGCACGCCCAAGATCTACCGCATCTTTCGCGAAACTGAGCGCAAGATTGGTGATGATTCCAATCTAATCCGCAAATTTCCCGCCATGCCAGGACGCATTTTCAGTGTGGCGCTCAGTGGCGACGGCAAACTTTTGGCAGCGGCTAGCACTTTGGATGGAGCCAGCCAATTGGTCGTTTATCCTTACGAGTTTACGGGGCAGATTGCCGACGACGTCAAGTCCGCGTTGTCCAAACCCGCAGACCAGCGCAATGATGCCGATAAACAACTAATCACCCAACATTACAGCCAGACCTCGCCGGCAGTGTTGAATCTGGAAGTTGCCGATAGCCTGTACGCGGTCGCTTTCCACCCCACCGGTACTTGGTTGGTCACCGGTGGTGCCCGCGGCAAGTTGTATGCATACTCCGTGCCGGACGGGAATTTGCTGCATGAGCTTGTAGCGGTTCCCATTCAGTCAGAATCAACTGAGTCTTCCAGCAGTTCCAATCGACAATTGGCAGCGGGCAGCGGACTACCAGCAGCCAGTGAACAATTGCCGCAGATCGACCTTGAGCGTTCTCTAGTACCATTAGAGACGTTGCTCAGCATTGACGTACAACCGCAGCGAATCAGCCTTCAGAATTCCACCGACTACGTTCAACTGGTTGTTACCGCCAAGTACGCTAGCGGACAGACGCTAGATGTGACGCGACTGGCCGCGATCACAGCCACCGGCACGGTTGTCGTTGATCCTCTCGGACTGGTCAGAATTGGTAGCCACCACGGTCAGCAAACTGATTCGCCAACCGCCGGCAGCTTGCAGATAGAATTCAACGGCGAAACATGCGAAATACCGATTGACGTGCAGCCCGCCCAAGAGGTGCTGGTGGATTTTGTTCGTGATGTCAATCCGGTGCTGACGCGTTTAGGCTGCAATGCTGGGACCTGTCATGGCGCTCAGGCTGGCAAGAACGGTTTTCAGCTTTCGCTACGAGGCTATGATCCGGTGGGTGACATTCGTGCCTTGAGCGATGACTTAAGTGCCCGTCGCTTGAACACCGCCGCTCCCGACGCCAGCGTGATGCTGCTCAAACCGGTCGGAGCTATTCCGCACCAAGGCGGTGCGCTGTTGACCACCGACTCGGCCTACTATGAAACCTTGCGGCGCTGGATAGCTCAAGGTGCGGGGCTTGATCGCCAGTCTCGAAAAGTACAGCGCATCGAGATTTCTCCCTCCATGCCGGTTATGCAGCACACCGATACCTGGCAACAATTCCGGGTAACGGCGCACTATGCTGACGGTGCCTTGCGCGATGTGACACACGAGACGGTGCTGGAGAGTTCCAACTCCGAGGTCTGCCAAAGCCTGGTGGGCGGGCGAATCAAGGCGCTGCGACGCGGGGAAGCCGCCCTGTTGGCCAGATACGAAGGCGCTTACGCAGCGGCAACGGTGACGGTGATGGGAGATCGCAGTCAGTTCCAGTGGCAGGATCAGCCAACCTACAACACCATTGATCGATTGACCTCCGCCAAATGGCAACGGATGAAGATTCTGCCGTCCCAGCCGTGTGATGATCCCACGTTCTTGCGACGCGTGCGATTGGACCTAACGGGATTACCACCATCTGTCGAAGAACTTAAGGCATTCCTGGCCGACAATCGCCCCACGCGCATCAAACGCCAGGCCAAAATCGACCAACTGCTGGGCAGTGATGACTACGTTGAGCATTGGACGAATAAGTGGGCCGACCTACTACAAGTGAACTCGAAATTCTTGGGAGCCGAAGGGGCTTCCGCGTTTCGTGATTGGATTCGCTCGACGGTAGCTCAAAACTTGCCGTACGATCAATTTGCATCGCAAGTATTGACCGCTTCGGGTTCTAACAAGGATCACCCGGCTGCATCGTATTACAAAATTCTGCGCGAGCCCGACTTGATGATGGAGAACACCACGCATCTGTTCCTGGCGGTGCGATTCAATTGCAACAAGTGCCACGACCATCCATTCGAGCGATGGACGCAGGACCAATATTATCAACTGTCGGCCTATTTCGCCCAGACAGGCTTGAAAAAGGATCCGGCCAGCGGTGACAAGTCGATCGGTGGTACTGCCGTCGAAGGTGCCAAGCCTTTGTATGAAGTGGTGTTCGACAAGTCCGATGGCGAAATGAGGCACCAGCGCACCGGCCAAATAGTTGCTCCCGAATTTCCATTTACTTGCGACTATTCCGTACCAGACAACGCAACGCGACGCCAACAATTGTCGGCGTGGATTACTTCCAAGGACAATCCGTATTTTGCGACCAGCCTGGTTAATCGTTTGTGGGGTTATTTGACGGGCACAGGACTGATTGAACCGCTGGATGATATTCGAGCTGGCAATCCGCCTAGCAATCCAGAGCTGCTCAAACATCTGACGGATGAGTTTTTGCGCTCCGAGTTTGATGTGCAGCATATTCTGAGGTTAATCTGCAATTCGCGTACCTACCAATTATCCGTGGCCAGCAGCCAATGGAACGCTGATGACACGCTGAATTACTCGCACGCCAAAGCGCGTCGCTTGCCTGCGGAAGTGCTGTACGACACGGTCTATCGCGTGACGGGAACCAAAACGGCAATTCCTGGTGTCGAGCCAGGTACGCGCGCTGCGCAGCTCCCTGATGTGGCCATTAATCCTCCGGATGGATTCTTGAACAATCTGGGCCGACCCGCCCGCGAGAGCGCCTGCGAATGTGAGCGTTCGCAAGGATTGCAGCTCGGCCCTGTAATGGCTCTGGTCAGCGGTCCAACCGTCGGTACTGCAATTGGCGATGACCAAAACGAATTGGCAGGATTGGCTCAACGGCCAGCCTCGCTGGACGAGCTGGTCCAAGAGGTCTATCTGCGTGTGCTCAATCGATTTCCGACGCAGCAGGAGATCAATACCGTGTCCCAGATGCAGCAGGACATTGAATCCGACCATCGGTCGCTGGAATCCGCGCTGACCCAGCGCGAACAGTGGTGGAGCGGCCGGCGAGCAGAGCTGGAGGCTGAGCGGCTGGCCGAGCTGGAAAAGACACAGGCGGCCGCTAAGCAGCGCGAACAAGAAATGGCTCCGGAACGCGAGAAATTGGAGCAAGAGCGTCAGGCACGCATCGTCGCCGCTCAGCAGTCCTTGGACGAGTACGCGAAGGACCCGATTGCGATCGCCAGCAATTTCTTGGATGCCTCCGGACCATCGAACAACTGGTTCCCGCTGGCCCCGGTGTCCGCCGACAGCACGAATCAGGCTCAACTTGTGGCCCGAGCTGACCGTTCCATCACCGTCAGCGGCAGTGCAGAAAAAACGACCTATACGATTCGCTACCGAACGACGCTCAACAATCTGCGCGGCTTGCGGTTGGAAGCATTGCCACTTGAAGGTGCTGCAGCAGCAGGGCCGGGATTGTCTGCCAACGGTAATTTCGTTGTGACTGAAATCGAAGTAGACGCAGCTCCGATCGCCAACCCTAACCAGAAAGCTCGGCACAAGCTGGTTGCGGCCAAGGCCAGTTTTACACAACCCGGCTTTGACTCCAATGCGGTTTTTAACGGCAAGACCCGCGACCAAGGCGGTTGGGCTGTTCACCCCCGCGGGGGAGTGGTGCAGTGGCTGACGGCAGCGTTCAGTGAACCAATTGACCACGCAGGCGGAGTCGAGCTGACGATTGCCATTCATCAGTACCATGACGCAGCCGAGCATCGACTGGGCAGCTTCCGGATTTCGGTAACAACCGATGAAGGCGGAATTCATGTGGGCGAACCAGAAGACTTCACGGCAGCCCGCGCCGTCCCCGCAGCTCATCGACGGCCAGAGACCATTGGTCGGTTGTTAGCTTATGTTGATAAGTCCGACGCGCGTTGGAATGAGCTAAGAGCGGCGCTGGCCACAGCCCAGACTGCCCTTGCGCCGGATGCGGAGCTGACAAGACTTCAGAAGTTGATTGCCGAATTGGAAAAAGCCACACCCGACGACGCCCAGTTGGTACAATTGCGCGCTGATTTCGCGGCCAGTGGCCAGCAGCGATCTAACCAGCGATTGACGCTGGCGCAGGACCTGACATGGGCACTCGTGAACAGCCCAGCCTTTTTGTTTAACCATTGACCTTAGAGCAGCAATCCCAACGTAGCTACCGTCACCAGGCGGTGGAAAACCCGCCTGTTCACCATCTGGTAACAGTGGGCACAGAAAGATTTTCACTACCGCTAGCCTAACTAGCAGTTTCAAAACTTGTAGTCCCTTAGTTCGCGATACGGAGATTCCACCATGTTCCGACTCGTTGGTACACCCGGCAAAGACTTGTGTGATGAACTCGGTGCGCTCAACCGTCGCGACGTGATTCGCATTGGTGGTTCAGGGCTGCTTGGACTGTCGCTGAGCGGGTTGTTGAAACTACAAGCTCAGGCCAGCGAATCTTCTGGACCTGCTATGTCACCCGGCTGGGGCAAAGCCAAGAGTGTCATCATGGTCTATTTGCAAGGTGGTCCCAGTCATTTGGATCTGTGGGACCCCAAAGAAAACGTGCCTGAAAACGTCAAGAGTGTCTTCTCCAACATTCCAACCAAGATTCCAGGCATTCAGTTCACGGAGAATTTGCCTAAGCTGGCGCAGTGCAACGATCGTTATACGATGATTCGTTCGATGAGCTATACGCCCAACGGATTGTTCAATCATACGGCGGCTATCTATCAACTGATGACCGGATATACGACCGATAAAGTCAGCCCGTCTGGGCAGTTGGAACCGCCTAGTCCCAAGGACTTCCCCAATTTTGGCTCGAACATCGTTCGCCTGCGTCCTACGGATCAGCCCATGTTGCCGTTTGTGATGCTGCCACGTCCGCTGCAGGAAAGCAACGTGATTGGCAAGGGCGGTTCCGCCGGCTTTCTGGGCAAAGCCTTTGATCCGTACACGCTATTCCCGGATGGCGACGACATGGATATGAACAAGATGGATCGCATCAAGATCGACGATCTTCAACTGCGACCCGACGTATTTGCAGTGCGCCTGCAACGTCGCGCCAAGTTGCGCGATCTAGTGAACGCGCAGATGCCAGAGATCAATAACGCAGTAAAAGACTTTCAACTGGATAGCTATTACGACCAAGCTCTGAATTTGATTGTTTCAGGTCGGGCCCGCGAAGCGTTCAATTTGGGTGCTGAATTGCCAACCGTTCGCGATCGCTATGGCCGCAACACCTTTGGACAAAGTTGCCTGCTGGCTCGACGATTGGTCGAAGCCGGGACGCGGGTGGTTGAGGTAATATGGCCGAAGATTGCTAATTCTGACAATCACAGTTGGGATCACCATGTGGATTTACCCAACAGAATGAAGAACTTGTCGGCACCGATGCTGGACACCGGCCTGAGTGCACTCATCGAAGACTTGGATGATCGTGGCCTGCTGGATGAAACGCTGCTGGTGGCCATTGGCGAATTTGGTCGTTCGCCGCAGCGCGGTGTCAGTACTTCGGGCAATGGCAATTCGGCTGATGGTCGCGATCACTGGCCCTATTGCTACACGTCGATCGTCGCCGGCGCAGGAGTCAAACGCGGCTATGTGCACGGCAAGAGCGACAAAACAGCTTCGGCTCCGGCTGAGGACCCGGTACATCCCATCGAGTTGCTAGCTTCGATTTATCACGGCTTTGGCATCGATCCGCAAACGGTCGTCTACAACCACCTCAACCAGCCGCGCGAGCTGGTCAAGGCGGATGCGCTGACTTCGATCTTTGCATAGCAGCGGGTGCATGCAGCTTTGGGGTCTGAGCTGGGACCGCCAGGCCTAGCCCAAATTGATGGTTACCGTCTTGGTTTCGGTGTAGGCTCGCAAGCCGTCTTCGCCCAACTCGCGACCTTGTCCGGACATCTTGAAACCGCCAAACGGGGCGGCAGCGTCAAACACATCGTAGCAGTTAACCCACACGGTCCCGGCGCGAACGCGTTTGGCAAAATCGTGTGCCTTGCTGACGTTGCTGGTCCAGATGGCAGCGGCCAAGCCAAAGAAGGTCCGATTGGCGCGAGCAATCAAATCTTCCCAATCGCGGAATTTCAGGACACTCATCACTGGTCCAAAAATCTCTTCCTGCGCGATCGACATCTGGTCGGAAACGCCTTGGAAAATTGTGGGCTCAACGTAGTAGCCACGATTGCCAAATCGCTTGCCGCCGGTCACACACTCAGCGCCCTCGCTCTTGCCTTTGGCGATGTAGGACATGATTTTGTCGAACTGCGCCTGGTCTACCTGCGGGCCTTGGCGCGTATCCTTGGCCAGCGGAGCCCCGAGTTTGCGTTGAGCAGCCAAGTTCTTCAGTTTGGCGACAAACTCATCGTGAACGCTCTCTTCGACGAATACACGGCTACCGGCACAGCAACATTGTCCTTGATTGAAGAACAAGCCAATGTCCGTACCAATGGCTGCTGCATCCAGATCGGCATCGGCGGTAATGACGTTCGGGCTCTTGCCGCCCAGCTCAAACGTCAGCCGCTTCAGCGAATCAGCCGCTTCGCGCATGATGATCTGTGCTGTTCGATGTTCTCCAGTAAACGCGATTTTGTCCACGCCAGGGTGCTTGACCAACGCTCCACCGGCAGTTGGTCCGTAGCCCGGGACCACATTGATCACGCCATCGGGGATCCCGGCTTCTTGAGCAAGCTGTGCCATGCGCAAACAGGTCAGCGGCGTCTGCTCGGCGGGCTTCATGACGATCGTGCAACCAGCCGCCAGCGCTGGTCCCCACTTCCAAGCGACCATCAGCATTGGAAAATTCCACGGTATGATTTGACCTGCGACGCCTACCGGCTCTTTGCGAGTGTAGGTGAAGTAATTCCCATTGACGGGAATGGTGTAGCCATGAATCTTGTCAGCATAGCCCGCGTAGTATCGCAAGCAGTCGATCACCAGCGGCAAGTCGGCGTTACGGGCATCAGTGATCGGCTTGCCGTTGTCCAGGCTTTCAAGCGCCGCCAACTCATCGATCTCCTCTTCGATCAAATCGGCCAGGCGGTACAGCAGCTTGCCGCGCTCGCGCGCATTCATCCGCGCCCAGGGGCCGGACTCGAAGGCTCGCCGAGCCGCGTCGACCGCCAGGTCGACATCTTCCTGGTCCCCCTCCGCAACTTCGGCAATCACTTCCTCGGTAGCTGGATTGATTGTGGCAAAGGTCTTGCCACTGGCCGATGACAACCACTTGCCATCAATAAAACACTCCGTGTGTCGCACACGCGGGGTTGGGACGGTTTCAATCGCAGTAGCCATTTGGGATTCTCCTTGACAGACAACTGAAGAGGTACGGGGATGACGCGGATGCCGACTCACGTCGCGAGATCTGTGACACGGCTGATTGTAAACTCGTTTTGACCCCAAAAGCAACTAGGCGGCCCTGATTTACACCAGCTGGAAACCTACCCATTTTTAGGTCGAACTTAGCGGGCTCCAGCATTGTCCTTTGGCTGGAAGTGCCGGCCGCCAACAGTATCGTTCTTGTACTTCATCCAAATAGTCCTCGCTTTGAGGCACCAATTTCAGTAGCATAGGAGACGTTCGACTGATGTTTGTATGTGGCAACGCTCCGGCTGCGATACCTTTAGCTTATAGCCGAGAACATGGGCTGGTGCTTGCCAGCCCAATGCCAGTTTACCGGGTCACCCGGGTATACGGTGGAACGGTTTACTGACATGAAGTTTTCAGACGCTATTAGAATGCTGACACTGGCCGCAATTTGGGGAGCCTCGTTTCCTCTGATGCGTCAAAGCGTTGGTGAGTTTGGCACGACGCCGATTGCAGCCATTCGCGTGGTCGGTGGCTGCTGCTTTCTGTGTCCAGTGTTGATGTTGATTCGCGCCGGGGATCTCAGACAGATCTGCCAGTCGTGGCGGCCGATTGCCGGCGTTGGATTGTTTAATTCTGCCTTGCCGTTTTTGTTTTACAGTTACGCTTCATCGACAATTTCTGCCGGCCTAGCATCGGTGTTCAATGCAACCACGCCGTTGTGGGGAGCGATGATTGCGCGGCTGTGGTTGGGTGATCGCTTGCGCCGGTCGCAACTGGCTGGACTGATACTGGGGTTCGCCGGCGTTGTCTATCTGGCCTGGGACAGCGCCAGCCTCAAGGAAGGTAGCCACCTGTATCAGATCATGTGGGCCATCAGCGCCTGTTTGGGCGCCACATTTTGTTACGGCCTGGCCGGAAATTTGACCAAAGTGTACCTGGTAGGCGTTGCGCCGCTGGCCACCGCCACCGGCAGTCTATTCTTGGCTAGCCTGCTGCTCGTGCCCCCCGCGCTTGTGACTTGGCCCGCCGTCCAGCCCAGCATGGCGAGCTGGCAGAGCGTGCTGATGTTGGCGGTGGGCTGCACAGGCATCGCCTATGTGATTTTCTATCGACTGCTGGCCAGCAGCGGGCCAACCAACGCTATGGCCGTTGCCTATCTGATTCCACTGTTCGCCAATCTTTGGGGATGGCTGTTTCTGGGCGAGTCGCCCAAGCAGGCCATCGTGATTGGCTGCAGTCTGATCCTGTTAGGAACCAGCCTGACAACAGGCATCCTCAAGTTTGGCAAGCCACTTAATTTTGCCCGCGCGTCGACAGCCAGTCACCGACCATTGGATCAATCTTCATCGGCCAACAACAAATTCGGTAATGATTGACAGGTCACGCCGCACCTGGCGCGTTTGACTGAGACACTCGCGCTGTCAACACAACTTCTGCGGTCGCTAAGATTGGGCTTTCATGTGTTTTCTGAAGACTAGTGTGCACAGCTAATTGCCGTTGTAGCCATGCTCACGGGTGGCAAGTACCAATTTCCACCAGGTCTCTCGCGAGCGAATAATCCGGTCATCGGTAGTAGACTTAAAGATGTCCAGTATCGCATATCGAAAATTCTTTTTGATGTGCTCAAGGCCTAACTGACTTAGCTCGACGTTACCGCCGTGGCGGCTGAAATCGACTGGGCAACATCGCCAGCGGCATTGTGGGTTGAATGGTCCGGCAATGCCGTTGGGTACCAAGTCGCCCGGCAGGTGGGTAAACTACAGGTTTTGTACGCATGAAACCTCTGAACACCGGACCAATGGCCAACAACCATACCGAAATTGAAAAACGCCTCTGGGCGTCCGCCGACGAGCTACGGGCGAACAGCAAGCTCAAGTCGTCGGAATACTCCGTGCCCGTGCTGGGGTTGATCTTCCTCCGCTACGCCGACCACCGCTTCACGCAGGCCGAAAGGGAACTGGCGGCCCAATTTGCCAAGAAAAACGGCGGGACCGGGCGGCGGGGCATTGGCAAGGAAGATTATCAGGCCAAGGGCGTCATGTTCCTGCCGCCGAAGGCCCGCTTCTCCCATCTGCTTGCCCTGCCGGAAGGGGAGAACATCGGCAAGGCCATCAACGAAGCGATGAAGGCCGTGGAGGCGGAGAACGAAGAACTCAAGGGTGTGCTGCCCAAGAGCTACACCAAGATTGAAAATTCCACGCTGGTCGCCCTGCTCAAGACGTTCTCCCAACTGGCGGTCGATGCCGAGGGGGACACCTTCGGCAAAATATACGAGTATTTTCTGGGCAACTTCGCCCGTGCCGAAGGGCAAAAGGGCGGGGAGTTTTTTACTCCCACTTCGCTGGTCAAGTTGATTGTGCAAATCATCGAACCGTACCACGGGCGCATCTTCGATCCCGCCTGCGGTTCGGGCGGTATGTTCGTCCAGTCCGCCGATTTCATCAAAGCCCACAAGCACAACCCCAGCGTCGAAATCTCCGTGTATGGGCAAGAGCGGGTCGATGAAACCCGGCAACTCTGCCTGATGAACCTTGCCGTTCACGCCCTCTCTGGCGACATTCGGCAGGGGAACACCTACTACGAAGATTTGCACGAATCGGTCGGCAAGTTCGACTTCGTGATGGCCAATCCGCCGTTCAACGTGGATAAGGTTGATAAAGAAAAAATCAAAGACGATCCCCGCTTTCCGCTGGGAATGCCCAAGGCCGACAACGCCAACTACCTGTGGATCGAATTGTTTTATTCCGCCTTGAATGCGAAGGGCCGGGCGGGCTTCGTGATGGCCAACAGCGCCGCCGATGCCCGGCAATCGGAAATGGAGATTCGCAAAAAGCTGCTGCAAGCCCACGCCGTCGATGTGATGATCGCCATCGGCCCCAACTTTTTTTATACCGTCACGCTCCCCTGCACCCTCTGGTTTTTGGACAAGGGCAAAGCCAAGACCGACCGCAAGGACAAAGTTTTATTTATTGACGCCCGGCATATCTTCCGGCAGGTGGATCGTGCCCACCGCACGTTCAGCCCCAAGCAGATTGAGTTCATCGCCAATATCGTCCGCCTGTACCGGGGCGAATCGCCCGAATTCATCGCTGGCGATGATGAAGATTTCCCCGGCGAAGAACCCGATCTGAAAGCGACGTTTCCCAAGCTCAAGTACGCCGATATTGCCGGGCTGTGCAAGGTCGCCACGCTCAAGGAAATCGAATCCCAAGGTTATAGTCTCAACCCCGGTCGCTACGTCGGCGTGGCGGACAAGGGGGACGATGATTTTGATTTTGCCGAGCGGCTGGAAGAACTCAACGAAGAATTGGAAGTTCTCAACAGCGAAGCCCGTGAGCTTGAGGAACGCATTGCGGACAATGTTGCCAAGCTGTTGGAGGCGGCAACATGACCCAGCATTTTACGACACATCGTTTGGGTGAGCTTGGCACTTTTCGTAACGGCGTGAACTTCACGAAGGACCAAAAAGGTGGCGATGGCGATGATTCGTTCGCCATTATCAACGTGAAGGATATTTTCACGAGTGGACGACACATCAACTTTGCGGCTTTAGACCGAGTATCACTGCCAGATATTCGCAATCGAGAACGATACACCGTAAAGAGGGGCGATCTTTACTTTGTCCGTTCGTCTGTAAAGCGTGATGGAATCGGCCTCGTTAGCCTATCGACAAGGGACGATGACCTCGCACTGCATTGCGGCTTCGTAATTCGATTTAGGGTTGAATCCATCGAAGTGGATCGCCTGTTTCTCGTTTACCAACTTCGTTCGGGTCAATATCGTGAAATGCTGAAAAACCTATCCGGTGGTTCGGCAATTACGAACATATCACAAGACAGCCTTGCATTGCTGGAAGTGTCGCTACCTCCGCTACCCACCCAACGCAAAATTGCCGGGGTGCTGTCGGCGTATGACGACCTGATTGAGAACAACACCCGGCGGATCGCCATTTTGGAAGAAATGGCCCAAGCGATTTACCGCGAATGGTTCGTCAACTTCCGCTTCCCCGGCCACGAAAAAGTAAAACTAATCAACTCCCCGCTGGGCAAGATTCCAGAGGGGTGGGAAGTCGTCAAAGTGGAGGATGCCATTTTTGTGAATCCGAAAGTGACGGTGCCAAAGGACGGTGAGAAATCGTTCGTTTCAATGGGAGCCGTACCTCACAATACCATGCTGATCGACGTTGCCGCCGTGGAAATGCGAACGGGTAACAGTGGCTCAAAATTCCAGAATGGCGATACCCTCTTCGCCCGTATTACACCCTGCCTTGAGAACGGCAAGACCGCCTTTGTCCAGTTTTTAGAATCATCACCCGCCGTTGCCTTTGGCTCGACCGAGTTCATCGTATTGCGGTCGAAGACAGTATGTCCAGAATTCGTTTACTTGCTCGCCCGGTCTGATCCCTTCCGTGACAATGCTATTAAGAGCATGAGCGGGGCCACGGGGCGGCAACGGGTACAGGAGAAGTGCTTCGACACGTTTTTCTTTGCACACCCGGACAGCAAAACGCTTGCTGAGTTTGCGGCAACGATGCAGTCGCTGTTTCGACAGGTGTTCACGCTTGCCAATAAGAATCGCAACTTGCGAACAACCCGTGACCTGCTGTTGCCCAAGCTGATTAGCGGGCAACTGGACGTGGAAGAACTCGACATAGAAACCGGGGAACCGCTGGTGGAGGCCGAAGCATGAATTTGTTGTTGCAACGCTTTGAGATGATCGACGACACGATGGCTGACATACTGCGCAACAAGACCGCAACGGAGCGATTACGGATTGCCGGTCGGCTGTGGACTTCTGCTCGGGTGATTGTTCGCGGCGCGATTCGCACCGCGCATCCGGATTGGAACGAAGAACAGGTCAACCGGGAAATCGCTCGCCGGATGAGTCATGGAGTGGTGGAGTCATGAATCCAGCCGAGTTGCAACCATTTGAACTGATGCAACGCATGGCCTCCTTCTTTGAATCCCACGGCATCGCCTATCGGGTGGTGGGTTCGATGGCCAGCATGGCCTACGGTGAGCCGCGATTAACGATTGACATCGACATGGTGGCCGACTTGAACGCGCAGCATGTGCCGCTGCTGTGTGCCACGTTCGCGGCCCCGGAGTATTACCTGTCGGAATCTGCGGTTCATGACGCCATCACCCGACACTCACAATTCAACATCATTCATCCTGCCTCGGGCTTGAAGGTTGATGTTTTCATTCCCAAGGAGAGCGAGTTTGCGCGCAATGAAGCACTTCGCGTCCAGCGTGTTCGTAGCGCAGGGGAATATGATGCTTGGTTCGGCTCGCCGGAGGACATACTGCTGAACAAGCTGGTCTACTTTCAATTGGGCGGTGGCGTGAGCGAGAAACATTTGCGCGACATCGCCGGCATGATGAAGCTGCTGAGGGATAATCTGGACCGGTCATACATCACGCAATGGGCGGCGAAGCTGGGTGTCGCTGAAGAGTGGGCACTGGTTCAAAAACGAGTGGATGAGGCGAAACCATGAGCACGGACTATTCCGAGAACGCCTTGGTGGAACAACCGGCGATTGCCCTCTTTGACGAGTTGGGCTGGCCGTCCGCCAATTGCTTCTACGAAAAAGTCGGCCCGGCCAATTCAGCAGGCGGGAATTCCACCTTGGGCCGGGAAACCACGGGCGACGTTATCCTCTGGCCCCGGCTGAGGGCGGCAATCAAGAAGCTCAACCCCGGTATTGCCAACGATGCCGTGCAACTTGCGATGGACGAACTGGCGAAGGATCGCAGTGCCATGAGCCTCGCCCATGCCAACCGGGAAGTTTACAAATTACTCAAGGATGGCGTGAGAGTAAGTTTTCAAAATGACGACGGCGAAGAAGCCGATGAGACGGTGCGGGTGATCGACTGGAACGACCCCGACAACAACGATTACTTCCTTGCTTCGCAATTCTGGGTATCCGGCAACATCTACAAACGCCGGGCCGATCTGGTCGGCTTCGTCAACGGCCTGCCGCTCTTGTTCATCGAATTGAAAAAATCCCACGGCAAGCTGGAACACGCCTACAAACACAACCTCAAGGATTACAAGGCGACGATCCCGCAACTGTTCTGGTTCAACTCGCTCATTATTTTGTCGAACGGCAGCCAAGCCAAGGTCGGCAGCGTCACGGCGGGCTGGGAGCATTTTTCCGATTGGAAGCGGATCAACAGCGAAGGCGAGCAAGGCATCATATCGCTGGAAACGGTGATCCGGGGGACGTGCGAGCAATCCCGTTTTTTGGACCTGACCGAAAACTTTACCGTGTTCGATGAGTCCAAGGGCGGGCTGGTGAAGGTGACGGCGAAGAATCACCAATATCTGGGAGTCAACAACTCCGTCGATGCCCTGCAAAAGATAAAACAAAATCAGGGGCGGCTGGGTGTGTTCTGGCACACTCAAGGGAGCGGCAAATCGTTTTCGATGGTCTTCTTTTCGCAAAAGGTGTTGCGAAAGATTCCCGGCAACTGGACCTTCCTTGTCGTCACCGACCGGGACGACCTCGATAACCAGATTTACAAAAACTTCCGCAATACCGCCGCCGCTACGGAAGAGTGCCAAGCCGACAGCGGGGCGCATCTCAAGCAACTGTTGTCCGAAGACCACCGCTTCATCTTCACGCTCATTCAGAAATTCGGAACGAAGCGGGGCGAGAAGTACCCGAAGCTCTCCGACCGCAGCGACATTATCGTGATGACCGATGAGGCCCATCGTTCACAATATGACACGCTGGCCCTCAACATGCGGAATGCCTTGCCCAAGGCGGCATTCATCGGTTTCACGGGTACGCCGTTGATGGCGGGGGAAGAAAAGACCAAGGAAGTCTTCGGGGATTACGTTTCGATTTACAACTTCCGCCAGTCCATCGAAGACGGGGCCACGGTCCCCCTCTTTTACGAAAACCGTATCCCCGAACTGCAACTGGCCAACGAGAACTTCAAGGAAGATTTGGAAGCCCTGATCGAACAGGCCGAGTTGGATGATGAGCAGGAAAAAAAGCTAGAGCGGGAGTTCGCCCGTGAGTACCACCTGATTACCCGTGACGACCGCCTTGAGAAAGTGGCGGAAGATTTGGTTGCTCACTTCATGGGCCGGTCTGTGTCTGATTCTGGGGGGGCAGGCAAGGGGATGGTCATTTGCATCGACAAATTGACGGCCGTGAAGATGTACGAAAAGGTAAGGAAGCATTGGGGGGCTTATCTGGCTGACCTGAAAGCTGATCTAGCTGCTATGAAATCGAGGTTGCTTGGTGGCGCGGTGACCAATGCGGAACTCGACTTGCCTGCTCTGGCTGCCGAAGGCATCGATACAACAGGTTTAGCAGAGTATCAGCAGCTCAGGAAGAGGATCAGTTACATGGAAACCACCGATATGGCGGTGGTGGTGTCCGGGCAGCAGAACGAAGTCGATTATTTCAAGGAAAAGGGCTTCGATATTACCCGGCACCGGGAACGGATGGTCAAAGAAGACCTAGAAACCAAGTTCAAAAACGCCGACGATCCTTTCCGGCTGGTGTTCGTGTGTGCCATGTGGTTGACCGGGTTCGATGCCCCCAGTGTTTCCACGATCTACCTTGATAAACCGATGAAGAACCACACGCTCATGCAGACCATTGCACGGGCGAACCGGGTCTTCGGGGAAAAGAACAACGGGCTGATTGTCGATTACGTCGGCGTGTTCCGTGACTTGCAAAAAGCGTTGGCCATCTACGGTTCATCGTCGGGCGGCGGGGTGAAAGAGGGTGAATGCCCGATCCAGAAGAAAGAGGAACTGGTCGCCGCCCTGATCGAAGCGATTGCCGAGGCGACGGCGTTTTGCACGGAGCGGGGCGTCAACCTTACTCCCATTTTGCAGGCGGCGGGTTTTCAGCGGGTCGCCTTCCTTGACGATGCCGCTACCCACTTGGTCGATAAGCAGGTTGTCGCCGCCGTCGATGATTCGGTGGAAAAGATCATCCTGAACGACGAATTGAAAAAGAAATATATTTCGCTCTCTGGTCAGGTCGTTCGGCTGTACAAGGCCATACTGCCCGATCCCAAGGCCAACGAATTCGCACCCGTCAAAACCTGCCTTGCGGTGCTGGCGGAAAAAATCCGGTCGTTCACAGAGGAAGCCAGCATTGACGACCTGATGGAAAAGGTTGGCGGGCTGCTGGATGAGTCCATCGCCACGGTCGGCTATGTTATCCACGCCACGGAGGAATCATCGCTCATCGACCTGAGCCAGATTGATTTCGAGGCGCTCAAGGCCCACTTCGCCAAGGGTCGCAAGCACACCGAGGCCGAAAAGCTCAAGAGTGCCGTGAGCAAGAAACTGACGGCGATGGTGCAACTGAACAAGACCCGAACTGACCTCTTGGAAAAATTCAAAAAGTTGATCGAAGAGTACAACAAGGGGTTGGACGTTGACACCTTCTTCGCCAAGCTGCTGTCATTCACACAGGAATTGAGCGAAGAGGAAAAGCGGGGCGTATCGGAGCAACTGACCGAGGAGGAATTGGCCGTTTTCGATATTCTGATGAAGCCGGAAATCGAAATGACAGCGGCGGACAAGAAGCAAGTAAAGTCGGTCGCCCGGAAGCTGCTGCAAACTCTCAAGGAAGCCAAGCTGGTACTGGACTGGCGGAAAAAACTGCGGACCCGCGCCGATGTGTTTTCCACGGTCAAAACGGTGCTGGACGACCTGCCCCGGATTTTTACCCCGGAACTTTACCAGCAAAAATGCGATACCGTTTACCAGCACGTTTACGACAGCTACCCCGGTGAAGGGCAGAGCATCTACGAATCGGCGTGAGCCTAAGGATGCCGACGCAGCCCGCACTGACGTAGACGCGATGATCCTGGGGACGAAGCCGGTACAATAAAGCGGGCGGGCGAGTGCACCAAACCCAATTGATTTCGGCCAAATCCCTCGGGGGTCAAGGGGCCGATATGGGCGGAATGGGAAGCGGCGATTGGCTTCGATGGCAAGAGCGAAAATCAACCGTGGCAGAATCGCTGGGGGTGGCGATGCGGGACTTTCGCGGCCCGATGTTCCAAGGGGCGAACGGATGAGCTGCATAGGACAAATAGCCGTAGCGGCAACCAGTCTTCGGTCGGCTACTTAGTGACCTGGGACGACGTGCCGACAATCACGCTGCATTACCGCTGGCCAGGCAGCCAAGACGAGCGAATCCCCGTGCGGCTGCAAACCACTCCGACGCAATTCGGCGGCCAGCGATGGTGGTTTACCTGCCCGCTGATCGTTGACGGTGTGGCCTGTAAACGGCGAGCCGGCAAACTGCAACTTCCGCCTGAGGCCGAACCGGCGGCAACGCTGGGGGCATTTCTTCAATCTTGGCGAGCGGCCCACACGGGCGACTACAAGCCGGCCAGTCTGATTGCCTGGGGGTTGGTTATCGACGCCCTGACCGAATTCTTAGGGGCCGATTGTCCAATCGCGGAAGTGACGCCGGCAAAGGGCGAAGCCTTTGCGGCAATCCATGCTGGCGGCCGACCTTCGGGCAATCACGATTCACAAGCGGCTGCGCCATGCCCGCATGTTCTTTGCCCACGCAAAGCGGCAAGGCTTGACAGAAGCGAATCCGTTTGAGTTTGTCCGGCATCGACAGGGCGACGCATCGGAGCGGCGGGCATACGTCCCTGCGGCCGACGTGGAACGGGTAATCGAACACGCCCCAACAGCACTTGGAAGCTGCTTATTGCCCTGTCCCCATTCGCCGGTCTGCGTGTGCCGAGCGAAGCGCTAAGCCTACGATGGCAAGATGTGGATTGGGAACGCGGTCGGTTGACCGTGCCCAGCCCCAAGACGCAACACTTGGCGGGCCGAGTCTACCGCGTGATTCCGTTGTTTCCCTCCGTGCGGCCGTTTCTGGAAATGGCTTGGGGAACAAGCCCCTGAAGGGGCCGAGTACATAATTCCCGAAGAATATCGGCGACGCGCCCAAGGCCCCGGTGGCTGGGTGAATGCAAACCTGCGAACCACGCTGGAAAGAATCGTTCGCAGCGCCGGATTGGAAGCCTGGCCCCGGTTGTGGCATTCGATGCGGGCGAGTTGCGAAACCGAGCTGGCCCGGCAATTCCCGCTGGCCGTGGTCGCAAAGTGGCTGGGCAATACCCAAGCCGTTGCGATGCGGCATTACGTGGACGTGACTAACGCCGACTTGGAGCGGGCAACAACACCTGCCGAAACGAGCCAAGACAAGGCGGCGCAAAATGCGGCGCAGCACGCGCACGCTTCGACTGGCAACCAGTCGCAAGCGGCCCAGCCTGCGCATGAAAAACCCCGGGCATTGCCGGGGTCTGTCGCACCATGCGAGATGGTGCAAACTCGTTTAGTGGAAGCGGCTACAAGAGCTCGCAACGGTGCTCTATTTTTTGGGAAGCCGCTTGTTGCGTTCGGATGGCGGCAGCCTGAGTTATGTAGCCCTCCAATGGCAAAGGCTTTACGACGTTAATTGAACATAATGCTTTCGAAATCGTGTGTGTACCTAACATTTACATCGCTAACTTTCATATTTTCAGATCGCGATGGATTCCGACGTGGCAACAGCCGTAGCGGACAGCGAAAGTGTCGAGGCTCGCGTGAACAAGAAAACATAGGGAGCAATAAGCGCACTTTCATGCATCAGCGGTAGGGTACTACTGAGGCGGGTTAAAAGGTTCCAGTATCAGATGCAAACTTGACAAAATCCGCAGTCGTTCTGAGGCCAAGTTTCTCGCTTAGTCTCGCGCGATAGGTTGCGATGGTCTTTGGGCTGAGGTCCAACTTCTCTGCAATTTCCGAGTTTGCGAAGCCCTGACCCAAAAGCCTTAGAACCTCGCTCTCCCGCGCGCTTAATCGAGTAGCGTAACCACGCCGCGTTCCGGGCTGCAACAATGACCGGAAAACACTTGCATTGAGTTCTTCGTCATCCAAGTCGACGACCATGCGTCCACGACTTGTGTCGCGAATCGCTTGCAGGAGATCTTGTTCACGAATTGTCTTCACGACATAGCTCGTGGCTCCTGCAGCGAGGGCTGCGCGCACGTAGGCTGCATCATCGTGCATGGTCAACATCAATACATAGGTTCTGACTCCCCGTTCCATGATTTCACCGATGATCGGAAGACTGGCTCCGCCAGGCAAGGTTACATCCAGGATCATGACATCGGGTTGATGGGCCACCGCTTGCGTCACCGCATCACTACAATTGTTCGCTTCAGCCACTACTTCCATATCAGCCTGGGAATTGATTATGAGGCGAAGGCCAGCCCGTAAGACCGTGTGGTCGTCCACCAACATGACGCGGAGTTTGCTCATTGTCCGGCCTCTACGGAGAACGATACGGACACACGTGTTCCTTGCTTGCCTGTGACGATGGTCAATTTCCCTCCCAGCTGATTAGCTCTTTCTTGCATGCCGACGATCCCCATACCTGTGAATGTGCTCGATGAACTCGCGCTTCGCGAAATGCCTCTACCATTGTCGATGATCTCCAGCGTGACTCGACCTATCGTCAGGCTCAGTTCGATCCAAAGGTCACTAGCTCCTGAGTGTTTTACTGCGTTGTTCACGGCCTCTTGGAAAATGCGAAACAAGGCTGTTTCCACATTCCCATCCAAGCGACGCCCCTCCATTTGTTTTGCATCAAAGTGGACCACTATTGGATGATGTCGTTGAACGGTCGTCGTGACTCGCTCCATAGCTGCCGCTAGTCCCAAATCATCCAGGAGACTCGGACGAATAAGCTGCGTCAGGTCTTTTATTTCCTTTAAAGTCTGCTGCGCGATCTGCGACAGATCGCTGAGACGCTGCCGCTGTTCATCAGAAATCGGTGGCGGCCATGAACGCAAGCTGGTCACCAGCAGCGTTAGCGATTGTCCTGTACTATCGTGCAATTCTCGGGCGATGAGTCGCCGATCTTCTTCCTGCGAAGTCAGGACGGCAGCGATAAACCGCTCGCGTACTTGGTTTAGGTTTTTGAGCGGGCCAACAATTGCCCACCACATAACAGGTGAAACGATCAACGAAAGTAGCACTGAATCCACCAGCGCGTCCAACCAATCAGGAGTGCCCTCCGGTAGAACACGCGGAATGATCAGCATGACAATGTACTCTGTTGTCAAGACGATTCCGACAACCACCAATCCGATTGTCCATGGCGGCCAGCGCATGATTCCTGCTGGTGAGAATGAAAGCATGAGAATCTCTACTTGTCGTCTGTAGGCGCAGCGCTGACTGCGGGCCGAAAGATTACCGTTCTCGCCGATAGTTTAGCACGTTCAAGGGCAATATGATCATTCGTAGTCTTCCAAGAAACCAAATTTGCCACCATAGGATCTGCTTTATCCTGTGACCTCGCATGAACCAAGTATCAAATTTTTACACACCCCATCGAAATGGCAAATGTCTAAACCCGTCAATCGACGAAGGTAGAGGTACAAAGTGAAGTTGTTCAACCATTCGAAGGCTAAAGTCTCCAATGGCAAGCGTCGTAATCTCAAGCGAGGGCTTCGCATAGAGGCATTGGAGATTCGCCAATTGCTTGCTGCGGATATCACCGGTACTATTTACGACGATGTGGATGCCAATGGCATAAAAAGTGCGCCGGACAACACGCTGGGTGGTTGGACGGCGTTCGTCGATATCGATCAAAACGGCGTGCTGAACAATCTGCCTGACGGGTCATCCGAGCCATTTGCGGTTGCCAATGCCGGTGGTGACTACAAGATCAATATGGTTGGACGTCCTTCCGGCATCTATCGAGTGGCGGAAGTAGTACAGCCAGGTTGGATCCCTACCGCCCCGACCTCCCGCGATGTAATGTTCACGGCTGGTCAAAGTGTCGACAAGATCGACTTCTTCAACTTTGCCGGCGGCACCATTGAGGGAACCATTTGGAACGACTTGAATCAAGATGGAATTCGTGACATCACGGACCCAGGGCTCGTAGGCTGGACGATTTTTCTCGACATCAATACAAACGGGTCGCTCGATGCGACCGAACCGTTTACCGTGACAGACTCGGAGGGTTTCTATCGGTTTACCGATGTCCCCCCAGCCGACTACGAAGTGACTGAAATACTGCCTGTCGGTTGGGATACCGACTTCGATATCAAGCAGACCGCAGAGGTGCAAGCCCTGCAAACCGTTACACTGGATTTCGTGAACTTTTCTGCGATCAATGGTGCTATTACTGGGACTGTCTGGAATGACCAGAATAGAGACGGTGACCGAGCATTCGATCTTGAAACGGGTTTACCAATTGAACCAGGGCTGGAAGGTTGGACAGTATTCATTGACGACAACAATAATGGGTTTCTCGATGTAACGGAAATGTCTACGGCCACCGACACCTTGGGGAATTATATTTTCCCGAGCGTTATCAGTGGCAGCCATCGAGTTCGCGAAATTTTGCCATCGTCAGAGTGGTCATTGGCTCCTGGATACTCAGTTCAGCAAATCGTGAATGTAAATGCCAACGAAACGACAAGTGATGTTGATTTTGCAAATTTCACAGTACTCAATGGGGCTATCAGGGGTACCGTTTGGAATGACGTGAATCGCGATGGAGTGCGCAATATTGTCCTCGGGGCCTATGTTGAACCTGGACTGCAAGGCTGGACAATCTTTCTGGATATGAATCACAGCGGAGCGCTCGACGCTGGTGAGCCGACGGCGCTAACGACCGCAGATGGCACCTATCTGTTTTCCGATTTGCAAATCGGTGAATACAATCTCATCGAGGTCGTTCCCTCGGGATGGGAAACAGCACCCGGCTATGGTGACAATCACACGGTTCAAGTCTATTCAGGTGCCACGTCGATCGCTCCTGATTTCGCCAATTTTAATCTGTCCACATTGGTTCTTGGGACGGTAAGTGGATTGGTTTGGGATGATATGAATGGCAATGGCCTTCGCGATGTATCGCCGATCACTGAACCGGGATCCGCAGATTGGACCGTGTATGTTGACGTCAACGGTGACCGCGTAGCTAATCCTACGGAACCAACGGCAGTTACTGCAGCAAATGGAACCTTTACCATCAGCGGCGTAACGCCTGGCTCAATAACGATTGTCATTCAGCCAAGAAGTGGCTGGCATGCAACGTCGCCAATCAGCGGTACGCGATCGCTAACACTAAAGAATGGCGAAAACGTCTCCAACATCAACTTCGGCGAACAGCAAGTTCGCGATTCAGCAATCTCCGGGACCGTGTTTGCTGATTCGAACAAGAACGGCATTCGGGACACCATTGAAAAGGGGCTGGCAGGTATTGTCGTCTATCTGGACACCAACGGTAACGAAGCGCTCGATCTTGACGAACCATCGACAGTATCGTCTGCAGACCAGTTTTTTACTCCTTCAGTCAATGAGGCCGGTACGTATAGCTTCACTCACCTCGCTGCAGGCAACTACAATGTTCGCCAGGTATTGCCACCGCGATTGAGTGCCACACCATCCAGTGAGTTAGTCCATGCAGTATCCGTATTGGGGGGACAGAGTCTTACGGGCGTCGACTTCGCTGACGTTTACCGCCCTAATGAGATTCACGGCATAAAATTCAATGACGCTAATGCGAACGGCGTGAGGGATGCGGGCGAGACCGGGATCGCCGGTACGACGGTATTCATCGACTTGAATCGCAACAATAGTTGGGACCCGGGCGAGCCAATAACCCTGACGGCAATTGATGGTTCGTATGCATTCCTAGATTTGTCACCGGGGGCGTATGTTGTTCGAACAGTGCTCGAAAACGGTCACACTGGGACCTCTCCAACGACCATCGGCGGTGACTTATGGCCAGATGGTGTCAGTAATCTAGCCGTTGGTAATGTGACACCGCTAAGTATCACGCGGTCGCTTGAGAACGGCGAACACTTCTCTCAAAATGTGACGATTACCTTACCTGGCTCCGGCGGTCTAACCAACCTGGTCGACGTCTTCCTGCTGTTTGATGATACAGGCAGCTTTACCTACAACAGTCCTATCGTCCGCAGCGCCTTCCCGTTAATTATGGCTCAGTTACAAAGTCTACTGCCGGGAATTGATCTTGGTTTCGGCGTGGGTCGTTTTGAGGAATATGCGAATTTCGCTGCCGAGTATTCGACGGGTCGTCCGTTCATCTTGAATCAGCCGATTGTCCGCTCTAGTACACCGGGCTACGAGGCCGCCATTCAATCAGCCCTCGATCGTACGGCTCCGGGATACGGTGGAGACGAGCCGGAAACTGATATTGAAGCCCTATATCAACTCGTAACCGGGCTGGGGTTCGACGGCAATAATAATGGTTCTGTACTGGATAGCGGAGCTGCAGGACTGAGTTCAACTCAATTGAGTCCCGGCAACAGCGGAGACGTTCCGCCCTTTGCATCTTTTACGGTAGATACGGCCAGCGGTGCCTTGCCTGCGGCTGGAACCATTGGTGGCGGAGGATTTCGTGCCGGTGCGTTGCCTGTCATCCTGTTAGCCACTGACACGGGTTTTGCCTACCAACCCAAGGGAGAAACCTCGATCACGGGACTGGGCGGGCTTACGCTACCCATCAGTGATCTGACAGAAACCTCACGTGCAACGACTCCCTTCGGCTCAGGTGCCGGGTTTCAGGAGACGATCACAGGCTTGAATGCACTCGGCGCCTTAGTGATCGGACTCGGAACCAATCCTCAAGCAAACTTGGATCCCCGACAGGCGCTGGAGGCCCTCGCGAAACTGACCGGAGCCATTAATCAGTCGACAACCACCATTGCCAATGGGACCGTTGATCCTATCGCACCAGGGGATCCATTCTATTTCCAGATCGCATCTGGATTTGCCGGCAGCGTATCGGCTGGAGTGGTGAATGCTATTCAGAACGCGGTTACTAACGTTGCCGTCAACATCACTGTTCGTGCTTCGGACCCGCGGGTAAATATTATCAATCATACTGGCACACTTAACGGCCTGACCGCCGGTCAAACTGCAGCATTTTATATTGAGTATATCGGCGATGGGGTGCCTCATCGTTTTGACCTGCAATTTGTACGTGAGGGTACGGACGTTGTGCTTGGCTCGATCCCGGTTGTACTTGGGACCCCGATTCCAGGCGATGGATATCACTTTGACGATCTATATGACGGTGAGATCGAGCTGGAAGATGACTTCGGGGATTCCGAGAATTTTGCCGAGGTCAGCGGTGCCTTTGTGTACTACCATGGCACTTCGTTTGATACGGGTTCCCTGTCGAATGCTTTGGATACTAGCAAGCAACTTGCCAAAGAAGGTATTGCTCCGCAGACACTCAGTTACGACAACCTAATCAACTCCAATCGCGGAATCAACGGTTTGGTGTTCGATATCGAAAACCTTCCCGGAAGCCTGAGCGTCAACGACTTTAAGTTTCAAATGAGCCCTCAAGGTGCATTTATTGAAGGTGACAATCTGCCTGTTGATTGGGCTTCGGCACCTGCTCCATCATCCGTTACTGTCGTGCCTGGTTCGCCGAATCGAGTGGTTATCGAGTGGCCGGACGTTGCGATCGTCAATCGCTGGCTGCGAATCACCATTAAAGCCAACGATGACACGGGGCTGGCAGCTCCTGAAGTCTACTACATCGGGCATCTCCTTGGCGAAACAACAGGGCAGTTGGGCGGAATCTACACCGTCTCGTTTGCTGATATTAGAGCCATTCGCCATGAGGTCAGTCAAATCGTGAATGCCACGAGTATTGTTGATCTAGACAAGAACGGCACAGTAGCCTTTGCTGATATCAGCGCCATGCGCTCGACTGTCAGTACGCAACTAACCAATATTTCCATTCCAGCCGCCAGTCAGGGACAAGGCGGTGGGGCGGGCCAGATGATGTCAACGAGTACTGGTAATGACAAAGACAAAGGTTACTTGAGCACACTGCCTAAGCGCAGTTCAGGCAACGTTCCGGCTGTGATTTCACCGAACCTACTTTCGAAGCACGATCTCAGAGGAGATTCCGATAAAAGCACCGCCAGCAGATTCTCCACGTATGGGGAAGAACTCCCAGGTCAACTTGTACGGAGGTCCAGAGAGATGTCGCACCGCAAGCTTGAAATCCAGCCCACTTGGTTTGAAACATTCACCGGCACACAAGCCAGTCCTGCGACTCGACTCAAATCAAGCCTCGTTTCAAGGGACCTGCAATCGCTGAGTTCCAAAGAATGGTTAACTGATGTCGATCAATTCTTTGGCTCATTCGAACTACCCTGAACGGATCATTTGGGATTGGAGCGAGTTATGTCAAACGATTATCATGGCCTTGGGCAATGATGGGTAAGGCTTGTGCAATTCGAGGGTCGTGAGCCTTAAAATCCAGTCGCAGGAGACTGGCAATGGTTGCTGCAACCTGCGACTGGTGAATCTCCTGCCGCTGTCGATGCCCGTTGCAACGATGCCAGGACCAAAAGCTGCGATCCATATATGCTCCGATCCTGGAAGGTCGACACTGTGGTTCTTCCAGCCCTCGCGTCCATCACCGCAACCATGATCCGTTACCACCAGCACAGCAGTCTTGCCTCGATACTCTGGCAGCTCATTGATTAAAAAGGGGTCAGGACTCAGTGATGGGTGCAAGCGTCGGTGGTAACCGGCTGGAATGCCAAGACGACCACGAGCTGCTGAAGCTGGTGGGCTTTACCATGCTTTGAATCGCGGTAATGCCCGTCAGATCATCTTTCGAAAAGACGCGGATTACGAAGCCTTCGAGAAAATTCTTTCCGAGGGGTTGGAACGCTATGATGTTTCTCTGTTCTCGTTTCAGTTGATGCTCAGTCATTGGCGTTTGGTTCTCAGACGCAATCGGGATGGTGCGATGAGTGATTTCTTGCGGTGGGTCACGGCGACTCACACCATGCGCTATCACGCCCATTACCATACTTCCGGTCAAGGGCACGTCTATCAAGGGCGATTCAAGCGCTTTCCGATTCAGGACAATGAACACTTTTTGACGGTTTGCCGCTATGTTGAAAGGAACGCTCTGCGTGCTGGGTTGACCAAACGGGCTGAGGCTTGGCGGTGGGGCTCGCTGTTTCGCTGGCTTCAGGGGCCCGAACCTGACCAGAAACTCTTGACAGCTTGGCCTCTATCTCGTTCACCCAATTGGGTTGAGCGTGTGAATCAAGCATTGACGGACATTGAACTCCAGGCAATTCGAACTTCTGCACAGCGTGGAAGTCCTTTTGGAGATACGAGTTGGGTAGAATCAATGGCCAAACGATTGAACTTGGAATCATCACTTCGCCCGCGCGGTCGCCCCCGCGTCCGTTTTGATGCCAAAATGACAATCAGCCTTCAGCAACTCCGCAAGGGTATTCCAGTTTCTTGGGAAGAGCAACGACGATCGTTGATCCCAGCGGGTTTGGAATCGAACCACGCTGTGGGAATTCTATGAGACTTTTTCAGAGGTTCGCCGCTAACACCGACACATCCACTTGGAAGTAGTCAGCCAACTTGCGGAGCACTTGCCGACTGAACCGCTTCTTCCCCTTGAGTATTTCGGAAATCGTAGATTTCGGGAGGTTCGTATCTCGGCTCAACTGTGCCTGGGTGATTCCCTTGGCATCTAACAGATGCTGCAGCATTTCGGCGTCGGAAGCCGGCTGGATAGCGTGCTGATCGTCTTCGTAAACGCCGACAAGATCGCTGAGCGCATCGAGGTATGTTTCTTCGCCCCCGTTCAGGGTGCCCCGAGCGAGCAGGAAGTCTATCACTTTCTGCGCTTCGGACAGATGCTGGTCGCTTTTGATGGACGCTAATGGGAATTCCGACACAAGTTCCAGATAGGAGTCTTTGCTTTTTCCCTTCAGGCGATACTGCATCTTAGTGGCCATGACTAGCCCCCTCGCTTCTTAGGCTTTGCCGTCGGTGTTGTATCAGTTGTCTTTGATTTCTTAGCAGGCGGCTGGTAGCAACCGCAGTCTTCTTTCCATGTGTCTTGGTCGTATTCGACGTGCGTCATGATTTTGAGGATAAGCACCTTCTGGCTGCGGTAGAGAATCCTCGTCACGAGACGGTACTTGTTGCCACCGATATTGAAGACGACACAGTTACCAACAAGACTCGCCGATCCAAAGGTCAGTTTGACATCAGACCACGACCGCCAAGCGACGCAGCGATGGCTGACATGAGTATGCCATGCTCGCAGCGGTCCTGCAGAATCCTCATTACCCGAAGATTCCCAGAACTGTCGTAGCCTTGTCTTCGAGATGACCCGCATCCATTCCTCCCCTATATCGACCTCTCTAGTTATGTTAGTTCGTAAAATACGAACAAGTAAGCCCGATTGTTCGAAAAACACGAACTCTTGATCTTTCTTACGGACTCGACGCAGCGATTCGAAAGAAGATCGCTGTGATCCCAAACGCTGGCTTGCGCCGGTCCCGCTATCACTGCGGGACTCCTTGGCCTCCTTTTTCATCCCCTCGCCACCTGGCATTTTCACCAAAACCTAGAGGCGGTTCAGAGCGACGAAAAACCCTGTATTTTGCAGGGTTTTTGAGCACGGGACGTGCTAGGGGGCGTCCCGTGGTTTTGAGCCTTTGACCCGAACCAGAGCCTTTTGGGGTGGCGATGGGTGTTGAGCACGTCCCGTGGTTTGGTGCGTGTCAACATTCGACGACTCGCAAAAGCCCTAATTTTATTGGGTAGAAATGCAAAGACCCGCTGGGGTGAGCCAGCGGGTCGGTTTGCCTGGAGCCACCTTTCGATGGCTGGTTGAGTGGAGGCGGGGGGAATCGAACCCCCGTCCCGTGATATTTCCATGAGAACTTCTACGTGTGTAGTCGACGGTTTGTTTCTTACCTGCAACGGCGCCTATCGACGAAGCTCTGTAACAGGCCAGCCTGGAGCTTTTTTAGTCTTCTACGTGCCAGGCGCGGTAGAGGACGATCCGGAATTGCGACTGGCAGTCGGACGTCTCCGGCGGACCTCCTCAACCAGGGTAGCCTAAACTAGGCTGCCATTGCTAGATTTGCATCTGCAACTAAATTTTTAGTCAGCTTTTAACGTGGCTCACTGACCAACCACGACACGCCACCCTCACTTCTAGCTACCCGGTCGAATCCAATCGCCCCCAATAGATTGTTAACCATCACAATCACTGACTGCTCTGGTCAAACTCCCCAGCCTGGCTTGCGCTGGCTGCAAGTCTATTGTCGATGGTGAGCAGCGTTCCGGCAAGGGCTTGTCCATCCAGAATTGGTAACGGATCACGCCCGTGGTGGGCCGGCGCGGGGCCAAGAGTTTACTATGGAAAGGTGGTTGGCTCAAATCGACAGTCTTTAGATTGAATACCAATTTTCATTGGCCCGCTTGTCCACCCTATAAACCTGCGTGAACGGTTACCAGAATTGAACAGGCAACGCAAGAACGCGGCCCACGGCGAAGCGGGGGTATGTGCGGGGGGTGGGGCGGATATGCTTGAGAATACGACTAGCAGGAGATCGCGACACAGTGACCGGTTTCGGCGAACTGTGTCGGCATTCATTTGGGTTTGAACGCGAAACATGCCAGGGGGTGATGGTACAATCGCGTTACACGACAGGCTCAATTCGCGATTGCACCAACCGTGCACCGGTGCGTTAGGCGATCTACTCCTGGCGAGCGTTGCTGCCGGTCAACGCCAAGTGGCGCGTTGAGCGCACTGAGATGGTTGCATTTCGCCGGCCTGGATCCATAGTCGATATTTCAGCCGCAACGGTTTGTCCGGCGTAAGGTCGTATTCAAAGTAATCGCCAAAACGTCCGTAATCGCGCTCGCTGCCACGAGTCGGTCCTGGATTGTCCGGGTGATTGATGCGCAGCACCGTGTAACGCTGGTCGCTCACCACAAAGCTCATCGCATTCCACGGTAGATTTTCGGTAATTGGATCGGGTCGCTTGGCATCCCAATTTCGAGTTTCGCCCAATTTGCCGCGACCATCGGGACGTAGGTAGTAGGTCTGCTGGGAGTTGTGCATAGCGACATCTTGATGGGCTCGAAAGTGAAATCCAGCGTGCTGCGGATCACCGTCCAGCCGTACTTTTTCGAGTTTTGTCGTCAGCTCGGTCGACCAGTCGATCTGCGTACCACCTACTGAATTGTAGACGACGACGGTTCGTCGTTCTTCGGCGAACTGCTGTCCGTCCGTGCCGAACCAACCGATCACGGCTGTGTGCGTAGCCGAGTTCTCCGAAGTGGACATGTCTTCCAATCGTAGACAGGTACTGTGTACACCGTCTTTGCCGTGCCAAATGTCGGCCTGCTGTCCACCGTACGCTATGCGATTGAATCCAAAAAACAGCCCCCGATGATGCGGATACAGGAACTGTTTGGTGTTGGGATGCGCACCGCCAGTCAATAGCTGTGTCCCGGTCAGCGGATCAAACACATGATGAAACGGCTTAAACGTTTCGTAGTGTGCTTCGGGCGACGAGCCATCGCGTGGCTTGAGCATAAACCTGACGACCGGTCGATCGCCTGCGAGAATATCAAGGTATTCGCCTGGCTGCTCGTGCATTTGCATCATTCCGTTGGCAGGTTGTGCGATCACTGGATTACGCAACGTACCAACTCCCTCCAGTTCAACTTCGCACACATCGCCCGGCTGGATCGGCGAAGTTTCGCCAGGAGTTCCCGTAAAGATCAAATCGCCCGGCTGCAACGTAACGTACTGACTGATGTAGCTGACCGTCTTGGGAATGCTGTGGATCAACGAGGACGTACGGTCATCTTGTTTGATTTGCCCATTTACCTTCATTTGCAAACGCAAGTTGCCATAGTCGATACCGGTAGCGATTACCGGACCAACTGGTCCAAACGTATCGGCACCCTTGGCGCGCCACCACTGGATATCTTTGTGCTGTGGGTCGTTCTGCCAGAACCGTTCGCTGACGTCATTACCCGCCGTGACGCCGAACACATAATCCATGGCTTCCGCCTCCGACACGCGACTGCACCTTTTTCCGATTACTATCACCAGCTCGGCTTCAAAATGCACATCGCTGGAATCCGCTGGCAGCACGATGTTTTGTCCTTGCCCCACGACGCAGGAAGGGCTCTTGTAGAACGGCTGCACGACCTGAAACTTGGGGGGAATTTCCTCTGCGTTTAAGTGGCTACGGTAATTTCCTGCCAGAGCCAGGATTTGGCTGGGCTGAGTGGGCGGCAGCAGATGCACCTGGTCCAGGGCAAACCGCTGGTCTGTCAAGCGAAAGTCGCCGAATAAGTCGCCGTCAATCTGTTGGACTTGATCGCCGACTACCAAGCCATAGGCGACCAAGTTGCCGTGCTGAAAACGCGCGTACTGAGTCGGCTGGGCGGCCACTGTCAGGTGCGTGATCGACAATCCGCATACGATCTCTGCAGCGCAAAAAATAATCCGTCTCATGGATGGTGGTGCTCCGGTAAGGTTTTCTCAATATTGATTGTCAGTTCGACGGGCCAGCGAAACATAGCAGTTGTCCGTTTTCCAGCGTTACGAAGATGTTGCTCCCTGCGTCGATAGCCAGACCCGATTTTACTGCGTCAGCGGGCAAAGGGTGGCTCCATAGGCGCTGGCCAGTCGCAAAGTCGATGGCCATCAGTTGTGACTGATTCTGCTGGGCTTCGGTGTGACCGCAGGCGATCAAGGCGTTGCTGCAGATGGCAACGGCAGTTAGCCTTGTGCGCTGCGTGTCTTGCCAGATGTGCGCTGGCGGCGCATCCTTGCCACGACGACGCAGGTATTCGCCGGCCAAGTCCTTTTTCGACTTGCCATATACGCCTAACTGGCGCTCAGGTTCCAGCGCTAGCGGGTCGAATTCGCTGCCATCATAGTTGGCTCCAAACGATAATACGCGACCGTCAGGCAACGCGTGTTCCAATGACACAAATCGGTTATAGAACGGATACCAAGCGTAAAATGCCGTCCGGAACTGCGAAGAAAGCTCATGCCGAGGCTCATTCAGGCATTGGAGGGTCTGCAAGTCGTAACGCGCCAACTCGTAGATACCTCCACCAGCGAATTGAAGCTGCCCGTCCACGATCGACAATTCACCTTGTAAGCTGACGCCGCTTTCGACATGCTCGGACAAACGTCCCGACGTGTCATTTGCCGCCAGCGGCCGACCGCTGAGCGCATCCAGTGCCACGACGAAGGTGCCATCGTAGTGGGTAATTCCCGCTGCCGCGTAGACTCGGTCACCTTGAACAACAACGCCCCCAGCCACTGGCCAGCGAGAGACCAATTTGCCAAACACGCTGATGCGACGATCTTCGGGCGCGACACGATAAGACCACAGTGGCTGGCCACTGGCCGCATCTAAACAGTAGACCTTGCCATCGGCCGAGCCAATGTACAACCTGCCATGGGCAATACACGGAGGATAATAGATGGCCCCTCCGGTGTACGTGGTCCATTGAGACTGGCCAGTGCGATCCCAGGCGCGCACGGCGCCGCTACGATCGGCGACGAATACCAGGCCACCGGCGGCTACCGGTGCTGTAGGAAGGTCATATCCGATGACTTGCTGCGACCATTGTTTGCCGACTTGCTTTGGAGCCTCAACCATCGTGCGGTTTGATCGATCAATGCTGCCTTGATATGTCGTCCAGTCGCCGGGCTGGACGGCCAATAATTGCGATGGCGCGGTTGCGTGATGAGCTAGCGACTGTGCGGCCTGCTCCAGATTACGCTGCGTTTCACGGGGTTGGTCGGTGGGCCGCAATCCGATATTGCCGTACAGCGACAATTCGCAACCACACATCCACGGCCCCCAGTACAGATGTCCGTTGGAAACCAGCACGCCATCCTGGCACGGAGGTCGCATCGGAGCGATATGTCTGGGCGATACGCTAGTGGTCTCTGTCGCCGCCATGATGCGCACTGTACCGCCATGGGCTCGGAAGAAGATGCTGTCGGCACATCCGGTGGCTCGCGTGCAGGCGCGCCGGGCCGGCAGACTGGCGATTTCAGCCCCTGACTTGTAGTCCAACAACATGCCGCGAGTATTCTGTGGACCGGCGGCATAAATCGCTTCGGGCCGCAGGACCAACTGCAAATTGCCAACATCGTTAGTCCACAACAGCCGTCCATCCTCGGTCGAGGCAACGACCATGCGCTGACGCTGGGGACCGGCGAAGAACAGTTGACCTTGATTGCACTTGAGATAGGTGGTGGTGGCGTAGCCCGTTACGTAATGCTGAGCTTTTTCGTTGGGGCCAATGGCCTCCAGCAGTTCCTGATCGCGATTGGTCCACAGCGGCTGACCGGTCACGGCGTCGATGCAAATCAAAAATCGTTCGGGGCTGTAAGCATAAATCCGCTTACCGGTCATACACATGCCGCGCGCATCCAGGAAGTCGTCGGCGCGGTAATGCCACAGCAATTTGCCGCTTCGGCGATCCAGGGCCACCAGCGTTCGCCCATGGCCAAACGCTGTGCGCGGGTCGTTGTAGTCGTGGCCATCCCACATGCCCCACGGCCAATGTCCGATACCCGGGCGATCTGAGCGAATGGTACGAATCTCGACTTCGTGATTCCCCACCAAGGCGTACAGGGTATCATCCTGCATCGCCATCCACTTCCAGACCGGTCCGTCGGTCAGCTCGGCAGGCACCGAAAACTGCTGACGCACCTGACCGGTAATCGCATCGAAGACCTTGCATGATTCGTGGTCGCCCATGTACAGAGCATCGGCTGCGGCGATCATTGTGTTGCGATGGATCATGAATCCGGGCGGCAGTTCGTTTCGCCAAAGAATTGAACCATTGTAGGCGTTGATGCACAGCAGCGTGTTCAGCATTTCATTCTGGTTGGCTTTATGAGCGATGTTGCCCATCGCCTTGTAAATCCGACCGCCGGCCACCACGCTCTGTTCGGGCATGGGGCTGAACTGCGGATAGCCGATAAATTGTGTTTGAAACTCGCCGCGCACCAACTGGTCGTTGGACTGCGTATTGTTGTCTGGACCGTGGAAGGGGTGGCTCCAGTCGTCCATGCCCGGTGGTGGTGGTTTGACCAGCTGGCGGTCGCCGATTATTGCTTTTCCATGAGGTCGCAGTATGCGCAGCACTTCTTGCTGCACCGCCTGGCCCTCCCCGGCGCTGCCAACATAGACCGCATCGGCCAGGTTATGCGACAGTGGAATGTTCATGGCTGTGCCCTGATCCACGAACACACTCTTTCCCAACAGCGCGGCCTGCTCGGCCGCATGCCGAACGCTACCAGCAATCTGCGGCTGACTGGATTGAAAGTAGACAGTCAACTTGTGCTCACGAGCCAGCTCCAGCACCGTTTGCGGAGCCAGATCATTGACTTCGACGACAGCCACAATACCTGTTTGATCTGGAATCAGATCGGCAATTTGCTTCCCGATCTTGGACAGGTCAGCCGCCGCAGTCGACGACGTTTGGGAGCAGGCAACGGTTAAGCCGATGGCAATCGCGACCGCGCGCCAACATGTGCACCAGTGAGTCATGGCAGTTACCCCAATGTCTTAAATGGTTTGGTAGTTACTCTCGATAAAGAGTGAGGTCGCAGCCCGTCCACGGTCTAGGCGATCGAAGCTACTCTCGCCAGAGAGTGGAATGTAGCATGTTCGCGGTCTCGGCGACCGTAGCTGCGCTATCCAGCAGGCGTGAGGCGAAAACACCATCTTGACAGGTTTGCAGGCCATTGTCAAAAGGCCCTGCCCGTGTAGTGCCAGTCGCCGGATCGGCGATTACAATCTGACTGAAGAACAAAAGTGGATCATTGTAAGCTAACGCGGTGCCGTATGAAGATTGCCTGGCGATGGGGTGTTGGAAGCTGGTTGCTGGCCGTAGGGCTGTGGTGCGTTGCCGCGACGGGCCGAGCCGACCTGCAGATCGCAGTGAGCTGGGAATTGATCACAAATTTTACCGAAGTCCCCGAGGCCTTCGAAGCGCGGTTGGTGCTGGACAATCGCGGTCAACAGGAACTGGGCGATACGGGTTGGTACTTGTACTTCAACATGGCCCCGCGACGACTCGTGCCGCATCGGCAGCCGCAGGTAGCCAAAATTAAGCATCTGAACGGTGATTGGTATCGGCTGGAACCCGAACCTGGATTCCGCCTAGAGCCCGGTCAGTCGATCGAGGTGCGGTATATGGGCATCGAGCCCGTGATCAAAGAGGCCGATGCACCGCTGGGATTGTATTTCGCAATTCACCAGGACAGTGATGCCAATGTCGCGCCCAGAATCGAGCGCGTTGACGACTATCGCATTCTACCGTTTACGCGTCGCGAACAACGCTTGCGCGGGCCCAATGACCTGACGCCGGTCGCCAGCCCTCAGCAGCGCTACCAAGATAATCGGAGTTTATATCAACTGGCGGCAGGTGAACTGCCGCTGATTGTTCCAACGCCCAACTCGATTCAGCGCGGCCAGGGCGACGTAAAGCTGACGTCTGAATGGAACATCCGTTACGATACCGCACTGGAGTCTACTGCGCAGTATTTGGTCAAGCTACTGGAAGATCGCTTTGCGGTGAAGTGTCGTGCACAGGCGGCCGCTGCCAACGACGTAGTGGCAGGGCCCACGATTGACTTGTCGCTCAGTTCAGACGGGTTGGACTTCAATGATCGCGAAGCATATCAAGTGCAGATCGACGAGCGCGCTATTCGCTTGGTGGGCAGCGATGCAGCCGGAGTGTTCTATGCGATACAAAGTCTGATCGCGCTGGCTCCGCTAAGCGACTGCCAGCGACCGAGTGGATCCGTCAAGCTGCCGCAGGTACAGATTCAGGATGAGCCTAGATTTGGATATCGCGGGTTGCATGTAGATGTCAGTCGCAATTTTCAGTCCCTGGAGACTATTCAGAGAATCATTGACGTCATTGCATTCTACAAGCTCAATCGTTTACTGTTGTATACAACCGAGGACGAAGGCTGGCGACTGGAGATACCGGGTTTGCCAGAACTGACCAGCATTGGAGCGGAGCGGAAGCACACATCGGCGGTTGAACAACCGGTTCTGCATCCAGCCTATGGTTCGGGGCCTGATGCCTATGCCGCTGGGACTCACGGCAGCGGCTTCTATACGCGCCAGCAATTCATCGACTTGCTGCGTTACGCCGCGCAACGACACGTCAAGATTATCCCCGAAGTCAATTTTCCAGCACATGCGCGAGCTGCGATCAAAGCCATGGAAGCACGGTATCAGCGACTGATGAACGCTGGCCAAGTGGCAGCGGCCGAAGAGTATCGACTGGTTGATCCACAGGATACGTCAGAATACTTGTCGGCGCAGTCCTATACCGACAACGTAGTTTCTGTGGCTCGCGATTCGACCTACCGCTTCTACAGCAAGGTGCTTGATGAACTTGAGTTGATGTATGCTGAGGCTGGCCTGACGTTGGACGAAATCCACACTGGCGGCGACGAAGTGGCCGAGGGTGCCTGGACCGGATCCCCGTTGGCACAGCGTTTATTGGCTGAACATCCAGAGGTCGACGGTGCCAGCAATCTGCACACCTATTTCTTTCAGCGATTGGTGAGCGACTTGGAACGCCGCAATGTGCGTGCATTGGGTTGGGAAGAGGTGTTTCAGCGAAAAGATGCTGCGGGCAAGGCCGAGCCAAATCCGCAGTTCGTCGGCCGCAATGTAGTAGCCTATATTTGGAACAACCTGTTTGACTACGACTTGGGATATCGCCTGGCCAATGCGGGCTATCGAGTGGTTTTGTGCAACGTCTCCAATTTTTATTTTGACTTGGCCTATGATAACGATCCACAGGAGCCTGGATTGTATTGGGCTGGGTTTGTCGGCGAACGTGATGCGTGGACCTTTGCGCCTTTTAATTACTTGACTACGACTTTCAAGACCGCGCTGGGGCAGCCTATCGACCAGCCGCAGGTAATCGCCCAGTCGCAGCCGCTACTGCCAGAGGCACGCCAGAATATTTTGGGGGTTCAAGCGCAATTGTGGAGCGAGACGATCAAAGGCCGGGAGATGATCGAGTACTACATGCTGCCCAAGTTGATTGGGTTTGCCGAGAGCGCCTGGGCGGCCGAGAGACATTGGGAAAATATGGCCGACATTGGTCAACGGCAGGCCGCCATGGCCGAAGGCTGGAACCGCATGGCCAACGCCATCGCGCAGCGCGAGCTGCCGCGGTTGGCCTATACCAATGGTGGTTACAACTACCGCCTGCCACCCCCCGGAGCCTATATCGAGCACGGCAAATTGTTTGCCAATAGCGCGCTGCCGGGGCTGGAAATCCGCTACACCACGGACGGCACGCAACCAACCGCCCAGTCGTCGCTCTATCGCGAGCCAATATCGTTTGACAGCGTTTGGCGTTCAAATGCCGCTTTCGCAGTACAGCTTAGAACATTTGACGCCGCTGGCCGCGGTTCTCGAATCGTGGAAATTCAACCGTCCTCTTCTCGCTGACGTAGCCAGTACTCTGAAGACTGGCATGCTCGTTTAACGCAACAAGAATTCTCGAAGTTGTGCGTAGGCGACGTTGGGGTTGTAGAGAACAGGAATCAGCGTGGTGGCCAGGAGGGACATGCCGATTGCTAGCAGTAGCCAACCGGTGCGAGTTGGAGTGGCTGTCGCCTGTTGTCCGCAGCGCACCAAAGCGCGTTCAAGTCTAATCCAATCCATGACATTGTTGAAACCACCGATTGGACTGGCCACATAGATGCCCGGTGTGATGGCTGACTCGGCGGCCAGTTGCAACCCGGATTGCGGCAGTAGGAGTGCAGCTCCATGCCACGCTGCTTGCTCATCAATCTGCTGGGCGGCTTGCAGCAGCAACTGGTGAAACTGCTGACGCGTCACGCCGTATGCTATCAATCGAGGTTTGTTCCAAACCAAGATCAATAGCAGCAGCATAAAATAGAATCCGAACATCAATATCCACACCCAGCCGGGCCAGCGCACCGCCGCAAATTCCGGAAAGAACAACTGCATGGGACCAATAGCTATCAAGCCAGAGCAGGCAATTCCTAAAGTTAACGATTCGCGTCCGCCGCTTGTAATGAGGGGGCGGCGGCGCAGCCGCAATCCACCGATTAACATGAGATAAATGGCAATCGGTAAGCCTGCAATCGTCCACTCAATCCAGGTGGTCATAGTCTTTGGTACAGTTGAGTGAGCATTGTCTTGGTTGAGGACAGAATATTGTACCCGTTGGAGCGAAACGCTGTATCAGCCGTTGGGGGCAGACGCGCGGTCTAACCATATTGTATTTGGGCGAACTCTGTCACTATCTGCTTGGGTTAGGTCCTTCAGAACAGCTTGCGCCAGCCCGGCTTGTGCCCCCATCGCGTCGGGGGACAGTCACAGTCAAATATTGCAGTCAAATCAAAATTTGGCAATCTGTGCCGGTCAGTCAAAGTTTTCGGGGGCGGCTGACGATAACTGAGGTGTCACTGAGATACAGGCGAAAGAAATTTGCTTGTTGGCAGTTGACAGGGGGGTTCGAAAAGCAAGATTCCGTCGCTCGAGCGGCAAGCGAATCTGGAGGTTGCCTCGTGGGTGCCTGCGGATCGTTAGTGCCATGGCGACAGACTTGGTAGGAACCTCGCCGCGATGAGCCGCCAAACAACTCGCTGGGTCGCCATAGTTCAGATCATATTGATCTTCTTCACTGGCTGTCACCCAATACAACCGTTCTATGCACGGAATAATCCTTCGCTGGCCAATTATTTGGACCAAGCGATGAGTATCGAGTATGCGGATGCGCACGTAGAAAGTCTACCGGAAGCAACGCACTCTCTGTTGCCTCATACGCATGACAACATGCCCACCGAATTCCACGATTGGTCGTTGGAAGATTGTATCTCAATCGCCTTGCAAAATACCAAGATGATTCGCGCGGTATCGGGCTCGAATCTGCAAAGCGGCAGTATCGCCGCAGCCCTGTTGAGTGCTCAGCCCGGACAGCTACCTAGTGTGTATGATGCAGCCTTGGTCGCCAACGTCGGCAATACACAGCCCTTGGTCGTGGATAGCCAAGGCACGCGTATTGCCTCGCGAGGTTCGGTGCGTGCTAACCAAGTAGGTGGTGTGGAGCATGCGCTCAGCGAGTTCGATACACAGTTTTCGACGGTACTGGGCTACAACACCACCGACCGACCGCGCAACGTAGGGCAGGGTAACGTTTTCAATCCCCAATTCTTCACAGCCACCGACTCTAATTTCCAAGCTGCACTTTCCAAGCGAATGGCCACCGGTACGGTTGCTACGGCGCGGATGACCACGGTTTACTCACGAAACAATATTCCGGCATCTGGAAATTTACCCGGCTCAACCAATTTTGGCCGTTCGGTACCCAGTGATTATACGGCAGCCTTGGAAGTCCAGCTCAATCAACCGTTGATGCGTGGACGTGGTACGTTAGTCAATCGCATACCTGTTGTGCTGGCACGAATCAACGAAGATATCGCGCTACATCAATTTGAGGCTAACGTCCGCAATTTGATGCGCGATGTTGAGCACGCATATTGGGATCTGTACATGGGCTATCGTGCTGTGGAAGCCGCTCGAACCGCTCGTGACAGTGCACTAGATCTTTGGCGAGTCGCTGAAAAGCGGGCTACATCCAGCGATACCGGACCCGCCGCGGTTGCGCAGGCAGCCGGTCGTTACTCGCAATTCCAAGCTCAGTTAAACATCTCCATCAATGGCTCTCCCGTACCTGGTAATGATCCATTGGGTCTGGTGGGTCGTGAGCGCGTGTTGCGTGAGAAGATGGGACTGGCTCCCACGGACGGTCCATTCATTCGACCCAGCGAAGAACCGACCTTGGCACGGGTGGCCTTTGATTGGGAAGCGGTCAAGGCCGAGGGGCTGGTACGCAACACCGAGTTGCGCACTCAAAAATGGTCGATCAAGCAGCGCGAACTGGAAGTGATCTCAGCCAAGAACCAGATTCTGCCTCAATTGGATTTGGTGGGTACGTATCGATGGTTGGGCGTAGGTGATGAATTAATTGCTGCCGATCGCAGCGGAATCCGTTTCCCCAATCCCGGGTCCAACGCCTTTGAAGAGATGACCACCGGAGATTATCAGGAAGTCGGTGCCAGGTTGGAGTTCACACCCGCCCCCATCGGCAGCCGTCGAGAGAAGCTGAACATTCTGGCGAGTCAAATGCAGCTCAAGAAGTCGCACGAAGAGTTGCGTACCAAAGAGTTGATGATGATGCACCAGCTTGAATCGGCCTGGGTCAATGTAGCGTCAACACACACCTCGATGGTGAATTTTTTCGATCAGTTGCGCGAGAACCAGAAGGAAATCGATATCTATCACGAACAGTTGTCGTCCGATTCCGGGGACATGAGCCAACTGTTAGATGCGCTGCTGCGAGCTGAAGAAATCAAAGCCCGCGCACAACTGCAGTACTTTCAGTCGATCGTCGAATACAACAAGTCGATCGTCAATATCCACTACCTCAAGGGATCGCTGTTTGATCTGAACAACGTTACGCTAGGCGAAGGCGCGTGGGTCGACAAGGCTTACTGGGATGCCGAGCAGCGATCGCTGGAGCGGGCCGGTGGAGTGTACTTCGACTACGGATATACACGCCCAGCAGTGGTCAGCCAGGGACCGGTTGACACGGGCAGCATCACGGAAGGCAACGTCAGCGAGTCGCGTAGCTACCCGGGAGCCGCCTCCGGCATGCAGCGCACGCCGGAGGGTCAGCCCGAAGAAGTTCCGAGCAAGCCAAACGGCAAGCAAAATAGTGAAGAGCTGGAGCTCGCAGTTCCCATGCCGCCAACCGCAAGGCACAGCCTCAACAACACGCCCCGCTCGGCCAGTATCGTCAAGCCAAACGCTACTCGATCCGCAACGGTCAAGCAAGCATCCGCCACAGCGGCAGTTCAAGTAGCCAAGGATGATCGATTGGCACAGCCGGACGCTGACCAGCAATCTACTTTCGCTCAGCCCAGAATCAATCAGCGTCGCCAACCATCGCGCTAACCTGCCGACCCTTAGAGTTCATAATTCAGCATGACGGTGTGAATGAGTGCTGGGGGGCACTTCACCGAGGCCGAGGGCTGTTGTTTAAGACAGCAGCCCTCGGCCTAGTTTTTTTGACACGTTACGTGAACGGCGCTTGAAGCAAGCCACCATCGCCCGGCGGTGGAAACCCAACGAGCCCACCGCGAGAGCCGCAGCTGCGAACTGGCCGCACGTCCTAGGCGACGAAAAGTAGATCTCAGGTGCGTCGCGGTGCTGCGCTATCTTGCTGAGCAACTCTCATTAAGCGCCAGGTGCCAGATAGACCCGCAGTCGCCGAAAAGCCATGAAACCGCTGCGCTGATACATGGCGATGGCTGGGCTATTGCGCACATCGACTGCCAAGGCAAGACTGGTCGCACCACATGCTCGCGAAACTTCTAGAGCACGCTGAACCAGCAATTTTCCCAGTCCTTTTCCACGCGCGGCAGGAACGAGGCCCGTATACAACAATTCAACCAATCCGTCGCGGTGGGGACACAGCAGTAGGCACCCGATGGGTTGCTGGCCATCCCACAGCACCTCCCAAAGGCGTGATGCTCGAAATCTACGATCTACCAAGAACGATGCCAACACATTTCGATCACTCCGCAGCCCGTTCAGTTCGGGACAGTCCAGCGTGTTGTGGAATGTTTGGCCAAGCAATTGTGCAAACCGCCGACTGCTCAATCGACTTGCCGGTGACCAGCGATGCTGAGAGAACTCAATCGACGAAGGCGCTGGTTCCGTAAGTGAACTCCACGAATAGCACAATTGATCGACGCAGGTTGGCGACCAAAACTTGGCAGCGCTCAACATGTGATGGCTGGCTGCGTCATCACAGTCGATGGCGGCCTGGACGAGCATCGTCGGTTGCAATTCGTATAATTGCCGGACCAAGGCTGTGAGACACCAGCTACCTAACGGCTCGTGATTACTCAGCGCCCGTACCGCTCCCAGAATCGCCAGCCCTCCTGGCAGGCCACTAAAATAGCCCCCTGCCAACCGCTGACCTGCCTGGCAAACTTCAACGGGCGGTGGCAGAGGAGCAATGCGCTGCCGCAGCAGATATTCAGTGCGTATCGTCTGCAAGTCGTCGGCATCGGCGTGGGGATGCACCCAGACGAAGAAATCATCGAGCCCCTTCTGAGCTACCGTTTGTAGTTCGAGTTCGTTCGTGTTACCAACTGTCACGGCGAAGGCTCGTCTCGGAAGTTGCGTATTTCAAACGGAAGTCATCCTCGCATCATATTAGTTGCGACAGACGGTGATGCACCGTATAGAATATACGATTGTAACAGCGCTTGTCTGCGCGCGTCGCTTACGGGTTCTGCGAATAACGGAGATTTAGAAGTGAAGTTACTGGTGACCAAGAACAACGTCGCATGGAGCGTAGGCGGCTTGCGCAACGGGCGGTGGATGTTGTCATGGCTTGCAGTGTTGGTGGCGTGGAGTATGAGCTCCGCAACTAGTGCACAGAACCTTGATGCACTATCGCAGCTACTGAAAGCAGATTCTGCGTCCAACGAAGTTGGGGACGGGCAACCACAGAGCACTGCCGACCAGCAAGCTGTTGCTGGTGAACAAACTTCGGAGTCGAATCCAGTAAGCGGCGAAAGTGCTCGCGCCGAGGTTCGGGAAAAATCATCGACTGCTCAGACGCCACGGGTATATCTAGGATTGCAGGCCGAAGCAGTGTCTGGTGGTGGTGTGGGAGTGCGCGTGTCTGGTGTAACGCGTGATTCACCAGCATGGAAGGCGGGATTTGAAGTGGACGATCGAATACTAGGAATCAACGGGTTTGCCATTGAGAATATCGCGGCCATGGCTGGGCGACTGAGTATGACTCAACCCGGTCAGGCTGCCACGTTTCTAGTGAACCGCGCCGGACGCAGCCTGGAATTGACTGCCGTTCTGGTCAATGCTGAAGTGGGACGGCAACTGGCTCGCGACGCTGAGCAGCCGACCAGCACGACCGCCTGGGTCGGTTTGGTTTTGCACGACTTGACTGAATCGTTTCGCGCACAATTTGGAGTTGCCGCTTATCGCGGGGCGGCCGTCACGCAGGTCAGCCCAGACTCGCCCGCAGGGCGCGCCGGTCTACAGGCTGGGGACGCAGTTGTCGAAGTAGGTGGCTTAGCCATCGAAACAGCCAACGACTTTCAGAATTGGTTGGATGGTTCGCGACCTGGCGATCGGACAACGATTGTCGTCTATCGTGGTGTAACTCGAATGAGTCGCGAGTTGATTTTAGGCAGTCCGCCGCAGCCACAACCGACACCGCTACCGCGCCGCCTGTCTGCTAGACCTTTAGGCAGTCCGACAAAGTCAAGCAAGGCTGCTAAGGCTACATCTCCCACAGAGGTTGCCCCAGCAACTAGCGACCTATTGCCTGCGCCAATCGCCGCCACCATTTCGACTGCAGAACCCCAAACGCCGGGGCCGCCTAGCGATGCATTCTCGCCGCGCGAACTGGAAATGCAGGCGGAGATAGACCGACTGCAGAAGGAATTGGCGTCCGTGCATGCGAAACTTGCAGAAACCCGCCAGCAACTGGACAGCATCTTGCGTTCGTTACGAGATTGAGCCAGATGGATAGACTGTTTGAAGGGCGGTTGGTCAGTTCGGCCGTTTCCAACCGGCGGATAAGCAAACATGCCACTGAAACATGCTGTAGAATAGCCAGGGCGATTTGCAGCTTCTTCCGAAAAATGGTATCAATGTGCTGGCCGATGAGTCGCTATACAAAATAGAAACGCCGCCGATGCAGCCTCAACATGTACCTCACCACCATGCGTTCAGCTCCTGGACGCCGCTGATGCCCGAGGGGCTGGTGTGCCGGTCGCGTCGGAATATGCTCAAAGCCAGCTTGGCAGGCGTCGCAGGTCTTTCGCTACCTCACTTGCTGGCGCAGCGCGCCTCGGCGGCGTCAGCTAGCAGGGCTTCCAACAAGAGCCTGATTTTGCTGTGGATGACCGGTGGCCCCAGCCATATTGATACTTGGGACCCCAAGCCACTGCGACCGGTGGAGAATCGAGGGCCGTTTGGCGTCATTTCAACGAAGTTGCCAGGTGTACAGATTTGCGAGCACCTGCCGTTGCAAGCCGCGATGATGGATCGGCTGACGCTGATTCGTTCGGTGGATGCGCGATTCAGCAACCATGAGCCGAACATGGTCTTTCAAACGGCAAATTTGGATGCTGAACCACGGGTCAACGCCGAGGCATCCACCTATCCGGCCATCGCCTCGATCGTGGCCAAACACCATGGTGCGAACCAGCCTGGTATGCCGCCTTATGTGGGGTTTTATCGCTCGAATTCGCATATCGCATTTGCGGGCGCGCTCGGGCAGCAGTACGGACCGTTCCAAGGTAATCAGGCGGCTCGATTACCGATTTATGATCAGGTTGGAAAAGATTCGGGGCGTGTCAGTGGAGGAGAGCTATTTCAGCCCGTCGGTGGACTGGATTTTCAACGTATGTCCGATCGACGACAATTGTTGGGTGACTTAGATTCGCTTCGCCGTGAATTGGACAATATCGGGACGATGCAAGCGATGGATGCCTATCACCAACAAGCAATCGACATGTTGGTGGGCCAGCGGGCTCGACAGGCCTTTGACCTGTCGCTCGAACCAGCCGACGTGCGCCAGCAGTATGGCCAGCATTTGTGGTGCCAACAAGCTCTGCTGGCTCGGCGTTTGGTGGAAGCCGGTGTGTCTTTTGTAACATTGGACCTCAGTTACCATACCGCCAGTGGAACGTGGGATACTCACGGCGACAACATTCCGCCCTATGGCGGCATATCAAAAGGTCTGAAGCCACTGCTGCCGTTGTTTGACCACTTGTTTACGACATTGGTCAACGATTTGGAGCGTCGTGGGCGACTGGAAGACGTATTGATCATTGCGATGGGCGAGTTCGGGCGGACGCCGCAGATCGGAACGCAACAGAGCACAGACGGGCGCGATCATTGGCCACAAGTTATGTCGATGATGATGGCCGGCGGTGGCTTGCGGCATGGTCAGGTGATTGGAGCCACGGAGGCTGACGGCGGTAGCATCAAACATCGCCCGGTAACGCCCGGCGATCTGGCTTCAACAATCTATCGTTACTTTGGCGTTCCCCTGGAGACTCAATACCTGGATCATCGTGGTCGCCCGCGCAACATCGTTGACCAGGGAATGCCCATTGCGGAGCTGTTCTGATGTAGGTTACTCAAGCTACGGCAGAGTATTTCGTGCAATTGTCCTGATTTCCATTGTTACCGTAGAGTGCGAGTCCAGCGCGCCAGCGAAGGCAGCTCCCCGCGAACCTCCCCGCAAAACGACATTTTTGATTCAGCAACCGTGTAATGGCGTCTTTCTTTGTAATCCGCGGTCCTGATCACGGGCAACAATTTGCGCTTTCCGGTAGAGCGAACACGATTGGCCGTGACGCTGGCAATCAGATTCGATTGCACGACAGCGAAGTTTCTCGGCAACACGCGCAAGTCACCGAGGAGGCCGACGGGGAGTTTCAGATTGCAGATTGTGGCAGCAGTAATGGCACATTTGTAAATAGTGTGGCCATTACTTCGACTCGATTGCACAGCGGGGATCGCGTGCAGTTGGGACGCACGCTGATGATCTTTACCCGCGACACGAAAGCCGGGCATGAACCGGCCATCGAATCGGTTGAAATCGTAGCGGCTGACGCAGGCTTAGCCGATCAAATCCGCGACCGTTCGGTGGCCGCTCCGCAAGCAGCTCTGTTACCTAGTATAGCATCCGACCATTCATCGCCGGGTCAGGCTAGCTTGGCGGAATTGAGCTACGGTGAATTGTTGTTCCGCGTCAGTGAGGCAATTCACCGAACGCTGGATGTCGACGAACTGTTGCGGACTGTATTGGCTTTGATCTTTCAATGGATCCAATGCGATCGCGGTTGCATCATGCTACAGGACGAAGAAACCGGAGAACTCACTCCGGCATGTACGCAAGACCGCGAATCATCGCTAGCCAAGCGTACAAAGTCGCTGCGCATTAGCCGGACGATCGTCGAGCATGTGCTGCTTCATCGCGAAGGTGTTATCACCAGCAATGCTCAAGCCGATGCGCGCTGGAACGCCGCGGCTAGTGTTGCAGGATTCGGAATACGTGAAGCTATTTGTGTGCCCATGCTCGGGCGTTATGGAGTACAGGGGGTCATTTACGTCGATACCGAAACTCCGTCGGGAGAACTGCCTCTTCGTAGCCCTGCCAATCGACTGGACAGTCATCATCTCAAGCTATTGATGGCCATTGCCAGTCAGGCGGCGCTGGCCATCGAAGACACTCAGTTTTATCGGGCCATGTTGCAAACGGAACGCCTGGCGGCCATGGGACAAGCCATTGCGAATGTATCGCACCATGTGAAGAACATTCTGCAGGGAATCAGCGGTGGTAGTTATCTGGTCGAAGAAGGCTTGAAGCACCACCGTTTTCCGCCCGTTATTCAAGGCTGGGATATTGTGAAGAAGAACCAGCAGCGCATCAACAACTTGGTGCTGGACATGCTGTCCTTTAGCAAGGACCGTCAGCCTGAATTGGCACTAGGCGATGTGAGTCAAGTTGTAACGGATGTCATGGAAATCATGCGCAGCCGCGCAAGTGATTTAGGAGTCGCCTTGGCGGTGCATCTGCCCGAACAGCCGCTATTTGCCCACATGGATAGCGAAGCCATCCATCGAGCGCTGCTAAATCTTGTAGGCAACGCAGTGGATGCTGCCGCCGCAGTCGAGCCGCCTCGGGCTGATGCACCCAGCGTGACGATTGCAGTTGAAGCGGATCGAGCCATGCGGCTAGTCAAAATCATTGTCAGCGATAATGGTATTGGCATTCCCGCAGATCAGCTAGCTCGTATTTTCCAACCGTTTTACAGCTCCAAAGGTGCTCGCGGCACTGGACTTGGGCTACCGGTGAGTCTCAAAATACTGCGCGAACATGCAGGAGACATCACCGTGCAGTCACAGCCAGGGCTGGGCAGTAGTTTTACAATGCACTGGCCAGACCACCAACACAAATAGCTTTTGGCACTTTCTAAGTTGCGTGGCCGTCAAGGTCTTACAGGTAGCCACCGTCATCGGTCGGTGGGGATTTGGCTCATCCGGCGCCAGAGCGTGGACAGCTACCAATCTGCCTCGACTTGTCAGATTTTGCAGGTTCAATCGGCGCGGACGTCGGTTGTAATGTCTTGCGCAGCTGACGATTTGCGACTAGAATTGTGCGACAGCCACAATCAGCCAACCACGGAATCTTGTCCGGTTTGGCCTGTAGGGTCAGTTAAACGCTTGTTCCATAGGAGAATTATGTCGACAGTTGCTTGGACCCCTGACTCGTGGAAGTCAAAAGCCGCCCGCCAGCAGCCACACTATGAAGATCGCACCGAACTGCGCGATGTGCTAGCTCAATTGGCTCGTCTGCCGCCATTGGTGACAAGCTGGGAGATTGTCAAGCTGCGCGAACAAATCGCACTGGCACAGCAGGGGGAAGCTTGGGTCCTGCAAGGTGGTGACTGCGCTGAGTCATTCGCCGACTGCGAAGCCGAGGCCATCGCTAGCAAGCTCAAGGTGTTGCTGCAGATGAGCCTGGTATTGATCTTCGGCTCGCGACAATCCGTGGTCCGCATCGGCCGGATTGCCGGACAATACGCCAAGCCGCGCAGTAGTGATACCGAGACGCGTCAGGCATTAACTCTCCCATCGTATCGTGGTGACTTGATCAATCGCAATGAGTTTTCGCCGGAGAGCCGACGCAATGATCCTCAGCAATTGTTACGGGGCTACGAGCGATCTGCTCTGACGCTGAATTTTATTCGCGCGCTTAGCGAAGGTGGTTTTGCAGATTTGCATCACCCCGAATATTGGAAGCTGACTTTTGTGTCGGAGAGGTCTGAGCATCAGCGCTATCGCCAGCTCTGCCAATCGCTGGGACAAGCTCTGGAGTTCATCGAGTCGATTACCAATCGCCCAGTTCCTGAACTGCGGCGAGTTGATTTTTTTACATCGCATGAGGCATTGCATCTCGAATACGAACGCGCTTTGATTCGCCCCAGTGTACGCGACGGCAACTGGTACAACATGAGTACTCACATGCCGTGGATCGGCGAGCGGACGCGCGATATCAATGAAGCTCACATCGAGCTGCTACGCGGCTTGCAGAATCCGCTGGGGATCAAGATTGGGCCGTCGATCACCAGTGAACAGGTTGTCGATTTAGTGCGATACGTCAATCCCGATAACATGCCGGGACGCGTGACATTGATTCATAGGTTGGGAAAGGACCGAATTGAAGCTGCGCTACCACAATTGGTCGATGCCGTGAATCGCGCGGGTCTGCGGGTGTTATGGGTCTGCGATCCGATGCACGGCAATACCGTGTCGGCATCCACTGGTCAAAAGACGCGTCGCTTTGACGATGTCCTGGCCGAATTGCGCAGCGCCTTTGCCGTGCATCGCAGCTTGGGATCGTGGTTGGGCGGGACGCACTTAGAGCTGACCGGCGAAAATGTGACCGAATGCGTAGGGGGCACTTCAGGCCTGAGCGAAAAGGACCTCGATACCGCCTACAACACGACCTGCGACCCACGACTCAATTACGATCAAGCCATGGAAATCGCCTTTGCGCTGGCCGACGAATTGCAACGCAAATAGCGGTGTCATATTAATGGCGATGGTCTTTTTCCTTTAATTCCTTACCGCCTAAGGCGCTGACTTGTAGTACCACTTGATTGATTGTGTCCGGCTGGATGTCAATCATCAGCCCCGAAGTCTTGTAGGAATTGTGTTTGGGATCGACTACACCAAAAGCACTCCCTACGGTCCCCAGTTGCTCTGCCACTACGAATTGAACGACAACGCAATCGTGAATTCCAGCCACGGCACCATCTCCAGGACGGAAGGTGGAGAGTGTAAACGAGCCATCAGGTTGAATCTCGCCCCGTGCGTTTAGTCCATGTTGCCGCGACTTTGCCTCTACCGTACCGGTGCGCACTGCGGCACCGCTCGGGAACAGAACTTTCCCCTGCACCGGATAGGTGTCTGGGTGGCTGTTACAGCCTGATAAACAGCTCAGTACCCAACAGCTGAGGGCGAAGTACATACGCCTTTTCTGGTAGCCTCCGTCGTCCAAACGGCGGAAAGTACTGCGGCCTCGCCACAAGAAACTGCTGCTACTCATGGCCTGCGGTAATCTGCCCATCGTTTCTGGAGCATAAATTGCCCAGCAATTCGGTATCTATCGTGGAGGCTATAGCTCGCAGGCTGCCGTCGGACATTGCAAAGTGACATATTCCTGGGTGCCAACTGCCCCACGCCGCCAAACCATTGCGCTCGTCGCGCATGTTGGTAACGATAGGTACAGTCGGTCCGCCTACACGCGTGGAATTGAATACGTGATCTCCATTGAAAATGAACGCATCCAACCCCGATTCGCCAAGCTTTCCGAGGGGTACATGCATCTCCCCTGTCAACGCGGTGTTGCTCAGGCCATCCAAAATATCGGTCGCTCGAATTCGATCCGCCCAATCCATCGGCATTGTCGCACGGCAATGCGCTCGACTGCTAATGATGACCCCGGAACCGTTTCCCCCGTAATAGAAGTCGCTAGGCAAACCGACAGCTCCAGGTGACAAATCGCCATGATTGCCGGCGTAATCGCCAACGGCTCCAGATGCTAGGGTGGAGCTGCTCGTCCGAACGGGTACTCTACAGCCGCAGGGGAGCGTGATCCACTGTGTTGTTTCACCGGTCAAGAGTCCTGCTCCCACCGAGCCTGTGGCACGGCGCGTGGGGCAGGCATAGACAGACGGTGCGTGACTGCGAATTGCATCCGAATGACTCGCATACGGCATCGTGTAATCCCATTGCGACTCAGCGGCAGCGTGTTCCAAGAAAGGCAATATTCGCACCAGCCAAGTCGCCTCTGCGCCCCCACAGGCATAGGCACTACTATCGCCTGGTCGAGGCTGATATCGCGCTGGTGGAAAAGCGTTGTGCGCATCGTGAAACAGGCTAGTTGCCAAGGCTATTTGCCGCAAATTGTTTTTACATTGCGTCGAACGACCCGCCTCACGAGCCGCCTGGACGGCCGGCAAAATCAGTCCCACCAACATTCCGATAATGGCCAACACCACCAATAATTCGACTAGAGTGAATGCGGTTCTCGTTGGCCTGCAATCACGATTCATTTGTGTTTGAACTCCAACCATAGGTATTTAGAAATGTGCAGTCGCTCGAGGGTCGCGCAAGTCGACGGGCCTCCGCCAATTCTGGCAGTCCAATCCCTATCCCCCAATTTCGTCTGCGAGTAAAGTATACCACATAGGAATGTTGTTTCATTCCAATTAGTAACGTGCCAAGGCGATCCGATTAGATCACTGCTCCTTAAATATAGTAAAGAAGCAACCAAATGCGTTTAATGACATTTCAATCAACCGCAGCTTGCAACTGGCTTAAAGCATGGCAATCGGTGGCCGTAATGGGCATCATTCTGGCGGTCAGTTGTTGGATGAACCGGTCCGCTGTCGGTCAAGAGCCTCGCTCGGCGGCTAGCGACTCAAGGCAGTCGGCGGTCGCGAGCGATCAAGCTTCCGCTGAAAAACCGGTCAAACCAACCGGAGCTAATTTAGAGGGCATCGCCGAGCTGGCGGTGGGTAGAGAGTTTACCGCGCAGGATACGCTTAATTGTGGCCAAGAGGACAATGAAGATGCTCGAGAGTGCCTGGACGGACTGAGTTGGCAACTGGGGAAATTCAAAGTGCAACTGGCCCAGCCGCGTGTTGGTGATCGCATGGAGCGCATGGTGCGATTTGATTCGCCGTTGCCGCTGGGTGATTCCACGAATGACCTGGTGGCCGTCGAATGGTATGTAGCCCACGATGAACTTGGCCGGCCGGTAAGGGCCCCAGCCATGGTTGTCGTTCACGAATCGGGCAGCGGCATGACGGTCGGTCGCATGATTGCCCAGGGACTGCGTGCCCACGGATTGCACACCTTCATGATGCAAATGCCCGGCTACGGCGTTCGCAAGAGTGCACAGATCGGCGAAGCCCACGCCAAAGAGGCCGATGCGCTGCGGCTGATTCCCGCCATGAAGCAGGCAATTGCGGACGCGCGCCGCGCTCGAGATGCTGTTGCTGCGTTGCCCTATGTAGACAGTTCGATGATTGGCATTCAGGGAACCAGCCTGGGCGGCTTTGTGACGGCAACCGTCGGTGGTTTTGATGCTGGATTTGATCGCGTCTTTGTGCTGCTAGCCGGTGGTGACCTGAATCAAGTGATTTTCAACGGTGCCAAAGACGCCGCCAATGTGCGTCAGCGACTGGAGGAAGCCGGTGCTACGCCTGAAATGATCAAAGAAGGGACTCGACACATCGAACCGCTGCGCGTGGCCCATCGCGTGCGGCCTGAAGTAACTTGGCTGTACAGCGGCAAATTCGACGATGTCGTGCCTCCCGCCTGTTCGCACGCCTTGGCCAAAGCCGCTTCGCTATCGGCCGAGCACCACATCGAAATGCCTGTCGATCATTACTCAGGGGCGCTGTACATTCCCAAAATCCTGTTGGACATGGCCAAGATCATGGAATCCCCTAAGTACAAGAAATAGTGCTATTCGTTGTACCCCCTGTCCAGCGGAACGGATAATCCGTCGATGGTCGCGAGTCATTTAGACGGGCTGTCTGTCCAGAAGCAGGATTGTGGCTGTGCAGCCTGCGACCGAAAGTATGGCACTTGGATGAGATTCAATCGCCCGACTGTTCGGGCTAGAATAGCGACAAGGAAATGCGCGGTGATGTTCCTGAGCATGGCCGCTGGGAATTCATTTTGATCCGGTAGATCGTGACACTCTTGATACTCGGTCCACGGTTTGAATATCCATGTACTACGGCGAGAGACTCAACAGCATCAGCCATTTGGTAGGGGCCGCGTTGGCTTTAATGGGTCTGGGCGCACTGTTGGCGATCAGTATTCAAATCGGCGATCCCGTGCTGGTATTCAGTTTCAGTGTGTTTGGCATCGCGTTGGTATTGATGTACGCCATGTCAACGCTTTACCACAGCTTTCGAATGCCGCGTCTCAAAGACCTCTTTCAGCTGTTCGATCACATCGCCATCTATGTGCTGATCGCCGGTACCTACACACCCTACACATTGATCAGTCTGCGCGACGGCAACGGATGGCGGATTTTTCTTGTCGTTTGGGCATTAGCGGCAGTGGGTATCATCAGCGAACTATTCTTGTCCGGTCGATTGATAAAATTTGGCCAAATGTTGATCTATCTAGGCATGGGCTGGGTCGGTGCAATTGAATTGTCCAATCTACGGGTGACTATATCCGATGTGGGCCTGTACTGGCTGATTGCAGGGGGAATTTCCTATACGCTGGGCGCGGCTTTCTACTTGCTAGACAAGGCTCGAATGCTCACCCACGCTCACGGGATTTGGCACTTCTTTGTACTGTTGGGCTCCGTGTGCCATTTCGTCTCGACCATTGGGTATGTTCGATAGCTTCCTGAGCAGGTGAATGCTCATTTGGTTGAAGTACTCCGCGTAGCTCAGAGCGTCACAGGAGCTGCTGTCAGTTGAAGGCTTGAATGTAGAAAGTTTTTTGCATGTTGCTTCGAGTCTCGATCATTGTTGCACTGCATGTCGGGCTGATGCTGTCTCGTGATGCAACGGCGCAAGCCGATAAGCCTAACGTCTTCAAGGCTGGTGCTGCCGTGGTGGATATTACTCCACGGGATATCGGGCCGGATAATCCGTCGATCATCGCCGGTAGCTTCCTGGAAGGTACTGCGACCTCAGTTCACGCCCCGTTGTTTGTGCGCACTTTGGTGCTGGATGATGGCCAGACGCGCATCGTGTTATCTGTGGTTGATACCTGCATGATGACGCAGTCGCTGATCGACGAGGCCAAGTCGCTGGCCAGTCAGCAGTGCGGCATTGACAGCCAGCGAATGATGGTTGCGGCCACACATACCCATTCGGCCCCGGCGGCGATGAGTTGCCTGGGGACGCGTCAGGACAAAAAGTATGCGGCAAGGCTGCCAGGAAAAATCGCCGAATGCATTGTGGCAGCGCAGCAGAATCTTGTGCCGGCCCGTATCGGTTGGGCCAGCGTCGATGATTGGCAGCACACGCACAATCGGCGCTGGATTCGCAAGCCCGAGTCCAAGATCGTCGATCCGTTCGGCGAAGCGACGGGGCTGGCGCACATGCATCCCGGACATCAAAGCCCGGAAGTAATTGGTCCGTCCGGGCCGGTTGATCCAGCGCTGTCGGTAATTGCAGTCAAGACTCTGGATGACCAACCGCTGGCAGTGTTCGCCAATTACTCGCAGCACTACTTTGGCGCGCCGGCCGTCTCGTCCGATTATTTCGGGCTGTTTTGCAAACATCTGGCGACGATCATGCGGCAGCCTGGGGAAGGCAACGGGCCGTTTGTGGCGGCGATATCGCAAGGCACCAGCGGCGATCTGATGTGGATGGACTACGGATCGCCGGCAAATAGTCCAACGCTGACAGGTTATGCGGAGCAGGTGGCGCGTTACGCAGAAAAGGCGCTGGCCAAAGTCGAATACCGCGATTTTGTCGAGCTGAAGATGGTCGAGAGAAAACTGGCACTGAACTATCGAGTGCCCGACCAACGGCGCTTAGACTGGGCCAGAACTGTCGCGGCGGAAATGGGAGAGCGCCTACCCAAGACGCTACCGGAGGTATACGCGCACGAGGCAATCTTCTTGCACGATATGCAGAAGACACAGCTCAAGTTGCAAGCGATTCGCATTGGCGACCTGACGATCGCTACACTGCCCAACGAAGTCTACGCACTCACCGGCCTGAAGCTGCGTGGACGGTCCCCGGCAATTTCACATTTCAACATCGAATTGGCCAATGGTGCTGAAGGCTACATCCCCACTCCCGAACAACATGTACTTGGCGGCTATACCACTTGGCCCGCTCGGACGGCGGGCTTGGAAGTCGAGGCGGAATCGAAAATTGTCGAGACCCTGACGCAGGCACTCGAAGAGGCTACAGGTCAGCCGCGCCACGTAATGCAAGATCAACATGGCCCCTACGCTCAGAAGATTCTGGATTCAAAACCGGTCCAGTACTGGCGGCTGAACGATGAAGATGGCAACACACCTCGCAACGCAGCGCCCACCGGACTGCCAGCCCGGCTCTCACCCGGTTTTGCCTGGTTCCTGCCTGGCGTGGGCAGCGGCACCGGCATCGGCCAGCGCGAAGCCTTGACATTCTCCGAATTCTCTGGCCCTAATCAGATCAATCGGGCGGTCCATTTGGCGGGCGGAAGTATGCAGTGCAGCACAGCCGGCTTGAGCAGTGATTACTCCATCAGCCTGTGGTTCTGGCTGGGCGAGCGCAGTGGTGCTAGCCAGCGCCAAGGCGCTTTGATTCAGGGACCGACGGGCGAATTGCTAACCGCAATGCAAAACGCTCAGCACCAAGTGACGCTAAAGTTGCTGGATCAGACTTCGACATGGCATGGTCGCGCGGATCAATGGAATTTTGTGACGCTGGTTCGTCACCACAATCAACTAAGCGTTTTCGCCAATGGACTGCCACAGCCGGTAGTGAGCGCAGCCTCATTAGGCAATTCACTATCTGAGACAATGATCATTGGCCAAGGCCTGCAAGGAAAAGTCGATGAAGTTGCCGTGTTTAACTCAGCATTGACCACAGAGCAACTGCAGCAGTTTTGGAGTGTCTCCAAAATACAGCTTGAACACCAGCAGGATGCAACCGAACAGCAAGCCGAAGAGCGCGAACGTAACGCGCGACTTAAGCCACCCGCCTTCTCGACAGACTACGCACATTGGATCCAGTCCATCGAGCCCAATTGGTTTGCTCCGCTCGATGCACTGCCCGATAACTTGAATTCGTCGGGCAAGGTATCGTTTCACCCCGCCACCTTTGCACAGTTTGAATCGGGACGGTTGAGCGGCACGATGTCGCCGTCGCCATCAGCCTATAGCGTATCACTCTGGTTTCGTAATGATTTGCCAATTAGCGCTCGCGCCGTAACCGCCTATCTGTTTTCTCGTGGCCCGGATGCTGATGCTCAGGCCGCCGGAGACCACTTGGGTATAGGCGGCAGCTATCGCAACGATCTGACCGGAAAGTTGATTGTGTTTAATGGCAACCTGCGCAATCAAGTGTTGGTCGGCAAAAACATAGTCACGCCGGGATTCTGGCATCATCTGGTACTGCAGCGAGATGGTAGTCGCGCCAAAGTCTGGTTGGATGGCCAGGTCGAGATCGAAGGGGAGTTAGAGTCCACGGCCTCCGACGCGAATCAATTCTATCTGGGTGCGCGCAATGATCAGTTTGCACCACTGCAAGGTGGCTTGGCTTATGCGGCGATCTTCGGACGCTTGATTGAAGACCAACTGGTTCCCGCGCTTTTTGAGAATTCCGGAATTGCGAGTTCTGCGCGCGCAACCCAGGTGGCTCCTGCCCGGACTACGACCAGCCAGCCAATTTCTCCGCAGGAGTCGCTTGCCGGCATGCATGTGCCGCTCGGATACCGAGTGGACCTGATGGCCTGTGAACCTCAAGTTCTTGATCCGGTGGCTTTCGATTGGGATGCGGCCGGCCGCTTGTGGATTGTCGAAATGGCTGACTATCCGCTGGGCCTGGATGGACAAGGAGAGCCCGGCGGTCGCGTGCGGGTGCTGGAAGATACCGATGGGGATGGTCGCTACGAAACGAGTCAACTGTTTGCCGACAAGCTTAGCTTTCCCACTGGCATTCTGACGTGGCGTGATGGTGCGCTGGTGACTGCAGCGCCGCAATTGCTGTTTCTGCAAGACACCGACGGAGATGGCCGTGCCGACGTGCGTGAGGTGTTGTTTGCAGGATTTAATGAAGGCAATCAACAGTTGCGGATGAACGGCTTACGCTGGGGAATAGACAACTGGGTCTACTGCGCCAACGGTGGCCACCATGCAGCACATGGCTTGGGTGTGCAAGTCCGGTCCATTCGCAACGGGCGGACCTATGAGCTGGGCAGTCGTGACTTTCGCTTCAATCCGGATACCGGTGAGCTGCAAGTCGAATCGGGGCCATCGCAGTTTGGTCGCAATCGTGATGAGTGGGGGCATTGGTTCGGTACTCAGAACGCCAGTCCGTTATGGCACTATGTTTTGCCAGATCGCTATGTAGCTCGCAATCCACATGTGCCAACGGTCAGTCCAATTCATCATGTCGTACCCACCGGTAGTCCCCCAGTCTATCCGGCCAGTCCACTAGAGAAGCGTTATCACAGCTTCGAGCAGTCGGGGCGATACACCTCGGCCTGCGGGAGCACGATCTACGGTGACAATCTGTTGTTTCCGCTGATACGATCGGCAACTCCCAACGACCAGCGGCCTCAGCCGGGGCACTGCTTCACGTGCGAGCCGTTTCACAATCTGGTGCAGCACAACTGGATGATTGACGACGGTGTCAGCTATACAGGGATTCGGCCCGACAACGAAGGGGCCATTGACTTTTTCGCCAGTCGAGATCGTTGGTGTCGGCCGGTAATGGTCCGCACCGGTCCCGATGGGGGCTTGTGGGTCGCGGACATGTATCGCTACATGATCGAGCACCCCGATTGGCTGCCTGCTGAAGGTCGCGCAGAACTGTTGCCTCACTACCGACTGGGCGACGATCGGGGACGCATCTACCGAATCTTCCCCAGCATCGAGCCGCATCATCCAGTGCCGAAGCTGACCGGCGCAAATACTCAACAGTTGATTCGTTATCTGGCATCTAGCAATATGTGGCTACGCGACAAGGCACACCAAATGCTCTGGTGGCAGCAAGCACCGCAGGCGGCCGAGCTGCTCGAGCGCGCACTTGGGGACCACGATTCACCGACCGCTCGCATTCACATCATCAACCTGCTGGACGGCATGTCGGCATTGCGCGATCCCATCTTGCTCACTGCGCTGAACGATCCCCATCCGCGAGTCCGTGAGCACGCGGTCCGATTGGCCGAGAATTCTTCCAGTGCGGCAGTTATCGCCGCTGCCTGCAAGTTGTTCGCAGATGTAGATGCCAAAGTCTGCTTGCAGTTAGCCTTGTCCGCAGGCCAGTGGACCGATCCAGTAGCCGCTGAAGCGCTGGTTGAGCTGGCTCGACGCTTTCCCGCAGAGCCGTACATGGTCTCAGCCATCATGAGTTCCGCACTGGCACATGAGAGGCTGTTTGCCAAAGGCATCTTTGTGTCCCAAGATGAGGAAGTGCAAGCCGCCTTTCGTGAACCGCTGCTTCGGCAGTCTATTGGACGTGCGAATTTTGGCACTATGACTACCGTGTTCGAAAGTCTGTTCAACCTGCCTGAGTCTGCTCAAGTCACTGCAAACTACGAACTGCTGCAAACACTGCGTAGCATCGGCGCAGAATTTAACAAATTGCTTCAAGATGATTCCAACATGGAGCTCACCACCATCGCCGCGCGATTGGAATCCTTATGGAGCCGTGCCTTAGCCCGCGTGTCCGATCAGGACGCTGACATCGCCTCGCGACTGGCGGCCGCCAAGCTGCTGCTGCACAGCCCAACTCATCGATCTTCAGCGATTACCGCGCTGGCCGACTTTTTAAGTCCGCACGTCGATTCACTGACGCAGAGTCAAGCGCTTAATGCGCTGTCGCAATCCGCTGCCGACGATGTTCCAGAGATACTGGGTGGAGCCTGGAACCAGCTAACGCCCAACCTCCGCAGTCAAGCCATCGATGTCTGGCTATTGCGTACAGCCTGGACGGCCGATCTACTGCAGCGGCTGGAATCGCAGCAGATCAGCGCCAGCAGTCTATCCCTGACGCAGCGCTCGCAATTGCTCCAGCACCCTGTCAATGCCATAGCACAGCGCGCACCACAGACTCTCGCGCAGACCACACCTTCCAGTCGTACCGCAGTCATCGCCAAATACCAACCCGCACTGCAATTGGCGGGTGACATGGTCAACGGTCGACAAGTCTATCTCAAGAGCTGTGCCAGCTGTCATCGGCACGGCAATGATGATGGCCATGACGTCGGCCCCAACCTGGCCACCGTCGTCAGCCACGCACCAGAAAAGCTGTTGGCCAGCATTCTCGATCCCAACCTGGACATCCAGCCCGGATATCAGGCCTACACCTGTCTGTTGGAATCTGGCGAAATCCTAAGTGGTATTCTGATCAGCGAAACCGCCAGCAGCGTGACCATCAAGCAAGCCAACGGGGCGATACGCAGTATCACTCGCCGCGAAATCGAGCAATTAACGACCGCCAACAAATCCTTCATGCCCGAAGGACTCGAAGAAAATCTTGCTCTTCAAGATCTCGCTGATCTCATTCATTTTCTGCGACAGCCGTAAAACAATACGCCACCAGCGATAGATTCCATAGCCCGTGGGTCCGCAGCACAACTGCGCACCTGTGGGTTCAATGCGAGGTCCTAGGCGAACCTGCCAGTGTCACGACTTCCCGGGAGGAAATTCTAGTTCACCTCAGGACTGCAGTGCCAGCGCGTGGCTGTCAACGATGCCAATGCTGCTGTTCGGCTCGGCCGCCACAAAGTGAAGCTTTGCCGAACAGCAGATTGGCGATCGCGGGCGTTTTAGATGGCTTCTTCGCCAGATTCGCCAGTGCGAATGCGTACCACGTCGTGCAGATTGGTAATGAAAATTTTGCCGTCACCGATCTGGCCCGTCTTTCCGGCCTGCAAAATGGTGGAAATTACCGATTGCAAGCTGGAGTCGTTGCAGACCACTTCAACTTTGACTTTGGGCACAAAATCCACGTTGTATTCGGTACCGCGGTAAACTTCGGTGTGCCCCTTCTGTCGCCCGTAACCCCGAACCTCGGTGACGGTCATCCCGTGCACGCCAGCTTCGGTTAGAGCGTTCTTGATATCTTCAAGCTTGAAGTGTCGCACAATTGCTTCCACTTTTTTCATCTAACGTTCCTCTCGTCAAGTTTTTAAATGTTTCCAGTGATTGTGTGGATGACTATCCGACGATGGTCGCTCCGCATTGCGGAAGGCTCATCGCGGGGGATCAGCGGTCGTCGGTTTGCGAGCGACCAACTGGTGATTATCGAATGTAGCCTTCTTCGCCGTGTTGACTAACGTCCAACCCGCGCACTTCGTCATCCATCGACACTCGCAAACCAATGACGGCGTCGAGCACTTTCAAAATGATGAATGTTCCGATTCCAGTAAAGACGACTGTCACACCAACAGCGGCGGCTTGCCCCAACAGCAGTGACATACCTGCGCTAGGGTCATACCACACACCATCGGCTTTGTCGACTACGTGCTTGGTGGCGAATACGCCGGTTAGCAAGGCACCGGCTGCACCACCCACGCCGTGAACACCGAAGGCATCCAGCGAATCATCGTACTTGAAGGCGGCTTTGACCTTGGTGCAAGCCAGGTAACAAACCACGCCAGCTACAGCGCCCATAACCAGGGCGGGCATAGGTTGAACGAAACCTGCTGCCGGTGTAATGCAGACCAATCCGGCAACGGCTCCCGAAGCCGCGCCCAGCACGCTGGCTTTGCCACGAGTTATCCATTCGACGGCTGCCCAAGCAACGGCACCTGCGGCTGCAGAAAAATGCGTTACTACAAACGCGCTCGAAGCCACGCCGTCTGAAGCCAACTCACTGCCAGCATTGAAACCGAACCAACCCACCCACAGCATTCCGGCACCCAGTATGGTGTAGGTCAAGTTGTGCGGACGCATGTCCTCTGACCCGAGGCCCATTCGCGGTTTGATGAGCACCGCGCACACCAAGGCAGATACTCCGGAGCTGATATGCACCACTGTACCGCCAGCAAAGTCAAGGGCTCCACCCAGGATCGCGTGAGATTCGCCGAATGCCAGAATCCCAAGGCCCCACACCCAGTGGCACAGGGGGCAATAAATCAACAAGCCCCATATGGCGCTGAACGCCACCATGGCGCTGAATTTCATGCGCTCAGCAAACGCCCCGCAGATCAGCGCCGGGGTGATGATGAAGAACATTCCCTGAAACACCATAAACGTGAGTGTGGGAATCGCCCCACTCATTGGTGCCTCACCCCCAGACATCGACACACCAGCCAAGAACAAGTGATCCAAGTTGCCGATGTACGGTCCACCCTCGCCAAAAGCCAGCGAATAACCGATGATGCCCCACAGCACGGTCATCATTCCCATCAGGAAGATGCATTGCATCAGCACGCTGAGTACGTTCTTGCGACGTACCAAGCCACCATAAAACATGGCTAAGCCGGGCACTGTCATGAATAGTACGAGCGCACTGGCGGTGAGCATCCAGGCGTTGTGACCCGCCAACGCGGCTTCACTGCCTGCGGCTTCCAAGCTGCTGAGTCGCTCCTCAAGGGCCGCCACATATCCTGGGTCACTCACAGGTGGTAGCGGCGGTGTTTCATCCGAAGATACGTCAACGACTTCCCCCGCCACGGGGGCCTGAGCCGTCTCGTCCTGCCCAAACGCCAGCGGTGCCATACTCCAGGCCAGCAGTACACAGCCTGCTGCGGCAAATCTTAAATGCTTCACACTTTTCTCCCATCGAAAATTGAGTAAACAATTCGAACCACAATACGACTGTCTCCAAAGCGTGCTAGAAATTCCTCTATGTGATTTCATCGTCCATTAATGAAATCGCACGCCAGTGCGTCAACCATGAGATACATGCTAACCTAATCTTGCTGGCTTTCGTACACCTTAGTTTACACTTCTGGAGATTTTTCGACATTTTGTTGGCTTTAATTGGGAGTTGACGCTAACTGATTACTGCAGGAGATTCGCGCAATGGAAGAAAACAATCCTTTATGAGCAATCTACAGGAGATGCCTACTTCGTAGATCGACCATTGAGCGCGATTGCTAATGGGGAATAACGCGACGTTGAAGTTGGTGTGGAAATTTGTCGCACGTGTGTTTGGGAGAGCTGTTGGAGGTCCCGGAAAGGCCTGAACAGCCCGCGTACGGTAAGTCGTTGGATACGAAAGCGGTGTATGATGAGGGCACAGATAATGGCTTGTGCAATCCCTTGGCTACGGCTCGCTTTAGGAATCCGTTATGTTTCACAAACTGCGTCGCGTTTGTTGGTTGTTCGTCTTGTTTTTTCAGGTGAGTGGCATGTCCTTGCAAGCTGAAGATTGGATGTCCCAAGTCAATCACAAATACGCAGACAGCCATGGCGTCAAGATTCATTACGCAGTCGCTGGTTCGGGACCGTTAGTGGTGTTTGTTCATGGATTCCCGGACTTCTGGTACAGTTGGCAACACCAGATGCGCGGACTGTCTAGCGACTTCACCGTAGCGGCAATGGATACGCGCGGCTACAACTTGAGCGACAAGCCAGAGGGTGTCGAGCAGTATGACATGGCGCTACTGGTCGCCGACGTTGCTGCAGTCATCGAGTCCGAACAGCAAGACAAGGCAACCATCGTCGGACACGATTGGGGCGGCGCAATTGCCTGGGCCTTCGCAGCCATGCGTCCCGACAAAACAGACAAGCTGATCATCGTCAACTTGCCCCACATGTCCGGTTTGGTCCGCGAACTGATGCAAGAGAATTCTTCGCAGCATCGCAATTCGTCCTACGCACGCATGTTCCAGCGAGAAGACTCGCACAAGGCGCTCAACGCTCAAATGTTGGCTGGTATGGTTGCAGGTAAAGACGCTCAATTGCGAGCCAAGTATGTCGAGGCCTTTGAGAAGTCATCCCTAGAGTCGATGATGAACTACTATCGCCGCAACTATCCACGCGAGCCGTACCAGATGCCCGAGTTTCCAAAGATTCAAGCACCCGTGTTGCAGTTTCACGGTTTAGCTGACACAGCGCTTTTGGCGCCAGCACTCAACAATACGTGGGATCACCTGGAGCAGGATTGGACTCTGGTCACGCTGCCGGGTGTTGGCCACTGGTCGCATCATCAAGCCGCCGACAAAGTTACCGAGACGATGCGCTGGTGGCTTAAGATGCGGAAATAGTTGCTGATTTGCGAGGTGCACCGCAGTTATTTCAGCTAGTGGTGTTCGAATTGTCCTTCGGTCCAGCGCCGCAATGCCAGGCGACTGGTAGTATTGACGCAGCCTAGTACGAACAATCCCAAGAGTGTGCTGGTAATGATGGCTGCGATCATGGCGTCGGTGCGCAACGTGCGCTGCCAACTGGCGATCAAGGTACCTAAACCTGGGCTTGCCGTAGACGACTCACCGACAAAGAACTCACCCACTATGGCACCGATCACTGCCAAGCCAGCGCTGATCCTGGCTCCCAGAATCAAGCTCCGCACCGCAAATGGAATTTGTAGCTTCCACAGTGTTTGGCAGCGGCTGGCACCGCACAATTGAAAGAGTTCATGCAAATTGCGATCAACGGAAATCAGGCCAGCAGTCACATTGGAAACGATCGGAAAGAGGCTAATGATGGTGGCTACCAGCACGATCGTTTGTAGACCGTAGCCGAACCAAGTAATCAGCAGCGGAGCAATTGCCACGATGGGTACCGTTTGCAAAAAGATCACGTAAGGATACATGGTCATTCTCAACCAGCCGGACAGGCTGAGCAGTATGGCGAGTCCCACACCGAGCAAGATACTGGTTGCCAAAGCAGCCAGTGCCGCCGCTGCCGTGATACCAAAACCTATTAGCAATGTCTGCTGTTCACGTACGGCGGCAGCTAACACGCTTGTGGGTGGTGGCAGAATCATCTGCGGAGTTTGCAGCCATGTAACGAGTCCTTGCCACAGCAGTACAAATGTCACGAAGACCGCCAGGGTTCCCAGCCAGCGCCGGTATCGGTCACCTGAACTGTGCATTGAATCCATTTAGGAGCTAGCCTCTGAAAGTGCCGAGCTGATCGATCCGTACATGTGAGCAAATTCCACGCTGCTGCGTTGCTGATGGCTTCGGGGCCAGCCTAGCGAATTGGAAATGATGCGTGATACTCGCTGTCCACCAAGCACAACAATCCGATGACTCAAATAGGCTGCCTCGGCGATGTTATGTGTTACAAACAAGATGGTTCTTCGGCGGCGCTGCCACAACTCCAGCAGCAGTTGATTCAGTTTGCTGCGCAGCAGGTCATCAAGAGCAGCGAACGGTTCGTCCAGCAGCAACAGACTTGGGTCCGTCACGAGGGCCCGAGCAATACTGGCGCGCATCTTCATGCCACCGGACAGTTGTCTCGGAAAACGATGCCAACTTTCGGAACCTAGCTCTACAGATTCGAGTGCCTCAGCAACGCGCTGTTGCATTTTTTCAGCAGATAAGCGGCGGTGGTATCGCGCTCGCTGCAATTCAAAAGGCAGGGCTACGTTTTCGTATGTAGTCCGCCACGGCAACAGCGTTGCGTCTTGAAAGACAAATGCCAAATCACCTAGCCTACGAATAGGTGTCGATCCAGTTGCCTGGATAGTCCCCGCCTGATAGGGCTGCAGTCCAGCGACAGCCCGAAGCAGCGTACTCTTGCCGCAGCCCGATGCACCCACTAAAGCCACGATTTCGCCAGCGCAAACACTCAATTCCAGGCCATCGATCACAGGTGATGCCTGGCCGAAGCCAATGCTGAGGCCGTGAATCTCTAGACCGGCGGCGTCGGCAGGCTCCAGTGGCGGTTGGCTTGAATTGCCCATAGAGCATCACTGTCGTTGATTGAGTGGGATTAGGATGCTGCAGGAGCCTCGGCCACAGGGCTAGCCACCGGTGCGGGCTGTGGAATAGTCGCCAGGATTTCCACCGCCTTGCGACCCTTAAACGCGCCAGCCCGGGCATGGAATTTTCCAACTCCAGCTACCGTTACCTCGAGTGGTGAGCGGCAGTCTTTGTCGGTGGTGATGATGTCACCGACTTGCAAGTTCAGCAGGTCCACGGCGCGTATATCGGTGTTGACCACTTCGACGACAACTTCAATTTCAGAATGATCGATCAATGCCTCAATTTGAGCTGCGGTGTTTTGATTGCTTCGGGATGACGCATAGCCTTTCCAGCTATTGCTCGTCAGTTTATTACCAATGCGTTCGATGGTATTGAACGGAATGCATAGGTTGACGGTGCCTCGAGACTTGCCCAATAGCAATTCCAGGCTCACCAGAATGACGACTTCGTTGGGTGGAACGATTTGCACCAGTTGGGGGTTACTTTCAACGCGCTCCAATTCAATGTTCAGATCAACGGCGTTTTCCCAGGCACTGGCCAAATCTCGCAAGAAAGCCTGTGTGACTCGTTGTGTCAGCCGCAACTCAATTTCACTCAACGGTCTCTTCAGAGCACTGTCAGCACTCGAACTGCCGCCCAACATGCGATCGATGATAGGGTACAAAATCGAAGGACTAATGTCCAGAATCCAATTGCCTTCCAGGGGCGTGGGCCGTAGCAGGTTGAAGCAAGTTGGAATTTCCAAGCTGTAGACAAATTCACTATAGGTCAATTGGTCGACGCTGATCAGTTTCGCTTCAGCAATCGTGCGCAGCAGCGCCGACAGTGAGGCCCCGAAGCTACGAGCAAAGCCTTCGTGCAGAGACTGCATGGCTCGCATCTGTTCCTTGCCCACGCGTTCGGGGCGTTTGAAATCGTAGGCCACCACACGTTGACGGGGAGCGGTGGGTTTGATCATCGCGCTGATCGCCTCGTCGTCAGCGGGGGGCGCAGCGGGCCGTTGAGCAGTGGATGCAGCAGCCGACGCGCCGTCACCGGCATCCAGTGATCGCAGCAGTTCCTCTAGTTCTTGATTTCCTAGTGTATCATCGCTCATCCGTGCTCTCCTGACTCAGTGCGCTGCGCAGCTGTTTTCCGCGCGATCGCCAGTTATTCACGCACCTGTCCCTGCCCATCCACCAAGTATTTGTATGTCGTTAATTCACGTAGTCCGCATGGACCGCGCGCATGAAATTTGTTGGTGCTTATGCCAATTTCGGCTCCCAATCCAAAACAACCTCCATCATTGAAGCGCGTACTAGCATTGACCATCACCGCACTCGAGTCCACCGCCTGCTGAAAGCGCCGCGCTGCTGACAAATCACTAGTCACGATGGCATCAGTGTGATGCGATCCATAGAGGTTGATGTGTTCAATTGCTGCGTCCAAATTGTCAACAATGCACAGGCTGATGATCGGTCCGAGATATTCGGTACCCCAGTCCTGTTGTGTGCCTGGCACAGCGGCAGGTATCTTGCTGCACACGCGAGCATCGCCGCGCATTTCAATGCCACGCGCCGTCAATTCGTCAGCGATTTGAGGCAATATAGTGTCCGCCACATTCTGGTGAATAAGCAAGCTTTCGCACGTATTGCACACTCCCAGCCGCTGACATTTGGAATTGATGACTACCCGCACCGCCATATTCGGGTCGGCAGTGGCGTCGATATATACGTGGCAATTGCCGTCGTAATGTTTGATGACTGGCATGCGAGCTTCGCTGACCACACGTTCAATCAATCCCTTTCCACCGCGCGGGATGGCGACATCGATCCATTGGTCGAGCTGAAGGAAGTGGCCTACTGCGGCTCGGTCAGGCGTGCTAACGAGCTGTACTGCTGATTCGGGAAGTCCGCAGCGCTTAGCTTGGTTGTTTATGATTTCAACCAGTGCCTGCGACGAGTGTGCAGCCTCCTTGCCACCACGTAGTATCACTGCATTGCCGCTCTTGACGCAAATGGCTGCCGCATCGACCGTCACGTTGGGTCGCGATTCGTAGATGAACAGCACGGTGCCCAGCGGCACGCGAACCTTCCGGATCTCCAGACCATTGGGACGAACCCAGCCTTCGATGGTTTCACCGACAGGATCGCGCAGTCTGGCAATGTCTCGCAACGAACCGGCAATTTCGGCAATGCTCGCTGGGGACAGCCGCAAGCGATCGATTGACGCTTCGGTCAAACCAAACTCCGGTGCCGCTGCGATATCTACAGCATTTGCCTGCAATATGGATTGGGTTTGATCCTCCAACGCATCAGCGCAGGCCAGTAACCATCGGTCTTTGACCGCAGTCGGCAGACAGGCCAACTGTCGAGATGCCTGGCGAGCGTGGCGAGCCATCTGCAGGCACTGCTGCTGCAAGTCGTTGTGCTGTAATTTGGAGACGGTCGTCATGGGCCAAGTATCTTAAATTTGATATCTGTAGGTCAACGTCAGAGGAATCACAATTGCCAGCATTGCTATCATCGTTCCCACAATAGTTCTGGTAGCTGGTTGGGACAAGGTAATCGCCATCGCTCGCTCCGTCAAACGCCCCGTTCATTGCAGCCTGGCTAGAGAGCTACAAGTCAATCGCCAAGTGCCGTTATCGGGTAGGCTAGCGTCTGCCGAGGGAATCTAAGGGCTGACGAATTCACGAAGCAGTTGCCAGGCAGCGGTTTCCCGCGGACCGCCGGTCTTGAGCACCGCGCTATCCAGTCGATCGAGTTCTTGGCGAACGGCATCATGACCGGTCAAGTGAATTCGCGTGGCCAAAATCGTAGCCTCTAACACAGCATGTTTTGCGCGATTCCACCCCCAAAATGGACGTTGAACCTTAGAGGTGATGACTCGCGCAGGCACTTGGCTACGTGGCTGAGAAAGGTCCCACTGTCCGGTTTCCAAACAGTACCAATGACAGGCTGATTGGATAACCCATCCGCCGGACGCTGCAGGTTCAAAGCTAACATCGACGGGCAGCGACAAGGCCGCTTGAACGATCGGCAGTACGTCGTCCATCACGTGAAAAATGCAGCTGCTATGACGACGCAGGTTCGCAAATGTGGTGGACGTTTGAAATGGGCGCAGTAGCCATTGGTCAAGCGACTGGTTGACCACCGGTCCCATCGGTGCGACGTGTGGCGAGCCGTCGGCACTGGTAGTTGTTAACAGGCCTTCGATTATCATACAGATTGGTCGGCGCGTGAGTCTTCTGATCGCTTGAGTTGAGCCTGCAAGAACTGGACAAACATCTGAATCACTGGTCGTTTTCCCAGATCGCGGAAGGTTTCGTGGCGGTGATTTTGAAGTCGATGAAATTGGCAGTTCGTGCCCGCTGCGGCTGCAAATTGTGCGGAACCCTCGGCCAAAGTCAATCGATCGTCATTGGCGTGAGTGATTAGCAATGGGATTGCTAAGCGACTGGCATGTTCCATAGCCCAGCGGCCTGAGTCGATCAGCGCCGCTCCCAATCGCAAGCTGATGCGACGATGATAGAGCGGATCGCGGCTTACCTGATCCTGCGCGACAGGGTCGTCATTCAAATCTGAAACCTTAAATCCGGTTGACAGACATGCATTCGGGAAGACTCTCGCGGCCATTCTCGCCAATACCTTCGTCAGTCCGCGGGGTTCCTGTGGCGAACGAAACATAGGACTGGAAGCGATCGCGGCTGTAGGTCGTTGCTCCTGACGCAGAATGTAGTTGACAACTAGGTTGCCACCCATGCTGTGCCCTAACAAAAAACAGGGCCTGTCCGCAGCGAAACCTCTGGACCAGCGAAAAAATGTACCGGTCTCGTCCAACAGAGAATCGTAGTTCGTGACAACTCCACGCCGGCCAGGATCATGTCCGTGTCCTGGCAGATCCCAGGCAGTGACAGCAAAACCAACGCTGGTCAGATGGTCCGCCAATTCCGCGTAGCGCCCAGCGTGCTCCCCCAAGCCATGCACGATGCCTATCGTTGCCAGAACTTCACTTTGGGGCTGCCAGCGATATGCGTAGCGCCTAAGTCCTCCTGGCCAATCCACCCAGCCCGCCGTCGATTTGCGCGAGTCTTGTGCAGAGCCGGTCGCGAGATTTGCCGCTTCATTCATCGGATCATTTCTTGGCTCTCAAGCCAGCAGCTATTCGCATCAAGCTTGGTTGGTGTAAATGGTGGACCATCGACGGACTAGAAAAATTGAATCTGAATGATCCTCGTCGCATTCCGTGTTCTAAGGATTTTTCTATTCGTTTCAACCAGAGTTGCTGTCCCAGGCTACAATTCCGTGAATCATTGATAATTAACTGCGCGCGCTGCGCATTCGATTGCTGACAATCTGGGATAACACGGCATCGGGAGCGTCGCTGGTGCGAGCCAATAAGTAGTCGCACTTAGCGGCGGCGCACACGTGTCGCACACGCTCCAGGAAGCGCTGCACTGCTTCTAAATAGCCTTCGCGGAGTGCTCGCGGATTGCAGGTCAAATGTGCAGTGGACTCTAGCCCTTCGAATCTGGTGGGATCCGTAAAAGGAAAATCTAGCTCGTCGCTGTGCATGATATGCAGAACCAAGACATCATGTCCCGCTCGTCGCAACATGCCGAGCGCTCGTAGTCCGCTATCTTGCATTCCCAGTAGATCGCTCAGCAGCACAATCAGGCCGCGCCGCGCCGAGGTCTGCAAGACGTCTTTAATGACTGACTCCAGGTCGGTCTTGTTGGCCGGACGCGTTGTGTCCAAAGATGCCAACACATCCAGTAAGTGGCTCTGGCTGGTCCGCAACGGTACTCGGGCGCGCACTCGATCGTCGAACACTACGCTGCCTACGGCGTCCTGCTGGCGGAGCACGAGCACCGAGAGGCAAGCCGCCAAGATGCAGGCGTACTCGAACTTGGTGCGGTCACCTTCACCGTAGCTCATGCTATCCGAGCTATCTACTAGCAACAGGCAGCGCAGGTTGGTGTCCTCTTGATACTGCTTGATGACCAGGCGGTCTTGGCGCGCCCAGACTTTCCAGTCGATATGCCGAACATCGTCACCAGGCAGATACTGGCGGTGTTGTACGAATTCCACAGACTGTCCGAAGTACGGACTGCGATGGCTACCGGACATGAATCCTTCGACGATTTGCCGGGCTTTCAGCTCCAAGCGTTGCGCGCGCTTGACCGCCTCAGGAGGCAAAAATCTTTTGGAAGCGGGCATCGCGCGTCAGTTCGTCTTCAGTAGTGGGAGTTTCGGCGATCAGTCGCTCAATGACGTCATCGGTGGTTACGCCATCGCTTTCGGCGGCAAATGTTACGACTAGGCGGTGGCGAAGCACGGGGGGGCATAGGGCTTGAATGTCTTGGACTGTTACATGGCTGCGTCCATGCAGCAGCGCTCGCGCCTTGCCACCCAATACTAAGAATTGGACGGCTCGCGGACCAGCGCCCCAGCCAATTTGATCGGTGACAAAGCTGGGCACACCAGCGCTGCCCACCCGAGTCTGTCGCACCAGCGTCAGCGCGTATCGAATCACATGGTCGGCCACAGGCACACTGCGAACCATATCCTGAAGCTCCAGAATCTCGGGGCCGTTCAGCACTGGTTGGATGACTTGATCTGCCTGTGACGTAGTCCGGCGCACGACCTCCAACTCGTCGTTGAAATTAGGGTAATCTACCAGCACCTTAAACATGAAGCGGTCCTGCTGTGCTTCTGGTAGCGGATACGTTCCCTCTTGCTCGATGGGGTTTTGCGTTGCTAAGACGAAAAATGGATTTCCCAGCGGATGTCGGGCGCGGCCCACAGTCACTTGCCGCTCCTGCATAGCTTCCAGCAATGCGGCTTGCGTCTTGGGGGGCGTGCGGTTGATCTCGTCGGCCAAAATCACATTGGCAAACAGTGGTCCTTCCAAGAACCTGCGCTGCAAGCCGCCAGCGGGCTGCTCTTCAATGACCTCTGTACCGGTGATGTCCGCTGGCATCAGGTCGGGAGTAAACTGTATGCGGCTGAAAGACAGCGACAGCGTGCGCGCTAGGCTGCTAATTAGCAACGTCTTGGCTAACCCGGGCACGCCTTCCAGCAGACAGTGACCACGACTAAAGACGCTAATGAGCAGTTGGTCGACAACCTCTTGTTGGCCGACAATGACCTTGCCGAGCTGCTGTAGGATACTCTGTCGAGCTGCTTGTAGTTTTTCGATCGACGAGACCGACTCGATCCCATCTCCATCCCGTGAAGCCATGCCGCCTCCAACTCCTGCATCGATCGCTTGGTTCGTAACTCATCAGATTGCCAGGCTGCATCCGCTTAAGCCACTGCCCACGCGGTACAACCTAAACTAATCTAACAGCCGACCTAGTGTAGTCTATCGAATTTCGGCACACATTCAATTGGCCGAATAGTCACTGGGCTTGCAAGTCGACAGCCGCGCGATCGCGGGATTTTGAAGAGGGAGTCCGCGGAACCCGGCCAGGCCCGCGGCTAAAGTCGATAAAGTCTGCTGGCAATTCAATCTTCTTTCCCTCCAATCGCCGCAAAGCCGCCAACTGTTCGGAGGTCAAGCGAAGGGCAACGGCATGATTAACTTTGTCTTCAGCTCGCTTAAACAATTGTCGCACCTCTTGACGCTGGCTCTGCACCAGCAATTGTTGCAATTGGCCGCGACGCAATAAATCTCGCATTTTGTCGCCCATCAAATCCATCTGCTCGCGCCAGGCACGATGATACACCGAGCGAACCTCGTCCAACTTGTCGTCCGGCAGTTGAATTCGCTCGGCCACATCGCTGTATATCACCGCGCGATCGCCGCGGGCCTGAACCAAAATCCCGATCAATCGTTCAAAATCTGCCGATTCCCGTAGGCGATTGGTGAAAGCCAGATCGTTATCGTGCAACTTTTGAGCAACGGTTTCCACCAATTTTTCGTGAGACAACGCCTGTTGGAATTGAGATTGATGAATATCCTTCAGGCTGATCAAAAGCTGTCTGTCGAGTTCGCGAATAAGCGCGTACTCCTGGTCGTCTAAGCCAATTTCATCGCGAATCGACTGGTGGCTGAGCAGCCCCAGCCACTCGACGCGACTACTGGAACAACGCTTTTGAACGTCGTGCATTACAGACCAGAAATTGGTCGGACTGCTACTGGTGGAATCCGTGACGGCCGGCTCGGCTTGCGAATCCAGTTGACTTTCTTCAGCCTGAGACCTGCCGATGATGGACCACAGACACAACTTCAGTCCCATCAGGGTACAGGCCCAGCGTCGCAGGCTGGAATGCCGCAGGGTTTCATGCAGGAGCCGTGTGAATCCCATTCGGAAGATACCCCCAGTGGCCATCAATCCAGCGAACATCAACTGAAATTCGATATCTCTAGTCTGCGTTAGCGCCACGACCAGGCTGTCTGCCACGGCCTTGTCGCGTTCCCGCTCCATCACGAGGAGGTCCGCCAAAGCCGCCAGCACCCCTGCCAAACATGCCAAAAGGTCCATTGTCGGGCAATTCAAACTTCTCGCCCTTCAGTGCTTCCAGCGATTTCTTGTTAGCATCAGTCAACTTGGATTCAACTGCAGCATTGACCTCTTCTCGCATCGTGGTGATCATCTCTTGTATCTTCGCGATATCCGGAAATTCGCCACCACTGCGCAGTGCTGTGAACTGCTCGCGAGCTTTTTCACCGAACGATTCCATCTCTTTTCGAATAGCCTCGATCGCGCTTTCCGACAGTCCAATCTCCTTGGCAACCGATGGATTCATGACCGCAGGAGGTCCGACAATTTGCACCATTATCCCGAGCAGACGCTTCTGTTTTTCGGGCGTCAGCACCTCATCCAGCAGTTCTTGCGAGGCGGTGTTGGCTTCTTCTCGCATCTTAGCGCGTTCACCCTCGCTGGCGTCACGCATGCCGCGCATCTTGCCGAAAATCTCGCCTTGCGAAGCTTGAACCGCCTGGTAAACGTCGTCTGTTAGACCAAGTTCCTTCCGAACCTCATCGATTCCCAGCATGCCAAGTAGCTGAGTTGGCCCACCACCGCCCATGCCACCCATTGCCCCCATCATGCCACCCATCATGCCCATCATCCCGCCAGGGCCACCGAAGCCTCCTCCGGGACCTCCTGGGCCACGCTGGGCACCCTCTGGGCGTGCCTCGCCCTGACCACCTCCGCCACGCCGTCGCCCGCCCTGCTCTTGGGCAAATACGATCGGCTGAATTGTGGATGTAATGAGCGCCAGTACCAACAGCTTTCGAAGATTCACGACTAAACTCCCTATGTGTTAGCGGGCGTCGCGGACTGCGCGCCACCGGACCAGTTACAGTTCTAACCGCTGAACAACCCAAATGTTCCGTGAGGACGGTCAAGTTCACGGATTTTCACAAGCAAACAACGCAAAAACAAGTCCTATAAACCTCACTTAACGCAACTTTGGAATCGCCCCGGTGTATCACAACGGATCATCACGCCAGCTGAACCGATGACGAATCTACGCCAGGAAAAGGGGAGATAGACCGTGACTACCAATCGGGTGCAAACACAACTTATGGGTGGTTTGTGAGGGCAATGGCTGGCGTAGCAACATGTCATTAGACGCTACTACGGTAGTGCACCAACAATCCAGCCGTTCTCCGATAGAACCAGTAATCCAAATACCATTCCAGTTGAAGCGTCGATAACAGGCGATCCCAACAATTGCTTGGCAATGGAAACGCCAGGCGCAATACTTAATCCCCCTGAGGCATGTAGGGCTAATCGTGTGTTGTCAATCGCCAGCGGTTCGCTCAGTTCGGGATTAACAACTAACAACACGTTGTCTCTGTTCCAGTGACTACTGACGCGGTTGGTCGGCCAACGCTCAACTGACAGCTCAGCGGGGCAGGTCAATTTGGCCAGCTCTCCGCCAAGTTCGATGGGAATCTGCTCATCCAAGGGGAAGCTTGTGCCTGCAACCTCGATGGTGACCACTCGACCGTCTCGTCGCGAAGTGCTTAGCAGGTTGTTGGGGATCAGCAACTTACCATCGTCCAGCACCAATCCCCAACATTGATCACTATTGCGCCGCGTGATGCCTAATACAGAGGACTTCCAACTGGCTACCACGCGGACGGGGGCAGGCAGCGCAAGGCCATCGAGGGTTTGATTGTCGGCACCGATGGCAATGCGTGGTTGCCATGATTGCCACTGGCTTTGCGCCTGCGGCTCCAAAGTAAATCGATGCCCAGTCACGACTTGCTTGCCAGGCGCTGGTGGGGTAGCGAAGGCGATACCACCGCGAATCCAAGCTGACAGAGAGTCGACTGAGACTGAAATGCCGCTCAGTCCTGCAGAGAATTGAATTCCGCCTACGACCCACCATTTGGAATCTTCACGAACTAATTCGGCGTACTGGGCGTCTATGACTGCCGAGATTTTTACGCTGGCAGCGTCGCGAGCTAGGCCCACTTGAGAGACTCGCCCAACTTCCAAACCGCGATAGGTGATGGGTGCGCCGCGAACGATGCCCATTCGCTGCCCTGCATCCAATTCAATTTCCAGCGAGCCGGGGCGTACCGCCAGCGGCGGAGGCTCGGTCAGCCCGACGAATTCGACAGATGGTGCGGCATTTGCTGTCCCAGGTTCCATCGCAACGTAGCTGCCTGCGATCAACGTATCCAAGCCGCGGATCTCGGTCAGTTCTAACCGTGGCCGTTCGATCCAGAACTGCGTGCCAACTCGTGCCAGTTGACTCGCCGATCCCACAAGCCGGACCGACACCTCAATCGACTGCAAATCGGAACGCAACTGAACGAACGTCACTTCTCCAACTTTGATTCCCCGAAAACGGACCGCTTGGCCAACCTCCAGCCCCTCGCCGCCGGCAAACTGAATCAACAGTTCTGCACTCTCGCCGTCGGTCATCGCCAATGGCGTTTCAAGCCCTTCAAAGCGACTTCTCGGGTTGTCGCTGTCTCCGGGCAGCAGTCCCACATATTTTGCTCCCAACACCGTATCAAGGCCGGTTATCTGGCCCAGGCTAAGTCGTGCGCGCTGAATCCAAAACCGGCTGCCCTCGACCGCCAGCGATTGGTTGCGATTGTCAAGCAGAATCTCCACATCTACGCTCTTCCGGTCGTCTGACAACACGACCCCAGTAACTCGACCCACTTCGATGCCTCGATAACGCACCCCGTCGCCCGGCTTGAGGCCGTAACCATCTTTGAAGGTCACCTGAATCGTTGTGCCGCGTGCACGATACGCAGAAGCCCACAAGCCAATGGCCAGTGCTGCACACAGCGCCGTCAGCCACCACAGTCGAGTTCTCAATCGCCAACCAGTCCGCACCTGGCGATTCTGTATTGTGGCGGTGGGAGGTTGTGCCGACTTCAGCGACGACGAGCCCGAACCGTGTGACCCGACCTGCGACACATCATTGGGAGGCATGTCCGTCACAGTTCACCAGCGCTTTCTTCCCAGATGGCATGCGGATCAAAAGCGATGGAGGCAATCATGCTCATCACCACGCATACAACGAATGCGACCACCGCAGGTCCCAAGTGAAAGCTAACAATGTCACCCAGTTTGACCAGCGTAACCAACAGCGCCAACAGCAACACATCCATCATGCTCCACCGCCCTGCCCACTCGACCACGCGATAGGTCCAAGCACGGTGCTTTCGTCTGGTGATGCCCATGTAACTCAGCTCCATGAGTGCTGCTAGCTTTACCAATGGCAGGACGATGGAGAACAACAAGACGACCATGCCCACAAACAGGCTGCCTTGCCGAATCAAATCCAACGTACCTCCCAAGAGGCTGGCGGTATGGTGATGTCCTAGTCGCTCAATTTCCAGAATGGGCAAGAGCATGGCTGGAAAGTAGAGAATCAACCCGCCCATGGCCGCGGCGAAGCAACGAGCCGCACTGCGACCTCCCGATCGACTGCCCGAGTCGATCACACTGCCGCAACGGACGCAAGTTGCATGTTGGGAGCGGTTCAATTGAGGAACACGGTGCACCAGTCCACAGCAGTGGCAGGCTCGCAATCCTCCCAGGTTTTCGTTCAGCGCTGTCGGCTCGGTGGTGCTCATGTCGTTCGTGCGCAGGTCAGATAGCCAATTGGTAAGTCGATGCTCATGGAAGTTGCAAATGTTTCCGCACAGCTAGGCCTGTTGTGAAATCCGACCATCCCCCAGTCACAGTCCACTACGTTTGGCATTATCGTCTATGTTCGTACCGCGCACAGTCCGCGTCGTGTAGAATTGACTGACTCGCGTCGAAAGTTATGGGATCAAATTCCACCGGCTAACATTTTTCGCGGTTTCTAGATGCCTTCCAACCAGCCCGAGTCGCACCTCACTACTCGTCCTCACGCCCATCAATTCTGGCTGTGGGACCAGGAACAGTTGCAGGCCCACCAGCTTGAATTATTCAACCTGCAACTCGACCAGATTCTCCCCAGCAATCGCTTTTACCAACAGAAACTGGCGTCGGCTGGTTGCATTCGGTTGGGTGATCTGAATCAATTGGCAGAATGGCCGCTGACGACTAAACAAGAGTTGGTCGACAGTGCCCTGAGCAGCGAGAGTGGGCTAAGTTTACATCACACCTATTCGCGCAGCGCGTATTCACGACTGCATCGCACCAGCGGGACTCGCGGTCAGCCGTTGTCGATCCTGGATACGTCTGACGATTGGAGGTGGTGGTCTGATACCTGGAGCCACGTGCTGCAGGCTGCGGAAATGTCGGCTGAAGATCGAGTCTTCCTGGCGTTTTCTTTTGGACCGTTCATCGGATTCTGGAGTGCTCACCAAGCTTGTATCGACCTGGGAGCTTTGGTTATTCCCGGCGGTGGCATGTCCGCCCTGGCCAGGTTGGAATTCCTCCGTCAGTCGCAGGCCAACATCGTGTGCTGCACACCCACCTATGCGTTGCATCTGGCGGAGGTGGCAGCCGACGAAAATTTCCCACTGGCTGATTTGGCAGTGGACAGATTGATTGTAGCTGGCGAGATTGGCGGTAGCTTGCCCGCCGTGCGCCAGCGGATCGAGTCGGCCTGGCAGGCTGATGTCGTTGACCATGCTGGTGCGACTGAGATCGGACCATGGGGCTTCGGTTGGCGCGATGGCTGTGGATTGCACGTGATCGAAACCAGCTTCATTGCGGAAATCCTGCCTCTGCCGATCAATCCTGCTGCGCCAGAAACTGCCGATGTCGAGTCGCCAGCGCCGTCGAAATTTGGCGAACTGGTATTGACCTCACTTGGGCGTTTCGGGGCGCCGGTCATTCGCTATCGCACCGGAGATGTGGTGCGAGTCGCCCCGCACAATGCGGCTTCCGATCGCTGTAGATTTATGTGGCTGCCCGATGGAGTCATCGGCCGCGTCGACGACATGCTGACGATTCGCGGCGTTAATATCTTCCCGAGTAGCCTGGAGAGTTTGATCCGCAAGCTACCTGAAATCGGAGAGTATCAAGTACAGGTAACTCGACATCGTCAACTTGATGAATTGAAATTAACGGTCGAGGCCGATCCCGATTGCGTCGCAGCGTTGCAGAAGTTGCTGTTGGTCAAACTTGGCTTGCGCATACCGATTCATTCGGTCGCACGTGGCACGCTGCCTCGATCTGACGCCAAAGCTCGTCGCTGGCAGGACCTCAGGCAATGACAGTTGGAGAGTAAGCATGTTACAGCGGTTCATCATCGTCATGTTGGTAGTGCTAGTGAGCCTTAGCGCTGGTCAATGTTTGTTGGGCCAGGAGTCGCAGCCGCGAAGGCCGGCAACTGACCCAGCGCAACAGGCTTCGGCAGTGGAGGTGTATGCAACGGTAGCAGGGGTTGATCTCAAGGCATATGTCTTTCGTCCGGCCGATTGGCAGCCAGGCGATCGCCGCTCGGCAATCGTGTTCTTCTTCGGCGGTGGCTGGGTCAGTGGTACACCGGCGCAGTTCGTTCCACAGTGCCAGCGGTTGGCCAAGCAGGGCATGGTCGCCATGACCGTCGACTATCGAGTTTCTTCGCGTCACAAAGTTACTGCCAAAGACTGTGTCGCAGATGCGCGGCAAGCACTCCGCTGGCTGCGGGCCAACGCTGAACGTCAAGGCGTTGATCCACAGCGTATCGCAGCCGGAGGCGGCTCTGCTGGCGGACACTTGGCTGCCGCCATCGCCTTGATTGCTTCATCAGAATCTGCAGAAAACCAAACGGTAAGTTGCGTCCCTAACGCCCTGGTGCTCTTCAATCCAGCGCTGGTATTGGATTCCATCGAAGGCGTCAGCGAGCTACCGGAGAGTCGCATGCAGAGCCTGCGGAAGCTTCTGGGCACAGCCCCACGCGACCTGTCGCCCTATCATCGTCTGCACCAAGATGCGCCTCCCACATTAGTCCTTCACGGTACCGATGATCGTGTCGTCCCGCACGCTTCGGTCAGGTGGTATGCGGAGCGAGCTACTCAATTGGGGACACAGTGCCAAGTGGTGTCCTACGAAGGCGCAGGGCATGGTTTCTTTAATCCTGGTCGCGGCCAAGAAGACTACTTTGAAGCGACCTGCCAGGAGATGGAAGCCTTTCTGCGTTCACTGAAGTTCCTCGAATAATCAACCACACAGTGAGTGCATCGGATCTACCCATTTCCAGTCGCTCTACGAAATCAAATCCTCGTCCCAATACGCTTCGCTACGGCTGCGCCGGTGGAGCTTGACCTGTTGCTTGACGTTGACCAGCGAGTGCGGAAGGCCTTGCAGAAGATATTCGCTTGCAACTGGATTTCGCCAAGTGGACTGGTAGCTCGGCTGGCTAAAATTGCGACTGATGATGAGCTCGTCTTGTGCCCGGGTCAGCGCCACATAGAGGACCCGGCGTTCCTCTTCGATGGCGGCTTTGTCTCGACTGCGCGAATGAGGGTAATTGCCCGGTTGAGCAGCAATCACATAACACACCTTGGCTTCGGTGCCCTTCGCGCTATGCACAGTGATGATGGTTAGTAAATCGTCGTTGTCGCCCGCCTCGGCCTGACTGGGCGTAACCGGATCCAGAGTATAGGTGTCCAGGAAATCTTTAGTGTGCTCATAACGCTCGGCCAATTTATGCAGTAACTTAAATTCGCGCCGACGAACGCTCCAATTGTCGTAACGCGATTCCATGAGATCATCCATCAACTCCGCCAAGTGCTCGATGCTGGTGGCAGGTGCACCGAGGAGCGTGACTGCGGTGCGCAGGGGTTGGAGCATCTCAGGGTTGGCAGATAGCGTCCCTAAATGCTCGACAGCCCTGGTAGTATCTGGCATGTCGCTTAACTGAGCGATATAGCGGGCGGCCGTTGCTTCACCGATTCGCGGCCACATCGTCAGGTAGCGAATCCAGCTCAATTCATCGCGATGATTGACCGCGATTCTCAGAACTGCTAACAGATCCTTGACATGTGCGGCTTGCAATAAACCTACCCCACCAATCAGCCGATACGGAATTTTTTTGCGGATCAGTTCGCCTTCCACGGGGCGTGCAGAGAAAGCTGTGCGACACAGAATCATCTGATCTTGCCAACGCAACCCTTGAGCCTGCCGAGCGATGGCCTGGTCGACGACAAATTCTGCCTCGTCCAGTTCTGAATCCAGTTCAACCAGCATTGGCCTGACTCCTGTACCTCGCACCGCGCGAAGACGCTTGTTGTACTTGAGGCTGGACTGTGCCAATAGCCAATTAGACAAATCCAAAATCTCCTGGGTCGAACGGTAATTCATTTCCAATTTCAGCGTCTCGGCACCGGGCAACCGCTGACTGAATGAATGCACGTTGCGAAAATCGGCGCCTCGGAAGGCGTAGATACTCTGTGCGTCATCCCCCACACAGAACAGTTGAACCTGCGGAGCCAGACTTTCCAGGATCAGCCACTGCAGCGGATTTGTATCTTGCATTTCGTCAACCAACACGTGATCGTAACGCTTGGCAATGTGCGACCGGATCTGGGCGTCCTCGCGCATTACTTTGGCAAAGCGATGTAGAATGTCGTCAAAATCCAGATAGCCCGACCGCCGCTTGCGTTGCTTGTAGGCCTCGAATACCTGCAAAATCAGGGCGATTGTGGACGGATCATGTTCGGTGAATTTTTCCAGATAGTCGGCCGGAGGCTGGTTGGTGTTCCGCGCGTACGAATAATAGTTTACTAGCTCGGCAGCTTGTGGTGCCTGCGAGCGGCGAGCGTTGTTCAGGATGTCACCGCGGACAAGTTTCATCAGGTGTACCTGATCGTCGCGGTCCATGATGGTCAGTTCGCCCAGACCAAACCAGTTGCGATGGGCTGACATCTCACGCAAGCAGAAATTGTGAAACGTGCCGGTGACCACGGAACTGGCCGGCGTTCCCACGTCCGATTCCAGGCGCCTGCGGATTTCTGCGGCCGCTCGTCGCGTAAAGGTTATGATGGCCATACGCGAGGCCGGACAGCCCTCGCGCAGCAATCTGGCAGCCCGACCAATAATTGTTCGCGTCTTACCTGTACCTGCACCCGCTAAGACCAGAATGTGCTGGTTTGTGCAGCCAATCGCAGCTATCTGCTCTGCGTTATAGTCCATCGGTTCTATCCGCTACCGAGCCACTCGAATTCGAAAGCCCCATTGGATGGTAGTTGCTTCGTGAACTATGCTCTCGGGGCGGATAACCAGTTGATCGCCATCCAATTGCAAGGTCGTGAGCGGACTGAGGCTCTCGATTTTGACCCCAGACGTTTGGCATTCGAGCACCTGGCCACTGCCGCTGGGACTAGAGTCCAATTGCCACCGCCCGTGCAGTCGATAGCTGCTGGCCAATAATGGTGGCTCAGTCGGGCTGCAGCAGGCTAGTTCCACAATCCAGCTGTGTAGGTCGGGCACCAGCGTAAAACTGACCGACCAGTGACTGCGTCCCGACATGCCCACGGCAAACATCACCTCGCGACCATCGACAAAGTGCTGACGGTAGACTTGCTGTATCGGCGGACTGACCGGCCAGTGAACTGAGTGGTCCGATTCCACCGACTCTATTTCACATGCGTCGCGGTCCGGCCCGGTGTGAGCGAATCGCCAGCCATGTTGGAAGCGATCGCCCGTCCAGCGAAACGACAATTGCCCCAGCGCTTTCCCATCCAATTCTGCATAGTCGCTGCCGGTGTGAATAGCGGTCATGATTCGCCCTCGCCCTGAATGGCCACAGAATTGACTAGGTTGGGGAATTCTGCACCATTCGCCAGCGCAAATAGGCGTCCAAGAATTCTTGAATATCACCGCTCATCACCACCTGAAAATTGTTCTTCAGATGTTCGGTTCGCGAATCTTTAACACGCTGTTCTGGGTGCAAGAAGTAGTTGCGAATCTGCGAGCCAAACCCCTTCTGGCGAACTTTGTTCTTGTACTTGGCCATCTGCTGCTCTTCGCGGCGTTCTTCCTCAATACGTGCCAACCGGGCGCGAAGCATCTTCCAGGCCATAGCTCGATTCTTGTGTTGGCTGCGTTCGCTTTGGCATTGCGCCACGACGCCGGTGGGAAGGTGAGTCAGCCTCACGGCGCTGTCGGTCTTGTTGACATGCTGGCCGCCCGCACCGCTGGCGCGGTAGGTGTCCTCCCGAACGTCCTTGTCTTCTATTTCAAGCTCCACGGTGTCGTTGATTTCGGGAGACACATCCACAGCTGCAAAACTGGTTTGACGTTTGCCTTCAGCATTGAAGGGGCTAATCCTGACTAAGCGATGAATACCTTCTTCGCCCTTCAAGTAGCCGTAAGCCATCGGCCCGCGAACCGCGATCGTTGCCTGAGTAATTCCGGCTTCTTCGTTGTCTTGGCGATCTAGCAGTTCGACTTGATAGTCATTTCGGCCGGCCCAGTTGATATACATTTGCAACAACATTTCAGCCCAGTCGTTAGCATCCACTCCACCATCTCGCGCATGCACGCTCAACAAGGCACCATCAGCGTCGTGCGGGCCGTCCAGCAGCGCCTTGAGTTCCAGTTGCTCGACGAGCTTCTCAAGCCGTTGGATTTCAGTAGTCACCTCGTCGCGAGCCGACTCGTCTTCGGCCAGTATTTCCAGAAGCCCCCCCAGATCACTAGCTGCCGTCAGGGCTTCATGTAACGGACCGACGATGGACCTGAGGCTTTTCAGCTGAGCCACTGTGGCTTGGGCACGCTCTTGGCTGTCCCAAAAGTTAGACGATGCCATCTGTTGTTCGATGGCTTGAATTTCCGCCTGCTTGTGGTCGAAGTCAAAGACTGTCCCGGAGCTGGGTCAATCGACTGCGAATCGCCTGCGCGCGATTGCTCAATTCACTATCCAGCATCCTGAGACACTCCCTGTTTAAAACGTGCAAGTCCGTGGGTTTCGGGGCAACTACACACCTCAGAGCGTGCAGCTCGCTAGGCCACGCAGTCCAGCGTCTACGTAACGATAGCCACTAAGAATACCCCGTAGCTACGCGCACCGGTCGAACCGTCCTGGACCGGCAACCTAATAGGGTCCGAACCGCCCACTCACTATCACGGTCCCCATTGTATCGCGATCCCGCCGCACGAATAGAGCCTAACGGCGGACTCAGCAACCCGGTTTTTCCTGTTCGTCCCCCAGCGACGATTGACGCCCGGTCAGTGTCGGTTTACCCTCAGAGCCCCGGCGATCCTATCCCATATTTCTGAAAACCAATCTCTCGGCCGCAACGGATCTTCAGCTTTGTCTTCGTCACCATCACGTAGCGGAGTCTTCAATACCGCCAGCGATCGTCGCTTGGAGGCGTTTGGAGAAAGTATCAGCTTCGATCGCCGGCTGTATCGTCATGACATTCAAGGCTCCATCGCCCATGCGCGGATGCTCAGCCGCCAGGGCATCATCACCACTGATGAATTTCAGCAGATCGAAGGTGCATTGCGCGAAATCGAAATCGAGATTGAGCATGGCAAAATGCAGTTCCGGCACGAGCTGGAAGACATTCACATGCACATTGAAAGTGCGCTGATTGAGCGACTGGGAGATATCGGCCGTAAACTGCACACTGCCCGTAGTCGTAATGACCAAGTCAATACCGATACACGGCTATGGGTTCGCGACGCGCTGGATCGAGTCGACGGTTTGTTGCTGCAGTTGCAACAGGCGTTCCTGAGGCGTTGTGACCGCGATCAAGATGTGATTCTACCGGCCTACACACACCTGCAACGCGCACAACCGGTGCTGGCCGCGCATTACTGGTTAGCCTACATTGAAAAGTTTGCCCGCGATCGCCAACGAGTGGCCGACGGCCGTCGCCGGGTCAATGTGTGTGGCCTGGGGGCCGCCGCCTGTGCCGGCACGTCCCTGCCCATCGATCGCCAAGCAACTGCAGCCGAGTTGGGCTTTGAGCAAGTAGCTGCCAACAGCATCGATGTCAGTAGCGACCGCGATTTCGTACTTGAATCGGCATTTGTCCTGGCAATGATCGCTGAACATCTCAGCGGTTGGGCAGAAGAATGGATACTATGGTCGACCATTGAATTCCAGTGGATTCGCTTACCACATGCGTTCTGCACCGGATCGTCGATTATGCCCCAGAAGGTCAATCCAGACACGCTGGAATTGACCCGTGGCAAGTCAGCTCGCGTCATCGGCAACTTGCAGACTCTGCTGGTGCTCGTTAAAGGATTGCCGCTGGCGTACAATCGCGACCTGCAAGAGGACAAGCCACCACTGTTTGATTCGTTCGATACTGTGGAGGCTTGCTTGGGAATGGCCATACCCATTGTCGAGCAGTCCGAATTGCTGCGGGATACGATTTCCGCCCGGCTAGGACAAGGATTCCTGGATGCTACCACACTGATGGAGCATTTGATCGTTCGTGGCTACCCTCAACGGATTGCCCATCATCTAGTCGGCAGCTTGGTTCGACTGGCCCAAGAACACGCGGTGGGACTGGATCAGCTGACGGATGAACAGCTTCGCCAGGTCGATCCCGGACTAGATGGCTCGATACGTCAGGTGTTAGGAGTGGAAAAAGCGGTACAAGCCTACCAAAGCTACGGGTCTAGCAATCCCGACCTGGTTCGCCAGCAAGTACAATTGTGGCGCCAGCAGTTACTATAAGTAGTAGGCGTCCAGTGCTTGCTCGCCACTTTTCCCCTCTGTCTCCAAGTCATGTTTCCACAGCAGCGATGAAACTCCGTCTACTCAACCGTCGCGCTGATTATTGGACGATACGCTCCTGTCTGTGGGCAGTGCTTTGGCTCGCGTTCGCATCACTAGCGCCAGGTCAGGACGATACATTTGCCGACGATGACCCGTTTGGCTCGGATACGTCGTTCGACAGTTCAGAGATGGATGCTGATGATAGCCAGTTGCCATTTGGAGCAGTGGACACAGGCGACCAGCCTGTCAGAGACGCAGCTGCGGGGCGACCCGCCACTCCACAATCGGATCGAATCTCAACGACCGAAGATCCATTAGTTGCTATCCTCCGCGAGCGACCTCCAAAGTCACCTCAAGATTTCGGTAAAACGATCAACTGGATGACGCAGTTGGAATTGTGGCCTGAAGTTGCCAAACTGCTGGATCAAGTCGCCGCCAAGAACTGGCCGCTGTCAGTCAAGGTCCAAGTCTCTCAAGCGGCTGGCAGACAAACCTGGATTCGACTGCGCCGCGATGACGTTGTTCTTAACCCCGCGCAGAGCGAATTGGTCAAATCACTCATGCAAGCCCCCTCGCAAGCCGCGCGCGATCCGAAATTGATGGATGGCTGGATTGCAAAGTTAGCCGATGCGCAGCCCGGGCAGCGTCGTCTAGCGCAGTTGCGACTCCAAGATGGAGGGTCGCCGGCCATCGAACGTCTGCTAGATGAACTGCTCAATCTGAATTCAAGAATCCCGGCTGATATGCTGGCTGATACTATCGTACAGTTTGGCCAGGAGGGTATTGACGCCTTGCGCGCGGCCTGCCGACTTGGTGATGCTCAGCGGCGCAGTCGAGTACTATTGGCACTGGTGGATGTGCCTAGCCAAAACTTTGCTGCTGAACTAGCCACCGCGCTGCATAGCGACCAGATCGATCCGCAATCACAAGCTGCCCTCGCCGAGCGCTTGGCAAAAAGATACCCGAGTCTGCCGCAGCTACAGTCGGTTCAAGATCATTTGCGGCGCCAATTCGCCCAAGCATTGACTGAATACCAAGAGTTGCGCCTTGAGCCGAATAGATTGCCGGTCTCCGTGTGGCGGACGGATGTTAAGGATTTAAGAATCGTGCGGACTGAAGAGCCGCCACAGCTGCTGGCATTGGAGCGTGTTGCGCAGCTCGCTTGGATGCTTGTTCAATTGCCTTCGGCCAGTTCAGACGATTGCGTGGCGGCGGGAACCATCTGGCTTCAGCGGGCCTATCATCTCCATCTGTCACAGGATCTGCCCAAGGTCGTGGATGGATTGCTGGCCGGTTGGCTGCCTGCTGAGCTGTACGTCGAACCGCAGTATTGGATCAGTATCTTTGAGCAGGCGGGAACATGGCAGATGCATGGTGCGGCACTCGGCAGCCTAGAAGCTTTGGCGTACCGCTCTCGCCAACAAAAGTTTTCAGCGCCCATTGAGTTCCTGGGCAATTTGCTCCGCGACGCCCGACCAATCGTGCGCTACTGGGCATTATCCGCCATTGCAGCGTTGGAACCGCAGGACAATTATCCGGGTGCCGAACAGGCCCTGGCGGTGGCTCTGGAGATGTCTCAACTGGGGCGAGGACCGACCGCGTTGGTTGTGGGAGGATCGCAGGAATTGTGTTTGAGCGCTGCCGCCCAAGTCCAGCAGCAGACCAGCGGGCCGGCACTGACGGTCAACACGGGCCGCGACGCGCTGCTGCGATTATCTCAAAACACCCCTATCGAGTTACTCATGATCGTCGATCGGGTCGAAGACATGAGTCTGTATGAGTTAATGCAGCGACTTCGACGAACTCCAGGAGGTGGATCGCTGCCGGTGGCTGTGCTGACCGATCAACTGCAAGCCCACGAAAGTCGTTATATCGAACAGACCCCCGGCTTCCAGGCTTCGCTTTTAACGCACCAACCTGAGCAAATGGCCACCGTCATCCAGGGAATGAGGCAGGCGCTGGAAACCGGGATGCTGACCGCCAGCGACCGTGAACAGCTTGCTCAGACTGCAGCTAAATTCATGGGTCAAATTGCGTCTGAGCCGGAAAAATACTCTTTCTATCCCTTAGATGTTTGGCGTCACTCGCTAATTCAAGCTACCTCGGTCATTCCTCTGGATTTGCGGACGCAAGCCTTGGCAAACATTGGGACCGGCGAAAGCCAGTGGCGTCTGGCACATTTGTGTTCGGCAGAAACTGCCACACAGCAGCAGCGAATTACGGCTACTCAGGCTTGGGAAAAATCAGTTCGGCAGTTTGGCTTATTGTTGAGCAAGCAACAAACCCAAGACATCTATGATCTGTATAATCAGAAAGGTCCAGGTGATCCAGCCCTGGCCAAGGTGCTCGGCTTTGTACTGGATGTCATCGAAGCTCAGGCAGGTACTCGAGCCTGGCCCGACGCGCTGTAATTGCGGATGACACATCCGCCCAAGCCACAGGCCTGTCTCGTGTTGCACATCCGTTCACGGATTTGTAGGCTGGGATAAGCCAAGTTTGTGCTGGTGTAATGGTACAATCCCGTTGTATGCGAAAAGAGTCAAAGAACCAATGAATGCCGTTGGTTGGGCCCAACACCGGCCGACCAATCGCACGTCCGAATTTGACATGCGAAAGGAGTTTGTGTGCGATGTTACTGACACAGGAATTGTCATCCAGCGGGCGCGAAGGCGTGCAGCAGCGTCGCGAGCATTCTGGTGTACAGCATTGTTTGATTGGCAATAGCCCCGCCATCAAGAGTGCAATTCGCGACTGTCAACGATTCGCTGATACGCGATGCAGCGTGCTACTAACCGGCCCTAATGGCAGCGGAAAACGGCACGCCGCACGACTCATCCACGCCTTGAGTTCAGAGGGTGATAGTCCGTTGCCGACAGCCTATTGCGCTGGACTTCAGCTTGAGCGCTTGGACAGCTTGCTTCGGCAATCGCCAGCTCGTGCGTTGCTGTTGTGCGATGTTGATCGAGCCAGCGATGAGGTGCAAGTGCGACTGCTGGAGCTGCTGGAAAGTGTATCGCAGTCGGGTCACGAAAATGGCCAGATGACGTCACATCGGGCGTGGCGGATTCTGGCTACCAGTAGTTGTGATTTGGCCAGCCAGGTACAGTTAGGCAAGTTTCGTGAGGATCTGTTCTGGCTACTAAACATTGCCCATATTGGCTTGCCGCCACTCAGTCAACGTCGCGAAGATATCCCGCTGTTGATAGAACATTTCGTCCGACGTTGGCAGAAGTGCGGCCAACCGAATTCCGATCATTGCCTGACGCCATCGGAGATGGATAAACTACTCAATCACAGTTGGCCTGGAAATGTTCGCCAGCTTCAATGTTGCATTCAGCGGGCGATGGCGCTGGGTAGACTTGGACAAGCTGATTGGGGATGGCTACTGCAACACTTCAGCGTTCCGCCTTCACCGTCTGAAAGCCGCCATGACTTGGTCGCCGCCGCTGAACCGCCCGACATCGAATCGCTAACCTATGCCTTAGTGAAACACGGTGTTTTGCGAGCCGACCAAGAGCAAGAGTTGCTGCACGAATATGTCGTCAATCGCGTTGAACGGGAATTGATCGCACAGGTGTTAACTGAATGCGGGAACGTGCAAACCAAAGCCGCACATCGGCTAGGAATTAACCGCAATACGCTGCGCACCAAAGTCAAAGACTACAATCTGGAGATTCTCGAACAACCATCGAATTCACCAGAATACAAGTGATCGCCAACAGGATGGCAATAGCACCCATGGAACGAATGGGATTAGTAGAGTTGATGCTCCGTAATAGTCCTTGCTGATCTTTCGAGGTTATTCCCAACCGCGACAATCCAGCCCCATGATTAACACGTAGCCCCGCTCCAGGAATCTACATGTCATGACCTCATTATCGTATAGTCTGCCAATATGCATGCGATCAACCCTACTGCCGGTAACTGGATGCCTGCTACTGATTTTGCTGCCGATACTCGGTGATGGTACCAGGGCGCTACGGGCACAGCAGTCTACTTTGTCACATGTGGCAGGCGAACAAGGCGATCCAACTTCTTCTGGATTCAGTGGCAAGAATTCGTTGTCTTTGAACCACGGATTGATATCACATTGGCCAGTTGTCTGCGGCAATCAGGCAATTGCCGAAGGGCAGACACCACGATTTGGACGGGGGGATTTTTCGATCAGCCTGTGGTTCAATTCCGACCCTGATCGCTCAGGACAATCTGCAGACTTAATTAGCCAGTACGACCCCAAACTGCGGCGCGGATTTCATCTGACGCTCAAAAGCAATTCCGGTGCTACCTCCAACCAAGCCAATTGGCGTCATCTGCAATTTGGACTCGACGACAATCGCTTGTCGTCGTTTGTCAATTGTGGTCGCCCTGGCAATGCGTTGCTGGCCTTTGCCTTGGCCGTTCACGATGGACAGTTGTATGCGGGCACCTGTGAGCCTGGCGCGGGCCAGTGTGGCCACGTCTTCCGCTACAATGGCCAGAGTGGCTGGACCGACTGTGGTTCGCTCGACGGTTCCAATAGCGTGACCGCGCTGGCTGTTTATGACCACGCACTCTATGCTGGCACGGGCAAGTACCGTGTTGCTGGGTCATCCTTGCCGGAATCGCCCAACGAACAATTGGGAGGTCGAGTCTATCGTTACGATGCGACTGGGCAGATCTGGATCGACTGTGGCCAGTTGCCAGACACCCAAGCTGTAGGTGGCTTGGTCGTCTTTCAAGATCGACTATACGCCTCGTCACTCTACAAGCCAGCTGGATTGTTTCGCTATGCTGGTGAGCGCCGATGGGAATCGTTGCCCGTTCCGACGCTGGCAGTCATTGGCGAATCTAACTCTTCAGTCACCGAGCAACCGGCGCGCGTCGTTTCGTTGTGTAACTTTGAGGGGTTGTTATACGCTACCAGTTACGATAGCGGTCATGTGTATCGCTGGGATGGCGCAGCTTGGGAAAACTGCGGAATGGTAGGTGACAACACGCAGACATATGGCTTCACCGTTTACCAAGGCAAGTTGCTGGTTTCCACCTGGCCTAGCGGACGGGTCTATCAATTTGTTGGTCCCAATAACTGGAACGATCTGGGGCGCTTGGGGGAAGAACTGGAAGTGATGGGACTCATGGTCCACAACGGGCGGCTGTTCGCAGGCACGCTGCCGCTGGCTCAGGTGTACGCCTACGACGGCCAACAACAGTGGAGCTTGCTCCAACAATTGGACCAAACCCCCGACGTGCGCTACCGTCGAGCCTGGACGATGGCCGAGTATGACGGTCGCTTGTTCTGCAGTACGCTCCCTTCGGGACAGGTGTATGCATGGAGTCAAGGTGCCCAAGTGGCCAGTGGTCAGTCGCTATCGACGGACTGGCATCACGTGGTGGCCATTCGCAGCCGGCAAGAACTTGAGCTTTGGATTGACGGCCAACTGGCGGTCAGGCGTACCATCGACGGCTTGCCGGAATACGACCTCAGCAACTCGGCTCCGTTGACAATCGCTAGCGGCATGAATGCGCCGCTGGCAGGGCAAATCGTCGACTTGCGGCTTTACAATCGTCCACTGCCAGCCCCACAAATCGCGGAGCTTGCTGTTCAGCGCCCCTCTGCGACGTCGGGCAGACTGCCCATTCATCCGAGCAATCAGTAGCCAACGCTCGTGCAGTGTAGCCACCGTCGCCTGGACGGTCAAATGCTAACCACCGTCGCTTAGAGGGTGCTATGTTGTCTTTGCCCATATCTACGCTCTGGCGAGCACAACGTACGCGCATAGTACAGTACGCCCATAACACAGTCGTGAATCGCTACTTCAACGCCGCCAACGCCGCATCGTAGTTCGGTTCGTTGACCGTCTCGGCAACTTGTTCGGTATACAGCACTTTACCGCGTTCGTCGATGACCACGATGCTCCGCGAAAGCAGACCAGTGAGCGGGCCGCTATTGAATCGCACGCCATACTGCTGTCCAAATTCTGGATTGCGGAAGACCGACCCCACGCTGACTTTGTCGATGCCTTCAGCTCCACAGAATCTGCCCAGCGCAAACGGTAGATCCGCCGACACGCACACGATTTTAGTATTGCTCAGCGCTGCCGCTTTTTCATTGAACTTGCGCACGCTCGTCGCACATGTGCCCGTATCGATGCTGGGGAAGATATTCAGCACCACGCGGCTACCCGCCAGGGACGCCAGTGTTAACTCGGACAAATCTTGCTTGACCAGCGTAAATGCAGGTGCTTGTGAGCCCACCGCTGGTAGATCGCCAACCGTTTCGATCGCGTTACCTTTGAGTGTAATCTTAGCCATAAGGATTCCTCTTATTGAATGTGCGATAGTGTCGTTGTGGTCTAAACCGTCCAGTTGACGCGTCCAAGAGTTTATGCCAATACAGAATCAAGGCAAGGGCGTATGGAAGCTCTTCTGCCAACCAAGCTTGGGTGGAATTCAGGGTGGCGGGAACTTCAGGTTTCTCGGGAGGCAGGGACGTTCATGGCAATGACTTGGATAGCCTGAAAATTTGGGTCTGAGTGCCGATGGTGGTCCATGTTTTGCCACTGCAGTCAGAAACGCATATTGCCTTAGCAATCTGACCTGGATGTTCGAATCGTCTGTGGAAAACCGACGAGACCTTCGCGAAGAAGCATGTAGTCGCAGGCGAGGCGTCCGATGGAACACCGCTACGTGTTCACTCGGATAATGGCTTTGATGACTTTCGACTCGGGATCAAGCCAAGAGTCGAATACTTTGGGGACGTCATCGAAGTCGGCTTGGTGAGTCATCCAAGGCTGAGTGTCGATGGTGCGATTCTGAATCAAACCGATAATCCGCGAAAAGTCTGACGGTAATGCGTTGCGGCTGGCGAGCAGTGTAAGCTCGCGACGGTGTAAGATTGGCGAATGTGCAAATTCAAGCCGCTCCTGGGTGATGCCCACATATACGACTCGCCCCGCAAACACAGCGAACTCAAAGGCGCGGACCATGCTGCGGGCGTTGCCTGTGGCGTCGATGACGATGTCTGCTAGTCTTCCGCCGCCACGCTGTCGAACTGCGATTTCGTCGGTTTGGTCTCCCTGGAAGCGAATCACATTGGGAAGCTTCATCGACTGCTGGACAAATTCCAGGCGACTTGGGTTAACATCGGCTACCATGACATTGGCACCGGTGAGCTTGGCAAATTCAATGACCGACAAACCAATCGGCCCAGCTCCAATCACCAACACGTTTTCACCTAGCTGCGGGGCGGCGCGATTCACCGCATGACAACCGATGGCCAGCGTCTCAATCAGCGCGGCCTGAGAATAGCTCAGCTCTCCCACCGGATGTAGTTTGTTGGCGGGCAGGATGACTTGATCTGTTAACCCTCCATCGCACATCACGCCGTAGGTCTGATTGTGCTCGCAACAGTTGGTGTGTCCTCGCAAGCAGGCGTCGCATTGTCCACAATTCAGATAGGGTTCGACACAACAACGCATGCCGGGGCGCAGGTGGCCAACTGCCTGGCCTACTTCCAAAACCTCCACGCCCAATTCATGGCCAGGAATCCTCGGAAATGCAAAGTAGGGAAACTTGCCGAGATAGCAGGCGATATCCGTGCCACAGACCCCCATGCGATGGACACGCACCAGCGCCTGGCTGGGCTCGGGTCTCCCGGGCTCGGGGATGTCGACGAACGACCATGATTTTGCGGCGCTGATTTGCAAGGCCTTCATCGTCAGTTGTTCTCTGCCAGCCCTTCTTGATGACTCACATTGTGTACCGGCTCCAGGATGCCCAGAACCTCTCCCAGCAACTCTGTGTCGATCGGCTGCTCAAGCCACTGAGCCCACTTGCGGATATTGTTGGGGTTGGCGCTACCGGTAATTGTCGTCGCCAAATCGGGATGGCTACACGCGTACTGCAGCGCCAATTGCGCAATGTCAACTCCTCGGCTTTGGCAATGCTCGGCGGCCAATCTCGCTGTCTGCTGAACCGTCTTCGAGTCGCGATGCCAAATCGGCAGCGGTGCATTGGTCAGCAGTCGGGCAGCGAACGGACCTGCGTTCATAACTCCAATATTCTTAAGCTTCATCAGCGGCACGATGTCGTCGACCAGCCGAGTATTCTGCAGCGTGTATTGGTTGTACGACAGGATGCAGTCCAGCTCGGCCTGCGCCGCGATGGTACTAAAGATTTTCATGGGATAACCACTGATTCCTACATAGCGAACCTTGCCAGACTGTTGCAATTTACGCAAGGCCGGCAACGTCTCATTAACAATCTGTGGCAGCGGCACGAATTCGATGTCGTGACACAAAATGATATCCACATGGTCGGTGCGGAGCCGATGCAGACTCACATCGACACTTTCCGCAACGCGCCGAGGTGAAAAGTCGAAGTGTCCTGCGTCATAGCGTCCAAGTTTCGTACACAGCAAATAAGAATCTCGTGGAACATCCTTGAGGGCGATGCCCAGCAGAATCTCAGACATGCCGCGACCATAGTAGGGTGAGGTATCAATGAAATTCATACCAAGCTCCAGTGCAACGCGCACGCTGGCGAAAACTTCGTTCAGGTCTACGCTGCGAAACTCGGCCCCCAGCGACGACGCGCCGAAGCTCAAGATGGGCAGTTCCAGCCCGGTTTTTCCGAGGGGTCTGGTAGGGATGGTATAGCTCATGGTCAACCTAAAAATACAGGCTTCAAATGCCGTTCCAGGAGGTTTGTTGTGACATTCTGGCCGACGATTTCACGATTGGCCTTCAACAGATCAGTAAATCGACTGCCGGCTTTGGCGGCCAGCTTGAATGATACATGTAGCAGTTGTCGAACGTTCGCATTGAAGCTCGCGTTGTTTGGAATATGCCGGATGGTCGAGGCCAATTTGGCTGCATCCCATTGGTTCACTTCATGCGGATGTGGCAGAGACCGCACCTGGATGTCAACGACTGACGCGTAGGGTGCACATAATTCTTCGACATGCTCAAAGGCGTAAGCGTAGATTTCCTTGGTCAAACACAAGCCATCCCCGCCCGCTTCGGACAAGCCAATCAATTCTTCCAGCCAAGTGGTGCCGGCCGTCTTCACATGAACCCCGGCACCGGTCTGCTCAATTGACTGGCGAATGATGGGGTAGAGGCTGAATTTGTCGCTTCCACTGTGAACGCTCAGCTTCAGGTTCTCCGGCAGTCCATAGCGCTTGACCGCTTCGGCAATCACCGCGATGTCCTCGTTGAATTCGACTTCAAATTGGTGCACGTCACCGACGTAATCGACTCCCTTATTAAACCGCCCGGTAAATTTGGGAGCGATCGTCTGCAGCTTGACCCCAGCGTCGGCAAGTGCGGCCAGAATAATCATTAACTCCGGAGGCGTTTGTGGAAGGTCGGTCTCATCCATCGACACCTCAGCTATAAAACTGTCTGAGCCCTTGGCGGCCTTTATGTGGTTATAGATGGCTCCCGCAGTCTGGCAAGCTTTCAAGAACTTCAGTGCCACTCGCTCCACGAATTCACGCTGAATCATGTACGGTTTGTTGAAACCCGTCAGCTCAAACGTTCCCATCAGTTCAGGATGTCGTGAAATGAAATCGTCGATCTCCGTCGTCGCGCTCGGCTTGCCAATCGAATCGGCCACATCGATGGTAAAAAAGTCAGAGCAGTTCAGGTAGCGATCCACAGTTGCCAGTTGAACATGGTCGGCATCAACATGCCACTGATCGTACCAGCCAAGCTCGCGCACTGCTTCTTCGGCAGCCATCTGAACGCTGGCCGGTTCTGAACCCACTAACGAATGCTCGCGGTTGGATTTGTTCCACACCGGGATAACTCGCGGTCCAAGTCGGGACAACTGCTGAAATGCAGCCAGTTGAGCCGAGGCCTGATGTGCAAAGCGATCACCGATGCCGAATGAGTATTTGGCTAGTAGCACTGATATGGACCGTAATGTTCTAGTGTTATTGGAAGTAAACCCTGTGCGCGTTCTGTCCCCAGATAGCCGCACGTTCTGAGTCGCTGAGAGCAACAAGCCACTCTCGGACGACGGTGATCCAGCGCTGATAACTGGAGGCCAGGCGGGCCACCGGCCAGTCGGAGCCAAACAGTATGCGACTGGGTGTGAACGCCTCCAGAATCACTTGCCAGTATGGATCCAGCTGCTCAACGCTCCAATGCGCATGATCGGCTTCTGTTACCATCCCCGATAATTTAACAACTACATTGGAAAACCCGGCCAACTTTTTAATCAGGGATCGCCAAGGATCGAGTGTTGCCCACTTGATCTTCGGTTTTGCGATATGGTCAACCACAAACTGCTGGTCCGGAAACGCTGCCGCCAGAGCAATCGCGTCTGGGAGCTGATGTTCATAGATCAGAATGTCGTAGATCAAATCGAAATGCTTCAGGGAAGCGATGCCTCGCCGGAACGCTTCCCCGGCCATGAACATCGGCTGAAGTTCATCTTGAACGACATGACGAACGCCAACGGCCTTGGGATGCTTGGCGAATTCCTGTGCCTGCTTGCCGGCCTGATCCGAACGCAAGTCAATCCAGCCGACGACACCCAGTATAAAATCATGCTCATCTGCTAGCGATATTAGAAAATCGTTTTCCCGTAGCGATTGACGGGCCTGAACGGCAATGCAGCCATCCAGGCCAGCGGCACTCAGCAGCGGCCACAAATCTAGTGGAAGGAAATCTCGATCCAAAGTGCGGTTAGAGTCGAAATGGGTGTCCAGTCCAGTCGGCTGGCGGGCGCGGCTGACCTGATTCCGTGGAATCCAGGGATAGTCCAGCGAATCGTAGGTCCAAAAGTGCTGATGAGCATCAATACGCATCAGCTGCGAACTCCAACCAGCAACAGTAAGTTGGCCCACGTTGCTTGATCCGCAGTCTGAATTGTCAGCACGTGATCGGGCGACATGACGGCGTCATAAAAGTCCCACTTCATAATTGGCTCAAGGTCTCCTGCAAATCCTGATTGCTTTAAGATCGAACGATAGGTCGTCCATACCGCCGGATCATCTGTCAGCGCGTATGGATCGCCGGGGTCGATTCCCATTGTGTGAATGTGATCGATCGGCAAGGCTTTTAGCAGCGGCGCCAGCACTTGGGCAACGGTTGGCACCCCTGGAGTTAACTGCAAGGATACGAGTTCCGCGTTCGGTCCCTTCTTGGTTGAAGCTGGATAGTTGCCGTCGGCGATCAGTATCTTGGCATGATGTCCCGCTTTGGCGATTGCCGACAGTATTTGAGGATGCAACAGTGGAGTTTTGAGCATGGCGTCGCTAGGTGGTTGAAAAAAACTTTCGGAAGGTTTGCATCGTCATTTCAGCGGCGGAAACCGAATCTGGCAGTGGCAAGACTTCAGCCGACAGATAGCCCTGGTAGCCTCCAGCGCAAATCGCATCGGCAATCGGTTGATAGTCGATGTGTCCATACCCTGCAGCCCGTCGATTGGAATCTGCCAAATGAATATGGCCAATATACGGCAGCGCTTCGATTAACGAACCGGCTATGTTCGGCTCTTCGATGTTGGCGTGGAATAAATCCACTAGCAGTTTGACATTCCGCACATCCAATGACTGAATCAGCGCTACTGCGTCGTCAATCGTGTTCACCATATTGGTTTCATATCGATTCAGTGGTTCGAAAAACAGACTAATACCCAGGTCATAGGCCGCCTGTCCGAGCTGGTTAAGTGAATCTCGCAAAAAAGCCAGTGCTCGGGCGCAATCGCACTCTGCAGTCCACCGCCCTTGCATAGAACCGACAATGACCGGAGCGTTCCAGGTTGCCGCTGCATGGATCATTGAACGAACAAACTGCTGTGCCCGCTGACGATGCGAGGTATCTGAGTGGCTCAACGACAACCCATACTTAACCATGCCTGCTCCCGTCCCGAACGCAGCGATTTGCAATGGATATTCCAGCACTGTCTTGATTGGCAATTGCCGAATCGTCTCACCGTCGGGTGCGAAAACTTCAACCGCGTCCAAACCGATCCGAGATGCTTCACTGCAAGCTCGTTCGAAATCATCCCAAAATACAAACGGCCCACCTCGGGCCTCGGGAACCAAACTAATTGTTATGGCTGATTTGGGCATCCAATTGCATTCTCTAAGATTGATCGAAATTTGTCGTCCACCAGCTGGCTGCGCCCAGGAAATTCTCCTGCGTGTCAGTTCCGGATTCTCTTCAAGTTATCATTTCATAGCCTCTAACAGACTGCTACGATCATCAGTCCATACAATCTGTTTACCATTCAGCATGGATGTCGGGTAGAACTGGAGTTCGGGAATATTCTGTTGTTTTGAGGGACGTCGGATCAGCACCCATTCACTCATGTATTGCTGTAGGCTGACATCGGCAGTATCCAGGTGGTACGCTAGCTCCAGCCGATTGTGTATGGCAATATCGTATAGTACACCCGTCAGATCTACGTATCGGTTGGAAATGTGAAAAGCCAGAATGCCATCCGAAGCCAGATGTCTGAGATAAACGTCGGCAGCCTCGCGCGTGATCAAGTGGACGGGAATGGAATCACCGGAGAACGCATCGACTGCAATGATGTCAAAGTTCTGCGGCGTTTCGGACTCGAGCGAAAGTCGAGCATCGCCCATCACCACTTCATACTCAGCTTGGGATTTTTTGATTTCTGCTAAGTAAGTGAATGGATCTTCAGCCAATTCTACAACTTTGTGATTGATTTCGTAAAACCGAAACTGATCATTTTTTTGCGCATAAGCTCCAAGGGTTCCAACACCCAGACCTACCGCCGCGATCCGTCGAGGCCGGCCGCCCTGAGTAGCCCGGAAAACTCGGCCAATCCCCGATGTCTCACCGTAGTACGTAGTCGGCGTGGGGAGCATTTCGATGTTCGACAGGTCGCCCTCTACAGATATCTTGGCTAGTTGACCACCGTGCGTGATGTGTCCGTTCATCAAGGAAACGTACAGCAACGGCGGCGTCGTAGAGAGGGGACGAACGGCGACTTTCAGGACTCCGTAGAAATTGCGCCCCGTACTCCATACCATCTGGTAGCGTTGCAAATATCCATAGGACCAAACCAATCCGTGGCAGCCAAAGATAGCGACAATAATTGCCCAGGCCCATGCGCGGCGGCCACGATGCAGTGGCGATTGAGCCTCTAAATGCAGAATGGCTATTGGAATCAGGCCAATAACGATCATCACCAATGGTAGTTCGTAGTAATCGGGATAGAGCAGTGGTGCTACCAATCCAACGTAGAAGCCTCCTAACATTCCACCGCCAGAAATGTACAGGAAGTACTGTGTCAAATGCTCGACTGCCGGTTTGGATCGCTCCAATTCCCCATGAACGACCATGAAAGCACAGAACAGCGCCAGTAGATTAATGGTCAGCAAAAATGACGTTGGTACGCTGGAGAAAAGCTGGCCATAGATCATTGCCGCCACGAAACTGAGTATCGTCAGGATTGGCATGAACCAGAGTCTGCGGTACCAATTGCTGGCCCCAAAGCAGAGGATGAAACTGAGAAGGTAAAGCGTCAGCGGAGCTAACCACATAATCGGCACGCTGGCAATGTCTTGACACAGGTAGGTGGTCATGGACATAAGCACGGTAGTGCCCGTGGCTGCCAGAAACAACCAAATGGCCCGCCGCGTCCACGTTGGCCCAGCGACAGTCACCGCAACCTCTTGGGAGCCTGTGGTCCATTGGCGCTGGTGACGAGTGTTGTCCGCGAGGGGCACTGCTGGCGAGGCTTTTGTCTGCGGTGTTTGCCAGACCCACAGCAGGCATCGGAACAGCAAAACGCCCAAGAACACGAACAGCACAGTCCAGACGAACGAGATCATTCTGGTTCCAAGCAGTCTTTCTGCGATCAACGTGTAAGTTAACAGTGCCAACAGTGAACCAGCGTTGGAAAGTGAGTAGAGCTGATAGGCAGAGGCTCCTACAACCATCGCCCACCAACGCTGTACTAGGGGGGCGTTGGTTGCTAATAAGAAGTAGGGCAGCCCTACGCTGAATGCCAATACTTGCAGAACTCCAAATGAGGGATCGACGGTCGCCGTGGCTCGCCAAGTGTCAGACGGCAAAATAGGCAGCGTACCTATCGCCGCCACGACCACCATGCAGTGCATGACAACTTGAACTCGCGGCTTGAGATACACACTCGTTAAGTGAGCGTAAAGATATCCGGCAAACAACACCGTCTGAAAAAACAGTAGGCACATCGTCCATACCGAAGCGGTGCCACCGAACCATGGCAAGATCAGCTTGCCAATCAACGGTTGAATCTGAAAGAGCAGGAAAGAACCCACAAAAGTTGTTAGCAGGAACGCCGCCTGACGCCATGTCCAGTTTCGTTTGGAACTCGAAACTTCGGTGGGCGCGTGCCTCGGTTTGTCACGGTGTTTCATTCGGTACTGTTCCAAGCCGATGGCGATGTTTCGGCCACAGCGCAAAGCCGTATTGCTAGTAGTCGCTAAACTGGTTCATCATATCACAAAGTGGCCTCCGCTCGTGGCAGGTGGACGTTGTGATACCGCTTTGAACAGTATCCAGATGTCGCGCTGTCACGCTTGTACGACGCGTGACCTATGCTGCCGACAGCCCGCACGTACTGGACCTCGTATGTCATCGGATTTAAGTTCAAAAGTACATTCGGGAGCAACGGTGAAACCATACGCTACATTCGCATGGTTCAATCAGGCCTATCTTGCAGCATTGCGGGAACTTTGGATGGCGGATTCTCTTTACCAAGCAATGGGTTCACCGCGGGGCCACCCGGTAATCTCTGTGGTTTATAGGCCAAATTTGGCGGGTAATTGAGGTGTCGGAAAGGAGTTTTCTAGGCGTATGGGTCAGAAGGCTGTCGTTTGTCGTCAGTTTGGACCTCGACGAAATCCGGCTCGAAGGCTAGATTACTATTTCCTTGAATCTGGGGTTAACAGAATCGCTAATACACCGCCAGTCGTGCGGCACGCGACACCCCCTCCTTTGGCGAAATTTGAGTGTGGAGGCCCGGTCTTGAGAAAACCGCTGATTGCCGGAAATTGGAAGATGAATCTGCTGCGAGATAGCGGCCTGAAATTGGTGCGTGCGTTAGCTGAGCAGCTCCCACCTCCTGAACAGGTCGCGGTCGCGGTATGTCCCCCCAACGTCTATTTAAGTGACATCGCGTCGGCCCTGCGCGGCAGTAGTATCGCTCTGGGTGCCCAGAATATGTACCACGAGTCCGAGGGCGCGTTTACCGGCGAGGTCAGCGGGCAGATGCTGCTAGACGTCGGCTGTCGCTATGTGATCGTTGGTCATAGCGAACGGCGCCAGTTCTTCGGCGATACAGATGTCACGGTCAATCAAAAAACGATTGCGGCGCTGAGCATCGGCTTGACCCCAATCGTGTGCGTTGGCGAAACGCTCGAGCAACGCGAGAGCGGACAGACCGCACAGACCATTGAGACACAAACTCGCGGCTCGCTGGCCGGCTTGACCAGTCAGCAGGCTGGGAACTTGGTGATTGCTTACGAGCCGGTATGGGCAATTGGCACAGGCCGAACTGCCACACCAGAGCAGGCCGAAGAAGTGCACGCTCAAATTCGCTCGCTGCTTACCGAACTCTGGGGCGTTGGCACTGCCAACACTGTTGGAATATTGTACGGCGGTAGCGTCAAGGCTGACAACGCCTCACTGTTGCTGGGCCAACCTAACATCGATGGAGCGCTGGTAGGCGGGGCTTCGCTGAAGGCCGACTCGTTCGCAGCAATTTGCGCTGCCGGGTGCAGAATGACGGTGGCCGCTGGTTAGTCCGGTCGTCGGGGGTTTGAACCTTTCACAAGAATATTTCAGTTGTTCAGGAAAGCGTAGCATGTTATTGGGTCTCTTGTCGCACTACTTTTTTGGTATTTCCATCTTCTTGACGTCACTGTTTTTGATTCTGCTGGTGTTGGTTCAGCGAGGTCGCGGCGGTGGAATTGCAGGGGCTTTAGGAGGTGCCGGTGGTCAAAGCGCCTTTGGTACCAAGGCCGGTGACCTGTTTACGCGAATCACAGTCGGAGCAGCTACCGTATGGATCGTCCTGTGCTGTGCGGCCATCTTTTTCCTTAAAGGTCAGGCATTTACAACAGGCGTCAAAGAGACGTCGGCAGCTGCGGGCAGCCTCAGCGGGATTGGTGAGGCAGCGTCGGTGCAGCCCGCCGCCCCGTCCATCAATCAACCGGCGGATTCGCCTGCTGCAGCACAAACGCCCACCGATGCCACAGCTGCGACTGACCAGAACGCCGATGATGATACAACTACCAGCGGCCAGACAACGGAAAGTGAACCAGCGGCCGCAGTGGAAGGTGCAACGAGCCCAGCGGCCCAGGCCGCTCCTGCTGCGGCTACCGAGGGCAACGAATGATCGATAGGTGTGTGAACCGCTACATTTTTGGACGGGTAGTAACGTTTGCTTAGCATGACCGGACAAGGCGAAGGTCGCGCGCAGTACCCAGGCGGCGGGACAATTGCGGTCGAAGTGCGATCGGTCAACCATCGTCACTTAAAGATCAGTCTGCGCACCGCTGCCGGACTGGGCGGAATTGAACCCGCTATTGAATCACAAATTCGATCGCAACTCCATCGTGGTTCAGTTCAAGTGAATGTTCACTGGATTGGTCGCACGACGTTAGACTTGTATCATATCCAATTGCCAGTCGTACAAAGTTACATTCGCCAATGCCAAAACGTGGGCGAGCAATTGGGTTTCGAACCAACGATTCAATGGTCCGAACTGGTTAATCTGCCGGGTGTAATCACTGAGGCCATGGAGCATCGCGAAGAGTGCCCAGAGCTTGAGCAATGTGTCTTGCATGCGGTGTCCGAGGCGCTCAACGACTTGCAGCGCATGCGCGCCAGCGAAGGCGGTGCCATGGCTCGAGAGCTTCAACGATTGATCGGTGCGATGGAGCAGGCACTCGACAACATTCAACAACGCGCTCCGCACGTGTTAGCCGAATACCGCCAGCGCCTTAAGCAAAGAGTGATTAAAGTTCTGGCCGATGCAGCCGTCGGGAGTGACGCAGCGGCGGGTGACACAGCAGCCGCTGTGACCGTTTCCGACAGCGATTTACTACGAGAACTGGTTCTAATCAGTGACAAATCGGATATTCGCGAAGAGATTGTCAGGCTCCGCAGCCACTTTCAGCAGTTTTCCGATCTGCTGGTGAGTTCCGAAAGCCAGGGCCGCCGACTAGACTTTTTGATTCAGGAAATGTTTCGCGAGTCCAACACCATCGGATCGAAGGCCGCCGACGCACACATTGCGCGGCAGGTCGTCGAGCTGAAGACCTTGATGGAGCAGGCCCGAGAATTAGTTCAGAACGTGGAGTGATTGTGACGCAGCCAGGTCGCCTCATCATCATGTCTGGGCCGTCGGGGGCTGGCAAGAGCACCGTGGTTCGCGGGCTATTGCAGCACTGCCCATTACCAATCCAACTGAGTGTGTCGGTGACAACTCGTTCGCCCAGACCCGGTGAAGTTTCAGGCCGAGAATACCATTTTGTGTCCCGTGAAAAATTTCAACAATTGCGTGCCGAGGATGCTTTTTTGGAGTGCAAAGAGGTGTTTGGTTGCGGCGATTGGTACGGTACGCTGCGCAGCACGGTGACCGACGGGTTGGCCGTCGGCAACTGGGTTTTATTGGAAATCGACGTGCAAGGCGCGTTGTCGGTCCTGGAGCAGTACCCACAAGCGATTAGTATTTTTATTCACCCCGGATCGTTAAGCGAGTTAGAGCAACGGCTACGTGGCCGAGGCACAGACAGCGAGCAAGCTATCGCTCGACGGCTAGAGGTTGCCGCCCAAGAGCTGCTAGCGCTTCCCAGATATCGCTATGAAATCGTGAATCACCAAGTCGAACAGTCGGTTACACAAATTTGTCAGCTATTACAGCAACTCAGTCAGGAGACGACACATGCTCGAAGCACTTAAAGAAGAAGAAATCGTCAACAAAGTTGGCGGTCGTTTTAAGCTATCTACACTAATCCAGAAGCGGCTGGTACAGCTGAATCGTGGCAGCCGGCCTTTGGTCGATACCACGTCAACCGACAAGATGGAGATCGTTTTGCAGGAAATTATGCAGGACAAAATCTTCCTCAGCGCCGCCGGCGAAATGGCAATTGTTGGCGAGCGTGATGGAGGCGATTTATTGGACATGGACAGTATCGAGCTGTAGCCCATGGCCGCGCGGATTGTCGTAGGAATTGGTGGCGGAATCGCAGCTTTCAAAGTAGCCGGATTGGTCAGCCGCTTGGTCCAGCAGGGTCACAACTTGGACAGTGTATTGACGGCGGGGGCGACCGAATTCATCGGTGCTGCTACGCTTACCGCGCTGTGCGGGCGACCTGCCATTGTGGATACCTACGATCCACGGTTTCCGCTGGGACCGCACATTGAACTGGCTGAAGGAACCGATTTGCTGGTGATCGCTCCAGCTACGGCCCGGCTGCTGGCCTCGTGCGCGCACGGCTTGGCCGATGATCTGCTAGCGACGTTATATTTGGCCTGCCAATGTCCAGTACTGATGGCACCGGCCATGAGCAGTCCGATGTGGGACAAACCTGCCGTACAACGGAACGTACAGCGATTGCGGGATGACGGCGTGCAGTTCGTTGGCCCCGAACAGGGGTGGCTCAGTTGTCGCAAGCTTGGCTATGGTCGCATGGCCGAACCCGAGCAGATTTTGCAGGCCATCGGCAAGTTGATTGGTTAATTGGGTTGATTGGATAATTGGAGCGTTACGGCAGACGGCGTTGGTGTGATTCTCGAGCCGTCGAATTCATCGAACTTGCAATTGCATTGGCGACCGATTATGCAAACTCCCTATTGATTATTTTAGACCGCTACACGCACCCTACTAGCTGTTGCAGATGGCGGCAGTTCCCAGCATGGCTCGCATTCTGATCACCTCCGGTCCCACGCGTCAATATCTTGATCCGGTGCGCTATTTGACCAACGCCAGTAGCGGTCGCATGGGTAGTGCATTGGCTGCCAGCGCGCTGCGTGCAGGACATCAAGTTACGGTTGTCTCTGGCCCAGTCAGCATCTCCTATCCCGATGAAGCACACGTCGTCACTATCCGCACGACTCAAGAAATGCTGGATGCCGTACAGCGGTTGTTCCCAGAGTATGACGGCTTGATCGGTGCGGCTGCACCATGTGACTACATGCCGCAACATATTCGCACCGAGAAGATTGCAAAAGACGGGCGTCCATTACAATTGGAATTGATTGAAACTCCAGACGTGGTTGCCACGGCGGCAGCCAGCAAACGCTCTAATCAATGGGTAGTGGGATTTGCACTCGAAACAGAAGATCAACATTTTCGAGCGATCGTGAAAATGCAACGCAAGTGCTGCGACTTGATGGTCAGCAACGGTCCATCAGCGATTGATTCGGAGTGGAACGATGTCGAGATTCTTGCCGCCGATGGCAGCACGTTGGCTCAAGTAGCTGGATCCAAGTCAGATGTGGCTGATGCGATCATTATGGCGGTTCAATCATTGATCCTGCCAGCCAGCGGCAAACATTGAGTCGCAGGAATTATGGACTCGCCACTTCAAAAGCAGCATTAAAACATCGCATGACCAGCCCAAATGACATCGACCTGAAGACGCGCCTGGGTAGGCTTACGCTGCGTAATCCAATACTGGTTGCGTCTGGTACCTTTGGCTACGCCCGCGAGATGCAGGGCTTGATCGATCTAAGCTGCTTGGGAGGAATACTGCCCAAGACGATTACGCTACAGCCACGCGTGGGGAACGCCCCGTGGCGAACCGTGGAAACAGCCGCTGGGCTGCTGAATTCGATTGGACTGGATAATGATGGCGTCGAGTACTTTACGCGCGAGCACTTGAGTTATTTGCGGACTTTGGACACGGCAATTGTGGTCAGCATTGCTGGAAAGAATTGCGCTGAATTTGTCGAACTGGCTCGGTGCGTGGATGCTGCTGGCGGTGCAGCGGCGCTCGAATTAAATATCAGTTGTCCCAATGTGAGCGGTGGAGTGGATTTTGGTACCGATCCCGAAATGTGCCAACGCGTCGTGCAGGCGGTACGCGACGCCTGTGCCCTCCCAGTTCTGGCGAAATTGACACCCAACGTTTCGCGCATCGCCGACATTGCTCGAGCGGCGGAGGCGGGGGGAGCGGATGCCGTTTGTTGTATCAATACATTATTGGGTATGGCCATCGACTGGCGCCGTCGCCGGCCCATCCTTGGAAACGTGATGGGGGGCCTGAGCGGGCCGGCCATCAAACCTGTGGCGCTGCGCTGCGTCTATCAGGTGGCCGGTGCAGTTGCCATCCCTGTGATTGGTATTGGTGGAATTGCTTCCATCGACGACGTTATGGAATTTATGGCGGCTGGTGCCAGCGCTGTTCAAGTAGGCACTGCCAATTATTACGCACCCACTGTGAGCCAGCAGTTAGTCGAACAGTTGCCAGGCGCGCTGGCTGAGCTTGGCGTATGTTCGGTCAGCCAGGCGGTGCGCACTTTTTGAGTTTACGTCCGTTCACCTTCACAGATCACGGCAGGTCATGCGAGTTTTATCTGGTGTTCAACCCACAGGTCGCTTCCATTGGGGCAACTACTTCGGCGCCATCCAGCAGTACATCCACTTGCAAGAAGAACATGAGGGCTACTATTTCATCGCCGATTTGCATGCACTGACTACGGTTCGCGATCCCGAGTTGTTGCGATCCTACAAACGGGACGCCGCTCTGGATTTGTTAGCTCTGGGGCTGGACCCTGCTAAAGCGGTCCTGTTTATGCAATCCGATGTTCCCGAAGTCTCCGAGCTGATGTGGATATTGATGACCTGCACGCCCATGGGGCTACTGGAACGCTGTCATGCATACAAAGACAAAAAAGAGCGTGGTCTGACCGCCGATGCTGGGCTGTTTACCTACCCTGTGCTCATGGCTGCCGATATCTTGGCCTACGATTCGAACTGGGTGCCGGTCGGCCAAGATCAAGTTCAGCATATCGAAGTCTGTCGCGACTTGGCCAACAGCTTCAACCATCTGTATGGTGAAGTGTTTGTCTTGCCGGAAGCCAGATTGCTGTTAACCAGCGCTAAAGTTCCTGGATTAGATGGTGAAAAAATGTCCAAGAGCTACAACAACACCATCGAATTGTTTGAGGAGCCCCAGGCAATGCGCAAAAAGATCATGCGCATCGCAACCGACAGCCGCCCACTGGAACAACCCAAGCCCCCTGAATCAGATCATCTGTTTCAGCTCTTTCAACTCTTTAGCCAACCAACCGCAATAGAGGAAATGGCGGCGATGTATCGTCGCGGGGGTTTTGGATATGGTCAAGTAAAAAAACAGTTGGCAGACGCGGCCGAGAATTACTTTGCAGAGGCTCGTCAACGTCGGCAACAATTGGCAAATCGACCTGACACGCTCAGCGATATCTTGAAAGATGGAGCGCAACGCGCTCGGCAACGTGCCCGGCAAGTATTGGATCGTGCTCAACAGGCCTGTGGGCTAGTGGGGAAATGATCTAGACCCATATAGAAAATACGAGGCTCAATTCGGCTGGCGAGTCTCCCCCGGGGGACCCCTGACTTCTTGGCGCTGCCGGCTTGTTTCAAGGTCCTATCGAAGTTGATTTCGAGCTGCGCAAGGATGGCATTGCAGGCGGCGCGAAGTCGAATTCTACGGAGCCGTGCTCAACGGCGCTGACACTGCACTGGCTTTGGTAGTGGTTGCAGGCGTGGAGTGTGAAATCAACTTGGCCTGTTCCAGCAGACTGCTGACCACGGACCGGACAGTTTCGGCAGGTAACGCATAACTGGAAACTCGTCCCGCGCGCGCGATGTTGATGCCCACTGCCTTGCCATCCAAGTTGAACAATGGCCCGCCGCATTGATTCGGCTGTAACACTGTGTCGTGCATAAATACGCGGCTAAATCCGGTGGCGCGAGCGCTGATCGGTCCGTTAACTTCCATTTCTGTTTCGTCGCCCAACAGTTCCTGAGTCAAATCCATCAGCCGCACGCGCGTGTCAAAGGTGCTGTCATCGCGGTGGACGGTTAGGTTTAAGAACTGGCCGCCCTCTCCGTTACTGAGCAACGACAGTAACTCGGTCCGCGATTGAACCGCATTCCCATTCACCCCGCTGATACTATCTTGTTGTTTTAAGCCCGCTTGATGAGCGCCACTGCCAGCCAGAACTCGTTTGACTAACACGCCCTTTTGTGTTCGATTGTTGTCGATTGCCAGTTCGACACCTAGTACCGCTTTTTGGCTGGGAACTCGTGAAGGCCCTGCACTGACCACGCCAATCGCCGCTGGTGTGCTCGATCGAGCGTCGGTAGTTGCCAACCATTTGCCTTGTGCCGGAATAGACGATTCCCATTCCACCGCCATCAAGCCGTTTGCATCGATACGCACGAGTGCCAAATCGACATCCGGGACAGTGCTAACAACTCTTGCCGAGTAGGTTCGCTGGTCGAAAAGCAGGCATTCGATTTCCCGGTCACGATCCAGTTCGCTGGACTTCGTGACAATCCAGCCCTCCGCATCCACGATTGCGCCCAACGCTATTAATTGGCCGTCCTGGCTTAATTGAACTGTCGATCTCCACGACTTGCCGGTTGCTTCCTTGAAAGCTTCCAGCATGAAAAAGTTATTGCGATGATTCGAGTGTCTTAGTCCACTGGAAAAATTGGGACGCAATGCCGAACGCTGCGCTGGTTCCTGGACCAATACATCGCCAGTGGACACTTTCTGGTCGCGTGGCGGCAGAAGCTGCGGAATTCGCTCGGACTGCTTGTCCGATGCTGACTGTGGTGAATTGTCCAGAGCTTGCCCCGTTAGGGACCTGTAGCAGGCGGCGGTGGATTCGCAGCACTGACAACCGCTGGTCAGTAGCAGCACACTACCCAACAGTAACACAATGAGAAGCAGGGGGAGCTTTGATCGAATCACCATTCGCCTTCCATAGTCAGCGCCTCAGCAATGCGTTCAACACGGTTTCGGCCACCCAGTGAAAGAACCCGGTAGCTAGCAATTCATCCGGCCAGCAATCTGCCGCTTGCTACCCATCCGGCTGGGGTGACCGGCTCATCACATTGTAATTGAATTGGCAAGAAATTTGTCAACCCAGCAGGTGAAAAGTTGGCGGTTGCCCGTTAGTTTGAAACGAATAAGCGGATCAGGCCGCCCGATGGCCGATTATGTCTCTAGCCTTCTGGGCGGTGGCCATGATAAGTATTCTGGGCCGAGGTTCCGCCAGGACGGACTGTTAGGTACAGTCGCTACCATCCGTCGGCTTGGCGACAAACGACCGTTTTCAATCAACAGGCTTTTCAAACCGACTCAATGCAGGTGAGTTCACAATGATGTCGCATGGACGCTACATTCGTCGTTCGGCTGCAGTGCTACTGTTGTTCATGGTTTATACGGCGGGGACGGGCTGCCGCAGCTATCGCTATGGACACCTCATCAAAGGCGACCAGAAAGACATCGTTGGCAGCCATACTGCCGGGGCCGAGGTCTATAATCCGTTGGTGGAAGAGGCCGTCGGTCGCATGTTAGCCCATTGCCAAGTGCAAACCGTTAATGGCCAATTGGCCAGTACAGGGCCAGCTCCAGAAGGAACGCAGCCATGCAAAGTCTGTTTCGTAGGTGTTGAAAACAAGAGCGCTGAAGAGTTGGCTGATTTTAAGGATCAAATCTACCAGCTGATCGATACTCAAATTAACCGCGATGGAAATTTTCAGGCAGTTAGCCGCAGGATGGTAGACGCCGCGCTGATTGAAACTCGCCTGCGCCCCGACTCGCTGCTCGTTCCCGGCAACATGCAACTGTTCGCGTCGGTGCTGCAACGCCAAGGACAGCCGATCGACTATCTGCTGTACGCCACACTGACCAGCGGGACTACCGAACGGAATTCATCGACGCAGCGCAACTACCTGCTCACGTTGGAAATGGTTGACACGCGAACCGGAGCCTATCAAAAGGAACAAGCCGAAATTCGCAAGGGCTACCATCGTAGTCCTCTAGGACGACTGGCCAACTACAGTCTGTGGCCCACCGGGCGTTAGCCGGCGGAATACGCGCATCGACTTAGGATACAGTGAACGGTGATGCCACTTCACAACTCAGCCGCATCGCCACTACTCTTGGTCGCTCTGCTTGGCGGCCTGCTTCTGGCTGGCAGCCTGGGCTGTAGTTCCCACTCAAAACGGCTGCGAACTTCTCGCCAAGACTTTTACAGCAACAATCTGCCAGCTGCGCATCGGTCGCTAACAGAACTCAGTCAGGGTATTCGTTCCGATCACACCGTCGCAGAACTGGATTTGGCCCTGATCGAACTATTTCAGGGACAGCCGGCCTCAGCTGAGCTGCGATTAAGGCAAGTGCGTGATCAGTGGTACGAGGCCGAACAGCAGGTACTGGCCGATGAAGCTCAGGCCCTGCTTACCGACGATCAAAGGCGTGCGTATTCGGGCGATGTTCACGAAAAGCTGCTGATTGGCGTATTTTTGGCATTGGCCAGCCTAATGCATGATGGCAGCGATGCCGAGAGCTACACTTTGCAAACGCTGATGAAGCAACAGCAGTTTGTCGAACAAGCCACGGCTGACAATCAGACTGAGGTGCCCGATCTATTGGGCATTCCTCCCTTAGCACCCTACCTGCGTGGAATGCTGAGAGAAGCAACGCTGCACGATTACGATGACGCTGCCCGAATGTACCAATTGACTGCCGCATTGCTGCCCCAACATCCTCAAGTGGCGCAAGATATTCAGCGAGCAGCCTATGGTAATCACAGCCAACCTGGACACGGCGTGGTGTACGTGATCGCCTTAGTTGGCCGTGGTCCATACAAAGAAGAAACCACTGCTCCGGTAACACAAGCCGTAATGTTACAAGCCGACCAGTTGTTTTCCATCTTTGGAAAGTACAGCGTGCCGCCGACGCTGGCACCGATCAAGGTACCTGAATTGGTGTGTCCCCCGAAGCAATTTGATTTGATTGGCGTTCAAGTGAACGGACAACCAATCTCGACCACATTGCCAATGACTGACATTCGCCACATTGCTCAGAATACCTTTCAAGCACAGCTGCCCAAGCTGATGGCTCGCACGGTTGCTCGCCGTATTGCCAAAAAGGGTGCCGTCTACGCAGTCAAGAGCCAGATGCAGGCCAACCAACTAGCTTCGATTGCCATGGATGTCGCTGGCGTAGCATGGGAAGCCACCGAGTCCGCCGATACGCGCAGTTGGGGGCTGTTGCCTGGTGAGATTCAACTCTTGCGACTGGAATTACCCGTGGGCAAACACCAAGTGACGCTCGAGCCAACAACCGCTGGCCGACCAGTAGCTGCCGCCAAAACTTGCTACGTCGAAGTGCTGGACGCCTGTAACAGCTATGTCATGGGGTATTGGCCCGACCGTCAGTTGATTGGGCAATTGCTCGTCAATTGTCCGGCTCTGGTTCGGTAGGACGACTGCCGGCGTCAGCTCGTTATTTCCATTTACTTTGATTAGTTTCGTATCATCCCGGCCGGGTTGCCCTGGACTTGTAGGCCTGGGGGTTGATAGATTGCCCAGCGCTGCAAGCAATTGCTTGCAATGCTACGCATATTAAGCAGCACGCTTGGTTCTCGCCGTTTGCCAAAAAAAATCTCCGACCACGAATAGTCATGCACGACGTTAAAAACCGCACTTTGCTCAGCACAATGCGTTCGACTCGGCCTGCCTCGCATATTTTGGCAGTCAGTTGCATGAAGCTGCTCTTGTGCGCCGCGCTGGCCAACTGCCAGGCTCAGGACAATGGCTCCAGCTTTCGCATCGAGACCGATGTCATGCTGACGGGACAGGCACAGCCGATTCAACAATCGGTGACCCTGTTTCACAATGCAGTGGCCTATGACTTCTCTCGCGACAATCCTCACAGTGTTATTGTGATTGAAGCAGCCCATAATCGAATCGCACTGATGGATTCGCAGCGCCAAGTGCAAACTCGGGTTAACCTCCAGGAACTCAAGCAGTTCATCGATCAGGCTCAGCAGCGCATCCCAGAATCGTCGTTGGCACCGGCGATCGCTGACTCACAACAGGTCAGTGTAAACGGATCGATAGTGACAGTTGGTCGCCAATTCGTGTGTTACCAAGCCACGCTGCAGTCATCGACCAGCAGCGCCGCGGATTTATATGCAGACTTTGCCGATGCTAGTGCGCTGTTGAACGCTTGGCGAGCACCAGATCGAAACCCACCGCCGTTTGCTCGTTTGCAACTGAATCAATTGATTCGAGAGCATCGCGGCGTTCCCATTGAACTTACGCGGACCACCAAATTTTCCAGCAAGCCACACGAGGAATTGAAAAGTCGGCTACATATCAATTGGCGACTTTCAACAGAAGACGGCAAACAAATCGAAGCCTTTCGGCAGATGTTGGAGCAATATCCAACTCTGGAACTGGCTCAGTTCACGAACTCTAATTTACCAACCAAGCGCTGACCCACGGAATTTGATCGTGTCGATCCTACTATTTGAAGACTCGACGGTTGCCCAACTCTTTCCGATCACTACGGGGCGAGCCGCATGTTGCATCACGGTGGGCTCCTACACGCTGCTGGAGTTGCTAAGACAGACTCGGCAGCCGCTAGTAGGACTGTTTCGTCAGCACTTGCGCGCCATCATGGAATTGGATCAGCCAGATGTTCTGCCACTGGCCAGCGAGTCTCTGGATGCTGCGGCTGGCCCAACTGTAATTCTCAATGCGCGCCTAGTTCCAACGCGGACTTCGTTAGAGGCGGTGAGGCAACTACTGCGCGCACAAGGCACCTCGCCGGCGGGTATCGTTTGGGATGGTGATCAAGTTGCAGCCATCATTAATCCGGGATGGACATGGACTTGGATTCGCGAGCACGCCGACACCAGTGTAGAGTCGCTATTGCTGGCGGCGCACAGCTTTAATCGGCTGGATGTGCCGTTACCGTTGATGACTTATCCCCACGAAGTCATCGCAGCCAACATGCGTTACATCGGGGACAATTTGCAGTATCGCATCGCCCAAGGTGGGTACCAACAGCAGGCCGACGGAGTCTTCGTGGCTCCCGGAGCCCAATTGGGCCAGTTCGTTTTGACCGAGACGGCCAACGGTCCGATAGTCATCGACGCCAACGCGCAAGTCGGTCCCTACACGCTGCTGCGCGGTCCCATCTATATCGGTCCCGGTTCGCGCATCCTGGAACACGCCGCCATCAAGGATCAGGTCAGCTTGGGACACACGACAAAAATTGGCGGTGAAGTCGAGGCGGCTGTGGTGGAACCGTACTCCAACAAGCAACATCATGGCTTCTTGGGCCACAGCTACCTTGGCAGTTGGATCAATTTGGGCGCTGGAACGTGCAACAGCGACCTGAAGAACACCTACGGTACGGTCAACATGGAATACCCACACGGCAAAGCCGCCACGGGAATGCAGTTTCTCGGTTGCGTGATGGGGGACTACAGCAAGACCGCCATCAACACCGGTATCTTCACTGGCAAAGTCGTCGGGACATGCAGCATGATCTACGGTTTCGTAACCAGCAATGTACCTAGCTTTGTGAACTATGCCAGGCTGTTCGGCCAGATGACAACGCTTCCGCCGGACGTCATGATCGCTTCGCAGCAGCGCATGTTTTCACGCCGCAAAGTTCAACAACGACCGTGCGACATGCAACTCTTGCACGATATGTATCGCATCACCCAGGTCGAACGAGACCGCATTGGAGACGCGTTGGCCTTCTAGTTGCCTAGGGTGACTGGGCAAAACACAACACGCTACGCTGGCGAGGAATCAAGTAGGTCCCTCGCTAATCCAGCGGGTTGTATCATCCTTCAGGCGAAAACTCTGTGCGGTACCGCTTGCAATTCCAAGGCATGTTGGCGGAAAGCAGGGTGTCGCTTAGACTGATGCTCCCGTTTTTTGGTTGATGGCACTTACCACCCGATACGAATTCATTTGGGCATAAGGACCGAGGCATAATGACTCATTCCGCCGTAAATCGCTCGAGCAATATGACGCTGATGCTGTCGGTTATGATGTTCCTTCAATTCTTCACGTGGGGCGCTTGGTTTGCAACGCTGGGATTGGCGTTAACCAAGTCGGGGATGAGTCAGGCGATAGGCGGTGGCTACGGGGCAGCTCCGCTGGCGGCAATTCTTGCACCACTGTTCTTGGGTCTGGTAGCAGATCGCTTCTTCGCATCACAAAAGGTTATGGGAGTCTTGATGTTGGTGGGCGGTGCCATTCTGCTGGCCGTTCCCAGCGTGGCAACTCAGCCAGAGAATGCCAACTTGTTGGTATGGCTGATTCTGGCCCACATGCTGTGCTACATGCCTACGCTGGGGCTAAGCAATACGATCGCCTTTACGCACATCCCCAGCCAAGACAAATTCCCGATGATTCGCGTATGGGGAACCATCGGTTGGATTGTGGCTGGGCTGCTGGTGGGCATCACAGGCTGGGATGGCACGCTGAAGATTTTTACCTTGGGAGGCATCAGCGCTCTGCTGCTGGGGCTGTTCTGTTTTTTTCTGCCGAACACCCCACCGCCACTCAAAGATCGGCCCATCGATGCTCGCTCGCTGCTGATGGTAGATGCCTTTGGACTGCTGGCGAATTGGAATTTTCTAGTCTTTGCGATCTGCAGCACGCTGATCTGTATCCCACTGGCCTACTATTACGGCAGCACTTCTCAGTTCTTGGGTCAGACCGGATTCGTCGCTACCGGGGCGACCATGACGTTGGGGCAGATGTCAGAAATCTTCTTTATGCTGTTGATTCCTGTCTTCTTCCGCCGCCTGGGCGTCAAGATGATGATCTTGGTGGGCATGGCCTGTTGGGTTATTCGCTATCTGCTCTTCTCGTACGGCGCCTCTGCACAAACCACCTGGATCCTATTGCTGGCGGTTGCCCTACACGGCATTTGTTACGACTTCTTTTTCGTTACCGGGTTCATGTACACCGACCAGAAGGCGCCCAAAGAGATTCGCGGCCAAGCTCAAGGATTGCTAGTCTTCCTCACGCAAGGTGTGGGCATGTTCTTTGGCTACCGCATTATGGCCGCAGGAGGTTTATTTGGCATTCCACTCAACTTTACAATTGGCCAATATGGTCAGCAAGTTACTCAGGGGCCGCAACTGACCGCAGCCATCGATGCGGCTCGTGGCCAGCAGCAGCTTGGATTCTTGGAGACCTTCGGCAAGATGTTCTCGCGGGCTTTACCCGAGTCGATCGACCCAGGCCTGCTAACTCAGACCATGGAGCAGTGGAAGAACTTCTGGATGTTTCCCGCCATCATGGCCGCTGGCGTTCTGATTCTGTTCGGGTTGACCTTCTGGGATAAGACGCAGGTAGACGACGCGTGAATTCGACAGCTTGACAGATCAAGCGATTCAGAAGGTCGGCTATTGCGTCAGCACTTATAGGTCTCCAAGTACCGGTTTAGCTTCAGCTTTTTACGTGTGTTGTCGGAACTCATATAGCGGATGGTGCCGAAGATGGGGCGCTCGGGGCCCCAGGGGCGATCGTAGCGGCCAAGCGTCCAGAAGATACCGGAGTAAGAGTTCGGATCGCGACCGTCTAAAGCATAACGATTGTTCAGTTCAACCATCGTTTCCAAAGCATCACGCGGGGTGGGGCTCCATTCCAGAATTTTCTTGCCCCACAGCATGCGCATGTAGTTGTGCATGCGTCCCTCGCGGGCAAGTTGTCGTTGCGCCGCATTCCACACTGGATCGTGAGTCGCCGCCGTAGCGAATTCATCGGGAGAATACAGGTAAGGTCGAATATCCTTAGCGTGTTTGGCGAGGGTGGCTTGCGCCCAGTCAGGCAGCGATTCGTATTGATCATAGTCAGCGCGGTGCGACGCCATGTTGAAACCTAGCTCGCGCCATGTCACCAGTTCATCCAGCCAGGCTTCGGCTCCGGGCGTGACACCCCACCACCCCTCACGCTTGCCGCCAGTTTGGCTACCTAGTTGCAGTGGCGTCCAGTTCTGGCGTTGCATCAACTCGTCGAACACCTGATGCACAGAGATATGGCCAAAATGCAAATACGGAGAGAGACCGCTGCGATTATCAGCGTCGGGATCGTTGGCCCCAGCTGCGTAACCAGCCAAACATTGATCTAAAAACGACGCCAACTTACCGTTGGCCGCCACCGTGCCGCCTCGTAGGGGAGCGATCTGAACGGCATGGTCAATGGGCAATGCCGCCAACCGGTGCACATCGCCACTTAGCATTTCCGGTGAAGCTGCCGGCCAACGCCGTAAGACCTCAGTAGGCAGCGATTTCAGCGGTGGCAGTTGTAAATCAGCAAGCGGATCCATCAGCGGCAATTGGTCTAAGTGGGCTGGCAACTGTTTCTGCAGGTAGGCTCGAAACGAAAAGGCGGTGGTGAACACTCGGTCGGTGGCTCGCAGCGGTAATAGTCCATTGCTATCGACGGCCTCAACTTGCAGCGGCAGACGCGAAGCTGCCTTGGCGACCATCCGCGGTAGGAAAAAACATGGATAATCATCCGTGACCACGCAACAGGCCTGCTGCGCCAACGATTCCAACAGTCCTTGACCCGCACCATGATCTGACTCGACGTACGGAAAATAGCTCACGCCTGGCTGCTGTCGTAGATCAATTCGCACTGCATTGTCTGCCATTCCGTCCAGGACGAAGCGGTGCATGCGATCGCTAGCCCATTGGTAACCGACACGTAGCGGTTCAAAAATGACTAGCGGTTTGCGCAACTGTGTAGCCCATTGAGCTGCACGCTGCAACGCAAAATTCCAAGTTGTTCGCCGGCAGGCAATCATCCAGTACAGGACATACTCAGCATTGGGTTGCAAAGGCGCGTGATTGCACAACCGCAGCCGCATATCAGGCACACTAAGATCTTGCTTCATGAATATGCATTTCGTCGGTGAGGTGATGCTCGTTTAGAATCCTATCGCTAGACACGATTCTGAATCTGCAAGCGAACACACCTGAGCCGAGGTTCAGCTCAGGTGTGTGGTCGCAGACCTAGCAACTTCCAACTGGACTTCCAAAGTCGGAAATCGCAACGCGACTTTACTTGGTGCACCGCCGCGATGCAACGTGGTGGACCATCCGTACTGGACTGGAGTAGCTCTGGGAGACCAAAGTCGGCTGAGTACGCAAGTGCACAGCGTTTCCATCCTGCGTCGGCGGCAGCAACACCGAGTCAATCACATGAATGACGCCGTTGGCTGCATCAATATCGGTGGCAACCAACTTAGCTCCGTTAACCATCGCGACGCCGTCGGTCACAGCAACTCTAATCTGCCCACCGTGAACGGTTTTCAAAACCTTCTTGGTGAGAGCTTCATCCGAATAGGCTCTGCCCGCTACGACATGATACTTCAGGATTGCTGCCAGCTTACTTTTGTTCTCCGGCAACAGCAGGCTCTCGACAGTTCCTGCAGGCAGCTTAGCAAAGGCCTCGTCGGTTGGAGCGAATACGGTCAGCAGATCTTCGCCTGCCAAGACATCCGCCAAACCGGCAGCACCAGCAGCAGCAATTAAGCTTTTAAACGTTCCGGCATTGTTAGCCGTGTCGACGATATTTTTCTCAGACGGCAGAATCACTTGATCTATGACGTGAATCACGCCATTTGAACAATGAATATCTGCCTTGGCGACTGTCGCTTGATCGATCAGTACTTTTCCGTCTTCAACTTTAATGTCAACCCGCTGACCATTGACGGTCGCAGCGGACTTCAATTTGACCACGTTTTGGGACGCAACTTTTCCAGCGACCACATGATAGGTTAAAACCGCGATCAGCCGGCCTTTGTTCTCCGGCTTGAGCAAAGACGCGACGGTGCCCTCCGGCAATTTCGCAAACGCTTCGTCGCTCGGGGCAAAGACGGTAAACGGGCCCGGCCCTTGCAATGTCTCAATCAGCCCTCCGGCCTTCAAGGCAGCCGCCAAAGTCTGAAACGTTCCTGCCTCGACGGCGGTCGTGACGATGTCTTTCGCTGCGCACTCTTTGTCCGCGCACCGGGCCGTTGGCGAAATCGCCAAACTCAAACCCAAAGCAGCCATAGCCAATCGCCAGCCCCGACACTTGATACTAAACATAGCAACTCTCCCTAACACAAGGTTTCACGATAGAAGCCTCCGAGGGAACATCCCCCAAACTGACTAAATCGTGCAAAACGTTCACTCAAAGTCAAAAAAAATTTCCTCAGTCTTCGATTCGTAACCCAAACTTCGACGCAGCGATGCCTAGGGGGTTGGCGACCGACAATTGGTCCAGTGATGTCCAATTGTCTATGTGACCTAACCATTCCCGAGATAGCATCATGCGCTTCACTTGCCGATTTCGCAGAGCGACTCCTTTCCGGACATGGGGATTGATGGGATTGGTTTCACCGCTGGAAATCCAATTGGTGGCCTGTTCTTGGAAAACTTGGTTTCCAAAGCTTGCCTACGGTACTCAAAGATCTGTTGCACATCCCGGTGGACAACTAACTTGTGCAACAAGCGCCCCAGGCTTCCGAAAGGAAGTGCGTAGGCCACCTCGTCGATCACCTGCGTGCCCTTGTCTATTGGCACAAATCGATGTCGATGGTGCCACATCGCATAGGGACCCTGTAGTTGAACATCGACAAACTCGAAAGGTGGATCCCAACTGGTGATGGCTGTCGTCCAGCGAATTGGCAGTGCTCGAACTCGTAACGCATACTGAATGATTGTGCCTACCCGCATCGTGATCGGCTCGGGCGTAAGAAACTGAAAGTTCAGCCAGGCTGGTGTCAACTCTTCCAGATTTCTCGCATCGGAGAAAAAACTGAATACATCCGGGACTGGGAGTGGCAGAAACTGCTCTCGAGCCACATGGTAAACTTTCATTCTCTGGAATCCTTATATTCCTGGGGCTAAGACTTCAGCTGTCGATGGGTGACCGCCAGGTGCTGTTCAGGAGACCTGCCTTCAAGTTGCTTCCGCAACTTTAACACCGCTAACTCCTTGGCCTTGGCTTCCACTTCGACGGTCAGCTTAATCCCGAGCCATGCGGTCGGAAAATCGTCGCAGTCAATATAGTCGTGATGCCTTTCGGGTCGCGGACCGACCCAGCCCTCCATCGGACTTGAAATGTGCATTAGGGGCTCGCGATCCCAGGTACCGATGGTGGCTGCCGTTGCTTCGGCGATTGTCATACCGGCGCTGCAGCAGCGGTGATGATGCACGTCGTAAACCAATGGCAAGCCGATGGACCGACAAAATGGAATAAGTTCCTCGGGAGTGAATAGTTTGTCATCGTTCTCTATAGTCAGCCGCCGGCGAACTGCTTCGGGCAGACGGTCTATGTTTTTGGCCAGCCGCTGCAGGGACCGAGCCTTGTCTCCATAGGCACCGCCAGCGTGAATGTTGATTACGTCTGCCCCGACCCACTCGGCAATTTCCGCGTGTGAGATCAAGTCCTGCACTGAGCGATCGACGACATTCTGATTGGTCGAATTCAGAACCACGAACTGATCTGGGTGAAACGTGGTGCGAATGTCGTGCTCGCTGGAAAAAAGACGGCAGCGATTGAGCACTGCCAAAATCCGATCGGCATCCGGAAGGTCTTCGACACGGTAGCCAACCATAGGGTGTGTCTTGCAGGGCATGATCGAACTGATCACCCGAAAGCAGCCAATTCCCGATTCAGCACAGTAGGTCAACGACCGCAGCAACGACTGTGCATTTCCGAGGCAGATTCTGGATAATTTCAGCAGCCTAGAGGTCCGATCCAGTTTGATCAGTGATGTCGCTGTGGTGCTGCGAAAGCGAATCGGCTGGCTGACAAATTGGCAACACAGGCCCAAGCGCATGCCAGCCACGGCTGGATTGAGAGCCTCTTGAACGTCGCTTGCAGCAGCTACACCGCAGGCGGATTCGGGCTCGATTTCACCTGCGACGTTAAAGGCTTCTAAAAGGCTCACAACCTGTTGCTCCGCCAAAGGACCGTTTGAACACCACTGATCGCTTCGTATCGATCTGAGCTGCCATTCCTATGTGAACGATATGAACGATTTATATCGGCGAGCAGAAGGTCTGTCAAGCGGTATGTCTACGAATATTCGAGAGTTTATGAGTTATCGGTCCCAGGCGGGTGTTTTGGCGAAGGAATGTTTTGGACGTTTTGCTGTTGCAGGCCGACGTGTTCAGTGATATACTACCTGCGGTTGCGCGGAACCTCTGGCAGACTTTGGTGATTGCTGCCCGTGTTCGATTGTCCGAGCATGGCTTCGCGTGAAGCGTTGGCCGATCAGATTGTGCTCCATGGATCAACTACTGTCCCCAAAACAAATTGCCGAAGCCATTGGAGCCAGCGAGTCTTCTGTGAAACGCTGGTGTGACAGGGGCTTATTGGCAACAGTCAAAACCGCCGGCGGCCATCGAAGGATTTCGGTTCAAGAGGCACTGCGGTTTGTTCGTGAGCAACGGCAGGCGGTAGTTGAGCCATTGATATTGTCGATGCCGGCTACGGACGATCGCCGGTCGCGCCGCATTGAGGGCTGTGCTCAGCGGCTAACCGATGCGTTGCTGGCCGACAATGAACTGACGTGTCAAGCCATTGTTCTCGAGTTGTTTTTAGCCGGCTATAGTGTGAGCCAAATATTCGACCAAGTTGTGGCCGTTGCCTTTCACGCGATTGGAGAAAAGTGGGAGTGTCACCAGGCTGACATTTATCAAGAGCGGTGCTCCTGCCAGATCATGGTCAGAATACTGCATCATCTTCGAGATCGGCAAGTTCCTCCAGCATCCCGCCCAAAGGCTTGTGGCGCCACCGTCCCGGGAGATCAATATACATTGCCGGTTACGATGGCAGAGATCGTTTTGCGTTCGGTAGGCTGGGATGCAAGGCTGCTGGGATGTTCCATCCCTTTCGACTCGATGATTCGTTCCATCAAGCATCTCCAACCATCTCTGTTTTGGATTAGCGTTTCACATATTAGCGACCTTGAAGATTTCGTGGTTGGTGTCAATCGAGTTTTTGAAGCTGCCTCGGCATCGAGGACGGCAGTTGTTGTGGGTGGTCGGGCTCTCAATGCTGAAATACGCGCTCGACTTAAGTACACGGCGTATTGTGACACCATGCAGCATCTGGAGGCGTTTGCAAAGAATGTGTTGGCGATGACTGGCAATGCAGTGGTCGAACATGGTAGTGAAAAACGAAAGGGTTAGGTGGCATGATGATGGGGTGTGTGGTGGTAAATTTCCCGTTTCGAAGAGTCCGATTAAGATGGGCTGGGGCTGCTTGTTACCAGACGGTTGCGGTGAATTGGAAAGCACTGCACAGCTTGGTAGCTGCGTTTGCGCTTTTATTACCTGCGGCCAGCGTCCTGTCTGCTGAGCCGGCCAGTAGCTGGCCGCAATGGCGGGGGCCCATGCGTGACGGGCAGGTTGCAGCCAGCCCCACTTGGCCTCGGCAATTTGATGAGCATTCGTTGGAAAAGAAATGGTACGTTCCGCTCGGCCAGAGCTACTCTGGACCGATTGTCACAGCCGACCGAGTATTCGTAACCGAGACTCGTGATAAGTCGACTGAAGTAGTACGGGCGTTGTCTCGCGAGACTGGCCAGCAGTTGTGGATCGCAGAGTGGTCTGGCGCAATGACCGTACCATTCTTCGCTCGGGAAAACGGCGATTGGATCCGAGCCACCCCAGCCTTCGATGGCCAATCCCTGTTCGTTGCCGGCATGCGTGATGTGCTGGTCTGTTTGGATGCCGACAATGGTCAAGAGCGATGGCGAGTGGACTTCGTCGAACGTTACAAAACCTCGCTACCTTCATTCGGCTTTGTCTCCTCACCACTGGTAGACGATAATTATGTGTATGTTCAGGCCGGAGCGGCATTTTGTAAGCTAGACAAGCGAACCGGCGAGGTCCTGTGGCGATCGCTGCAAGACAGCGGTGGCATGATGGACAGCGCATTCTCGTCTCCCATCAAGGCCACTATTGCCGGACAATCGCAATTGGTCGTGCAAACTCGTGAACGGCTGGCCGGCGTAGACCAACAGACCGGACAGGAGCTGTGGTCACAGCCGATTGAAGCCTTTCGCGGAATGAACATTCTGACCCCCATCGTCGTTGGTGATTCAATTTTCACCAGTGCTTATGGGGGCAAGTCGCGCATGTTTGACCTCACCAAGGTCGACAATCCAGGCCCAGACAGGCCAGCTCTAACCGTGACCGAGCGCTGGCAGAATAAGGCGCAAGCCTACATGTCCACACCAATAGTTATCGACGGACATGCCTACCTGCATTTGCGCAATCAACGGTTTACCTGCATCGAACTAGCCACCGGAAAAGAGCGCTGGACCACGACACCATACGGAAAATATTGGAGTCTGGTGGCTCAAGGCAACACGATACTGGCACTGGACGAACGCGGCGACCTGCTGCTGATCGCCGCCAACCCAGACAGGTTCGAGCTGATTGGTCAGCAGCACATCAGTCAGTCGCCCACCTGGGCTCACTTGGCGGTCTGCGACAACGAAATCTTCATTCGAGACTTAACGGGCATGACCGTCTATGGCTGGGGTCAGTCCACTAGTGGAGAGTAGTCGATGAAGATCGCGATCATTGGAGGCGGAATCTCCGGACTCACAGCAGCCTATCGGCTCTGCCTTCAGCATAACATTACGCTGTTTGAGGCTAACGACTACCTGGGAGGGCATACCAACACGGTCGATGTCGAACTGGATGGTCGGCACTACGCTATCGACACTGGTTTTATTGTCTTCAACGACTGGACCTACCCGCGTTTCATGGAACTGCTGGATGAGTTGGGTGTTCAGTCGCGTCCAACAACGATGAGCTTTAGCGTGCGTTGCGAAGCTGCAGATCTTGAATATAACGGATCATCGCTCAATGGTCTGTTCGCCCAGCGCCGCAATTTATGGCGACCCAGTTTCTATCGCATGCTGGCTGACATTGTGCGATTCAATCGTCAGGCGTCCGAGCAAGTGCTACAAGGTTGTGACCATGATGAGACCACGGTCGGCGAGTATCTCGCGCGGCACGACTACTCGCGCGAGTTCGCCGAGCATTATCTACTGCCAATGGGAGCAGCCATTTGGTCATGCCCGCTCGGAGCTTTCATGAATTTTCCTATTGGCTTCATCGTCCAGTTCTACAAGAACCACGGACTGCTGAGTGTCCGTCACCGGCCGACATGGCGAGTCATCGACGGTGGTTCCCGAACCTACGTCGGGCGGATGGCCAGCCGATTTGCCGATCGAGTGCGTTTAGGCTGGTCGATCCAACAAATTCGCCGCACAGAGGATGGCGTTGAGGTCACGCCGGCCAATCGTCCGCCAGAGCGTTTCGATCACGTAATACTGGCCTGCCACAGCGACCAAGCCTTGGGTATGCTCAGCGACCCTACACGGACCGAACGGGAGGTTTTGTCAGAGTTTCCATACTCCCGAAACGTCGCACTGCTGCATACCGATCGCCGGGTTCTGCCCAAGCGGCGACGGGCTTGGGCGAGCTGGAATTATCATTTCTCTGGCCAACCTTCGGATGCTATTGCACAATCGGCAAGTGTAACTTACTGCATGAATATCCTGCAGCATATCCGATCGTCGCATACCTTTAACGTAACACTTAATAGCCATGAGTTAATTGAGGCAGCGAAAGTCCTGCGACAAATCGAATATCATCACCCGGTCTTTACGGTTCGCCGCGCCATTGCTCAGTCGCGTCACCAAGAATTGCTCGTGGCCAACCGAACATCGTACTGTGGGGCGTATTGGGGTAACGGCTTCCATGAAGATGGCGTGGTCAGCGCATTGCGGGTTTGTGAAGCGATCACCGCGTCCAGCCGGTTGCATTCAAACCACCTTGGTTCACTGCAGTCGCGGCAGGCGTCTGGCGCGGCGCTAGTCGGCCGTAGGCACAATCGTCCTAGCGATTCACGATTGACTCATACTGCCAAATTGAGGCGGAAGAGCTCGCGCCCATGAGAAGTTGTCTGTATGAAGGAACAGTGCGGCATCGGCGGTTTGCTCCAGTGTACCATAGTTTTGCCTATCGGCTGTTCCTGATCTGCGTCGACTTGGCTGAGTTGGATGGACTGTTTGGCCGACGCGGTATCTGGTCAACACGTTGGCCGGCAGTTGCTCGATTTCGACGAGCCGATTATTTGGGGGATCCGCGACAGCCGTTGGATGAATCTGTGCGTGAACTGGTCGAGCAGCGGATTGGCCGACGTCCGAGTGGTCCCATCAGTTTGCTAACCAGCTTTCGCTATTTCGGCTTGGCCATGAACCCCGTCAGCTTTTACTACTGTTTCGATCAAGCCGGACAGCAGGTCGAAGTGGTTGTCGCCGAAGTGAACAATACGCCCTGGAACGAAAAGTATTGCTATGTGCTCGATTTTTCAGATCACCTGGCTTCCAACTTCCTCCAGCAGCCTAAACAATTTCACGTCTCTCCCTTCATGCCAATGGAGATGATGTACCGCTGGCGAATATCGGAGCTTGGTGAGCGACTGAGCATTCACATTGAGAATCTGCAAAGCAGCGACACCCAAACAACAGTGTTTGATGCGACACTGATGCTGAGCCGAGTTGCATTGACACGTTGGCATTTGGCTCGAGCGCTGCTCAGATATCCGCTGATGACCTTGCAGATACTAGTCGGCATCTACTGGCAGGCATTGCGACTGTGGCTCAAGCGAGTCCCATTCGTGCCGCATCCAGGCACAGGCCCAAATAGTTCCTTTCGAGCCTCTAATCGGTGAAACCCAGTCTATGAATAGCATTGGCATTGAAAAGATAGCAGTTCCGCACGAGGGTGTAGACTGCAGCGGAACTCAACCCAACCGAATTTCGCTGGCCGGGCGGGTTGCCAAGCGGCTGTTGTGTCACAAGTTGCGGGCACTGCGTGGCGGAACTGTCGACCTTCGAGATGGTCTGGAAACACAACAACTGGGAGAGCCCGGAGACCTGTCGGCGGCCGTACATGTTCACCGCCCCGAGTTTTTTCAACATGCGCTACTGGGTGGCAGTCTATCGGTTGCCGAATCCTATCTGTGCGGTGAATGGGATTGTGACAATTTAACTGAGTTCTTTCGTATTTTTGTACGAAACATCGATGCCGCCGATCGGCTGGATCGAGGAGTTTCGCGAATGTCGCAGTGGGTCAACCGCGTTTATCACTGGTGGCACGCCAATAGCCGCTCCGGCAGCCGTCGCAATATTCACGCACACTATGATTTGGGTAATGATTTGTTTCGGCTGATGCTGGACGACACTCTGTCTTATTCCAGCGGTATATTTCCTACGCCAACCAGTACCCTTTATGAAGCCTCGATCGAGAAGATGGACCGACTTTGTCACAGTCTTCAACTACGGCAGAGTGATCACCTACTTGAGATTGGTACAGGCTGGGGGGGGTTAGCAATCCACGCTGCGTCGCAGTACGGCTGTCGGGTGACGTCCGTTACGATTTCGCAGCAGCAGTTTGAAGTGGCCAGTCAGCGCATCGACCAAGCGGGTCTGAGGGATCGCGTTCAAGTGCGATTGCAGGATTATCGCGATTTGACAGGCAAGTTCGACAAACTGGCTTCGGTGGAAATGATCGAAGCCGTAGGCTATCGCTATTTGGACATGTTTTTTCGCAAGTGTGCCGAGCTGCTCAAGCCCGATGGTTCGTGTATCTTGCAGGCAATTGTGATGCCGGATCGCCGATACTCTCAGTATTTGAAATCAGTGGACTTTATACAAAAGTACGTGTTTCCTGGAGGCTGCCTACCATCGATGGCTGCCATGCTGAAGTCTGTCGCCAGCGTCACCGACTTTCGCTTCAGTCAGGCAGAAGATTTCGGTCTGCATTACGCCAGAACGTTGCGCCACTGGCGAGAGCGGTTCCAAGCACAGCTCGAAGAAGTTCGCAGGCTGGGCTACTCCGAACGCTTTATTCGACTGTGGAATTATTATTTGTGCTACTGCGAAGCCGCGTTTGAGGAACGCTATATTGGAGTCGTACAGGTGCGATTTGACAAACCCAGTTGCCGAATAGGAGCGCTGGAAACATGAGTGTTCTGTCGTTCAGTATCGACGCCGTTGAACGTGGAGTGGTACCGGACCGAGTAGTTCGGGCTGCCATTCGACGGCTATGCCGACAGCGATTGAGGGAGTGTGATCATGGCAGCCCGACGGCTAATCAGCGATCGTTACGGGACTTTGTGGCTACCATGTGCGTTGGGCCCATAGCGCCGGTACCCGAAAAGGCTAACCAGCAACACTATGAATTGCCATCCGAGTTTTTTGCGGCAGTACTCGGTCGTCATCGAAAATACAGCTCCTGTTTGTTTACCAGCGAAACAATGTCGCTGGATGATGCCGAGTCCAAAGCCATTCAGGATACTTGTCAACTGGCTGATCTGAGAGATGGCCAGCGGGTATTAGAGCTCGGCTGCGGCTGGGGTTCGCTTTCATTGTGGCTGGCTCATTTTCATCCACGTAGTCAAATCACGGCCGTTTCCAATTCGGCCTCGCAGCGACAATACATCCAAAGCCAGGCAGCCCTGCGTGGATACCAGAATTTGCAAGTCATCACAGCCGACATGAACGAATTCGATACAGAATCGAATCAGTTTGAGCGTGTCGTGTCCATCGAAATGTTCGAGCACATGCGTAACTACCAGCTTCTACTGAAACGCATCAGCGGGTGGCTCAAGCCGGAAGGCAAGTTGTTCGTCCATCACTTTTGCCATCGCGAATTCGCTTATCCATTTGAGAGCGAGGGGGAAGCCAACTGGATGGGGCGATATTTCTTTACCGGAGGAATTATGCCCTCCGAGAATCTGTTGCGGAACTTTGGTGAGCACATGCACGTGGTCAGTCAATTGAATTGGCCTGGCAGTCACTACCAACGGACGGCCAACGCTTGGCTGGCTAACCTAGACGCTCGGCGAAGCGAGGTCTGGCCAATTTTGGTGAACACGTACGGTCGTCAATCCGCCGCGCGTTGGTTTCATCGATGGCGCATGTTTTTCATGTCGGTCGCGGAACTGTTTGGTTATGACCATGGATCGCAATGGTTCGTAACACAAGTGGTACTCCAGCCTAATCAAACCCAGTAAAGCGTGGAGTCCAAGGGTAACTACCGTCGCCAGTCGATGGCGATCTGAGTTCCACCGTCTGCCGATGGTGGCGCCTGGTACACCATCGTGGCGGCGCGACTAACGTCTGAAGAAATTGTGAGGCAGTCCTGAAATGATTCCATTGCACCATCTGTTGTTGGCATCGCTGGCTGTTGTGCTGGCAATGATGACTGGGCTGTGGCTATTGAGCGTTGTGAGGCGCGACGCGAGTATCGTAGATCCTTTTTGGGGAAGCGGTTTCGTGGTTCTGGCTTGGTTCGCGGTGTGGTCTGTCCCGGAAGCTAGCTCAACGGCCCGTGTCTGGTTGTTGGTGACGCTGACGACAGTCTGGGGACTACGGCTATCGGCATACTTGTTGTGGCGAAATTTGGGGCACGGCGAAGACCGACGCTATCAGGCCATGCGCCAGCATCACGGACCCCATTTCTGGTGGCTGAGCTTGTTGACCGTTTTTTGGTTGCAGAGCGTAATTCTATGGTTCGTAGCCATGCCAATACTGGTTGCAATCCATGTCGCCGGCGCTGCGGCCATCTCGCAAGATGTAGGTGCCTCACAGGTTGCCGCTTCACAGGCATCGTTCCTCTCTGGACTTGACTGGTTTGCCGCGAGTTTGTGGTGTATCGGGCTGTTCTTTGAAGCGCTAGGCGACTGGCAGATGGCTCGATTCCAGCGAGACCCCGCCAATCGTGGACAAGTCATGGATCGCGGATTATGGCGTTACACTCGGCATCCCAATTACTTCGGCGACTTCTGTATCTGGTGGGGAATCTACTTGATTGCTGCTGCCGGCGGAGCTGCCTGGACTATCGCCAGTCCGCTACTCATGTCTTACTTTCTGCTGAAGGTCTCGGGCGTCACGCTGCTCGAAAGAACCATCACGACTCGACGACCAGCGTACGCCGCCTACCAACGTCGCACCAACGCATTCTTCCCTGGGCCCCGTCGCGATATCGCCTGACCGGCGAGAGCCTCGACGGTGGCCAGGCTCGTCTGAGGGTGGAGACCAAGATGGCAACCCGCGTCTGGGAAAACGCAGCTACCCGCCCCAATAGCCTAAATACTCTGCCAGCCGAGAACCGAGGATGCTCAGGCCGATGCCGGCGGAGATCATGGATGCTATCAATACTGCGGCGCTGGCGGTGTCGAGCGCTTTGCCAACTTCGACATTCTGCTGAGTGCACAATCCACGAGCCAGATGCTCGATCGAGCTATTGAGCAATTCCAGGCTCCAAATCAGCCCGATGCACACAGCCAAGACCGACCATTGCCAGCCGCTGCATTCCAGCCACCAAGCGGCCAATACAACCGCTGCCGTGGCGGGTAGGTGAACCCAAAAACTGCTGTGGCCGGAAACTCCCAGCCACAAACCGTGAAAGGCGCAGCGAAACTTTTTTCGCCAATGCGTGAGCATCGCCATCAAAACTCCGCCCAGCCAGGCGTGCGCGGAAACGGAATGCAGTCGCGGATGTTCGACATACCTGTGACCCACTGGACCACTCGTTCCAAACCAAGACCGAAGCCGCTGTGAGGCACCGATCCGTATTTGCGCAGATCGACGTACCACCAATAGTCTTCGGGACGCAAATTCATCTGGTCCATACGCTGCAGTAAAACATCTAAACGTTCTTCGCGCTGACTGCCGCCGATGATCTCTCCCACGTGCGGCACCAACACATCCATGGCCGCCACGGTCTTGTCATCCGCGTTACAACGCATGTAAAACGGTTTGATGGTTTTGGGGTAATCGTGCAGGATCAGCGGTCCTTGGACATGTTTTTCCGTCAGATAGCGCTCATGCTCGGCTTGCAAGTCGGCCCCCCACGTGACCGGAAACTCAAACTGCTGACCGGACTTCAAAAGAATGTCGATTGCCTGAGTGTATGTCAAATGTTCAAACGGCTTGTCCATCACCAACTGTAGTGCCTGGGAAATTCCTGGCTGCACGCGTTCTTCGAAGAACGCCATGTCTTCGGAGCAATGTTGCATGACGTCGGCCAGCAAGCGTTTGATAAACCTTTCTGCCAGCGCCATGTTGTCGGCTAGCTCGAAGAAGGCCGCTTCGGGCTCCACCATCCAGAACTCGGCCAGATGTCGAGTAGTATTGCTGTTCTCGGCACGAAACGTAGGCCCAAATGTATAGCAGCGTCCCACGGAGGTTGCGTAGCATTCGCCTTCCAATTGTCCAGACACCGTCAGGAAGGCTGGCTTGCCGAAGAAATCTCGGGCGTAGTCTACCTTGCCATCCTTGATCGGCAGGCGATCCATCGGCAGCGTCGTCACGCGGAACATCTGCCCAGCTCCCTCGCAATCGCTGGCGGTAATGATGGGCGTGTGGACGTAATAAAAACCCTCTTCTTGAAAGAATTGATGTACGCTGAATGCCAATTGATTGCGGACACGCGTTAAGGCGCCAAACGAGTTGGTGCGTGGGCGGAGGTGCGCCCATTCGCGAAGCTTTTCAAACGAGTGCCGCTTTTTCTGCAGCGGAAAATCGCTGGGTGCATCACCGATCAGCCGCACAGCACTGGCCAGCAACTCGGTGGCCTGACCACCGCCCTGGCTTGCCTGGATAGTACCCTGGGCCACGATCGAACTGCCTACGGCCAAACTCGAAATCACTGAATCGTAGTTATCCAAATCGGCCTGGGCCACAATTTGCAGGTTACCAAAGCAACTGCCGTCATTCAGCTCAATAAAACTGAAACCAGCCTTGCTATCGCGGCGCGTTCGCACCCAGCCGCGCACTTCCACTTGGCGACCGATGGCCGAGGTCTGACGAACTGAAGTCACGCTGGACCATGGATAAATATTTGCCGCAGCATTCATAACGAGCCAACCTTCCTGGAGAGACGTACGAAATTCCGCGCTGCTTAGTGCTGCTCGGCCAAGTAGCGATCGGCATCGAGCGCCGCCATACAGCCGGTACCGGCGCTGGTGATGGCTTGACGATAGTAATCGTCGGCCACGTCACCGGCTGCGAATACACCCGGTACGCTTGTATTGGTGCGAAACGGACGACTCCATTTAATATACCCGTTAGGTTGCATTTCCAATTTGCCTTTCAGAAAAGCGGTGTTGGGTGTGTGGCCAATGGCCACAAACATTCCTGCCACTGGCAGAATGCTGGTCGTATGATCAACAGTTGAGCGCAACCGAATGCCCGTAACTTGCTTATCGTCGCCCAGAACCTCATCCACCGTACTGTTCCACACCAACTTGATTTTCGGATGGTTCAGTGCCCGATCCTGCATGACTTTCGAGGCACGCAATTGGTCACGGCGATGCACCAAGTAGATCGTGTCAGCACCGTCCAAATTGGCCAGGTAGCTGGCTTCTTCCACCGCTGTATCGCCTCCGCCAATCACAGCCAGTGGCTTACGGCGATAAATGGGAATCGCACCGTCGCACACCGCGCAAGCGCTAACTCCACGGTTCTTGTATTTTTCTTCTGACTCCAAGCCCAGCCAATTGGCTCGAGCGCCGGTAGCCACGATCACCGTGTGGCTTAAGACCGGCGGGCCATTAGCAGGCACGAGCTGATGCGTTGGGCCAGAGAAATCGACATCCACGATATCGTCGCCGACGATGCGCGTGCCAAAGTTCAAGGCTTGCTGCTTCATCAACTCCATCAACTCGACGCCTTGCACGGCATAATGCGGCACGCCATCGCGCTGGTGACCTGTGGGAACCGGTGGCAGATTCCAGTGACGATCCGCATCCACCGCACTTTCAACATAAGCCCGGACGTTGCCGGCCGGAAAACCTGGATAATTCTCTACTTCGGTGGTGAACGCCAGTTGGCCGAGCGGAATCATTTCTGGCTTGACCGTTCCCTCGAACAGCAGCGGCCTGAGGTTCGCACGTGCCGCATAGATGGCTGCAGCAAATCCGGCTGGTCCACTGCCAATAATTACGGTCTTCTCGATGTCACTCATTAGTTCCCCTGACGCTTCCATATTGCGGGACAACTCATGCGCCACGCTGGTCGTATGAGTTTTCAGAAACGGATGATTATAAGGCTTGACCGTGCCACAACCAGACCGATCAGGCGGTTGGCTTGGGCTACAAGCGATTTTCCCTATCTCGCTCAGTTAGCGATGCAAAGCTGCAGCTACCTCGCATCTTCGGTGTGCTCTACAATCCGCTAATTCGAGACTCCTGACTGACCATCACCGTCGTCACATGTCACCATTGACGCTACGGCCAGCTCAGGCGACGCTCCGGGGCATGATCAACGCTGCAAGTCACGCAGGCTGAGGGTCCATGATATAGATGATTGGCTGACGGCGCTGCGGCAGGTGTCGGCTCGGAGTTTGGCATGTCGACTGAGTCGCGAAAATGTTCAGGATTCCCAAGGGGAATTCATTAAGCACCAGCGGCAGATTTGGTATACTTTAGATGCCGCTCGAGCAGCCTCGCGGAGGCTGCTTGTTCCGTAGTAATTTGAGTATTTCAAGGCCTTCAGCGTTGTCATGGATCGCACCGAGCTGCTGTCGCTTGAACACACGCTATTAACCACGTTTCAGCAGCTTGAGACGTGTGTAGGACGAGCGCAAGCCATTCTCCCGGTAGCTCAGGCTGAGCAGCTTCTGGATTTGCTACCCACCGGCGGCATTGAGGTGCAGCGATTTGTGCTGATTGAGCTGGTCAAGCGGGATATGAATTCGGCCGCTGAAAATGGCCAAGTTCGCTTGTTGGATTTTTATTTGCCGAGCTGCGGCAAATGGCTGGGGCCAGACAGAATTCCAATCGACTTGGTCCTGGAGGAGCTGCAAGTGCGTCGCGACAGTGGCCAGTCGCCAACGCTGATGGAGTATCAACACAGGTTTCCACGGTGGGCTGATGCACTGGCTGACTTTCGCTGGGAACAGCAGAGTACGCGGCACTGGAGCGTTGGATCATACATACCCGGGTTGGAAGCCGGACAGACGTTGGACGATTTCCATATTATTCGCACGCTGGGTCGGGGTGCCTTTGCGCAGGTCTATTTGGCGCGCCAAGAGTCGATGCAACGTCTGGTAGCGCTCAAAGTTTCTTCGCGAGTTACCGATGAGTCGCAATTGTTGTCGCAGCTGGACCATCCAAACATCGTGCGGGTGTACGATCAGCGGCGCATCGCGGAACTAGATATTCACCTGTTGTATATGCAGGTCATTCTGGGTGGCACGTTGGCTCGAGTCATCCGGGAAACGCGCGCATGTCCGATCCAACAATTAAACGGCGCGGAACTACTGAGAGTCATCGATGAAGCATTGGTGGAAGTCCAGCAAATTCCACCCGAGCGTGGCAAGTCACCCTTGAAACAAATGAATTGGGCAGCCACCACAGCTTGGTTAGGGGCTCAACTGGCCAATGGATTACAGGCTGCGCATGATCGGGGAGTCTATCATTACGATGTCAAACCGGCCAACATTCTGCTTTCGCCAGAAGGTCAGCCCAAGTTAGCCGACTTCAATGTAAGCGTGCTACGAGTCGGCGATGAGATTGATACACGCGTTGGCGGCACGCTAGCCTATATGTCGCCGGAACAGTTGCTGGCAGCCAGCCTGGAATCGCCCGGGCCCAAGCTCGATCAACGTTCCGATCTTTATTCCTTGGCCATCGTGCTTTGGGAATTTTGGCAGGGGACACGTCCTTGGTCTGTAGAGGGTTCGGATACGCGACGGTCTGCAGTCCAGCAGCAGGTCGAGGCGCGAATGCAGCCACTCTCCTCGTACCGCGCCGACAACAGCGCGGCAGGCCAGTGGCTCGAGCGCGTCCTGCGACATGCGCTCCATCAAGATCCTCAGCAGCGTCCGGTCAACTGCCGCGAATTTTCGACTCGTCTGCAACTTGCGCAGCATCCTGAATTGGTCGGACGATTTGCGCCAGAAGACGGAACCCTTCAGAAGCGATTGTTGCAACTGCCGGTTTTACTGGTAACGGCGGTAATCATTTTTGCAACCAATGGCCCGGCCGGTGCATTGAACTACAGTTACAATGAGCAGGCGATTATAAGCAAGTTCGAACGCCTGCTGCCTTTCTTTGCGGCTAGTTCAACACTGCTGAACATCATCGCCTTTTCTACCGGTGGCATCCTGTTAGTTTGTTTTTGCTGGAAAGTACGACAGGCTCTCCAACGCGCGTCGCAGAACCTGGCTGCGCGTGACTCGGATATTGACTGGGTGTGGAAATTTGGTCATCGCGCGGCGGTCATCAGTGGTGGCATGTGGCTCGTGTTCGGGCTGATCTTTCCGATCACCATGCAGCTCTACCAGCCAGACTTCGGTTGGGGCGATTTCATGCACTTTTTTATGAGCCTAGCGGTTTGTGGAGGCATGGCCCTGATCTATCCGTTTTTTGGAGTTTCACTACTCACTACGCTGGTCTACTACCCCCAGATTATCTCGCCGACGATGCGCGATGCGTCGTTTGAAATTCGAGCCGAATGGTTGCGCCGTCGGGCGAGCGTCTATCTGGTGCTTTCGGCTGTTGTGCCGTTAATTGCTTTGGGGCTGTTGACCATGGTGGGTTCAGTCGCAACTCGCGGATTGCAATTGCTGTTGGTGGTGCTGACCCTGGTTGGACTGGTCGTGTCATTCAAGGCTCATCAGTGGCTGCTGCGAGCCCTCAATCAATATGCAAGTGTATTTGATCCCGAGTCGCCTGATTCGACCCCATCTGGACGGCCCCTGGTTTAGCAAGTTGTAGCTCGTCAGCCGTCAAATAACCCAACGTCAGGGTACACGAGAAATCTCGGAAAATGACTTGGCCTAGACTCTCAGGGAGCGCCGAAGCCTGCAGCTCTGCCAAATTCTTGCCTTGGAAAGTTTCCTAGGGTTGGCATTCGCCTCATATCAACGTGGAGTCGAAGCGTGCCACCCAGAATGAGTGTCTGTCTGCTTGGCCAGGCCGCAGCGTTGCGCAGTATTTCTCGCGATCTGCTTCGGCCGAAAAGCTGAAAGCCTATTCGCACATCAATTCAGCCTGTCAATTTGGCAAGCAACTGATCTGGCTTGGGGTAGCAAGCGATTTTGGTCGAGAAATGCTTGGTGGGTACAGGATGATGTTGCTTCAGGCCAGTCTTGGCACGGGCTTTGCATTAGAGGCGGAAGTTCTTGGGTAACTGCCAGTCTGGCGCTGCGCCTACAGAGAGTCGTGCGCTGGCGAGATTGAGATTCACTGTTGGAGGAAATTGAACGTGGCAAAGCAAATGGTGTTTGACGATGAGGCCCGGCAATCGCTGTTGGCCGGTGTGTCGAAGCTAGCGCGGGCAGTGCGTAGCACTCTCGGTCCGAGGGGCCGAAACGCGGTTTTGGATAAGGGTTGGGGGTCCCCGAAGGTCACTAAAGATGGTGTGACCGTTGCTGAAGATATCGACTTGGATGACCCCTATGAGAATCTGGGTGCGCAACTAGTCAAGGAAGCGGCCAGTAAGACGAACGATGTGGCCGGCGACGGCACTACCACCGCTACGGTGTTAGCAGAGGCCATCTTTCGTGAGGGCCTGAAGATGATCGCAGCTGGTGCCGACCCGATGGCGCTGTCGCGCGGTATGAGCAAGGCCGTGGCTGAAGTGTCTGAAGCGCTCACCAAAATGTCCCAGAAGATCGACGAGAAGAGTAAGAAGGAGATCAAGCAGGTCGCTACGATCGCTGGTAACAACGATCCAACCATTGGGGATGTGTTGGCCGATGCCTTCCTGAAGGTTGGTAAGGATGGGGTCATCACCGTTGAGGAGGGCCGCGGCAGTGAAACGACCGTCGAGGTCGTTGAGGGCATGCAGTTCGATCGTGGTTTTCTGTCTCCGCACTTTGTGACCAACGCAGATCAGGTGGCGGTCGAGTTGGAGGATTGCTATGTTCTGTTGTTTGAGGAAAAGATCAGTGCTAATAAGAAATTGATTCCGCTGCTCGAAGCTATCAGTAAGTCCAAAAAGCCGTTGCTGATCATTGCCGAAGACGTTGACGGTGAAGCGCTGGCTACGTTGGTGGTCAATAAGATGCGCGGAATTCTGAGCGTGTGTGCCGTTAAGGCCCCTGGTTACGGCGATCGTCGCAAGGCAATCCTGGGCGACTTGGGCGTGTTGACCGGTGGTCAGGTAATTTTCAAGGACTTGGGCATCGACTTGGAGAGTGTCAAGCTGAGCGATCTGGGGCGTGCTAAGAAGGTGCGTATTACTAGCGAAGAGACCGTCTTGGTCGGTGGTGCTGGTAAGAAAGATGCTATCGAAGGTCGTGCGGCGCAAATTCGGCGCGAGATTGAGCTGACTGATAGCGACTACGATCGCGAGAAATTGCAAGAGCGTTTGGCTAAGCTGGCTGGAGGGGTGGCTCAGATTTCGGTCGGTGCCGCAACCGAAACCGAGATGAAGGAGCGTAAGGCGCTATTGGACGATGCCAAGTCTGCCACGCAGGCGGCATTGCAAGAAGGTATCGTGCCCGGAGGTGGTGTGGCATTGATTCGCTGTGAGGCGACGCTCAAGAAGCTGGCCCTGGAGGGCGACGAAAAGATGGGGGCCACCATCATTCAGAACGTGCTGGATTGCCCGCTGCGAGCCATTGCGAACAATGCTGGCGCTGATGGTGCGGTTGTTGTTAATCGAGTTCGTCAGCAAAAGACCAAGACCGAAGGCTATGACGCCAACTCCGACTGCTATACCGATCTGGTTGCGGCTGGCGTGATTGACCCCGCTAAGGTTGTTCGCACCGCGCTTCAAAACGCTGCCAGCGTGGCTTCGCTATTGCTGACCACCGAATCGCTGATCACCGAAATTCCTAAGGAAGAAGAGCCTGAAGCGGGAGGTCACCACGACCATGGTATGGGTGGTGGCATGGGTGGTATGGGCGGCATGGGCGGCATGGACATGGGCGGCATGATGTAGGCCGCCTGGGGTCAAGTCGGTCGCTGTCGTCGGCCATCGTTGGCGACAGCGGATTTTCAAGCGAGTCAATCACTGAAGACAACTAACTAAACAAACTCAACTTTTAGGGGAACTCCTGACTATGTCTAAAATCAAGCTTCGTCCGCTAGATGATCGTGTTGTTGTGCGCCCTCAGGACGCCGAAGAGACCACTGCCGGTGGCATTGTGCTGCCTGATTCTGCCAAGGAAAAGCCGCAGCGCGGCGAAGTCGTGGCGGTTGGTCCTGGCAAGCTGCTGGATAACGGCAATCGCGGTACGTTATCGGTAGCGGTTGGTGATGTCGTGATTTACGGTAAGTATGGTGGAAGCGATATCGAGATCGATGGCCAAGAAGTCAAGATATTGCGGGAAAGCGATATTTTGGCCAAGGTTCTGGCCTAGTGCTGCGATCGCTGAAGGTTCTGATCGCTGGCGACTCCGGTCTCGACGATTAAGAATGTTCAGCTGTGAACTTAGGGTAGGCGGCTGACAGCCAATCGGCAGTAGCTGCAGTGAACAAAAAATAGAATTTCGAAACAATTTCAGATAAGGATCAAACGCGTGGCTAAGCAGCTTATGTTTGAAGATCACGCTCGCGCCCGGATGCTGCGGGGCGTGGAGAAGTTGGCGGACGCAGTCGCGGTCACGATGGGGCCGACTGGACGCAACGTAATTATCGATAAGAGCTTTGGCGGTCCCTCGGTTACCAAAGACGGGGTCACCGTGGCCAAGGAGATCGAATTGGAGGATCGTTTTGAAAATATGGGGGCCAAGTTGGTGGTCGAGGTCGCCCAGAAGACCAGTGATCTGGCCGGCGATGGAACCACCACGGCTACGATTCTGGCCCGAGCGATTTTCAAGGAGGGCTTGAGAAACATTGTGGCCGGCAGCAATCCGACGGCTATTCGTCGCGGCATTGAGAAAGCCGTAGAAGCAGCAGTCGAAAGACTGCATGAGCTGGGCAAGCCAGTTGCAGACCACAAACAGGTGGCTCATGTGGGTGCAATCAGCGCCAACAACGACATGCAAATCGGCGAGTTGATTGCCGATGCGCTGGAGCGGGTTGGTAAAGATGGCGTTATCACCGTTGAAGAAGGCAAGACTGCAGAAACGACCGTCCAGTACGTAGACGGGATGCAGTTCGATAAGGGCTTCACGTCGCCGTACTTCATCAACGAGCCTAGTACGATGACCTGCACCTTTGATAACGCATTGATTTTGCTGTATGAAAAGAAGATCAGCAACATTCGTGAACTGGTACCGATCCTGGAGAAGGTCAGCCAGAGCGGACGTCCGCTGTTAATTATTGCCGAAGATGTCGATGCTGAAGCGTTGACCCTGCTGGTTGTCAACAAGCTGCGTGGCACGCTGAAGGTCTGTGCGGTCAAGGCACCAGGTTTTGGAGATCGTCGCAAGGCGATGATGGGCGACATCGCTACACTAACCGGCGGTACGTTCATCAGTCAAGACCTGGGTATTCAGCTTGAGAACGTGACGCTGGAGCAGCTTGGACGTGCTAAGAAGGTGACGGTGGATAAGAGCAATACCACCATTGTGGAAGGTGGCGGAACGCGGGCCACTATTGACCAGCGCGTCGCTCAGATTCGTGCGCAGATCGAGCAAACCGACAGCGAGTACGATCGGGAGAAGCTGCAAGAGCGGCTGGCTAAGTTAGCCGGAGGCGTTGCGGTCATCAGTGTCGGTGCCGAGACAGAAGCTGACATGAAGCAGAAAAAGGCACGTGTCGAAGACGCTCTGCATGCCACGCGAGCTGCCATGGAAGAGGGGATTGTACCCGGTGGTGGCGTAGCGCTGGTGCGCTGTCTGGAAGCTGTCCAAGCAGCGATTGGCAAGTGCAAGGGTGATGAAAAAATCGGTGCCGATATCGTGCTGCGAAGCCTGTCTGCCCCCATGCGGCAAATCGCCGACAACGCGGGCATTGATGGCTCTGTGGTGGTTGACGAAGTTAGCCAAAAGGCGCTGAACATTGGCTACGATGCCAACCGGGGCGAGTACGTTGATATGCTGAAGTCGGGCATCATCGATCCCGTCAAGGTAACACGCACAGCTCTCGCCAACGCAGCCAGCATCGCTGGACTGCTGTTGACAACCGAGGCACTCGTGACCAACTTTGACAAAGAAGATAAGGGCAAGCGAGTTGAGGGCGCGATTGCTTAATCTTAGCAGTCTCAGTTTCCTTGCCGCAATTCCATGAGGCCACTTCCCCAAGGAGTGGCCTCTTGAGTTAACAACGATACCTCTGCAGTTCTGAAACTCAGTCGGCACTGTTATGACCAGCACCAAACGCGATTATTACGAAGTGCTGCAAGTCAGCCGCACCGCCACGGCGGCTGAAATATCCAAATCGTATCGACGATTGGCCATCAAGTATCATCCGGATAGCAATCCCGATGATCAAGATGCCATCGACAAATTCAAAGAATGCGCTGAAGCCTACGAAGTGCTGTCGGATGCTCAGAAGCGAGCGGCCTACGACCAGTATGGACATTCGGGCGTGGATGGCCAGGCCCGAGGCTTTCGCGATGTAGGCGACATCTTCGAAGCTTTCGGCGACATGTTCGGGGGCACGATCTTTGAAGATCTGTTTGGCGGCGGTGGCGGCCGCTCGCGGAGTAGGCCACGACGCGGTGCCGATTTGCGGTGTGATGTGACCTTGGAATTGGAAGAGGCCGCGACTGGTTGCAGTAAGCAGATCAAGTTGACTCGGCATACCAAGTGTGCAACTTGCAGCGGTTCCGGGGCGGCCCCCGGTTCTCAGCCTCAGACGTGCGCCCGCTGTAAAGGGGCGGGGCAGATCGTTCAGGCCACAGGGATTCTGCGTGTGCAGACCACTTGCCCACAATGTCACGGCAACGGTCGAGTTATCACCACGCCCTGCCAGGAGTGCGGCGGCGATGGCGCGCTACCCGACGAAGTTGCGTTGGAAGTGCAGATACCTGCTGGAGTCGATGATGGAATGCGTGTCCGCCTCAACGGCGAGGGGCAGCCAAGCCCGAACGGCGGACCAGCAGGTGATGCTTACTGTTTTATTCAAATTCGACCACATCGTATTTTCAAGCGCGAAGGCCACGATCTGATCGTCCAGTTGCCGCTCAGCTACAGTCAGGCCGTGCTGGGGACGGTCATCGAGATACCCTCGTTGAGTGGTCCAAGGGCGATTGACATCCCGGCTGGTACGCAGAGTGGCGAAGTCTTTCGGCTGCGCGGTTTGGGGATGCCCGATCCACGTTCCAGAATGCGTGGCGACTTGTTGGTGCATACCTTTGTGGAGATTCCCAAGAAGGTAAGCCCGCAGCAGGAAGAACTGCTTCGCAAATTGGCTTCGCTGGACGAAGAGCATGTAACACCTCAGCGTCGATCGTTTTTCGATCGCGTGATGCAATATTTCCGGACTGACGAAGAAGGCCAGTCCGCACAGTCGACCTAGGAGCATCGTATGTCTCATCACAAACAATCACAGTCCCATGAGGTTGTACCTGAGGACAGCAAGCACCAGCCACGCGGTAGCGACGTAGAATCTGCGTCGATCGATCAAGCCCTCCACGATGGTGTGGAGAGCGTCATCGAAGAATTGAGTGACGGCAAACTGTCGTTGGAAACCCGGTTGGCCGACGCCGAGCATCAAGTCTTGCTGGCCCAAGCCGAATTGGAAAATTTTCGACAGCGGATGCGGCGTGAGTCAGATCAACAGCTCAAATATGCCAACCTGCCGCTGGTTCGCGATCTGTTGGATGTAATTGATAACCTCAATCGCGCGACACAGGCAGCTGGTCAAGATGCGCAATCCAATGCCGCCGGCGGGCAGGCACTGTTAGAAGGCGTGCAGTTAGTGCTGCGGCAGTTTGAAAGCGTCCTGGCCAAGTATGGCTGCCAACCCATCCGATCGCTCGGTCGAGACTTTGATCCCAACTATCATGAGGCCATTTCTCAGATGCCCAGTCAAGAGCACGCCTCAGGTGTGGTAGCTCATGAAGTGGCCGTAGGTTACATACTGCATGACCGCGTTGTGCGCCCCAGTAGCGTCATCGTTAGTACTGGCCCTGGCCCCGGCTAATGCTCATGCAGATTTTGCCCTAGACTTCACAGAGAGCTTAAGCCAACTCGGATTGCTCAAGAACAACTTATACCGGCCTATCTCAGAGTAGCTGTAATGCCAACTTACGATTATCAATGTGACGCTTGCGATCATAAGTTCGAACTGTACCAAGGCATCAATGATCCCAAGAAAAAAAAATGTCCACAGTGCGGGCAGCTCAAGCTGCGGCGCTTGTTGGGGACAGGCGCAGCCATCGTCTTCAAGGGATCAGGTTTTTACCAAACCGACTATCGCAGCGAAGGCTACAAGAAAGCGGCCGCTGCCGAGCAGTCCAGTTCTGAAACTTCCGCCGGAAAATCCGGCGATTCAGCAAAGTCCGGCGACAAGTCCACCGCCGGCGACACTGCGAAATCGAGTCCGTCCAGCGGCCAAGCAATCGCAAGCTCGTCTGGTAACAGTGCGGCTTCCAAGGAAGGAAAATCCAAGCGGCGCGGAAGCGACGGCGGAAGTTCAGCCCAAAAATAGGTGGTCTTTCACGTGACCGGTCGGCTGCTTGGGGGACGAGGTGATTTGCATTTGAACGATCTTTATTGCCCCTGAAGTACATGGCTTCTAGCCGCACCGTTCACGCAAGCCTCGCTGCACCCACCCCACGATTCGCACACACAGCTACAGATTAAATGTTTAATGGCACTCTTGCATCGACAATTTGACAACGGCTTGATTCTGCTGGCTGAGCCGATGCCATGGCTGCGTTCGGCGGCATTTACATTCATGGTGCCAGCCGGAACGTGCTTCGAGCCGAATCATTGCGAAGGTCTGGCGGCATTGACCGCCGAAATGGCGCAGCGCGGTTGTGGTCCCTGGAATAGTCGCCAGTTCATGGAGCAGTTGGATGCATTGGGCACCGAGCGGTCGAGCGCCATCACTAGCTCGCATACCAGCTTCAGCTGCGCCATGCCTAGCCAAGTGCTGCCGCAGGTGCTTCAGCTGTATGGCCAGTTGGTTCAGCAGCCTCACTTGCCAGAACCACAGTTGGAGGACGCGCGCAGCCTGTGTCTGCAAGACCTACGGGCATTGGAAGATGAGCCATCGCATCGATGTTTTAGCGAACTAAAGCGTTTTCGATTTCCTGTGCCCTATGGGCGGATTGCTCAGGGGACACATGCGGGATTGGCAGCCGCCGATCAAGCTGCCGTCCAGGCCTACGTTCGTTCGCACTATACTCCGTCCGGCAGTATATTGGCGGTGGCTGGACGCTTCGATTGGCACGAACTGTGTGATAACGTGGAGCGTGAGTTGGCGGCCTGGCGAGGTCCTGAACCGCCTCAGCTTCCGGGCCTTCAGCCCAAATTTGGCAGCCGACATGTTGATCATGGTTCCAGTCAGACGCACATTGCCTTAGCGTACCAATGCGCAGCCTACGACGATCCCCAGTACTACGACGCTCGCGCGCTGGTGGGCATTCTGAGTGATGGCATGAGTTGCCGTCTGTTTACTCAACTGCGAGACAAACGCGGGTTGGTGTATTCCGTATTTGCAAGCTGCTTTTCATTGGCAGGTCAAGGCAGCGTGTTGTGCTATGCGGGTACCACCACCAGCCGCGCCGAGGAGACATTGCAGGTGTTGCTAGACTGCATTCATTCGTTGGGATCCGGCATCGGCCACGACGAACTGCTAAGATTGAAGACACGCATCAAGAGTTCGCTGGTATTCGAGCAGGAGTCGTCGGTGGCACGCAGCAGCCAAATCGCCAGCGATTGGTACTATCTGGGCCGCGTGCCCGATCGTCAGGAAGTTTGCGACCGCATCGACGCGTTGACGACCGATGGTCTGGTGCAATACTTCCATCAACACATACCGCAGAATTTCTCGCTAGTCACCGTCGGTTCGCAACCTTTGGATTTGCCCAATGGAATTGATCACTCATAAGACTGACGGTGCGCCGCAAATCGTGATCCTGCGCGATCCCACGGCCCTGACAACCTCGCTGGGTTGGTTCGTTCGCACCGGCGCCCGCGATGAGACGGCGGAATTGGCAGGCGTAAGCCACTTCCTGGAGCACATGGTGTTCAAAGGGACAGCCCGGCGGTCTGCCGAGGACGTCAATCGTGAATTGGACGACATGGGCGCGCAGTCTAACGCCTTTACATCTGAAGAATCGACAGTGTATTACGCCAGTGTGCTGCCCGAGTGCCAACAGCCTTGTTTGGATTTACTGACCGACCTGATGCAGCCCGCGCTGGACGCTGCGGAATTCGAGACGGAAAAACAGGTCATCTTAGAAGAGATCGCCATGTATGACGATCAGCCACCTTACGGAGCGTTTGAAGTTGTGTTGGAACAACTGTTCGGCTTGCATCCGCTGGCGACTCGCGTTTTGGGAACAACCGAATCGGTCTCGGATCTGACGGCCGATCAGATGCGGGAATACCATGCGCAACACTATTCGGCTGACAATATGTTCCTGGTGGCCAGTGGCCAAGTCGATTGCGATGCGCTGATTGAATATACCCTGCGAGCCACCGCCCACTGGCCCAACAGGCCGGTAATGCGCAAACATGGCAAGCCGCGTTATCAACCCAATCAGGTGACCATTCGTCGCCAAGCTGCGCATCAGCAGTATAGCATCTGCGGCTGGCCGGGATTGGACAGCAACGATTCTCAACGATATGCCCTGCGGCTGTTGTGTTCGATAATCGGCGATGAATCCGGCAGTCGCCTGTTTTGGGAATTGATTGACACTGGTCGGGCAGAATCGGCCGCGCTTTGGCCGCACTTCTTCGACGAATGCGGCTGTGTGTTGAGCTACCTGTGCTGTGCACCGGATGATATGGCTGCTAACCAAGCAATCTTTGCTAATGTTCTGCAGAAGGTAGCGCTCGATGGTGTCAGCGAGCGCGAGCTGGAGTTGGCTCGCAGCAAGATTTCCAGTAGCCTGATTTTAGCCGATGAACGGCCGGGCAATCGCCTATTCGCTGTGGGCCAAAGCTGGCTTAACCATCGGGGCTACGAACCGTTGGATGTTGTCTTGGCACGTTACGCCGCTGTAACCCTCGATGACATCCGCAGCATCGCCCAGCGCACGCTTAGCTTGCCACACGCCCGCGTATGCGTGGTCAGCGACCAAGAATCCGACTAGCGACACGCGCCAGAGCATGGGCAGATATGCAGGCAGCGACGCGCGCCAGAGCCTGGACAGCCCCGAGATCTAACAGTCTAGCCCGCAGCGCTACGAAAGCCATCTCACAGCTCACCGCGTTACCGCTGGCGCCAACTGAGCAAGTGGCACATAGTACTTGCTATATCGCTGTCCATCTTCGTAAAGCTGTCCCGCAGGATCGACCACCAGGACTGTGGCGCGGCGAGTAATACGATTGACCGTGCCGGTATGCAGCCGACCATCGAATTGAAAGCAGACTCGGGTACCCACTCGCACGTTAAACTTGCGATCTGCCCGCTCTTGTTGGGTGATTAAATCGTGCTTGTGTTCCGAGTGTCCGAATAGCCGGCCAGCGATTGCTTGGAATCTGGGTGCAGCGCAACAACTCTCGTTCCATAATAGCATTTCGATCAGATGGACCAACTCGTGTTCCATGATTCGTTGCATGGCTTGAAGGCGATTGCTGCATAAAGCGCCAGTGACCCGGATTGGCCGTTCTAAATCGCTAAACGTCTGAAACAACAGCGGACCAGACAGAACGATTTCGTAGTTGATGACGCGCCGTCCTAGTCGATGATCCATGCGAACGGTCCGCACCGTCTTGCCGCCATTGCTCGTCATTCGCGAGGACCAGCGAAAATGCAATCCGCAATTCCGGGCTAGCGCCAAGCAATGGCCGCCTAAGAAATGCTGGTCGTACAACTCGGCCATGGTCTGCAAGTCAGCCGCTGATGAGCGCACGAAATTGACGCCTTTCATCAGCCGCGAGCAGGCGATGGTTTGATGGCCGACCAGAAAGCTCAAGCCGCGGCGCTGATGGTCACTCAGTTGGCGGTGCGTAACCAAATGCAATAACTGTTGTTGATGGAATTGCAGCTTGTCGTCCGACAATGCAGCGCTGCCACAAGGCACTGCCGTTCGGTACCTAACCTCGGCGTTCGCACGGCGGCGAGCGAACGATGGACGCAGTTTGTTGAACAGTCGAGCCATAAATGCTCCTCGCTGACGGCCACTTCCTACTTGTCAGCCTGCCAGCGATTGCTTCACCTGCTAGGCTTCGGTTCTACACTATTCTAAGGGCTCTTGGTATGGCTAGGCCAGTAATCAGCGAAATTAATTGCGGGTTGGTCTGCACTGGGTTTTCAAAGTGGACTGGATTATAATGCGTCATCGTCGGGGAATTCGAAAAAGATACCTATAGTGTTGTGTTGTTGCTGGAGTAATGTGATGAGACTTCCGTTGTGCTTGGCGTCGCTGATGTGGTTGTTGACTTGGATGCCAGCAGCCAGGGCACAGTTTCAATTGGAGAAAGAGGACGCTGGAGTTCGCGTGCTGTGGAATGGTCAACTCATCACTCAATACTTGACCGCCCGCCCTAGCCCCATTCTGTGGCCATTGTTGGGGCCAGATAATGTAAAGCTGACACGAGACTATCCAATGCTTCCCGACACTGCCGGGGAAAAGCGGGATCATCCCCACCATCGCTCGCTGTGGTTCACGCACGGTGCCGTCAATGGCAGCGATTTTTGGCACAAAGGAGGTACAGTTGTCCATCAGGAGTTTACCACTCTCGAATCCGGCCCGCAGGCGGTAATCGGCAGCGTGAACTTGTGGATCAAGAATGATGGCGAAAAGGTACTCACGGAACGACGCAGGATGACCTTCCATGCCGACGAGGACATGCGCTGGATCGACTTCGATATCGTATTGGACGCTGAGTTTGGGGAGGTGCACTTTGGCGATACCAAAGAGGGCTCCTTTGCAGTACGGGTGGCGGAGACGATGAAGGTCGATGCAGGTAAGGGCGGCCGAATCGTCAATAGCGAAGGTAAAAGCAATCTGCTGGCCTGGGGACAGCGGGCGGCCTGGGTCAATTACACCGGCCCCGTCGGCGAGAAGACCTACGGCGTGGCCATGTTTTGCCACCCCAGCTCGTTCAACTTCCCGCATCGCTGGCACGTGCGTACGTATGGGCTGTTCGCCGCCAATCCGTTTGGTGAGCAGCAGTTTGTGGGCGGCTCCGAATCGGGTTCGGGCGTAGTACTCAAAGACTCTGAAGCACTCAAGCTGCGCTACCGAGTCTTGCTGCACCGAGGTATTTCAGACCAGCAGGTTTTGCAGAAGATCAACGATGAATTTGCCAATTCGGAACCCGTGGCACTTTGATCGGCAGTTTGCCATGCGCCTGGTGTGCTAGTGAGGCGTTGCAGGCATACGTGTTAGGGCGTGGAAAACTGAGGTTGTAGATTTGCCTGCCCAGCCTGATCGGGTGCAGGCAGATTGGCGGCGTCCCCCAACAGCTGCCGAATGAACTCGACTTTGGGATCACGCTTGCTAGTAACCTTCTTGGACGTCAAGTAGTCGGACAAATATCGCAGCGTCTCCGGGCGTTCAGGGATTTTGAAGCGATCGCCCTTTTGCAGGATCGGAAGATAGTCGGGCATACTGCCAAAGGCACGCGTGCCAGCGACTTGACATGGGAACCAGTAACCCCGCCCATCCGAGGCTTCCAGGTAGAACTCCGGGTAACAATGGTTGGGAATCCAAACGCAGCGCGCCGGTACTCGCGCTGCGCGGCACAGCGCTACAAAAATTCCAGTCATCTCCTCGCAGTCACCTTTGCGTTCACGAAGCGCTTTGGCTAATGTCTTGAGATCCCCTTCGGTGTAAACAATATTGTCGCGAACCCAGTCGTACAGTTGTTCAACGCGCCGCCAATCCGTGGAGGGCTGCTGCGAGTCGATCTGTTTGACGATCTTCTTGATCTCGCCTAAGTTGGGATCGATCTGCGGGCTCGGCAATAAGAATTGGCGGATTGTCTTGTCAGGTCGTTTCGGTGCGACCAGCTCTGCGGTCTCCTCGGGACCTGCAATTTGGCTCTTGGTAAAGCGAACCTTGATGGTGGCTTCAACGGGCTGTGGAGCTTGAATCAGCGGAGCGACCAATAGCCATTGTCGATTGCCGCCGGGTAGATCGCGGAACGAATGCTGCATGCCGCGCGGGACGTGAATATCCAGAACCTCGACGGTCTGCTCGGGCCAATCAGTCGGAAAGACAGTCTGGGCTGATGTTTCAAAGAGACTGCCTTCGCTGGCCGTGATGCGCACGCCAATCACCATCTCGAAGGTCTTGGGCGCAACATACTTGAGCGGTGACTCAATAGCCGCGATTTGCTGGGCCGCGATCGGGTTTAGGCCTCCAGCGCCTAGCCACAGCAGTAGATGAACGGCCAGCGCTTGGCGAATGGGAGACATAGTCAATGTCAATGATTGGTGCGGGAGACAACGGACGCGGACTCGTCCATTTTAATTACTGCCGCGATGGGTTTGCCACTGGTGGGGGCAAAGTATTGCTCATGGGCGGTACAACAGTTCCACCATAGGAGTAGTTCCCGCCAACGACTTCTCCTCCGTAGTAACCAGAGTCACCTATGGCCGCGCCCTCGTAACCTGGATATCCTGCGGCATTGCCGCAGTCACCGCAACCCGGTGCTGCATAAGCGTCGGGCGTTCCGGTCTGACAGCCACTAGAACGGCACATTGCGCCGCGGAACGGTCGAAATGGCAGCCAGCCATGACCGCAACCTGAAGTTGTCGTAAATACGATCCCTAGCAATATTAGCTTTTTCATCATCTGCTCCTCAGGCACATTTTCGACAATCGGTAGACTTGATGTTGACCCGGAGAAACTTACCTCTTGTTACACGGTGTGCAAACGAAACATGATGAAATTTAGCAACATTCAGCGGAATTCAGTGGAATCTAACCGATGGAAAGATTCAACATCTCACTCGACCACTGGTACTGAAGCCGCACATTCCATACAGGTAGCACAAACGAATTCTGGCGTGCAATTCGATGGCGGCCAGATAGCTCAAGTAGAACCACGTGAGACTCGCGTTTACTTCATTAATGGCATATTCCCTGGCTTGCCTGCTGGCAGCAGCTGGCCCGTCGTCGCTGGCAACCGGTCAGGATCGGGGCGAATTAGTAGAGTTATCTCAGGTCAGCACACCAAGAGCGGCTCTCGAATCGGAGAGCACCAGCCAGCACTCATTGTGGGAAATCAATTCGCGAAACTCAGCCACCGATGTGCGAAACGCTGCCTGTTCAGACAGCCTTCCAGTGGCACGCTGTAACGCAGGACACTGGCAGAATTCAGCTCACCTTGAACTCTTAGCCGACATAGCTGCCAATCCAGCCAGGACCATAATCTACGTTCACGGCAATCGGACCGACTGGGCAGATGCTCGAGTCCGCGCAGGTGTGGTGTATCAGTTATTGGTGTCGCGGGCAGACGGTCCTATCCGCGTAATCAGCCTGAACTGGCCTAGTGAACGACCGCCTGCTGTGTTGCCCAAACAATTGGTGTCTCAGAAGCAATCGACTATTACGGCTACGAGTTTCCATTTAGCCAATTTTCTGCGCCGGCTGCCCAGCGATGAAGTACGCGGCATAATCGGCTTTAGCTTTGGATGTTCCGTCATTAGCGGTGCCCTGCATTTGCTAGCCGGTGGCTCCCTGGATGGATGCCAGTTAGCTGCCGCTCTCCGCCCGCCCTCGGCGGTGCGTCTAGGGTTTGTTGTGCCGGCCTTCGATTGCAACGCCTACTGCTCAGGAGGTCGATACGAGGCGGCGCCGGTAGCGATCGAATACCTGGTTAATCTGTACAACTCGCAAGATCCCATTCTAAAACACTTTCGACTATTCGACCAAGTGCATCCTGTGGCTGCAGGCTACGCTGGGCTAAAGGGACTGGATGGTCGATGCCAGGAAAGCTGCCACTGGCTGCAAGTTGACTGTCGCGCGATCGGCAAGACTCACGCCGAAAAGGATTACCGCCGCTGTCCGAACTACAGGGTGCTGATTGACAACGTCCTGGGTAAACAGTTGCAGCACGACATCGGCGACTAATCCCGAGCGTTCGGCAAGACCGCTTAGAAAACTAGCCCTTTGGCCAATTGCCGACCATCGCCAGGCATTTTGGGCCGCGCTTGAGCCCAAGTCCCCACCACTCAGAAAACCGCCTGGTCGCTGGCAGCTAATAGCGGATATTGAAGTGGACTGGGTTGATGAGTGAGTGAGTGAACGCCGACTCCCTGTCGCACACACGCCAACCGCTCAAATGTTATAATCCTAACTGGTCGTCAAAATCAGATAAGTCTGCCCGACTCACCCATCCTTCCATTCTGGGGATTTGGTTAAGATAATTGGGCTGTCAGATTTAGGCTATGGATTGCGGGCGCTCATTGGCGCGTCACACTCCATAAGCAAGCGGTAGCTTTTACACGACGAGTGGTTCAGACATCGAGCGCCGTTGGAACGACGTCGGCAGCCAGCGTTTGAACTTCAGGCCATGCGAAGACTATCCAGAAACCATCACAGAAAACGGGTTGCGCAATGAAATTGTCTCAAACTAGGTGGCACCTTCTAGTTCTCTTCCTGAGCGGATTTTTCTCCGGTGGACTGTTGGCAGCCGAATATCCGCCGTACGACAAGGTCACTGAAGGGTTCAAGAAGATCGAACCACCCTCGAGCGAACCCGGATCGATGTACACCGTCCATGTCAAAGCGGATACGAGTGAACTGTTGTTGGAGTTGCCTAAGAACTTTGCAACCAAGAAGTACTTTATCGGGCTAACGGTAGCCAGCGGACAGATTTTTGCCGGCTTGCAGGCTGGAGATTTCTACGTTCAGTGGCGCGAGTATAACAAGCGACTAGCGCTGATCGAACCGAATGTTACCATTCGCTCCGGCGGTGACAACGAGTCTAAGGACTCGGTTAATCGTTTGTTTACCGGCAGCGTGCTCTTGGATTTGCCGATTATCACGCTGTCGCCTTCAGGTGGCCCAGTGATTGATGGTCGAGCCTTGCTGGTCAACAACGCCAGCGTCTTTTTTGGTTCCTCAGGGCGCAGCAAAAATCCGGCACTAGCCAAGATTGTTAAGACCAAAGTCTTCCCCAAGAACATTGAACTAGCGTTCGAGCTGCCCAACTCCTTCGGCAATTTGCAAACGCTGTATTACTCGATAAGTGAAATTCCAGAAGCCAGCGATTATCATCCGCGCGTCGCCGACCAGCGCGTCGGTTACTTTACCACGCGGTATTCGGACTATGGCAAGTACAAACGTGATGAAATTGTCGTGAATTACGTCAATCGCTGGCACTTGAAGAAGCGCGATTCGTCGCTGAAGGTGTCACCGCCTGTTGAGCCAATTACGTTCTACATCGAGCACACTACGCCGGTACGATATCGGCGGTGGGTCAAACAGGGCATCGAGAATTGGAATAAGGCCTTTGAGAAGATTGGCTTGTCGGATGCCATCGTGGTTCATTATCAGGATAAATCCACCGGTGCGCACATGGAGAAAGACCCCGAAGATGTACGTTACAATTTCGTTCGCTGGCTGAACAATAACGTCGGTACGGCGATTGGACCTAGTCGCGTACATCCCGAGACCGGACAGATTTTGGACGCCGACATCATCTTGACCGACGGTTGGATACGGCACTACCACAGTAGCTTTGACAATTTCATTCCACTGTTGGCCATGGAAGGTATGGACAGTGAGACGCTGGCTTGGCTGGCCGATAATCCGCGCTGGGACCCGCGCGTTCGATTCGCGGAGGCCAATCGTCGTAAGCAGTTGGTGGCCGAAATTCAATCCAAGTCTGCCCAGGATCCCAATCAAATGCGATCGCGACTGATGGGAGCTGACGTGCTGGATGGCCTAGTGGGTCGAACCAGTCAGGTCAATGGGTTTTGCATGGCCCCTGAAGGTAAACGAATCGACACGGCCCTGATGCAGATGTATCTGGAAATCGGCCAACATGCGATGCAGGCTGAACTACAGGAGGGTGCTGCTGATGCAGACGATGGCGTGAGCGGCGCTTGGGATCTGAAGATTTCAGGCGTTCCGGAACTTGGCGATGCCGATGGAACCATGAATATTCAAGCAGAATCCAACGGCAGCGTGTCCGGCAAACTGACTGTCGTCGGACAAGACGTAGACATACGATCGGGTACCTGGGATGCAAAGAACCGCAAGCTAGAACTGGAATTCGCGCCGCCCACGGCTCCCCCTGGCAGCAAGGGCACTCTAGCAGGCGTGGTTGATGGAGAGTCGATTAGTGGACAATGGGCCATTTCAGTCGACAGCGCTCAAATGTCGGGGACCTTCTCAGGAACTCGAACCAGCAAGCCAACTTCCAAGAGCGATCAACCGGCAGTTGACTCTGGCAAGCCATCCGAAAAACCTGAGGCCACAGAAGAACCGAAAGATCCGAAGTCTGGCGAGCCAAAGTCGGATGAACCCAAGAAGGACGAACCCAAGCAATCTGAAGAATCATTGTTGGATGGCATGCCTGAGAGCTTCGTCGGTCCCTTGCTGTCTGACTTAGTTGCGCACGAAGTTGGCCATACGCTTGGATTGCGCCACAATTTCAAAGCCAGTAGCTTATATACGCTCAGCGAAATCAACAGCGATGCGATCAAAAACAAAAAGTCGCTAGCTAGCTCGGTGATGGACTATCTGCCGATCAACCTGCGGATGGAATCTGGCGAGCTACAGGGTGATTACGGCATGATCGGTATCGGACCATACGATTTCTGGGCAATTGAATATGGCTATACCTTCGAGAAGAACTTAGAGCCGATCCTGGCGCGTTCGATTGAGCCTGAATTGCAGTATGCGACCGACGAAGACACCCTTGGACCAGACCCACTGGCGCGACGATACGACTTTAGTCGTAATCCGCTGGAATATGCCAAGGAGCAAGCGCTGCTGATTGAGCGTTTCCGCAAGCGACTGATGGAGAACTATGTTAAAAAGGGCGACAGTTGGACTAAGGCTCGCGAAGGCTACGAGCTGACGCTAGGCTTGCAGATTCGCAACACCAGCATGATGAGTAATTGGCTGGGCGGTGCCTTTGTCAATCGCGACAAGAAGGGCGATCCCAACGAACGCTTGCCTATCACCGTTGTTCCCGCTCAAGATCAACGTGACGCGCTGAAATTCGTCTTGGAATCGACTTTCCGCGACTCGGCGTACGCGCTATCTCCCGATCTGCTTTCGCGGCTGACTAAAGATTTTATGGATGTCAACTTTGGCACCGATCCTACCTGGCCCGTGCACGATCGCATCCTGTCAATGCAATCGTCTGCATTGACGCAATTGATGAATCCAACTACGCTGCGCAGGGTTTACGACAATGAATTCCGCGTGCCAGCCGACCAAGATGCATTGACGCTGCCTGAACTGTTGGGCTCAGTGAGCACTGAAATCTGGAGCGAATTAAGTGGCGAAGCGGGTGAAAAAGCTTCAGATCGTGCACCTAAGATCAGTAGCCTGCGCCGCAATTTACAGCACGAACACATGGAACGCTTAATCGACCTGATATTGCCAAGTTCAAGCAAGTCGGCGGCTGCCAAAGCAATTACCAATTTGGCGGTGCTGCAGTTGCAAGAACTGAAGGGCAGGATCGAGAAGCAGCTCTTGGTGGCCGGTGACAACCTGGATACCTATTCTAAGGCTCACTTGTTGGAGTCCAGCAAGCGCATGGGCAAGGCATTGGAGGCTCAATATATCTACAACCAGCCTCAAGCAGCCTTTAATCCAGCTAGCATCTTCTTCTTGGGGAACTCACCGCAAGATGCTGTGGAGTCGGCCGCGACCCCTGTAACTCAAGCTCCCATTACGGAATAATTGTTACCTGCAACGATCCAGAATTATCACCCAGTCCCGCTACGGCTTCGTTGATTCGCAAGAACAACTCGCCGGAATGCGGGACGGTGATCGTTGCCTGTCTGCCAACTGGCCATTGCGCCAACCCATCCGTGTGTTCCGGTTCAGAGTCGATCGGCCCAGCCACGGCCAGCATTAGCGTGCCTAGTGGCTGACCACGATGATATTCCAGCGTGACGCCTTGTGGCTGGCAGATCCATGGTCCGGGCTGCTGTCCCACGACGAATTCTCCGGTGGCCGAAAACGTCAATTGCTGGCCGGCCTCGACGCTTAAGCCTGTTGCCTGCCAGTTACGATCGGCCCGCACCAGTATCTGTTCCGGAGCGCTGACCTGTCGCGTCTGCTCCGAAAGGGTTAGCCATCCATTGGAGTCTGTAAAACCGTAGTCGAGTTCATCGATGAAGGCGATCCACTCCGCGCGCAAGCGAGGCAATTTAGCGGCCAAGCGAGAGCGCAGCCAACGTTGAAGCTGGGTACTATCCATGGCCGGTTGTTTGAGCATGGTGGCAAATAGCTGGCTTGTTTCAGGGTGCTGCTTCAAGAACAAAACCAGCGCCCAGCTCCAAGCATAGGCTTCGACCTGTTGATGCGCCGAGGAACTGTAACGCAGAATTGCATCCAGCGACGGCGCAGGGTATTGCTCAGACTGTTGGCGAATTAGTTTGACGCGCCCCCAAAATGGTACCTCATCGCGCGTTTGGGGAATGATGCCTAGAGTTAGTCTTGCATCGACAATTCGGTGAGTACCGTGGAATTCGGCTAGCCCCTCCATCAGCCACGGAGCGTGGTACTGGCCGTAGCGCCGAAACATGAACCAGTGAGTTCCCTCATGCAATAACAAATGCCGCCGGTAGTACGGGCTGGGTTGATCGACGACCCATATCTTATCTCCCGCTTGCCAACCGTGATTGAACTGTGGCAAGTCATCTGCAATCAGCCCCGCTTGCCGAAAACGCCCGCGATCCAGCATGATGTAGACCGTCACTTGCCAGTGGCGTGCCTGTTCGGATTTGACATCGAAAGCCTGACACCACTGCGGCATTGCCTGATCAAACAGTTCGGGCAATTGTCGCAGTTCGTTGTCCAGTGGCAAATCGGTAATGATTCTGGCATGTTGTCCGCCGGGAATCAACGTTAATCCTTCGGGCAATGGCTCGCCGGCCCATGCCGCTGCGCCGATTGACAGTGTTAACAAGATGTTCAGGAACCACACCAGTCTGCCCATGCACTATTGGCCTTCCGCACAAATATTAGACACGATAGGCTTGGCGACGCTTAGCCAATCGCCCAGTGCCATGATGATCGACTGCGTACGGCAGCCTGCGTTAAAGGCAACACGATTTTCCACAGCTCCCACGGTTGAATCTGCATATAAGGGGACCGGGAAAATGGGTTCGCCAAATGGTGGCAGCGCCCCCGGCAGCACACCTGCCAATTGCCACAGTTCCTCCGCCGATGCAAACCGTAGATTCTTAATCCCCAGCCACCGTTTGAACAGGCCCGAATCCAACTTGCGATGCGCGGGAAGAACTGCGATCAGATAATCGGTCTCCGCCTTCAATAGCAATGCTTTGGCCCCCACTTCCAGAGACTCACCGCGCTCGCGCGCCGAATCTTCCGACGTCAAAGTTGGCTCGTGCTGAAGGTGCTTGAATTGGATATTGGACGCTGTTAGAAGCTCGATGACGCGCATGACCACCGCATCGCTCATGGTCTATCTGTCTCCATGTTCTTCGGCTCTCACAATCCGGCAGGGTGTCGGATTGAAACCCCAAAACGCCATCATATCACAGCTGGTACTTCAATCTGTTCCGCTCGTCCGTCAAATTCTGCGCCAAACTGTGGCTGGTCGCTAGTCGTGACCAGCGTTAGAATTCTGCCTGCCAAGTCCAGGCTGGTCGTATTCTATTACTCGAGAATGAAGTCGTTTAGTTAGCCATGGGTCGCCAGTACATTTTCACCATGAAGTCGATGACCAAGAAGCACGGGACTAAGGAGGTTCTGAAGGACATTTGGCTGTCTTTCTATCCGGGTGCCAAAATTGGGGTGTTGGGCTCCAACGGCGCAGGCAAGAGCACGCTGCTGAAAATCATGGCGGGTGTTGATCGAGAAATCGATGGCGAGGCCCGGCTGACCGATGGATTCACGGCTGGATACTTGCCTCAAGAACCGCAACTCAACCCGAACAAGGACGTACAGGGCAACGTCGAAGAAGCGGTTGCCAAACGGCGAGCGATTCTCGATCGCTACAACGAGATCACCGGAATGTTGGGCGAAGTGACCGATGACGACAAGCTGCAAAAGCTGTACGACGAAATGGAGCGTTTGCAGGATGTGATCGATGCGAACAACCTGTGGGAATTGGATCGCCAAGTGGAACTGTCGATGACCGTGATGAATCTGCCGCCCGGCGATGCCGACGTTACCAAATTGTCCGGTGGCGAGCGACGGCGCGTGGCCCTGTGCAAACTGTTGATTGAACAGCCCGATTTGCTGCTACTGGATGAGCCGACCAACCACTTAGACGCCGAGTCCATTCACTGGTTGGAACACCACTTGGATCAATATCCAGGCACGGTCGTGGCGGTAACGCACGATCGCTATTTTTTGGACAACGTCGCCAAATGGATACTGGAATTGGATCGCGGTGAAGGGCACCCCTTCGAGGGCAATTATACCGCCTGGTTGGAGCAAAAGCAGGCCCGGCTGGAACGCGAACAGCGACAACAGCTCAGCCGTCAAAAAACGTTGGCTCGCGAGTTAGAATGGATTCGATCCTCACCGCGCGCTCGTCAAACCAAGAGCAAGGCACGCATTGCGGCATACGAAAAGCTGGCCGCAGAAGACTTTGAAGATCGGCCAGACGAATTGGAAATTCAGATTCCACCGGGTAAGCATCTGGGCGAATTGGTTATCGAAGCCAAGAACCTTTCCAAAGCCTACGGGGATCGCCTGTTGATCGACAAACTGAACTTTAGCCTGCCGCCAGGTGGCATTGTAGGAGTGATCGGCCCTAACGGTGCCGGTAAGACCACCCTGTTTCGCATGTTGACCGGACAAGAACAACCCGATGGCGGCAGTTTACGAGTCGGTCCGACAGTTGAACTTGGCTACGTCGACCAGAATCGCGATGCTCTGAATGCAGACAATACTGTGTATCAAGAGATCAGTGGTGGCCATGAAATCTTGGAAATGGGCAAGCGAAAAATGAATTCTCGGGCTTACGTTTCCAAGTTCAATTTTCGCGGAACCGACCAGGAAAAGAAAGTCGGAGTGTTGTCAGGCGGTGAGCGAAATCGTGTGCACCTAGCCAAATTGCTGCGACGGGGCTCGAATGTCTTGCTGCTGGACGAGCCCACCAATGATTTGGATGTTGACACGTTGCGCGCGCTGGAGGAGGCCATACTCAATTACGCTGGCTGCGTCGTGGTCATTACGCACGATCGCTGGTTCCTGGATCGAATCGCCACGCACATCTTGGCCTTTGAAGGCGATGGTTACGTGCATTGGTGCGAAGGCAATTTCGATACCTACGAACAACAGCGCCGCGAACGCTTGGGACTATCCGAAGGCGAAGTGCAAAAGTTTCGGTACAAGAAACTGGCAACGTAACCCTGTGGATGGTCCTGCCTTGGAAAAAACGATCCAGCGGCAGTGTCCGCGCACTGCTCAAGCCCCTCACGGAACTTTAATACTGTGTACGGTAAGGATCGTCCCAAGTTTGCATCTGTGCGTCTAACAACTGCCGCATGGCTTCAAGCTGCCTGGCATACTGCGGATCATTGGCCAAATTGCGGTGTTGTGAATCGACAGCTGAGTCGAGCAACTTGGCGAATTGCGAGTCGTGATGTTCGACGAGCAATTCATAGGGATTTTCTGCTAAATTGAACAGTTGTAGCTGATGCTGGTTGTGGTCGCTTGCGGCGTACTGGATCAACTTCCAATCTCCGTGTTGAACACAGCGAATGCCAGGCTTGGCGCCACCGCTGTAGGCACCATACATGACGTCGCGCAACTGTGGTGCTTGGCCCTCGACGACAGCGCGAAAGCTCTGCCCTTCGTTGGACTCTGGCGCGGCGATGCCGGCCCAGTCGCAAACCGTGGCCAGCAGGTCCATGAGATAGACATTGCCCGTCGCGCGACTGCCAGGGGCAATGCCCGGACCCGATACGATCATTGGCACCCGCCAGGTGTGTTGGTACAGATTCTGCTTGCCCATCAGGCCGTGCCGGCCAATGGCGATGCCGTGGTCAGCCGTATAAACCACGTAGGTATTGTCCAATTCGCCCATGGACTCCAAATGGTCAAGCACGCGCCCCACTTGCTGGTCGAGATACTCGCAGCAAGCGAACTGACGGCCAATCTCGTTACGAACCGTGGCCTGGTCTCGCCGACGCCAGACACCGCTCACGTCGATTTCATCGCGCACATCGTCGTGGGTGGTGCTGAACGGATGTGCGGGAAGATAATTCACGGGCAATCGCGGAGCCTGTGTATTGGCGGCCGGTGGATGATGGGGATCGGTATGATTGATCGCACCGTACTTGTTCAGCAGATCCTTCGGCCCGTCGCGAGGGTCGTGCGGATGCGAAAACCCCAAGTAGATCAAAAATGGGCGCATATCCGCCTCGGCGGCTCGCGACTGTAAGAACTCAATCACGCGATCAACGTGCCAGGGGCTGCCCGTTGAGTGTGTGCTGCCGCGTTTGGTTTGATCATGCCGCACCGCAAACTGCCGGTTGGCCGCTTCGTAACTGTTGCCCTGCTTACAGGTCCGCATGGTGATGTAGCCGGCACGATTCAATACAGCGGGTAGCGTATGCTCATGAAGGTCTGGCGGGCAGCGGTCTTTACCTCCAGGCGCGCCCGGCAGTCGCCAGAGGCTACGACCACTCATAATCATGTACCGCGATGGCAAGCACACGGCACCGCTATATGAACCCAGGTGATAAGCAGCGTCGATCACCATGCCAGTTGTGGCGATGCGATCGATGTGTGGTGTATCTAGCTGCGACTTGGGATCATAAACCTTCAGGTCCAGCGGCGACTGATCGTCGGCAACAATGATCAGAAAGTGCGGACGACGTTCGCCGGTTTCACCCTGCTCGTAAGCCCCAAAGGTCATCGCCTGTGAGACCATGATTCCGATCCATAACACAACTAACGGTGCATGTTGGCGAACTGTCATATTTCACTCTCCACTGCCGGCTTTGACAATTGTGCGGCCAGTCGTATCGCTGCAAACAGGCTGTTGGGCTGCGCCTGTCCCTGCCAAGCGATATCGAAGGCGGTTCCATGATCGACCGATGTTCGGACAATTGACAGTCCGAGGGTAGTATTGACGGCAGAATCGAAGGCCAGAGCCTTGACCGGTATGTGTCCTTGATCGTGATACATGCAGACCACCGCATCGCAGCCAGCCAGTTTGTTAGGCAAGAACGCAGTATCGGGCGGCAAGGGACCTTCCAGGATTACGCCCTGTTGTCGAGCCAGCTCAATGGCGGGCACAATCAACTGTTCTTCTTCGCCATTGCCGAATAGTCCATGTTCGCCAGCGTGTGGATTCAAACCACAGACCAACAGACGCGGTGGCCTATTGCGAATCTGCCGCAGCGCCTGGTCGGTCAGCATGATCGTGTCCAGTATCCGCTGTACCGACAGTAGCTGGGGGACTTGGCTGTATCCGCAATGCACGGTCACAAAGGTGCAGGTGATCTTTTCTGAATACTGCATCATGCACCAACGATCGCTGGCCGCCGACCGCTCGGCAAACATCTCGGTATGTCCCGGATAATTGTGCCCGGCCAATTGCAAAGCCTCCTTGTTGATCGGCAGCGTCACCACCGCATCGACTTGACCCGCCAGTGCCGCATCGATCGAAGTCTGGATGAACTCAAAAGCAGCCTGACCACATGTGCGATCAAGTCGTCCTGGCTGAAAGCTGCTTAGGTCGATGTGAGGATCGTCTACGATGGTCACTGGACTTGATGGCGCACCTGGTCCCGATTGGCGGAACTGCCGCAGGGGAATTACCAGGCAATTCGGCAGGGGTAGTCCCGTAATCTCACAACAGCGTCGCAATACAGCCCTGTCGCCAAACACAATCAATCTACAGCACCGCCCAATCTGCTCCTCCGCCAGGGCTCGTAGAACCAATTCAGGCCCGACGCCAGCGGGATCCCCCATAGTTAATGCGATGGCTGGAAGATGTGTCATCGAGAAAATATCCAAAGGGGCAACGGGGACACAGCACAATACCGGCTTGTTACAAACTCAATAAAACTACATTTTACGCTTATCGACCCAAGCGAATATGACTTTCCAACCTGCAATCGATGGAAATCTACACAAGAACAGCATGACTCGGCTAACATGAATTGGTACTATTTGATGCGCCGACGCTAATGCCACTTGAGCTTCAACGACACGCCTCCAGGACTGACATGCGCGATTTTGAACTCCAGAAACTATGGAATCGTCTGGTCGACGGCCTGCATTGGCTGGGCTGGGCTGTAAAAGTGCCATTCTGGGTAACAATTGGAGCTATCGATGCGGTATGGGAATGGGTGTACGAATTTTTCACCGGGCTAGTGCCAACGATCGAGGAGTCGGTTCCAACCGAGGATGAACTACACCCGCCGGTGCCAGCGACAAGTTCCCAGGACGCTACCGGCGTGACGGAGAAAGCCAGCGAGGATCCCTCCTGGTTTGAGCCGATTCGACTGACATTGGAGTTGGCTGGGGCGATTCACATCTGGTTCGTGTCGCGGCCTTGGTTACGGCTTTCTGCGTGGGCAGTACCCTCATTCATTGTAGCCTTGGCTGCGATGATTATTGCGTTTGCCGGTGATGCCGATCGCACCCGGCTAGCTCGCCGCTACATTGATTTGGGATTGAGTGAGCTGGCCGACTGGGAGCAGGCATTTGAACTATCGCCTCAGGCCCGGCAAATAGCGGTTGGCATCAGCAACTCCAATAGCTCTGCAGGCTCATCGTCCCCTCCAAATGCGTTTGAGATAGGCGGGGAGAACTTAGCGTCAGTCGATCATCCGGCGATTCGAAGCACGCAGAACAGAAAGATTTCGCCGTACGCTGAATTGCTTTTTCGTCGAGCACAATTGTTGATGCCTCAAAAACAAAGCACCTACATTATCGGCGCGGCGCTGATTCAGAATGGATCTGTTGATGCTGGTCGCCGAATGTTGCGCCGGGTTTCGCCGGACAATGCGGTTGGAATGGACAAAGGGCACGCGATGCTGGCCGCCAGTTATTTGGAGGAGTACTTGGTGACGTATGATCAGAGACTGCTGCCGCTGTTTGAACATCACGCCAATATTTCGGCGCTGATGCCAAACACGCCTGCCGAAGTGATGTTGATCGCCAGTGAATTGCACTGGAAGGCCGGGCGTCGGCAGACGGCCATGGAACTCCTGGAAGTTGCCTCTCAGAAGTCTGCAGCGGCCAGTCTCCGCTTGGTAAAGCGAGCCGCTGACATCGGCGATCCTCGATTGGTGTCCACAGCTCGCAATACGGCACTACAAACGCTACTCAGATTGCTAGCCGACAATCCTAAAAACGCGCTGCTGCGCGCCGAGGCAGCCATGTTGATGGGGACCGATCCAGAGGAGCTCAAGCGAGCTGAACAATTATTGCGCGAAGGCCTCAAAATTGGCCCTAGCAGAATTCTTTCTCGGGCACTGTCAGAGGTTCACCGTATTGACTTCTTGCAACAGATGACCAATCCACAAACCAAGGTCATCAACCTCAAGATTCTAGACAAGGCGTTTGCGGCTGATCCAACCAATCCACTTGTGGCAGACGTGATGAGTGATCTCGTCGTCAAAGCCAACAAGTCCTCGCCTCAATTCAAGTCCTCCCTCGACCGCATATTGATATCTGGCGAGGCGACGATGGTCACACATACACTGATGGCAGAACTGCATCTGTTTCTGGATCGCGAAAAAGATGCCACGGTGCATTTGGAGCAAGTACATGCGCTATTTCCCTCGGCCATTAAATACGCTTGGTTGCTGACACGATCATACGCTAAAGAGTTCCGCTGGGAGGAGGCCGAACAAGTTGCCACCGTGACACTCGATCTGCTGGAAGCCAAAAAACTACTCACAGAACGTTATTGCGGCGACTTGCTGGAATTGCTGGCTGAAATCTACGAACAAACGAATCGCCAGACGAAAGCGGTGGAGGTGCTAAACCGGCTGTTGAGCGTTGATCCCGCGCGTGTCAGCGGTCGACAGAAGCTGATGCATTTGCACCGTGCATTAGGTAACGAGATTCAAGCGCAAGAGCAACAAGTGGCCATCCAACGCATTGAAGCGGAAAAGGCATTGCCTCCAACAACCAGTCCGTAATTGGCTTGACGAAGTCGGCGCGATTACGCATCGTTCGGGGGCCTGCGATGCTAGTCAGTGTCGCAAGTTTTATCGGAATGATCAAATTGGACCGCATGTCTTAGGGTATTGCGAAAGCCTGCGGTCATCTTTTGGGGACGACAGCACTGTGAGTACGTATTCTTGAATTACCTGACGTCCGGTGGTACTTCGACAATTCTATGGTAAGGTAACCATTGCCTAGTGCGCACAGTGACGCACGATTTTTGGGGACGGCCCAATGTCTGGCACGATCAATTCTTGCGGAATACACCGATGACAACACCGACACTACAAATTGAGGGTTCAAGACGCCCGATTTCGATACTTTATGCCATTTGGTGCGCGCTGGCGGGTAATGTGACGGGGCGGACGAATGTGACTCTTATGAGCACTGCATTGTGGTTCAGCGGTGTGCTAACCAGTACATGTTGGGCAGAAGTGTCTAGCATAGAAATCGGGCGATATCCGCAAGAGGTCTCCCGGCAACTAACTGAGGCCGCCGGTATTTCGCTGGTTGATGCTCGCGGCCTGTTGGTTGATGACAAGGGGGCCTTGCATGTGCGTACTGCCGAAAATCATCTGGTCATGGATGCGAATGGCAGTTGGCAAGTCGCAAGTGTGAATCAATTCCCTCTGGCCAATCAAATGCTCCAGGATGGCGACCGGAAAGTCTTGGCCACGGATGCTGGAGTTGCAGGATTTCAGTTCGGCCAGACTCAGCCGCTGGGACTCGAGGGCATCAAAGTCAACAGTCTGTGCCGTTCCTCCACTGGTGTTTGGGTCGCGGCCTCAGCTGAAGGGCTGTTCGAGTCGCATGATTTGATGCAATGGAACAAAGTGGACGTTCATGATCCCGGCGGCCGTCAGTGGGCTGCTCGCGACGTGCGCGCCGCAGTGTACGATACGCGTGGACGATTGTGGGTAGGTCAACCCGCCGGCATTGCCTGTCGCGAACTCGATGGCTGGCGATTTTACGAAGGTCGCGATGGCGTGCCGTACGCCGACTTTACCTGTGCCGCTGCAGGTTCAGATGGCAGCGTCTGGTTCGGCACCAAGCTTGGCTGCGTGGGATATCGCGACAATCAGTGGCTGTACCGCCAAGGTCCAAGGTACATTCCTGGTGACCACGTACGAAGCATCGCTGTTACAGCAGATGGCACGGTGTGGATGGCTACCGACGGCGGTGTCGCCGGACTGGGCAGCCAGCCGATGACATTGTCGGACAAGGCACGATTTTATGAACAGCAGATTGACCAATACATTAAACGCACCGAATATGGATACACGTCCGAAGTAACATTAAAGGCACCTGGTGATTTTTCGCATATCATTTACAGCGATAGCGACAACGACGGTCTGTGGACGGCCATGTACGGTGCCTCGCAATGTTTCGCAGTGGCAGTCACTGGTTCCGATCAGCATAAGGCCGCTGCCCGACAGGCTTTTGAGGCTATTCGGTTCTTGCAAAAGGTCACCCAAGGTGGGTCGCCTTCACCACCTGTTGGCTACATCGCGCGCACGATCCTGCCAACTTCGGGTCACGATCCGAACGTTGGCCGTTTGGAAAGTGATCGACGGTTTCAAGCCCGAAATGATCGGCTGTGGAAAGTCTACGAGCCGCGCTGGCCCACCAGCGCCGACGGCAAGTGGTATTGGAAGAGCGATACCAGCTCCGACGAACTTGATGGCCACTATTTTTTCCTGCCGTTGTATTATGACCTAGTGGCCGATACGGACGCTGAACGCGAGCGCGTGCGTGAGGTGGTGCGCGACATGACTGACCACCTAATGCACCACAACTATCAAATGATCGACGTCGACGGGACCGCCACGCGCTGGGCCATTTTTAATCCAGAAAACTTAAATCAAAACCCCGATTGGTGGATTGGTCGCGGCCTGAATAGCTTGAGCATGCTGGCCTATTTGACCGTAGCTCAGCACGTCACCGGCGATAAAAAGTACGGCCAGGCGCTGGAGGAATTATGCAAGAAGCACAGCTACGATGCCAACGCTATGAATGCCAAGGTCCAATATGGTATCGGTTCCGGGAACCAGTCGGACGATGAGATGGCCTTCATGAGCTTTTACTCGTTGATCAAGTACACGCCCAATCCACAACTGCGCCAGACGATGTTGCTGTCGATGTACACCTACTGGCGGCTAATGCAACCCGAGCGCAATCCGTTTTTTAACTTTGCGTACGCGGCCCACGGATTGGGGCAGTCGTTTCAAGGCACCCACGGCCGGCTTGACTTGAATCCGTGGGGTGGTTGGCTGGAGGATTCAATGCAAACGTTGACCGGGTTCTCGCTGGATCGATTGAATTGGTCGCACCGCAACAGCCATCGACTGGATTTGGTCGATCTGCCCATCCAAAGTCGCGTTGAACCTGGTGAGCGGCCTCGCCGTGGCCGCGGTTACTTGGTTGATGGCAAAGTGCTGCCGGTGGAGAATCGCCACTTCAATCATTGGAACACCGACCCATGGCGGCTGGACTATTCCGGCGATGGGCGACAGTTAGCCAGCGGTACGGTCTTTTTGTTACCTTACTATATGGGGCGATATCACGGATTCATCCACGAAGTTGCGAAGTGAGCGCTCGAACGCAGCTCGATGGATGCTAGTGGGCCGCCGGTCGGCGGAGTTGGGTAACATGATGTCCAGTAGCTTGAAGCAGTTCAGCGCATAGTGTGGCCTCGACCATTCCTGCCCTGAGTTCACTCAATGCGGAAAACACGACCGCAAGGTATGATTGAGCATTGCTTTGCCGATTTTGGTGCCGACGCGCTGAATCCGCTTCAGCCTGTGGTGCTGCGCCGGATTGAAGCCGAGCATGCACCGGAACTGCGTGACCAAGTACGCCGACTGGTGCCGCGTCTGCCGGGTGTCTACGGCATGGTCGATGTTTTGGGACGACTGATCTATGTCGGGAAATCCAAGGCACTTCGCAATCGCCTGCTGAGCTATTTTCTGCCAGGCAACGAAGAGGATAAATCGGGGCGAATCGTTCAATCGACTCGGGCAATCGTCTGGGAGACGCAGCCCAGCGAATTCGCGGCGCTCATTCGCGAGCAGGCCCTGATTCGCCAATTCCAACCACGGCTGAACGTGCAGGGCATGCCTCGCCGTCAACAACCGGTGTTCGTTGGCTTGGGGCGTCCGCCAGCAGAACAGCTGTTTGTGTCACGCCGCTCAGAGAGTTCCGCAGTTGTGCAGTTGGGGCCTCTGTTCGGTGCGCAACGAGCCGCTCGCGCGGTCGAAGTGCTGAACCGCCATTTCCGATTGCGCGACTGCTCGACATCGCAGCCATGCAGCTTCAGCGAACAGATGCAACTGTTTGACATCGAATTGCGGCCAGGATGTATTCGGCTGGAGATTGGTTCGTGCCTCGGTCCATGCATCTCGGCCTGCTCGCGAGGTCAATACAGCAAACAAGTCTCCGCTGCCAGCCAGTTCTTGGCTGGTCGAGATGATTCGGTTCTGGCGGAAATGGAAACGCAGATGCTGCGAGCTGCCCAAAACCATCAGTTTGAACAAGCTGCCAGAATTCGAGAGGACCTGCGGGCTGTCAAGTGGTTGTCGCATCGAGCTGCGGAAATCGCTCGAGCGAGCCAGCGATATACGTTTGTGTATGCCCTGCCGCCATCAGTAAAAGGGGCGCACGGAATCTGGTATTTGATTCGTCGCGGCATGATCGAGGGCGCCGTCACAGCTCCCAGAAGCGAGGCCGAGGCCAGCCAGTTGGCTCCCCTGCTACAGCGATGGTGGACCGAGCCCAATTTAGTGGGTTCGGTCTTTTCCGCTCGCCCGGAAACGCTAGCGCTGATTGCCAGTTGGTTTCGCTGTCAACCCACTGAATTAAAACGTACGTTTAGGCTCCCCGCAGATGGTCAACTGCCGCCTCAATGCTGGCAAAGCTGCGGCCCTAGAGTCAGCGTAGACTAAACTTTCCAATCGCCGACAGTTCTATTGCAGTCGTTCGCCACAAAGTATCTGCCGGTGGCAGCGTAATTCAACCGATTGACATCTGTGAGGGTGTCGCAACGCAAGGTACATCGGGCGACGAAATCTCATTGGCAGAAGTCGTAGGCGTCGGGCAAGGCATTGGAATGAACCGCAAAATGAATCGTGTAATCAATACCCGAGGTTGGCTAGCTGCTGGCACCTTGGCCGTCATGCTGACCGTCACTTGCTTGGTAGTCGAAAAACATTTGCAACTGACCAGTTCCAAGCTATGGCGGTTTGCCAGTCGGTCGGTTGAACCCGAATCCTTGGGAGGTTCTAGCATCGTTCTGCGAGTAGACACGAATCTGGAGTCAAGCCAACGCTGGACTCCCAATCGCAGCGCAGGCCTGCATCGCCGCCAACAGATCAGCGCTGGACCGGCTAGTCTACTGCGCCGCCCACCCGATCCGGCAGCCAATGCTGTGTTGCGAGAACCGCTGACGTCTGATGATTTTGTGAGTCTTCCGCTAACACGTGGACACTCAAGTGCTGAACTATTGATGCACAGTATGGATCGAGCGCTGCAGGCCCCGATTCAAACCGTGTCATTGGCCTCGGCGCCCGTGTACGAGTCATTGGATAGCAACGACAGTCAACGCCTGGAAGCTTCGCGATCGCCAGCGGCAACCGCCAACATGATTCCGGAGCCCACCAGTCTGCTAGGCGAGCTTGCTGAACTGAACAAATATCTGGCTGAAAATGGCGATGGCGCGCCCCTGGATTTCGCTGCACGCGGTTCCAATCAAAGATCAGATGCCGTATCCACTGAGCAATCTGGAGCAGCTTTTCCACCGACCGGACAAAAATACGTCTCGACAAACTCTGGGGCTGAATCCGTCGGAATGGCTGTGATGTCACAGTGGTCTGATGCCGTGCAGACTCAAGTGCGTCTGCTCATTTCGCAGCGCGGACTGGAACATCCCGAGTGTCGTCCCATCTTGGACGAACTGACAGAACTCAGTCTTGCCGGCGAACAGCTTGGACAACAGTGCACAGACTACAACTTGGCTCAAATGCTAATTCGCACCGGCTATTCGCTCAAGCGACGAGTCGACACGTGGAGCGCCATTCGTAGTTGCCTTGACGAAACTTCAATCCAGCTTTCCAGCCCACAAGCGTCTCAAGTCGCCAGGAGTCAAATTGCCCTGAGCGTGGCGAAACTCGAAGCGCTGCTTTCTGAAACTACCGACCGAGATGCTTGGCGTCGCTATTTGCTGCTGGATGAATTGACGGCTTGGACAAACGAAAGCAGTGACGACTGGCGCGACGGCCATCGAATTGCCAAGAATTTTCTGTCGCGCATCAGCTGGGTGCGATTGGACAGCCGTCAAAGTAAATTCCTGGAGCAAGACGCCGTGCGCGAAGTTGCCGATAGCCTGACCTCGTGGAGCCGCAGTCCCGTGGATTACCGACATCTGCTAACTTCGGTCGAACAATCGGAGATCGATGAAAACTCACGGTTGGCTGCAAATGTGGCGGAGACCATTCAAATATTGAGAAACTCACCCAGCATCAATCAACGACAATTGGCAGATACACTTAACACCCACTATCGCAACGCCAATTTACGACTAACGATTTCACAAGACATGATCCAGCGGTTTTTGCCTGAAGACCAGCACGAAGTTCGTCCCGTTCGCCAGAATATCCTGGGAGCCCAGACCTCAGGTGACAGCGCCATTCAGACGCGCTTGTCAGTGCGGCTGCAGCCTGATCCTCAGGCTTGGAATATCGAACTGGGTGTCGATGGCGATATGGCCAGCAAAACGCAGAGCAGCAAAGGTCCGGCGGTATTTCACAATACAAGTACGGCACAGATACACAGCCAGCGGTATCTGCGCATGGGGCCAACCGGTTATGACGTCTCAACCAAGCAACCCACTCAAGTCGCCTCGCAGGACTATTTGCACAAAATGAGTACCGACTTTGATGGGCTGCCCGTAATCGGCGATTTCGCGCGCTTAATCGTTCGTGAACAATTCAATCAAAAGCGCGGCTTGGCGAAACGCATTACCCAGCGCAAAATCGCGCAGGAAGTCGACCAGGGGATCGACAAGAGAATTGAAGACAGTCTTACCAGTTTAGAACGCGATTTGCGCCAGCGGATTTTGGGTCCGTTGGAGCGGTTAACACTCGAGCCAATGGTGGTATCGATGAGCACGACGCAGGATCGCCTGACCATTCGCTATCGCCTGGCGGCACAGTCGCAGCTAACTGCTCACACTCCCCGGCCGCGCGCACCGACTGAATGCCTGACTAGTTTCCAAGTCCACCAATCGGTCATCAACAATACTATCGAAAAAACGGGCTTGAGCGAGCGAAGCTGGACGTTAGCTGAACTGTATCAGCGCCTAGGCGACATTTTTCAGACATCGCTGACGCCACCCGAGGATGTGCCCAATGATATCAGCCTGCGCTTTGCAGCCCGTAACCCGATCACGGTGGAACTGAGAGATGGACAGTTGCGGCTTCACCTGAGGTTCGCTGAATTTCGCCGGACTGAAGGTATGCATATCAAGAACTTTGCAGTCACATCAACCTATGTTCCAATCGCCGATGGTTTGAGCGCCGGTTTTGTGCGCCATCCAGAAGCAGCGATCGAGATTCAAGGCAAGCACTTGCCGATGCGCGACCGTTTGGCACTGCGAGTGATCTTCGCCAAGGTCTTCGTTTCCAATCCAGAGATGTCGCTGATCGCCCAGCAATGGAGTGATGATCCACGCGCCGCGGGACTGGCTGTTTCGCAGTTGGAATTGCGTGACGGCTGGTTTTCTATCGCGGTGTCTTCGGCAGATAGTCCGCTGGCGGCAGAGGTTGCCGCCCGGTCACAACTGCTGAAGCCCACCATTCACTAAGTCAAGCTGCGCTTGGGTAGCTGCCGCCGCCAGTCGGCGGCAATGGGCTTGTTCCACTGAGTCACTCGTCCTGCCTGCCACTAGCGTACATCCTGGCGTTGCACAGAATCAATCTCCATAATCAAGTCGGCACCGTAAGCCTGTGCTGGTGTGCGAAAACCAGCTTGAAATTGCCCGGCTAGAATTTTTTCGGCAACCAGCAACGCCGTCAGCGCAGTCAGAGTATATCCTTCCGGTCCTTGAAGTCGCGATTCTACCTCGCGGCCACTCGCATCACGAGCCAAGCCCCAGAGAAGCGATTTTCCTTCGCTACGCTGCTTGTCTGAAGGTCCTCCGGCCGGGATCTGCTTCTGCAAGTACTTTTGCACCGGGCCGCTGGCCAGCAGCCATCCCAGGTAACGTGTCAGTTTCATGCCCTGGACGACCGACCTGGGCATTACTGAATAGACTTCGATGTTTGGAATGCCTGTCGAATAATAGGCGGTAGAAACGTCCCCCCAAGGAATTGTGACCGCTGACTGGCTACCAGTGCCAAAGTCGATATTTCGAAACTTCCAGGCGGCAGGCACCGGGGTGATTTTTCCGTCTCGACGAACGGCTCCCCCGTGCCCAATATTCTTGGTCATCGTGGCTTGTGTTCCGTGCGAAAGTCGTCCGATGCCATGAAACGCCAGCCACAGTTCGGTAGCCGACGGCAAGCGGTTTTTCAGATGCAAGGCTAAACAGTCGCTGGGCACCACGTCAAAGCCAACGCCTGGCATGACCATGATTCCGGCCTGGCACGCCTTGGCATCGGTCTGCGCACAGGACTCGAACACAGCGATCTCTCCGGTAATATCAGTATAGTGCTTGCGCGTCCTCAGGCAGGCATCGACCATAGACTTCCAGGTCACACTAAATGGACCGGCACAGTGTATGACCATGGCAACTTCGTTCAGGACCGCGTCCAGCTTCTGTGGTATGTCCAAGCCGCAAACGCGATACGGCAGGTCGAATCGCTTCGCCAAAGCTCCAACCGCCGCTTCATTGCGGCCCGCGAGCAGCGGACGCATGCCGCGCTCGACGGACAGTCGCGTAATGAGTTCACCGGTGTAACCATTGGCACCATAAATTAACATGGGTGTCATCGTGCTGTCCTGTCTTGATAACTGTTGTGATTCAAATATTATACAGTGCAGCAGGCTGGGACGTCCCACCCCTACGGCGCAGCACCATGGCTCGTCGTCGTGGCTGCAATTTCGCGTTTGAGTTCTAACTTGTTCACTTTGCCATTGGCTAGCAGCGGCAACATCGGGCGGATTTCAATCGTCTTGGGGACTTTGAAGTTCACTAGGTGCGACTGGCAATGCTCTTTGAGCTGGTCAGGCGTAATGGACGCGCCAGGACGCAGCATAACCAGTGCATAACCAACCTCCTGATACAACGGGTCGGACACGCCGATCACGGCTGCCAATGCCACCGCTGGATGTTCACACAATACATCTTCGATCTCGCGCGGAAAGACATTCTCGCCACCTGTCTTATACATCTCTGATTTGCGGCCGTTTAGATACAGCACCCCGCGCTCGTCGAGATAGCCCAGGTCGCCAGTGTAAAACCAGCCATCGGCATCTTTGGCCTGAGCTGTCGCTTCGGGTTTATTGAGATACTCCTTAAACAGAAACGGTCCGCGAATCGCGAGCTCGCCCAATTGTCCGGTTGGCAGTGGCTGTCGCTGGTCGTCAACTATGCGCAGCTCAAATCCTTCAGGCGCACGGCCCACGCTGGTAGCCAACTGCTCCAAATCGTCAGTCGGTTGTGTATAGGTAATGAAACCGCACGCCTCAGTCGAACCATACCCAGTCATCAGCATAGCACCGGTCGCTTGACTGATTTGCTTGAGTCCGCGCAACAGTTTCATGGGGGCTGCTGCACCTCCCCACATAATTGCCTTCAGGCCACTGAAGTCCGTGTTCGCGAAACTGGGCAAAGTGGCTTGCATCAAGAACATGGCCGGAATCTGGCCCAGCATCGTGATCTTTTCACGGCCCAGTATTTCCAGGGTCGCCGCCGGATCAAAGCGATCCATCATAACCAGCGCACCGCCGATGAACATCGTCGCATAGCCAATTTCAACATCGGCGGCCACGTGATTGATGGGAAAGTGCAGCAGAGACCGCGTGGAGCGATCCATGTAAAAGCAGCGCGCCTGTTGTTGAACATTAACCAAAATGCTGTGATGACTGCTTCCTTGTCGTCGCGAGGCGGAACACGATGCATCACAAACTGTTGGTCGTCTGCCCGTACTTGGATGCCATACTTCGCAGTCTCGCGTTCTGCGGCGTCCTTCAACGCTCGCAGGAAAGATGCATAGCTGCATCCAAGAACGCGACACTCTTCGGCGTAGGGCACGTAGAAGCCGTGCTGTTCGAAGTAGTCGCAGACGGCATCGACATCGGTTCGCGTCCAGGCGTCCACATCCACTGGTTCAACCGTTTGCTGGTTGACCAGCAGTTCGAGGCTTTCCGGTCGGCAGTCGTAGCCACGCGTCCGCACATGCCAAGCCGCCTGGGAGAGCGACATTGGGAACGCTTCATCCCGCATGTGCTCGGCAGCCGTTACAAACGCCCGATCCGCATACTTAGGCGGCATCAGTTTGAGTTCAACGTACTCTTCGAAAGTCAGTCCAATCGCCATTCGTTTCTCCCTCGTATCTTGAATCCATTGGAAAGTATCATGCCCGTCTTACCCCTTATATCCTGCGGCAGGGACGATTCGTAAGAACTTCCTGAAAAAAGTGTCTCAGACGGAATCCGAGGATTGTTTTCACGTCTCGTGGCCGCTCTAATTATTGGTGAGTACTGGCTTTCTGGCGAGGATTGAACCATGACGACAGCAACGGAGCAACACCGAACGCCCTTGGGTTTGTATGCCGATAAGCCCGTGCCTCGTCTCTACGACCGCATCGTCGAAGTTTTGCGAGTTCGCCATTACAGCCGCCGCACTGAAGAGGCCTACCTCCACTGGATTCGCCGCTACATCGAGTTCCATGATCACAATCATCCCCGACTACTGGCGGAGGGTGATGTCAACCGCTTCCTGACCCATCTGGCCGTCAAGGAACACGTTGCCGCCTCGACGCAGAACCAAGCTCTGTCCGCCGTTTTGTTTCTCTACCAGCATGCCCTGGAAAAGCCGCTCGACCGCATCGAAGGCGTCGTTCGAGCCCGTCGGCCGAGGCGACTACCGGTCGTGCTGACGGTGGACGAAGTGTCGCGGGTGATGATGTACTTTAGAGGAGACAAATGGTTGATCGCGATGCTGCTGTATGGCGGCGGGCTGCGACTGCTTGAAGCACTCCGCTTGCGAGTAAAGGATCTGGATTTTGAACGCGGTGAAATCACCGTTCGCGAGGGAAAAGGCGATAAAGATCGTATCACGATGTTGCCGCATGCGATCATCCACCCCTTGCAGGAGCATCTCCGGCGCGTCGAGGCGGTTCACCGGCAGGACGCGGCCGATGGATTCGGTCGTGTGGAGTTGCCGCATGCCCTCGCTCGCAAGTACCCGAACGCCAATCGCGAGTGGCGCTGGCAGTTCGTGTTCCCGCAGGAGCATCGCTGGCGCAATCGTCAGACTGGCGAACAGGGCCGTCATCACGTCGATGAGTCTCTGGTTCAGAGGGCGGTGGCGTCCGCTGTCCGACAGGCGGGACTCACCAAGCGGGTCACCAGCCACACATTCCGGCATTCATTCGCCACACACCTGCTCGCAGACGGCTATGACATTCGCACCGTGCAGGAGTTGCTTGGCCATAGCGACGTTCGTACGACCATGATTTACACCCATGTCTTGAACCGAGGTGGGCGAGGCGTTCGTAGCCCCGCCGACGTTCTGGTTCGCCGGCCCGCTGAGCGCTAGGCTGAAACAGCCTATCACGCACAGACTAGCGTGACAAATACTTAAGTGATTGTTACAATATGACTTACAAAACAACAACGCCTGTGTGGTAGGCTGCAAATTTGCGGCCTACAGGTAGTAGGCTGATCAGCCTAATAATAAGTTAGATGCCAGATTTGGCGTTGCGTATGCTCACAGAAAATCGACAGCCGCAAGACTGTTTTTGGCAACTCATAGCCACCACTATTTCTCCTTCATACCGTAGAGGAGATTGCACGTGAAGAACTGGCTCTTTCTGGCTATTGCAATATTTGGTGAGGTCGTCGCAACTTCCGCACTGAAGTCCAGCCATGGATTCACCAAGTTAGTTCCTTCTGTTGTAGTTGTGGCTGGCTACGGGCTTGCGTTCTATTTCCTCTCTCTCGCACTCAAGTCCATCCCGGTCGGCATTGCTTATGCTGTTTGGGCTGGCCTCGGCATCGTACTTGTGGCAGCTATCGCTTGGATCTTCCATGGCCAGAAACTAGACTTGTGGGCGTTCGTTGGCATGGGACTTATCGTTAGTGGCGTCGCCGTTCTAAATCTGCTATCCAAGGTCAGCGCACATTGATCGGGCTGGCATCTAACAATTCATTCAAGCCGACGCCGCTTCGCGGCGCGGCTTAATTCAGGTGTTAGGACATTGAAAGACCATGAACATGAATTTCGCCGAAGTCGAAGTAGCCTTTGCCGACGACGACCAAGACGAACTAGACCAGTTGGCAGATGCCAAATTGCTCAATAGCGACGTGTTCATCTACAACGGTGACATACACCCCGTACTGCACAAACTTCTGCGACCACATATCGGCGTTTCTGGAAATAAACGCGCTTTCCTGCTGCTCACGACTCCCGGTGGCGACGCCGATGCTGCGTATCGGGTCGCGAGACATTTTCAAGTATCGTATGACGACTTCGTCGTTGGCGTGTGGGGAGCTTGCAAGAGCGCTGGGACTCTTATGGCAATTGGAGCCACCGAATTGGTGATAGCTCCATGCGGTGAATTAGGGCCTCTGGATGTTCAAGTATTTAGCCCAGATGAATTTGTTCGCCGAAGTTCAGGACTATCGATTTCTCAGGCCATCAAGTTTGTATCAAAGCAAGCATTTGAAGCGTGGGAAGAGAACTTTTTGAGAGTGCGAACTAGCAGTGGTGGTATCATCACGACAAAAACCGCGTCTGAGATCGCGAATCAGCTAGCAATTGGACTATTTGCACCCATTACTGAGAAAATCGACCCGATTTGGATCGGCGAGCTTCAACGGTCGATAGATATTGCAATGCAATACGGAATTCGACTAGGAATGTCGGAATCGTCTTTGCGATCATTAATTGAAGAGTATCCGTCACACTCCTTCGTAATCGATTACCGTGAGGCGGATAAGCTGTTCAAATGCGTACGCAGACCACATCCAATCGAAGAAAAACTCTTTGAGAACCTACTATCCGGTAACGCCAAAACGCTCGGTGGAGATTTTTTGAGAGACTTCACGCAGACTGATTTGCTCGTTAAAATCAAGTTCGCCCTACCCAAACCAAAAACTGAGCCCCCAAATGAAAACCACGATCCAAAAGCTCACACCGATCAAAATCGACGCGCCGACAAAATCGAGACCGGTAAAGAAGGTCATGATTCGGTCAAGGAAGGTGCGGATGAATTTCACGCCGGAACCAAATCCAACGGATCCGCAGAAAGAAGTCCTAACCAACGGATGCACCGGAGCCGGAAAAGCCGAGTTGACAATGGATAGATAACTCCCGGCCCGGTGATCCGGGTCGTTCGGCGACATTTCACGCGCACACTAAAAATGGAAGCTACCAATCAAACTCTTAAACTTGAGTGCGCCCACTGTGGGCAACACATACTTGTAGAGCAGTCTCATTCGGGCATGTCAGGCAACTGCCCAACCTGCAACGAGGCCATTGAGATACCGGCGTTCGTTCCGCCACCTCTTCAATACCAACCTAGAGCAGACCTCAAGTAGTTGTAGCGGCTGTATTCTTCAGGCGATATCCGGCATGGATAATGTAGTTGAGGCATTCCTTCGGATGGAATCGGTCGACCAGTTTGCCAACTGCGTTCCAGAGGGCTTGGACGGTCCGGGTCGCCTCGCTTCGAATCAGCCACTTTAGTTTACTGCAGAGATTTTCGATCGGGTTCCCAGGGTCGGGCGGGCAGGGAAGGTAGCGAACGCCAACCGACTCGATAAGGCTTTCGACGACTCCGGCGACTTTGAAAGTGCCCGAGAGATTGTCCATGACGACAATGTCTTTATAGCGAAGCTCTTTGCAGAACTGCTGTTTTATCCAAGCTAGAAAGACCGAAACCGTTCACCGGCCCATCAATGACCAATGGAGATACGATTCCTTCGGATCGTAGTCCCATCAATACAGTCGTGGTTTTCCAATGGCCGTGGGGGATCATTTCCGATGATTCGCTTGCCCGGGAGGGCTCTACCTCTAAGCGTGACATATTTGTTTTTGCCAAGATCTCATCGAGAAAGACAAATCGCCTTGCGTCCAGGTGTGGCACCAACGACGCCATCGCAGCCGCTTCTCTGCTACATCAGGCCGCTGCTGCTCGGCCGCCGTCAATGTCTTTTTTTAAATCGATAGTTCAAACGACGAACAAAGCGGTCGACGGTTTGATGCGATGCAAAGCGGAAGTAATGCCGCGATTTCCTTTGGCCGTTCGATCCGGCTGTTCCTCGACAATTCTCACGAGCTCCTCTTCGTGTCCGTGTAGTTTGGGAAGCGGGCCGTGTCTTTGCTCACGAGCACCGATTTGACCTGTTTCACGACGGCGTTGCTTGAGCCTTCGAATCCAAGCGGTCGACACGTCAAACAATTCGGCAACTTCCGTCGTTCCCAACCCTGAATCACAGGCCTTGAGTACACGAATTCTCAAATCCATCGAATAAGCACGCATTTGGCCACCTCCTTGGGCAAAATGTATTAAAGCAAATCCGCTACATCCGACGCTACATCAATTCGAGGTCTGCTCTAGCAGCGGACGCATGCCGCGCTCGACGGACAGTCGCGTAATGAGTTCACCGGTGTAACCATTGGCACCATAAATTAACATGGGTGTCATCGTGCTGTCCTGTCTTGATAACTGTTGTGATTCAAATATTATACAGTGCAGCAGCGTGGCGCGTCCCACCCCTACGGCGTAGCACCATGGCTCGTAGTCGTGGCTGCAATTTCGCGTTTGAGTTCTAACTTGTTCACTTTGCCATTGGCCAGCAGCGGCAACATCGGGCGGATTTCAATCGTCTTGGGGACTTTGAAGTTCACTAGGTGCGACTGGCAATGCTCTTTGAGCTGGTCAGGCGTAATGGACGCGCCAGGACGCAGCATAACCAGTGCATAACCAACCTCCTGATACAACGGGTCGGACACGCCGATCACGGCTGCCAATGCCACCGCTGGATGTTCACACAATACATCTTCGATCTCGCGCGGAAAGACATTCTCGCCACCTGTCTTATACATCTCTGATTTGCGGCCGTTTAGATACAGCACCGCGCCGTCCAGATAGCCCAGGTCGCCAGTGTAAAAACCAGCCATCGGCATCTTTTTGGCCCTGAGCTGTCGCTTCGGGTTTATTGAGATACTCCTAAACAGAAACGGTCCGCGAATCGCGAGCTCCAGTGTCCGGTTGGCAGTGGCTGTCGCTGGTCGTCAACTGCCAGCTCAAACTTCAGGCGCGGCCCACGCTGGTAGCCAACTGCTCCAAATCGTCAGTTGGTTGTATAGGTAATGAAACCGCACGCCTCAGTCGAACCATACCCAGTCATCAGCATAGCACCGTCGCTTGACTGATTTGCTTGAGTCCGGGCAACAGTTTCATGGGGGCTGCGCACCTCCCCACATAATTGCCTTTCAGGCCACTGAAGTCCGTGTTCGCGAAACTGGGGCAAAAGTGGCTGCATCAAGAACATGGCCGGAATCTGCCCAGCATCGTGTCTTTCACGGCCCAGTATTTCAGGTCGCCGCCGGATCAAAGCGATCCATCATGACCAGCGCTCGCCGATGAACATCGTCGCATAGCCAATTTCAACATCGGCGGCCACGTGATTGATGGGAAAGTGCAGCAGAGACCGCGTGGAGCGATCCATGTAAAAGCAGCGCGCCTGTTGTTGAACATTAACCAAAATACTGTGATGCGTCTGAATTACACCTTTGGGTTGTCCCGTCGAGCCCGACGTATACATCAGTAACACATCATCGTCTGGTTGTACCTGGGCAGCACGTGCTGCCAGTTCAGACGTCAGGTCGTGGACACTTGCGGCTGTGAATTCATGATACGACCGAACACCTGCCCACGGCTGGCCCATGACAACTGTCGCGTCGACGCCAGCGCCTTTCAAATCGACTCGCGCCAACTCCTCCGCCATGGACTTGCCGCCATAGCTATCCACTGTGAACAACAGCTTGGGGCGACAATCGTTCAGGATGTAACTCAACTCGCGAGCGCTCAGCTTGGGATTCAATCCCAACCACATCGCACCGACTTGACTGGCGGCCAAAAACGTAATCATGAATTCTGGACATGCCATTGCCAGCATGGCCACCCGATCGCCAGGCCGAGTGCCGGCGGCCAGCAACGCTCGAGCTGCTCTATCGATGGCTGCTTGCAGTTCGGCATAGGTCAGCCGCCGGTCTTGGAAAACAATAGCTTCCGAATCCGGTGTAACGCGCGCCCAATGCTGGACACACTCAAAAATCCGGGTTACCGACGGCAGTACAGCGGTCGACTGATCAATCATTGAGCCCCCATTCTTTTGCTTTGGTTGTCAATAGTGAGTGTTCGCCAACTAGTCGATTTGAACACGCAATCTGCCGTTGCTAATCACCGGTCGACCATCAGTTCCTACAACCTGCCAAAACAAATCGGCGTGTTTCTGATTCGGTTCGTTGCCTAGCAACTGCAAATATACGCTTGAGCCGGGCGCTACCATGCCTGTAAATCGACAATCCAGTTGTTGCAGCCGTGTTGGGTCATTGCCAACTTCACGTCGCAGCAACTCGCTAACGGCATAGGACAATGTGGCGGTCCCGTGCAGGATGATACCTGGCAAACCGACCGACAATGCAAACGCCTGGGAACTGTGGATAGGAAAGTGCATGTCGGCACAGCCATCGTAGATATGCGCAGCCAGAGGGTGAATCTTCAGTTCAGCCGACCACATCTCTGGAGACTTGGCAAATCGGGGAACTGCCGGCAAATTTTCCTCTCCACGACCTTCATCACAGCACTGCACGCCGCGCAAGATTGCTCCGGCGTACTCGGTAAATACCGGTTGCCCCTGCTGGTCTACCGCCCGATAGCGCACGACAAAATGCGTTCCCGCGCGGTGCGGTACGATGGCTACAATATCTCCTGTCACCTCCAGGCGATCTCCTGGACGCAGCGGGCGATGCCAAGTCAAGCTCTCACTGTAATGAACTTGTTGGCGGCGAACGTGGTGCGGAAAGCTGCCCGACGTTAGAAACTGCTCGAAGTCGCGCGAGATAGCCCAGGTGATCGCGCAGGCGATCATGGGATGCGCCACAATTCCACTGGCATGAACATCATCAAAATAGACTCGATTATCGTCGAAAACGCTGGCCGCATAATTCATGGCTTGGCGCGAAGTGATTTCGATCGACAGCGGTCGAAGCTGGGTTCCAACGAAAGATGAGCTGATTTCCATAGAGACCTCTCGAAAAATCAGGCGGATTTCATTCGCGGACGGTTGCGTGCCTGAGTAACTTGCTCAATCATAGCAGAGCACGCCACTGGCGGCAGGCGACTGGCGACTAGCCCCCCAAGAATTACCGTACAGGCTCACAGATGACAAGCAAGAACTCAATTGAGTACGACGTGGTGTATGGGCAAAACTGCTCAGGTGAGCTGCTCGAACTTGCCCGGGGTAAGCGTGTATTGTTGGTTACCGACCCAAGATTGTGGGAACTGTACGGCAGCCGTATGGAACCCTTGCAGCCTCAGTTAGTTATGGCTCAAACGATGGAAGCCAGCAAACTGGAGAACGAGCACGCTGCGTTAGAACCTTTTGACGTGGCTATCGGCCTGGGGGGTGGCATGGCCATGGACATTGCCAAGTACCATGCCTGGAAATCGCAGCGCCCGCTTTTCCAAGTTCCCACGGCGATTTCGGTAGATGCAATGTTCTCGTATCCCATCGCGTTGCGCATCGACGGCAAAGTGCAGTATGTGGGTCAGATGTTTCCGCACAAGATTTACTGTGACTTTGACATCCTTCAGTCAGCCCCACCTGTCATGAATCGCTCTGGAGTATGCGATCTACTTAGTTGCCATACCGCGTTATTTGATTGGCGATTGGCGGTAGCCCAGGGGCGCAGCCAAATGGACGAAACGTTGTATCAGCAGACAGCCGGCATCCTACAGGATGTCAAAAATAACATGCCAGAAGTCTACGCTGTCAGCCAGCGCGGCATCCGCATGTTGATGGAGGGTTTTCGTTTCGTAGCCGTCGAAAATTATCGCGTCGGTCACTGTCAATACGAAGAAGGGTCTGAGCACTTCTTCTACTATTGCCTGGAGGCACTCACGCGCAAACACTTTCTGCACGGCAAGGTGATTAACCTCGGGATTTTGCTGATGAGCCTCCTGCAAGACAACGATGTCGCCGCCATAAAATCGCTGATTAAACAAGCTGGTGTCCCCATCCATCCCGCCTCGATGGATATCAGCTACGATGATGTTTGCCGGGCGTTGCGGGCCTGCAATGCCTACGTCGAAGAAAAAGGGTACAGCTATTCCATTTTGAACGAGCGTCCGATTACAGAGGATTTCATTCAACAGGCAATCGAGACGCTGCGTAGTGAATTCGACCCTGACTACTCGCATCAAGCTGCATAATATGCTGAGTCTGTCGCAGATATTTTGGCGATTTCGCTTGGCGATCTACCTGTACTGGGCGATGTCTGCGGCCTTTTTAGGGTACTGGACTCTCTATTTTCAGGACCAGCGCGCTATCTCGGAATCGAATATCGGTCTGATGATGTCGGTCTACACGCTGTCAGCTCTGATTGGTCAGAACGTATTTGGATACCTGTCGGACAAGCTCACCAGCCTACGCATTCCTGTAGCTATCGCTGCGGGCTTGCTGGTCATCGTGCTGGGCAGTTTTCCATTAGTCGATAGTTTGCGCTGGGTCTATCCCTGCATGGCTGTCGTCGGGTTCTTGCAACAACCCATCGGCCCGATGCTGGATTCGTGGACGCTCAAGCACTTAGGCCATCACCACCAGCAGCCGTTGTTTGGGCGCATTCGCGGATTTGGATCGTTGGGCTGGGCCTCGACCGCACTCATGACTGCCTATTTGGTCGAATTTGTGTCATGGAATATGATGTTCATCGTCGCTCAAGTTGCCGCCATCCTGCTGTGTCTGACGTCACTGATCATCCCCGATGCGATCGAGTCTCAGCCGGAGGCAACATCACCCACATCATCTGCGGTAGTGCCGCGTTTGACGATCATTCGGGCGATCAAATACCTGTTCGGCAACGGTGCATACCTGTATATCCTGATCGTTATCTTCTTCATGTATTTGGGAGTGCAGACGACTTTCAATTTCCAAGGCTTACTAATCAAAGACACTGGTGGGGGAGTCCGCGATTTGGGGTGGACGTTTTTTGTCGGAGTGATGGCGGAAATTCCCGCGATGTTTGCGTCGGTATGGTTACTGTCGCGAATGGCCCCGCGCAAATTGATGGTAATCTCCGGCTGTCTATACATGTTGCGATACGGCCTGATCATCTATTTTCAGACGCCAGGGATTATCATGGCAACGGCGATTCTCGAGGGCTTGGCCTTTGGATTGCTACTGACCGCGCTTAGAAATTACATCTTTACGGTTGTTGATACCCATGTGCAAACATCGGCAATGACAGTCATGGATGCGGTGTTCTTGAGCTTTACGGTCATCGTGGGTGGAGCCGTTGGTGGTTGGTTGATTGAACACTACTCGGCGGCATCTATGTTGGTGGCCTGTATGTGCTCCAGCGGATTGGCTCTGGCTCTGTTGTTGGCTGGTGGTCGCGTAGACCGTCATCATACTACGTCAACTAAGAATTCAGAACTCAGCGGCGCGGTGAACTAATGAGCGCATCTGCGATTGTGTTCGATACAGCTCGCCTGCTGGGTTTTCTCCTGTTGCTAGGTCATGTGAGCGGGTGCGGGGCGAACGTTGCGTCTGAAGTACCGCCGCGATTGCAAATGGCGCATGTATACGAAGTACTCTCGCCCACGCATCACTTCGGGGCCGCTCAATTAGAGCAGCGACTGCGAACAGCTGGTAGCGATTTACGTGTGGCCGTATTCCCGTCAGCTCAATTGGGCAACGAAGAAGAGTTGCTAGAGCAATTGGTAGCCGGTGAACTGGAATTGGCCATTGCCGGGCCGTCGTTCTTGGCGATGTGGCATCCGCCGCTAGGTGTGTTTGACGCGGCCTATGTCTTTCGCGACTTGGATCACATGCTGGAGGTGGCGCGCGGTCCGCTATTGGCGCAACACTGGCAACAACTGAAGCTGAAATATGGCGTGCGTGTGCTCGATACCTGGATCTACGGCGCTCGGCACATTACCGCCAATCGTCCCATCCGCACGCCACAGGATTTGCAAGGCTTCCGACTGCGGCTGCCAGGCGCCCGGGTGTGGCAAGAGTCCGGTCGAGCACTCGGGGCCAGCCCGCTGCCGATTCCTTTCGCAGAAGTTTATCTGGCTTTACAGCAAGGGATCGCCGACGGTCAAGAAAATCCGGTGCCGGTGATCCAGGCGATGGGCTTTCACGAAGTTCAAAAATGTTTGTGTCTGACCGGCCATATTCAATCCTCCATCCAGATACTAGTCAACGAACGTGTCTGGCAGCGATTAACGGCTGCTCAGCAGACAACTCTGCAGGAGAGCATTTCTCAGTTGGGACGGGATGTTTATCGCGGCTCCGAGGCACGGGAACAGGAGCTGATGGACCAATGGCGCCGTGAAGGCACAATGCAGATTATCGAAGATGTTGATGTAGACGCTTTCCGGCAGCTTGCACATCGACATTTCGCCACGGGCTTTCCATTTAGTGAGCTGTACTGCCAAATTGCGGGTATCGAGCCGATAAAGAAGGAAACATCGGCAACTGCCCAAGGGAGACCGCGATGAACCAGCCATCCGAACCACGCGCAAATCCTCATGACCCCAACGACACTCGGCTAGGGAGTCAGCTTTCAGGAAATCGAACGGCCGTGGCTGATGACCAGATTAAACGAGCCGGGATGGCGAAGCAGCTGCGGCGGGTAACGCAAATTGTGATGGATGTCGAAAGGTGGCTGGCTACAACCATGCTGGGAGTCTTGCTCATAGTGATGGGGTCTCAAGTGATCGCTCGCTATATGTTTCGTGCGCCGTTTTCGTGGAGTGAAGAAGCTGCCCGGCTGAGCATGATTTGGCTCACATTCTTAGCAGCCTCAAGAGTCATGGCCGAGGGCCGGCATATTACCGTCGATCTTTGGTCCAGTCGTCTACGTCAAAACGCCCGGCAATGGTGGGACGCATTGGCCTGCATTGTTGTGGCTGCAACGTGCGGAGCGTTATGTGTAGGTGGCTTGCGCTTTGTGTGGTATGTGCATCCGGTTGCCTCACCAGCCCTGGGGATTCCCAAGAGCATCTGGTACGGTGCCTTAAGTGTCGGACTGCTATTGATGACGTTGCATAATATCCTCAATTTGGTGTGGCTCTCTTGTGTTCGCCAACCGCTGGATCAACTTGGCGCGTCGGCGGATCGGTCAAGCAGAGACCGTCAGATTTCCGCCACAGTAGACATCCAAACGCGGACGGACATCCACACTCGGACGACTGGAGCCAAGCCGACATGACTTTGACTTTGTTGGTGGGCTGCGTTTTGCTGCTACTCTTGATTCGCGTTCCCGTGGCGATCAGCATGCTGCTGCCTTGCCTCTTGTATGTCGTGATTTCGCCGGACATCACCTTGGGAGTCGCCTTGCAGCGGACGTTGGCGGCTATAAATTCCTTTCCATTGTTGTCTGTGCCGTTGTTTATCATGACGGGCTACGTCAGCAACGCAGCCGGACTGGCCGACCGACTATTTCGCTTGCTGCAAGCGGTATTGCGCGGGCTGCCAGGTAGTTTGGCCTATGTCAACGTGCTCAGCAGCGTGATGTTCTCGTGGATGAGCGGCGCTGCAGTAGCGGATGCCGCTGGACTGGGCAGCGTGATGGTCCCAGCCATGAAGAAACGCGGTTACGACGAAGGGTTCTCGCTGGGGCTAACCGGAGCCTCGTCGCTAATCGGTCCAATCATGCCGCCCAGCATTCCAGCCATTATTTACGCCGTCACGGCTGGAGTCCCCGTTGGTGCTCTGTTCGTTGCCGGCATCATTCCAGCTCTGTTGTTAGCTGCCATATTATGTCTTTCGGTCTTTCGCTACGCTCGTAGACATCCCGAATGTGATCGGTTACCAGAAGACTCGATTGCGACCGGGTCAGCGGTGCTGCAAGCGCTCCCCGTGTTGCTGACGCCAGTGATTATTCTTGGAGGCATCTTGGGTGGAGTCTTTACGCCCACCGAGGCAGCTGCCGCTGCCGTGCTATATGTGATGTTGCTCGGATTATGTTACCGCACGCTGACATTTGCCAGCTTACTGGAAATCATGCACCGCACGACACAAACCACTGGCACCATCATGCTGATTGTCGCTGCCGCTGGATTATTCGGGTGGGTAATTGCACGCGAGCAGGGTCCGCAACTGGTTGCTGCTGCTTTAACCAGTCTAACCGACGACCGCTGGGTTTTCTTGCTACTGCTGAACTTGATACTGCTAGTCGTCGGCATGTTGCTCGAGCCCGTTTCGGCCTTGCTGATTACCGTCCCCATCCTGTTGCCAACCGCCGTACAATACGGAATCAGTCCACTGCACCTGGGCATGATTATGATATTGAATCTCGTCATCGGACTTCTAACGCCGCCAGTGGGTCTGGTACTGTATGTACTCAGTTCCGTCTGCGGAGCCCCACTAGCTGTGGTGATTCGCGGAACATTCAGATTTTGGATCCCGCTAACCATCACGCTGCTGTTGATTACATACTTACCTCAAATCAGTCTCTGGCTCCCCAACTTCTTGAACGGCAAGCCGTAGTATCCCATAGAGGCCGGAAATGCTGACAAGTAGAGGCGCAGCCGACGGCAGTCACAGCCGTCGGCGTCCAGAGTCACGAATCCAGGTAGACTCCCTGCGACTCCCCCGCCCAATGTCATCAACTTCAGCGGTGGATAGTTTCGTCTACGACTACAACTCTCGCCTTATTCGCTTGTTGACATTGCGCGTCGCGTCAACGATCATGACTCATTCTCGTACGCGAGCCTTGATAGTCAGCTTGCTTGAAGTGGCTCTGGACCGTTCGTCGTATTGCGACCCAACAGGAGAATTAAAAATGCTTTCGCGCTGGTTGATGTTGATGTTTGTGATTCTTGCAACCGGTGCGGCGTGCGCGGCAGAGGAGAGATTTTTCGACTCCAATGGCGTTCGAATATGCTACCTCGAGCAGGGTCAGGGTGAGCCGGTGATCTTGATCCACGGCTTTACCGCGAACTCTCGGCTAAATTGGGTATTGCCGGGAGTTGTCGACGCTTTGGACGATAACTTTCGCGTGATCGCGCTGGATATGCGCGGACATGGCCGCAGCGACAAGCCTCACGATTCCAATCAATACGGCATCGAGCTGGTTCATGATGTCACACGACTGATGGATCACTTGCAGATTGCTCGCGCTCATGTCGTCGGGTATTCAATGGGAGCTTTTATTACCTGCAAACTTTTGACCACGGCACCCGAGCGTTTAATCTCCGTAACGCTGGGTGGTGCTGGCTGGCCGCGTGCCGAGGATCCTCGCCAAGCTACCTTGGATGAATTGGCGGAAGCGCTGGAAAAGGATCGCAGCGTTGGTCCGCTGCTCAAGGCGCTAACGCCGCCAGGGAAACCCGTTCCTACCGACGAGCAACTTCGGTCGACCAGTTTCGTAACGATGATGGTCAACGATCACTTGGCTTTGGCGGCCTTGATGCGCGGGCGCGATGGATTGCTGGTACCGGAAACAGATTTGCGCAAAAGCCGTTTGCCGGTCCTGGCCTTGATCGGCGATCAAGACCCGCTGAAAACCAGCGTCGATCCGTTAGTCGGTGTACTGCCTAAGCTGCAATTAGTGCCCATCGAAGGTGCCGATCACATGAGTGCCTTTGTCAACCCACAGTTCAGAACCGTGCTGCTGAAATTTCTGGAGTCCAATAGGCTACATCCCAAGTTGGAATCGGCAGGCGCTGTGGAGGCCGTATCAGCCGGTACGCGTTAGCCTTCGATTCTGGGATCGTGTTTGCACTAGCCGCGTGCGAGCGCACAGCGGCTGATCGATTCTTGGCGTGCTTTACGGAAACAAAACAAAATGATTCGACGTACTTGGCTAGCTTTTCTAGCATCGATGGTGACACTCGGTGGCAGCACGAGTCTGCTGGTAGCCCAGGACGATACCTTCACGGTCCTGTGCTACAACGTGGAGAATCTATTCGACATCGATGGCGTCGCACTATTTGATGACTACAAACCTGAGAGTTACGGTCCCAAGCACCTGCTGAAGAAGCTGGAAAACATTGCGCAGGTACTGTCTAAGGTGCAGGCTGGGCGCGGACCGGATATCATTCTGTTTCAAGAGCTGGAGGCGGACCAAACACCTTCGTCCCAACCAACAGATTATCAAGCAGTACTCAAGCAGTTTGCCAACCAGAATATCCGCCAAGTACTGACTGAATCGGCCGGCAAGGAAATCCGCGATTTGCCGGTTGAGGCCTTCCTGCTTAAAACGCTACATGATGCTGGCCTCGGGCCGTATCATGTCGTTGTAGGCCAGTATCGTCCTGATCCCACCGGACGAACCGTCGCCCATGTCAATGCGACTTTTTCGCGATTTCCCATCGTCCATTCACAGACGCATCACACCGATGGCGCTCGAGGGATTCTTGAGGCTGTTCATCAGGTTGGTCCACAGCTTCTGCACACCTTCAACAACCACTGGAAGTCGGGTGCCGATGACCCCGAGTCCGAGAAAATTCGTGTGAACAATGCCCAAGTATTGCGTCGGAGATTGGATCAAGTATTTGTTTCTGAACCGCTGGCTGACGTGATCATCGGCGGTGACTTTAACAGTCACTACAATCAATCGGAACGCTACCACGACATGCCACAAACCGCAATGAACGATGTTCTGGGTAGCCAGGGCGATGAGTTGGCCGTTCAATCGCGGTCGGCTCCCAAGCTATACAATTTGTGGTACGAGCTACCCACAGATCGGCGCGGCAGCGATGTCTATCGCGGCTATTGGGGAACCCTGATGCAGATGATTATTTCATCCGGCATGTACGACTCGACGGGATTACAGTACGTCGACAATAGCTTCACGGTCGCGGCTTTCGAGAACTTAAATGCTCAGCCAGGCACCCGGGCGCCCCTGCCCTGGCGGATGATGGATGGTACCGCCGGAGGTTTTTCCGATCACTTGCCAATCTACGCCAGGTTTCGAATTGTTCCCCCAGGTGCAACTGAGCAGTTCATGAAGCTGGAGAACCCTGGCAGTCCCACCGAGGGTAACCCGTCGCAGCCACTGCCTGTCAACTACCAAGCCGTTACCGTCAACGGATTGAAATTAGCCAACAGTCTTGGCTCGGATGCAGCTTTGCAAACAGCAGACTACCTAGGTCAGATTTTGTTGGTGCAAGCGACAGTTTCGGGCGAGAAGCCGTTTCGAGTCAGACTGTTTGATCACCAATATGACGTCTGGTCTCATGACAAAGACTTGCGCTTGAAAATGTACCGCAAGTTCCAAGTCGGCGACGCTATGAACTTTATCGGCGAGTTGCAAGTCTACAAGGGCGAGTGGCAATTCGTGGTGCACGACACTTTGTGGCTAGACGTCAAGCCACAATAAGTCTCTCTCCAGCGCCATGAATCGACTATTTGACGCGATCCTTTTCCGGATCTACCTGATCTGGAAAGACTTCGCGAAACTTTTCCAGCTTGTACTGGATCATACGGCAATACGGATTGGCGTTCTTGTTCAAGTTGTAGTAGTTCTGGTGATAGTCTTCGGCAGGATAAAAGGTCGCTGCAGGGGAGATTTCGGTAACGATCGGTTTTGAAAACGCCTTGGATTGGTCCAGTAGCTTTTTGTATTTTTCGGCCAATTCGCGCTGACTGTCGTCGTGGTAAAAAATGACGCTTCGGTATTGCGGCCCCACGTCGTTCCCCTGGCGATTGGGAGTCGTCGGGTCGTGCGTCTTCCAGAAAATCTCCAGCAGCTTTTCGTAGGACACAACTTTAGGGTCATAGCGCAAGTGAAGCACCTCGGCATGGCCTGTCTTTTTAGTGGATACCTGCTCATAGGTAGGGTTGGGTACCTTGCCACCCATATATCCGCTGACGACCTCGGAAACGCCTTTGACTCTCTGGAAGACGGCCTCCGTGCACCAGAAACATCCATTGCCAAAGGTAGCCCGAGCCAACTCGCCCTGGCTGTCAGCGGCGGTGCCATCTTCGGCCGAGCGAGTTGATGAATCGCTAAAGTTGTCCACTTGTCTCTCCTGAGCAACGGCAAAGCACGAAAAGCAGGTTGCGCCGACAAACGCAGCCAGTAGCTTAAAGCCTGACGCAAGCATAACGAAGTACCTCAAATGGGACGGCCAAGTAGCAGGACAAACAAGTGAGAACAACCGAGAATTAACGCTACGGCCGAGCGCGGTCGATTATTCAGAAGCATTCTACTATGCCGTCCATCGCTATCCAAGATCGCGGTCGGCCATCGCCAGGGCACTATCCAGGGTAATTATTGCCAGTAAAATACAGGCTCTTCGGCAACGGAAGCGATTTTGGTTGGTATGACAGGCTGTCGCCCGTAGTGTAGTCACATCTACTGCGTCAGCAAAACTGAGTGTTCCAGCTAGTCGTCCGAGGCCACACAATTTGTCTACCGTTTGTATCGTCGTTTGAGAATTAACCTCGAACGAATAAAAAATCGGGCCGTAGCGCAGCCTGGCTAGCGCGCTACCTTGGGGTGGTAGAGGTCGTGGGTTCGAATCCCGCCGGCCCGATTTTCTAATTCTTTTGGAGGTAAGGAGTTAGGGCGACATCGCGTTTTGAGAAAAACACCCCTGGCGGGTTGTTTGCACCAAAATTGCACCGTTTCTTCGGAAGTCGACTCCGTTGAATACCTGAATCGGACTCAATACAGTCTGGCAATTCGAGCTGGTTTAGTCACTGGCTCACGTTGCCCAAGAGTGTCTCGGTGAGTCGATTCATGCGCCAACCGTTCTACAGAAAGTCGTGCAAGTGCTGGTATGTGAAGGGCGATCACGGGCAATTCATTCGCCTCGATTCAGTCAAGAAAACGGCATTTGAGATTTGGCGACAAATGCTTGGCGGCAAGTTTGCTGAAGGCCCAATGGTAAATGTACGGACGCTGGTCAGGGTGTACTTGCAGTCACATGAACATCGAAAGGCTGAGGCTAAGTTTAAGATCAACTGGTCGTATTTGAATCAGTTCTCGGCAGCGCTAGGGGGTAAGCAGGTTCAGCATTTGTTGCCGGTCGACGTGGTGAAGTGGTCAGAAGAGGAAAAAACGAAGGTCAAGCAGTGGTCTCCAACGACTCGCAAGGATGCTATTCGTGCGGTTAAGACTGTGTTCAATTGGGCAAAGAAACGCGGGAAGATCGCAACGAATCCATTGGATGACCTGAAGTGCCCGGCGGCTAATGTTCGCACCGAAACGATTTCGGATGAACAGCACAAGATGTTAGTTCAGGCGGCCAGTCCAGCGCTGCGGATGTATTTGATCGCGTCTCGCTGCGGGGCTCGGCCAAGGCAGATTCGAGAGGTCACCGCCAGGGAGGTGTCGGCTGATGGTCGCTGCTGGATTTTCAAGGATCATAAGACCAAAGCCAAGACGAACCGCCCCTTGGTGGTGTATTTGTCGCCCTGCCTACAATCTTTAACAAAGATGATGATTGCGAGGCATGCGAAAGGGCCGCTGTTCCGAAATACCCGTGGCGGTGCGTGGACAAAAGATTCCGTGTCTGGTCAAATTAGGAGACTGCGAACAAATCTGGGCTTGCCGTCGACAGTAGTTGCCTATTCGTATCGGCATACGTTTGCGACGAATGGGCTGTTGAAAGGATTGTCGATCGCCGAGGTTGCAGAGCTGCTTGGCCATTCAGATGTGACGATGGTGAGCCGCGTATACGGGCATTTGGATAAGCATCGGGACCACATGATTTCAGCAGCCGCGAAACTGTACAGCGATGGCTAGTGGTTGGCTGTTTGTGTGAACTGGGCGGCGTTAAAGCTGCGCTGTGCAGTGTAATAAGCAGATATCGCCAATGGCTGACAGCAACCGAGACATCGCAAAGCTGCTTCTGATTCCCGTCGGAACAGTTCTTTCGTACGGTGTGGCTTACACCTTTCAATCTGGGCACGCGAGGTTCTTCGGTGTGCCGCGCGACTTTGTTGATGTGTAATAGTTAAAACTTGATTTGACATTAACCAAGGAAAGAGGTTAGTGTATGCCGGTTGCTAGCAGTAGTGCAGTTGCGC